>NZ_DF266790.1:619948-643131 GCF_000320945.2 Idiomarina sp. 28-8
TCATCGATGAAATCGGTTATTTACCCTTCGGACGTGAAGAAGCGAATCTGTTCTTTAACGTCATAGCCAAGCGTTATGAGCACGGCAGCGTTATTGTTACCAGTAACTTACCGTTCTCACAATGGTCAACGGCCTTCGCTGACGACCAGACGCTGACAGCGGCACTGCTCGACCGGTTACTGCATCATGCACACATCGTGCAGATTGCCGGAAACAGCTATCGGTTACGAGGGAAAAAAGCGGCTGGAATAGTACCGGTAACGAATCAGCAGATTAATGAGTAAACCGCTAAGGGTGGGTCAATTTTACTTTACCGCTAAGTGGGTCAAAATTAGATTACCGTTGACACTCAGGCCCCGGTTGAGTACGTTAAAGCCAAAAAACAGCCAGTCATTAATAGCGTTGACGTACCCACCACCCTATCCGCTCTGAATAATTCGCAACTCAGTTTTGCTGTTGAAGGAAAGTTGTTGAGCCTGAATAAGGATATTGGAGACCAAGTCAGCAAAGGTGACGTACTTGCCAGTTTAGATTCGCGTCAAATTAATTCGACAATAGAGTCTTTGCAGGCTCAGGTAGACAGCGCTCAGGCCAGTCTTGCCGATGAAAGACAGCAGTTGAGCGAACTGGAAGAATTAGCTGAGACCGATTTTGTTCCAGCTAGCGACTTAAGAGGCTCCCGTACCCGGGTTCAGGTTGCACGAGCGCAACTGGCAGAAACAAAGGCAATGCTAAACGAAACTGAAGTTAATCAAAACTATCATCAACTTACGGCACCATTTGACGGTATTATTACGAGTCGCTCTGCGGATTTAGGTGAATGGTTAAGTGCTGAACAGGTCGTGTTTCAATTAGTAGGCAGTAAGAACCAGCATGCAGATGTGTTTCTTTCGCAGTCTTACTACTCCTCTATAAACTCTGCTACTCAGGCTTCGCTCAGCTACAAAGAGACGACTATTGATGCTCGTTTAAGTCGTATTGTGCCCTTTGTTGACGGAAATGACCGCTCTTTTCAAGTTCGGCTGACGGGTGATTACCCTGATAACTGGATTGTTGGCATTCCATTAGAAGCCTCATTTGAGATAGACACCGGACGGGTTCAGGCCTCTGTGCCTCAGGATGCGATTGTTCGCTACAGTGATGGCAGAACCTCTGTCTGGATAGCGGTGAACGAAAATGGTGAATGGCAAGCGAAGGAACTGTCCGTTGAGCTCGGCTTACGCTTCAATGGCTATGTCGAGGTGGAAAGCGGTGTAAGTGAAGGCGAGAGGGTCATAGTACGTGGTAATGAAGCTTTAACTGATGGTCAGGCACTAAAGCTTACGGAGTCTGCCGACTATGATTGAAGCCGTAATAAAGCATAAACATGTCACCATTGTTGCCATTTTAATACTTTGTTTACTGGGTATAACAGCAGCGATGCGCATTCCGGTACAAATGATCCCTGATTTAGAAGTCAGAACTATTTCTGTACAGACTCAATGGCCAGGGGCCACGCCGCAAGACATTGAAAAAGAGATACTGATTGAGCAGGAAGAGTTTCTTCGTACTGTCCCTAACTTACAACGTATGGAAAGCAGTGCCAGTAATGGCGAAGCAAGCATAGAACTGGACTTTCCTTTCGGAGTTGACGTTACCGAAACATTAATCCTGGTTAACAATGCGTTAAGTCAGGTACCGGATTACCCTGAAAATGTAGATGAGCCTCGTATTTTCTCCGCTTCTTTTTCCAGTAACGCGTTTATGTATTTTAGGGTTGCCCCAATTGAGGATAACCCTAAAAACATCAACATGATCATGATGCGCGATTACATTGAAGACAACGTTCGTCCAAGAATGTCTTCAGTTGCTGGCGTCTCGCAAGTGAATGTTAGTGGCGGTGCACAAAGACAAGTTCGTATCCTTATGGATAAAGACGCACTGATTCAATACAACATATCGGTTGATGATGTCAGAACCGCAATAAGCGGACGTAACCGCGATACCTCGGCCGGAGAACTGGAACAAGGCAAACGCCGATTCCTGCTGCGCACGGTTGGTCGTTTTGATTCGCTTGAAGAAATAGAAAACACCATTATCCGCAGAACCGGTGACAGTCTGGTTAGATTAAAAGATGTTGCTGATATCGACTTTAATCACTTTGAGCTGAACAGTGAGTCCTGGTTTAAAGGCCAGCAGGTACTGAGCCTTCAGGTTCAGCGTGAGCTGGGCTCTAATGTCATTGATATAAAATACGCGATGCTGGACGAAGTTGAGCGCATTAACGAAGAATTGCTGCGCCCGGCCGGTATGGAAATTACGCTAAATTCCGATGATGTTCGCTATGTCGAAAGTTCAGTTCAGAATGTACTGGTGAACTTACTGTTAGGCGCTCTGTTCGCAACTCTGGTTATGTATGGTTTGATGCGTTCAGGCCGCGCGACGTTAATTGCGGTTATCGGTATTCCAATTTGTACTCTGGCTGGTTTTCTGGGGCTGTTGCTACTGGACAGAACCATCAACGTCATTTCATTAGCTGGCATAGCATTTGCCATTGGTATGACTTTGGACAACACCATTGTGGTGTTAGAAAGTATTGAACTTGAACGACGTAAAGGACTGAACCCTAAAGATGCGGCAATTGAAGGTGTGAAACGAGTCTGGACCGCGGTGCTCACCTCTACCCTGACCACCGTCATGGTTTTCCTGCCAATTCTCTTTATTGTTCAGGAAGCCGGACAATTGTACTCCGATATCGCTATTGCCATTTCGGCATCCATTATTGCTTCGATGTTTGTTTCTGTGACCTTAGTGCCTTTACTCGCCGCTTATTTTCCTGCGCAGGCTAAAACCAAAGTGACAGACAAACTGACCAACCGAATTGAAGCTATCAGTAGTCGGCTTTTACGCTCTAAAAAATCAAAACTCAGCACTGTAGGAGTGACCTTTGTTGCTGTAGGGCAATTTGGTGGCTTTTGATGCCACCCGCGGAATATTTGCCTGAAGGGGAAGAAGCTAAAACTTTTGCCACTATGAGCGCCCCACCCGGCTATAACTTGCAAACCATGTCTTCGATTGGGGATGAAATACGTGATATTTTCGATCCGGCATTAACCACGGAAAATACTGAAGTTACCCGTGCAGGGGTCACTATTCCCGCGCTTAAAACGATGAGTTTAAGTGTCGCCCCTTCGAATATTCGCATTATTGCTGAAACCCGCGACAAAAGCCGGATTGATGAGCTAATGGAAGTCATTACTCAAGTTTACGAGCGTTACCCCGGCATGCGGGCCTTTGCAGCTAAAGGTTCTATTATCAGCAGTAACGATGGTGGAACCCGTAGTATCAATGTCGATGTCGGCGGACAAGAACTCAACGAAGTTTATGCGGCAGCACGGGCTATTTATGATCGCTCGCAAGAGGTTTTCGATGATCCCAGAATTCAATCCACCCCGAATTCTCTTACTCTTGCCCAACCTTTATTAGAGGTTCGCCCTGACTGGGAACGGATGAGTGAATTAGGTCTGGATGCGGACAGTTTTGGTTATGCCGTTTCCGCGCTAACTGACGGGGCTTTTGTTGGTGAGTACTTCCAGGGTGACGACAAAATTGATATGTACCTGTATAGCGACAAAGGTACGGAAGTAACGCCGGAAATGCTCGATGACTTGCCATTACTTAATGTCAACGGCCGCTCAGTGGCATTAAATGCAATTAGCGAGGTGCGCGAAATTGTCGATACCAGCACAGTGCGACGTGTCGACAGTAGACGTACGGTAACCTTAAATATAATACCTCCAGAGTCTGTTGCGCTTGAGTCCGGTGTTGAGATGGTTCGTTCAGAAGTGTTAAAGCACTTACGGGATCAAGGTGTTATAGCTGCTGATATTTCGACTCAGTTATCCGGAGCGGCTGACCAACTAGCAGAAACCCAGGCCGCACTAAGTGAAAACTATGTCATTTCCATCGCCATTATTTACCTGCTGATGGTCGCAATTTTTGCGCACTGGGGTTATCCGTTACTGATCATGGCAACCATACCAATGGGCATCAGTGCAGGTATTGCCGGGTTAGCTCTTATGAACGGTGTTGGCCAGCTTTTACCCGCGGTGGGGCTACAGCCGCTGAGTCAGCCTTTCGACATGATCACCATGCTTGGCTTCCTTATTCTTATGGGGACCGTCATTAACAACCCTATTCTTGTGGTTGAGCGAGCTATTTATCTTCGTGATAAAGAGAACTACTCAATTAAAGAAGCTGTTCAGGAAGGTTTGCTGTCCCGCGTTCGCCCCATAACCATTACAACCTTAACCACGCTATGCGGTATTGCACCTCTGGTTTTTATACCCGGAGCCGGCACGGAATTGTATCGGGGCGTTGGGGCTATTGTGATGTTTGGCTTAATCGGTGCAGCATTAGTTACCGTGTTTACCTTACCAGCTTTATCTGCGTTGGTACTTAAAGGGAGGAAGATCAATTCCTAGAAAAATAAGTGCCATTAAGCTACTTTTCTGCTGTAAAGATTTTGTAAGCTGCCGATAGCCTATTACGAAAGCTTTCCGACGGTCGAATAAGGAATATTAATGAAAATCGTACAGCAGTTAAGTATCACACAGAGACTTATATCATTGTTGGGTATCGCCGCTCTGGGAACCGCCCTGATGGTAGCCTTTATGATGTTCTTACTGAATAACCTGTTGGTTAAGGAAGAAAAACGTAAGCTCGATTCCGTTCTTGATACTGCTCACAGTGTGGTCAGTCATTACCACCAGCAATATCAGGATGGGAATTTGACCGAGGAAGAAGCAAAAGCTAAAGCTTACACCAGCCTTGACGGAATTCGATACGAAGGCAGCGAGTACATTTTTACACTTAATCGTGATGGAATTCTGGTTCAGCATCCTTTTACTAAACAGTTAGTTGGTAAGGATGTCATGGGTTATGAGGATCCTGAAGGAACTCGTCTTTTCCAGGAGATGGTTCGCAAAGCACGTTCGGCCAACGAAGCCACAGTAGAATACGTTTGGCAAAAAGGTAGTGACGCAAATAATCTCGTCGCGAAAGTCAGCCGGATACGCGTTTTTGAACCATGGAATATTATCCTCGGCACAGGACAGTACAGCGACAATATTACCGCTATTCTATGGCAGGAGTTCTTTAAGTTAGCTGGTTTAGCCGTTGTTTTATCCGTCCCTCTGCTTTTGTTATTTGTTGTCATCATACGCAGTATCACCAGCCCTTTAAAAACCATTAATAGTGCTATGTTTGATATCGCCGAAGGCGAAGGTGACCTGACTAGACGACTGAATGAATCGGGTTCTGATGAGCTTGCCCGACTTGCAAAATCATTCAACACCTTTGTCCACAAAATTCAGCAACTTGTTCAAAGTGTGCAGGAAAGTGCAAGAAATGAGAGCGAAGCTGCAAGTCAGTTGACTGAGTTGTCAGGTACCAGCAGCCGTCAAAGTGATGAGCTTAGTTCGCAAACAAGTTCTGTAGCGACAGCCATTACTGAATTGTCTTCCTCAGCTTCAGAGGTTGCTGATCACGCCCGTCAGGCGGCCGACTCGGCTAATACGGCAGACGAAGAAGCTGGGCGCTCAGCTATTATCGTACGAGAATCCGTTAATAATATTGAAGCACTGACCTCTGAGCTGGGTAAAGCCGGCGAAAAAGCGCGCTTGTTGCAAGACGGCTCGGACAAAATTGGAAACATACTCGGCGTTATTGTTGCAATAGCAGAACAAACCAACTTACTGGCGTTAAATGCCGCCATTGAGGCTGCTCGCGCTGGCGATGCCGGACGTGGATTCGCGGTCGTCGCCGATGAGGTCAGAACACTGGCTACCCGAACTCAGCATTCAACGGATGAAATTTCTTCAATTGTGGAAAGTATCCAGAGTGCAATTAAAGACGTGAGCCAGATCATCAGCGATGTTGAACGCCGTTCGTCCTCTACAAACGAGGAGGCCCTGAAAGCTGAGCAAGCGATAAGTCAAATTCAGGAAGCCGTTGCGAATATATCGAGTATGAATATACAAATTGCCTCGGCGACCGACGAGCAGAGTCGGGTAACCAAAGATCTGAATGAGAATATCACTGGCATTTCCGACCTTTCTCAGGCCAATCAGGACGCTAATACACGCGTTGCTGAAGTCAGTCGCGATCTGAGTAAAAACAGTATTGATTTGAGTCAACTTGTCAGTCGGTTTAAGACAAAATAACCTTAAAAATACAGGGGATACTGGTAATCTCCCCTGTACCTTTCAACTCACAAGACGTAAAATAAATGCACTTTTACATGGATTGTGTCTGTCTGGTAAAAGTCACCTTTTTCCTGATCTTACATCACTGCGGATTTAAAAGATGAGTCAAACAATTCCACAACAACCGATCGAATATAATATGAAAGTCGTCCGGCAGTTTACTGTCATGACGATTATTTGGGGTATCGTCGGTATGTCTGTAGGCGTATTGATAGCTGCCCAGCTTGTCTGGCCAGAGCTTAACTTCAATACTCCCTGGCTAACCTACTCCCGTCTTCGCCCGCTACATACAAACGCTGTTATTTTCGCGTTTGGTACCAGCGCTCTTTTTGCCACTTCTTACTATGTTGTTCAGAAAACGTGTAGAGTGAGCTTGTTCTCAGACAAGTTAGCCGCTTTCACTTTCTGGGGGTGGCAGGCCGTTATAGTGGCAGCCGTTATTACTCTGCCTATGGGTCTTACCAGTACCAAAGAATACGCTGAACTTGAGTGGCCTATCGACATTTTAATTACTGTCGTCTGGGTGGCTTACTTAATTGTCTTCTTCGGCACACTGGCTATTCGTAAAACATCACACATTTATGTGGCTAACTGGTTCTACGGTGGTTTCATTATCGTTATCGCCATGCTGCATATTGTGAATAGCTTCGCTATACCGGTGTCGTTCACCAAGTCCTATTCAATCTATTCAGGTGCTGTCGATGCCATGGTTCAATGGTGGTACGGACACAACGCTGTAGGCTTCCTTCTGACAGCGGGTTTCCTGGGTATGATGTATTACTTTGTACCGAAGCAAGCTGAGCGCCCTGTTTACTCTTACCGCTTGTCGGTTGTTCACTTCTGGGCACTTATTTCCTTATACATCTGGGCCGGACCTCACCATTTACACTATACCGCGTTACCAGACTGGACTCAGTCGGTCGGTATGGTCATGTCTGTTATCCTGTTCGTACCTTCATGGGGCGGCATGATTAACGGTATCATGACGTTATCTGGTGCATGGCATAAGCTGCGAACCGACCCAATTTTGCGTTTCTTAATTGTTTCTCTGTCATTCTACGGCATGTCGACTTTCGAAGGCCCGATGATGGCAATCAAATCAGTGAACGCACTTTCTCACTATACAGACTGGACTGTGGGTCACGTACACTCAGGTGCTTTAGGCTGGGTTGCTATGATCACTATCGGTTCCATGTACTATCTGGTACCGCGCCTGTTTAACCAGAAAGAAATTCACAGCATTAAGCTGGTGAACGTTCATTTCTGGCTGCACACTATCGGCGTTGTTTTCTACATCGTTTCAATGTGGATTTCAGGTGTGATGCAAGGTCTTATGTGGCGTGCGACAAACTCTGACGGAACCTTAACTTACAGTTTCGTAGAGAGTGTTCAGGCATCATATCCATTCTGGACAGGCCGTTTTATCGGTGGCGTTTTCATTGTAATTGGTATGTTGCTGATGGCTTATAACTGTTATCAGACAATTCGTGCCGGCCGTCGTGAGACAGCTGCAGGCAACGTCGTACAAACTGCCTGAGGGAGAGAATAATGAGTCGTTTTAAACACGAATTTGTTGAAAAAAACTTAGGTTGGTTGTCAATTTTAATGATCATTGCGGTTTCTATCGGTGGGTTAGTAGAAATTACTCCCCTACTGTTTCAAAACCAGACCAATGAACCCATAAAAGGTTTGCAGCCATACACCGCGTTAGAGCTTGAAGGTCGCGATATTTATATGCGCGAAGGTTGTAACAACTGCCACAGCCAGATGATTCGTCCATTCCGTGCAGAAACGGAACGTTACGGACACTATTCATTAGCTGGTGAGCACGTTTGGGAGTTCCCTCATCTTTGGGGTTCTAAGCGTACGGGTCCTGATCTGGCTCGTGTGGGTGACCGTTACAGCGATGAATGGCATCACGTTCACTTGATGAACCCTCGGAATGTGGTTCCTGAATCTAATATGCCAGCGTTCCCTTGGCTTGCAGAAAACAAGCTAACGGGTGAATACACCGCTAAGAAGATGGAAGTTATGCGAACATTGGGCGTTCCTTACAAAGATGAGGACATCGCCGGTGCAAAAGAGGCCGTTCAGGGTAAAACTGAAATGAAGGCGCTTATCGCTTACTTACAATCTCTTGGCACAACGCTACAGCAGGCTGATAAGTAATGGATTACGGAACTTGGCGCGGCGTGTTCAGCCTGATCATACTGGCAATTTTTATTGCCATTGTGGCCTGGGCGTTCAGTCGCCGTACAAAAAAACAATTTGATGATGCGGCTAATTCTATATTTGAGGACGAGTCATCAATAGATAACAGCGACAAACCGGAGTCGAAGAAAGATGAGTAGCTTCTGGAGTGCATGGATAATTGTTTTAACGCTGGCCACCTTAGTGGTATTAATTTGGCTACTGCGCTGGAACATGAAAAATTACACTCACATCGAAGAAGGTCAGGAAATGGACCACGAATTCGATGGGATTGTAGAATTAAACAACCCTCTTCCTAAATGGTGGACCTATTTGTTCTGGGCCTGCTTTGTATGGGGCTTTATATACCTGGCTCTATACCCCGGGCTTGGGAACTTTAACGGGTTGCTTGACTGGAAAAGCTCAAATCAGGATGTTCAATCCTTAGAAGAGTCTCGCCAGGCAATGGAAGAAGCCCATGAAAAAGGGATGATTGTTGAGTATGACCGTGCCGTTCGTGCGGCGGAAGAAAAGTATGGCCCTATCTTTGAAGCATTTGCAGAGCAGCCAATTGAAGAGTTGGCAAAAAATGAAGATGCTTTAGACGTTGGTCAACGTTTGTTCCTGCAAAACTGTGCGCAGTGTCATGGCTCGAACGCGATGGGTGGTCAAGGCTTCCCTAACCTGACAGACGACGACTGGCTATATGGTGGTGAACCAAGCGATATAAAAACCACTTTGCGTGAAGGTCGCCAGGGTAATATGGCTGCATTTGGAGAGCAATTCAGCGATAAAGAAATTACTGAGCTTGCCAATTATGTTGCCAGCCTGAGTGGGCGTGAACGCGATGCCGATTTAGTCGAAGCAGGAAAGGAAAACTTTACAGTTTGTAGTGCGTGCCATGGTGCTGATGGTAAAGGTAACCAACAGCTTGGCGCACCAAACTTAACTGATGACGTCTGGCTTTACGGTGGTTCAATTAATAAAATTGAAGAAACTCTGAAGCATGGTCGTAACGGTGTTATGCCCAAGTGGAAAAACATTTTGGGTGAAGATAAAATTCACGTTATTTCAGCTTATGTCTACAGCTTGTCTAACGAAGAATAAAATGTAGTAAACACAGCCCCGCTACGGCGGGGCTTTTTGTATGAGGTCTCATTATGATTCAACCCTGGTATAAGCAGTTCTGGCCATGGTTTCTTATTTCCCTCCCCGTTACTGTTATGATCGTTTGTGGCGTTATTATTTACCTGTCCGTATCTCAGGGCGGTGTTTCCATGGTGGTTGATGACTACTACAAACGCGGCAAAACCATCAATGCAATTATCGAGCATGTGGAGGAAGCACAACGCCGAAATATCTCTTTTGAGTTTACCGCTGATAATGGCTTGTTTACTCTTAAATATGCATCTGGCCAGCCGGAAGAACTGTCTGCTCTACGAGTGTTTTTTATTCACGCGACGCAAGACGAAAAAGATTTTACCCGTATGTTAACTGTTGCTTCAGATGGCACCTATCGAGCGGACATTCCTGAAGATATTGATGGTAGCTGGACTATAACCGTAGAGCCTTTTAATGAGGTTTGGAAAGTAAGCGAAAAGTATAAGTTACCCAAAGCTGAATTAACTAAACTTCGTCCGTTATTATACGGAGTTTAATTGAATGGAATGCTTTCATTGCCTGCAGCCAGTTCCTAAAGGGGTTAACCTTGTTGTTGAGTACAAAGGTTCTGAAAAACCGGTCTGTTGTGCTGGGTGTCAGGCTGTGGCACAAACCATTATTCAGCACAACTTGCACGCTTATTACGAACACCGAGACACATCTCAATTACAGGACTCCCCTGTTCTTCCCGAAGAATTAAATGATTTAGATCTCTACGACAATCTTGACTTACAAAAAGAGTTTGTAAGACACGAAGGAGCTGACACCGAATTAGCAGCCCTGACCGTAGAGAACATTACCTGTGGCGCCTGTGGGTGGCTAATTGAACGTGAACTGTTGCGCCTTGAAGGTATACAAAAAGCTGTGGTTAATGTTACCAGCCGCCGGGTGCAGGTTAGCTGGTCTCCCGCTAAGTTAAAATTAAGCGATATTTTAAGAGTCTTAGCCAATATTGGATACAAGGCTCTGCCATTCCAACCCAATGAAGCCGAGCAACAATATGCACGGCAGCGAAAAAGTTATATCCGTAGGTTAGGCGTAGCAGGCATTGCCACTATGCAGGTTATGATGATTGCCTTTGGCCTGTATTTCGGTGTCGTCAGCGATTTATCACCCGATTTACAACGCTTTCTCTGGAGCGTTAGTCTGGTTTTTGCGACCCCGGTTATTCTCTATAGCGCACAACCTTTTTACGCAGGTGCCCTAAGAGCGTTACAGGCATCGCGTTTGAACATGGATATTCCCGTCAGTATCGCTCTGTTAGGCGCCTACAGCGCCAGTGTGTACGCGACAATAACCAATACGGGTGAAGTTTACTTCGAATCCATCTCCATGTTTACCTTCTTTTTGTTAACGGGTCGTTTCCTGGAGCTTCTGGCAAAAGAACGCGCATTAAAATTTGCCACTAACCGTCTGACCTTACTACCTAAGCTGGCTAACCGTGAAACTCCCGAGGGCTATGAATCCGTTGCCATTAAATTGCTGGAAAGTGGTGACATTATTCGCGTAAAAGCCGGTGAAACCATTCCTGCAGACGGCGAATTATTGAATAAGCAAGCTCAGGTTGACGAAAGTTTATTGACCGGAGAAAGCCTGCCCAGATCAAAAAAACTTGGAGATGCGGTTATTGCCGGCAGTATTAACCAGCACTCTCCAATACGAATAAAAGTCACAGCCACCGCTCAGCAAACGGTTTTAGCCGGCATTATTGCCATGCAGGACTCTGCTTTAGCGGTAAAACCCAAAGCCCAGCAAGTTATCGATAAAATTGCGGGCTATTTTATCGCAGCAATTTTAACCGTTGCGGTTATTACTTATTTCAGTTGGTGGTGGATCCAGCCTGATCACGCCCTGTGGGTTACTTTAGCGGTATTGGTTGCGACCTGCCCTTGCGCTTTGTCTCTTGCGGCACCAACCGCATTAACCGGCATTATTCACCGACTAAACCGAGATGGCATTTTATTAAAAGGCTCCGATGTCCTTGAGTCTGTTAAACACCTGAATACAGTCTGCCTGGATAAAACCGGCACCTTAACTGAGGGCAAGTTCCGGCTGGTTGAGCGAAAAGATTACATAGACTCCAACACCGTTGATAAATTGGTTAGCGGGCTGGAGCTTTTTTCGGAACACCCTCTTTCGGTTCCGTTAAGCCAACTGTCTGACGCTCCAGCTTCATTTCAGAACGTTACTAACGAGATGGGTTTTGGCCTACAAGGCGAATTTGACGGGAAGTTTTACCGTGCGGGTAGTGAAAGTTATATTCGGCAGTGGCATCCGGAGTTTAAAGCTCTTAACAAGCACCAGGTGGTCATTGCCAGTAAAGAAAGCGTTTTGGCCGAGTTCAGAGTTGAAGACCAAATAAGAGAAGATGCTGCCGAAACCATTAATTGGTTAAAAAGTAACGGTTACCAACCTATTATCCTAAGCGGTGACAGCGAATCAAGGGTTCAGTCACTGGCTCATGAACTGGATATACCGGAATATCACAGTGCCTTAAAACCTGAAGAGAAGCTTGCTTTTGTTACAGCTCAACAGGAAGCCGGGCATACGGTCTGGATGGTCGGTGACGGCATCAACGACAGCCCGGTTCTGGCAAAAGCTGACCTTTCAATGACGTTTTCTCAGGCATCCGACTTAGCACAAACCGCAGCGGACGTTGTGTTAATGTCTGAATCTCTGAATCAAATTAAAGTTGTTATAGAAAGTGCACTTAAAACACGCAAGATCATGCAACAGAATTTCATTTGGGCATTGGTGTATAATGTTTCTGTATTACCTGTAGCTGCTATCGGAATGATTGCTCCCTGGGCAGCAGCACTTGGTATGTCGCTTAGTTCTCTTCTGGTAATAGGAAATTCTCTAAGGTTGTATCGAAAATGAGTGTAATTTACGCATTAATCCCCATCGCTATAATTTTCGTTATTATTGCTGTTGCGGTATTTTTCTGGGCGGTACGCTCCGACCAGTTTGAGGACATCGAACGTCAGGGACTCAATATTCTGATGGACGACGAAGATAACACCAATAAAGCTGATGATGAATCCGATAAACCCAGGCGCTGATCTTGTTACAGCCTTACTGATGGGGCTTGCCGGCGCCGGGCATTGCTTAATGATGTGCGGCGGTATTGCCAGCGCCATGGGCATCAATACCCGCCCTTACCATGTCTGGCTGTATAACTTAGGCCGGGTGTGCTCCTACATGCTTATTGGAGCTTTGGTCGGCGGAGCTATCGGCTTGTTTGCTCCGGAAGGCGGTTATACAACAATCATTCTTCGCTGGTTAGCGGTGGCTTTTCTCCTCTTGCTTGGACTGTATTTTACCGGATGGTTTTCAGGACTCGTGTACCTGGAAAAGTCAGCCCGCCCAATTTGGCAGAAAATACAGCCTCTGGCCGCAAAACTCAGAAACAAGCCGGGTATTTTTGCCACCTTCTTTGCCGGGGCTTTATGGGGTTGGTTGCCTTGCGGAATGGTTTATAGTGCTCTCAGCTGGGCGGCTTTAAGTGGTTCAGCCAGCGGTGGTGCCTTAACCATGGCGGCGTTTGGTTTGGGGACTTTGCCCGCCATGGTAGCTGCAGGGCATTTCAGCCAGTTTCTGCATCGCTTTTTACGTGCCCAGGGGGTACGTACAGCCATGGGTGTTTTGCTCATAATTTATGCTTTATGGAGCATGTTGACCCTAATCAAACCTTTTTTCTAATAAAGCCTGCAAAGCGTTCTGCTTTCGTCTAATCTTAAGAGTGAATATAGATTAATTACGAGGTCAGTATGGACGCATTCCGTCATGTTCTAGTTGTTATAGACGCTGCCGATGAGCAGCACAAAGCATTGAAACGTGCTTTACATATGGCTCGGTTGAGCGATGCCAGATTAACGCTGTTTTTGTCTATTTATGACTTTTCTTACGAAATGACAACCATGCTTTCCAGCGAGGAACGCGACGTTATGCGTTCAAACCTTATAGCGGACAGAAGAGCCTGGTTAACCGACGTATTGAGTGAATTTGATACAGATGCGGTTCGCATTGATATTGATGTGGTCTGGCATAACCGACCTTTTGAAGCCATTATCAAAGAAGCGATAAAGCACAAACACGACCTTATTATAAAAGGCACTCAGGTCAGTGCCAGTTTCCAGAACTTAATTTTTACACCAACCGATTGGCACCTGCTGCGAAAAGCCCCCTGCCCGGTTTTGCTGGTTAAAGAACATGAGTGGCCAAGTCATGGGCAGATCATTGCTGCCGTTCATACCGGTTCTGAAGAAGAACATCACCAGCAGTTAAATAGACGCATTATTGAACACGCGCAGTCCATGAGCAAAGTACTGAACGCAAGTGTGCACCTGGTCAACGCTTACCCCAGTGCTCCGGTTAATGTAGCGGTGGAAATTCCTGAATTTGATGTCAGCGAATACAGCGATGCCCTCGAGCAACACCACGTGAACCGTATGGCTGCGCTGGGACGCGATTACGGCATTTCCAGCCATTACCAGCATCTGTCGCAAGGTTTGCCGGAACAGGTTATTCCCGAGGCGGCAAAACAATTAGATGCTGAACTGGTGGTGTTAGGGACTATTGGCCGCACAGGGTTAAGCGCTGCGTTACTAGGTAACACAGCTGAACACGTACTGGACCAGTTAAATTGTGACGTGCTGGCAATTAAACCAGAAGACTTTGTCAGTCCCCTCGCTTGAGTTTAATGCCTCAGGTATAATCCGGCTCCTTAGAACTTACAGATGACATAGGTTGCAGGAGCCACTATGGCCAGTGAAAATAAATACAGTTTCAATAAGCTACAGAAACGTATTCGCCGCGATGCGGGAAAAGCCATACAAGATTTCGGAATGATTGAAGACGGCGATCATATTATGGTGTGTCTGTCAGGCGGTAAAGACAGTTACACTTTGCTGGACACTCTTCTCTATCTGCAAAAAGTTGCTCCTGTTCGCTTTTCTCTGGTTGCGGTCAACCTGGATCAAAAACAGCCCGGGTTTCCTGAGCATGTACTTCCCGGCTATCTGGAAAAGCTTGGTGTTGACTACAACATTGTTGAAGAAGACACCTACAGCATCGTTAAAGATAAAATCCCCGAAGGAAAAACCACTTGTTCTTTATGCTCCCGTCTTAGACGAGGCATTTTGTATCGCACAGCGAAAGAGCTAAAAGCGACTAAAATCGCTCTGGGCCATCATCGCGATGACATGATTGAAACCCTTTTTCTGAATATGTTTCACGGTGGCAAGTTAAAATCTATGCCACCCAAATTAGCCAGCGACAACGGCGAGCATGTTGTTATTCGTCCTTTGGCTTATGCCCGCGAAAAAGATATAGAGCAATACTCCGAAGCCATGGAGTTTCCTATCATTCCCTGTAACTTATGCGGCTCGCAGGAAAACTTGCAAAGAAAACAGATAAAACAAATGCTTAATGGGTGGGACAAACAGTTTCCGGGCAGAATTGAAAGCTTATTTACGGCAATGCAAAACGTTGTACCCTCACATTTAGCCGACAGTAACCTGTTTGATTTTAAGGCCGTTACCGCAGACGGCGTTGCTGATGAAAATGGCGATAAAGCCTTTGACACAGAAAGCTTTACTTCAAATTTTGAAACTGAAGAGAGTCCCGTTTTTGCCAGCAATATTCCAATAAAACACTTAGCCTAAACCAGATATTAAAAGAGGCTCTGAATTGAGCCTCTCTTATGTTATTCCTGCTTAACCCCTACTCTGGTTGCGGAACTTCCGGCGTTTTCAATTCTTCGCTGACTTTTCTCACAATGGGTCGATTGATACGAATCATCGCACGCAATTCATCAATATAGTCTTCTCCTCGCTCAGAGTAACTTGATAAACCCGTAATTAAATCTCTCGCCAGTATGTCTTCGTTATCTAAGCGTTTTTGTTCTCGCAGCAAACGTAAATCCAGATAAGCACCATGAGTGTTAATATTACGCATGTAACTTTTTACTGAAGCGTTGACCGAATCAAATTGCGCAACTTCATGGCGTCCATCTTCATCTCTGCCAGTTGGAATTAAGCCGCAGCCTTTGGAATAACACCATTGACCAAATAAGTTCAGGCCTTTACGTGAAAACCTGGACGTTCCCCAGCCCGATTCATTTGCAGCCTGAACAAGTACCATCATTTCCGGAATAATATCGATGCGGCGTTTTAGCAAGCCAAATAAATTTTCATCAATTGCAATGTCGTCTTCCAGACGGTAATACTCAATCCAGTCCGCTAGCTGTTTTTTATCAGCCTCAGTTAACTCATTGTTTTTAAAACGCTCGTAAGTTGCTTTAAGGTAAGCCCTGTCATGCAATATACGTATATTTTCAGCTTCTACCATAGGCAGTAAAAAGCGAAAAAACTCTTCTTTCTTTTCCGTAACATCGGTCATCGACATAAAGTCAGGTAAATCTCTATGCACAGGCACGTCAGGAATGGCCGGTAAATGAGCTGTAACCGATTGCTCCGGAGTTTCTATTTCAGTTTCTTTAATAAGCCACGGTAACAGTAATGCCGCTACGCTCAGTACAATAAATAGTAGTATGGTTAATAATCGCATGTATTCCTCAGGCTGAAATATTTTCAGACGAACTGTCTTTTTTGGGTTTCTCAATAACTGTTACGCCAATGACTTCTCTATAGACCACTCCAATAAGGTTACAAATCATCGGTAACACCCAAATAAGACCTAATCCAAGAGGAATAAAAGCCAACAGCAGTAAACCGAACATAACCAAAAATAACAAAATAAATTTAGGCAGCTTGAAATGGATAATTTTTATTGAATAGTATAAAGCGTTTAACGGGCCAACTCCTCGCTCGATCACCAGCGGCATTGCTAAGACTAAAATAGCGGTAACATAAAGCTGAGCAATTATCATAAAATTCGGGTGAATCAAACCAAGTAATTGACCCGCTACTAGTTTTAAAGTTGTACTTACAAGCGCTACAGCAATTAAGGGCATCATTACATTAAAACCATTAAAGACATCTCCCACTTTGGTTTTAATGCCGACACTATGCTTTATACCCATTAATATCAGTCCGCCCAACAATGGAGCTATTAAAACGGAGCCAAGGATATTGGAGATATATTGAATTTTTATTGACCCCATAATCTCTTCAACTGAGAAGACATTCATCAGAGCCTGTACCATCAGAAATGCAGTAGCCAGTAAAACCAAAAAACCACCAATTAGCGGGGTCAAATTTGATTTGGTAATGTTAAATGCCTGCTCAAAAATTTGCCGCAACGACAGCTGATAGTTTCCTTTAAGCGATTCAACTAATGAACCACCAATTATTACTTTGTTATCATCCACAGAAATTCCCACACTTTTTTGATCAGTAAGATAAACTAGCGCCCGATATACTAGAGTATCCTCTGGTACGATCCAATTTAAATCGACAGAACAATCTGAGGCAGTCATGAAATCGCAGACAAAACGACCGGCAAACCCCAAGTTGGTTTTACTGAACAAGCCTTACGGCGTTTTATCTCAGTTTACCGGAGAAGAAGGCGACCAGACTTTAAAGCCGTTCATTCCCCATAACGACGTTTACCCCGCTGGACGTCTTGATAAAGACAGCGAAGGGTTGTTGTTGCTAACCAACGACGGAGTTTACCAGGCTCGCCTTGCTAATCCTAAGTACAAAGTGTGGAAGACCTATTGGGTGCAGGTAGAAGGTGACCCAAGCGAAGAGCAGTTAGAACAATTAAGAAAGGGTGTCGAGTTAAACGACGGAATGACCCGCCCTGCTGAAGCCTTCGTTATGCCTGAACCAATGAACTTATGGCCACGAAACCCTCCCGTTCGCGAGCGAAAAAGCGTTCCTGACAGCTGGCTTTGCCTTAAAATTCGCGAAGGCAAAAACCGCCAGGTTCGCCGTATGACAGCGCATGTTGGGTTACCTACCCTTCGCCTGATACGGGCCGCTGTGGGTCCTTTTCAGTTAAAAACAATGCAGCCCGGCGAATGGCGTTCAGAGCCACCAGTTTGGTAACTTCCTGAGCTACCCTCGTGCGCGCTAAAATGATAGAATGCGCAGCCAATTCAGGAGCTATAGTCAGTTAGGGTTAACCTATGTCAAATGCCAGTAAAAAAGTCATTGTCGGAATGTCCGGGGGCGTCGACTCCTCCGTTTCAGCTTACCTTCTTATGCAACAGGGCTACCAGGTAGAAGGCCTGTTTATGAAGAACTGGGAAGAAGACGATACTGATGAATACTGCGCTGCTTCCGACGACTTAGCTGACGCTGAAAAAGTCTGTGAAACACTGGGTATTGAGCTGCACACAATCAATTTCGCTGCAGAATATTGGGACAATGTATTCGAATATTTTCTGGAAGAATACAAGGCGGGTCGCACGCCTAACCCCGATATTATGTGCAACAAAGAAATTAAATTTAAGGCCTTTCTCGAGTTTGCCGCTGAAGCATTAGATGCCGATTATATTGCGACCGGACACTATGTCCGTCGCGAGCAACGTGATGGCAAATGGGAAATGCTGCGTGGCTTAGACAGTAATAAAGATCAAAGCTACTTTCTGTATACCTTGAGCCATGAACACATTGCACAGACTCTGTTCCCGGTCGGAGAACTGGAGAAACCGGAAGTTCGTCGAATTGCTGAAGAGCAAGGCCTGGTAACGGCCGATAAAAAAGACTCAACCGGCATTTGCTTTATTGGCGAGCGCAAATTTAAAGACTTCTTGCAGCAGTATCTTCCTGCCAAACCGGGCCCTATTGAGTCCGTTGAGGGGGAAGCCTTAGGCGAACACGAAGGCCTGATGTACCACACGCTGGGTCAGCGCAAAGGTCTGCATATAGGTGGCATGGCAGATACTTCCGGCGAACCCTGGTATGTTGTCGACAAAGATGTCGAACGTAATGTCTTAATTGTGGCGCAGGGGAAAGACCATCCGCGTCTATACTCTCAGGGTCTTATTGCCGGACAACTGCATTGGGTTAGTCGAAGCGCCCCCTCGGAGGCTTTCGATTGCACGGTGAAAACGCGCTACCGCCAGCAGGATATTCCATGCCGGGTTACGCCGCTTAGTAATGGTGACTTTCAGGTTCAATTTAAAGAACCGGTTGCAGCGGTTACTCCGGGACAGTCTGCGGTATTCTACAGCGATGATGTTTGTTTAGGCGGTGGCATAATAGAGCAGCGCATTACCGACTTTGAGGTTAAGCTATGAACGAATGGCAGCAACGGGTTATTGCCTTAGCTGGCATGTCGTTAAGTGCTATGGCTGTGCAAAAGCTGGCTCGCAGCGGAGAGCTTTACCCAGAATCTATTAGCAATACATTAGTGCACAGCCTTCTGCAGCAAAACCCGGATAATATCGAAGATATTTACGGCGGACTGGACAACCTTAAACCCGGCATTCAGGCGTTTATTCGCCAAGCCGGCAGCAATAAAAATAAGGACATTGAGGTTACCCGCTATCTGATAGGCCTCATTCACTTGTCCAGAAGGCTATTAAAACAACCAGAAACACTCAATTTACTGGGCGAGCGTATTACCCAGGTAAAACGCCAGAAAGAAGAGTTTGAGTTTGAAAACTACCGCATCCAGCAAAGTCTGGCAGGAATTTATCGCGAACTGATAAGTCCTTTAGGACAACCTATTCGCATTAATGGTAACCCGGAGTTTTTAAAACGGGACTCAAACCAACACCATATTAGAACCCTGCTGCTGGCTGGCATTCGCAGTGCCGTGCTTTGGCAGCAAGTAGGCGGCAAGCGTCGTCATTTCGTGTTTTCTAGAAAGAAAATGTTAGATACAGCGCAGCAACTGCTGCATGTCGCATAACCAGTAACAAGTAACAATTAACGATTTAATTAACCCTCGGAGAGCCAGTTTATGTTGCCCTTTTCCTCCTTGACGGCGGTGTCACCTGTTGACGGACGATACGCCTCAAAAGCAGAAATGTTACGCCCTATTTTCAGTGAGTACGGACTGATTAAATTTCGAGTGACTGTTGAGGTTCGTTGGTTGCAATTATTAGCCGACGTTGACGGTATTAAAGAAGTACCTGCGCTGAGTAAAGAAGCAACACAGATACTGAACTCCATTGTTGAGAATTTCTCGGTAGACGATGCTGAGCGCATAAAAACTATTGAACGTACCACCAACCACGACGTGAAAGCGGTTGAGTACTTTCTGAAAGAGAAAGTGGCAGATAACGAAGAGCTGAATAAAGTTTCCGAGTTCATCCACTTTGCCTGTACGTCCGAAGACATTAATAACCTTTCTCATGGTTTAATGCTGAACACGGCTCGCGATGAAGTATTACTGCCTATGATGCAGGAGTTGGTCGACCGGGTTAAAGAACTGGCGAAAGAACACAAAGCCGTTCCTATGATGGCTCGTACACACGGGCAACCGGCAACGCCAACCACAATGGGCAAAGAATTTGCAAACGTTGCCGTGCGTTTACAGCGTCAGCTGGCACAGCTTAAAGCTGTAGACGTTATGGGTAAAATTAACGGTGCTGTCGGTAACTACAACGCACACCTGGCCGCCTACCCTAATGTGGACTGGCACCACATTTCAGAGCAATTTGTTACTTCATTAGGCTTGAGCTGGAACGCTTACACAACGCAAATTGAGCCGCATGACTATGTTGCTGAATATTTTGATGCATTAGCTCGTTTTAATACCGTACTCATTGATTTTGATCGTGACGTATGGGGCTATATTGCATTGAACCACTTTAAACAGCGTACTGTTGAAGGCGAAGTTGGCTCATCAACCATGCCTCATAAAGTAAACCCTATCGACTTTGAAAACTCCGAAGGTAACCTGGGTATTGCAAACGCTGTTATGCAGCATTTAGCTCAGAAACTCCCTATTTCCCGCTGGCAGCGCGACCTGACTGACTCAACCGTTTTACGTAATTTAGGCGTGGGTGTTGCCCATACTGTTATCGCATTCCAGGCTACCTTAAAAGGTTTGAGTAAACTGGAAGTTAACGAAGCCCGTTTAGCGGCTGAGCTGGATGAAAACTGGGAGCTGATGGCTGAACCAGTACAAACCGTTATGCGCCGCTACGGTGTTGAAAAGCCATACGAGAAGCTAAAGACCCTAACTCGTGGTAAGCGCATTACCAGCGATGATCTGGCGAAATTTATTGACTCTTTAGACGTGCCCGATGCCGCTAAAGACGAAATGAAAGCACTGACTCCGGCAAATTATATTGGCCGCGCCACTCAGTTTGTTGATGATCTCCTATGAAATTAGTGTTTGATAAAGACGATTTTTTAACGAACTACTGGCAGAAAAAGCCTTATCTTATTCGACAGGGCTTTGCCGATTTTACCGACCCTGTCAGCCCTGAAATTCTGGCTGGACTGGCGATGGAAGAAGGCGCTGACTCGCGAGTTATTGAGTCAAAGGCAGACACGGAATCGGGTTGGCTAGTGACTCATGGCCCATTTGAGGACTACGAAAAGTTCGGAGAAACTGACTGGACTTTGCTGGTGCAGTCAGTAAACGAATGGCTACCAGACGTAGGTGAATTGATAACCCCTTTCCGCTTTTTGCCCGACTGGCGCATTGATGACGTAATGGTCAGTTTTTCCTGCGAAAACGGCGGTGTCGGTCCTCACCTGGATCAGTACGATGTTTTTATTATTCAGGGCGCAGGCTCCCGACATTGGCGGGTGGGTGAACGACAAGCCATGCAGGAGTATCAGCCCGCGGAAGACCTATGCCAGATAAAAGGTGAATTCAACGCTGTTATTGATGAACACCTGACTGCCGGTGACGTTTTGTATATTCCAGCTGGCTGTCCTCATGACGGTATCTCGCTGGAACCGTCTTTAAACTACTCTGTTGGTTTTCGTGCTCCATCGAAAGCCGAGCTACTGCTGCAGTTAGGTGATATTGCGATGCAACAGGAGTCATTGCAGGAGCGCTATCAAGACCCGGCTCTAAGCAGCGAAGACGTTTCATGGGTTATTGAAAAAACGCAGCTAAGTGCATTAAAGCAGTTTTTAAAAGACGCTTTAGAAAGCGATGAAACCGACGTATTATTAGCAAAAATCATCTCCCAGTCTAAACGCCCTCTTCCCGAGCCAGAGCTGCCGACCACCGCTGAGCAAATTCCGACTCTGCTCGCGCAGCAAAATGCATTTATAGAAAAGACCTCGGGCGCACGTTTCTTAAAACTCAGCGACACGCAGTTTTACAGTAATGGCGAAGCCTTTCACGTTATACAAGAGGCTTTACCTACCGCGGAATGGCTGGCGCAACTGCAAGGTTCTGAGGCTACTGAAGAATTAGCTAAATTGGCAAAACCTGTTGCCGGGTGCGAGCTAATTGCCGAAACAATTAACCAGGGAATCATCTACTTATACATTGACGAATCCTGAGTGATTCTGTGTAAACAAGAGTTGATAAACGCCCGTTTAAATACCTAAATTTATTCACATCTTAAAGTTGCGCGAGCCTTATCTAAATGGTAATGTTCGCGCAATTTTTGAAGCAATGAGGAAGTGAAACTCATGTCTCTATACGAGCATCCCGAATTTGATCACCACGAGCAAGTGGTGTTTTGTCATGATCAGGAATCAGGCTTAAAAGCCATTATTGCCATCCACGATACAACTCTAGGTCCAAGCCTTGGTGGTACTCGTTTATGGAATTACGCTTCTTCTGCCGAAGCGGTCACCGATGTACTGCGTTTGTCTCGTGGTATGACTTATAAAAGTGCAATGGCAGGTCTGCCTTTAGGTGGCGGTAAAGCGGTTATCATCGGCGACGCGAAAAAGATCAAAAGCGAAGAACTCTTCCGCGCTTATGGTCGCTTCATCGAGTCTTTAAGTGGTCGTTACATTACCGCTGAAGACGTCAACATTCGTACTGAAGACATCGGTATGGTCGCAAAAGAGACCAGCTACGTTGCAGGCACGGCAGATAAAGCCGGCGACCCTTCACCTCATACAGCACTGGGTACTTACCTTGGTCTTAAAGCGGCAGCAAAACACAAATTAGGTAGCGAAGATCTTAAAGGTGTTAAAATTGCCATTCAGGGTCTGGGTGCTGTTGGCTACGATTTCGCCAAGTATTGCGCAGAAGACGGTGCTGAACTGATTGTTACCGATATTAACGAAGAAGCCATTGAGCGTGCCGTTAAAGAACTGGGCGCGAAAGCTGTTGGTCTTGATGAAATTTATGGTGTAGACGCTGACGTGTACGCACCATGCGCATTAGGTGCCACTATCAATGACGAGACTTTGAAGCAACTTAAAGTCAAAATTATTGCCGGCAGCGCGAATAACCAGTTAGCTAACCCTAAGCATGATAAAGCCGTTAAAGATATGGGTATTTTATATGCTCCGGACTACGTGATTAATGCCGGTGGCGTTATTCATATTTGTTCAGAAGCCGCCAACTTTACTGTGGAAGAAACAGAAAAACGTGTGCGCGGTATATACGATACCTTAGATCAGCTTTTTGCCCGGGCACAGGACGAAGACCGCGCTACCGGAACAGTCGCTGATGAGATGGCTCGCGAAATTATCGCCAAAGGTAAGCAGTAAACGTCACTGCAAATAAAAAGCCTGA
>NZ_DF266791.1:0-146041 GCF_000320945.2 Idiomarina sp. 28-8
ATTACAATTTGCCAAGCACCAACTTCGACATCTGATTCCCAAACATTTTTATACCCCAAGCTATATTCCGTATGTAAAATACCCTTTACATTCGGAGTGCAAGAGTTTAAATTTATTTGATCTGATATCTTTCCGTTAGTATTTGATAACGCTTGATATGAGGTTGAAGTATTTGCTTGATCTTCAACATCTTTAATGAAATTAAAATAAGCAATAGCTCCTTCAATTGGCGCCCCTGTTGAATCACGTAATACCAGTGACCAATTCAATCTGTTGTATGCTTCTGTACCAGCTTTGTATACTTGAATGTAACCGTTTTTCCATACAGAACCTATAGAAATAAAAGGTAGTTGACCAACACCAATTTCAATCGACTGTTGTTGGCCATAGTCAGTAGCATTCACAGCTGCTAACGACTTTGGTTCTTTGGAAGTTAATTCAGTATCGAGAAATGGACTAATTACAATCTGAATAAA
The DNA here is from genome assembly GCF_000320945.2 of Idiomarina sp. 28-8. Classification (NCBI taxonomy): domain Bacteria; kingdom Pseudomonadati; phylum Pseudomonadota; class Gammaproteobacteria; order Alteromonadales; family Idiomarinaceae; genus Idiomarina; species Idiomarina sp. 28-8. The sequence goes on from NZ_DF266791.1 coordinate 477, forward strand.
TGGCTCGGAAGGAACATTATGATTTCGGATAATTGCGCCAAAAGCGTCTACTCGCCAATAACGATTATCGGCGGGATGGACTTCCCAGACTTTGCTAGACACTTTTAACAGTTACAATGTAACTAAAACTAGAGGTGTTTATGAGCAAAGGCAAACGGTATACCGAAGAATTCAAGATTGAAGCCGTCAAGCAGGTCACTGAGCGCGGCCATTCAGTTTATGACGTCGCTGATCGTCTGGGCATTTCCGTCAAGTCACTTTACGACTGGCGAGCTAAGTACGGTCAGGACAGTAAAACTAACCAATCCTCCGATGAACAACTGCGCATAGCGAAGCTTGAGGCTGAGCTAAAACGCGTTAAGGAGGAACGGGATATACTAAAAAAGGCCGCAAAGTACTTTGCAGGCGAGTCCGAGTAAAGTACGCCTTTATCCGTGATCACCAAAATCAGTTCTCTGTTTCGGCCATGTGCCGGGTGTTGAAATTGAACCGAAGTGGTTTCTATGCCTGGTTAAAGAAGCCTTTGAGCGATCGCGCCATAGAAGACGCACGACTGTTAAAGCGCATTAAAGCGTTCTTCATTGCCAGTGGCGGCACTTACGGCAGCCCCTGGATCCACAAAGACTTACGTGAAGCCGGTGAAAAATGCAGTGTTCATCGTGTTGCTAAGATCATGCGCCTCAATAAGCTCAGAGCTCAAATCGGTTATAAGCGTCGTCATATAAAAGGCGGTAAGCCGGGCCGGGTTGCAGATAATGTCTTAGAGCGGCAGTTTAATCCTAAAGCACCCAATACATCGTGGGTAAGTGACATCACCTACGTGCGAACTTACGAAGGCTTCCTTTACGTGGCGACTGTTATCGACTTGTTCTCCAGACGCGTTGTCGGCTGGTCAATGGACAAAAATATGGATAAACACCTGGTTATCAGAGCACTGCTCATGGCCGTTTATCAACGACGGCCGAAAGAGAAAGTGTTGGTGCATAGCGATCAGGGGAGCCAATACGGTAGCTCTGATTACCTGGCCTTCATGAAAGAGCACAACCTAATACCATCGATGAGCCGACGTGGGAACTGCCACGACAACGCCGTTGCTGAGAGCTTTTTTGCCACGTTTAAAAAGCGGGTTATCCGAAAGAAGATTTACCCGAACAGGAACGAAGCGAAGACTGAGATATTTAATTTTATCGAGATGTTTTACAATCCCCAAAAGCGTCATTCTCATACAGGCGGTGTCTCGCCTGCTAACTTTGAAAAGGCGTATTTTGATAATCTACAGACTGTCTAGTGAAAGCTGGGAAGTCCAGGAAACTCCCTTATTTTAGGAATATGACCCGCCATTATTTATCTAGCTCCCAGTACATGATAACGATGTAGTACAAAGTATCATTGTTTAGTTGCTAGAAGGATTGAAATTCACATCCGGCGGGAATGTAACATACCAGGGCAACTAGAGTGTCGCGAACAGGCAATGCACCATCCCATCCTGCTGAACCATCGAAATATGTAACATTTCATTCTAAAAAATCATTAATTTTTTAGCCTAATTTGACGTATCAAAACACTATATGTTGTGTTACATTTTAAGTATGTTACTAAGTATGGTTATGTCACTGGGGATAACAAATGTCGAGTGCTAATTTACACAAGGGTTTAAGAGTAGACTAGACCAACCCACCCACTCGCTTGTTACATTTTTCTCAAGACATAACAAAATTTAATAAGAAGGATTTTAGCGAATGTCGTACTCAACCTTTAATCAAGAGCAGAATAACCCGTTAACGGAGCCTATGTTTTTAGGCAACTCCGTTAACGTTGCTCGCTACGACCAGCAAAAACACAGCATTTTTGAAAAGCTGATTGAAAAACAAATCAGCTTTTTCTGGCGACCTGAAGAAATCGATGTCAGCCGCGACCGCATCGACTTTAACAAGCTAACAGCCAGTGAAAAGCATGTGTTTATTTCTAACCTGAAGTATCAAACACTGTTAGATTCGATTCAGGGGCGTTCGCCGAATATCGCGTTACTGCCTATTGTTTCTCTTCCGGAACTGGAAACCTGGATTGAAACCTGGTCATTCTTTGAGACCATACATTCGCGCTCGTACACACATATTCTGCGTAACCTGTTTAGTGACCCCAGCGAAGTCTTTGAAGATATCGTCATTAATGAGCAAATTAAAATTCGCGCGAATGACATCTCCAAATACTACGATGATCTTATTTTCTATACTCAGCTGTTGCAGACGCACGGTGAAGGCGATGTCGTTGTTGAAGGCAAAACCCACACCGTGACCCAGCGGGAAATTAAGAAGAAACTATTCTTATGCATTAACTCAGTTAACGCGCTGGAAGCTATTCGTTTCTATGTCAGTTTCGCCTGCACGTTCGCTTTTGCAGAACGTGAGTTAATGGAAGGCAACGCAAAAATTATTAAATTGATTGCCCGTGACGAAAACGTTCACCTGACATCGACACAGCACATTCTTAATTTGTGGCAATACGGCGAAGATGACCCGGAAATGAAAGAGATTGCCGAAGAACTGCGTGACGATGCCTATGAAATTTTCATGACTGCAGTGAAGCAGGAAAAACAGTGGGCGCACTACCTGTTTAAAGACGGCTCAATGATTGGCCTGAATGAGAGCATGCTCTGCCAGTACGTCGAATATATTGCGAACTTACGTATGCAGGCCATTGGCTTTGATGCACCGTTTGAGAACCAGCGCTCCAACCCATTACCGTGGATGAATAAGTACCTGGTTTCAGACAACGTTCAGGTAGCGCCGCAGGAATCAGAAATCACCTCTTACCTTGTTGGTCAGATAGACAGCGAAGTTAATGCTTCCGACCTTGGGGACTTTGATCTCTAAGCTATGGCTAACACCTTTAAAGTCACTGTCAACGGTGGGCCCGAACTTGCCGTTGACGCGACTGAAGGCACCTTACTCGAGGCCTTAGAAAAGCATCAGTTAGAAATGCACTACCACTGCCGCAGTGGTTTTTGTGGTGCCTGCCGTAGCACCCTAAAGTCCGGTAAAGTCCGTTATACAACAGAACCTCTGGCTTATGTCAGAAAAGGCGACATTCTGCCCTGCTGTTGTGTCCCGGAGTCAGATCTGGACATTGACCACTAAGTATTATTCATTAAATCGATTGTGCCCATCGTGCAGAACAATTGTTAACCAGCAATAAAATCTGGATAATGGCACCATAAATTTTTGTGAGAGAGGTATTTCATGTTTACAGTCATTTTTGGACGTCCGGGTTGTCCTTTTTGTGTTCGTGCCGTAGAAGTTGCGGATAAATTAAAAGCCGATATGGAAGATTTTGATTATCGCTATGTCGACATTCACGCTGAAGGCATCAGCAAAGCTGACCTGGAAAAAACGGTAGGCAAACCGGTACAAACGGTTCCTCAAATTTTTGTCGACGAACAACACGTTGGCGGCTTCACAGAATTTGAAGCCTACGCAAAAGAAAACTTAGGGCTTTACACTGCATAACTTTGTGTAAGTAATGTAACCCTATCGTAGAGGCGCTATTTAGCCGCCTCTATTGCTTGTTTAACCCGCTTTTCTGACACCGGATACTTGGTTCCCAGCGTTTGCGCGAAGAATGATACTCGCAGCTCCTCAATCATCCAGCGAATTTCAGCAACGTCATCCGGAACCACCGAGCCTTTATTTTCATACGCTTTCACCGCTGCTTTATACTGCTCTTCCAGATTTGTCAGAGTCAGTGTCATTAACCTGTCTTTATTCGGGTCAACCGGCAGTTTTTCTAGCCGACGTTGAATAGCTTTTAAATAACGCACAATGTCACTCAAACGCTCCCCACCAAAAGCAGAGACAAATCCGGCGAACACTAAGTTATCCAGTTGGTCCTGAATATCGCCCCGGGACTGGATTTGATCCAGTGGAATTTTACCTTTAAGAGACTTTCTAACCTGTTGTGACAATAGCAGGCACTGTTCAACTTCCAGTGCTATTTGTTCAACACGATCATTCAAATTAGCACGAACAATATCTTTTAATTGCTCAAAGCCCTTTTGTTCACGGAGCTCATTGCCCTGTTCAATCTGATCCTGAACCAGGCCATCTACCGCCGCTGCTATACAGTCCGCTATTAACGCATCCACTTTACCCCATGGGTTAAAGTACATGGCCAACTTAGCTTTATTCGAGAGTGACTTCTGTAAATGCTTAATAGGTGACGGTATTTGTTGCAGTAACAATTCGCGTACACCGGCTTTATGATGCTTCTTCGCCTGCTCTGGGTTATCGAACAATTGCAGCGCAACCTGTCCCTTGCCTTTGTTGATTAAGCCCGGATACGCCTTAAGCTCAAAACCTTGCTGACGTTCGGTGATGACTTCCGGCAAGTCATCGAAGTCCCAGCTATCGACACGCTCACGACTAATATCGTCACCCGCGGTTTTCTCCAGCCGTTGCTGCACTTTACCGGACAACTGCTGCTGAAGGCTTTGCAAGTCGCGCCCCTGACTTACCAGTTTCTTACCGTCAAAAATCTTAAAGTTCATGCGTAAATGAACCGGTAGCGACGATTCACCCCAGTTTTCTTCCGGAACCGTCACGCCGGTCATACGGCGCAACTTAGTCGCCATAGCGTCGGTTAAGCGCCCTTGCAGCGGCTCAACATCGGCTATAATCGCGCCAGCGAAGTTAGGCGCCGGTACAAAATTACGGCGTAAGGTTTTTGGCAGCGACTTAATTAAGTGAGCAATACGCTCCTCGCGTAATGCAGGAATATGCCAGTCGAAACCTTCGGGCTTCACCTGATTCAGAATACCCAGCTGAATATTCACACTGACACCGTCGTCTTCAGCGTTAGGCTCAAAATGGTAACTTAACGGCAATCGCAAGTTATCTTGTCGCCAAAACTCCGGGTACTCATTTTCGGTAATGTGTTCGGTCTCACCGGCGATAAGGTCGTCACGCTCAAAAAACAGCAGTTTAGGCTCTTTTTTGGCCGCCTTATGCCACCAGCCTGCCAGCAACTTTTCGTTATAGATGCCTTCGGGTATGGCGCGGTCATAAGCCTCGAACAGCACCTCTTCATCCACCAGAATATCGCGCCGCCGTGACTTCGCCTCCAGCACCTGAACATCTTCTATCAACTTTAAGTTGTGTTGAATAAAAGGCAGCTTGCGCGTTAGCTGTGAATTAACCAGCCCTTCGCGAATGAATATCTCCCGGGCTTTAACCGGTGAAACCGGACCAAACTGGACACGTCTTCTGGGTACCAGAATAAGTCCCAGTAACGTGACCTGCTCATCGGCAATAACACTGCCTTGCTTCTTCTCAAAATGAGGCTCAAGGTATTGTTTTTTCACTAAGTGTGGCGCGGCTTCTTCTATCCACAGCGGGTCAATATCGGCATTAATACGCGCATACAATTTTGAAGTTTCCGCCAGTTCAGCAGTAACAACCCACTTGGGCGGTTTACCAAACAAACCTGAGCCCGGGAAAATATGAAAACGCGTTTGCCGTGTTCCCTGATATTCGTGTCGGTCTTCTTTAAAGCCCACCTGAGACAATAAGCCAGTAATTAAAGCCCTGTGTACTTGCTCGAAAGTGGCAGGTTCTTCATTAATGGATAACCCCATTTCCCGAACCGTTTGTCGGCTCTGCGTGTAAATATCCTGCCACTCACGCAAGCGCATAAAATGAATAAACTCACGACCCATTTGCTTACGGAACTGATTCCCTGACAAGGCCTTCTGCTGCTCTTTGACGTAGTTCCATAAATTGAGAAACGCCATAAAGTCAGAGCTCTTGTCACGAAAACGCTGGTGCCATTCATCGGCTTTTTGCTGCGCATCGTGTGGCCGTTCACGCGGGTCCTGAATACTCAGAGCCGCGGTAATTATCAGCATTTCACGGACACAACCATATTGCTGTCCAGCTATGACCATTCTGGCCAGTCGCGGATCCAGAGGCAGCCGTGACAGCTGTCGTCCTGTATCTGTTAATTTCGGTTGTTCATTTTTACGCCCGGGTTTAATGGCATGCAGCTCTTCCAGTAAGTTCAGACCATCTTTGACAAAACGTTCGTCGGGCTTCTGCACAAAAGGAAACTGGCGAATGTCACCCAAACGCAACGACGACATTTGCAATATGACCGCCGCCAAATTGGTACGGAGAATTTCCGGATCGGTATATTCCGGACGCTGCAAAAAGTCCTCTTCACTGTATAAACGAATACAAATACCCGGACCAATACGGCCACAACGGCCTTTGCGCTGGTTGGCGCTGGCCTGTGAAATAGGCTCAATAGGTAAGCGCTGCACTTTAGTGCGGTAGCTGTAACGGCTCATGCGCACAGTGCCCGGGTCAATCACAAAGCGTATGCCCGGCACGGTTAATGACGTTTCTGCTACGTTGGTGGCAATAACCACACGCCGTTGACTGTGCGACTGAAACACACGATTCTGCTCGTGCGACGATAAACGCGCATACAAGGGCAAAACTTCCGTATTACGCAGTTGCAAGTCACCAATAGCGTCCGCGTAATCACGAATTTCTCGCTCACCGCTCGCAAAAATTAGAATGTCACCTTCACTTTCCCGCTGCAGCTCTTCTACCGCGTCGCAAACGCTCTGAAGTACGTCTGCATCGGCTGCTTTGCCGTCTTCTTTTGGCGGTCGATACCGAACTTCCACCGGATAGGTTCGGCCGGTTACCGTCAGTACGGGAGCATCATGAAAGTGTTTGGAGAAACGTTCGGTTTCAATGGTCGCTGAGGTAATAACAACTTTAAGATCATTGCGTTTGGGCAGCAGCGTATGCAGAACACCCAGCAAGAAGTCAATATTCAGACTGCGCTCATGCGCTTCATCAATAATAATGGCGTCGTATTGCAGTAGCAGAGGGTCTTGCTGCAGTTCGGATAACAGCATACCGTCGGTCATTAGCTTTATTGCTGTCGTTGGTGCGGTCTCATCCTGAAAGCGGATTTTATAACCCACCTGCTTTTTCGCATGATCCTGCAGCTCGTCACCAATACGGGCGGCAACACTACGAGCTGCCAGACGTCGTGGTTGAGTATGACCAATGGTACCCTTGCGACCGTAACCCAGTTCCAGCAACATTTTCGGTAGCTGAGTGGTTTTACCCGAACCGGTCTCACCGGCAATGACCACCACCTGATTCTGCTCAATGGCTTTTTTAATGTCATCACGCTGCTGGGCAACCGGCAATTCTTCGGGGTAACTAATATGAAACTTTTGCTGCTGACGTTCTAAGTATGCCAGCTCGGCAGTTTCAATGTCGGCAGCTATCCGCTCCAGCACTTGCTGCTGTCGTTGCTCGTTTTTAATTTTACTCAGACCACGCAAACGACCGCGCAAAAGCGCGGCCTGTTGTTTTGTACATTGCTCTAATTGTGTCTGAAATTTATCAACAAAAGGCTGACTTTGTGATTTATCGTGCGATTTTTGACGACTCATAGACTCCGAACTTATTCATCCTCGTTATAAATAGCAATATGGGCATCACCTTCGCCCTTAATATAGCCACGATACATACCTTCGGTATTAAACGGCATAGCAATATTGCCTTCTGCGTCAATAATAATAACGCCTCCGGTACCACCCGCTTGTTCCAGCACCCCGTGAATGACTTCATCGCCGGCCTCACTGACCGAAAGCCCTTTATACTTAACCCGCGAGCAGATATCAGCCGCCACATGGAAGCGAATAAAATATTCCCCGTGTCCAGTAGCAGACACTGCACAGCTGTCGTTATCCGCCCAGGTGCCGGCACCAATAATGGGGGAATCCCCTATTCTACCATAACGTTTGGCTGTCATGCCGCCGGTTGATGTGCCTGCACTTAATAGCCCGTTTTTATCAACAGCCACAGCACCTACTGTGCCGTATTTGTAATCTAAATCCAGATACTCCCAGGCTTGCTGCTCTGGCTGTTCACTTTTCTTAATGGTTTCCTTGGCGTTTTGTAGCTGCTGATAACGGTGCTCAGTATTAAAGTAGCTGTTCTCGACCTGCTCCAGCCCTTGTTGCCGGGAAAACAGCTCTGCGCCTTCACCACTTAGCATGATGTGTACCGACTCTTCCATTACTTCACGCGCCAGTTCTATTGGGCTTTTTACTGTCTTCACACCGGCAACGGCTCCGGCATTGCCATTCAGGCCTTCCATTAACGAAGCATCCAGCTCATGTTCTTCGTCCCAGGTATAAACCGCGCCTTTACCAGAGTTAAACAGCGGCGACGCCTCCATTACCTGAATAGCCGCGATAACAGCGGTGGTGCTGTCACCGCCTTCTTTCAATATCTTACGCCCAGCCTCTAAAGCTTCCGTCAGTTTATCTTTGTAGGCTTGTTCTTGTTCGGCAGTTAAATTCGCGCGGGTAATAGTACCGGCTCCGCCATGAATGGCCATAGCGTATTCAACATCATGGTCATCCGCCTGTACGGCTGGTAATAGCGATCCAAACGCAGCGGTGGCAAGTAATGCAGATAAGTAGAGCTTTTTCATTCTGACCTCGATTTTATTGTTATAGGCTAGATTGTTAGTCACAACATAGTCGCAGGAAAGCAACGAACTGACAACGAGGAGATATTCAGATGCCGACTTATCGCGTTGAGTACACACACTTAGGCGACAGACAACAAATTACGCTGGAAGTAGATAATGAAGCACTAGATAACGAACAAAAGTTCAGAGACTCCGTTGCACAACGTTTAGCTGAACGCATTCTGCCTCACGCTGAACTTGCTTTTCGCCACGAAGATGACCGCACATTAGAGCAAAAACTGGATAAAGCTTACGACGTGCAAGTGAACAAGATTGAAAGAGAGTGAGTGACCAGCTCCCTGACGATGTCGACCTATCCGATGCCGAATTCCGGATACGAAGCATATTTACGCGTTGGTTAAAAACAAAACCAGCCTAGTCATTTTTCGAGTAAAAGAGGACGCTCTAGGGAAGTTGCTATGGACCGATTCTTACAGCGAAAACAGTGCGACTACCACTACTGACAGAGAATGGGCTCAGTATGAGGTGGCTGGCCCGTTGTTATGCACGGGGGCTTTGTAGTTTAACTATGCGTCGTATATAAGCCCTCTGTATAATATTGCATGGTTTTATTGATATCACTGCGAAGGCAATTCATAGATTCTGCGTACTCTATATAGTCTTCGTGGGACGTTAAGCCATATGCGTCAATAACTTCTCGTACGTACTCAAATTCCGATTGTACTGCATCAGTGATATCCAGGTGGAAATAGACATCGCCACCTGCATTAATATAGCGAATCAACATGTCAGCTAAGTGACGACTTTTTAAAAAGTACGGGGAGAGCAAAGTCAGTACATCTAAAGAATTGTCCTCACGCGCTATTTCATCTAAATTTTTATCAAATTTTGTCGCAAACTCACCAATCACGTCGTCTTGGCGCCCCCGTTTCAAGTCAACAATTATAGTGAATTCATCGTAGCAATTGGACTGAAGCTGGCGAGCCTTAGGAATAGTTCGTTCCAAACGTTCTTGAAGAAACAGCTGCTGTCGTCTCGTTTCAGCTCCCAGCTGAATCTGAGTCGCTTGTCGCATCTCACGGCGGGTTTTATCGAATTCATCTCTCTGAATAACAATTGATCGGAAAAATATTAGAGCGGAGCAAAATGCGATCACTGGCGTAGCGATACCGGAGTAAAAGCTACCAAACGCAGCCCAGTCTGTGGGACCACCTGGCGGTAAATTATTAAACTCTTCATAGAAAAAAAGCGCTGGGGCAATAAGCCCAACCAACGCTATCGAGATAACCCAGAATACTTTTTCTTCCGGATGCCTTACTTTCTTATTTTCCAGTTCCCTTCCTTTGCCCATAACATCCCCTTCTAAACTAACTTCTTCCCAACTAATATCATTGCAGATTGCGCGCTCACCCAAAAATAATTTAATAAAAATTATCTTTCATGATAACTACTAAATCTAACTCATTCAGAATAGTCAAACCAATTCCTATACAGTCGGTTATCCAATTCGCCGAAAGCATCTACCTCTTTATTGTAACTATTCAAGTATGCTTCACCTTCAAATCCAAGTTCTTTTAAAAATCTATTAACGCTTCCCTTTTCTATCATAATTCCCATTACATAGTGGCGGTAAGTATGAACATCCCTACCGTTTCTTAGGTACTTTGACATTACTTGAAGAAGATCAATGCTAACTTTTATGTAATTGAATATATAACGTCCTAACTCTTGCTCACTAACACTATTAGGCAAAGCTTTTTTTAACTTTTCCGCCCCAAACTTTCTGAAGCTCGAAGATAACGACAGTCGCTCAATACGCGTCTTTGGAAAAAAATCAGCAAAACTGGTATCCCATGCACCTTTCTCACGTGCATAACGCTCAATAGATTTTTCTAACTGTCCTTGAATATGAGCTTTTTGCTTTAGTTCCTCAGAGGCATTAAGTAATTCATTCGCTCGCTGTTGCGCTAACACTGCTTCGTGATGAAGCTTTACGGTATCTTTCATTGCCTTACTTGCTCGCCTAAATTCAATTCGTTGTATTTTCAATGAACGATAAAACAAGAACGCAGAACCTAATGCTACAATCGGAGTAACAATTCCCGAAAAGTATCCTCCAAAGTCGGCCCAGCCTTCCGGCCCACCCCAATTAAAATCCCAGAAAACTGCGGAGTAAACGATTATAGTCAGGGCCATGACAATTACAGCCGAATACAGAACCACTTTCGCATCATTTTCCACAACCCAGCGCTTTAACCGGCGACACCTTACCTTTAATCGTTTCCCTTTGCCCATAACTTCCCCTTCCCAATCAAACTGTCAACTGGTTGGTTGCTAACTAACATCATAATGATTTGTGGATTTCCGATAATTACATGACCCGGCGTGCTTGTCACGGGTTCCGGAACACGGTAGGTTTGAACAATAAAAATAATAAAAAAGTCAGGGTGGCTGTATGCAAGTAAATTATTATGGTTTTCAATTCGAAGTTAGTGGTGATTTAAATATCCTTGATACAATTATGTTTCACGAAGCTAGCTCCCCAGTTTTATACGATGGACTGTCGTATCCAAGGTACGTCTATCTTGATAGCAAAAGTAGTTCTAATTACATTGTTGGAGTTATAGTTACAGAAAAAGACAAGTCATCTTCCTTAACTTTGGATAAGAAAACGATGACTCTGACTCGAGAAAGCCTTGATAATGACGAAACCGAAGTTAACTACTTTCTCATAAGCAAAATTAACGGGCTTGGGATATATCAGCATTACCATAACTCTACATCCGTTAGGCAGTTCAATGAAATTCTCGAATGTCTTGTTTTTAAGCGGAAAATGGCTGTTCTTGCTAAAAAAACAAAAGATTTAAACGACGACAAGGAAAAAAAATTAAGAAAAAAATTTAAGGTGGAAGTTAACTTTTCAGCCATATATGAAAAAGGAGGCTTAAAAAAGGTTCTCGAGGAATTTGACAGGATTAAGAGCTTCCAATACACATTTGCAGAGTTAGAAGACGATGTCCGCGCCAATGTTCCAGCGAGCACTTTTGCTTATAGAAAAACAGAATGTGTAGTATACGGTGACGGGCCAGTCGCAGATATCGGCCGCGCGATAGACACTTTTGTCAAAAACAGATCACTAAGAGGCGGTAAAATTAAAGTTTTAAACGCCTCAAACAGACTTAAGACAGTTGATATTTTTGACAATATGATAAACTTTGGTGAGCAAGAGTATGACGGTTTTTTGACAAAAATCCATAAAAGAAAAGCAGCCGCCCTTCAGGGCAATCCTATTATCACAGAGTTAATAAACGCTGCGAACAATGATAAGCAAAAGCGATTCACGGCAAAGATAAAGAACTAAAATGCTCCACATAACTAAAAGTCTAGGTTGGATAATTGTTATCGTCAGCTTTATATTTTGGTTGGCGTTTGGGGCCTTGGTGTTTTTTGCATGTGATGGTTCGATATTTGATTTTTATTCAAAAAATTTACGAGCAAGCTCTTTCACCGCCTTCCTAACGATATCTATATTTTTATTATCACTAAAGACCTTTATCGTCACAACGATGAAGAAAGAAGTGTTTGACGATAAAAAATACCTTGAAAACTACACTGATAGATTTCCCAGCCTCCATCAGGCATATCGGGATAGAGTCTGGGTCATTAAGGGTATTGAGGAGGATGATAGAAACACGGATGTCAAGTGTCGTCACTTATATTTCCCACTCAAGAATTTGTCCGATACTTTGTTTATTTCTATCATATTAGCGATTTTCGCAAGTATCTCGCAGTTCACACTGGGATTCATCAACTCCCCATGGACAGCTGGAGCAGCCCTTTATTTCGCTGTTTTATCTGTTACTTGTCTATAGCCTTTTCCAAATAAAAGGTAATATCGACAGCGTGCTTACATCAGAATCGAAAGCTAGTGATGTAATAAACCAGAATAAAAGCTAAGTATATTAGCTTTCCCCGCTGCTGTAACTATTTCTCAGCTAACTAAAGTTTTTCAAAAAAACTCGCAGACCGACGAAATTCCCTCTCTCTGCGGAACAAAAACCACTCGAATCCGCGCAACAATAGTTACTCAATTAACCCACTGGAAGACACTATGTCGGCTCATAAAACCGTTGCGCCAGCGATTACCCCCCAAATTAGCCACCTAATCGCGGCTCCATCAACTTTTTGGGTGTCATCATAGTGCTTCCACTAACTAAAAAGGAGGTATTTATGCGCAAACGAGAATCAAAACGTGAACGCAAACAAAAGCGTAAAATCAAGACTGCGGTTTTAGCATTTGTCGTTCTTACAATATGTAGTCTCGCTTCAATTAGTAAAGCGTTTTAATACCAACCGGCAGCGTGATCACGCATTTGTGCGTTTCATATTCCGTCGCTGACGAGCGACTGGATATATTAAATGCGTCTTAAATTCAGCCTTTAACGCGAAAAAGTTATTAAAGTTGAAGTCTTTGAGGCGACAAAGAAAAATGCACCAATTTTTGTGAAATGATTGGTTCGTGCACTGATTAAAACACGAGCATAGCTGGGGATGGCCACCTAGTTATTTTATCCGGATAAACGCTCTTCCAATATACAGGAAGAAACGATGAGAGATGTTCAAAGAGAAATTTACTACGTGGTTTTTGCTGACAAGGAAACAGACCTAATTGGCGCTAAGAACTACATTGATTACGAGACCGCGGTTGAAAGAGCGGAGCTGACAAGGCGACATGAACGTTATTACGATGTTTATGTAACTAGAGTTATAGACGTAGAGATGCCCCACTAGGCTTTTTATGCGCACTTATCAAGAACTATAGATCTATCAGTGTATTTCTATAGGTCCGCCTCCTGGTAAAGGTTGCCGCTGTTATGAAAAATAGGCGTACCTTCCTTCACATCAATAGTTTTTGTTAAATTACCATCACTAATTTTGACAAAAACGTAATAGGATCCCCTGTACGCAGGTGAAAAACTAATGTCAGTTGAGGATTTTGGAAAAGAAAAAACTGTCTATGTGACGTTTTTAGACACTAAACCAGAAGAGATTGTAACCGTCGCCTGTGCAGGGCTATAAATTGCTATAATCGTTCAACATCGGCTAGAGCAAATGGGGGAAGCTCGATGTAAAGGCGGCTAAACTAGCCGCCTTCCAATAAGTTCTAAGCAACTGATTAACACATTACCTTTATCGTAATAACTTTATTTCCTTCGCTGTCATAGTAGTGTTTATCGCAAACTTGGCTGTCCCAGCCATCACCTCCACCGCCACCAACTCCAGGTAGTGAGGTGCCACCACCATTAGATGGAGGGATATAATTACCACCACCGCCGCCGCCACTTGGACCGGATGTCGTCGGCGTACCAAATGCATCTTCAAGAGCCTCAGCGGCACAAGGTGAAACTTCCAGCGATGTAACTGAGCTATCAGTCATAACTGACCAATAATTTCCGCTGATATGGGTTTTCGTTGCATCTAAACTAATTGAGATGCCATTACTGATAGGCGACAACTTAAATGCAACTACTGACGGTTCTTGGTTGTCCTCCGTCGCTAACGGATCGGGAGTTAAGAAAGTGAAGAATGCTGTTTTATCAACCAATTCATTATCCCAGCTGATTGAGACAGAGAATCCTGACTTCTGTAGTCCTAAACCGAAACCATTGAATTGAAAATCATCAAAGTCATCCGTTCGTTGTAAGTTTTCATCCAAATAAGCCTCATTTATTTCTGCTCTTAACCTATTCTTAAATTCCCCGGAAGTAGCTGCTTTCACGGCTTGGTATTCAGAACTTTCCGTACAAGAAAATTCAGAAGATGAGTTGGTAGTCGATGCCACATTGACCATAGATGGGCTTTGACCATTAACCCATTGCTCATAAGCAGTTGCTGTAGCAAATGAATCACTAACCTTACTCGCAACGTTTTGAAGTGCTCCTGATAAATCTTCAGTGTACTGCACGCCGTCTCTAATCATATTCTTAATAGTAGAATTATGATTATGCTGCTCAACCTGCAGTTGCATAGTCATTGGTGTCCCCCCTTGATTAGTGTGGCTAGAGCGAAACCCCCAAAGCGTACCTGTAGACTTATTCAATACCGCACTAAACACGGGTTGGCTATGACATACCTGGTTCCCAATAGTTATGATTTCATCAGGATTACCTGACGTGCAATGGAAACTCGGAATAGTCCGATCTCTGATGATATTTTTGGCCTCAGTATAACTACAATCATCGCAGGTAAATGCTATAACGTCAGGATCTGCTGCTTCAGCAAGAGGCGAAAAACCAAGGACAGTGGCAATCGCTACTCCGCTAACTAATGAATAGATTTTCATAATTTTTCCTTTTTTATAATCTAAAAAACGAATTAAAACAAAAAAACAACATCTCGATACATACAAGCATCGATAAGTCTATAAGTCAAACTTCATATTTTTATAGCTGCATAGTTCAGAACTAATACCAGATACTTTCTACTGCCAGCAATCCGAGCTATCACATAGGAACTACGTTGGTTAATAGATTGAGATTGAAAGAGAGTGAGTGGCTGAATTTATCTGCGGGCTCGTGCTATAGTTTTCCTTTTCCGCTGAGCAGTTAGGCTTATGGCACAAAACGAACAAGAAACCTTCTACTGGCACGATTACGAGACATGGGGCGCAAACCCGTTAGTGGATCGCCCTGCACAGTTTGCCGGCTTGCGCACAGATACCGATTTTAATGTTATCGGCCGGCCTTTAACACTTTACGCTCAGCCCACACCGGACTTTCTGCCGAATCCGGAAGCCACGTTAATTACCGGTATAACCCCGCAGCTTGCTGCGAAGCAAGGTGTCGGTGAAGCGGAATTCAGCAAAGCCATAGCAAATGAGTTTCAAAAGCCCAATACCACCATTATTGGTTACAACAACATTCGCTTTGACGATGAAGTCACCCGTTTGCTGTTCTATCGCAACTTTTATGACCCTTACGAATACAGCTGGCAAAACGGCAATTCACGCTGGGATTTAATTGATGTGGTGCGAGCCTGTTTTGCGCTACGCCCTGACGGTATTAACTGGCCGGAAAACGCCGACGGACAACCCAGTCTAAAGCTGGAGCATTTGAGTGTTGCCAATAACATTGAGCACGGCCAGGCGCACGACGCTATGTCAGACGTTTACGCGACCATTGGTCTGGCAAAACTTATCAGCGAGAAGCAGCCTAAGCTGTGGCAGTGGGCATACAGTATTCGCCGTAAACAAAAGTTACTGAATTTGTTTAACTGGCAGGCACCGGAGCCTCTGGCCCATGTCAGTGGGTTTTACGGTACGGCTAACCGCTATTTGTCGGCTATATTGCCACTAGGCTTTCATCCTAAGCAAAATAGCAACGTTATTGCCTGGGACTTGCGCGTTCCGCCCATGGATTTTGCCGATAAATCGGTAGAGGAATTAACGGAGTTAACCTACACCAGTCGTAGGGAACTGGAAGAGCAAGGCTTACAAAAGAGCGGCATACAAAATATTCACTTGGGTCGCTGTCCTTTCTTAGCGCCTATTAAAACTATTTCTGCTGAAGCTGCTGATAGTGCCGCATTAGATACAGCCGCCCTGGAGACAAACGCCAAATGGTTACAGGAAAACAGCGACTTTCGCGACAAACTCATGCAGGTGTTTGAGCAGACCAAAGAATTTGCCCCCAGAACCGACGTTGATCACCAGATATACGACGGCTTTTTCTCTCCTCAGGATAAAAAGCATATGGAGATTATCCGTTCGTCAGAGCCACACCAACTGGCAGGGTTGGAACTGGATTTTCAGGACAAGCGTATGCCTACGCTGCTGTTTCGTTACCGGGCGCGAAACTACCCGTCGACTCTTAGCGACAAAGAACTAAATAAGTGGCGTCTGTTTTGTCAACAGCGCTTAATAGAGCCGCCAGAAGGCTTATTGTCCGCAGAAGACTTTGCCCTGAAACTAGAAGACTTGGCGAACCAGCATCAGGAAGATGCGCATAAGCTGCGGTTACTGAAATCACTGTATGACTACGCAGCATCTCTCTGACGCTAACGCGTCGTTCGATTACATTATAGTCGGAGCCGGCTCTGCCGGTTGCACCCTTGCGAACAGACTCACAGAATGCGGCAAGTTTCGGGTGTTGTTACTAGAAGCAGGAGCATCACATGGTGGACTATTTTCTGACATGCCCTCAGGCTTTGCCCGCTTTATGCATAGCCGCAAATTTAACTGGCTTTACCGAAGCCATAAAGAGCCGCAACTGACTAACCCCAAAGGTTGTTATACACCGCGAGGGAAAATGCTGGGTGGCAGCAGCGGCATTAACGCCATGATTTATACTCGGGGGCTCTCCAGTGACTACAATTCTTGGGCAGCTAAAGGTAACGACGGCTGGAGTTACAACGATTTATTGCCTTATTTTATAAAAAGTGAAAATAATAGTCGCGGTAACTCAAACTACCATGGAAATAGCGGCCCCGTAACCGTATCCGATGTATCCCCCTTTTACCCGGTATCAAAATGTTTCTTAGAAGCCTGCAGCGAATTTGGTTTGCCGCCTAACCCGGACTTTAACGGCGTACACCTGGAAGGACACAGTTCATACCAGTTCACAATGAAAGATGGGAAACGTTGCAGTGCTTACCATGCCTACCTGAAGCCAGCACTGAAACGAAACAACTTGACGGTAATATCCGGATGCCTGACCGAGCGAGTGGCTTTTTCAGGGAAAAAAGCGACCGGAGTCTGTTATCAGCAAAATGGTCGCCGATACATAGCCAGCGCAAGGAAAGAGGTTATCCTTTGTGCGGGCGCCTTTAACTCCCCCAAAATTCTCATGCGCTCCGGTGTAGGCTCTGCATCAGAGCTTGCAAAATTTGGAATAGAAAGCGTTTATGACAACCCGGCTGTCGGTAAGAACTTGCAGGAGCACGTGGACGTTAGCATACAATGTAAAAACAAAATGAGAGACGGCCTGACACTGAGTCCTCTGGGGTTAATCAAGCTCTCAGTACCTTTTATTCAATATATACTCTCTAGCAAAGGCCAGCTGGCACACTCACTTGCTGAAGTCGGAGCTTTTTACCGCTCATCGAATGAAGTTAAAGAACCGGACATTCAGGCTCATTTGTTGCCGGTCATGTTTAATGACAGCGGCTACGACTGGAATCCTACTTTAAAACACGGATTCACCTGTCATGTCTGCTTGTTACGCCCAGAATCACGTGGTGCAGTGCGCCTAAACCCGGAAAACTCAATGGCTAAACCGCAAATTACTTATGGCTTTTTAAGCGAAAAGAGTGACCAGAAGGCCTTACTCAACGGTATAAGAAAAGCATTAAAGATACTGAAGCAACCGGCTCTGGCAAAACATAATGGTGGGATCATGTTTCCCAATCCCTGCTTAAGCGACGCCGAACTTCTGGAGCAGATAAAATCCAAAACTGGGCTTATTTATCATCCTGCGGGGACTTGCAAGATGGGGCCTAAAAACGATACCGGGGCTGTTGTAGATCCTGAATTAAAAGTAATAGGTGTTGAGAAACTCAGAGTAATAGATGCATCCATTATGCCTACCGTTATCAGTGGTAACACCAACGCTCCTACTATCGCTATAGCTGAAAAAGGCGCCGACTTAATAAAAGCCGACGCCTTAATTCACTAACTCAAGTTATAAGGTAAGAGCTAAGCTTTTTTATTCCCTACTCTGAATAACCTTGCCAGTGCCGGAATTAAGATAAGTGCACCCAGCATATTCCACAGGAACATAAAGGTTAGCAATATACCCATATCAGCCTGGAATTTAATGGGTGAGAATATCCAGGTAGCGACGCCTATAGCCAGCGTTAAGCCAGTAAAGCCGACGGCCTTGCCGGTGTTATCCAGCGAGTACTTGTAGGTTTCCTGCAACGACATGCCCTGCTGCAAGCCTTCTTTCACTTTACTGTAAATATAAATGCCGTAATCGACACCAATACCAACCCCTAAGGCAATAACCGGCAAGGTAGCCACTTTAATGCCTATGCCTAACACCGCCATAAGTCCCTGACTCATAACAGTAGTAAAGGCCAGTGGTAGTACAATACAGGCTACCGTGCGAACGCTACGGAAGGTAATAAAGCACAGCACGATAACGACGCCATACACCCACAGCAGCATCTTGTTCTGGGCTGCTTCTATAACTGAGTTGGTTGCCGCTTCAATGCCGGAGTTGCCTGCCGCCATCAACAGCTCTAAACCTTCCTGCTGATAGTTCTGGTTAAACTCGTTAACCGAACCAACCACATTCTTTAATGTTTCCGCTTTATGGTCGTCCAGGTAAATAATGACTGGCGCCATTGAACAGTCGTTATTAATCAAACCATCCGGAATACGGCTTAAAGAGGCGTTAGTAACGTATTTATTACGGTTTAAGCTAAACCACTTAAGGTTACCCTCGTTTATGCCGAACATGCCCATTTTAGAAACGTAGACGACAGACTTAACGTCCTGAACACCGCTGGTATTTTCCATATGCCAGCTAAAACGTTCCATAATCTCAAGGTTATCGTAGGCAATACATTGCTCAGGCGCGGAAGCCGCCATCACCACAAAAATATCGGTACTGGAGCTGTAGTTTTCAACAATAAAGGCATTGTCCTGATTGTAGCGACTGTCCGGGCGAAGCTCCGGCGCGCCTTTATCAAGGTCACCTATTGCCATATTTTGACTGTTCACCAGACCCCAGGCCAGCATAATAAGAGCAACAACTAGTGCCGAATAGGCCCATTTAGGCTGAGTAAACTTAGCGAAGAAATCAAATAAAGGATGACGCTCGCCTTTTATTTTCTTCTGATAAGCAACGCCGTTGTCCGAGGTTCCCAGGTAGGACATCAAAATAGGCAGTAACCCCAGATTGGTCAGCACCACCACGGCGACACCAATACTGGCTGCTATAGCCAATTCTTTTATGACTTCAATATCGATAACCATCAAGGTCGTAAAGCCAATGGCGTCACTTGCCAGAGCCGTTAACCCTGCAATATACAGACCGCGGAACGCTGTGCGAGCTGCAGCGACTTTATCAAGTCCGGCAACCCGGTTAGTACCAATTGCATTTATAATCTGTACGCCATGCGAGACACCAATGGCAAAGACCAAAAATGGCACCAACATCGAGTACGGATTAATACCACTGCCTATCAATTCAATAATGCCAAGCTGCCAGATAACCGCAATAATTGAGCAGCTAAGGACCATAAAAGTGCTGCGCCAACAGCGGCTGTAAAAATAAAGCATGACCAGGGTAATAGCTATGGCCAACAGGAAGAACAGCCCCACCTGCTCAGCACCTTCTATCAGATCGCCTATCAGTTTCGCAAAACCAGTAATGTGAATTTCAATATCTTCACTTTGGTATTTATCGCGAACCAGAGTTTCCAGCTTTTCAGAGAACTCTTGATAATCCAGTTTCTCGCCAGTTTCAGGGTTAACTTCATCCAGTGGAATATAGACGATGGTTGACTCAAAGTTATTTGCAACGAGATTCCCTACTTCCCCCGAACGCAGAACATTGGTTCTTAATTGATCTAATGATTCTTCACTACCGTCATAACCATCGGGAATAACCGGGCCGCCAACAAAACCTTCTTCCGTTACCTCCATCCAGCGAACATTGGGTGTCCATAAACTGCGAAGCCCTGAGCGGTTGACGCCCGGAATGAAGAAAATTTCATCTGTAATTTTTTGCAGTTCTCGTTGAAAATCGGCTTCAAAAATATCGCCGTCTTTATTTTCAACTGCCACCCTAACAACGTTCCCCAGGCTGGCTAAGTCGTCCTGATAATCAAAATAGTTTTGAATAAATGGATGGTTAGTCGGGATCATTTTGCTCAGGCTGGCGTCAGGGCGAACCTGCGACGCGTGATAGCCCAGGAATAAGGTCAGTAACAAAAAGACGATTAGCCAGGGAGCACGCACCGTGAACAATAACTTCTCCAGCACTCCTGCCGGTTTATTCGCACTCGGATTATCCATTACTTCGCTCCTTGTTGCGTTGCTGTTGCCATGGCTTCTTCTTCAGTGATTTTGGCCGGCCAGTGCAACAAACCACTACGCCCAGTCATAATCCATTCACCGTCGGTTAGTTCAATAATATCAGTCATAACCGAACCGCTCGGGTGAGTTCTCTTTTTAACCTTGAAGTTCTCGTCAACTTCAAGAATGGTTCCTGAATGCCCGACAATTAGCTGAGTACCATTTTCAGTGTTTATTCCCGCAGAAAGATTCACTCTGGTTCCTGTATCAACGGTTGTAAAGCTTTGTCCTTTATCGTCTGAGACAAAAGCATTGCCACGCAAACCGTAAATCCATACACGCCCCCCGGCATCAATGTGTCCGCCAAAAAGCGAGCCGCGATAAGGCGAGTCAAGGGTCTCCCAACTCTCACCACCGTCGTGGCTAGCGAAGGCTAACCCGGCTTCGCCGACAATATATAAATCATCACCCTGACCAAAAATAGTATTTAAATGATAACCGCCCGGGTTTTCCAAACGACTCGAGATAACCTGCCAGTTTTCACCGCCATTTTCGGTTTTCAGGAAAGTACCATAAGCGCCAATCGCAAATACCGTTTGATTGTCTTTAGCATAAAGGTCTAAAAAGGGCTTGCTGGGTCCTTCCTCCTGAGCAACTTCTATATTACTGATCTGAAACTGAAGTTCTTCAAGCTGCCATTCAAGCTCACCTATCACGTATTCATCGTCAGTTGATTCAAGTTCTTCTTTCAGTTTTTCAATACGCTGTTCAAAATAACGTTTTTCTAACGTCATTAGTTCAAAACCATCTAACTGCCGTTTCCAGGTTTTACCACCGTCTTCGGTTTTAATAATGACACCATGATGCCCAGTCGCCCATCCGTTCTCTTCGTCGGCAAAAGCGACGCTCGTTAGAAGAACACTGGTATCTACCTTAGCCTGTTCCCAGTCATCGCTCTCTTTCCAGATAATACTTCCATGCGCGCCGACGGCTACAAGCCGCGCCCCAACAGTCGTGACTTCAATAAGCACTTCGCTTTTAATTCTGTCTGATGACAATGCTGGTGCACTGATCACGTCATAATCAGTAATTGTTGTTGTGTCGCTATCCTGTGCGAGCACTGTGGTGCTAAAAATAGCTCCCAACAACACCCCTATTGGGGTTAAAGACAAGCGCATGGAACCTCCCGGGTACTAAAAATGTCATAGGATTGTATAAGCTCAAGATAATTTGAAAACCTTTTTTCGTTAATTTCGTGCTTTTTTTCGTTAAAGTATTGCTTGAGAGGTCAGTCCTCTGGCAAAGTGATGTTGGAAAGTAGAACAACAAGGAAAATTATAATGAATAAACTGATGCTAAAAGCTGGCGTTTTTGCCATGTCGGTGATTTCCGCGAGCGTTGCGGCTAAGGTATCACCGGAAGAAGCCGCAAGGCTTGGTCAGGATCTAACCCCAATTGGTGCTGAAAAAGCAGCAAATGCTGATGGCTCTATCCCGGCCTGGAACGGTGGTTACTCTGATCATTCGGTGGAAGTTGTTCGCGGTAATAACCCATTTGCCGATGATAAGCCGTTATTTACTATTACTCATGACAATTTAGATGAGCACAAAGAACACCTGAGCGAAGGCCAAATCGCCATGTTCGATAAGTACTCAGACTATAAGATGATTGTCTATCCAACCCGCCGTTCGGCAACATACCCAGACGAGCTTTGGCCTAAAATTAAATCAAACGCTGAAAGTGCAGAAATGGTCGCCGGTGGTAATGGTGTCGAAAACTTTGATACAACCATTCCGTTCCCTATCCCTGAAAATGGCTTAGAGGCCGTATGGAATCACATTACCCGTTACCGTGGCGGTGCTGTAACTCGTAACGTTGCCCAGTTCCCGGTGCTATCTAACGGTGACTACGTAACTGTTGAACTAAAAGAAACTTTGGTATTCCCGGAGTATCTTGAAACAGGCCGTCAGGAAGCCGACGACAACGTTCTGTTCTATTTTATGCAGGAAGTTGAAGCCCCTTCTCGCTTAACTGGCACAGTTCTATTGGTTCATGAAACCATTAACCAGGTCAAAGAAGGTCGTCGCGCATGGATTTATAATGCGGGTCAACGCCGTGTTCGCCGTGCACCTAATGTAGCTTATGACGGACCGGGCACAGCAGCAGACGGCTTACGTACTTCTGATAACCTGGATATGTACAACGGAGCACCGGATAAGTACAACTGGGAATTAAAAGGTAAGAAAGAAGTTTATATTCCTTACAACAACTTCAAAATCATGGATCCTGAACTGAACTATGACGACATTATAAAAGCTGGTCATATGAATCAGGACTTGATCCGCTATGAAAAACACCGTGTTTGGGTTGTTGAAGGCACTTTAAAAGATGGTGAACGCCATATCTATTCTAAGCGTACAATGTACCTTGATGAAGATACCTGGACGGCGTCACTGGTTGATCACTACGACGGACGCGGCGAGCTATGGCGTGTTGGTGAGGCTCTGAATACTCAGTTCTATAACCAGGACGTTCCATGGATGGCAGCCGAAGCATTATATGACCTGAATTCCGGTCGTTACATATCTCTTGGGTTAGGTAATGAAGAAGACCCTTACATGGAATGGGATATTTCACCAAGCCGTGAAGACTTCAGTACTAACGCATTACGTCGTAAAGGCTTCCGTTAAGCGAAACTCGCTTAGTGGAACAAAAAAGGAGGCAACTGCCTCCTTTTTTTATACTTATAATTTATACAATAAGCTAGTTACTTTTCCAGACGAGCCAGAAGACTGGATGTATCCCAGCGGTTGCCACCCATCTTCTGAACATCAGCATAGAATTGGTCAACTAATGCTGTCGCCGGCAGCGACAAGCCCTGACGGTCGGCCTCAGCCAAGGCTATTTTTAAGTCTTTACGCATCCAGTCTACAGCAAAGCCATGCTCGTAGTGATTATCCCACATAGTCTTATAACGGTTTTCCATCTGCCATGAACCCGCAGCGCCCTGACTAATAGCTGCAATAAGCTTATCGGGATCTAAGCCGACTTTGCGCGCCAGTTGAAGCCCCTCCGACAACCCTTGCAAAACACCGGCAATACAAATCTGATTGACCATTTTCGCTAATTGTCCACTACCAACAGGACCCATCAACTGACGAGTTTTGGCATAGCATTGGAAAAGCTCATCCGCCGCTTCAAAAGTTTGCTGCTCACCACCCACCATAGCCGTTAGAACACCGTTTTCAGCTCCGGCCTGTCCACCTGAAACCGGTGCGTCTAAAAAGGCACCTTGTTTTTCTTTTACAGCTTGTTCGAGCTCTCGTGCCAATTCAGCAGACGCCGTAGTGTGGTCAATAACAACGGCACCGGGTTTTAAATTCGCCAGAATACCCTCGTCACCGTAAAATACACTGCGTACATCATCATCGTTACCAACACAAACCATAACAAAGTCAGCTTCTTTAACCGCTTCAGCCGGGGTTGGTTGGCTGTGTCCGGAGTATTCCTTTGCCCATTTTTCGGCTTTAGCCTGAGTGCGGTTATAAACTGTTACCTTATGATCCGCTTTTTGTAAGTGGCCGGCCATTGGGTAACCCATAACGCCTAATCCAATAAATGCACATTGCTTTGACATAGTCATTCCTCCCGAAAATTCGGTTTTTCAATAAGCCAGTGTTGGTAACGCCCCAGTTCACGATAAGGGGACATTTGGTTGTATTTCATCTCCAGTGCCAGTAACTCATCAAACCATTGCTGATGAGTCAGGTCGCGTAAGTAGTCATGAAAACAGCGAACACCGGTCTTTTGCTGAACTTTTAGTCCTTCTTGCTCTAGCCAGTCATCAACCTGTTCCGGTACCGCCGGATTTTGAGGACTCAAGCGAACGGTCTTTTTCACCTTCAGCCCGCGCTCAATATAATCAAAGTTGCCGTAAATGGCATTGGCAAAAAGCTTGGCGTGGTAGTTATAGAACATGAGCGACAGCTTGCCGCCGGGTTTTAAAAGTGAAGCCAATTGATGAATGGCGAGCTCGGTATCCGGCAACCATTCCAGCACAGCATGGCAGAGGATAATATCGTACTGCATTAGCGGTTGCTGATTAACAAGCTCCGTTAAACTTGCCGCAACGTACTTGCACTTATGCCCCAGTCCTGCCGCTTTGTGACGGCGCTCAGCTTCTTCAATCATTTCGGTTGAAAGGTCAGAATGCACCACCGTAAAGTCTTTTTCCTGAAACCACTGGTTTACCTGACCAAGCCCGGCTCCTACATCAAGCACTAAACATGGCTCAGTGGCTAACAGCGGCGCTAAATCACGCTTGAGCACCTCAACCCTGAGTTGCCCCTTAGTGGTGTCATAAATGGATTTAGAGAACTTTTGGCTGATACCGCTAAAGTCGCCGCGTTCTTGTTTCTTTTTATTCATTAAAGGCTTCTTTTCATCAGGCGGGACTATCAATGTCAATAAATTTAACATCCAGTTCAAACTGGCGGGCTAAGTGCTCGCCCAGTGCTTTTGCGCCGTAACGCTCGGTGGCGTGATGCCCTGCCGCGAAAAATGCGATACCCTGCTCCCTGGCACTATGTATGGTCGGCTCTGAGACTTCACCGGTAATAAAGGCGTCGACACCAAGCTGAGCCGCCCGGTCAATAAAACCCTGACCACCACCAGTGCACCAGGCAACTTTTTTAATTTTATTTAAACTGTCGACACGACAAACCAGCGAGCGTTCTAAGCGCTGCTCCAGTTCATTAGCAAACTCATCGCAGGAAACGGCTTTAGCTAAATGACCGGTGACCAGTGGGCAAGCCGGATCATAAGCATCCACCGGGCCGTCAAACTCCCAGCCCATTAACGGAGCTAACTGCGCGTTATTGCCAAGCTCAGGGTGAACATCCAGCGGTAAGTGATAGGCAAATAAATTGATATCATGCTTCAACAGCTGCTGTAAGCGCCGCTTTTTCATACCAACAACTTCCGCCGGCTCGCCCTTCCAGAAATAGCCATGATGAACCAGAATCGCATCGGCGTTCTCGTCAACAGCTCTGTCAACCAGAGCCTGGCATGCTGTTACCCCGCTGACCACTTTCTGAATTTCAGATTTGCCCTCTACTTGCAGTCCATTAGGACAATAGTCTTTAATCTGCTCACTGTTTAATAGTTTATTAAGATAATTCTGTAATTCATTTCTATTTATCGGCATATCTAAAAACCAAATTGCTTCGTTGAGTGGCTTCAGTTTACCCGAAATTAGACAATAATCCGAAAAAACGGTATAAACGAATAGCGAAGCATTTTTATACAATACTTTTAAACCAAACCTTGAATAAAGGAACACTTGAATGAGCAACCTGGACAAAGATAAGGTAATCGCTGAATACACGGAAGCTTATCAAAAAGCTCACGGTAAAAAGCCTAAAATTGAAAGCAGTAACGGCTGGTATAGCGTTGATGGAGGCAAAAATGTACGCCTGAGTCAATTAGCTGACGACGCAAAAGCGCTTGGTAAAGAGAAAAAGTCTGCGCCTAAAAAGTCGGAGTCGAAAAAGACTGAACCCAAAAAAGCAGAAGCGAAAAAGCCTGCGGCTAAAAAAGCTGAGACTAAGAAACCAGCAGCTAAAAAACCTGCTGCGAAGAAATCTTCAGCTAAGCAATCCCCAGCGAAAAAATCCAGCTCTGGCGGCTTAACCGCAAAAGAACTGTGGAAGCAAAAGCTAGAAGGTAAAGACAGTGATTGTCGTTTACCTCGAGGCAGTGCGTAAGCCACCGCTATAAGTAAAAAAAGCGACCTTAATGGTCGCTTTTTTCGTTATAGAACGTCCGGATTTTTGCCGGCAACGCGATCTATTGGAACTCTAATTTTACGGTAACGGTGCACCAGGAAGTCACTACGTTTGAAAATGACTTTTTCAGAACCAAAGTCAGCCTGAGACACCAGGAAGCGGTCGTTATCCAGTGTTTTTGCTATAATTCCTAACTTCCCCTGATGCGGTCCACGCTTAATAAAAATCGTCTGCCCTTGTATGCGGGGGTTGTTATAAGAAAATGTCGGATAATTAATTGCCACTGCCGTTTCCCTAAACCTTATAAGGCTATATCAATACCAGGATTATACTCCTATTATCGGTCACCGACAGAGATTCTTGATATTTATTTCTTACCAATATAAAGCGTTATCTCACCAACAGGGAAGCCCCATTTAGACATGTCGGTACGGTTGATCATATTGTTCTCATCAATAAGATACAGCCAGTCATCCAGCGTCAATACCAGAGGCTCGCCGTCTACCACAACTTCCAGTTGGTACTCCCAGTTAAGAACATTGCCTGCTGTTGTACCTTTAGCAACGCCTTCAACATCGTCTGCACGCCCTTCATAGCTATTCGGACCGGTTTTCGTTATGTGCCAGACTCGTTGCTGCTCACGACCATCAGCATAAGTAAAATGTTCATCGAGAACGCCTTCGTTACCTTCCCAGGTACCTGTCATGGTAACCTCGAAACGCTGAATCACTTCACCGCTGTAGTCCTGAACAATACCATACGCAACCAATTCACCGTTAAAGAACTCTTCAAGCTTTAACTTTGGCTCTGCTGATTTATAGGCATCAATGCCGGTTGAGCACGCCGCAAGCAAACTGAGTAAAACAGTAAAACCTAAAACCTTTAAAGCCTTCATTTTATTTCTCCCCAATGAGTTCATTGCGCTCAGATTCAAAACGGCTATTTTCCGACAACCAAATAGCTAAAAACTGCTCAGTAAAGTCTTTATCTTCAATTTCGCCCAGCAACTTATCGCCCTGGTAAAATTCAGCTGTCCCGTCTTTCTTCTCAACTAAGAGCAGGCAGTCGCCCTCTTTAATGTCAGGCCAGATGGAGTCCAGTTTTTCTAACCATTGCTCATGTTTATCGCTATTCAGTTCCAGCTTCTGCCATTCTTCTTCCGTTGTCTCGATAAGATCTTTCGCCTTAATATCACGCAGGTACGCCAGTAACAAAGCTTGTCGTTCGTCCTGCTTATACTTACCTGACGGACTATATAAAGTGGCATCATAAACGTCCCAGAAATACACGCTGAGCCGAGTTTGCCCAACTTTAGAAAAGTCATCGGGTACGGAAGCGGTGCATTCAGCGGCATAGGAATTAAGGCTGAAAAGCGCAATAATTCCGCATAAAATGAATCTCATACTTTACACTCCCTGTTCTTTCTTAGGTGACATGGAAAAAACAAAATACGCCATCATTAGTCCCCATACAGCGGCATAACAGGCAATAACAATGGGCATTGAGTCAACGGTTGCTGCATTAAGCTTTATTCCTGCAACATAGCTTAAGGGGCCTGAAACGCCACCGAGCAGAACAGCTAATACTGGTTTAGGTGCAAGCCAGTCCAGTGCAACCGGCGCCATAGATGAAAAACCCAGCCACAGCATGACCAACCACAAAGGAAAGTATCCTCCGGCAAAATCGATAACGCCCAGGCTAATCACAATTGCTTCCAGCAATAATCCAACCGCAAACAGCCGCAAAATTAAGGTCCAGCTGACCCTGGCTACGGCAATGCTATAGAAAAATTGCAAGGCTAATAAAACGCCACTAAGCACAATATAGTTCTCACGGCCGGAAACGGCACTTAACCAAAGCGCATTGAACAGAACAAAACTGACAATTTTATGCTGAATAGAAGTCATTAGTAGGCCTGCGATTTGCTAGCGGTAACCTGAACAACCGATACCCGTTGTTCCAGAAAGCCGCCTTCACAATAGCTGAAATAGTAATTCCAAAGTCTGGAAAAGCGTTCATCGTAACCAAGCTTTTCGAGCTCGCTTTCATGGGCGTTAAAACGCTCTTCCCACTGTCTCAGGGTTTTTGCGTAACTCAAACCGAAGTCATGTACGTCACGTACCACCAAGTCGGTGTAACGCGTAAACAGTTGCGTCATTTGGCTTAAAGACGGAAGGAAACCACCGGGGAAGATATGCTTTTGAATAAAATCTACAGAGCGAGCATAGGATTTCGCTCGCTGGTCGGCAATAGTGATAGCCTGTAACGACATTCTTCCGTCTTCTTTCAATAGTTTGTTGCAGGTTTTGAAAAAAGTCGGTAAGTATTCCTTTCCTACCGCTTCTATCATTTCAACCGAGACCAACTTGTCGTACTGCCCTTCTAAGTCACGGTAGTCACGCTTCAACAGTTCAATTCTGTCGGACAAGCCCGCCGCTTCAACTTGCTGCTTAGCGTACTGAAACTGCTCATCAGAAATGGTCGTCGTGGTTACCCTGCAACCGTAGTTTTTGGCTGCATAAATGGCCAGGCCGCCCCAGCCCGTGCCTATTTCCAACAGGTGGTCCTGCGCCTTTAAATCAAGCGAATCGCATAAGCGTTGCATTTTATTGCACTGTGCTTGCTCCAGTGAGTCGGCAGGCTCTTTAAATAAGCCACTGGAATATTGCATTGCGCTATCAAGAAAACGGGTATAGAGCTCGTTGCCCAGATCGTAGTGAGCGGAGATATTCTTTTTAGCCTGCCCTTTGTGGTTACGATTACTCCAGTGCTGGTATTTGTTAAAGGGAAAAGTTAACCAGGCCAGTCGCGTTTCTAATTTATCTAAGGCCGGTAAGTTACGGGCAAAAATACGAATAACCGAGGTTAAATCGGGGGTATCCCAATGCTTATCAATATACAACTCGGCTGCACCAATACTGCCACCAGTAACCAGGCGACGGTAAAAAGATGAATCCTTCACGTCAATTTCAGCGTTCAGGTCTTTATCGGGATGCCCGAAAGTTTCAATGAACGTGCCTTTCTCTTTTATCGTCAACTGCCCATACTGCAAATGAGCTAGTAGTTTAAAAGCGATAGTTCGGAAAAGCTTATCCAACACACCATACTGAATAGGCGCTACCATAGTTGTTTCACCACTGGACATACAAACTGCCTTCTAATTATTTTAGTTACCAGGGTTTCCGTAAAATGGAACCCGCTTGATAAAAAGCTTTAACGCCTGCCAATAAATGCCCCCAATAATTTTTAGAGCCATAACAGGTGTTGTTCTTAATACGCGGTAAACTTCAGTACGGTTTAGCGGTTGTCTATTTAATTTCATACCGGCAACAAAATCTTTCTCTTGCTGGTGGGCGCTTAGAGTGACTTTTAAACTCTCGGTGGGTGGCTCTATCTGCCAGTGGTAGGTCATATCCATAGGATTAAATGGAGAAACGTGGAATTGCTTTACGGTTTCAGGACACTCTTCTGACAAATCGACCAAGTAATAATGACGTTGCAGCCAGGGCGTATTACTGACTTCAGCTAACATGTGCGTATATTCGTCATTGTCCTGCCGAAGAAAATACAAATTAATGGGGCTAAAAAAAATTCCAAAGGTACGTAAGTTACCGACAAATAGAACCTGACCGGTTAAATCTTTCCCGGCAAGGGAGGACATTTTCTTTAGTGCCGCCTGGTGTAAATTGCCCTCTTCATCTTTTAGGTAGTCCTTTCGACGAAACCAAAGGGGAGCAAAACTGTTACAGGATAACCAACGGCTTATAGAACTGACTTGATCGAGTTCAGATAAATCAATACACCATTGTTGAAAACGGTAATTAAAGGCATGATGTTTGGGGCGATGTCTTACATGAAAAACATCGCCCCAATATATGGCGCTCTTCATGAGTTATCAATCGCTTCAGTATTCAAACGGTTAGCAACATCAATAGCACTTCTTACGCCGTCTTCATGAAAACCGTTATACCAATAAGCACCAACAAAATGGGTGCTGTTCTTTCCGCAAATCGCATTTCGTTCTGCTCTGGCTTTTAAAGACTGAACAGAATATTGCGGGTGTTCATAGGTAAAGGTTTTAATAATCTCATCAGAGTCAATGGCAGCTGTATTATTCAATGTAACGCATACGGTTTTATCACACTGCAACCCTTGCAGGATATTCATATTATAGGTTACTGAACTGGGTTGTTCTTCTGCTGCATCATCTTCTCTTAATAGGTAATTCCAACTTGCCCAGGCACGTCGGTTTCTGGGTAACAAATTCTCGTCTGTATGCAGAACAACCTCATTCGGGCAATATTTTATCTCACCAAGAATACGTTTTTCGTCGGGGCTGGCATCGTCAAGTAAAGCAAGCGCCTCGTCACTGTGACAGGCGAAAACCACTTCATCAAAATACCGTTCCTCGCCATTACTAAAAACAAGAACAACCTGTTCCTGTTGGCGCTTAACCGCAACAATTTCACTGTTTAGCTCAAGCCTTTCTTTAAACGGTTCGGTCAGCATAGGAATGTACGCGTGAGAACCACCAACCAGCGTGTGCCACTGAGGACGGTCGCTAACATTCAATAACCCATGGTTATCAAAGAAACGTAAGAAAAAGCCCAGAGGAAAGTCCTTCGCATCGGCCAGGCTTGCAGACCATATAGCCGAAACCATTGGTAATAAGTAGTACTGCGAGACCGATTCCGGAATATCGTGCCGAGTAAGAAATTCTGCCAACGTGACATTGTCCGCTTCGCTGACATCCTCTTCTAACGCGCTTTTAGCGGCAGCGTTAAATTTCAGAATCCCCCGTAACAAACGGTAAAAAGACAAGCTAAACAAATTTTTCCGCTGTGCAAACAGTGTATTTAAGTTATGTCCGTTAAACTCCAGTCCCGACTTAGGGTCACGTACACTGAAACTCATTTCAGTGTCGCGCCAGGCCACTTTCAGCTCTGTCAACAAGCGTTTAAAGCGTGGATACGTCTTGTCATTAAAAACGATAAAGCCTGTATCCACAGCATACATACTGCCATTAATTTTTACATCGCTGGTGCATGTATGCCCGCCAATATAGTCATTTTTCTCAAATACACTGACTTGATGTTCACGACTTAAATAATAAGCACTGGTAAGACCCGCAATACCACTTCCAATAACGGCTATCTTCATGACGACTGCTTCCTTGCCATTTGTTCTGATAGTTTCACTTGTAAGCCTTCCGGCAAAATAGACATTAACTTCAGAAGGCTACTAAATAGCCACGGAAATGCGATGTCCCGTTTGTTCTTATTAATGCCTTTTATTATTGCCTTCGACGCAAACTCAACGTCAACGCGCATTGGCATTTCAAAATCATTGGCATCAGTCATTGGTGTTTTCACAAACCCGGGTGAGACGGTTTGAACTTTGATTCCCTGAGGTTTCAAATCAACTTCCAGCCCCCGGGCAATATAGTGCATTGCCGCTTTCGAACCGCCATAAGCCTGAGCCCTGGTGAACGGAAGAAGTCTCGCCAGGCTGTCAACAATGACCAGGCGCGCCGAGTCACTGAACTGAGGAAGTAAAGCTTCCACGCAATTCATTGTGCCGAATACATTCACTTTAAACACCCGCTCGAACATGTCGGCATCGAACGCTTTAACGTCGAGGTATTCACACACACCCGCACACAGTATGGCAACATCAATATCGTTAATTTGTGCTAACGCATTTTTTGCTGACTCTTTGTCGGTAATATCAAAGGCGCTGCAGGTTATTTTTTCAGGATATTGTTTTTGTACCTCTAACAACGCGTCGTTATTTCTTCCGCACACAACAACGTCATTGCCATCAGCTGCATAATCCAGAGCCAGCTGGCGCCCAATACCTGATGAAGCTCCAGTAATTAAGACTTTCATTCGTCTGTTAGCCTATTTTTAATTTTATCAATGACATAGCCGACTAGCGGTACGTGTTCATAAAGCATTGCGCCAAGATCGTAATAATCTCTTTGTTCTCTGATTTTGCCGTCTTCAAAGGTTAAATACGAAACTCCCGGCAGAATAATTTCCATACCATTGGCGAGCTTGGGGTGTGCGTAACGCATCTGCCATGTAAGGAACGCCTGCTCTTCCCCAACGCATTCATCGTCAAAGGCAAAGTGACAATACTCAACGTTTTCCATTGTGTGTTTTAGATACTTGCTAAAGTCGTCCAGCCCGACGACATGTTGTATTGGATCAGTAAACGAAATTTCGTCATGGTATAACTCATCCAGCTCATCAAGGTTTTCGGTTTTCAGCTCATCGTAGAGCTCTTTGAGTTTTTCGACTAATTCACTGTTATCCATTTTTCACCTGCTTAAACGTTGTTAGGAATCGTTCACGAGCAAACTTGTGCTCGACCATGGGTTCGCAATAGTTATTACTGCTTTGTTGCTGAAGCCAACTATGAGGCCAGTGAATATACTTTGTTGGTACTTCCTTAAGTTCCTCTACCCATTTACGAATGTACTGCCCGTCAGGATCAAATTTCTCACTTTGCTTAACCGGATTAAAAACACGAAAATATGGAACGGCGTCAGTTCCGACCGAAGCACTCCATTGCCAGCCGCCATTGTTTGCCGGAAAGCTCCCGTCAATTAAATGCTGCATGAAAAAGGCTTCACCTTTTCGCCAATCCACTAATAGATCTTTTACCAGAAAATTAGCTGTGATCATTCTTAAGCGGTTGTGCATCCATCCGGTTGATGTCAATTGACGCATTCCGGCGTCAACAATTGGATACCCGGTTCGGCCATCACACCAGCGTTGGAAAGCGTCATCGTCCTCTAACCACTGAATGCTGTCAGTTTCAGACTGAAAGCTCTCACCTTTTGATAAACGCGGCACAAAGTACATTAAATGCTGATAGAACTCTCTCCACGCCAGTTCCGTAAGCCAGGTATCAGCCCCGGAAGCAAGCCCAAACGGAAACTCCGGCGAAAACTTGTGTAATGCCCGGACAGCCGTCTGCGGTCCGATAACGCCCTGCGCCAAATAAGCGGAAAGTTGTGAGGTTCCGTTTTGTGCAGGCAAGTCTCGGGCTTGTTGATAATCATCAACACTGTGGCCAACGAATTGACCCAGTTTCCCCAAAACTTGTTGCTCGCCGGCACTCCAGTCAGACGAATCTTTTCTCTCCAACGGGCATTCAGGCAGGCCTTTTGCGGTTATCGGAGAAAAAGATTTAATTTGCAGCGGTTCGCTGTAAGTTTTTTCGCTTAATACTTGTCGCCACCGCCGGTTAAAAGGCGTGAACTTTTTGTAGTAGTCACCTTGTTGTGTTCTGACCTCTCCGGGCGACACCAACAAGTTACCATGATGCGAAACCAGTTCGATATCATCATTGCTTAGTACCGCATTGGTAGCTGCGTCTCTACGTTTTTCATCCAGCGCATATTCCGCATTAATATGTACCCGGGCAATTTTATTTTCCCGACAGAAGGATCGTAAAGCCCCTGGAACCTGACTGAATTTGGAGACTAACTGCACTTGCAACTCAATGCCCTTTTCGGCTAAATCCTGCTGCAGGCATTCTAAGTTTCGCCAAATAAAGTCAACTTTTATCGGTGCCCAGTCATGGCTTTTCCAGGTTTCGTGGCACACAAAAAATATAGCCAAGGGTGGCTCATCGCCGTGGCATGCAGAAAACACGGCCGGGTTGTCTAAAATTCTTAAATCACTACGAAACCAAATTGCTTCTCGCATCACTACAGCCCATAACGTAATTTTAAATCATCGGGATATGGCGTCAGATACCATTGCCCTTCTAAATATTCTTTCGGAAACTCGCGCAAATAATGCCGTATTAACGTTAGAGGGGACATCAGAGGGAGAATGCCATCGTGATACTGGAGAATGATATCACTCAGCTCTTCTCGTCTTTCATGAGCAAGATCCGCTTTAAAATAACCCTGGATATGTTGAAGTACATTGGTGTGGTTCTTACGCGACGCCGGTTTTGATAAAGCATCCATCACATCAATGATATATTGCTCCGCAAAGGCACTGTCGATGACTTCTTGTTCACCCAGACGTTTACCCAACTCGCGGTAACGCTGCTGATTATGAGCTAACAAAGTAGCTTGCAGCGCTGGTGAAACTGCAAAAGCTGATGTTTGGAAAGCTTCTGCGTCATTTCTTTCCATTGACTAAACACATAAACCCGTATCACAAAGTTTTCACGTAAATGCGGGTCATTGAGCCGGCCATCTTCTTCTAAAGGCAAAGCGGGATTCTTTTCTTTAAGCCGCGCGGCAAAAATTCCCATTCCAGCTTTTTGTGCATGCCCGGTTTCCGGATCATATAACTTGACCCGCTCCATACCGCAGCTGGGAGATTTTGCGCATAGAATGTAACCGCTTAACTGCTCTACTTTAACCTGAACCTTATCGGCAAAGGCAGCTAGCTGTGACGTAATATTTTCACCGGTTTTGGGCACTACCGCCTGTACATCGTCATGTTGCTCAAGGCGAATAGTCGGTCTTGGCACCGGCATTCCAATACCAACTTCCGGGCAAAACCGTACCAGTTCAATGTGTCGACTTAATTCATCAACACAGAATGCGGACTTCTTGTGTCCCCCGTCAAACCGGACCTCGTCGCCCATTAAACAGGAACTAATACCCACTTTTAACTTTGTCATTTTAACCCCTGTTGAATTTCACTGATGATAATGTACGGTATATCGATAAAAATAGTTTGGCATTTATTCGATAAAAAAGATCCAACCAGACCCACCTCAACGTAATGTTTCTTAATTGTTCAAACTACTAGCCAAATGAGGTTATATGCAGCAGTATCAGCAGTTACCGCTATTCCCGCTTACCTCGCATATAATGCCGGGCGGACGCATGAAATTGAAGGTGTTCGAGCCGCGCTACACCAGGCTGGTAAAAGAGTGTCTGCAAAATGACAGTGAGTTTGTGGTGGCCATGTTTAACAACGAACATGCAACGACATCAAGCGATTACCTTCTTCCTTACGCCACCACAGTAAAGATTATTGATTTTGAACCAAGAGATGATGGCTTACTCGGTATAACCGTTGAAGGGAAAAGTCGGGTTCGTATTGACGAGCATTGGTCTGAAAGCGATAAATTAAGGTTTGGGAAAATAGAGTACCTCGAAAACTGGCCTGAACTTTCTCTGGATAACGCAGCCGATAAACTCAAGACTCGATTACAGGAAGCTTTCGAGACCTACCCGGAACTTTCCGAGTTGTTACCTGATCTCGGCTACGAGAAACTTGACTGGGTTTGTTCAAGGTGGCTTGAAATACTGCCTCTGGACGTCTATACAAAACAAGAGCTGATAAGATGCGAAAGTTGTCTAAAAGCAAAAGAATATCTGTTAGACTTAATTCGTTAATTGAGTAAACATTCTGCCATCTGGGTGATCCATTTTCTCAACACCCCGTAATAGTTAGAACATTGTGTGAAAAGAAGCAGGTCTAATTATGCAAATGGTGTCAGAAAGAACATCGAAACGGGGGTCTATGGCTACCACCCAGACAGACGCTGCCGAGAAAGCAGCGGAACTGCTGGCAAAGATTGCAGAAAATAGAAATCGCGCTGCCTTTAGTGAACTCTTTAGGTTATTTGCACCAAAACTACAATCTTACGCTACAAGACAATTTGGTAATGAACAAACGGCTATGGATCTCGTCCAGGAAACCATGACTAACGTCTGGCATAAAGCTCACTTGTTCAAGCCTGACCGTGGCTCTCCTTCTACCTGGATATTTACCATAGCTCGTAACATCCGCTTCGATTTGCTTCGTAAGAACAAAAAACGCAAAGATGATATCAGTGCTGATGAACTCTGGCCGATTCTCTCCGAGCAGAACGATAGCCTCGATGACGGTTACGCATTGGATCACGATGTTCTGATGCAGGAAATTTCTTTTTATTACGCTCAATTGCCTGATGCACAACGGGTTGTTATTGAGAAGATTTATATTGAAGGTAAATCTCAGCAGGAAGTCTCTGACGCTCTGGGAGTACCTTTAGGGACAATTAAGTCCCGAACTCGTCTAGCATTAAAAAAATTGAAAGAGTTGATAGTCGATGATGATTAAATCACACCCAGGCGAAGGCCTTTTATACCAGTACGCCTCTGGCGATCTTAGCGCGGCAATGACGTTAGTTGTCGGCACACACATCGATATGTGTAAAGCGTGTCGTCAAACCGTGTGTGAGATTGAGCAGAAGCTGTGTGAAGAAAATTTAGATACATTGGTTAGTGTTGCCAGTACAACAATGAGCAAGTCTCAGTGTGACCAAATGCTGGAAGCCATTTTCGCGTCTTCTGCATGTAACAAACAAGCACACCAACCGAATGAGATGCTCTCTCTGGAAGGTCGTCGTTTTACACTGCCTCGTACCCTGGCGCACAATAGTCACCGCATTGGTGAGTGGTCGAAACTGGTCGGTAAACTCTGGCGCGCACCATTAACTCTGGACAATGGAAATCAGACGAACTTGATTTACATGGCACCAGGCGCAAAACTCCCTGAGCATACGCATAAAGGAAAAGAGGCGACGCTGGTTATTGATGGTGTTTTTAATGACGAGCAGAGCGAGTACCGGGACGGTGATTTTATTTTGTTAGACCCCAGTCGTACCCATACTCCGGAAACTCAGGATGAAGACTGCTTAACTCTGGCTACGCTGGACGCGCCCTTGCATTTTACTTCAGGCATCAGCCGGTTACTGAATCCCTTTAGCCAGCTCTTCTTTCGTTAATTTCCGGCGACATAAGTACAGACTCAAATAAAAAAGAACCCGAGGTTAATCCTCGGGTTCTGCGTTTTCGACTCGACTTTTAAATTTCTGACCAGGTTTGAAGGTGACAACCCGACGCGCTGAAATAGGAATTTCCTCGCCCGTTTTCGGGTTACGCCCAGGGCGCTGATTTTTAGTTCGCAGTTCAAAATTGCCAAAACCTGACAACTTCACCTGCTCGCCTCTTTCCAAAGCAACTCTGATTTCTTCAAAAAAATCTTCAACTAACACTTTGGCATCTTGTTTACTAACACCGTATTTGTCGAACAGCACTTCTGCCAGTTCTGCTTTGGTCAGCGCCATAGTTTAATCCCTCAATGTTGCATTAAACTCACTCTTTAATGTCTCAATAAATTTAGTCATAAGCTCAGTGACTTCCGCTTCTTCCAAAGTTTTGTCGCTGTCTTGCAAAGTAACGGATAGAGCCAAGCTTTGTTTACCTTCTGCCACACCATCACCGATGTAAACGTCAAACAAGTTTAGGTCAACTAACTGTTTTACGCCAACATTTTCCATCGCAGCTATCAGCTCACCTGCCGCAAGGTCCTTATCAACCACAACAGCAAGGTCGCGACGAATAGAAGGATAACGAGATACCGGCTTGGCTTGCGGTAACGGTCGCTCAGTCACGGCTGATAACGCCAGTTCAAACACAAAGGTGCGCTGATTAAGGCCTAAAGCCTTATCAAACTTAGGATGCAAAGCGCCGATATCACCGATTTTTTCAGAGCCTCGGTAAATTGCCGCTGATTGCCCCGGGTGCAGTGCTGGGTTTTGTGATGCAACAAAACGAAACGCCGCAGCATTGCCTGTTTGAGCTAACAAAGCTTCAACATCACCTTTTACGTCATAAAAATCAACCGCACGGTCACCTTCTGACCAGTGTTCTGAATGCGCTTTACCAGAACGTATACCGCTGATAACCGCTTCCTGACGAACACCGTTTTCAGCTGACTCGTCTGGAATAAATCGTAAACCCGTTTCTACGAAAGCCAGCACAGACTGCTGACGCTTCTGGTTATGAGCAACCGCGCCGACTAATCCCGGCCATAGGCTCACGCGCATAGAAGACATATCAACCGAAATTGGGTGTGGCAAAGTCAGCGCTGCGGTTTCATCAAACATCAGTGCCTGATGTTTTGGATCAACAAAGCTGTAGGTTATCGCTTCCTGATAACCACGGCTGACCATAGCATCCACCAGTTGATGGGTACTAAGCTGGCTTTCTCTACGCTCAGTCATACGCAGTTGCGCCGCCGGCGGTGCTGCCTGAATTGAGTTGTAACCGTAAACCCGGGCAACTTCTTCAATTAAGTCTTCTTCAATGCTCAAGTCAAAACGGTATGACGGAATGCCCACCTGCCACTGTTCACCGTCAAATGAAACATCGAAGCCTAAACGCTCAAGAATTTCAGTGACATTGTCATCAGCAATGCTGACACCCAGTACTTTAGCCAATCGGCTGGCTCTTAGGGTAATGCCGTCACGCTTAGGTAAAAATGCTTCTGCAACCGCTTCGGTTACCGGCCCTGCTTCACCGCCGCAAATTGCCAAAAGTAATTCTGTAGCTCTTTCCATTGCCGTACGCTGCAGCTGAGGGTCTACGCCGCGCTCATAACGATGAGACGCATCGGTATGTAACCCGTAACGGCGCGCTTTGCCTAAGATGGCATCTGGTGCAAAGAAAGCGCTTTCCAGAAAAATATTTTTACTGTTTTCGGTTACACCACTGTTTTTACCACCGTAGACACCCGCCATGGCTAATGCTTTTTTCTCGTCAGCAATAACCAATGTATCTTCGTCCAGCTCAACCAGTTGCTCATCTAATAAGGTCAGCTGCTCTTTCGGCTTCGCTAAGCGAACATCAATGTTCCCTTCCAGCGAGTCGAGGTCAAAAGCATGCATAGGGTGACCCAATTCAAGCAACACGTAGTTAGTGACATCAACTACCGGGTCAATGCTACGAATACCGCTGCGTCTTAACTTTTCTGTCATCCATACCGGCGTTGGGCGAGTTAAATCGACACCTTTAATAACACGGCCTAAATAACGCGGACATTGCTCAGCCGCAGACAAACTAATGCTTAGCGTATCTTCAATACTCGCAGTCACTTCAAGGATTTCTGGCGAGGTGACATCCAGACGGTTCAATACCCCTACTTCGCGTGCAATACCACGGATACTCAGACAGTCACCACGATTCGGAGTTAAGTCGATATCGATGCTGTTGTCGTCAAGTTGCAGGTATTTACGGTAATCTTCTCCAACCGGAGCATCAGTCGGAAACTCAATAATACCATCATGCTCATCAATAAGGCCCAGCTCTTTAAACGAGCACAGCATACCGTTTGACGGCTGACCGCGAAGCTTCGCTTTCTTAATTTTGAAATCGCCGGGCAATACCGCCCCAACTTTAGCAACAGCAACCTTAATGCCTAAGCGGCAATTGGACGCTCCGCAAACAATATCCACCGGCTCGTTTTCACCAACGTTAACTTTAGTCACTTGCAGTTTATCTGCGTCCGGGTGAGGACCACATTCAATCACTTCACCAACGACGACAGTATGGAATTCATCGGCAACCGGCTCAACAGCATCTACTTCAAGACCAGCCATACTGAGCTGTTCACTCAATTCATGACTGCTGATGTCGGGGTTAACCCATTCCCTTAACCATTGTTCACTGAATTTCATTGCTTACTGCCCGTTAGTTAAATTGTTTGAGGAAACGCAAATCGTTCTCGAAGAACGCACGTAAGTCATTCACGCCATAGCGCAACATGGCCAGCCGCTCCACACCCATGCCAAAAGCAAAACCGGTATATTTTTCCGAATCAATACCCACTGCCTTCAACACATTTGGGTGCACCATTCCGCAGCCTAGAATTTCTACCCATTTCCCGTTTTTACCCATGACATCAACTTCTGCCGAAGGTTCGGTAAACGGGAAGTAAGACGGTCTGAAACGCACTGTCAGTGACTCTTCAAAAAAGTGATTGAGGAAGTCTTCTAAAACTCCCTTCAACTGAGTAAAGCTGACATCGGTATCTACCATCAACCCTTCGACCTGATGAAACATCGGTGTGTGGGTCTGGTCGTAATCATTCCGGTAAACCCTTCCTGGAGAAATGATCCGTAGTGGCGGTTTTTCATTTTCCATAGTACGAATTTGTACACCAGAAGTTT
Source organism: Idiomarina sp. 28-8 (assembly GCF_000320945.2). NCBI lineage: Bacteria > Pseudomonadati > Pseudomonadota > Gammaproteobacteria > Alteromonadales > Idiomarinaceae > Idiomarina > Idiomarina sp. 28-8. The sequence goes on from NZ_DF266791.1 coordinate 40,785, forward strand.
GCGTACGCAGCATTGTTGAGGGGGTAAAATAAAACGTATCGTGGTCGGCTCGTGCCGGATGATTCGCTGGAATATTCAGCGCATCGAAGTTATGAAAACCGTCTTCGACTTCCGGGCCTTCTTTCACGCTAAAGCCTAAATCACCGAAAAACTGTTCAATACGGCGAATGGTCTGAGTTACCGGATGCACTCCGCCTACCGCTGAGTGCCGTCCGGGTAAAGTAACGTCTATCCGCTCCGCTTCCAGCTTTTGTGCTAACTCAGCAGCTTTCAATAGTTCTTTACGAGCATTGATACTCGTCTGAACTTGCTGTTTAGCTTCGTTAATTTTCTGTCCGGCTTCCCGACGTTCAGACGGGTCTAACTTACCTAAGCCTTTTAAAAGCTCAGTGAGCTGCCCTTTCTTGCCCATATACTCGACGCGGACTTCGTCTAACGCAGTCGGTGAATCTGCGGCCGCAATGGCCGATTCAGCCTGCTCAACAATTTGCTCTAGCTGCATCGTATCCCTCAACAACACAAGATAAATAATAAAGGCGCTATGATAGCGAATTTTCAATGAAAAAGGGAGCCAATTGGCTCCCTTCTAAATCTGTTTATTCGAACCCATAAAGGTTTTGAATAATTACAGTGCGCCTTTTGCTTTCTCAACCAAAGCGGCAAAACCGTTTTGATCATGAACAGCGATATCGGCTAAGATTTTACGATCGATTTCAATAGATGCTTTTTTCAGACCATTGATAAAGCGGCTGTAAGACAGACCGTTTTGACGAGCCGCAGCATTGATACGAACAATCCACAATTGACGGAATTGACGTTTTTTGTTGCGACGGTCACGGTATGCATATTGACCTGCTTTAGTTACTGCCTGGACCGCTACGCGATAAACGCGACTACGGGCACCATAATAACCTTTCGCCTGCTTCAGGACTTTTTTGTGACGCGCTCTCGCGATTACACCACGTTTTACTCGTGCCATTTGCTATCTCTCCTTATGCGTACGGTAACATGCGAACGACTAATTTAACGTCGGCCTCATGGACCATGCTCTTAGCGCGAAGCTGACGCTTACGCTTAGGGCTCTTCTTAGTCAGAATGTGACGCAAGTGAGATTGCTTGCACTTAAAACCACCAGAAGCAGTCTTTTTAAAGCGCTTGGAAGCGCCCTTGTTCGATTTCATTTTTGGCATGAAATTAAACTCCGCATTGTTGATAAAAGTGTGAAAGGGTGAGCCTGACAATCAGACTACTTGTAAACCACGATCACTTCTTGTTGGGTGCCAAGACCATAATCATCTGGCGCCCTTCGGCACGTCTTGGGAACGACTCAACAATTGAGATTTCTTCTAAATCGTTTTTAACGCGATTCAGCAATTCAATGCCCAACTCTTGGTGTGCCATTTCCCGGCCACGGAAACGGATAGTGACTTTAGTTTTGTCACCTCCCTCGAGGAAACGACGCAGGTTGCGCAGTTTTACCTGGTAGTCGCCCTCATCAGTACCAGGTCGGAACTTAACTTCCTTGACCTGAATCTGTTTCTGTTTTTTCTTCTGCTCTTTCTGTTCTTTACTCTTTTCAAAGAGGAACTTGCCGTAATCCATCAAGCGGCAGACTGGTGGTTCTGCGTTAGGGCTCATCTCCACCAAATCAACACCAGCTTCCGCTGCTGCATCAAGAGCCTCGTTAATACTGACGACACCAGCTTGTTCACCATCGGTTCCGATTAAGCGAACTTCATCAACGCCTGTAATTTGTTCGTTGATACGGTTTTTATCTGCAGCTTTCTGAGTTCTTTTTCCGCCTTTAATGGTTTATTCCTCCAAACAATTAATCAATTTTGCGAGTACGGACTTCGTCCTCTACACGAGCAATGAAGTCTTCTAACGGGAATTTGCCCAAGTCTTCACCACCACGTGTACGTACCGCAACCTCACCAGCTTCGACTTCTTTATCGCCGACAACCAGTAAATATGGAACACGCTTTAATGTGTGTTCACGGATTTTAAAGCCTATCTTCTCATTTCTCAAGTCGGCTGATGCACGAATTCCCTTTTCGTTCAGGGTTTTGACAATTTTTCGCACATAATCGCTTTGATTATCCGTGATATTCATTAATACAACTTGCGTTGGCGACAACCACAACGGGAAGTGCCCAGCGTACTCTTCAATGAGAATACCCATGAAACGTTCAAGTGATCCCAAAATAGCGCGGTGGATCATAACTGGCGTGTGTCGCTCGTTATCTTCGCCCACGTAAGTAGCACCTAAACGTCCTGGCAACGCAAAATCGAGCTGTATTGTACCACATTGCCAAGCCCTGCCCAGACAATCGAACAAAGTAAATTCTATTTTCGGACCATAAAAGGCCCCTTCACCCGGTAAATAAGAGAAATCGATGTCATTATTCTTCAGGGCCTGAGCCAATGCTGTTTCAGAACGATCCCAGGTAGCATCGTCGCCTAAGCGTTTTTCAGGGCGGGTTGAAAGCTTCACATCAATGTTCTCAAAACCAAAGGTTTTGTAGGTTTCATAAACCATTTTGATGCAACCCGCGACTTCTTCCTGCACCTGCTCTTCAGTACAGAAAATGTGCGCATCATCTTGTGTGAAACCACGAACACGCATCAGACCGTGCAATGCACCTGAAGGTTCATTACGGTGACAGCTACCAAACTCAGCCATACGTAACGGCAAATCACGATAAGATTTCAAGCCCTGATTAAAGATTTGAACGTGTCCCGGGCAGTTCATCGGCTTAACGGCATACTCGCGGTTTTCCGATGACGTAGTGAACATCAGTTCTGAGAATTTCTCCCAATGACCTGATTTCTCCCACAGCACCCGATCCATCATCATAGGACCTTTGACTTCCTGATATTCGTACTCACGCATTTTTTCGCGAATGTACGTTTCTAACTCACGGAAAATGGTCCAGCCATTGTGGTGCCAGAAAACCATGCCCGGCGCTTCTTCCTGCCAGTGGAATAAATCCTGGGCTTTAGCAATTTTACGGTGGTCGCGCTTTTCAGCTTCTTCTAAACGCTGTAAATAGGCTTTTAACTGTTTCTTATCTGCCCAGGCCGTACCATATATACGCTGCAACATTTTGTTGTCAGAATCACCACGCCAGTAAGCACCGGCCATTTTCATAATTTTGAAATGCTGACAAAACTTCATGTTGGGTACATGCGGACCACGACACATGTCGATGTATTCTTCGTGGTGATAGAGCCCTGGCGTTGCATCGGTCGGGATGTCTTCATCCAGAATTTCTATTTTATAAGGTTCATGGCGCTCTACGAAAGTTTCACGGGCTTCTTTCCAACTGGCTTTTTTCTTTATAACGGCATATTCCGTTTTAGCCAGTTCTTTCATCCGCTTTTCAATCTTCTCCAGGTCTTCCTGAGTAAAGGTGTGATCAACGTCAATATCGTAGTAAAAACCGTTATCAATCACTGGACCTATTGCCATTTTTGCGTCTGGCCACATCTGTTTAACCGCATGACCCATTAAATGAGCACAAGAGTGACGAATAATGTGTACGCCGTCGTCATCTTTTGGTGTCACAATTTCAATGCGGGCATCATGTTCAATGAGTTCACAGGCATCAACCAGCTCACCGTCAATACGCCCGGCAACCGTTGCTTTCGCAAGGCCAGCACCGATATCGGCGGCAACTTCCATAATGCTTACAGGTTTATCGAATTCGCGTTGACTTCCGTCAGGGAGAGTAATTACAGGCATGAAACTTCCTTTCCAACCAGTGGTGACACCTACCAAGTGCCACGTGCTCTATTTTGGTTTTATCTGCTTTATAGAAAAAACCTACGAAATTTTTGCGTTCGGTACCATCGAACGCGAGACGCTACTATAATCGACCGCTTACATTTGAGCAACCGCCGAGCCTGTTTTGACATCAGACATTACCGGAGAGTTAACCGGACAACTTGCCGCTTTATTAGCCGCTGCCTTCTGGGCTGTCGCCACCGTGTTGTACCACCGCGCCGGTAGCCACTTCTCGCCCTTACAAATGAACTTAGTTAAAGGCGTTGTTGCGACTCCCCTGCTTTTGACTATGAGTTTGTTGCTGGGTAACTCGTTAGAGCTAAGCTCAGGCCTGTGGTTACTCGCGTTAAGCGGCATTATAGGTATTACCATTGGCGACAGTTGTCATTTTGCCGCGCTGCGTCGTTTAGGCCCCTGGCACGCTATGTTGTTGGAGTATCTCGCACCACCACTGGCTGCATTCATGGCCTGGGTGTTTTTAAGTGACGGTTTATCCACCATTGAAATTACCGGTGCGGTCATAACCTTAAGCGGTGTTCTGTGGGTCGTTACTGAAAAAGCTCCGGACAAACAGCCTGCGCTTTCATTATCAGGTATATTCTTCGGCTGCGGCGCCGCGCTCTGTCAGGCTACCGGTTTAGTCATGGCTTTTGCGGTGCTCATGCAATCCCGCGTAAACGCTATTGATGCGGCATTTGTGCGTCTTGCCGCCGGCTCCTTTTTACTCGCCATAATTGTCGGACTTTCGAAACGAGGCGCGTACAACGCAATCATAAAACAAGTTCGTTCTATTAACCCTTTGCCGCTGCTCGGCGCCATAGTATTCGGTACGTTCCTCGCTATTTGGTTACAGCAAATTTCTATCGCCAATATCAACCCTGGCTTAACCCAGACTTTACTCTCCACCGCACCACTCTTTTTAATACCGATATCTTTACTGAAAAAACAACGAATTACCCCTCGCTCTATGGCCGGAGCTTTAATCTCATTGGGCGGAATCAGTATTTTATTTCTATAGTAAGACGTAGAACCTTATTTCGTTGAGGGTGCGTTGATAAGCTCTGGCACCTAAAGAAATAACTGGGTATGACACAGACTATCGAAGGCCATGGATGGCCTGAGTTAAGCGTCCATGGACGGACTCGCAGCGTGTCTGTTTCATACCCGGTAATTTCTCAGCCAGAGTCTAGCGAGGTATCCCGACAAAGGAGTTAGCAATGAACGAAGAAAACTTACAAAGTGTGCCGGTGAAATGCCCGCACTGTGGGCACAATACCTTTTTAGATATTGATGCCTCGGAGGGAAATCAGGATTATCAGGAAGAATGTGCTGCCTGCGGTGACCTCATTCATGTTCAGTTACAAGTTGACGAGGCCAATCAGCAGGCGCGAGTGAAGGTCGACGGTAACGATGAGCAGTTTTACTGACGTTTAGCCAGCACGCGCTCAACCGTTTCAACAATAGTGATGGTTTGCTGATCAAGCTCAATATTCAAACTATCGCCCACCTGCGTTGATTCTAAATTGGTCAGGCGTAACGTTTCCGGAATTAAATGCAGACTAAAACAATTAGCTTCAACCTGACCTACCGTCAAACTGGCGCCGTTAACCGCAATAAACCCTTTGGCAAACAAGTACGGGGTATATTGCTCTGGTAGTTCTATCCACATAGCAACGTTATTCTCAGAGGTGTCAATTTTAGTCACTTTGCCCTGGCAGTGAATATGACCTGAAACTGCATGCCCGCCAATTTCATCGCCCACTTTTAGTGACCGCTCCAAATTAACTTTGTCCCTCTCACCTAACAGTCCTAAATTTGTTAGCCGCAGGGTTTCATCAATAACGTCAAAGTGCACCTCAGTATCGCTGAATTCGACCACAGTTAAACAGCAACCATTTATGGCAATACTTGCACCAATAGCCAGGTTTTGCAGAAATTGGGGTTCAGTTTTAACAGCCAGGTGTCGAAAAGATCCTTGGTCGGAGACTGAAAATATCGTAGCTTGGGTTTGAACAATACCGGTAAACATCGATAAAAACCTTGTTGCAAGGAATAATACAATGAAGCGAAGTGTACTGATTTTCCGCTCTTTTGGCTATGCGTTCGTCGTCTTTGGGTTATCGGCCTGTTCAGATGACCAGGGTCTGACGGAATACGCAGATGAATTGCATAACAGTGTCCAGAGTACACTTGAGCTCCCCAATAACTCAATAGAAGCCCCTAAACCTCAACTGCAGTATCCGGCCAAGCGCGCATTAACCCGAAATATTGAACGGACAAGTATGGGCTTACTGGAAAGCCTTCGGCTTAATCATTGTCAATTAGGCCAGCTAATAGCTGAAAACAACAGTTCACTGGGAAAGCTAAAAGATGGGTTTAGCCGCTATCATGCTGACCTCAGCATGATTCAGGCACTGAAGAAATGCATTGAGCATCCTGACTCAGCCAATGTTAAAGACAAATTGAAAGAAGCATTAGTGCATAAGAAATCACAACTGCAGAACAGCCTGGCAAATGCCTTTGCCCGTGACGACGGGTTGAGAAAAGCTCTTTCTATAGGTAATAACTCTTTACCTAAAATACATGTGACGGAGTACAACTACGCTGTGAATGCGCTGGAGCGATTTACCCGCATTTTAGAGCGTTGGAACTACACAAAAGAAGCAGATGCCCCCGATGAGCTAATAGAGATGCTCGGTCGTTTAGAACGCAGCGACTACCTTCCTGACTTGTTCCGTACTATGCTAGATTACTCTTATAAACTGGAGAAAATGACCGAGCTGCTGCCTGAAGTTCCTAAGTCAGTTTATTGTCAAAATGGAAAAGTGCCAGATGACGCATTAGCGCTAAAAGAAGCTTTTAACGCCATTTACCTCAAAGAAATGCAAGGTGACATAGCAGAATTGATTGAACAACATCAGCGCTTACTCATGACTCTGGACAACCTCGCAGGTATAGCACCTCAACCGGAGCTAAAATCCTACATTGCAGAACTCGGTACACTCAGTAAAAAACTAACCGATGCGTCAGTGTATTTTGTGCGCCCATGGCAAAAGTTCTACAGCGCCTGTGACTTTACACCAGGGCTCGATTAGAGCTTCGCTTAAAGATGCCAGTGCTTAGTTAGGCCCGGATGTGGCACACCTTGCTCTTTTTGGTGAATTTCATTGATAACATACCGTAAGCCAATAAAGACCCAAAGCCAGAACGCAGCGTGCAACGCCCCTGCCATAACGACAATTACGGAAGAGCGCATCAAAATATCGACATGTAATATATTAAAAGCAAGCTGTGCAATAATGCCGACGATAGTCGCCAAAAAAAGAAGCCCTGCAACGGCGCGTATTACTCGTAAAAAAGTAAACATTTAACCACCTCTTTTTCGTCAGTAAAAACTGAGTGTAGTGAACATTCTAGCAAAAGCCTTCTTAAGAAAGTAAGCATAGCCATTCAAAGCTGAATAGAATTTCGACAAACAAATGGATTTAGTAAAAAATCGCTTGCACCTGTGAGCGCAAATCACTAATATACCGCCCGTCGTTAACGACATTCCCCATAAAGTGCGTCCGTAGCTCAGTTGGTTAGAGCGCTGCCTTGACATGGCAGAGGTCGGTAGTTCGAGTCTACTCGGACGCACCATTCTAAGTGCCCGGTTTACCCCATAGAAAAATACCTTTACTCGGTTAATTGAAGTATCCCTCAAGTTTTATTCATTTACTTTGACTTTAATGGAAACACAACGGTTAAAGCCTGAACGGGTTCTGTCTGTGGTTTTCTTAATGGAAATGAAGAATTGTTTGTATCGAAGTTTAACTAGCGCGGGCTTTAAGAAAGTAAAGGAAGTTTTTAGGGTAAATTGCCGCCCGTCTAAAATGACAGGCGGCAGGCTTAACTGGATTGCTTAGAAGTGCCAAGCAGCGCCAATAGAGTAGCCATCAAACCAGTCACTATCAAAACCATCAACATAAGTTGCACTTAAGCTGAATTGGTTGTTGATGTACCAACGAGCAGACAATTCATATTCTTGCTCAGAGTCTACGAAAATATCGTTATCAACGTGACGTACCAGACCTGAGAACTCAACGGCAGGGTTTAAACGATAAACACCACCAACCTGCACTGCATAACCAGTATCATCGTCGATACCGTCAATATCTGCATAATAAAGATTAACATCAGCGAAGCCAGCGAATTTTTCGCTGAAGTCATGCTTGTAACCGATACCAGCGAAGATTTGGTCAAAATCCGCATCGCCTTCGCTAAGCTGAGAGTAATCTGCAGTGAAATAAATAGATTCACTCAGCATTACACGACCATCAAGGCCAAAACCATCAACATCATCACCGAAGTCGATAAAACGAGCTTCTACGCGATCAAAGTCAGAACCCTGGTCTGCTGCTAAAGTTGCACCACTGAATAACGCGGCGCCGATAAGTGTAGCTAATACTGCTTTTTTCATTCTTTAATACTCCGTTATGTCGTGCGTGTCCCGCACTTACTACTTCCAAGCTGCCAGGCAGCACTGCTTCATTCAGCGAAGCAATGTGCGTAATAATAACGAAATAAACTTATACTTTTTGTTGTTTTTTGGTTGATTATCATATGATTATCGACATTTTTTACGACAAAAAGCAAAGAGAGTATGAAGGTAGATATACCTGCATACTCTCGAGTGAAAAGCTACTTAATAACGATAGGATTAATAGGAGAACCCGAGCCTCGCTCCATCTTTAGAGGCGCAGCAGTAAACATAAAGGTGTATTGACCATCTTCACGGCTATCTGCCGCCAAATCGTCCAGCCAGTAAAGCTCACTCAACACCACACCTAAGTCCCGAATGAGCGCACCATGTAGCGGGATCACATAATCTTTACCTTCAATCTTTTGCGGTACAAGTTCAACTGCCAGATTATCAGCCGCAATCACGGGTATCTCCATGTTATCAATCCATTTAATCAGGTCTTTGCTATAACACAAGCCGGGCTCTGTTGTTGCGCTCCACTCAGCATCTGGTTCCTCTTGATAAAAACGTCCTACAGATCCTGTTCTTATTAACAAAATATCGCGTTTTTCAACGGTTACATCCTGCGCTTCCGCCGTGTCCTTGAGGTCTTGTAACGTAATACATGAACCCGGTGCCAACCGTCCTATGTCACCACCTTTCAAATGCCCGACATCCAGCAGTACGCCGCGGCCAACAATACCGTGTTCAGCTAAGACACCAACATCAACATGATCATGCCCATGCACTGTGCTATCAGCCGATACCCCGCCATATACTTTATCGCCATACCATGCGTGGCCTAGAGCATCCATGTGTGTCGTGCCCTGCAAGTACATGAAAACGGCATCGTCTGAGTACTTAACACCACCGGCCAGTTCATCCAGCTTATTTACGCTGTACATACTCTCGTCCTGCGTCATGAAGTGCATTGCCGGAACGCGTCCCGGGAATACTGGCCCTACTCCATGGGTAATCGGCAGTTGAAGCGTAAAAGTTTCACCTGAACGAACGGCTTTTATACCACGTAAGGCCTGTTTTTCATCAAGGTAGTTAAGGGCGCCAAGTTGATCGTCATCGCCCCATTTCCCCCAGTTTTTGGGCATATCTTTTTGAAGGTTTTCAATATCGCTGGTCTGAGCCAACGAAACTCCGGAGGCACTCATAAGTGCGGTAGCTAAAGCCATTGATAGTACTGATTTTATTGTTTTCATTGTTCTTCCTTTTTTGTTGTTCTAACGCTTATATTAATAACTAAGTTTGATGTACTTAGTTTCTAAATATTCTTCAATTCCATGGCGCCCGCCCTCACGGCCAATCCCCGACGACTTAACGCCACCAAAAGGCACTGCCGCGTCAGATATAACGCCGCTATTAACACCAATCATTCCAACTTCAAGAGCTCTCGAAAGACGGTTAACCTGTCCTAAGTTCTGGCTGTAAAAATAAGCAGCTAATCCGGTTTGTTGCTGTCTGAGTTCTTCTAATAAAGCTGTCTCATCGTCGTATCGAACAATAGGTGCAACAGGCCCGAAAATTTCTTCATTCACACAACGCATAGAGCTATCAGCATTGAGTAACACAGTCGGGTAATACCAACGCTCTGAGTTTACCCACCGCTCTCCGCCGCAGGCGATTACGGCACCTTTTTTTACTGCATCTGCGACTATCTGCTCCACTTTTTCGAGTGCATTTTCATTAATCAATGGACCAATATCGACGGACTCATTTTTGCCGTTACCCAACATGAGTTGATTCACGCGGGCGATGAACTTCTCAGTAAACTCATCATAAACTTTGGTATGAATGTAAAAGGCATTGGCACATACGCAGGTCTGCCCCGCATTGCGAAATTTTGATTGGATAGCTCCTTGCACTGCACGCTCGACATCTGCGGTTTCACAAACAATAAAAGGCGCATTTCCGCCGAGTTCAAGTGAGAGTCGCTTAATCGTTGAAGCTGATGAAGCCATGAGTAAACGCCCGACTCGAGTTGAGCCGGTAAAACTTAACTTTCTGACCACGGCACTTTCACTGAATATTTTGCCAATAGCCTCCCCGTCGCCGGTTACAATGCTTAAAACACCTTCGGGAATCCCCGCCTGTATCGCTAACTCAGCAATTGCAATTGCTGTCAGTGGGGTTTCAAGAGCTGGTTTCACCAACATTGTGCAACCAGCCGCCAGTGCCGGCGCAACTTTTCGCGTGATCATCGCCGCAGGAAAATTCCAGGGGGTTATCGCAACACAAACACCTACCGGCTCGGTAATAACCATCATCGATTCATCGATTGACGAGTACGGCAGAACGCTCCCCTGGTCTTGCAGGCCTGGCTGCGCATACCATTGAATGTAACTTGCTGCGTAACGTATCTCGCCTCGCGACTCAGATAATGGTTTACCCTGCTCACTGGTCAAAATGCCAGCAAGCTCCTCTTCCTTTTCAAGCATGAGTTGATACCAGCGGAACAGCTTCTCGCATCGCTCTCTGAGAGGAACGTCTCTCCACTTGTAAAAAGCGGTTTCCGCAGACTCTATAGCACGTAAAATTTGCCTCGGTGTTAAATCGGGTACGTGACCTATCACATTTCCAGTTGCAGGATCATCAACAGCTATTGAGCTGTTTGTTGACCTTCCAACAGCCCGGCTGTCTTTTATTAACTCCACATTATCGGGTTGTAAAACTTGTTCATTATTCATCGTTCGGTAAGTCCCTTTTTTGCTCTATGCGCCAGCGTTTTTGTTTTTTAACTAAGGTCGACTGATCAACTCCCAGAGCACTGGCTGCCGCCCGCGTGGTACCGTGTATCAATAACGCCTCTTCAATTACTCTCTTCTCAAGCATCTCTACCTGTTCTTTTAGCGAGCAACCTTCACGCCCTAACGGCCTGTCAGTTGCTATTTCTATAGGTAACTGAGCCGTTGTGATCAGCGACTGTTCAGAAGTCACCATTAATCGTTCTGTCAGGTTAATCAGCTCGCGAATATTGCCCGGCCATTCATATTGTTTAAGACGAGCAATCACATCCGCATGCCAACGACAGTCCAGCTCATAGTTTTCATTGAAATGGTTGAGATAATGTTCAAGCAGTACGGGGATTTCTTCGATCCTTTCTCGCAGGGGAGGCAGTTCAATCGGTACCACACTTAATCGGTATAACAAGTCTTCCCGAAAATGACTTTCGGCAACAAGTTTCTTTAAGTCATGATGTGTTGCAGAAATTAACCGAAAGTTCGTTTGCTTAAACGATGTCGCGCCGACCGGTAAAAACCGCTTCTCATCAATAACTTTAAGTAACTTGGCTTGAAGAGTTAGTGGCAAATCACCAATTTCATCAAGAAACAAAGTGCCATTATTAGCCGCCTCAAGTAACCCTGTCTTGCCTTTCTCCGAGGCTCCGGTGAACGCCCCGGAAGCATAACCAAATAACTCAGACTCAAGCAGAGACTCTGGCATCGCGGCACAATTTAATTCAATAAAAGGCCCGTTAGCGACATTGCTGTAACTATGAATAGTCCGTGCAAGCAGTGTTTTCCCGGTACCTGTTTCTCCCTGTAGCAAAACTTTTGCAGAGGAGCTTGCGACTCGTTTTGCGAGATCATAGCAAGCTCTCATTTGCCGACTAATGACAAAAGGCTCTTTATGGCCATCGGTTGAAACAGAAGCCCCATATTGCTCTCGTAAGCTCAGTAACTGTTCCAGCTTTTCCTGCGCTCTTTTAGCTTTTAGCAGCTCAGTGACATCCCGAACCGTGGTAACGATGTACTCAATACGACCGTCGGAGTCGAACATTGGTGTACCAGAAACTAAAATTTGGTGCTCTTTACTTACGTCCTGCGTCAAGGTAACAGGTCTTCTTTCTTTCAAAACCTCCAATGATACCGAGCGCGAAATATAGCCACGTTTTACAACTTCGGACATATGTAGCCCCCGAAGCTTTTCCTTCGGAATACCGGTAATACGCTCATAAGCCGTATTAACCGTTATCGTAATGCCGTTACCATCGGTGATATAAACACCGTCGCTCATCGCATCTAATACACGCTGTAACCTATCGCTACCGAACATCGCTCTGCTCCTTTTTAGGTGCGCGCAAACGCCAGCCATATAGCAAAAAACACAACAGCAGCCCTGCAGCGAAAGCCCAGGTTGCTCCTTTAACTACAAGAATTGCCCCGATAATTCCAGCTATGCCCAGGTCGCGTTCCGTTTTTGCTTCCTGAATGCCAATACGAACGCTGACGTAGCCTTGTATAAGCAAAGTCAGAGCTAAAGCAATTCCCAGAATCGGTTGAACTAAGCTAACCACCGGCAGAAGTAAAAGGCCGGTATTGGTTCCCCAGCGAAAAGAACCCGCGCCTCCAAAAATGGAGTCCATAGCTTTCCGCCCTTTTTTAAAGCGCTCAACAATTACCACATGCATTGCCGCCCATAACGGTCCGCACATCGCAACATCAGGGCCAATAATACTCATACCAAAGTTGCGGGCACCAAAAATGAGATGCGCGCGGTCGGCGTTGTAATCAATTTTTTCGTCCTGACGCATCTCATCTGCTTCCGCCAGAATAGCTTTGCTCTGTAATACATCGCCGAACAGCACGATATAAGCTGCCAGCACCGTTGGTATGGCAGTTAAAAACATACTGAGAGGCGGTAGCCCGACACCAAAAACGGTGTAATGCGCGAATAAGGTTGCGAAGTCAGGTGATGTTATGCCCCATTCGATATCTGGCCATGGAGCTTCTGAAGCCAGTGGTGCAATCACAATAGCCAACGCGATAATGGGAAAAATGCCGAGCTTACCCAGTACACGAAGAACCCAGTGTTTATTCTGAACCGTCGCGAAATGACGTGAAAAAATAAGATAAAAAGCAATGCCAACCGCAATTGAGATAGTAAACGGATAGGATTCGAAACGGCCTCCCTCCTCAAATACTACCGCTACCGCAGCTAATCCGGAGCCCATGATGATTCCAGCTTTTATAGCACTGGGAATAAGTTGTACTACTCGTTTTGCAACACCAGATGCTCCCAACCCAATAGCAAAAAGTCCCAGCATCATCTGAAACGCTATCAAAGCATGCACTCTCGCTTCCCCCTCCGGAAAGGTCGATACGTACATCATCAATAAAGGAATAGCGGGCGTTATCCATCCTGGAACAACAGGGTCGCCCAATAAATGGTGCAACAAATAAAACGCGCCATTAATCAAAACAACCGCTAATGCCGCTTCAAATGGCATTCCCAGTAATTCGGTCATTAACGATATTGCCGCCAAATCGACGGCGCACATTAATAATCCCTGCAGATAGTCTGGCCACTCAAAACGATAGTGCAGAAATGGCAATCTGACCTTGAATGGTCCCATAGGCCAGAAAGGTGCTTCAGCCCCGTCTTTTCGTTGTTTCCATAACGACATAATGAGTCCTTTTAGTAAGCGGCCTGATAAATTGCTTCGATATCATCGACGCTAAGTTCACGAGGGTTATTTCTCAATAAACGAGTCACACCACTCGCCGCTTCAGCTAGTGAACGCAGATCACTGCGTTCAATACCAAACTCTCTTAATCCGCCCGGAATTTCGACAGCCCGGCAGAGGGATTCAAGTTTCTCAATAACGAAGTCTCCTGCGTCGGCTTCGTTAATCGTTGCCTCGGCCCCCATCGCCAGCGCGATATTGAGAAAATCATTTGGGCAGGATGATAGATTCCAGCGCATGACGTGAGTGAACATCAGTGCATTACTAACCCCATGCGACAAGTGATAACGCCCGCCCAGGGGATAAGCCAAGGCATGTACTGCACCAACTCCTGCATTTCCGAATGCCAACCCAGCCATTAAGCTACCGGTAGCCATACGCTCTCTTGCGTCGAGATCATCAGGACGTCGATAAGCATCGGGCAAGGCGTTGACAATCATTTTTATGGCGCCTACTGATAACGCCCGGGTGATATCTGAAGCAAAATTAGAAATATAACTTTCTACGGCGTGCACCAATGCATCAATGCCACTTGCTGCCGTTACAGATGGCGGGCAACTCTGCGTCAATTCCGGTGCAACAATCGCCACATCCGGCAGCAGTTCATCGCTGACAATCCCCTTTTTCAGTTGTGCCTCTACGTCTGACAGGATGGATATATTAGTGACTTCGGAGCCTGTTCCTGCGGTGGTCGGTAAACAAACTAAAGGTACGGTTCGCCGCGCACAGTTGTTCTCACTAAACAGTTCGTTCAAAGCTCTCTTCTCACTTTGATATACCGCAACGGCTTTTGCGGTATCCATTGCACTGCCGCCACCAATTCCAATAATCCCATCACAGCTTTCATTAATGAAAACGTCACGGCACGATTCAACGACATGGGTTTCTGGCTCCGCTGATATCTCAGAGTAAATAACAATACCCGTAATGCCCTGACTTTTAAGTTCGGCAACAATAGGTTGGATTAGCCCGGCATCAAGTACGCCTTTATCCGTCACAATTAAGGGATGCCTCAAGTTAAGCCTGCACATCTCGGAAAATAGCTGGTTACTTGCTCCTGAGCCGGTAAGCAATCGTCCCGCCGTTTTAAAAACCTGTACGCTATTAGCTGTCATAGATTTCCTTCATCTATACCTTCAAGTTATGTCAATAAACTGTAGCAAAACCCGTACCACTCACAACAAAATTATATAACCCTTTGTTTTTAAATTACTTTACGTGACTTCACCTGCTGAAATTAAAATATTTTGATGAATTAAATCATCAATACACCAATATTTGATGAGATATTTCATCAAATAGTTAAATGTAAATACATTAAAAAATCATAAAAAACATAGAGTTACTCGAAGCCCACCGTTTGGCACAAGCATTGCTACTCAAACCGCTGACATTAGTCAAATAATAAAAAACCAGGGATTATAAAAATGAATAACAAATACACTATTTACCGGTCGCTAAGTATTGCAGGAATGTTAATCAGTGGAAGCTCAGCAGCGCAGACAACTCCGGACTGGGATTTCAACTTTAACGGCTACATCAATGCACATGCGGTATACGCAAGCTGTGACGACTCTGATAATACCGTCGCAGGAAACGCGCTGCTATGTATTGGTGAAGATGCTACGTCAGTATCAAATGGATACAGCCCCTCCAGCTTTCAATTCTCAGCAACAACTCAGACACATGATTTCGATATAAAAGCATTTTTAGCAATTGAGCCAGGATCTACTGATAACAGTGCCTTTAACGGCAACGGAGACAATCGGGCTTACCGAGCGTATTTTACAGTAGGAAATGACGATGTCGGAACGTTAAAAGTCGGACGCGGCTATGGAGTATTTGGCATTGATGTCGTTTTAGAGGATATGGCATTGAGCGGTGTCGGTGCGCCGGCCTCAATTCGCAGCCCATTAAATACCTCGTTGGGTGCCGCGGGCTATGGCTATATTTTTGCCGACCGACTTTCTCAAATTACATACAGTCGTGAACTAGGAGAAAACTTCCACGCTGATATCGGCATTTTTCAACCTTTAGATTCTGTCAGTTTCGGCGGTAATGGTTATGTTGGCGATTCAGGTTCTGAACGCCCTGGACTTCATGGACGGCTTCGCTATAACTACGATTACGGGTTTATTTCAACAACTTTCTATAATCAAAAGGTCAGTACCTCACTTGATGATTACAATGCAAAAGGAATCGATATCACTGCCGCCATTCAGCTTGATGACACTCGGTTATCACTCTCAGCTTTTGATGCGTCAGGCCTGGGCTATTATGGCTTATTAATTGATGCTGCTGACATCAACGGCAGTCCACGCGACAGTTCAGGCTGGTTTACACAGCTAACCCATCAATTTGGTGCAACCAAAGTTGGCCTGAATTATGGCACGTCAAAAGTGGACTTAGCTGGCGTAGACAGCTTAGAGCAAGTCAAACAACAAACAAAAGTCAGCGCTGCCGTTTATCACACCTTATGGGAAATTTTTACGGTTTCGGCTGAAGTGTCGGCGCTAGAAGCAGAAAACCACATGAACCAAAGCATTAAAAACGAAGCTTTCAGTATCGGCTTTGCGCTGTCATTTTAATCATTAGCATTATTTTCAATAGACAGTCACTGCTCGCGCTTTCAGAGCAATGACTGTCAAACTGGCAGTTTAGTAGCTAAGCACCATTTGAAAATCTCCTTCCTGTCTTCTAAATTCAATACTTTAGGTTCATTCAGCACTCCAACAGAAGTTGACCGAAGCAATGACGAATTCAGGCATCATACTGGTGGCGTCAGCGGCGCTGTTCTGGGGACTGTCCGGCGGAATAGCCGGCATTCTAATCAACGACGATTGGAATGCCGTTTTAGTATCTTTTTGCCGGGGTGCTGTCGGGCTTATATTTGTGCTGATGTGGTTGGTTTTAAGACCTCGCAATAGTGGGTTCACTAACGGTAAGTTATGGTTGTGGTCTATCATCGCCGGGTTTGGGGTCTCCGGAAATTTCGCTTTTTATTTCTTCAGTATTTCTGAGAGCAGCGTTGCCGTTGCAGCGACACTCATGTATTGCGCCCCCATATTTGTTTACCTA
Organism: Idiomarina sp. 28-8; assembly: GCF_000320945.2. Classification (NCBI taxonomy): domain Bacteria; kingdom Pseudomonadati; phylum Pseudomonadota; class Gammaproteobacteria; order Alteromonadales; family Idiomarinaceae; genus Idiomarina; species Idiomarina sp. 28-8. Next base: position 57,630 of record NZ_DF266791.1, read on the forward strand.
ATTTCTTTCGCTATTAAAATTGAACGCCCCACGTTAAGCAAATGTGCCGCAATATTGTTAGTAATGGCTGGTGTCGTATTACTCACCCGTGTGTATCAAGTCGACAGCGGTGGTATTACTTCTATAGGCGTCATAGCCGGACTTCTTTCAGGTATGTCACTGGCGCTTTTTATTTTTGGTTTTAAATACGCAGCCAGGCAAGGCAGTCCTCAGGCCGTTCTTGCAATCGCGTTTTCTACCCTGACACTGGTTCTGGGCACATTAATCGATATAGAGGAAGCCGGCAGAGTCGTCAACTCCGTAGACTGGCCGCTCTTTGCTATTCTCGGAGTACTGGGCGGTGGCGCATCCTTTATTCTTTATATTATTGGGCTGAGAAGAACATTGCCCGCGCTGGCGTCCATAGTGGCGACAATAGAACCCGTTACGGCCGCGCTATTCGGCGTGATTATTCTAGGTGAGGTGCTGGCTTACACGCAGATACTAGGAATGCTGATAATACTGGCTACGGTCACTGCGCTGGGTGTTTATTCCAGCAAACAGTGAAGCTTTTGCTCAGATTACCTCAGTATATTTGTCCATAACCCTGTTACAATAACCACAGAAACCTGACACAGAAAGTGACCCCTTTAATGCCTATAAATACGCCTGAAAATATCTCAGATAACACTTCTGAGACTTCACCTGAACTCCTTCACTTTAATCAACTGAACCTGCCGCCAGCGTTACTGACACGGCTTGATGAAATTGGTTACCAACAAATGACACCGGTGCAGTCCTTAAGCTTGCCGGTTATTTTAAATAACACCGACGCCGTTGTTCGCGCGGATACCGGTTCAGGAAAAACCACCGCTTTTGCGCTGACTTTGCTGGCAAAGCTGGAGGCAAAAAGCTTTTCGCCACAGGCGTTGGTATTATGCCCTACTCGTGAACTCGCCCATCAGGTTGCTGACGAGGTTCGTAAGCTGGCTAAATCAATGCTTAATATCAAAATACTGACCCTGTGCGGTGGCGAGCCATCACGTATTCAGACCAACTCGCTTGAGCATGGCGCTCATGTTTTAGTTGGCACACCCGGGCGGGTACTTGATCATCTTGAGCAGCGCAATGTTGATTTGTCCATGTTGACGACTCTGGTTCTTGATGAAGCCGACCGAATGTTAGAAATGGGGTTTCAGGACAGCCTCAACGCCATCGTTAAACACATTCCAAAAACACGACAGACATTATTATTCAGTGCCACCTACCCTAAAAATATCGCCGCGTTAGCAGAACAGGTGACAACTAAGGCAAGAAATATTGAGGCCATTCAAGAGCAGGCAAAGCCACAAATCGAACAGCTCTTTTATGCCATGAATAATGAAGACAGCGCACAGCTGGTAATGAATTTACTGGGCGATCATCAACCCGAAAACTGTCTGGTTTTCTGCAACACCAAGAACGAAGTAAAAGACATTTTTAACACACTTAGGGCCAATAAATTCAGCGTATTGGCTCTGCATGGTGAGCTTGAACAAAAAGATCGCGATCAGGCGATTATACAATTTAGTAATGGCAGTGCTCGCGTACTCATTGCAACCGATGTCGCTTCCCGTGGGCTGGATATCGCCGAACTTGATTTAGTGATTAGCGTTAATATGGCTCATGATTTAGACACTCATACCCACCGCATAGGTCGTACTGGACGCGCGGGCAAAGAAGGCGTCGCAATAACCTTAATTGCAGAAAAAGATGATTATAAAATGCGTTTGCTTGAGGATACTTTTGCGGAGCCTATTCAAGTACAGCCTGCGCCAGCGCTGTCTAACAACAAACCGTTGAAAGCGAATATGTCGACCATACAAGTCAGTGGCGGGAAAAAAGACAAGTTGAGACCGGGTGACATTGTTGGTGCCCTAACGAAGGATAACGTTTTAAGTGCTGACGACATTGGAAAAATAAAGCTGGAAAGTACCTTTGGTTTTGTTGCGGTAAACTCCCGTTTGGCTAAGCACGCTTTAGGGCTTATCAATAATAATAAAATAAAAGGTAAGAAGTTTCGGGCGAAAGTACTTTAATTCCCGGTGCCTCAGCCGGCGCTCTTAAATGACAATATAAAAAGCGGTGATACTCTCTTGGTTCCGCAGAGAATACCACCGCTCACATGCTTTAATATTATTTCAGATCAAAACGGTCTAACTGCATGACTTTCGTCCATGCCTGAACAAAGTCGTTAACAAACTTCTCATCTGCATCACTCATTGCATACACTTCTGCAACAGCACGCAATTCAGAGTTTGAACCGAAAATCAGATCAACCGTCGTAGCAGTATATTTCTGTTCTCCGGTTTTACGATCAAAGCCTTCATATATCGCTTCGTTGTCCGGTGACTTTTTCCATTCGTTATCCATGCTTAACAGATTAACGAAAAAGTCATTATTCAACGTGCCCGGCTGGTCTGTAAAAACACCATGGTCACTGTCGTTATAGTTAGCGTCCAGCGAACGTAAGCCACCCACTAATACCGTCATTTCTGGTACCGTTAAGGTTAGCTGATCAGCTTTATCGACCATATGCTGAGCTGGTGACACACGGTTGCCTTCAGCATAGTAGTTGCGGAATGCGTCAGCTTTAGGCTCAAGGAACGAGAACGAGTTAACGTCCGTCATTTCCTGAGAGGAATCAGTACGACCCGGCTCAAAAGGTACCGTCACATCGTAACCGGCATCTTTTGCTGCTTTCTCGACAGCGGCAGCCCCGCCTAAAACGATAACATCAGCCAAAGACACGTACTTGTCACCAGACAGCTCATCGTTAAAGTCTTCCTGAACGCCTTTCAGCGTATCCAGCACTTTCTTAAGCTCAGCCGGGTTGTTCGCTTCCCAGTTCACCTGAGGCTCTAATGCAATACGAGCGCCGTTAGCACCGCCACGCATGTCAGTACCGCGGAAGCTTGATGCCGAAGCCCAGGCCGTACGAACTAACTGAGGCACGCTAAGGCCTGAGTCCAGAATAGCAACCTTGAGCTGTTCAACGTCATTGCCGTTAATCAATTCAAAATCGACTTCAGGAATTGGATCCTGCCACAGAAGATCTTCCTGCGGAACCATATCACCAAGATAACGCTGTTTAGGGCCCATATCGCGGTGAGTCAATTTGAACCAGGCTTTTGCAAATGCCAGTTCAAACTCTTTAGGGTCTTCATGGAAGCGTTTAGCAATTTTGCGATACTCAGGGTCTTCTTTCAGCGAAAGATCCGTCGTAAACATAATAGGTGCGTGACGCTTGCCTTCAACGTGAGCATCAGGAACTAAATTAGACGCCTGACCGTCAACAGGGATCCACTGAATAGCACCGGCTGGACTCTTAGTCTGTTCCCACTCAAAACCAAACAGGTTATCCAGATACTGAGTTGTCCAGGCTGTCGGGTTCACTGACCACGCCCCCTCTAAACCACTGGTAATGGTATCTTCGGCGTTACCTTTACCACATTTATTTTTCCAGCCCAGACCTTGCTCTTCAACACCTGCAGCAGCCGGTTCAGCGCCTAAACATTCTTCTGGCTTGTGCGCACCATGTGCCTTACCAAAGGTATGTCCACCGGCAATCAGAGCAACGGTTTCTTCGTCGTTCATTGCCATGCGGCCAAAGGTGTCACGAATGTCTTTCGCGGCCAATAAAGGATCAGGCTTGCCGTTAGGTCCCTCAGGGTTAACGTAAATCAGACCCATCTGAACAGCGGCCAGAGGGTTTTCAAGTTCACGATCACCAGAGTAGCGCTCGTCACCCTTTAACCATTCTTTCTCAGGGCCCCAATAAACAATATCAGGTTCCCATGCATCTTCACGTCCGCCGGCAAAACCAAAGGTTTCAAAACCCATAGATTCAAGCGCAACGTTACCGGTTAGCACCATCAAATCAGCCCATGAGATATCTCTGCCGTATTTTTGCTTAACCGGCCACAACAGACGACGCGCTTTATCCAAACTGACGTTATCGGGCCAGCTATTTAGTGGTTCAAAACGTTGTTGAGCGCCAGCCGCACCGCCGCGGCCATCCTGAACCCGGTAGGTTCCCGCTCCGTGCCAGGCCATACGAATGAAGAAAGGACCATAATGACCGTAATCGGCTGGCCACCAGTCCTGATCAGAGGTCATCAACTCTTCAATGTCCTTTTTAACCTGCTCAAGGTCAAGCTGACTGAAGGCTTCGGCATAATCAAAATCGTCGCCATAAGGGTCTGATTCAGGACTATGTTGACGCAATGGCTCTAAATTGAGCTTATTTGGCCACCAGAAATCGTTCGACTTAGGCTCTGGGGAGTTCACCTCATAAGATGAGTTTTCCTGAGCGCTTGCAACACTCGTTCCGGCTGAAAATGATATCGCAATCGCTACAGCAGAAAGTAAAGGTACTGTTTTCTTAAACATGATTAATTACCCTTTTCGTTAGACACAATAAGTGCGTAAATAATATAAAACAAACGCAGTGTTTTAGGGGGCTCAGATAGGCTCGAAAAATAGATTGCCATAATCGGATTGTCAGTCTTGACCAAAAAGTTTGAGTCATAAATATGTTAAGAATGTTTAAAAATTGAGGTAAAAAAAACGATCTGGGTATATACCTACAACTAAGTTAATTGTTAAAACAGTGTAGGTTTTATTATGAATAAACACAGAAAAAACTACTTAACCCTCTGTACATTTGCCGCTTTAAGTTCATTTGCTCTCCCCCCTCAGGCACTCGCCATGCAGCAAGAGCGCAGTGAAGAAGACGAAGAAGCTATAGAGAAAATTACGGTCGTGGGCAGTAATATTCGGGGGGCGCAAGCTGCCGGCCGACTCCCGGTAACTATCCTCGATTCAGATGACATCATTAACACAGGCGCTGTAACCGGAGATGAGTTGCTTCGCTCTATTCCTCAAGTGGGCGATATCAGTTTTAACAACGAGCGATCGATTGGTGGCGTTAATGATGCCCGTGGCGATGTCGCCTCCATTAACTTGCGAGGCATAGGCACAGGTAATACCTTAACTCTTCTCAACGGTCGTCGCCTGGTTTTGCACCCGGGAACCCAGACCGAGAATTTTGTTCCTGTTACCACAGTAAACTCAAACACGCTTCCGGTAACCGGCTTAAGGCGGCTTGAAGTACTTCGTGATGGTGCCTCAGCACTTTATGGAACCGATGCCGTAGCTGGTGTCGTTAATTATGTTTTGAAAAAAGAAATCACTCAAACTCAGTTAAACCTGAGCGCCGGCAACGCTGAAGGAACTTCCATGCAGCAGTATCTGGCCAGCGGTTCAACCGGCGTGTTCTTTAACGACAATAAGAGCCATTTAAGCTTGTCTTTTGCTTATTACACCCGTGATGAGATCGGTGCCAATGAACGCTCATATTCAGCCAGTGAAGACCGACGGTTTAACGACAGAATTCCAGAGGCATTTGTTGGTGACACCCAATTAGACAACCGTTCGTTATCCAGTCCCTGGGCAATATACGATGGCGAAAATATTGGCCGTTTCCATATTCGCCCGGAATCTATGGGTGATTGCTTTCAAACTTTGTCTGATGGAGTCTGTGCTGCCGAAGGTTCCATTCCCAGAGATATGCGTTACGACTCAGCTCAGGATCAGAGCATGACCTCGGCAATAGACCGTGTAAACCTATTTGCTTATTACACACATTCTCTTGCGCCTAACTTAGAGCTTTTTGGCGAGGCCTTGTACTACGAGGCGCTATCTAAGCGTCGTCGCGAACAAAATGCCAATCTTACTGCGCAGCGCTTCACCATTAGCGAGGATGCCGCTTACAACCCATTTGGCGAAACCGTAACATTACGCAACATACGGCCAATGGATGTCGGCCCAAGAAGAATAGAAGTTGAAGACTCCAGTTACCGTCTACTGGGAGGCATAAAAGGTTATTCAAAACAGTGGGAATGGGAATCCGCCCTACTCTATTCCAGAGCTGACACGCTGGATACAGGCTATAACCGCATCCGCGTAAGTGCGCTGCAACAGGCGATTAACTCAACCAATATTGAAGAAGCTTATAACCCATTTATTGGCGGTAATCCGGAGAACGTAAATAACGGAACATCCGTTTATAACTCAGCCGCTGTTATAGCCGGACTGACTGAAGACATAACCCGGGACAGCACTAGTGAGCTGGCGCAATGGGATTTCAAACTATCCAACCCGGCATTGGCAAACTGGTACGCAGGCGACATTGGTATTGCCGCGGGGGTTGAATATCGTTACGAAGCCTACGCCGATGACCGACATTATTTGCTGGATGGCTCTACCCCTTTCTACGATCAAGTCACTGGCGAACTGATGACTAACTCCGATGTTTTAGGAAGCAGCTTTACACCTGACTCAGAAGGCAGTCGCAATGTTTTTTCCGCTTATACGGAGCTCCTGGTACCGCTGCACCAAACCATTGATATGCAACTGGCGCTTCGTTACGAAAGATTCAGTGACGTCGGCAGCGTAACCAAGCCGAAAGTCGCCCTGAGCTGGTTACCGGTTGACTGGCTGCAATTAAGAGCATCGTACTCCGGCGGTTTCCGCGCACCTAACTTACCTCAGGTGGTTGAGGAAAGTGTTTCCCGAACCAATTCCAGAACCGATCCTGTTATTGATGATCGTTACAGCATAACCGAGATTAGAGGCGGCAATAGCAAACTCACACCAGAAGACGACGAAATTTATAACGTTGGTTTTGCCATTACCCCTTTTGAAAACTTTCTTATTACTGTCGACCGCTGGACAATTGAGCAGGAAAACGTAGTCGGAATTTTAAACAGCCAAACCCACTTACTTTATGATTCACTGCTACGCTCACAAGGCAGCTCAAATCCTGCCGTTATACGTAACGATGATCTGGAGGTCGTTTACGTAAATAATCAATACGACAACCTTGAAGTTCGTGAAATTTCCGGTACCGATATCAGTATTAATTATGAAGTTAACAGTGAAGCCTTTGGTTTATTCAACTTTTCGATCAACGCAGCTCACTTGCGTAAATTTATGCAAACCCCGGACCCTATAAGTGCCATTGTTCTGGAAGCTCAGGAAAATGGTAACCCTGCCGTTCCTATTGACATTCCGGTGGTTGGCGCAGGTGATTTACGGCAAATGGACGGGAACCCTAAATGGCGTTCGTTTGCTCGTCTAGACTGGGATCTCGGGAACTGGGGCGCTGGTATACGAGTCAACTATGTTGATGACTTTTACGAAACAAGCGTTACAACGTCGGATGGAGACATGATGCCAATTGATAGCTGGATCACAACCGATATCTATCTTGATTACTACTTTAGCCATGAGTCACTCGACGGCTTAAGTCTGCGAATAGGTGCCCGCAATCTGGCTGATAAAAAACCGCCCATTGCGGACGAGAGCTTCGGTTACTTTTCAGATGTTCACTCAAACCGTGGACGTTATACATACGCCACTTTGTCGTGGGCATTTTAGGAGTATAAATGCTCACACTAGCTAATGTTGCGTTATTAAGCCAGTTAGCACTTCAGCAGCCTGAAGAGACGGATAAAAAACCGAAGGACTGCTCTTTTGAGCAGATCGAGTTCACTATCAATTTTGCTGTGGGACGCCTGAACCATTGTGAGAAAACAGGTGATAATCAATACAGGCTTTTTCTGGAGCCTGAACGAGAGAAAATTAACCCAAGCCCCTGGTATGCTTTTGCGGTAAAAAATAAAGCTGAAACAAGCCAAACAATCGATATTACTTTAGTCGCCAGTGAAGGGGTTTCTCGATATAAACCCAAACGCAGCGAAGGCGATGATATTTGGCACGCAATTCCATTTTCTGAAGGCGACGGCACGCTTCAGTTTGAATTAACCCTTTCAGGCCAAACCAAAGAGTATATTGCCGGACAGGAGATTATTGACAACGTTCATTACATTGAGTGGCTCAGTAGTCTTATTAAAGAGCCGCAACAGACCGAAGTTATTTCTCTCGGAGTCTCCAGTGAAGGACGTAACCTGGCAGCTCTGGAGCATAGAGTTGAGTCCAGCGATAAATGGATAATTTTAATTGGCCGCCAACACCCTCCCGAAGTTACCGGCGCGTTAGCACTACTACATTTTGGTGAGTTACTGTTTAGCGACGAGCCTTACGTCGTTAAATTTCGACAAAAGTACAACATTCTATTGGTGCCCAATATGAATCCAGATGGGGTCTACCATGGGAACTGGCGCTTAACCGCGGCAGGCATCGATATGAACAGAGATTGGAAAAATCTGACCCTACCGGAAACTCAGGCCATGGCTAATTATCTTAAAAAGCTGGTTAAAGACGGCGGGGAAATTGAATTTGCAATTGACTTCCATTCTACCCGAAAAAATGTCTTTTACACCATGCCTAAAGACTACGAACCCCGCAGCGGCGTGCCTTTGAGAAACCCTCAAAGAGTCTACAACTGGATTGAGGAAATTGAAGAACTTGTCGGTTCAGTAGAACTTGATTATCAGCCCGGAGCTCATCCTGAAAGTGGTGTTTTTAAGCAGTTCATCGCTGATGAATTTGCCGCGCACGCTGTGACCTATGAAGTAAGTGACAACGAAGAACGCAATAACATTAAAAAAGTTGCGGAAGCCGCCCTCATCTCTTTAATTAATCGCTTAGATTAAAGGTTTCGTAAAGGGCATTGCTGACTGCCACGGGTGTAGCTAGCTTTAAATAGAGATAACCGCTTGGTTACTTTTGAATAGTTACTCTCAACTTAAGGAAGAATTATGAAGAAAACATTAATTGCAATTGCATTGATTGGAACTTCAACTAGCGCCTTTGCCGACTCTCCTAACTGGGATAAAATTCAGGCGTCCTACATAGAAACCGATATTGAAACACCTATCGACGATGATATTACAATGGATGGTTATGCCGTAGCCGGCTCGCTTTCACTAACTGACTCAATCTTCGTGCTGGCCAATTTCGACTCCGTTGGTGATGAATCGGATTTCGGTGACGTTGATTTAGACTCACTTAACGCAGGTATCGGCTTTAATCACGGTATCACAGAGTCGACCGATGTCTTCGCTACGGTTACTTACGAAAAACTTGAACTTGTTGGCTCAGTAGACGACCTTGGTTCAGAATCTTTCGATGAATCAGGATACGGAGCAGGCGTTGGCATTCGTTCAATGATCACCGATTTTTTTGAGCTATCGGTAAAAGCTGATTATCTGGACATTGATGACGAAAATGGTATTCGTTATGACGCTTCAGCTTTCTTTCACTTAACCAGTAACCTCTCTCTTGGTGTTGGTTATAAACTCTACGATTTAGATGAAATCGATCAGGACGTCGATACTGTCGCCGCAACAGTCCGGTACAGCTTCTAACTCTCAGTCTAAATGCTTAAACGCTGGCGTGCCAACTTCTATAGAGACACGCCAGCACACCACTCCAATATTTTTAATTTTTCTAATTCATTATTTTTACTGCAAAAAACCGATCTAACTTTAAGAAACCTTCGTAGCTCTCTATACTCTATTAGTAAATTTAGAATAAACGCTTAAATTTAAAGCGTAAGAGTACCTATTTTTATACAGGGGAGAGCAAATGAATAAAAAAGAAGAGGAAGTGCTCCGCGGGGACAAAGATCTCGAGCGCGAGCGCAAAGCTGACGACCCAATGATTCCTGACGGTGAAGTCAACCCAATAGATACAGATTATCAAGTAGGACAAGATAACGTTGTTATGAAAGTAGGACCTTTTGGTCTGGATTTCCATAACCGCGTATTCGCTATCTCCGGACTTGCGATTGTCGCCTTTGTGGTGATTACTTTAATGTTCCAGAATCAGGCGGAGCCGGTATTCACAAGTACAAAAAATTGGTTAACGGCTAATTTAGACTGGTTCTTTATCGGTGCAGCTAATATTTTTGTGCTTCTGTGTCTATTCTTAATTGTTTCACCATTAGGGAACGTGCGTTTAGGAGGCACTGAAGCAACCCCCGACTTTTCTTACCTGGGCTGGTTTTCAATGCTGTTTGCCGCAGGCATGGGTATTGGACTCATGTTTTACGGTGTCTCTGAGCCGATTACTCATTTTAGTGCTGCATTTGGTGGAACTGAGTTTAACGCGGATGGTATTCGTACCGACTCAGCACCTCTTGGCGGTGCTGGCGGTGACCAGGCTGCGGCAATAAAATTAGGCATGGCTGCAACCATTTTTCACTGGGCTCTGCACCCATGGGCTATTTACGCCGTTCTTGCTTTAGGTTTAGCCTTATTTTCTTTCAACAAAGGCTTACCATTAACAATACGCTCTATTTTTTACCCAATTCTGGGCGAGCGCGTATGGGGCTGGCCAGGACATATCATTGATATTATCGCAATACTGGCAACCTTATTCGGTCTTGCAACATCACTTGGACTGGGTGCTTCTCAGGCGGCAGCAGGGTTAAACTTTCTATTCGGCTGGGCTGAAGGTGATACCACCGATGTGCTGCTGGTTATGGGGATAACCGCTATCGCATTAATTTCAGTTCTTGCAGGCCTGGAAAAAGGTGTACAGCGACTATCGCAAGTGAATATGTCACTGGCCGCTATTCTTATGCTGTTTGTCATTATTGTCGGCCCGACGGTAGCTATTTTCACCGGTTTCGCGGAAAACCTTTACAATTACATTGTTAACCTCCCAGCCCTGTCAAATCCGGTTGGACGAGAAGACCTGGGTTACTCTCAAGGCTGGACATCGTTTTACTGGGCATGGTGGATTGCATGGTCACCTTTTGTAGGTATGTTTATTGCCCGCGTTTCAAGAGGCCGTACCGTACGTGAATTCTTAATTTCGGTACTATTGATACCTTCTCTGGCCTGCGTATTCTGGATGACAGTATTCGGTACCGCTGCAATAGAGCAATTCGTTGCGGGAGCCGAACAAATAGCCAGTGAAAAGCTTTCACTCAAACTGTTTATTATGCTGGGAGGCTTGCCCTGGACAGAAGTAACCTCGTTTGTGGGTATTATTCTGGTTATGGTATTTTTCATTACCTCGTCTGATTCAGGCTCGCTGGTTATCGATACCATAAGCGCTGGCGGTAAAGTTGAAGCACCGGTACCTCAGCGTATATTCTGGTGTACGTTTGAAGGGTTAGTCGCAATTGCGCTGATACTTGGCGGTGGTCTCGTTGCCCTGCAGGCAATGTCCTTATCCTTAGGCTTACCGTTTACCATTGTTTTATTGGCTTCCTGTTTTGCAGTCGTTCAGGGATTGCGTTCCGAGCCAAGAGTTGGTAAACCTGCTAAGTAGCTATTAGCGAAAGCTCCTTACCCATTTAAAAGCGGCGCTGAAGCGCCGCTTTTGCTATAACAGGTACAATTATGGAAGCCGAACATCTGGAAATTCTGAATTTTTTACGTCGTTTCCCTCCTTTCAATGAGTTACCTGAAGACGAACTTGTTGAGCTTGCCAAAAACACTGCAATCAGCTATTTCAAAGCCGGCTCTCAAGTACTTGAATATAATGAGTCAATTTCTGATTTATACGTCATTAGGAACGGTTCAGTAGAAACCTACAACCGTAACGGCGACCTGTTTAATCGTTTAAGCGAAGGTGGCTTTTTTGGTGAAGCGGGTTTACTGCGTAAAGGCAAGGTTCGTTACCCTGTCAAAGCATTAGAAGATACGCTTATCTACTTTATTCCCGGCAGTTTGTTTAATCGCTTGTTCGATGAATACGACAGCTTTGCCGACGCAGTGGAAGTCGAAGGGCACAGGCGCGTAAATCAAGCCGTAAAAGAGCAGGAAAACCGTAATGAATCGCTTTCTGCGACCGTTGATACAATCATTACGCGCGAGCCAGTGTCTATTGATTTAAACGCCAGTATTCACGATGCTGCCGCAAAAATGACAGATGAAAAAGTATCATCATTACTTATTATCGATGAAACACAGCATCTTCCTGTGGGTATTATAACGGACAAAGACCTACGCAAACGTGTTCTGGCGGTAAACCGGTCCAGTAGCCACCCCGTTTCTTCTATAATGACCGAGAACCTGACATTTGTTCAGCATAATAACCGCGTGTTCGAAGCTTTGTTGATAATGATGCGAACCAACCTTCACCATTTGCCGGTACTGAAAAAAGGTCAGGTTGTAGGTGTCATAGCTTTATCGGATGTGGCACAGCATGAGTCAAAAAGTACTCTGTTTATTGTCAGTGGTATTTTTAAGCAAAACTCTATTGAAGAGCTAACCGAACTTGCAGAAAGTGTCCGCGCCAGTTTTGTCCGCATGGTTAACGAAGATGCGAACTCGCGGATGATAGGTTCGGCAATGGCTACCATTGGTCGTTCGTTCAAACAGCGGCTTTTAGAGCTTGGCGAGGAGAAATTCGGACCGCCGCCGGTGCCCTACTGTTTTCTAGCTCTGGGTTCAATGGCGCGTGACGAACAAAGTATTGTCACGGATCAGGACAACGCTATGGTTTTACACGACGATTTTGATCCCAAACAGCACGATGCCTACTTTAAAGAGTTAGCGGGCTTTGTGGCCGACGGCTTAAATGCCTGCGGCTATACCTATTGTACGGGCGGCATTATGGCCACCACCGATGCCTGGCGACAACCGTTAAAAGTGTGGAAAAACTACTTTACCGACTGGATTGAAAACCCGTCACCAGAAAAGCTGCTGCACTCCTCCATATTTTTCGATTTGGACGGTGTCTGGGGACAACAAAAATTCGCCGATGAGCTCAATTCACTGATACGAAAAAAAGCCAAAGGCAATAAACGGTTTTTAGGCTCTATGGCACGTAATGCGCTAAACCGTACGCCCCCTCTGGGCTTTTTTAAAGACTTTGTCATGGAAAAAGATGGCAAACACCGTGACAGCATCAATACCAAACGTCGCGGCACCGGCCCTGTTGCAGATTTGATCCGCGTTCATGCTCTGGCCATTGGTTCATCACAGCGCAATTCCTTTACTCGTCTTGAAGACATTATTGATTCACAAATTTTGCCACAAGGTCGCGGACCAGATTTACGTGATGCTCTGGAATTAATTTCTATGGTGAGAATTCGACATCAGGCGTTAGCCATTTCGGCGGGTGAAGTGCCTGACAATAACGTTGCTCCGGAAGACTTATCTCATTTTGAGCGTAAAAACTTAAAAGACGCCTTTCAAATTCTAAGTAACGCACAAAAATATTTGCGTTACCGTTACTCGGGAGGCTAGGCAATGCTTTATCTTGCCCCGGAAAACAAACAAAAACAAAAGCCCAGAAAATCTAAGAACATTGACTGGCCCAAACAATTTGAAACCTTAGAACAGCTGAGCCACTCTCAGGCGCTTAAACGGTATTACAGTCAGGGCATCAGTTCGCCGGATACGCCTATTAATAAAACGCCCATGGTTGCCGTCGACTTTGAAACCACGGGCTTAGATCCTGAACAGCATGGCATAGTCAGCATCGCCGCAATACCTATGACCACAGAGCGGATTTTATTTTCAGAGGCAAAAAGCTGGGTTGTTAAACCACGACGCAGTCTTACGGATGAATCCGTCGTTATACATGGTATTACTCATAGCGAAATTGAACACGCCCCCGATTTAGAAAGTATTATTGATGAGCTACTGGAGCTTGTCGCCGGAAAAGTCTGGGTTGTTCATTACCACGGCATTGAACGCCCTTTCCTGCAACGGGGAATTAAAGAACGCCTGCACGAAAACATCCAGTTTCCGCTTATTGATACAATGGAAATTGAAGCTCGATTCCACCGTAAACCGTTATCCTTCTGGCAAAAACTACTTGGAAAAAAACCGGAATCAATTCGCCTTGCGGACAGTCGTACCCGCTATAACCTACCTTTTTATCCGCCGCATAATGCGTTAACTGACGCACTGGCATGTGCGGAACTTCTGCAGGCTCAGATAGCCTATCACTTTGAGCCAGATACCCCACTTGGTGAGATTTGGCTGCCTTGATCTACTCGTTGGGAGGTACGCTTTAAAGGTGAGCGATTGTCGCGCCGATGACAAATATAATATTCAATTTCGGCTTAGGCTAATCGAGGGCAAATATGAACTGGCTGGGCAATTTATCAATGCGCAACAAACTACTGTTGTTGGTGCTTCCCCCCTTATTTATGATGATGTTTCTTGCGGTAACGAACTTAGTTTCGACATATCAGCGTTACTCAGAAGCACACCATATTGAATTATTAACTGATTTAACCGTTGCCAGTGCTCCCGTGGTTGGGGCCTTACAACGTGAACGTGGTCTTTCAGCACTGACTATGGCCTCTGGCTTCAGTCAGAATAATGTAGACAATTTACAGCGGCAGCGCGATGAGCTGGATCAATTTATTAACCAGTTCTTAACTAAAACACAAAATATTGCAGCTGAAATAACTTTTTCAAAGAAAATTCAGCAGAAAATTGAAGCTGTACAAAACAATAAACTGGATGAGTGGCGCGGTAAAATAGACAGCCGCCAAATGGATCGCCAGCAAATGGTGAACCTTTATACTCAAGCCATAAGCTCATTACTTAGTGTTGTCGACGATGTCATTGCTGAGTCCTCAAATTCGCAAATTACGCGGGAACTCAGCACCTATTCTTTAATAGCAAATACAGCCGAAGCGGCAGGAAAAGAACGAGCGTCTGTCGCTGCTTATTTAGCCTCCGGACAAGCCAATACGAAAGAACTGGCTAAACTGCAAAGTTTGTCCGGACAACAGCATGCGCTATTGGATAACGCCTTCTATGCCGCGAATAAGTCGTTAAAACCGCTGATAGAAGAACTGATAAATTCGTCTCAGCTGGCTAAAGTAAAAGCCACACGCGAGCAGCTTCTGGAAAGCGATGTTTTTTCTCAACTGAGTGGTATGGAATGGTTCCAACTCAGTACTCAATATATCACCAGAATCAATAAAGCGAATCAGGCGGTGCTCGAAGTCGTTAGTGAATCCTCTATAGCAACAGCAAGCGAAACGTTAAGCCAGTTGTGGCTGTTAGTTATTCTGATTTCTGCTTTTATCCTGGCGATTGTAGTACTCACGTTCTTTATTCTGAAAGGAATATACAGCCAGGTAAGAGAGCTCCTCGAAGGCATAGACTTTGTAATGAAAAACAAAGATTTACGCCGGAAAGTTTCAAGTAAAACAACGGATGAACTGGGGAATATTGGTTCGGCTTTTAACCAGTTGCTGGAGAAGTTTAACGCTTCTTTGAATAAAATTGATCAAATGAGTGTTCAGCTTGCCACGGCAACCGAAGAAACAAGCTCTACTGCTTCGCAAAACTCGGAGCAAATAACCCGTCAGCAAAAACAAACCGAACAGGTCGCTACTGCCACTGAAGAAATGAGCGCTACCGCATCAGAAATTAGCGAGAATATTCAACGCGTTGCCGATGCTGCCGATAGTTCCATCAACAGCAAAAACAAAGGTGAAGCCGCTGTTCGCGAAAGTATCAACAGTGTCAGAGCCTTAGCTTCTGCGATAGGAAATGTAGGCGAAGTAATTAGTCAATTGCAGGAACGCAGCGTTAACATTAATCGCGTTATTGACGTTATTCAAAATGTCGCCGACCAGACTAATTTACTTGCGCTAAATGCTGCAATCGAAGCCGCTCGCGCAGGCGAACATGGTCGTGGGTTTTCAGTTGTGGCTGACGAGGTGCGAAAATTAGCAAGCCAGACTCATAATTCAACCAATGAAATTTCTGAAATGCTGACCGGTTTTCAGCAGCTATCAGATGCCGCCTATAAAGATGTGAATGAAAGTAAATCTATAGCCACAGCAACAGAGGAGCAAGCCAGAGAGCTAGAACAGGCTTTTGCAGTCATATCTGAGGACATAAATAGTATCTCCGAAATGTCGACTCAAATAGCGACCGCATCTGAAGAGCAAGTTGCTGTAGCAAAAGATATTGCCAACAATATGGAGTCAGTTAATGAAGCGTCGCTTCTTATTCTGACAGGCTCGCAGGAGATTAAGAGCGTAACCGAGGAACAGGCTAAATCGGCCAGAGAATTACAAGATTTAGCGATGGAGTTTAAAACCGCTTAATTGTTACCTCAATGACTATAAGGCCTGACTTTTTTATTGTCGGGCTTTCTGTTCTCAGGCCGCTCAGAAAAGAGTCTGCGGGTAATTTCTTGTTTAATTCAACGCGTGTGAAGTTAAGTAAAAAGTCTGGACTCTGACGCTAATTAATATCACCCTTGCTCTCTTAGTCTCAAAAAAACCACATCAGAAATTGGTTTTATAAAAAGCAAAAAGGTAACAATAATGAAAATCCGGCTTTCCATGCTTACTTTACTTTTAGGAACAGCATTATCTCATACCTCGATCGCTCAGGATCAAGTGATTAAACCAGCTCCCAGGGTTTCAACTCAGGCTCAGGCTGAGTTTTTTGCTGCTATAAACAAGCTTTGTGGTAATTCTTATGTAGGCGAGGTAACAGTCGATACGCCAACGTCAGAAGGGTTCGAAGGTGACTTAGTGATGCACGTTCGTAAGTGTGGTGAACAACGAATCGAAATCCCTTTTCATGTCGGAGACAACCACTCGCGCACCTGGATATTAACCCAAACAGGTTCCGGTATTAGCCTAAAACACGATCACCGTAAACCTGACGGCAACTATGATCCGTTAACTATGTATGGCGGACATACCACTGACAAGGGCTATGCAACTGCACAATCCTTTCCTGTAGATGCCTATTCTAAAGAGTTATTTATTGAACTTGGCGTCCCGCAATCAAATACAAACACCTGGCAAATGTACATTCACGACAATACCTTTACGTATCGTTTGGTTAGAGAAGGTCGCGAGTTTCGGGTGGACTTTGACTTAACGGAGCCGGTTGAAACACCAGCTACTCCATGGGGATACGCGGACTAAGGTTTGCCGAGTAAAACTAATTAATATCGCTCCAGTGCGTATTTTTATTACTTTTTTCTTCCTTTTCCATTAGCACCAGAGTGAGATAAATTTTGGTGGGCAGCGACAGAATAACGCCAACAGCATTCATCGCTGCCCCCAAAATATAGCCACGAAAATCAATATCATCGTTGCCAATAGTCACAGCCAGCACAACATGCCCTAACAAAATTAGGGTAATGCCGGTGATCATGGCAATTTTGAGTAACTTGACTTGCGTGGCTTTTTCCACTTAAAGAACGTCCCCCGGAATACACACCTGCCCTTCCATTAACACTCGGGCACTGCGACTCATAATGGCTTTAATGGCTGTCCATTGACCATTCACCTGTTTACATTCAGCGCCTACTTGCAAGGTACCTGAAGGATGGCCGAAATTCACCATAGTACGGTCTTTACCGCCCGCGGCTAAATTAACGGTTGTACCTGGAATAGCTGCAGCAGTGCCGATAGCAACAGCAGCAGTGCCCATCATGGCGTGATGCAATTTTCCCATCGACATCGCCCTTACCAGCAAGTCAATGTCGTTGGCCTTAATGACCTTGCCACTGGATGCGGTGTAGTCTTTTGGCGTTGCCACAAAAGCCACTTTTGGGGTGTGCTGACGGTTAGCCGCTTCGGCAATATCATCAATCAAGCCCATCTTCACCGCGCCATACGCACGTATGGTTTCAAAGCGCTCCAGAGCTTCCGGACTGCCGTTAATGACTTCCTGCAGCTCAGTACCGTCGTATCCAATTTCCTCCGCATTGAGGAAAATGGTCGGGATGCCCGCATTAATCATCGTAGCTTTTAATGTACCAATGCCGGGAACCTCTAAATCATCGATTAAGTTACCGGTCGGAAACATGGATTCACCGTCGGCAGACGGGTCCATAAACTCCACCGGAACTTCAGCCGCCGGGAAGGTCACACCGTCCAGAATAAAGTCTCCGGTTTCCTGCACTTCACCATTAACCATAGGCACTTTATTGACAATGGTTTTGCCAATATTGGCTTGCCAGATGCGCACTTCGCACACACCGTTTTCAGGTAAACGCTCAGCATCGACAAGACCGTTAGCAATAGCAAATGGTCCTACTGCTGAAGATAAATTCCCGCAGTTTCCGCTCCAGTCGACAAAAGGCTTATCAATAGACACCTGACCGAACAGGTAGTCTACGTCATGGCCTGGTTGCTCACTTTTAGAGACGATAACCGTTTTGCTGGTACTCGAGGTCGCACCTCCCATACCGTCGGTATGCTTGGCATAAGGATCCGGGCTTCCGATTACACGCATCAGCATGGCATCACGCACAGCACCCGGCTGTTGTGCCGGTTCGGGTAAGTCCTGCAAACGGAAAAATACGCCTTTCGAGGTCCCGCCACGCATATAGGTGGCGGGAATTTTAATTTGTGGTTTCTGCTTCATTATTAGAACTCCTTAGCTTGCTTCTGCTTCTAAAAAGTCCTGAGCAAAACGTTGCAGCACACCGCCGGCTTCATAAATTGACACTTCTTCTTTGGTGTCTAAGCGGCACTGTACCGGCACTTCTTCACTGTCACCATTGGCACGATGAATCACCAGCGTTAGCTTAGACCCGGCCTCAGGTGTACCTTTCACATCGAAGGTTTCAGTGCCGTCAACATTCAGCGTTTTACGTGTAGTGCCCTCTTCAAACTGCAGCGGCAATACGCCCATACCAATTAAGTTGGTACGGTGAATACGCTCAAAACCTTCGGCAACAATGACTTCAACACCCGCTAAGCGCACACCTTTTGCCGCCCAGTCGCGTGACGAGCCCTGACCGTAGTCTGCACCAGCGACAATAATCAGCGGCTGTTTGTTTTCCATATAGTGTTCAATGGCTTCCCACATGCGCACGGTTTTACCTTCCGGCTCAATGCGTGCCAGCGAGCCCTGAATGACTTTACCGTCTTCGCCTTTCACCATTTCATTAAACAGTTTCGGGTTAGCAAAGGTCGCGCGCTGCGCTGTTAAATGGTCGCCACGATGCGTTGCGTAAGAGTTAAAGTCCTCTTCCGGAACCCCCATTTTCGCCAGATACTCACCCGCCGCACTGTCAGCCATAATGGCGTTTGACGGTGACAAATGGTCGGTGGTGATGTTATCACCCAGCACGGCTAACGGGCGCATGCCCTTCATGGTACGTTCTGCAGCTAATGCGCCTTCCCAATATGGCGGACGACGAATATAAGTGGTTTGCGGGCGCCAGTCATATAGCGGATTGTTTTTCTCGCCGTAATCCACCGACAGGTCAAACATCGGGTCATACACCTTACGGAATTGCTCAGGCTTAACACTCTGTTTCACAATGGCATCAATTTCTTCGTCGCTTGGCCAAATGTCTTTCAGCGTTACCGGATTACCGTCAGGGTCAATTCCCAATACATCTTTCTCAATGTCAAAACGAATGGTACCCGCTATGGCGTAGGCTACGACCAATGGTGGAGACGCCAAAAACGCCTGCTTAGCATATGGGTGAATGCGGCCATCAAAGTTACGGTTACCGGATAGTACCGCTGTGGAGAACAAGTCGCGGTCAATGATTTCCTGCTGTATCTTCGGATCTAAAGAACCACTCATGCCGTTACAGGTGGTACAGGCAAACGCCACCACGCCAAAGCCTAAATCTTCCAGCTCAGGCAACAATTTAGCTTCTTCCAGATACATCTTGACCGTTTTTGATCCCGGAGCCAGCGATGATTTTACCCACGGCTTGCGGGTTAAGCCCAGCTTGTTCGCGTTACGGGCAATGAGGCCAGCCGCGATCATGTTGCGCGGGTTACTGGTATTGGTACAGCTGGTAATAGCCGCAATAATCACCGCACCGTCCGGCATTTTGCCTTCTTCGGGGTTCTCAATATGCTTAGCTACGCCACGCTCAGACAGTTCCGATGCCGGTAATAACGAATGCGGGTTAGATGGGCCGGCCAGGTTACGCTTAACTTTTGATAAATCGAACTTAAGTACCCGACCGTATTCAGCAGACTTCAGACTATCAGCCCACAATCCAGTCTCTTTAGCAAAATGTTCAACCAGTTCAACCTGGTCATCATTACGACCGGTCAGTTTCAAATAATCGATAGTCTGCTCATCGATATAGAACATGGCGGCCGTCGCACCGTACTCCGGTGTCATATTAGAAATGGTTGCACGGTCACCAACGGTTAAAGCTTCTGCTCCTTCGCCATAAAACTCCAGATAGGCACCAACGACACGCTCTTTACGCAAGAATTCGGTCATTTCCAACACTAAATCCGTACTGGTAATACCCGGTTGCAGCTTACCGCTCAACTCAACGCCAATAATGTCAGGCAAGCGCATATAAGATGCACGCCCCAGCATAACGCTTTCCGCTTCAAGGCCACCAACACCGACAGAGATAACACCTAAGGCATCAACCATGGGTGTATGGCTGTCTGTGCCTACACAGGTATCAACAAAGGCGACGTTGTCGCGTACTTGAACTACCGGAGACATTTTCTCCAGGTTGATCTGGTGCATAATACCGTTGCCAGGAGGAATGACATCAACGTTTTTAAACGCCGTCTTAGTCCAGTTAATAAAGTGAAAACGGTCATCGTTACGACGGTCTTCAATAGCCCGGTTTTTTTCAAATGCGTCTTTATCAAAACCTGCGTGCTCAACAGCCAGTGAATGATCAACAATCAACTGGGTTGGTACCACAGGGTTCACTTTGGCGGGGTCTCCACCTTTTTCAGCAATGGCGTCACGCAATCCGGCTAAATCCACTAAGGCTGTCTGACCTAAAATATCATGACAGACAACGCGTGCCGGAAACCATGGGAAGTCGTGTTCTTTTTTGCGGTAAATCAACTGTTCTAACGATTGCGTCAGAATATCCGCCGGGCAGCGACGGACTAAGTTTTCAGCTAATACACGAGAAGTATAAGGCAGGCGCGCATAGGCACCCGGTTCAATCGCATCCACCGCGGCTTGAGTATCAAAGTACTCGAGCGTAGTACCAGCGAGTTTTTTACGGTATGAAGTCATGAGTTACCACTTATCGTCATGGTTAAACGAAAAAAGGAGCAGTAGATGACTGCTCCTGTACTATTTATCAGTCGAAGAACAAATTAACGCTCTTCTAAAGCCGGAACTTTACGCGGCTCTGGACCCGTATAATCGGCGCTTGGGCGGATAATACGGTTATTTGCACGCTGCTCTTTCACATGAGCGGTCCAGCCTGTCACACGCGACATAACGAAGATTGGTGTAAACAATTTGGTTGGAATACCCATGTAGTGATAAGCCGATGCATGGAAGAAATCCGCATTCGGGAACAATTTCTTCTCGTCCCACATGACTTTTTCACAACGCACAGAAACGTCGTACAAGCGGCTATCACCCACTTCTTCAGATAGCTTCTTGGACCAGGCTTTAATCACGTCGTTACGCGGATCAAAATCGCGGTAAATGGCATGACCAAAGCCCATAATTTTCTCTTTGCGTTCCAGCATGCCTTTCAGCTTCTGCTCGGCATCGTCAGCGTCTTTCATGCCTTCAATCAGCTCCATTGCCGCCTCGTTTGCGCCACCATGAAGTGGGCCGCGTAATGAACCAATGGCACCGGTCACACAAGAATGAATATCTGACAAGGTTGAAGCACAAACACGAGCAGTAAAGGTCGATGCGTTGAACTCATGCTCAGCATACAGAATTAACGAAGTGTTCATTACTGCTGCGTGCAGCTCTGAAGGCGCTTTGTCATGTAGCAAGCGTAGGAAGTGTGCACCGATAGACTCTTCTTCAGAATCGGTATCAATACGCACGCCGTCGTGAGTATAGCGGTACCAGTACAGTACGATACCCGGGAAAGTCGCCAGCAAACGTTCGATATGATCGTCAGCTTCATCAAAGCTTTCTTCCGTTTCCAGGTTACCCAGCATAGAACAACCGGTACGCATAACATCCATTGGATGCGCTGACTTTGGAATACGCTCAAGTACGTCTTTCACTTCCTGAGGTAAGGTGCGCAGTGATTTTAAACGCTTTCTGTAGTCTGTAAGCTGTTGCTTATTCGGTAACTCGCCTTTCGCTAAAAGGTAAGCTACTTCTTCAAAACTGACTTTTTCCGCCAGTTCAGAAATGTCATACCCACGGTAGGTTAAACCTGAACCACTTTTACCAACAGTACATAGCGCCGTTTCGCCAGCTGACTGTCCGCGCAAACCTGCGCCGCTTAGTTTCTTCTCTGCCATAATGTTGTTCCCTTCTTGATTTCTTGTATTTTATATCTGCCATCGTTCGTAGCCTGACGTTTACGTCAGGAACGATATCTCACCTGACATGAATGTCAGGCTACTTTTTAAATAATTGATCGAGTTTTTCTTCAAAGTCGTGATAATTCAAAAATTCATACAACTCTGCGCGAGTCTGCATGTCATCAATAACGGCTTTCTGATCGCCATTCTCTAAAATACTATTGTAGACGTTAAGTGCGGCTTTGTTCATTGCCCGGAATGCACTTAAGGGGTAAAGAACAATTTCCACCCCAACATCAGCTAACTCCTGTTTATTAAACAATGGCGTAGCGCCAAATTCAGTGATATTGGCCAGAACCGGTACATTCAAGGCTTCGGTGAAGGCTTTATATTGATCAAGCGTATGAACGGCTTCTGCAAAAATGGCATCAGCGCCGGCATCCACACAAGCCTGTGCACGTTCAATAGCGGCCTCCAGACCTTGTTGTTGTAGTGCATCAGTACGCGCCATAATAAGGAACTGGTCGTCAATACGTGCATCTACGGCTGCTTTCACTCGGTCAACCATCTCTTCCTGCGTCACAATTTCTTTATTTGGGCGGTGGCCACAGCGCTTTTGAGCCACCTGGTCTTCAATGTGCATTCCGGCAGCACCGGCACGTGTCATTTCCTGAACGGTACGGGCAATATTAAAAGCGCCGCCCCAGCCTGTGTCAGCATCAACTAACAAAGGGAGATCGGTTGCTGCAGTAATACGGCGAATGTCTTCACAAACATCATTTAACGAGGTCATGCCTAAGTCAGGTAAACCGAAAGACGCATTCGCTACCCCAGCGCCAGACAGGTATAGCGCTTTGTGCCCAACCTTTTCTGCCATCATTGCTGTGTAGGCGTTAATGGTGCCAACAATCTGTAAAGGATTTTCGTCGGCAATAGCTTGGCGCAACTTAGCACCCGGGCTTGTCATATGAGTCATGATGTTTCCTTTTCTGTTTGTAACCGTAATTCAATGTTTTTACGAGACGCGCCAATATGCCGGCGCATTAGCAGATCGGCCAATTCACCATCGCGATTAGCAATAGCATTAATAATGGCTTTATGTTCATCGAAGGCGCGCGAAACTCTCGGGCCATTCATACCCATCTGTACTCGATACATACGGACAAGATAGTAGAGTTCGTCGCAAAGCATATTAATTAAATACTGATTTTTACTGCCGAGTATAATGCGATAGTGAAAATCTAAATCACCGGCTTCCTGATAGTAACTCTCACCTTCACGAACCCGCTGAGTTTGCAGATGCTTATCTAAAAGCTGCCTTAACTCGTCAATTTCATTGTCGGGCATTTGCTCTGCCGCTAAACGACAGGCCAGGCCTTCAAGCTCTTCCCGTATTTGATATAACGAAATTAATCCTTCCAGAGACAGGGTAACCACTCTGGCACCCGCATTCGGAATTCGTTCAATAAGATGGCAACGCTCAAGTCTGGCTAAAGCTTCACGCAATGGCGCTCTGCTGACATTGAAACGCCGGGCAAGCTCCGGTTCGCTAATTTTGCAACCCGCCGCAATATCTCCTTCGACAATAGCGCGCTGTATTTCAAACAAAACGCGGTCTGATGAAGTAATGGCGGAACGTTCTAAAGGGCTGACTATTTGCATTAATTGTCGACAGTAATTATTGATTTAGCTATTTTCCACGAAAAAACCGATATTTGCAAGGCGAACTAAATTAAATTGTCGACAATCTAAAATCGATTGTTTTTATCACTAATACCTTTCAATATAGCAACTATCACTTTATCAGGACTACAGAGATCAACATGTTCGAATGGATTACCATGCCAGAAGCCTGGATTGCGCTGGCAACCTTAACCGCGTTAGAAATTGTGCTGGGTATTGATAACATCATTTTTATTTCCATTTTAGTTGGGCGCCTACCTGAGCATCAACGAGACAAAGCCCGCACCATAGGCTTAGGTCTGGCTATGGGCACGCGGTTACTCCTGCTCTTTTCCCTAACATGGGTAATGACTCTTACCGATCCGCTATTCAGTATCTTTGCAGAGGAAATTTCAGGGCGCGATCTAATCTTGCTGTTAGGTGGTTTATTTCTTCTTGGAAAAAGCACGTTAGAAATTCACCATGCACTGGAAGGTGATTCGCAAACAGAAAAATCCCCTGTCGCCGCTTCTTTTATCGGCATTCTTATACAGATAGCCATTCTGGACGTTGTTTTTTCGCTGGATTCAGTCATTACAGCTGTTGGCCTGGCTGAACAGTTAAGTGTTATGGTCATTGCCGTAATTATTTCGGTAGGTGTCATGTTGGTGGCAGCAAAGTCGGTCAGCGATTTTGTCGACAAACACCCGACCATTAAAATGTTGGCTCTTAGCTTTTTAATTTTAATAGGCATGACCTTAGTTGGCGAAGGATTCGGATTTCACGTACCTAAAGGCTATGTCTATTTCGCTATGGCGTTCTCTCTTGCAGTTGAAATGCTCAATCTTAAAATACGATCTAACCGCAAAAAGCCGAAACCAGTGGAGTTGCGCAAGGGTATACCGGGAGATAAACATCCTAAAAATTGAGTATTTCATCGTTTTCGGTTTTATTTCACGGCGGTCGCTAGTAAAGTAACGCCACTTTTTTTGACTTATACCAAAGTCGAACAGGACCAAAGTTTCAATAACTAAACGGATAATAACAATGGATCCAACAAAAATAGTCGACAAAGACGCAAGTTTTTTCGGACAACCAGGGGGCTTACAAACCCTGTTTTTTACCGAAATGTGGGAGCGCATGAGTTACTACGGTATGCGCGCATTGCTGGTTCTTTTTATGACCGCAAGCTTACAAGAAGGTGGTTTAGCTTTAACGGTAGCCTCTGCCACAGCTATTTATGGTTTATATACTGGTGCCGTTTACTTTATGGGCCTGCCCGGCGGCTGGATATCTGACCGTTTATTAGGTGGGCAAAAAGCGACATGGTATGGCGGCATTGTGATTATGTTAGGTCACATTGTTTTAGCAATACCAAGTACAGCCAGCTTTTTTATCGGCATGATTTTAGTCGTTCTGGGCACTGGCTTATTAAAACCAAACATCACAGCAATGGTTGGACAGCTCTACGGTCCCAATGACGATCGACGTGATGGTGGCTATACCCTGTATTACATGGGTATTAATTTTGGTTCCATCATTGGGTATCTGGTAACAGGCTATTTGCAAGTAGAAGCGGGTTATCACTGGGGCTTTGGTGCTGCAGCAGTTGGTATGGCATTGGGCCTTATTCAGTATCGATTAACCTTACCAAAGCTAAAAGGTGTGGGGGCAAAACCTCCTAAACCTCTAAGCGCTGCCGGAATGAAACGCAGCTGGATCGTTATCGGGGTACTGTTAGCGGGCTTAGCAATCATTACAGCACTTGCATTAAATGGCATTATTATTATTGATCCCATCGTTGTCGCCAGTAATGTTGCTATTGTATTTACGGTTATTTTCTTCGGATATTACGCTAGTATTTTCTTATTCGGTAAACTAACCAAAAATGAAATGAAGCGACTGGGAGCACTATTTCTAGTGTGTATCGCATCGACCATGTTCTGGGCAGGTTTTGAACAAGCGGGCTCTTCATTTAACCTGTTTGCTCGTGACTTAACAGACCGAATGGTAGGAAGCTTTGAGATCCCCACGACTTGGTTCCAAATGCTTAACTCAATTTTTCTGGTCATCATGTCGCCATTTTTTGCAGCGCTATGGATTAATTTGAGCAAACGCATGATTAACCCGTCGTATGGCTTCAAAAGTGCGATTGGTCTCATCATTATGGCCACCGGTTTCATCGTCATGTTCTTTGCTTCTCAAGCGGCTGCCAGTGGATTGAAGGTAGCTCCTTATTGGCTGGTTGCCGTTTACTTTATTCATACCGTCGGTGAGCTGTGCTTAAGTCCAGTCGCGTTAAGTGCTGTCAGTAAGTTATCACCCAAACGCATGGCCGGTCAGATGATGGGGATATTTGTACTCACCTACTCTGTCGGTAACGTCGTAGCCGGTATTCTTGCTGGCGGGTTAGATCCTGAAAATCCTGCGGCGATGCCTGAGCTATTCTGGACCATATTCTTATTTGGTGTCACTGTTGGTGCTATTGTATTTGTACTTGCTCTGTTTACCCGTAAATGGGAAAAACTCCCACCTGACGACGATAATGCTGACAATGATGACCACCCAGGTGCTGTCATTGATGCTAATGAGCCTGTCGGCAAACCATAATTCACTTCTTTGTAAAAAACTGCTAGAAAGGGACCTTCAGGTCCCTTTTTTAATATCGGTAGCACTATGCTAAAAAACATCATTCTCCTCGCCGGCCTAACTTGCAGTACTGCCTTTTCCGCTAATCTGTTTGCTGAAAATATAACCCCCCTACCTCTTAAACAACGTGCAGAGGTTATTGATGATCTTCTTCAGAAACGAGTACAGCAACTACTCCCTGAGTTAATGCAACAAAATGACATTGATATGTGGGTATTAATAAGTCGCGAGTACAACGAAGACCCAGTGCTTAGAACCTTTCTTACCAGCGATTGGTTATCCGCCAGGCGCCGAACTATTCTGGTTATCCATAACCCGGGCAACGGTGAAAAGCTGGAAACTTTAGCAATAGCCCGATATGACGTGGGTAAAGTGTTTAAAAGTGCATGGAACCCGGAGCTGCAGCCTGATCAATGGCAACGCCTGACAGAAATTATTACCGAGCGTAACCCAGATACTATTGCGATTAACCAGTCGAAAGATTTCGCTCAGGCCGACGGGGTTACAGCAACGGATAAAGCCCTTTTCATGGCTGTTTTACCGGATAATTTAAAGAATAAAATTGTCAGTGCGGAGCCGCTTGCCGTTTCATGGCTTGAAAAGCGAATAAAGGCCGAACTGCCCTATTATCGAAATGCCGTTAAGTTAGCCCATCAAATTATAGCGGAAGGTTTTTCCAGCAAGGTTGTTTCAGTTGGTGAGACCACCACCGAAGATCTCCAGTGGTGGTTCCGCGAACGGGCGGCGGAAGAAAACCTGCCAGTTTGGTTCCATCCTTCAGTGAGTGTGCAACGTGTCGATGATCCTCAACCTGGACATCCACGCTCAACCGGAATTACCATACAGCCCGGCGACTTACTTCATGTCGATTTTGGTATTACTTATCTGCGTTTAAACACCGATACTCAACAACACGCCTATGTTTTAAAAGAAGGTGAGTCAGACGCACCTGCCCCCCTAAAACAGGCATTAGCCAACGCCAATCAACTACAGGATATTTTGACTAAGCAGTTTAAAGAAAAACATTCAGGCAATGATATTTTGTTAGCGGCTTTAGAAGAAGCTAGGGGCAAAGGCCTGGAACCTATGATTTATACCCACCCTATTGGTTATTACGGCCATGGATCAGGGCCTACCATTGGCATGTGGGATAAACAGCACGCGATACCAGGTGGAGGAGAATACCCGTTATTTTCCAATACGGCTTATTCTATAGAGCTTAATAACAAAACCACATTTGAGGATAAAGGCATCACCATCATGCTGGAAGAAGATGCATTTTTTGATGGTGACGGTGTTAGCTACTTAAACGGCAGACAGGAGTCCTTTCATCTTATCGATTAGGCTTTTCCGAAACATAAATAGTAATGTGCCCGGCGGCTACAACCGTGCCGTCGCTACGCTTTGCTTCTACGGATATAGGCTGATCGCCCGATTGCCAGGTGGACTCTGAGCTAGACGCTTCTATGGTCACATCGCTGTCAGTTTTCGCCAGATACTGCACATTCATACCTTTCGGTAACCAACGCAGATGTTTAGGAATAGATGCTTCGGCTAATGCCCCCATTGCCATTTCCATACCGTTGCACACAGCAATGGCATGCACGGTGCCTATGTGGTTCTGTACTGATTTACGTTTTTTGAAAACTAGCTGACAAAAGTTCGGTTTTAATTCAGTAATTAGCGGTTTAATCGTTTTAAAGTAAGGCGCTTTTCGGGCAAACATTGTCGAGAAAACCTTACGTCCAAAAGGCAGTTTTAAGCAGCGTTCGTATAAATTAATCAGGTAGTTGCCACTGGCCACAATCATTACTCCGAATAGGGTTTAGTACATACAGTTTATTGATATAAAAAAAGCAGGCCGAAGCCTGCTTCTTAAACTTATAGCTTAGTTTACACTATGTAAACTATAAGCTGCCAAGTGTTTCATTTAACACTGAACAAGGACGCATTGCTGCTGAAACCTTATCTGTATTTGGCTTGTAGTAACCGCCAATGTCTACTTTAACGCCCTGAATTTCGTTCAGCTCGTTGATAATCGCCTGCTCGTTACCAGACAGTTTTTCATACAACTTACTGAAACGCTCTTTCAGCTCAGCGTCATCGTTCTGGTTAGCCAGTGCTTCTGCCCAGTACATAGCCAGGTAGAAGTGTGAACCCCGGTTATCAATTTCACCAACTTTACGCGATGGTGATTTGTTTTCTTCCAGGAACTTAGCTGTTGCCACATCTAAGCTGTCGGCCAACACTAAAGCACGTTTATTATCAAAGGTACGGCTTAGGTGCTCAAGAGAAGCAGCTAACGCCAAAAATTCACCTAAAGAGTCCCAACGTAAGTGGTTCTCTTCTACAAACTGCTGTACGTGCTTAGGCGCTGAACCGCCGGCACCGGTTTCAAATAAACCACCGCCGTTCATTAACGGAACAATAGACAACATTTTCGCTGAGGTGCCCAGTTCCAGAATTGGGAACAGGTCAGTCAGGTAGTCACGCAGTACGTTACCGGTAACAGAAATTGTGTCTTTACCTTGTTTCACACGCTGTAGGGTGTAGCGAGTGGCTTCAACCGGAGCCATGATCTGAATGTCCAGACCATCAGTGTCGTGCTCTTTTAAGTACTCTTCCACTTTCTGAATCAATTGAGCATCGTGGGCACGGTTGCTGTCTAACCAGAATACCGCCGGCATACCGCTTAAGCGTGAACGATTAACTGCTAGCTTAACCCAGTCGCGAATCGGTGCGTCTTTCACCTGACACATGCGCCAGATATCACCTTCTTCCACGTTGTGTTCGAAAACAACATCACCGGCTTTATTATACACTTTGACAACACCGTCAGCCGGAATTTCAAAAGTCTTATCGTGCGAACCGTACTCTTCTGCTTTTTGCGCCATTAAGCCAACGTTAGGCACTGTGCCCATAGTTGACGGATCAAAGGCGCCGTTTTCACGGCAAAAGTCGATGGTTTCCTGATAAACGCCAGCATAGCTGCGATCCGGGATCATTGCTTTTGCGTCTTGCTGGCTATCGTTGGTATCCCACATTTTACCAGAGTCACGGATCATCGCTGGCATAGATGCGTCGATGATGATGTCACTTGGGACATGCAGGTTAGTGATACCTTTGTGCGAGTTCACCATAGCCAGTTCAGGCTGCTTCGCGTAAACCGCGTTCATGTCTGCTTCAATAGCATCGCGTTGCTCTGCAGTTAGCTTGTCCAGCTTGCCATAAAGGTCACCAATACCGTTGCTTGGGTCAAATTCAATCTCTTTCATTAAATCGGCGTGTTTTTCTAAAACATCTTTATAGAAAACACGTACCGCGTGACCAAACATGATTGGGTCAGAGACTTTCATCATGGTGGCTTTCAAGTGCAGTGACAGCAATACGCCCTGCTCTTTTGCCGCTACAGTTTCTTTTTCAAAAAACGCCTGTAGTTGTTTTTTGCTCATAGTAGCTGCGTCAACTACTTCACCAGCCAATACTGGTACAGATTCTTTCAGTACTTTTTGCTCACCATTATTTTCAAAAACAATCTTGAAGGTGTCATCGCTGGCAGACGTCACAGACTTTTCACTACCGTAGAAGTCACCTTCATTCATGTGAGCAACGTGTGACTTGGAGTCTTTAGACCATTCGCCCATACGATGCGGGTGCTTCTTCGCGTAGTTTTTTACAGCGCTTGGTGCGCGACGATCAGAGTTACCTTCGCGCAGCACAGGGTTGACCGCACTGCCTTTCACTTTGTCGTAACGCGAACGAACGTCTTTTTCTTCATCAGTTTGTGGATCAAAGGGGTAATCCGGCAGTTTGTAGCCCTGATTTTGCAGTTCTTTGATGCAGGCTGTCATTTGCGGAATAGACGCGCTGATATTTGGCAGCTTAATAATATTGGCTTCTGCGGTTTTCGCCATTTCACCCAGTTCAGCTAACGCATCTGACTGACGTTGTTCTTCGGTCAGGTACTCCGGAAACTGCGAAATAATACGACCAGCCAAAGAAATATCACGAGTCTCAACTGAAACACCTGCAGCTTTAGTAAAGGCTTCAATAAAAGGCAGAAACGAATAGGTTGCAAGACGCGGCGCCTCGTCCGTTTCAGTATAAATAATCTTTGCTTTATCAGTCGACATAGTCATTCCTATTTATTGGACCAAAGTAAAAATTGCTTCATTTACTTACATAGTTTTGTCGCGCAGATTATAGAGGATCTGCCCTTTAATTACCATTCGCCAATGTTTTCCATGGAGGTCCACGGCTCTTCCGGCGGCAAGCTATCACCCTTCTGTAATAGCTCAATGGAGATATTGTCCGGTGAACGTACAAACGCCATATGGCCGTCTCGCGGTGGCCGGTTGATAATGACACCGTTATCCATCAGCTTTTGGCAAAGCTCGTATATATTCTCAACCCGAAAAGCTAAATGGCCAAAATTACGGCCGCCGCGGTAAGTTTGTGGATCCCAGTTGTAGGTAAGCTCCAGCATGGGAGCCTGATCTTTCTTCGCTCTTTCAATGTCAGCCGGCGCTGCTAAAAAAACCAGGGTGAAACGCCCTTTTTCTACCTCCTTGCGGCTGACTTCCTGCAAACCGAGTAAATCACAGTAGAAATTTAAAGATTGTTCCAAATCATGTACACGCACCATCGTATGTAAATATTGCACCGCTAATCTCCTGTTTGTTCAATTAGAGCTTCTGCACCACGCTCAATAAGATCGACACACTCTTCGCTTCAAAGTACGGATAGGACGCCTGCAATGGTTCATCAATATTTTGTTCACTTTCCAACCTTTTCTTGATTTAAATTAAAGATGCATTTAATATGTATGTATTGAAATGCATTAGGAGTGCTTCTGATGAAACCACGTAAACTTCTACAAACCTCTAATGCCTCTATGGGGGTGTTTTTATTGCTTTCAATCGTTGTTTTTTATCTGGCCTGGTTTCAGGAAGAGAACTTACCTTTGATGCTGCTCGTTTTTTTGTATTTATCACAAGTGATCTTAGCCGGTCTATTTAAAGTGGCGTATGTATTCAGACTAATTGCGCAGAATCAGCTAGGTGAAGAGCTTAGATAAACTGGTTGGTCAGCTTCTTTCGTTCACGCCAGTCCGGGAGAAATTCATCCATCAAGGCGTAGAAGCGCGCGTTGTGATAACGCTCGAACAGGTGTGTAAGTTCGTGAACTAGCACGTATTCCAGGCACTCGACCGGTTTTTTAACCAGTTCTAAATTTAGCCATATTTTTTTGCTGCGTATGTTGCAGCTACCCCAACGGGTTTTCATTGCCCTGATGCCAAAGCTATTACTATATGCTCCCATTCGCGGTTGCCAGATATCCAGTAAAGCTTCAACTTCCCGGGTAATTTGCTCACGATACCAGCGATCCATAATCTTTTTACGTTTATCAGCATTGTAATGTGGCAGAGAAACCAGTTGTAACTGCTCACCCTCAAATTTCACTGAGGCTCCGCGCTTTTTAACTGCAACATCCAGTGTGTGACTTTTACCCCAAAGCTTGTGTTCCTCTCCTGATACAAACTGAAGTTCTGGCCGGCTTGGTTGTTTAGCAATTCGTTGGCGTTGCTTTATCAGCCAGTCATGGCGTTCAAACAGCCAGCGTTCAATTTCATTTAGCGAGCACTGCTTAGGAGCTGAGACTTCAACATCGCCTGAAGGCGCACGCACCCTTAAATACATATTTTTTATGCGCTTACTTTTAACCGTAACAGGAATATCGTTAATAAGAAGTTTTGCGCTGTATAGGCTTTTACTTTCTTTCGACATCTTGCTGAGCCACGATCAGTTGTTTTAATTCGCGAATTTCCTGTTGCAAATCGCTTATAGTAGGTTCTTTGTCCACGAAGCCCTCACCCAAGCCGTCCTCAGTAAGTTCAATTTTCCGGCTCTCTTTATCCATGACGTTAATCACAATACCAATAACCATATTCAAGAACGCAAAAGCGGTCAGGAAAATAAAGGTCATATAGTAAATCCAGCTCCAGCCGTAAACTTCCATGGTTTCGTACTGAATGTCTGTCCAGTCCTCAAAAGTCATCACCCTGAACAGCGTGAGCATTGAAGTCGCAATGTTGTCCCATAGAAACGGATTAATATCGGCGAACAAGTAGCTGCCAACAGCCGCATAAATATAGAAGATAATGAACATGAGCAAGACCACGTAGCCCATCTGAGGCAGTGCTTTTAACAAAGAATTTATTAACGTTCTTAGCTCTGGAATGATGGATATCATACGAAGTACCCGGAAGATTCGAACCAGTCGCGCCAGCAAAGCCAGTTCGGAATCATTAATGGGTATTAGACTGACCAACACAACCAATGTATCGAACACATTCCAGCCGTCTTTGAAGAACGCCTTTTTATTATCTTCAGCGATAAAACGGATGGTTATCTCAATTAAGAAAAATAGCGTAATGAAAAGATCTAAACCGACGGTCAGGCTGTTAGCGAAAGCAGGCAATTCGTAGGTTTTCGCACCAATTTCCAACGCCGAAATGATGATCACCGCCACAACCAGTGTTTCAAAAAGCTTATTACTTTTCAGTAAGAATAACTGTTTTTTAATGTTTTCGTACATAAACTGACGGCTCAGAAAAAGAGTAAGTACAAGACAACCGCTAAAACGAAACGGTAGATAACATAAGGCCACATACCAAAGGCATTCAGCCACTTAAGGAAAAAGTGAATAGCCGTAATGGCGGTTAAAAAAGACACAATACCGCCAACTAAAAAACCTAACCAATCTACGGCTATAGACTCTGAAGCTATGGTTAATAACTTTACCAAAGCCGCCGCCGCCGTAATTGGAATGGCCATAAAAAATGAAAACTTTGAAGCTGATTCCCGGTTTAGCCCTAAAAACAACCCGGCGGTTATGGTTGCTCCAGAGCGAGAGGTTCCCGGAATAAGCGCTACAGCCTGAGCAAGACCAACAATAATCGCGTCTTTGAAACCAATATCCTGCAAAGTTCTGCTGCCCCGGGCGAATCTATCTGCAGCAGCCAAAAGTACAGCAAACACAACCGTAGTGGTTATGATAACTCCTACGGCCCTTAGCGCAGTATCTATGTAATCCAGTAACAATATTCCGGCAATGCAGGCAGGTATAGTTCCGACAACAACAGCCCAACCTAATCGGCTTTGTCCAACATGCTGGCGTGCCGCAATAGAACGAAGTCCGTCAATAAAGAGTTCACTGACATCTTTGCGAAAATACAGAATTACGGCGAGTAAAGTACCGACATGAACAGCAAGATCAAAGCCGACACCCTGATCGTCCCAGCCGGTAAGTATAGGCATTAAAATTAAGTGAGCAGAGCTGGATATTGGAAGAAATTCGGTTATTCCCTGGATAATGCCCAGGATGATCGATTGTAAGAAATCCATTAAAAATGCTCGCCTTCATTCTGCCCAAATAGAAAGCGAGCATTATAGTCAGTTTCGTCCTTAGAACGAAAGTAACATTAAGCGATTAGGCGCCACATTTACCTTCTTCTGACTTTTCACCTTTTTTCTCAGACTTTTCATGTTTCATTTCGTCACCACGCTTTCCTTCGCCGCATTTGCCCTCTCCACACTTGCCTTCCTTAGCTTTGTCTTTCATATCTCTTTTATCTTTCATCTCTTCAGATTTTTCTTTCTTCTCTTCGCCACATTTACCTTCGCCACACTTCATTTCCTGTGGTTGAGACATTTCGTAGCCAGATGACAGTTCTGTGGCTTCAAAGGGATTTGCCTGAGCAGCCCCCATACTCATTGCTGAAGCGACGGAAAGAGCCGATGTAATTGCCAGAGTTTTCGATGTCAGTTGTTTCATAATAATCACCTGAATTTGGTTGCCAGAATCTCTTTAACTGTAGTTTATATTTACAATAAATAGACAATTATTTACACATTATTAACGCAATATTATGTCGTGCAAAGTGCGAATCACATTCTCGCCTTCATTGTCTGCGACAAGAAAGCATAAGTTATGTTCGCTGGCTCCCTGACATATTAGCCTCACTGCATAATCATTAACGGTGTTAAAAGTCAGCTGACTAATGTGTGCATCTCGCCCAATGCCGTTACCAATAATAGCAACAAGAGATAGACCTGTTTCCACTTCAACCCGACAAAATTGCTCCAGTTCTTCCAGGGCTGCTGCCGGTAATAAAGCCTGCCCATTCGCTGCACTGCCGCCTTCATCCAGAGTTAACGCAATGCTAACTTCTGAGGTGGTAACCAAATCAACACTCACGTTATACCGAGCCAGTATTTCAAAAAGCCTTGCGAGGAAGCCGCTTGCATGCAACATATTCAGGCTATGAACAGTCACTAAAGTCTGGTCACGGCGCAGCGCAATAGCGCGAACATCGGGCCGGCTTGTCGGACTGGCAGAAATATAGGTCCCGCCAGAAAGCGCATCCTGACTGTTACCGATAAATACGCGAATGTCGTTTTTTATTGCCGGAGCCAGGCTTGATGGGTGCAATATTTTTGCCCCAAAGGTGGCCAGCTCCGCTGCTTCAGAAAAGCTCATTTCCGCTATAGCACGTGCACTGGGGCAGATTCGGGGATCGGTAGTATAAATGCCCGCAACATCGGTCCAAATTTGTAAATCCGTTGCATTAAAGCCTGCCGCTAAAAGCGCCGCACTGTAGTCACTTCCACCGCGGCCCAGAGTCGTTGTCTGGTTATTTTCATCAGAACCAATAAATCCCTGAGTTACCCGCACACATCCGGACTCAAGCTTTTGTTTCTGCTCCAGACAATGAGATTTTGTAGTCACTTCATCTGGCTGAGCGCGGCCAAAATCACTGTTGGTTTTAAGTAGCTGCCGGGCATCGAGAGTACTGGAGCGCAGTCCCTGCTCAACAAGTAATGAGGAAAATAACAGGCTTGAGCAACGTTCACCAAAGCTCAGCAACTCATCTCGCCATGAAGCTCGGCCTTCTGTGGTTTTTTGGCAATGAAGCGCGAGTTTATGGTGCAGTTGCTCTAATGATTTTTGCACCTGGCTGGCATTTTTGAGCTTTTTCTGAATAGCGAAATGAATCTCGTAGATCTCATTTAATAGCTTTTCTACCTGCATTCCCTGTTGGGCTGCTATCGCTACTAAACGGTTAGTCACACCCGCACAGGCACTGACAACCACCAGACGGATAGATGGATTACTTTGAATAATTTCAGCACAACGGAGCATTGAAGCGTAATCAGCGACGCTTGTACCTCCGAACTTTGCAACGGTAAAAGTCACAGTTTTCTCCCGAACAAAACAACAAAAGTGTTCGGAGAACTTAGGCTTTGCAGAAAAAATATCAGTAGCTGGATTTAGCCACTAATGGGGGGACGCAAACACCAGAAGCTCTCCACCTTAAAGGTGACAGTTGCGGGTGTTCAAACCCTGCAACCGGCAACATTGCGCCAAAATGACAATATTACCTCGGCGTGACATCCCCTCTCTTTCGACTTAAATCTGGCTTTGGCGGCCTAAGCTCAAAAGTCCCTGATGTACGCACCTCTTCTCGGCCTGAATTAGACCACGCCAAATAAAGCGCGGTCAATTCATTTGCGATTTAAGACTGTTTTAATGTGTCCATATCAATAACGAAACGGTATTTCACATCGCCTTTTTTCATACGTACAAAAGCTTCGTTAATATTCTGGATATCAAGCATTTCCACATCGCAGTGGATATTGTGCTCCGCACAGAAGTCCAGCATTTCCTGAGTTTCAGGAATACCGCCAATTAAAGACCCTGCCAACACCCGGCGTTTCATTACCAGAGCTCCGGCTTGCAACGCTGGGTCTACAGGTTCCAGTAAACCGACCAGAATATGAGTGCCATCAACTTTAAGACAGTTAATATAAGGGTTTAAATCATGTTGCACCGGTACGGTATCCAACAAGAAATCAAAAGTCTCAGCGGCCGCTTCCATTTGCTCATCGTCGGTTGAGATGATGACATTGTCTGCGCCCTGCCGTTTTGCTTCAGCAACTTTGCTTTCCGAACGGGTGAAGATAGTGACTTCGGCACCCATGGCTTTGGCGAACTTGACGCCCATGTGACCCAGGCCACCCATGCCAATAACGCCCACTTTATGCCCTTCTTTTACACCAAAGTGACGCAGTGGAGAGTAAGTGGTAATGCCCGCACACAATAACGGTGCCGCTTTTGCCGGATCGAGTTTTTCCGGCACTCGCACAACAAAACGGTCACTGACCACTATTTTTTCTGAGTAGCCGCCGTAAGTTACGCTTTTATCATGTAGATCTTCACCGTTGTAGGTTGGAACCATTCCATTCAGACAGTACTGCTCCAGCCCCTGCTCACATGAAGAGCACTCGCGACAAGAGTCAACCATGCAACCAACCCCAACCGAGTCTCCTACTTTAAACCCCTTCACGTTGTCACCGACAGCCGTGACTTTGCCGATAATCTCGTGCCCCGGCACGACCGGATAAATGGTTCCACCCCAGTCGTTTTCTGCATAATGAATATCGGTATGGCATACGCCACAGTAAGTGATATCAATAGCAACATCGTCGCTACGCAGCTCACGACGTTCTATTGGGTGAGGCGCTAACTCAGAAGTTTCCGATTGTGCGGCATAGGCTTTGGTCATTTGTTGCTCCTTTCATTTGATTTATCACACTAATGTACTCATCAATTCATTTTTTAGATTGTAGTCCTTTTGAGTTATTGCAACCCAGTCAGGGACAACATACCATTCAAAAATGCTGTTCAATAATTGAAGACCTATGAAGTATCACTTTTCCTTACTGCTGGTTACCCTGTTTCTGTCTCTGAAGGTATCAGTGGCGGCAGCTTTTGTTGATGAAAATAGTGCAGAAAATGAAATACGTCCACTGAGCGACTATTTGATTCGACACTGGGAAACCCGCGATGGTTTGCCTCACAACTCTATCAACGAAATTATTCAAGATGATAAAGGCTATTTATGGTTTGCTACCTGGCAGGGGCCGACCCGCTTTAACGGCCGTCGTTTTGACATCTATGATAATTTACGCGAGACCGGATTACCCGATATAGGTATGTACACCTTAGCCTATAGCCCTTGCGATGGCAGCGTTTATGTTGCCGGTAACCGCGGCGGTATTGCCCGTTTTTATGATGGCCACTGGCAAACGCTTCAGTCAGCTCCTCCTTTTGTCAACGATTTAGCCATTGATAGAAACTGTAATCTCTGGGTCTCCACCTCAACGCTTGGCATACTTGTTTATAAAAATAATGAACGTATTGCTCAGTTCACCACCGAACATGGTTTAGATTCCATGTTCATTTTTGACTCTTTTGTTGATTCCGATGGAAACCTATGGGCCGCAACGAATAAAGGTTTGCAGGTTAAAAAGGCGGGTAAATCGAGGTTTATCGATATAACAACGATTCCAGAGGACGTTATCATCACTTTATTCGAGCTAAACGATAACCGTTTACTCGTCGGTACAGAGAAAGGCCTTTATAAACAGGTTAATGATACCGAGTTTGAACCTTTTAAACCTGAAATTGACAGCAGAATAAGCACTATTTTCCAGACTGCCGACGACCAAATTTGGTTAGGAACCTATCAGGATGGACTGCTAAGAATAAATCAATCGGGTATCGAAAGACTTAGCACTAAACAGGGCTTACCTAATAACCACGTACTCGACATTATTCAAGACAAAGAAGGCAGCTTTTGGGTAGCAACACACGGCGGTCTAGTGCAGTTCAGAGACTCCTTATTTGCCTCTTATACGACTAAAAATGGCCTTACAGGAGACTACGTCAGAGCAATAGCTGAAAATAAGGATGGCGCAATTATTGTAGGCTCCAGTGTTGGAGTATCTGTTATTGATGAATTCGATATCTCTCCGCTGGCTGCAGACACCCTATTAAGCAATTTGTCCGTATTGTCTCTGGCTTATGACGATGAGCAAAAACTCTACATTGGCAGTTACACTGACGGTCTTTATATCTGGGATGGGGAAAACATTACCAGACATTTCACTAGTGATGGCTTGCTCCAATCAAATGAAGTGCGGCAAATTGCAGTCGATGAGCAACTCGGAATTTTTCTAGCCACACCAAATGGCGTCACCCATTTGTATCAAAATACGCAAAGCACTTGGGTATCGCAGCATATCCCTTTAGAAGATGTACTGTCTAATGACTTTGTCATGGCACTGTATTTGGATAAGAACGAAAAACTTTGGGTCAGCTCCGGCGCCGGTGTCGCTCAAATAGAAATTGTCGCCAAAGAAGAGGGTTTTAATTATCAAATAACCCCCATTGACTTAACTCACCTTAATAATGCGCAACTCGCTTTTCATATTACGGAACGGGGCGACTACCTCTGGCTTGCAACCGACCGTGGACTTATTGTTCACAATATCAATAAGAATAGTTGGCAAATTTTTAATCGTGACACAGGGCTTCCTTTCGATAATTTTATGTCCGTTGCTTTTGACGGCGATGGGAACCTTTGGCTTGGTTCAAGCCGGGGGCCTATCATGGTGGAACACGACTCATTTACAGAGGTTTTAAACGGGCAAGCAGACACGCTCGACTTTCAGCGCTATACCGAAGTTGATGGTCTTGAAAGTGCTCAAATTAATACGGGCGGCCCTTCAATTCTCGAAAGTTCCGATGGACGCATCTGGCTGGCGACAAGCAAAGGTATTTCGGTCGTCGACCCAAATACCATCACCGAAATTGGTAACCTCCCTCCGGAAGTCAATATTGAATCGGTAAAAGCAGACAATGAACCGGTCATTTTTGGCGAAGAGTTGAGCGCAGATACTGATCGTATTGTATTTGAGTTTGTTGCTCCCGGTTACCTTATGGCTGAACACATTGATTATCAGGTACGCTTAGAAGGTTTTGACGAAGACTGGGTGGATAAAAACTCATTCAATTCAGTTGAATACACGACTTTGCCGGTCAAAGACTATGTTTTTCAGGTAAGGGCAAGATACCCCGGAGGCCAGTGGAGTCAGCCCGACTATTTTTCATTTCGGCAGTCCGCTCATTTTTGGATGCAACCCTGGTTCTGGATTATTGCCTCTTTAATCACTGCCCTGCTGGTTCTGGTTATCGTTCGAGCGCGCCTTAATCAATACAACAGAACCCGTTTGCAACTCGAACAAATGGTCAAAGAGAAAACCGCCGACCTGGAAACCATGGCTCGACAAGATCCCTTAACTAACCTGGGGAACCGCCGAGCCTTTGATGAGCGGTTGCAGCATGAACTTAATCGTTGTCGCCGCGACGGAACCTATTTAAGCCTGGCTATTATTGATGTCGATTATTTTAAAGAGGTTAATGACCGCTATTTGCATACTATCGGTGATAAAGTGCTTATTCGTCTGGCCGAAACTTTAAATGATGAAATACGCGACATAGACTACGTTGCCCGCTGGGGTGGCGAAGAATTTGCGGTTCTCATTACCAACTCTGAACTGGAAATTGCCAGAGAAGCCAGTGAGAGAATGCGCGAACGTATTGCTACAACCCTCTTTGATGACTTGGTTGAAGATATGAAGATTACCGTTAGTATTGGCGTAGCCAGCAGCTACGACTATGCTGACCATTCAAGTTTACTAGTTGCTGCAGATAAAGCTCTGTACCAGGCCAAGAGTGAAGGCCGCAACCGTGTGGAGTCAAAACCATGAGTGAAGAAGTAGAGAAAATTCAGGTTAAGGCGTTTTTAGATAACGACAGCGAAACTTTCAGCTATGTAGTTTACGATTCAGAAAGTAAAGACGCCATTGTTATTGATCCGGTGCTCGACTTTGACTATGCCTCCGGGAAAACCTATACCGAAGGTGCTAACCGTATTATCGAGTTTGTAAAAAACAATAAGCTTAATGTTGCTTGGTTATTAGAAACTCACGCTCATGCTGATCACTTAAGCTCGGCGCCTTATTTAAAAGAACATCTTCAGGCACCTATTGCTATTGGTGAACACATTACAGAAGTGCAGAAAACGTTTAAGCAGGTTTATAACCTGGATAAAGAGTTTCTCCCTAACGGCGAGCATTTTGACAAACTTCTGCAAGATGGTGAAACCTTTCACCTTGGGTCAATGACAATTCGGGTGATACATACACCGGGACACACACCCGCAGATATCGCCTACGTAATTAATGAAAACAAAGTGTTTGTCGGCGACACACTTTTTAACCCCGATGTTGGCACTGCCCGATGCGATTTTCCGGGTGGCAGTGCCAATACCCTCTACCGTTCTATTCAGAAATTATTTGAATTGGAAGACACCACCGAAGTGTATATTTGCCACGACTACCCGCCGGAAGAACGTCAGCATCAATGTAAAACGTCGATAGCGGATCAAAAGCAAAATAACATTCATGTCGGCGGCAAAGCCACTGAAGACCAGTTTGTGAAATGGCGTGAAGAACGTGACGCGACGCTAAATATGCCCCGACTCATTATCCCGTCAATTCAGGTAAACATTCGCGCCGGACAGCTTCCACCGGCAGAAGATAACGGCACTGTTTATCTGAAGGTTCCACTGAATCGCTTGTAATCAGCAGGTATTTAACATGATAAAGAAAACCACTCTCGCTATTTCATTGTCGCTGCTTATGGCCGGTTGTGGCCAACCCCAGCAAGCAGGACAAAACGCTGAATCACAAAAGAGTACAATCAAACAAACGTCTCAAACAGAGCAGTTAAAAGAGATTTATAATAACTACTTTGATGAACAACTGCAGCTAAACCCTTTATTAGCTACTTACATTGGTGATGACCGCTACAATGACCAGTTACCTAATTTTTATTCTGAAAGTCACCGGACTAGCTCTCTCCAGTTAGAAACTCGCTATCTAGAGCAAGTTAAGAAGATAAACGCAGAGCAATTACCACGCGCTGAAAGAATCAGCTACGAAATCTTTAAACATAACCGCGAGTTAGCCATTGAGGGAGCTCAATACCCTGACCACCTGATACCTATTAACCAGTTTTATAATATAGCCGGACAACTTGCGATGCTGGCATCAGGTACTTCAGCACAACCTTTTGATACAGCCGAAGATTATCGTGCCTGGGCCAGTCGCATGGAGAAAATCCCAAGACTGTTTGATCAGGCCATTGAGAACATGAAAAAAGGCGTTGAACAGGATATTGTTCAACCCCGGGTGTTAATTGAAAAAGCCATTCCTCAAATTGAGGCTCAAATTACAGAGGATGTCACCGAGAGTATTTTCTGGCGACCTGTTACTGAGTTACCAGACGACATTGCAGACACCGATGCCGATGCTATTCGTAAACAGTACCGCGACATTATTACCAATACGGTCATCCCCGCTTACCAGAAGCTGAGCGATTACCTGAGTAACGAGTACTTGCCGGAAACTCGCACCGAGAGCTTTGGTCTGGGGCAACTCCCCGGCGGCAAGGGCTGGTATGACTATCAAATAAAAGCCAATACATCGACAGAGCTCAGTGCTGATCGCATCCATAAAATAGGTAAAGACGAAGTTTCCCGTATTCATGATGAAATGCGCGACATTATGGAAGAAACGGAATTTGAAGGCGATTTACAGTCGTTCTTCGATTTCATGACCAACGACGAGCAATTCATTTACGAAAGCAGAAATGAAATGCTGGAGGATTACCGTTCTTTACGCGGTTCCGTTGATAATACCGTGGATAAATTGTTTGATATCTTCCCTCAAGCCGAATACGAAATTCGTAAAGTTGAAGAGTTTCGCGAACAATCGGCGAGCTCAGGGTCTTATCAGGCAGCCCCTACAGATAATTCACGTCCGGCCATTTTCTACCTGAACACTTACGACTTATCGTCTCGTCCCAGTTGGGCTAAAACCGCGCTGTTTCTGCACGAAGCCGCTCCAGGACACCACTTCCAGATTTCGATACAACAAGAACTGGAAGACTTACCCAAGTTTCGTAAGTTTGGCCGGGAAACTGCCTATACCGAGGGCTGGGGGCTTTATTCTGAATCTTTGGGCTACGACATGGGACTTTATAATGACCCATACCAACGTTTTGGTCAGCTTGCGGCCGAACTCTGGCGCTCTATTCGGCTAGTAGTGGATACCGGTATTCATGCAAAAGGCTGGAGCCGTCAGCAGGTATTGGATTACATGTACGACAACGCACCGGTAGCCGAAGCAAGAGCGGTGTCTGAGGCAGAACGTTTTATGGCACTGCCGGGACAAGCGCTGGCTTACAAAATTGGGCAGCTAAAAATTAGTGAATTGCGTCGCGACGCAGAGAGAAAGCTCGGTGAGAACTTTGATATAAAAGCCTTCCACCGAGTGGTACTAGAGGACGGAGCTGTTCCGCTTACCGTACTTGAGCGTAAAGTGAAACGTTGGGTTGCCCAACAACTATAAGCTAGAGTAAATGATCAACCGGCAACCTGGCGGTTAACCAAACCGCCAACCGTCGCCAAATACCGGCTCCCGGCTCTTTGTAGAGCCGTAACGCCGGTATTTTACTTTTATCCAGCCAATACAGTTTATAAAAACGGTTGAGTCGAGCCTCATACGATCGCAGCGGTAGTTCGTGCTCAAACATCGCGTTAATTCTCTCTGCCATCTCCGCTGACTCAATTAAAAGCCCCGACTCTGTGTTAATTTGCGCAGAACGCGGGTCAAAATTAAATGATCCAACAAAGACTTTCTCACTGTCCACTGTCACGGTTTTAGCATGCAGGCTAGACGCCGAGCGTCTGAAATAAGGACGCACATCTTTGCGTAAAGGTTTTTCCTCGGTTCGTTTCAGCTCAAACAGTTTTACACCTGACAACAACAGCCTTCGTCGGTGTCGCTGGTAGCCCGCATGTACGGCCGGGACATCTGTCACTGCCAGTGAATTAGTCAGCACGCGAACTTTTACTCCCTGCTCCGACAAATTCTCCAGCTCTTTAACACCTGTAGGCGTCGGCACAAAATAAGGAGAAACCAAAACAATAGATTGCTTTGCCAAGCCAAGAGTTTGCGTTAACTGCTGCGTCACCAACCGGCTCGGCTTACTATCAGGCAGAGCCTTTAAAGGATCATCACTGACAACCGTTGCGGTTGCCTGATACCAAGTTTCAGCGTCGCTCTGGGGAGTGTCTGTCAAGTGTTCGTCAGAAAGAACAAACTGGTGTAAATCTCGAAGTTCCGGTTGTTTTTGATAACCTTTCCAAATATCGTTAAACAATCTCGGTTTATCCGACGAGCTTATTGCGTTAACCGCAACCGATAAAGTGCAGTTCCAGTATTGCCGCCAGTCATCAAGTAACGTCTTAACGATTTTGCCTTTCGCTATTACATCAAGATCGGAAAACAGTTGTCCGGCATGTGTACCAAAATACTCGTTACCAACATTTCTCCCACCGACAATCCCCACTTCCGCATCGACCAGCATCGATTTATTATGCATTCGCCGATTCATGCGCTTAAAGTCGGTTAACCAGTTTAGCCAGCGCCAGCGTCTGTGCTTAAACGGATTAAAAAGCCTAATATTGAAATTAGCGCGGGAGGATAAATCTCGC
This sequence comes from Idiomarina sp. 28-8, assembly GCF_000320945.2. Classification (NCBI taxonomy): domain Bacteria; kingdom Pseudomonadati; phylum Pseudomonadota; class Gammaproteobacteria; order Alteromonadales; family Idiomarinaceae; genus Idiomarina; species Idiomarina sp. 28-8. Next base: position 101,606 of record NZ_DF266791.1, read on the forward strand.
AATAAAGGTTCTAAAGGTTTGCTGTGCAAATCATCCAGCAGAAGGTCGACCCGCACGCCACGCTCGACGGCATCCAGTAATTCCTTAAGCAGAGTGAGGCCACTGCTGTCGGGGCGCCACAAATAGTATTGTAACGCAATATGATGCCTGGCCTGACGTATTAACCTCACCCGTTCAATCAGCGCCCGGTGAGCATTTTCCAGCAATTGAAACTGATTGTCCGGGCACGCCGCGGGCAGTAAAGGTGTCATCGCAATCCACTCATCGCCCTTTCAAGCCCTTCGAGAGTCAATGGGTACATTCTTCCATCCACTATGTCATGTATCATTCTAACCGACATATAATAACGCCAATGTTTTTCTGGCTGCGGGTTAAGCCAGGCCACTTTGTCAAAGTGACGGGTTAAACGGTTCATCCAGGCTTCGCCGGGCTCTTCATTCCAGTGTTCTACACTGCCCCCCGGATACGCTATCTCGTACGGCCCCATAGTAGCATCGCCGACAAACAACAGCTTATAGTCCTCGCCGTAAGTCTGGATTAACTGTTTAGTCGGAATTTGCTCCTCGCGCCGGCGTGAATTCTCCCGCCACACGCCTTCATATACGCAGTTATGAAAGTAAAACAACTCCAGATGCTTGAACTCGTTTTTTAACGCGGTGAACAATTGCTCGCACTGGTAAACATAGTCGTCCATTGAACCGCCAACGTCTAACAGTAGAATAATTTTAACCGCATTATGACGCTCGGACTGCCACTTCAAATCAAGTAGACCACCTTTTTTTGAAGTGGCTTCAATGGTGCTGTTTAAATCAAGTTCAGTCGCGGCACCGGTGCGGGCGAACTGACGTAGCTTTCTGAGCGCCACCTGAAAACCGCGCTGCTCAAGCCGGGCATTGTCATCCAGATCACGGAATTCGCGCTTGTCCCATACTTTCGCCGCACTGCGATTACGGTTACCGTCCTGCCCAATGCGGATACCACCGGGGTGATAACCATACGCTCCAAAAGGCGAAGTTCCGCCTGTACCTATCCACTTCGAGCCGCCCTGATGACGCTTTTGCTGTTCTTTTAAGCGCTCCTGAAAAGTTTTCATGAGCTCATCCAGACTGCCCAACTGCTGAACTTTGCTTTTTTCTTCATCGCTCAAGTTGCGTTTCAACGCGTTTTCCAGCCAGTCTCCCGGGATTTTCTCAGTCACATCAACCTTGGCAACTTTATCCACATATTCGCTGAAGGCACGGTCGAATTTGTCATACTGGGACTCATCTTTTACCAGAATAAGTCGCGATAAATAATAAAATTGCTCCACATCGGCAAACGCTAAGTTTGCTTTCATGGCACTGAGTAAATCCAGCCATTCGGTAATACTGGTTTTTAGCCCGTGCCGCCGCAGGGTTTGGAAATAATCAATAAACATAGAGTGAATTAGCGCCGTTGAATGCGAGCGTATTCAGCTAAGCGCTCCACATCTTGTTCGTGCTTGAGTAAAGCACCAGATAAAGGCAGCAAGCCGCCCTGTTCACGGCTTTTACGCAATTCATTGGCATCAATATCTTCGACCAATAACAAGCGTAACCAGTCCAGTAACTCCGATGTCGACGGCTTTTTCTTTAGCCCGGGCACATCTCTCAACTCAAAAAACAACGCTAGCGCGGTATCCAGTAAATCACGATGTAAATCAGGGAAGTGTACATCGACAATGGCTTTTAATGTGTCGCTGTCAGGAAACTGAATGTAGTGGAAAAAGCAGCGGCGTAAAAACGCATCGGGCAAGGCTTTTTCATTGTTCGAGGTAATCAGCACAATGGGACGCTGCTCGGCTTTAATCTGCTCACCGGTTTCATAAACGTGAAACGCCATTTGATCCAGCTCGTGCAATAAGTCATTCGGAAACTCAACATCCGCTTTATCGATTTCATCAATGAGCAGAACGGGACGCTTCTCCGCGGTAAACGCCTGCCACAATTTACCGGGGCGAATATAATTACTAATCTCGTGTACTTTTTCACTGCCCAGCTGACTATCACGTAAACGAGAGACAGCATCGTACTCGTACAAGCCCTGCTGTGCTTTCGTTGTGGATTTAATTGACCATTGCAGTAACTGGGTATCTAAAGCATTTGCCAGTTCCTCGGCAAGGCGAGTTTTGCCTGTGCCCGGCTCGCCTTTCAGTAATAAAGGTTTCTCTAGCGTTACGGCGGCGTTAACGGCTGTCGCCAGTTCTTGCGACACGACATACTGAGAGCTACTGCTAAAATCCATTCTATATCCCTTACATTAAGCTTGAAACTGAGTCTATGATACAACACACACTCTGGCGGTGCTAATCAGTGGGCTTTCTGGATAACAGCATATCAAAGCGTTCAAGCACTCTGGCTATATCGGCTTTGACAAAGGGTTTTGTCACGTAATCGTCCATACCGGAACGCAACGCCTGAGTGCGTGTCTCAGGGTAAGCGTCCGCGGTAAGCGCAATCACATAAGGTTGGTGAATGTGCATATCCCGCAACGCTCTGGTTGCTTCCATACCATCCATATGCGGCATATGAAGATCCATAAAGAGTACGTCGTAGTCTCTGGCCTGCATCATCTTTAACGCATTATGGGCATCGCTTACCAAATCAACATATTGGTTAAGTGACAGCAGCATTTCTTTTATTATCAATTGGTTGATTTTATTATCATCAACGACCAACACCTGTTTTTTCGATAGCTTAGGCAGAACATTTTGCTCCGGTTGGTGTGTGCTTTCAGACTGAACGCTCATTGGTATGCAGAGCGTGAAGCAGGATCCCTGTTCAGGCTCGCTGTCCACCTGAATCGTGCCGCTTAATAACTGCACCAGGTTACGTACTATGGCAAGCCCCAGTCCGCTGCCGCCTTCCGGACGGTTTAACCCATCCTGCTCTTGCTCAAAAAGTTGCCAAATACGCTGAGTATCATAAATACCAACTCCGGTATCCTGTACTTTTACGATAAGGTCGCCTTCGCTTTGTTTTTCGCTATCAACTTCCCAACTTGCTTTAATCGCTATAGAGCCTCGCTCGGTAAACTTTAAAGCGTTACTGACTAAATTACTGATCACCTGGGCAATACGAGCCCGATCCATTAATGTTCGCTCCGGAATATCAGCATCAATATCGATAATAAATTCCAGACCTTTATCTTTTACAGGCTGTTCAAACAGCTGAATAACATGGCCCAACACTTTTGCCGGCGAGTGAACACCTCTTTTGACTTTTAGCTGCCCTTCTTCGGCCTGGGTTAAATCGAGCACATCATTCAACGTTGTCAGCAGATAGTCGCCGCTGTTCTTTATTGTACCCAGTAATTGCTGCTGATATGGATTGAGGTCTGTTGACTCCAACACAGAGGCGATACCCAGTATACCGTGTAGAGGGGTTCGAATTTCGTGTGACATATTCGCCAGAAACACATTTTTTGCATGAGCGGCTTTTAACGCATTCAACTCGGCTTTTTTCTGTTCTGTGACATCGGTAACCGTTCCGGTGTAGCGAATGGCCCGGCCTTGGTTGTCCCGCTCTATAATCTTTCCTCTGTCCAGTACATAAACCCAATGACCGTCACGATGCCTTATGCGATGAAGGCTTTCATAGAAAGGAGTCACTCCGTCCAGGTGATTCTTAATCGCCTGCCATACGTCGTCGTAATCTTCAGGGTGCAAACGACTCGACCAGCTTTCTACATTCGTTTCCAACTCGCAGACATCCCAGCCAAACATACTAGCCCAGCGTTGGTTAAAAATAGTAACGCCGGTTTGCGGGTTCCATTCCCAGGTACCTAAACGGGTCGCATCTAAAATAAGCTGTAATCGGTTACGCTCCATCTCGAGCGCAATTTGCAACTGTTTACGTTCAGTCACATCAATCAAGTAACCATAAAGATGGTTCTTACCATCTTCGTATCGTAATAGTACCGTTGTATCAGATACCCATACATCGTGTCCTTTAGCATGCTTTACCCGATAATCCTGATGAGTCAATGAAGAGCCGGATTCCTTGCTAAGAAGTGAATTGACCTCCTCCATGACACGGGGCAAATCGTCCTGATTAATGAGATCCCGGTACTGAATTTCATGGCTTTCTAAGCGCGTTTTTTTATAGCCTAAAAGGTCTTGTATGTTGTCTGAAACAAAACGTACTGGCCACCCCGGAGCATCCTCCCAAATAAACAGACTTAAATGACTTCCCACATTCAGCAGAGCTGCGAGGTTTTCATTGGAAATACGTGTTGGCATTTATTCGGACTCACTTTAAAGGCTTTCTTGCAACCAGTTTGCCGCAGTAGCAACTTGGTGTACACTGGCAAAAACGATAACATAAAAACAACGACATCCGAATGACTCAGGCAAACGTCAATGAATGGCAAACAGCTCTACTGACACAAGTTGATCAACTCATAGAGTTGGCGCAAACCCGTTTGCCTGGTCGACAGAAGCCAACTATCCGGGGGCCTGAATACTGGCAACGTTTTGCAAAACATCATTATGTGCGAGCCGCAGACTTACTTAAAACCGGACAAGGGTTTGAAGCCGCCAAGCACTTTCGGCGCGCCGCGTTATTTGGCCACAGCAAGGCCATGTTGTATTTAGGACAAATGTTTTTGCAAGGCAAGGATTTACCAGAAAGTATATTTCACGCTTGTTGCTGGCTAACGCTAGCGGATCGCGCCGGTGAAAGCGAAGCGGCTAAAATCATTGATGGTTTTCTACACCAGCTTACGGCAAGGCAATTAAACAGCGCCCGTCAGCTTGCCGCCGAGCGCTTTGAACAAATTTGTGATGCCAGTTTCGATGTTCATGGTTTGTAGTTTAAGGTAACCACAGCTTTGTTTTTTCTCGTATTTTTCCTGTAGCAACCCAATCCTGAAGCTGATCCGCCATACGTTTTCCTGCATCCACCGCTTTTTCCCAGTAATCAATACGAGTCGCAGCGTCCAGCTTGGCAAAGTCAGTGCGATCAGGAATTTTCCCGTAAGGCAGTGATTGAATAAAGTCTTCCGACGGCGTAATAAATACCACGCCTGGCCATTTCTTACCGGTAGTTCTGCGCCAACTCAAACGCTTGTCAAACCAGCCCGGAATCGCTTCTTTATGAAAGTGAGGGTAAAGCACCAAACCATTCACGTCAGAGAAGTCCAGGTCAAAGTGATAGTCGGTAACACCGCCATCACGATAAATGCCTTTAGGTGCTCCGGGAATATCAACCACGCCATCCAGTACTAAAGGAATTGAACCAGTCGCCAGTAACGCCTGCTGAAAGTTATTTTGAGTTAATTCAACATGATGTGTCGGTAAGTCGTTCCAGCCTTTTGCAAAGCTTAAGTCTGACTGTGGATGATGAAAGATAACGCGCTCATAAAACCGGCCCAGCCAGCGACGGTTCATACTGTTAGCAAAAGCAGAACTTAACAATCCCAGCATCTGCTTTTTCGTTTCGGCTGCCGTCCAGCCTCTACAACGTGCAACAATAAAATGATGTCGAACCGCCGACTGTCCCAGTATTTCTGTTACCGCCTGATCAGGAACGTACTTGGCCAGCAAGGCTTTAGCTTCACTGGTAATTTCATTCCGGTCGGGTTTCGCGCTGTAAGTCTGGGTTCTGTATAAACGACAAAATAAATCACTGGCGGCAACAGGGTCTTGCTGCCCCAATGCTGCGAAACGCCAGGCACCTGCGGAAGTCCCCAGGGTATTCAGCGGCGCTTTCTTGTCTTTAAAGAATTCACCGAACATCCATTTATCAAGCCCCTGAAGCACAAACCACTTCGGCCCGCCTGAAGCACCTAGCAGCAAACCGATATCATCGGCTTTCAGTCCCTGCTCCTGAATATGTTGATAAGCCGACGAGCCTGCTTTTATGTTAATCCAATCCGTCATACAACTTCCCTGTTTTACAGTTGTCGTTTTCTTTCTGCGAGAAAACCTAAGAAAAACAATATTCCAATGGTACTGACTGCCAGCAGGTGCAAAGGAATAAGGCTTAACCAGCCGGCTAAAACTGGCGTAAACCAGACGGTCAGCCAACCGTAACCAAATGCACAAACCACGATGAAGACCAAAGTCCTGAATACAAAATGCCAGTGCGCCACTTGCCTTTGCACCATGCGGTTCACTTCTGCGCCATAAATCACCAGTAGTGTGGCAATGATCGCCATAGCCAGTTCATAGAAATGTGGACGGATCATCATGCCCAAATTATTCAACACATTCTGCACGCTAGTACCCCTCTGAAAAGCATCGTCCGAGTATACGAATTTTCTGTCGTTTTCGCATCCCAAGTTTACGATTTGCTGTGTTATCCTAAGCTCATAAAGAAGCTTATTTACAGGACATTCCATGAAAATCATTTCATTCAATATCAATGGTATACGAGCGCGACTGCATCAGTTACAGGCAGTAATTGATAAACATCAGCCCGATGTTATCGGTCTGCAGGAAACCAAAGTACATGACGACCAGTTTCCGCTAAAAGACGTGGAAGCCATGGGTTATCACGTTATTTACCACGGCCAGAAAGGTCATTACGGCGTGGCCATGCTCAGTAAAAAGCCACTGGAAAACCCGCAGTTTGGCTTCCCTACTGACGATGATGAAGCACAGCGCCGCATGATAATGGGTGATTATCCACTGGCAGATGGTGGCCATGTACGTATTCTAAATGGCTACTTCCCGCAGGGCGAAAGTCGTGACCACCCTACGAAATTTCCAGCTAAAGAAAAGTTTTATCAGGACTTAATGAGCTATCTGGATAACGATCTTTCGCCGGAACAGCCAGTGATTGTTATGGGCGATGTAAATATATCCCGTATCGATTTAGATATTGGTATTGGCGAAAACAACGCCAAACGCTGGCTTAAAACCGGGAAATGCAGCTTCCTTCCGGAAGAACGGGAATGGATACAAAGATTAATGGACTGGGGTTTTACTGACACTTATCGTCAGCTAAACCCGGATGTGGATAACCAGTTCAGCTGGTTTGATTACCGCTCACGTGGCTTTGATGACAACAGAGGTTTACGCATCGACCTTATCCTTGCCACTAAAGCTCTCGCCAAGCAATGCGAAGACAGCGGTATAGACTATGAGCTCAGAGGCATAGAAAAACCTTCGGATCATGCCCCCGTCTGGTCTACATTTAAAGACTGATAGTCATTTTGCCGTCGGTTGGCCTTAGTGCTCTTCCGGCGGCAATGTTTCCAGTGCTTTACGCAAAATAATCGCCAAATCCATGTATTCAGGGCCTTTCTCACCCTGTGGCTGACACTCAACGCCCTGCTTTCTCAGCTTATCTCTCAGCTCTTTATACCAGTTCCGTAACATTGGCTTTAAAGGTTGTCTGGAACGCCAGCCGAGCCAGTACAAACCCTGCAAGGGTAAGCTCAACATAATAAGTGACAACATCAGCCCCGGGGCTAACTGCTCCTGCGGCATAAACTGCCAGGTCAGCGCAGCATTGAGTACTGCTATTCCCGGAGTCCAGCTAATGGCTTTGCGAGTTATAGGGATAATTCGCGACTCTGCCATAGCGGCAACAACTGAATGATGAGGCCATTTATCGGCATACCTCTTTCCATCTCTTAAAACCGCAAAAAATGAACGACTCATGGTGACCTCTTAGACAAACCTGCTGTAATTATAATCGATTACTGAGCTATTGTACGATATTCGCACTTTTAATATTATCTTTATTTTTCATAAAGTTACACTGTTACAACCGTGTAGTTCACAAAGATATCCACAGTTAATGTGGATACAGTTGCACCGGAGCTTTAGCTTTGCCACTATACTAACTGAATTAGTCAGTCGCATGGTGTCAGCAGTGACAACAAGTCAGCTTCCTTCTCTTTATGCGCCGGTTACCGGTCGCATCATAGCAGCACAACCTTCGGCCGCAGTATGCCAGCATGGCCTGCTTGGCAAAGGCATTGTCATAGAAATGACCGGCAGTACGCTATACGCCCCGGCTGATGGCTCACTGAGCCATATCAGCAGTGGTGGCGATTACTTGTCGTTACGCTTAAACGACACCTATTCCTTACAATTAGTCATAGGTTCCGGCGATGCGTTCGGCAACCACGACGCTTTAACTGTGCTTTGTCGCGAACAGACAGAGGTTAAGTGTGGTGATCCTCTGGTTAAGATTAACCAGTCATTACTGCGCAGCCTTAAACCCTCGCAGCAGCGTCTTGCTGTTTTGCTTTGTTCATTGAATTCCGGGCACGATAGCGAATCGCCCGAATGGCTAACCCCGGGGCTTATTACTGCGAAAGACAGTCCACTTATTACTTATTAACACCGACAGGAGCTGTACCTATGTTGCGCGTTTATGGCATTAAAAACTGCGACACCGTTAAAAAATCACTTAAATGGTTAGATAAAAACGAAGTCGCCTACGAATTTATTGATGTTCGCCAGCAACCACTACAAAAAGAAACCGTTAGCGGCTGGTTACAAAAACTGCCGGCGGAATCTTTATTGAACAAGCGCAGCACCAGCTGGCGCAACCTGTCAGATGAGCAAAAATCTGTTGTAGACGCCAACGCCATAGCTGAATTAGTTGCCGAACAACCAACATTGTTTAAGCGTCCGTTAGTTGAGTCCGGCCAGGCTGTTCATTGCGGTTTTAATGAGAAACTCTGGAGTGAACGCTACTTATGAGTTCAGAGACATTAAAGCTTGCCCGTGAGCTCATTTCCCGCCCGTCCATTACGCCGGAAGACGAAGGTTGTCAGCAACTCATAGGTGAACGGCTTGCGGCTCAGGGTTTCAACCTTGAGTCTATGATATTTGAAGATACCACCAACTTATGGGCGCGACGCGGGCAAGGCCGTAAATTGTTTTGCTTTGCCGGCCATACCGACGTTGTGCCACCCGGTGACATCAACGATTGGCAGTTTCCGCCCTTTGAACCTACAACGCACGAAGGGTATTTATACGGTCGCGGAGCCGCTGATATGAAAGGCAGCCTGGCAGCGATGATAACCGCGACGGAGCGGTTTATTAAAGACTATCCGAATGTGGACGCCGACATTGGTTTTCTCATAACCAGTGACGAAGAAGGCCCCTTTATTAATGGCACCAAACGTGTCATTGAAACACTGCAGGAGCGTAACGAAAACATAGACTGGTGTATTGTCGGGGAGCCATCCAGTACTGATACCCTGGGGGACATCGTTAAAAACGGGCGCAGAGGCAGCTTAACCGGAGACTTGACCGTACTGGGTATACAGGGTCACGTTGCTTATCCACATTTAGCAAAAAACCCGGTACATGATCTTGCACCAGCCCTCAGCGAGCTAATTAACGAAGAATGGGATCAAGGCAACGCCAGTTTTCCGCCAACCACGTTTCAGGTATCTAACATTCAGGCAGGAACTGGTGCCGGCAATGTGATACCCGGGCGTATTGATACCCAGTTTAACTTCCGCTTCTCGACAGAACTCACAGCCGAGAAAATTAAGCAACGAGTTGAAGCCATTCTCGATAAGCACTCGCTAAAATACCACCTGCAATGGAAGCTTAACGGACCGCCTTTTTTAACTGAATCAGGCGCATTAGTTGAAGCCGTTCAGGCGGCCATTGAACACGAATGTGGGTTTTCAACTACCCTCTCTACCGCGGGCGGCACATCCGACGGGCGCTTTATTGCACCAACCGGTGCTCAGGTCATTGAGCTGGGACCCGTAAATGCTACCATTCACAAAGTGAACGAATGCGTTAAAGTCAGTGATTTGGATAAACTCAGTGATGTTTATTACCGCTGTCTGGAGAAGCTTTTATGTTAAGCAGCACAGAACTGACAGGTGCCTGCGAAACACACTTAACGGCAGTAGATGGGCATAAACTGCATCCTGATGCAGCAGAAGCTTATCTCGCCATGCAAAAAGCAGCAGCGGCTGAGGGTATTGAACTGGCCATAGCCAGTGGTTTCCGCTCACTGGACAGGCAACTGTCTATCTGGAATAGAAAATGGCGAGGAAAACTGCCCCTCCGCTCCAAAGAGGGTGAGCTACTGGATGCATCAAACTTAAGCGACGTTGAGAAAATGCACGCAATTTTGCATTGGTCTGCGTTACCGGGGAGTAGCCGCCACCACTGGGGAAGTGATTTCGATATTTACGACCCCCGCCCTTTTCAGGACAGTGAACTAAAACTGCAATTAGTGCCCGGCGAGTATATTGACCAATCAGGCCCCTGTCATGAACTGTGGCAATGGCTAACCCGGCATGCGCATGAAAGTGGTTTTTTCTTTCCTTATGCACGCTATCAGGGCGGTGTTGCACAGGAGCCCTGGCACTTGAGCTTCCGCGCCGTTTCACAGCCATGCCATAAGCAATTGAACCTTGAGCTGCTAGCCGAAACCGTAGACTCATTAGCCATAGAGGGAAAACCCATTATTCTGGATAACCTGGCTCAAATAAAAAATCAGTACATTGATACAATAACGGAGGATGACGGATGGACGACTATTTGGTGTGGCTAATAATATTATTGGTAGTAGGCGTGGTTGTGAGTAACCTTATGGTGCTGAAGTATACCGCTAAGTTTAAATGGCCTGGTACGAAATCATCTAAAACCGAAGATGACTCCGACCAGGACCCTAAAAACAAAAATAAAGATTAATCCAGCGTTACGCCAAGGCGCTTAGCCACTTCGCGGTAAGCTTCAACAACACCGCCTAAGCCCTGGCGAAAACGGTCTTTATCGAGCTTCTCACGAGTCTCTGCGTCCCAAAGGCGGCAGCCATCTGGAGTAAACTCGTCACCCAGCATAATTTCGCCCTCAAACACGCCAAACTCAAGCTTGTAATCCACTAATAACAGACCGGCATCAGCAAACAAAGCTTTTAAAACGTCGTTCACTTTAAAGGTGAGTTCTTTCATTTTCTCAATTTGCTCTGCTGTTGCCCATCCAAAGGCCTGAATATGATACTCGTTAACCATAGGGTCGTGCAGCGCATCGTTCTTTAAGAAAAACTCGAATGTCGGAGGGTTAAGCTCTTTACCTTCTTCAACGCCTAAACGGCGCACCAGAGAACCTGCTGCCACGTTACGGACAACACATTCTACCGGTATCATATCCAGCTTTTTAACCAAAGACTCGGTATCGCTCAAACGCTCATCTAACTGCGTCGGAATGCCCGCTTCTTCCAGCTTAGACATAATAAAATGGTTAAACTTATTATTCACCATGCCTTTGTCATCAAGCTGCTCGACCTTCTCGCCGTCGAACGCTGAAGTATCATTACGAAACTCCAGCACCAGGCGGTTAGGATCGTCGGTATGATAGACCGTCTTTGCTTTTCCCCGATATAGTTCACTGCGTTTTTCCATGAATCTTTCCACTCGCGCTTAAGTTAAAGTTGGCTTTGCTGTTTAACAGCGTTTTTAAAGGCTTCAAATACTTGATTAATCCATTCGTCGGAAACAATTTCCTCACCCTGGTAAACCGTAACCGAGGTATTTTCACCGTCTTCCAGTAATCGGAATTCGTACTCACCTTCGGCTATGCCCAGGTCTTCGTAGTCATCGCCACCAATGAACAGGAAGCCGCTGCCGGGTTCGCTGTACTCAACAAAATAGGTTCCTGTCTCGCGGTTTAAATCTTCAACCTCAAAACCAATATTCTGAAGAGCCAAATTAACTAATGGCCATGCTTGCTCAAAATTGTCTTCAACAATGAAAACTGAATGCCCTTCTGCGGCTTTTGACAAGCTGGTTTCAATACCGGCCGCTTTTTCACGAGCTACAGCCAGTTGTTGTTTCCGGTTAACTTCAGAAATAATCGCATTAAGTAAATCAGCTTCCAAATTACGAACAACCAAAGGAGCAACCTCTTGCTCTTCACCACCAATCACCTGAGTAAAGTCGTTAACATCGACTCGTAGTGCGGTGCTGCGCTGATGCGATTCAGTTTCCTGAGTTAGTTCATAGCGGAAAGTTCTTTCCAGATCACTGTCGCTCTCTCCGCCAAATCCGAAAAAGCCGCTGTCGCCCTCAATGGTTTGCTGTACCGTCATTTGCTCGGTAAGCCAACGGTTATCACCCACGTTTTCCCATTGAATGTCGCGTCTTTCCAGTACATCAAATGCCGCCTGACGAACAAACTCGGTTACTGAGTCTCCCATGCCATCGACAATATCAAAGTACACCCGGGTTTCGGTTTCAGTTTCTAACACCCGGCTTCCCAGTCCAATAGGACGAACCTGCTGCGGAGCCATTATATTGACTTTATAGCCAACAGGAGCTGGTGCTATGTTCGTATCCGGAATTTGATACTGAGTTCCTTTTTCCGGCTTCTCCAGACCACCTGGAATATTCAGTGAGGCAGTAGGTTGAATGTTCACGTATTCAAACCCGCCGCTGGCACGTTCTTTCTCTACCGACGAACAACCTGTTACAACTACGGCAGCTACGCCCATCCACGCAAGGCGAGACAATTTCATTACGACTCCTGAATATTCAGTAGGTTTGCTTTCTGTAACACTGACTCAATCAATTGTTGATTACTCTCTTCCGGAGGTGTCAGTGGCAGACGATAATTTGCGCTGACCCAACCCATTAAAGCGAGCGACCATTTTACCGGAATGGGGTTGGATTCAACAAATAACATATTATGCAAAGGTGCCAGCTCAGCATCGATCTGATTCGCACTTTCTTTATCACCAGCAAGTGCCGCCGTTACCAGTTCTTTCATTTTTGCCGGAACAATATTAGCGGTAACACTGATAACACCATGACCACCCGCAAACATAAATTCGCGTGCAGTAGGGTCATCACCGCTTAATAAGATAAAGTCATCGCCGCAGCGCTCTTTAAGTTCCTGAACCCGACTCACGTCACCGGTAGCTTCTTTTATACCAATAACGTTATCAATTTTTGCCAGCTGTTCGACCATGTCCGGTGTCATATCAAGACTGGTGCGCCCCGGAACATTATATAGAATTTGGGGTTTATCCGTAGCATCGGCACAGGCCTGATAATGTGCAATTAAGCCTGCTAAAGAAGGTTTATTGTAATATGGCGTAACATTTAAAAAGCCACTTACACCCGCCTGGGTCATTTTTTCTGTCAGTTGCACGGCTTCGCTGGTCGAGTTTGAACCGTTTCCAGCAATAATATCGATGCGCCCGGCACTGAGTTCGACCATGGCATTAACGACAGCGATATGTTCTTCATGCGTTAAGGTTGTTGACTCCCCTGTCGTGCCAACCGCTACAATAGCGTCGGTACCCGCTTCGCAATGTTTGTTAACCAGAAACTCAAGTTCACTGTAATCAACATTGCCATATTTTGTAAAAGGGGTAACTAAAGCGACAATACTGCCCTTAAGCATACATTCTCCAAGTCCTAAATTGGGGCTCCAATGGTAATGCCAGCCCTGACGAAACACAAGTGATAGGAACGTAACTTGCCAAGAAGGTTCCGTAAACTTTTGCCGGTATGGCATTTTCCAAGACGGCATCTGTCCGCTATGATGTTGGCACTGTTAACTAAGTTCCAGGAGAATGCAATGCAGACACTACAACAGGGCGATAAAGCGCCTGACTTTACTTTACCGGATGCGAACGAGAACTCAGTGACCTTATCGGAGTTATTAAAAGAGAACCGGGTACTGGTTTACTTTTATCCAAAAGCCATGACACCGGGCTGCACTGTGCAGGCACAAAACTTACGCGACAGCCGTAAGCAGCTTGAGGAATTTAATGTTGTCTCTGTTGGTATAAGCCCTGATGCGCCTAAACGCTTAGCTAAGTTTACTGATAGAGATGAGTTAAACTTCACCTTGTTAAGCGACGAAGACCATAAAGTGGCTGAAGACTTTGGCGTATGGGGCCTGAAAAAGTTTATGGGTAAAGAATACGATGGTATTCACCGTATTAGCTTTTTAGTAGAACAGGACGGAAGCATTTCAAAAGTCTTCAATAAATTTAAAACTAAAGAGCATCACGAAGTGGTGCTGGAGCACCTTAAGCAAGCTTAAGCTCTATAGAGCAGACACCGCACTAAAGCGGTGTTTGCTCTTCTGCCTTTTCCCCGGTGCCACTGTCCCATGCTGTTAGTACCGCCTTGACCAGACTGGCCAGCGGAATAGCAAAAAACACGCCCCAGAACCCCCATATGCCGCCAAAAATTAATACCGCGCCAATAATGTAGACTGGGTTTAAGCTTATTGCCTCTGAGAACAATAGCGGTACCAGTAAGTTACCATCCAGAGCCTGAATAACCAGATAGGCTACGGTCACCCAAACAAATGCCGCCGTTGGCCCAAACTGAAATAAAGCCACTAATACCACCGGAATGGTTGCGACCGCAGCGCCTACGTAGGGAATTAAAACCGATAAACCGACCATAATGGACAGTAATGCCGAGTAGCGCAGCCCAAATAAGCTAAAGGTAACAAAAGTGACTATCGCAACCACCACCACTTCAATTGCTTTGCCACGAATGTAGTTCATAATTTGCAGGTTCATCTCCTGCCCGACCTGCGAAATTAACTGACGGTTTGAAGGCAACAGACGGCTGAAATGAGCAATCAATATATCGCGGTCTTTTAGCATAAAAAAGATTAAAAGCGGCACGATAATGAGATAAACCAGCATGGCCATGACGTTCACAATAGAGGTCAGGGAAACCGTTAACAGGCTTTCTCCTAAACTCACTGCTCGTCTTTTTACTTCCTGAGTAAACTCAGTAATTTGGCTGTCATCGACAATAGTCGGGAACATTTCAGGTAGTTTATGCAGCCAAATTTGCAGGTTCGTAACCATATCAGGCATTTCCTGAATCAAAGTCGTACTTTGTTGCCAAATAACGGGAACCAGAGTCAGCAAAGTAACAATCATTAATGCCAGGAATAACGAAAAGGTAATAATCGTGGCGGTTAAACGGGATAAACCAAGCCCCATCAATCGCATTACCGGCCAGTCTAGCAAATAGGCCAGAGATATAGCAATTAACAACGGCGCAATTAAGCTACCGAAAAACACAATGACTAATACCACAACAACCAGTAACAGAAATAAAGTTACTGCATTAGGGTCAGAAAATTTCCGTTGATACCACTGTTGAATGTATTCCCACATAACCACTATCTCTTAACCTTTGTTGAGATGATAATATCAGTCCTTGCAATCTTTCCATAACCCCATAGAGTAAAAAGGAACTAAAGATAAGAATTTTGCTCTTAAGAGAAGATTAAATCCGTTTCATTTGGCCTATGAGTAGTTGATGTCCACCAAAATATTACACACTTTCACCGCTTGTTTATTGATCTTTGCAATCAGCTTTAGTGCTGTCAGCAACGCTATGCAGGATAACCAACGTTTACCAGAAATTGGAACTACCGGCGCGGCTTTCATGAGTATCGAACGTGAACGTGTTGTAGGCGACTTTTACATGCGTCAGGTACGCTCACAAGCCCCTATTGTTCACGATCCGGTATTAGACAGCTATTTAAACAGCATTGGCCAGCGGTTAGTCAGAAACACCAGCGGTGTGCGCTATCCTTTCAACTTTTTTTGGATTAACAATAAGGAAATAAACGCCTTCGCCTTCATGGGCGGCTACGTAGGTGTGCATACGGGCTTAATTGACGAAGCAAGAACCGAGTCAGAGCTCGCGGCGGTACTTGGACACGAGGTCGCGCACATTACTCAACGTCACATGGTTCGTCGAATGCAGGAACAACAGCGCAGTATGCCTATGACCATTGCTGGTATCATTGGCTCTATTTTAGTCGGCATGGCCAACCCTGAAGCCGGTGCTGCAGGCCTTTACGCCACAATGGGTATGGCCGGTCAGTCACAAATTAATTACACTAGGTTGTATGAAATGGAAGCCGACCGCATCGGTCTCTCTACGTTGTTAGCCGCAGGTTTTGATCCCCGTGGCGCACCCGACTTTTTTGGTCGGTTGGCAGAAAAATACCGCTATGTAAGCAAGCCCCCGGAAATGCTCATGACTCACCCATTGCCTGAGTCCCGCATAGCAGACACTCGTGCTCGCGCTGAAAATATGCAAAGAGTGGACGTCCCCCCCAGCCTCGACTTTGCCCTGGCTAAAACCAGAGTTCAGGCTCGGTATATTGGCAACACCACGAATAGTGACTTTGAATCTATGCGCTCCAGTAGCAATTCAATTAACCAACAAGCAGGGCAATATGGTTTAGCCATACGCGCGTTAGACGGTGGCAACATTGATGTAGCTTATAAGCTTATGCAGCCACTACTAGAGCGCTATCCTAATGATCCATTCTATATTGATGTCCAGACCGACATTCTACTGGCACAAAAAGATTACGAGACGGTTTTAAGCTGGCTACGAGGCAAGTACATTCAGCAGCCAACCGAGCCTGTTATTACTCTTAACTTTGCTAACGCGGCCCTTCAAGCAGAAGACACCGAGTTAGCTGAGAAGCTTCTGCGCGATTTTTTACTAAAACAACCGGACCACCCGCTGGCGCTTGATCTTCTCACTCAAGTGTACGAGCGTAGTGGCAAGCGAGCGGCTATGTACGAAACCCGAGCGGAATCACTGGCGTTAAGAGGAAACTTCCGGCTCGCCATTGATCAGCTGCACACTGCACATAACCATACCGATAGCGATCTGACGCATAAACGTCTGAATGCACGTATTGAGCAAATGCGCAGCTTAGAGCAGCAAATAAAATCGTTAATGTGAGTTAACCGCATTTTCCAGCGATTCTAAGTCCTGCTCTCCCATTAAAGGCCCTTTGACGCTGCCGTCCGGCTTTATTACGTAGGTAGCCGGTAACATCTGCGGGCGCTGAAACGGAAACTTTGGCGCAGGCTCCATCAACGCCAACTGAAACTCTATTCCATGACGCTGTTTCAGCTCAGCCAGTTCAGCGTTAGACATTGGATCGAAACTGACACCGACTAACTCAACATCTTTTGCTTTGTGCTGGTTAAATTCGTTTAACTCGGGTAACTCTCTTAAACAAGGAGCGCACCACTCAGCAAAGTAGTTTACCACCACCGTTTTTTCACCAAGGTCGCCCCAGCGAAACTCATTGTCGGCATCGGTAACCACATCCGGCTCTTGCGAACAAGCTGTTATCAGCACAGCAGCTGCCGCGCACACTAGCGTTCTCAGTTTCATTCCTTACCTCAATTACGTTACTATTAACTTATACTTACCTAATAATCAGATACTACAAGGTACGATACTTATGAGCCAAGTAACAATTTATCATAACCCGCGTTGCTCAAAATCAAGACAAACTCTTGAATTACTCAAGCAGAATGACGTTGAGCCGGAAGTTGTTGAATACCTTAAAACTCCGCCTAACGCTGCAGAATTAAAAGATATACTGGAAAAGTTAGGGCTTTCTGCCGATCAGCTAATGCGCAAAAAAGAAGACGCATATAAAGAACTTGGTCTGGCCGGTATCAATAACGAAGATGAATTGATTACCGCAATGGTCAATAACCCTAAGCTTATTGAGCGCCCTATTGTTATTCGGGGTAATAAAGCGGCCATTGGCCGCCCTCCTGAAGCTGTACTGGATATTTTATAATGACCCGCGTCGTTATTCTTTATTACAGCCGTAACGGGGCTACTCAGCAGCTTGCTGACGCGATAGCCGAAGGCGTTACGGCGGCTGGAGGCGAAGCTGTTTTACGCAGCACCGGGCACGGCAGTGATGCCGTCAGTGACCGCGATCTGGAAGTTGAAAACGCTGACCTTGAAACCTGCGATGCTCTTATTCTGGGCAGTCCGACTCGATTTGGGCATATGGCCTCAAGCCTGCAAAAATTCTGGGAAGGCACCTCGCGCGAATGGTTGCAGGCTACGTTAACTGACAAACCCGGTGCGGTGTTCACTTCCTCCAGTTCTCTTCATGGGGGACAAGAATCGACCCTGCTGACTCTGGCTTTACCGCTGCTGCATCATGGTATGATGCTGGTTGGCATTCCTTATTCTGAACCGGCTCTGCATCAGACTCAGTCCGGCGGTTCACCTTATGGTGCCAGCCACCATGAGCACAGCAATAAGTTAACTGACCATGAAAAGCAATGCGCTATCGCTTTGGGTAAACGAGTCACGCAAACCGCTTCTAAGCTCTCATCATAGGAATTATCAATGCCGACTTCTCCACGCTTTTATCGCTGGTTAACACAAGTTTGTTACTGGCCACTGCTCATTTTAGTTGCACTGTGGCACGGTATGCCAACCGACGCGCCGGGTACATTGCCAGTTTATATTGCTTTGTTCCTCTGGGTGCTGCCGTTGTTATTCCCTCTGCATGGTCTGGTTAAAGGCAAACCTTATACCCACGCATGGACTAATTTTGTTTTAATGTTTTACTTTCTGCATGGCTTAACCGTGGTCTACACCCACCCGGATGAGCGTGTGTGGTCAATACTGGAACTGATATTTACAACCGGCGCATTTATTGGCGCAACAGGTTATGCCCGCTATCAGGGAAGAGCTCAGGGGTTAGGGCTGAAAAAACTAAAAGACTACGACTAAATTTCGAGAACCTGCTTAACAAAAGGAATTGTTAAGCGGCGTTGGTAAGTAATAGAGGCTTTATCAAGCTCGTTTAACGCTTTCATTAAATCCCGCATGGAACGACCCAGTCGTTGAGTCATAAAAGCCGCAACATCGTTCGGCAACTCCAGTCCACGCCATTGTGCCCGCAAAATTAACGCATTAATTTTTTCTTCGTCGTTCAGCGGCTGAACCTGAAAGCCCGTTGCCCATTGGAAACGCGATTGTAAATCCGGTAACAGAACTTTAGTTTGAGCAGCCGACTGTTTGGCCGTCATCACTAAACGCGTCGACTCATTATCGGTTACGCGATTAATAAGCGAGAACAACTCAAAACTCCAACTCTGTTCCTCGGTTACCGTATCAATATCATCCAGACAAATAAGATCAGCTTGATCTATTCCCTGCAAAACGGCAGAAGCATCGGCTTTAGCCAGCTCACGCAAAGGTAAATACGCAATACGATATTGTGAACCGGCCGAAGCTATTACGCTGTGCATTAGGTGGCTTTTTCCTACCCCACTAGCCCCCGATAGCCAAGTCAGTTGTTGGCTTCTCTTCAGCGGCGGTTCGGCGGCAGGCAATGTTTCTAACCAACTTAATAAAGTTGAATTGTCGCCCGCAAGAAAAGTAGAAAATATCTCGTCATCCGGCAATTGTACGGCTAACGGTAATTGCTGTGGTGACATCAGCGACTCTCATTCCAGCGGTAAACCGGAGTCTCAGCCTGCTGCGCCGCAACAAAAGGGCCGACTTCCTGTGATACCAGACGCCCATCCAGATTAATAGCCTGCAATATCTGATCAACAGGACCGTTAACCACAATTTCAAATTCGCTCATGGCTTGCGAGTACTCAAGTAAGCGAACTTCGCGAACAGAGACAATGCTACCCAAAAACGCTTCCAACTCTAAAACACGGTTTAAGCTACTTAACTTCTCAACTTTAATCATTAAGGTATTACGAACATTTTCATCACCGGCCGTAACACTATACTGCCTCGCCAACTGCGCCATTAGTTGCTCAACCAGAGGCTCGGCAAGCCAGTCCGGGCTGGTTGCTGTAACTTCACCGGAAAAACGGTCGTCTCCAACTTCAACAAACCAATTTAAACTCCAGGGTTCTTCCTCGTCTTCCTGACGAATCATACGACCGATCAATAAACCGTCTGTGCCGTAACGCTCGGTAGTGGTTCTAACCGGGTCTAGAAAGCGCCCCCAGACATCGGTTGCATTTATGGTGAAGCTGTCGGTCAAATCCATTAAAGGCAGCTGAATTGGAATACTGTACTGTTGTGCAAAGAACCTCAGTTGTTGGGTAAATACTGACTCGCTATTACTGTCGATAATCACGCGCTGCCCATTGTTGTTTTCCTTCGCTATCCAAAGCATCAGTTGCGGTCGCCGACTACCCCAGTAGGGTAACTGCTGCTCTGCCAGCAACGCGCGCAACTTGCGCCCATCAAATGTCGCCGTTAAGGTTCGCTTTCCCTCATTCTCGCTGTAACCGTATTGCACCAGGTAATTATTTACATCACGTTTTGCCCGTTGTATCGCGTCATGCCCGACCAATTCAGCCTGCCCGGTTAATTTTGTAATAACACGGTCAAACGCCTCCCCTATTGCCTGCTGCCGATGAGGCGAACTTTGCGAAGTCACTTCCACTTCTGCTGAATATAAATTTTCAATCAACCGCGCTTCGGCTTCTGTAGCCAGAAAAAGACTAAACAGAAAAAATAAACTGGCAGCGAAGTAAAGAATCTGCGACTTTGACATGTCATTATCCAAATAAGACTTTGAGAGCATATTAAACAGCCAGGTAGCGAACAGCAAGTAACAACTTGTGGATAAGCTTGTGGGAATCTTCACTAGGAAAACAAAGCCACTAACGGTAGTATTGCGACAAACGAACGAAGGGTGACAAAGGCATGCTAAAACAACAACTTCGCGGTATCAGCTCACTGCTTGGAAGTATCAGTTTAATTGGGGTCTGTGTCGGCATGACCAGTACCCTGTTAAGTTTGCGTGCTACCATTGAAGGTTTTGGTACCCTGGTTACCGGCTTTATCATGTCGGCTTATTTTATCGGCTATTTATTTGGCTCGACCCGCGCGCCAAAAGATATTCGCCGGGTGGGTTATATTCGTTCATTTGGCGGTCTTGCCGCGCTGGCTGCCTTTAGTATTCTGATGCAGGCAATCTGGGTTGATCCGGTGGTCTGGTTTGTCATGCGCTTTATAACCGGCTTCGCGATTTCTGGTATTTTCGTCATTGTTGAAAGCTGGCTTAATACCATGGCCGACAACCGTAGCCGCGGTACCCTGCTGTCAGTTTATCTGGTCATTATTTATAGCGGACTTATTGTCGGGCAGCTGATTCTCGGTGTCGCCGACCCGGCCGGCTTTGTTGCTTTCGCTATTGTTGCTCTGCTCATTAACTTAGCGCTTATTCCCATTCTGGTCAGCGTTACGGCTGAGCCGACAACGCACGAAAACAGAAAAGTCCCCATTTCACTGCTGCTGAAAACCGTTCCGCTGGGCGTAATTAATGCGTTTATAATGCAGGCCTGCTACGCCATGTTTTACGGTATAGGGCCAATGTATGCTTCCTATATAGGCCTTAGTGTTCTGCAAATTACCTTTTTCATGGCCGCCTTCATTGCCGGAGGTTTAGTTTCACAGGCACCATTTGGACTTTTATCGGATCGACTAGACCGTCGTTTCGTTATTGCCATTTGCGCCGCCGGCGGAACTCTTACGGCTATAGCTTTATCGCAGCTTGATGCATCAAACGCCATCTTCATTTACTTAAATGTGGGACTTTTAGGAGCCTTTATACTGCCTTTGTACTCACTGGGTATGGCGCACACCAATGATTATCTGGAACGTGACCAAATGGTGGGAGCAACAGGTGCCATCATTAAAATTGGGGGAGCGGGCTCTATTATTGGTGCGCCTGCGGTAGCTGCGTTAATGCAGTTTGGTGCCATTAATTACTTCTTTTTACTCTTAGCCGCACTTACGGCCTGTGTTGGTTTTTACTCTCTGTACCGCATTACACGTCGGGCAAAAGCAGAAGACCAGTTGCACAGCAACTTTGCCATACTGGCACCGTCACAAACTTCTGATGAGCTTTTAACGTCAATGGCTGAGGAAGCCCCGGAAACAGAAGAAGAGGACGACGAAGAAATGGAATCCAACGCCGTCCTTCGTTAACTACTTAGTCTGACAGCAGGTCATTCACCCAGGTGGTGGCCTGCTCCAGAATGTCATCCAGATGTTGCTCGCTGACAAAGCTTTCTGCGTAAATTTTATAAACAGGCTCTGTGCCTGAAGGTCTGGCAGCAAACCAGCCGTTATCAGTAGTCACTTTTATCCCACCAAACTGGGCGTCATTCCCTGCCGCTTTGGTAGAAATATCAGACACACTGTCACCCGCCAGTTCAGGCAGCTTTACTTTGTAGGCACGAATGTCTTTAAAGCGCGCATTCTTTTGCACACTGGAAGCCGTATCAACGCGACGATAATAAGCCGTACCATGTTGCTGGCATAAGTCATCGTAATACTGGCCGGGGTTTTTACCGGTTTTCGTCAGTATTTCAGCCGCCAGCAGTGCCATGACAATGCCGTCTTTATCGGTCGTCCAGGTATTGCCTTTACGGTCAAGTAAAGTAGCACCGGCACTTTCTTCACCGGCAAACGCAATTGAACGTTCAAACAACCCTTTAGCAAACCATTTAAAACCCACCGGTACTTCCATCAATGGTCGCTCGTTTGCGCCCACCACGCGGTCAATCATGGCACTGGACACTAGAGTTTTTCCAATAGCAATACTGCTATCCCAGTCGCGGTTCTTACATAAGTAATCTATTGCCACAGACAAATAATGATTCGGATTCAGTAAACCGTGTGTCGGAGTCACTATGCCGTGACGGTCATAGTCCGGGTCGTTACCAAAAGCCAAATCGTAATTGTCTTTCAGCTCGAGCAAGCTGGCCATGGCAAAAGGCGACGAGCAATCCATTCTAATCTTTCCGTCTTTATCCAACGGCATAAAAGAGAATGTCGGGTCGACCACGGCATTACGAACCTCAATCGATAAGTTGTAATGCTCTGCAATTTGCGTCCAGTACTTAGCGCCCGAGCCACCCATGGCATCAACCGCCAGTCTCAGTTTCGCATCCTGAATAGCCGACATATCAATGCAGTCATCAAGCTGGCTAATATACTGCGTGCGCCAATCAACAAAGGTTAGTTTCGGGTGCTGTAATACGTCTTCACTCTCACAGGTATTCACGCCGACAAGTCCTGAAGACAGTAACGCGTTTGCGTATTTCTCTATGGTTCGGGTCACGTCAGAGTCTGCCGGACCACCATGTGACGGGTTGTATTTAAAACCGCCATCTTCTGGTGGGTTATGCGAGGGTGTAATCACCACGCCATCGGCTTTAGCTGTGTTCTCACGGTTCCACTCAATAATCGCGCGGCTTAAAACCGGAGTTGGTGTGTAGTCATGCTCAGTCTGAACCTGAACCTCTACGCCATTGCCAATAAAAACATCTAACGCACTAATGTAAGCAGACTCAGACAGCGCATGAGTGTCTTTAGCCACCATAATAGGTCCGGTAATGCCCTGCTCCTCGCGATAAGCACAAATAGCCTGAGCAATAGCCAGAATATGCGCTTCATTAAAGGAACGCTTCAATGAACTGCCTCGATGACCCGAGGTACCAAAACTGACTTTTTCAGCCGCTTTGCGTGGGTCCGGCTCATAAACATAATACGCACTGGTCAATTGCGCTATATTGGTCAAGTCGCTGGCCTGCGCCAACTGGCCTGCTCGCTCGTGATCCGCCATTATAAAAAGTCCCTAATTTTTTCTGCATCAGCCGATTGATAACCCAGTTTTTCTGCTACCTGAGTCAGCATGGCTTTTTTCTTAGTCGTATTGGTATTGGTAATTACCCAAAATGGAGAGTCCGGAATCTGCTTCGGGTTCGTGCTGTTCCCCGATGTCAGTAAAGCTTCTTCTGAGCGGGCAAAATATTGACGATCACGACCGCGAATATCCAGCACTTGCGAAAATTCGCTCGGGTGGCAGCGGTACAACATGCTTAAAATATACAGAAAGCGCGCTACTACGCTTTTCTGAATACGCACATCCTGCTCATTCAAACGGTTAAAAACCGACTCAGTGGGTTCGCTTTTGCTGTCGGCTTCAGGTTCACTGCTATTCACGTCCAGCAAACGACGCAGAATATCCGATGCGCTCTCGCCTATTTGCCTGGTGTGGCTTGCAATGTACGTGTATAAGTCATCGTCAATGTCAATCCGCTTCATTGTTGACTTTCTACCTCTAAAAATTGAAAGGTTGCGCTTTGTCACTTGCAACACCCCGACAAAGCCTTGAAAATATAGACCAAAGTTTATCACTAAAGGCAGTTCGATGGCAGACTCTTCATTGTTGAATCACGAAACATTAGGTACGGATAGCAATCCGGCTATCATCATTATTCACGGCCTGTTTGGCGATAAAGACAATTTAAAAAGTCTTGCCCGTGAACTGTCAGAAAACTACTACTGCATTTTGCCCGACGCCCGTAATCATGGTGAATCGTTTCACAGCGACAGCATGACTTACCCGGACATGGCAGAGGACATTATCAAACTGGCTGACTCGCTGAACCTGAAACAGTTTTATTTAGTGGGTCATTCTATGGGGGGCAAAATAGCAATGGAAACTTGCATAAAAGCCCCTGAACGAATTCAAGCGGCGATATTTGCCGATATTTCACCCGCCGCTTACGACGGTACCCACGACAGCATATTAGACGCTCTTTCTAACCTGGACATAGACCAGGTAAAAAGCCGCGGCGACGCCGACAAACAGTTAGCCGAGACAATTTCAGAAAAAGGTATACGCCAGTTTCTGCTGAAAAACCTGAAAAAAACTGACGACGGTTACCAATGGCGGCTTAACCTAAAAGCGCTAAGAGAAAATTATCAGCAAATTTCAGCGGCTGTCAGCAAAGGCCAATACGACGGTCCGGTGCTTTTTATAAAAGGAGGTAGCTCAAACTACCTCACAGAAAAGCATCAACAAGACGTGGCAGCCCGATTTAGCAATGCCTCGGTAAAAGTTATTGAAGGTGCAGGCCACTGGCTACATGCCGAGAAACCAAGAATATTTAACCGCCTGGTCATTGAGTTTATAGCGCAGTAATCTCGCCACCAGCCGTGCTTTATGGTAATCTAAGCGCCGTAAAAAACAGTCAAGACCGCATTAAGCATTCTTAGGTTAAGTACCAGCGAGGTTAAGCAGTATGTTAGCTGAGTATTACGAACAAATTGAAGTTCTGGCCACCAATTTTACGCTGGGCATACTATTCTTACTAATAGGCTTAGCCATTCGGGACGTGTTAAAACGTTCTGCAGTGCCCAAATTTGGCCAGGTTATTGTCTGGATGGTGCTCTTTCTTGGCTGTTTTGGCTTTATCGCTAAAGGTATTATTCAGGTGCTCTGGGAATCCGGAGTTTAACCCAATTGATAATTTACGCCGCTGAATGGCAACCCGTTCAGTACTGTTTATTCGTATAATCAGGTGAAAATTGACTTATGGCAACTGTTGGAATTTTCTTTGGAAGCGACACCGGTAACACCGAAGCCGTCGCACAGATGATTCAGAAAGAGCTTGGTAAAAAGCTCGTTGATGTAAAAGACATCGCCAAATCCAGTAAAGAAGATATTGCCAATTACGACTTACTATTGTTCGGTATTCCGACGTGGTATTACGGCGAAGCTCAGTGCGATTGGGATGACTTTTTCCCCGAACTGGAAGAAATCGATTTTACGGACAAGCTCATTGCCATTTTTGGCTGTGGTGATCAGGAAGATTACGCTGAATACTTTCTTGATGCCATGGGCATGGTTCGCGACATTGTGGAAGCTCGTGGTGGCATTATTGTCGGACACTGGCCTACCGAGAGCTACAATTTTGAAGCCTCTAAAGGTATGGCCGACGACACACACTTTGTCGGTTTGGGCATAGATGAAGACCGTCAGCCAGAGTTAACCAAAGAACGCGTTAGCAAATGGTGCCAGCAAGTTTATGAAGAAATGTGTCTGGCAGAACTGGCAAGTGACAGCTAATACAGGGTATGCTGTTATACATGTTTAACTGAGATACTAATTATTATGGCGAGTAACGACGAACAGCTGAAAAAAGCAGGACTAAAAGTCACTTCCCCACGGATGAAGATTCTGGAGATTTTGAAAAAACCAGATAACCAACACATCAGTGCCGAAGATGTCTATAAAATTCTGCTGGAACAAAAAGATGAAATTGGCCTGGCTACCGTTTACCGGGTACTAAACCAGTTTGATGACGCTGGTATTATTACTCGCCACCACTTTGAAGGTGGGCGTTCGGTATTTGAGTTGAGTGCAAAGCACCACCACGATCATCTGGTGTGTTTAACCTGTGGCCACGTTTTTGAATTTGAAGATGACGTAATCGAAGAGCGTCAGGAAAAAGTAGCCGCAGCAAATAAAATTAAACTGACTAACCACAGTTTGTACCTTTACGGTGAATGTCAGCGTGGCGAAGGCTGCGAATACAAAACTGCCGCTGAGGCAGAGTAATAATATGGCACTGCGCTGGCTCATTTACGGTGCATACGGTTATTCAGGCAAACTTATTGCCCATCAGGCTAAAAAACGCGGTTACCAACCTATTTTAGCCGGCCGTAACGAAAACGCCCTTGAGCCAGTAGCACGTCACTTAGACTTTCAATACAAGGTCTTCTCGCTCGACAGTATTGATGAAGTTCAAAAGCAGTTAGAAGACGTAGACTTAGTCGTTAATTGCGCAGGCCCATTCAGCCAGACCGCAATTCCCCTTATTCAAGCCTGTATTGATACCAAAACCCACTATTTAGACATTACCGGCGAGATAGACGTATTTGAATACGCTCACTCTATGCACAAAACCGCGCGTGAAGCCGGTATTGTTTTATGCCCGGGCGTTGGGTTCGATGTTATTCCAACCGATTGTATTGCCGCGCGACTCAATGCGCAGATGCCGGAAGCTACACACTTGGCCTTAGGCTTTGATTCAGGTTCACGCATGAGTCGTGGCACTGCCAGAACCAGCATAGAACGTTTAGGTCGTGGTGGCGCCGCTCGTATTAAAGGACAAATTACCGATGTCCCTCACGCATGGCATTCTCGCTGGATAGATTTTGGTAATGGCGAAAAATATGCCATGACCATTCCCTGGGGCGATGTCTCTACCGCCTACTACACCACGGAAATACCCAATATTGAAGTGTACATACCGGCCAGCCCACGCTTAGTGAAGAAAATGCGCCGGATGAACTGGTTCCGTTGGGTATTTAAGTGGAAATGGGTTCAGGCTAAACTGAAGAAAAAGCTCGAATCACAGCCTGCTGGCCCTGAAGAAAAAGAACGGAAGAATAACCCCACTTACGTTTGGGGTGAAATCAGCGATGCCAAAGGCAATAAGAAAAGTATGCGGGTTAAAGTGAAAAACGGCTATTCGCTAACTGCCGAAGGAGCTGTTGAGATAGCCATTCATACCTTAAGCCAGAAGCAGTCAGGGGGCTTTTACCCCCCCTCACGTTTATACGGCGCTAAGCTACTGGACCAGTTTAAGATCCAGTAGTTTGTTCCTGTTCTATTTTCGCCCAGCTGTCACGTAAACCAACGGTCTGGTTGAATATTAAACGGCCTTCAGTCTCAGCATCCTGATCCAGACAATAGTAGCCCAGACGTTCAAACTGGAAGTTCTCGCCCAGTTTCGCACTCGCTAAGTTAGCTTCCACAAAGCCTTTCTTAATAACCAAAGACTCCGGATTCAGGGTTGAGAACAAGTCTTCCTCGGCTGCCGGGTTAGGCACCTGGAATAAGCGATCATACACACGGAATTCTGCTGCTTTTGCAGTTTCTGCAGACACCCAGTGAATAACGCCCTTCACCTTACGACCGTCTGCCGGGTCTTTACCCAGAGTGTCAGCGTCGTAATGACAGTAAATAGTCTGGATCTCGCCGTTATCGTCGGTTTCTATCCGGTCTGCACGAATAACATAGGCATTACGCAAACGCACTTCTTTATCCAGCACCAGACGCTTGAACTTCTTATTAGCCGACTCACGGAAGTCTTCCCGTTCAATCCAGATTTCACGACTAAAAGTCACCTGACGCGAGCCCATTTCCGGGTCATTCGGGTGGTTTGGCGCATCCAGCAGTTCCTGTTCGCCTTCAGGGTAGTTTTCAATAACAATTTTAACCGGATCCATCACCGCCATAGCGCGTGGTGCATTGACGTTCAGGTCATCACGAATGCAGGCTTCCAGCATGCTCATTTCTACCTGGTTATCCATTTTGGTCACACCAATACGGCGGCAGAACTCACGAACTGAATCTGGTGTATAACCACGGCGACGCAAACCAGCAATGCTGGCAATACGCGGGTCATCCCAGCCGCTTACTTTATTCTCATCTACCAACGTATTAATAATGCGTTTACTCATTACCGTGTATTGCAGATTCAGGCGCGAGAATTCAATTTGCTGTGGATGGCAGTCAATGCTGATGTTATCCAGCACCCAGTCATACAAACGACGGTTATCCTGGAACTCCAGCGTACACAATGAATGTGTAATGCCTTCCAGCGCATCCGAAATGCAGTGGGTGAAGTCGTACATTGGGTAAACGCACCATTTATCACCAGTCTGGTGATGGTGTACAAAACGCACACGGTAAATTACCGGATCGCGCATACACATAAACGGCGAGCTCATATCAATTTTTGCCCGTAATGCGGCGGTGCCTTCTTCGTGCTTACCTGCTGTCATGTCAGCAAAGTGCTTTAAGTTCTCTTCCACAGAAGTATCACGGTAAGGGCTGTTTACGCCCGGCTCTTTCAGAGTACCGCGCATTTCGCGCATTTTATCCTGCGAACTGAAATCAACGTAGGCCAGGCCTTTTTCAATCAGCTCAACCGCAAACCCGTGTAGCTGATCAAAGTAATTAGAGGAATAACGCGGCTCGCCTTCCCAGTGATACCCCAGCCATTCCACGTCTTTTTTAATGGAGTTCACATAGTCCACTTTTTCTTTCAGTGGGTTGGTATCATCAAAACGCAGGTTACAGGTGCCGTTGTAGTCTTCGGCAATACCGAAGTTCAGCACTATCGATTTGGCATGGCCAATATGCAGGTAACCATTCGGCTCCGGAGGAAAACGGGTGTGTACAGTTGCGTGCTTACCACTGGCCAAATCTTTATCAATGATTTGACGAATAAAATTACTGGGACGAGAGTCAGTATCTGCCATGAACCTTTTGTCTCCGCTACAAAATCAACACCGGATAATATGAAGCGGCTATGATCGCAGGTTATCGTCAGCCTGACAAGCTAAGCGAACATTAAAAAACTGATAAAAACGGCGCAATTGCTGCTGTGCAACTTTACCCTCAATGCGGGTAAAACGAACGGTCTGCCCCGGCTGGCATTGTGCCAGCCGACCTAAATCGAACGGGTTAATGGTGCCCAGTTTCGGGTAGCCGCCTAAGGTCTGGCGATCGTTCATCATAATAATAGGCTGGCCATTTGCAGGCACCTGTACAGACCCCACATTCACGCCTTCAGACACCAAACCCTCACCGTTATATTCCAACGCTTTACCGGACAAGCGAATGCCCATGCGGTCGCTGTCTTTAGTCACTTCGTAATCTTCGTAGCAGAAAGCTTCTCTTGCAGACATGGGAAAGGCGTCGTACTGAAAGCCCGGTATTAAGCCAATAACCGGAGTTTTCTGATAGTCGGATCTGTAGGCCCAGCCCACGCGCCGCGATACCTGATAATTCTGCTCATTAAAACTCAGTTCGTCACCCGCTTTTAAAAACGAGCCATCACCGTGCAGGCCGCCGACTGAGTCGCGAGTAACGGTTGCACAACTGCCCCACTTAGGTTCCACCTGAAAACCACCCTGCACCGCTAAATAGGCTCTGACACCAGCACTGGCGTACCCCATTTTCAGGCGTTGACCCGCGCGCACTTTAAAGTTTTGCCAGGTATTTAACACCTCGTCGTCCAGCGTCAATTGAACGTCAGCACCGGTCACAGCACACTGGCAGTCTCGGTCAAATTCTACCTCAAAGCCACCCAGGGTAATTTCTATTTGAGCGGCATTAAAATGGTTACTCAGCAACCGATTAGCCCATAAAAACGCGTGTTCATCCATAGGGCCACCACGGGTCAGGCCTTTCGACAAATACCCAAAGCGCCCAAAATCCTGAACGGCTGAGCGCATACCCGGCTCAATAATACGCATCATGACAAGGCCTCCGTGTCGCCGCCTTCTTCAATAAACTGCTCTTTACTTACCGCGTAAAACTCGACTTCATCACCTACGTTCAGCGGGCTGATAGTCCCCGATGACGGATCATATAGCTGGGTGGAAGTACGGCCAATAATATTCCAGCCTCCGGGCGATGCTGACGGATAAACCGCGGTCTGATTTTCAGCAACGGCAACACTGCCTGCGGTAATGCGTTTTCTGGGGTTATCTAAACGAGGCGTTCTGATCTTCTCACTTACTTCACCTAAATAAGCAAAGCCCGGCGCAAAACCCATGGCGTGCACGCGGTACGTTTGCTCGGTGTGTGTTTTTATTACATCATCCACAGAGCAGTTGTTCATGTCAGCAATGCGGGCAAGGTCAGGCCCGACACTTTCATCATAAAGAACCGGAATGCGATGCAGCTTGCCACTCAGCTCGTTAGTATCAGAGCTGAGGTCAGCTAAAGCTTTACGCAAGCGTTCACGTATTTCGGGCTCGTCAATGCTCAGCACGTTGTAGTAAACCATTAAGGAGTTATAGGACGGCACTAAATCCAGCACAACATCAGACAGTTGCTCCTTTACTGCCTTAACCGCAGCCAGAACACGCTGGTTAACTGACACGCTAATGCCCTCGCCTAAATAGACTATAACGGCATCGGCGCCGGCTGAAACGAATTTTGGAAAATCAGACTCTTCTTTCATAACTGAACTTTAGTCATTCCTGAGTTTATTCGTTAGCTTGCCGGACAATACTCCGCAGCTTCTCTACGGTTTCTATCGCTTTGGGGTTATCCCCGTGAACACAAAGAGAATCAATTTCAATTTGTAGCGATTTGCCCGACACGCTCTCAATAGCGCGACCTGTCGCGAAAGCCTCTGCCTGAGCATACATAGCTTCAACATCACCGTGCACAGCGTCGGGGTTGCTCCGCGAGCGCAACTGACCATTATCGTCATAAGCGCGGTCGGCAAAACCTTCAAACCATAATTCAACACCAAATTGCTGCGCGCGGTGGCGCCAGGCGTCATTTTCGGGAGTTGCCATAACCATCAAGGGCAAGGGTTCATGTCTGTCGTCCTGCAAAGCGGCAATGGCCTGACAAACAGCATCGAATTGCTGACCGTCGCTTAACATGTCGTTATAAAGTGCGCCGTGTGGCTTCACATATTTCACTTCGGTTTTCTGGCCGGAACAAATGCCCTGTAACGCCCCCACCTGATATTGAATTAAAGCGGTGACTTCATCAGGTTTTAATGCCATATGACGTCGGCCGAAACCAACGAGATCGGGGTACGCAGGATGCGCGCCTATTGTCACGTCATGATGTTTGGCTAACTTGACTGTTTTCAGCATAGTTAACGGGTCTGACGCATGAAAACCACAAGCTACATTAGCGCAGTCGATGTGCGGCATAATTAAGTCATCGGCGCCCATTTTCCAGGCACCGAAACTTTCACCAATATCGCTGTTTAATGTAATTCTCTGGCTACTTTTACGACTCATTCCTCACCTTTTTCCGATTTTCTGGCTTCAATGTCTCCCATTAGCTTAACCAGACCCACGGCAAATAAATACAGACCAACACCTACGGCGGCGAGTTGTAACGGCGGCAAGCAAAGCACCACCAGTTGATGTTTCACAAATACCGCTGCTGCACCAGTGAGGCCCATAGTCGTTATTGCGCTGGCAACTAAGGTAACAGGTGCCATCCAGGACAGCAGCCAGCGAAATTTTAACAGCGCGCAAAGCCCGCCAATAACTAAGCCCCAGGCAACAGGAACACCCAGTTTGTACCAACTCAGATTAAAGTTCGCAATTAGCGTAATCAGCTCTTCCTGCTCTGCGGTATAAAAGAACAGACCCACCGCGCCGGCCAAAATAACAATTCGTTTTGCTATATTCATTAATTTAATTCCTAACTGAGTCTCTGCTTACATAAACAGACTAATCACAAAAAGAATGACCGCAATAATCGGTATCCAGAGAATGGGAGACTGATACCATTTCAAAATGGGTTTGTCCGTGCGGTTAAGCGACTTTAAAGTCGGCTGCTTATACAGCCAGATAATACCAATTAACATAAGAACCGCGCCGGTTAACCTAACAGGAGTATCGTTGTCACTGACCACACCCAGAACGGCCAGAAGCAAGCCCACAATAAGAATCAGTAATGCCAAAACACGTTGCCACATACTTCCCCCAAATCATTGTTCTTATAATTATTGTCTTTATACTAAGAACTTATACTGTATCAGGTTCTGGAGCCATATGTTAAAGCAAATTCTTATCTGGTTAGGCGCTTCGGCCGTCACACTTCTTGTTATTTTTGTCAGCGTTGTTGTGTACCAGTACACCGCCATGGAGCCGGAGTTACCGCATGAAGATGAATGCGACATACGTCAACTGGAAACCAGTGAAGACGGCGCGCTGGAGGTTCATAGTTACTGGTGCGAACGGGGTGAAAAACAAAGTTGGCAGGGCCACGAAATTTGGCTGCACGAACCACAACCGGATAAATGGCAGCGCATTATGACCACAGAACACGACGGCTGCATTAAACTGGAACTGGCTGATCAGCGACTGGAAATAAACCACGACGGCAAGCGTGGTGACATGTTTTTAGTCGAGCCGGTATTTCTGTTTAACGATGCACAAGGCGTCAGCCAATCTCTGTCGGTGCAGGTGTCTACCCGTGGCGACGCCGTGTGCTCTGACTCTGGTGAATAACCGAAAGCTAAGCCAGCTTTAACACCCATTTCAGTGGCAGTCGTTTCATTAAAAACGCCATTAATGCCCAGGGCCAGTAAGGGACATACGCTTTCACTGGCTCTTTATTAATGGCTTTTGCCAATAAGCGACAGCCGGTTTCGGTGTCCACCATAAAAGGTGTGTTTTTCACCTTCTCGTTAATTTCCGAACGAATATAGCCCGGGTAAATAGTCGAGACTTTTATTGGGCTGTTGCTGCCGTAGGTTTTCATTAAGTCTGCACGAATGCCCTCGGTTAGCGAGGCCAAACCTGCTTTAGTTGCTGCATAAACCGTCATAGCCCGCGGCATACCGCGGAAAGCACTCATGGACGAAATAGTCACCAGGTGCCCCTGCTTTTGTTCGCGGAGAATTTCCATAGCCGCTTCACATTGTGCCAGTGCGGCTACGAAGTTCGTTTCAGCTGTTGCTTTGTTTGCTTCAAAGTAGCCAGTGCCAAGCGCTGCGCCTTTACCCATGCCCGCATTAATAATAAAGCGGTCAACTTGCCCCTGCTCTTGCTTAAACTCCTGAAACACTCGGAACACGTCCTCGTGGGCATTTACATCCAAGGTTTTAATGCTGACCGTTATGCCAGAATGCTTTTCTTCCAGTTCGGTTTTTAAGGCTTCCAGCCGGTCTAGCCGACGTGCACACAGGCATAGGTCTTTACCCTGAGCGGCAAACTCGCGAGCCATACCTTGCCCCAGACCAGAACTGGCTCCGGTAATTAAAATGGTCTTCCGTTGTTGAGACATTATTGAGCTCTCTTTATTGTTATTGTCTTTTTACTCGTATTTTTTAGGCTTTGGCAATACGACGACGGCAACGCCACAGCAAGTAGTTCACCAAAAACCAGAAGTTCTTAAAGGCTTTATTGGTGGTTTGCTTATGGTGGTACCGATAATAAATTTGCTGAGCTATAACCGCCAAGCGGAATAAACCAAACACTTCGTAAAAGGCAAAGTCTTCTACCTTAGTGCCAGTGCGCTCACAGTAATAATCAATAATTTCTTTGCGAGTTAACATGCCCGGGTAGTCGCTCGGCTGGCGTTTGGTCGCACGCGCCACTTTGTCATCGCCTGCTTCAATCCAATAAGCCAGCGAATTGCCTAGATCCATTAACGGATTGCCTAGGGTCGCCAGCTCCCAGTCCAGAATACCGATAATGTCGGTTGGGTCATCTGGGTTAAGTATCAGGTTGTCTAAGCGAAAGTCGTTGTGAACCAGACAAATTTTCTCGCTTGGCGGCTGGTTCTCTTTAAGCCAACGCATAACCGAACCCGCGCCGAATACATTCCAGGTCTTTGCTTTTTCATAACGGCCACACCAGCCATTTACCTGACGTTCGGTGTAACCTTTACCTTTGGCTATTTTGCGTAGTCCGGTGCTGTCTAAATCCACCTGGTGCAGCTTTATCAGTTTATCCAACGCGTTCGTGCATAACTGCCGCGCCTGCTCAGAACTTAACTCCAGTCCTTTAGGAAAACGCCTCCGCGGAATAATGCCGGTCACGTGCTCCATCACATAAAACTCAGCACCAATAACCGACTCGTCACGGCAATATGCCAGCATTCGGGGCACATGAGGAAACGCCGGTCTCAGGCGTTTTTGCAGACGGAACTCACGTCCCATATCATGGGCTGACTTGGCTTTTGTGCCGTCTGGTGGTCGACGCAGCACCAGTGCCAGGCCGTTGTAATCTAAACGGTAAGTCCAGTTCGACACGCCACCGGTATATTGGGTAATGCGCAAAGTACCGCGGTCTTCGGGTAGCTCGTCACCAATGTGCTCCGCCAGCCAATTATCTAATGCCTCTACGGGCAAAGTTTCTTCTTCGCGTACGTCACTCGCCTGATCGACTACGGCGGATGATGGATCAGTCATTAGAGCGCCCTTTCAATTGTTTTTCTCTTTGTTTCAACTCTGTTTTTGCAATAGTCGCGCGGTGCACCGCGTCGGGTCCATCGGCAATGCGCAGCGAACGCGCAACGGTTAATAAGCCCGGCAGTGGCGTGTCATGACACATAGAAGCACCACCGAACAACTGCATGGTTTCATCCACCACCCGCTGCAGCACATTGGGTGCCACCAGCTTAATGGCCGATATTTCTTTAATGGCTTTCATGGCACCAACGTTGTCGATTTGCCACGCCGCGTGCAGTGTCAGTAACCTTGCCTGATCAATGGCTACGCGCAAGTCAGCTAAACGCTCGGTGTTGCCGCCAAGCTTCATTAATGGCTCGCCAAAGGCAATGCGCGATACACCACGCTCAATGAAAAGCTCCAACGCACGTTCAGCCGCGCCAATAGCGCGCATGCAATGGTGAATGCGCCCCGGGCCTAAACGCCCCTGCGCAATTTTAAAACCGGCACCAGGGCCAACAATAATGTTCTCTTTCGGTACGCGCACGTTATCGAACACCACCTCGCCATGGCCATAAGGGGCATCGTACTCGCCCAGAGCAGGTAACATACGTTCAATATTCACGCCCGGCGTGTTTAACGGCAACAATACCATGGAATGGCGATGATGTTTGTCGGCGTCCTCGTCGGTCAGACCCATAACAATGGCAATCTCAGCGTCCGGATGACCCAAACCAGTACTCCACCACTTACGACCGTTTATGACCCAGTCGGAGCCGTCAGCTTTAATGGTGGTTTGCATATTGGTGGCGTCGGAGGAGGCGACATCGGGCTCTGTCATACAAAACACCGAGCGGATATCGCCGTTTAAAAGCGGCGTTAACCACTGCTCTTGCTGCGGGTCATCGCCAAAGTGATACAGCACTTCCATGTTACCCGTGTCGGGCGCGTTGCAGTTGAATACCTCGGGCGCTAACAAGCTTCGACCCATGCGCTCGGCCAGTGGTGCATATTCCAGTGTCGTTAAGCCAGCACCCAGTTCGTTGTCCGGCAAAAAAAAGTTCCAAAGCCCTTGCTCTTTCGCTAACTGCTTTAGTTCCGCCACCCGTGGCGGCACCTGCCACTCGCGCCAATGCGGCGTGCTGTTCAGCCGATAATTCTCTTTCTGATACTGGTTTTCATACGGCTCAATATGCTCGCGCATAAAGGCGTCAAGCCGCGCCAAATAGTCCTTTGTTTTCGCACTGTAGGAAAAGTCCATAATGCCCGCTCCCAACGAATAGTTAACAGCATTGTAGACGTGAAAGTGTTGGTGGTACAACCAGAGTTGGGATAAAACGAGAGGCAGTTTTGGCTGGGTTACTCCATCTTAAACTTAGTAGCTAACGCTTGAATTGAGCTGCAATTTTATCCAGTGCTAGAGAAAGCCAGTGTGCTTTTCGTTCAAACACAGTGACACCGGCCAGGATAAAATGCTCTTGATCAGCCCCGCCTGGAGTTCCAGATTCATCTGCATAAAGTAAAAACATGGTTAATCCTTAAATATCAATAATTTAAAGGATTATATTTAAATTTAGGGGGATAAAAAAGGAAGAGGCGGGGGAAAGAGCTAACGCTCAGCGCACCGCAATAAGGCAGCCCGCCAATCTTAGTTGTTTCCAACCGCGCAAAAACTGTAGAAAAAGCAGCCCGATATTGCAAGGATAATTTAGCATTTAGATACTTGGTTCCCCCTTTATAGGCAGCCCTAACTCGCGCCACATAAGCCTTTCACTTTTTGATAAGAAACCATTACAAACTTTGCCGATGCAGCCGCACGTAAAATTCACTTCGACAGCCAAAGAGAAAAGGCCTTCAGCGATTTCGTGCGAAACGATACTCCTACAACAACAAATAGAATGGAAATAATCGCAACTGGCACAATGTGGAGTAGTAAAAGTCAGCCGTGCATTGGAAGCCGCCTTTCAGTCTAGGTACAAGTAGGTGGGTATTCCAAAGTTGTTAAGCTAGTGCCCATTTCATCGTCCGCTAAAAACAGGTTCCAAAGCCCCCTGTTCTTTTGGTAACTGCTACCGTAGGACAAGTCCATAATGCCCGCTACCAGCGAATAGTTAACAGCACAGGAGACTTGAAAGTGTTGGTGGGATAATCAGGGGGCTAAAACGCGTAATGTGTTTTTGGAGGGCGCTGTAAGCTCGGGATATGCGACGAAAAGGCGAAGCTTTACAACACTAAATAGAGAAAGCTCAACCTATAAACTCATTCATTCTTAAGAGTTATCTTACATAAGCTTTCCAATTGAAGTGAATTCGGAAACTTTCCCACCTTTTAGAATACGAATTAAGTTTAAATTTTCATCAACAATAATAGTGATATTGCAACTTTTCCCTCCCCTCATAATACTAGATGCAACGAAGTTTCTCTCCTCACCAGCAATACGTTTTAGTTCAGTGAATGTAAGCCCCGTTTTTTCCGGTATTCGAGTAGAGTCCTCACTTTTCTCATCATCAGACCAGAACACTACTTTCCAGTCATTTAACTTGGAAATATAAAACTGGTTTCGGCGATATATATTTGCTTTAGTCAAAGCTAAAAATGTGGATATCAGCATGCTCGATACCATTAAGGAAGCAAGTGAAGTCAACGTATTATAATTGGCGTTTCCACTAATTAGGCCAGCGGCAAGCAGTAATCCCAAAAAAGCTGAAAACTCATTCCCCACTGAGAATGGCCAAAACTTGATTAACCTTTGCCTTATAGAACCGTAGGCTATAAGGATCGCCGCTGCTACTCCAATTAAACAAACTAAAGGAAACCATTCACTATTAACCGCTTCGCTAACTCCAGACGAAAGGTAAAATAGCAAAACTAAAAAAACTGTAAAAACAAGCCATTGCATTTTTTATCACCTATTTGTTGAAGTTTGCATCACGATTCTTATAGCACCCTAGCAAATAGCTTTTAAAAAGCGTTGCTTAGACTTTGACCGCCCCTGGCAGTTAAACCCATACTTCTCCATTCAAGGTCTGAGTTTACCCCGATTTTCTGCAGTTTGGGGGTTAGCTCTAACAGCTTTTTCGATTCATCCGTGTGTTAAAAGGTTCGTTTGTTCTGTTCAATAAATTACTCCCATCCTGGCTCAGCAATATCTCCTGCACCATCCCGTTTTAGGAATTTGTTCCTTTTTAGGGCAAACTCAAACCGCGAAAACCAGTAGAAGAAATCAAATGCAATATCTTTCAACTCGTTATTAATGTCTTCTTTTCGCACGACCTTTCCCTTTATTACATGGCTCTAGGCACACGGCTTGCTGGAGCCAAAGTTTGATTGAGTTGCCGAAGTTTGTTGAGAGAGATTTGAAACTGGCCATTACTCGGTAGCCGTTTACCTCTGAATTGCTCCCATACAAGGATTCCAGGCCCGTTATAAATTTCCTCAAACGTACCGTCACGCAAAATTTTGATGATAATTGCGTGCTGAGGCTGGCTGCGGAATGCAACAGAGCTGGATTGCGTAGCTTTGATTTCAACCTCCACGCCGGTTTCAGTAAGAGCGTCATAGCCTTTATTGGACGCTGCCTTCAGCTTAAGATCGTACGCATCGGCCACAAGACATTCACCCAAACTGCCAACCATATGACCATCCGGGGTAAAGTGCCTGCCGGGGAACATGGCCTCCAATTCGTTGACCGTGGCGTAGAGCTGCTTGACCAAAGCCCGAAATTTATCATGATCGATCATAGACATTTAACTACTAGCTAAAGGGCAAAAATACAATGCCATAATCGCGAAGCGGCATTGTGTTTTTGTCCCAGCAACCCGCCCCGCGGGTTGCGTTTTAAGCGC
Source organism: Idiomarina sp. 28-8 (assembly GCF_000320945.2). Taxonomy (NCBI): domain Bacteria; kingdom Pseudomonadati; phylum Pseudomonadota; class Gammaproteobacteria; order Alteromonadales; family Idiomarinaceae; genus Idiomarina; species Idiomarina sp. 28-8. Next base: position 139,968 of record NZ_DF266791.1, read on the forward strand.
CTTGTTAGCTGATTATTTGCTCAGGAGTACAACTAACTCGTTAGGATTTGACACTATGAATTGGAATGTACTGCCATCAAGTAATGAAACTTTGATTGCATCAGATGTTATAGGCAGAATACCCGCACCTTTACCTGAGCATTTTTCTACTTTTGAAATTGAGCTCCTTTCAATTTTAAGAGGCCCAAGCCCATAACCTTTATTATATGGGGAAAAATGAATATCAGTTTCAGTAATCCAAAATTTCCCATCTGCTTTTGCAACACCATTTTGAACTGTGGCTGTAATCGATTTTAAAGTGGCATCTTGCATTTATATTCCTTTTGAACGGTTGCACTAATCAGCTAACAATTATATATGTTGCAGACGCATTTTGTAACGCCCAAAAACAGCACTCCTAACCGTCTTAAACAACTGATAATAACTACTATTTTCACCATTAATTCAAACTTTCCCGAAAAACTATTCGAGCATGCTCACTTTCGTTCAACCTAATGCGCAATATCATACTTTAATTTTTTGTTATATAACTGAAGATAAAAGAGTTAGTTTCATAAAGCAATGCTAAACCGTGCAACATCACCGAAGAATGTGCGCAGGCAACTGAATCAACCAGCCAGTCATAAGCGGCGGAATCGTACCAAATAACCCGGATCTAACGTACAATACACACCCTAAACACCAAACTGCACACAATTACATGAACTTTTCTGATCTCGCACTTTCCCCTGAAACCCTTACTGCCCTATCACGTCAGGGGTACAGCGAATCTACCCCCATTCAGGCGGAAGCTATTCCATTGGTGCTGGCGGGGAAGGATGTCATGGCCGCGGCGCAAACGGGTACGGGAAAGACAACGGCCTTTACCGCACCTCTTTTAGAACTTCTGAAAAGTAATGAGCGTGCCAAGGCAAATACAGCGCGTGTGCTTATTTTAACGCCCACTCGCGAGTTGGCGGCTCAGGTCGGTGAAAACGTTGCGAACTTAAGCGCGGGTCTGCCATTGAATTACGCGGTGGCGTTTGGTGGTGTAAAAATTAATCCGCAAATGATGAAGCTTCGCAAAGGCGTGGATATTCTGGTGGCCACACCTGGCCGCCTGCTGGACTTATACAAACAAAACGCGGTTCGCTTTCCTAAGTTAGAAGTGCTGGTACTGGATGAAGCCGACCGCATGCTCGACATGGGCTTTATTCACGACATTAAGAACATTATTAAGTTACTGCCGGCTAAACGCCAAACGCTACTGTTCTCGGCAACCTTTTCTGACGACATTCGTGCGCTGGCTAAAGGCTTACTGAAAAGCCCGGTCGAAATTTCGGTGGCACTACCCAACGCAACTGCCGAGCCTATTGAACAAACTTTGTATGAGGTACAAAAAAGCCAAAAGCTGGGGCTGTTATTAAAACTACTGAAAAGCCTCGACCTACCCCAAGTACTTGTGTTTTCACGCACCAAACAAGGCGCTAACCGGTTAGTTAAGCAGTTGGATAAAGCCGGCTTCTCAGCCGCCGCTATTCACAGCGCTAAAAGTCAGGGCGCCCGTACTAAAGCGTTGGCTGACTTTAAAAGTGCCAAAGTGCAGATGCTTATCGCCACTGACATAGCCTCACGCGGCATTGATATTGAAAAGCTGCCGTACGTGATTAACTACGACCTCCCCCACGTCGCGGAAGACTACATACACCGCATTGGTCGCACAGGTCGCGCCGGCCAAACGGGTCATGCTATATCGTTAGTTACAGACGAGGACGTTGCAGCACTCAAAGCTATTGAGGAGCTTATAGGCGAGACGATTGAGCAGTGTAAATTAGAGTGACTTGCTTGGTAAATAATGCTCAACACCTGTAGAGGGCTTACCAAAGAAGTACCCCTGGAAATGCTCGCACCCCATATTCTGCAAACGCTTGAACTGTTGCTCCGTTTCCACACCCTCTGCAATGACGGTAAGGTTCATGCTACGACCTAAGCTAATAATAGTTTCGGTTAATAACGCCCCTTTACTGTGTCCATCTAAGTCACGCACAAAAGCTCGGTCAACTTTGAGTTCATCAAGCGGCAGCCGTGTAAGATAGGCTAGAGACGCATAGCCAGTGCCAAAGTCGTCGAGTGAAATCGACACGCCCAGTTCACGCAGACTGGCCATTTGCTCAACAATAAAATCAATATCGTCGGCTATGAGACTCTCTGTCAGTTCAAGGCATAAACACTTGGGGTTTGCCCCGGTGGTTTTGAGGATATTTTTCACGCGCTGAACAAAGTCCCCCCGACGAAACTGAACCGGGCTAACATTGACAGATATGTTAAAGCTTTCACTGCTCTTTTCAGCGTCCCATTTCACCAGTAGTTGGCAGCTCTTTTCTAAGACTCAGTCACCCAGCGCGATAATACTGTCATTCGCTTCGGCAATAGGAATAAAGTCATTGGGCGAGAGTGTCTTAAACTTAGGATGATGCCAACGAAGAAGCGCTTCAAAGCCAGTAATGTTCTGATTCTGATCGACTTGCGGTTGCAGCGCCAGAGCCAGTTCGTCATTGTCGACAGCGTGATTTAGCGCCTGTGATATTTCTAAGCGCTTTTTAACCGATGACTCCATCTGTGAGTCGAAGAAACTGATATCGGTTGTATTGGAGCGTTTCGCCATTTTGAGTGCGATATCCGCCTGGCGCAGCAATTCGTCTCCGGATAATGTTCCGGGGCAATGAAACAACGTAATACCAATGCAGGCATTGAGTTGGTGCGACCGTCCATCAAGAATTAATGGCGCTTTTAATTTTTGAAGAATTTGAGTTGCCATTAGTTCGGCCTCTGCTGCAACAGCATCGAGTGAGGATGTCGAGCAAGGTAAAACAAGAGCAAACTCATCCTTACCAAGACGAGCCAGGTCATCTGGAGAAGAACTAAATTGCTGCAAAGATTCAGCGCAACTTACCAGGACCCTGTCACCAACACTGTAGCCCAGACTATCGTTAATACTGTGAAACTTCTCAATATCAACGATAAGCAACGCAGCAGCGGAGGTGTCACTGCTGGTGTTGCGCATAGCACTGGTTATTCGCTCCAGTATTAAACGACGGTTGGGTAACCCAGTTAGTGAGTCATAATAAGATAGGCGCTGAACTTCTGCTTCAGCCATTTCTAATGAACGCATATCCGCATCCATACAGAACATAATAGGCTCGTCATTCGGCAGTGAAACGACGGTATGGCTTGAGTAAACAGGCACCGTGGAGCCGTCTTTATGTTTGAGGTTCAATCGCGCTGGTGGAATACCCTCTTCGTTGTCAAACATCCAGGCAACGGCTTGCTTTACTTCGTCGCGCATCTCATGAGGGATAATTAAGTCAAAAAGGCTGCGCCCAAGCGCTTCGCTGGTGGAATAACCGTATATTCTTTCTGAAGCGGCATTCCAATAGACGACCGAGCCATCCACGCGATAGCCTTGAATAGACATAGCTTGTGTATCATCGAAGAGCTTATGGAACCGTGCTTCGCTAATTTGCTTGTCGCGGTTATTCGTCATAAAAATTAGCCGTTGCTTAATTTATCGGTGAGACGTCGAACTTACATTAAGCATAGAAGATAATTGATAATATTGTTAAATAAAGGTTGTTTGACGATCAATTTTCTTAAGCGGAAGGTAAATGGAACTTTATTCAAATGTTTTCCACTAAGAATTCTTACTCGATAACAATTTAAAATAATGAAAACCGCTTTCCTGATTTCAATTTTAGTAGTCTTAAGCACCTCTCCAGCCATAGCCGGCGAAAAATACCTGCGTGATGATGGCACAGAAATTCGATATTACTTAGATAACGCCGCTGCTGATAACCTGCTGGTGATTTTTCAGGGATCAGACTGTAACAGCGTTCGTCACATGACGTCAGTTACGACTATTTGGCAAACTCTAGCTCCTAATTCCGCTCTGTTGACGATTGAGAAGTATGGCATTGATGATAGCCTACCCTATGCCTCTGGAGAGCGAGATGACTGCCCTACCAAATACCTTCAACACGACACAATGACGCAGCGAATTAATGACGGGGTTCAACTCATCGACGCTTTTAAGAACTCCTATGACAAAGTCATAGTCGCTGGTGGCAGCGAAGGGGGCTCTATAGCTCTAGCTGCAGCCGAACGAGTTTCGGGCTTGCATTCTGTACTAGCGTTAAACTCGGGTTCTTCCAGTTTTCAGCATGATATCGAATTCAGCATTAAACAGACGGTGCCAGAAGGCCAACGTAATCAGGCCTTACAAGGTTTTAGACAATTTGCGGACCAAATTAAACAAAGTAAGGAGCCTTTTCAGGTCAACGTCAGTGGACACGGTTACGCATTTTGGAAAGATGCATTAGAACGAGACCTACTCAAGCCTCTCAAGACGATTGATGCTCCGGTATTTATAATACAGTCACTGGAAGATACAAGTGTCGACCCTGAGCAAACGAGACAAGAAATAAATAAAATTATTTCCGATGGCGCTAAACATATAACACTAAAGATGCTGCCGGGACTTGATCACGGTTTTCAAGATTCAAATGGTCAATCCCAACTAAAAAATGTTGTTGAGGGTGTATCTAATATCATCAATACTAAATGATAGAGAAACCTAAAAAGACAGGTACGTCATGCCAGATAATTTAAAACTCTACGAAGCCATTATGCTGCTCGCATTGTGCGAGGAAAAGGGCACCATGAACGGCATGTACGTGGAGTATGCCACCGCCGGAGCTATAGCTGCTGAACTTTTAATGCTCGGCCGAATTAAGGCTGATGAAAATAATAAAAACAAAGTTGCAGTGCTCGATGACAGCCCTACTGGCGATGCATTGTTAGATGAAGCCTTAACGATGATTGCTGAAGCGAAGCGTCCGCGTAAACTCAAGGACTGGGTACAAAAACTAGGCGGTATTAAAAATCTTAAACATAAAGTTGCACAAGCTCTTGCTGATGATGACATTGTGGCGCATGAAAAAGAAAAAGTATTGTGGTTATTCGAACGCCAGGTTTACCCGGAGGTTAATCCTAAGCCAGAGCAGGAATTGCGTCAGGCCATGCGTGATGCAGTACTCAGTGATAGCGAAGATATTGAACCGAAAATTGCTATTGCCGTTGCCTTAGCCAATAGCGCCAAGCTACTGCCACAGGTGTTCAGTAAGCAAGAGCTGAAAGACCGCAAACAACGCATTAAGCAGCTGGAAAATGGTGAACTTGTGTCTAAAGCCGCCAAGGAAGCCGTCCAGGCCATTGAAGCGGCGGTTATGGTTGCTGTGATTATGCCTGCCATAACAGCAGCGTCAGCGCCAACTTCCGGGGGATGTTAACTGTTAAAAGGAACTTACATGATACTTCTTAAGAAACTCAAACAATGGAAGGCTGGCTTAATTGCTATATTTATAAGCTTTGCCATTGCCTTCACTACTTACACAGCTCAAACCCGTGTTACCGAGATTGTACCTGACGCACAAGGTGGCATTGTCACCGTTTACTCGCTCATCATTAACGTTGTGCTCTGGTTATTTTTATCGATTGCGATTTTTCATTTTATGCGAGCACTCGCGCAAGGGCATCGGTTTAAATCCGTTATCACCGCCGCATTGATTTTTTTATTTGTCGGCTATGCGACTAACACCACTTATACCGCCATGCAATTAAATAGTGCTTTAATCGCTGCGGCTGATCCAACAACTTCTTCGCACAGGTTAACCGAACTTGCAAAAGCCGATATAGACTATGGCTACGAACTGGACAACAGAGTGGCGGGTAATCCATCAACGCCTGTTGATACGCTGGTGTCCTTATACAACAAAGAAGGCCAGATCGGCACCGACTTAACTCTGGCAGCTAACCCCAACACGCCTAATGAGATACTAATCGCATTGTCTAAACGCACCAACGAACGCTGGGGAGATGCTATCGTCAATGCTTTAAAACGTAACTCAAAAGTCATATCTGGCGAGTTGCGCTTTGATGAAGTAATGACTTTGCAGGGTAATTAAGCTTGTAATATTGAATAATTAAATTATTAAAGGGAACTTAACTCACATGAATTTAGACTCCTCAGTTAAAGCCAT
>NZ_DF266791.1:147181-301625 GCF_000320945.2 Idiomarina sp. 28-8
CCATCATCGTAGGACTGCTATTAAGTTTTGCCGTAGGCTGTGCGCACTTCGTCGAACAACAGGTACTCTACCCGGGTGGCGACAACCTTGTTATTGAGGGGGTTAATGAAAGCGAACTATTAAAAATTTATCATTTACAGAAGCGCACATTGTCTAGCAAGCAACACTTACCGTTCTATTTTGGTGATGCCGAAACGCTGACCAGTGATTATGTACCGCCGACACTTGACTTAACCTTTACCTATACCGATGCACCGGAAGGTATAGATCCAGTAAGAAAATATCACCTGGAGCTCGAACCTTCAGTTAATAAAACAATTCGCGCCAAAGGTATCGTAATTCTACTGCACAGCTACAGTACCAATGCTCAGTCGGTTCTCTTTGATAGCATCGCGCTGCAGCTACAAGGCTACCACACAGCTATCGTTGATTTACTTGGGCACGGTACTGCACAGGACCAACCGGTGAGCTTTGGCCAAGCAGATGTTAGGCGTCTGCATCGGTTAGTCACAAAGCTAAAGCGGCAATATCAGCTACCCATAATTTTATATGGCAAATCTTATGGTGCTTCCATCGCTGCGCAGTATATTGAATCGTATGGCAATATCGCTCGATTTATCGCTGTCGCCCCCATGACCGACTTCACTCCGGCCGCACTGCGTATGGCTAAGAGCTCACACTCATTTATCACTTCGTTCGTATCTGACCAATGGCTACAGGACACCTTCGAAGAAGTACTTATCAACCACCAAACCAGTTCGCGTCGGCTATCCACACCACGTGTTTTATTGCGTCAACCAGAGAAGTCGCTGCCTCCGACATTGATTGTAATCGGCTCGCTAGACAAAATCAGTGATTCTGACCAACTCAAACGCCTGGAAAACATTGACAGGATTCAAATAGAAACACTGGATAACCGCGGTCATATTGAAATGATGATTTACGATAATCACATCAACTCTGTTATCGAAGATTGGCTAAAAAACTCAGTCGTCGACAAACAACTTATGACGGCCCCCCAAGAAAAAGATCAACAAGGACGATGAATTTGGACATGATGAAGGCATACCGCAGCAACATTGAGGGTTAGCTTTTGTGTTTGAGTGCGCCCTTTATAGCTTGCTGCAAAGCTTTAATCACTGAATAAAATTAATTTTTCAATTCGCCAGAGGACGATTCAATATGGGCGCGGACAAGCCACTGAAACTGCTCTAACTCACCCAGTTGCCCGGTTAACATGTCTTCAGATACTGGATCGAGCTCAGCCAGTATTTCCATAGCTTCTCGGTGGTCACCGTTGACGCCATTGTAAACTTTGTCCAGAGCAACTAAATGCTCTGCCACTAACCCTTTACCTAAAGAGTAGTCTTCCCATCTGCGACGCTCTGAAATCGCTTTAGGCGTACCTACTGGAACTCCACCTAACATTGCAATTCGCTCTGCGATGGTATCAGTCATTTCTCGCACTGCGTCTACTTGCGGATCTAACATTTCGTACACACCAATGAAGTTCGGCCCTACAACGTTCCAATGCACATGTTTTAGTGTCAATTGCAGGTCAAGCAATGCGACTAGGTGATCATCAAATACCCAGGAAGATCGCTTTGTGGCAGCGCAAGGAAGAAGAGTTCGCTATCACGGAGTGTCGAAGGCCAAGGATGGCCTTCGTCAAGCCCACAAGGATGTGCTCGTAGCGTCTCCGTGATAGCGAACTCTTTTTCCTTAGAAAGCAGCCACAAAAAACCCGGCGCGAAGGCCGGGTTTTGTTTAAGCGTTGGCGGGATATTACCAGCCAGTTTTCTCTGCAACAGCTTTGCCGATGTCGGCTAGGCTGCGTACAGTTTTAACGCCTGCTGCTTCAAGTGCAGCGAATTTCTCGTCAGCAGTACCTTTACCGCCGGCAATGATGGCACCAGCATGGCCCATACGTTTGCCCGGAGGCGCAGTAACACCAGCAATGTAAGAAACAACCGGCTTAGAGACATTATTTTTTATGTACTCTGCCGCTTCTTCTTCCGCTGTACCGCCGATTTCACCGATCATTACGATAGCTTCGGTTTCTGGATCTTTTTCGAACAGTTCCAGAATATCGATGAAGTTAGAACCCGGGATAGGGTCACCACCGATACCAACACAGCTAGACTGACCAAAACCTGCGTCAGTAGTCTGCTTAACCGCTTCGTACGTCAATGTACCTGAACGTGACACGATACCCACTTTACCTTTCTTGTGGATGTGCCCAGGCATGATACCGATTTTGCACTCGTCCGGAGTGATAACACCCGGGCAGTTTGGACCGATCATGCGCACGCCTTTGTGCGTCAGGTATTCTTTAACGTAAAGCATATCCAGCGTAGGGATACCTTCAGTAATACAAACAATCAGTTCGATACCAGCGTCTGCTGCTTCGATGATTGAATCTTTACAGAAAGGAGCTGGTACGTAGATAACTGAAGCAGTTGCGCCAGTTGCTTCTACAGCTTCTCTTACAGTATTGAATACAGGCAGACCTAAGTGCTCTTGACCACCTTTACCAGGTGTAACACCGCCAACCATTTGCGTACCGTAAGCAATAGCTTGTTCAGAGTGGAAAGTACCCTGACCGCCAGTAAAGCCCTGGCAGATAACTTTGGTATTTTTATCGATCAAAATGCTCATTATTGACCTCCTGCCGCAGCAACCACTTTATCGGCAGCATCAGATAAGCTCTCTGCAGCGATAATGTTCAGGCCACTTTCGTTCAATTTCTGGGTACCCAGTTCAGCGTTGTTACCTTCAAGGCGAACAATAACTGGAACTTTAACACCCACTTCTTCAACAGCGCCGATAATACCTTCAGCAATCATATCGCAACGTACGATACCACCGAAGATGTTAACCAATACGGCTTTAACAGAGCTGTCTGACAGGATAATTTTGAACGCTTCAGAAACACGTTCTTTTGTCGCGCCGCCACCAACGTCAAGGAAGTTAGCTGGTTCGCCGCCACTCAGTTTAACGATGTCCATAGTACCCATCGCCAAACCAGCACCGTTAACCATGCAACCAATGTTGCCGTCTAGTGCTACGTAGTTCAGTTCCCATTTAGCCGCTTCTGCTTCACGCGCGTCGTCTTGTGACGGATCGTGCATTTCACGGATTTTAGGCTGACGGTACAATGCGTTGCTGTCGATGCCAACTTTCGCATCCAGACAGTGAACGTTGCCTTCGTCAGTGATAACCAATGGGTTAATTTCTAACAGTGCTAAGTCGTACTGTTCGAACATTTTCGCCAGGCCCATGAAGACCTTAGTGAACTGCTTAACCTGGTCTGGAGTCAGACCCAGTTTAAAGCCTAGTTCGCGACCTTGGTATGGCTGCGCGCCAACCGTAGGGTCAATTTCAGCTTTCAAGATTTTCTCAGGTGTTTCTTCAGCAACGGTTTCAATTTCTACGCCGCCTTCGGTTGATGCCATGAACACGATTTTGCGTGAAGCACGGTCAACAACTGCACCTAAGTAAAGCTCGTCTGCAATGTCAGTGCAGCTTTCAACTAAAATCTTAGCAACCGGCTGACCTTTCTCGTCGGTCTGGAAAGTTACTAAGTTTTTACCTAACCACTGCTCAGCAAATGCGCGAACGTCGTCTAAACTTTTCACTAATTTCACGCCACCCGCTTTACCGCGGCCACCAGCGTGAACCTGACATTTGACAACCCAAATGTCGCCACCAATACGTTTTGCCGCTTCTACCGCTTCATCAGCAGTGTCGCAGGCATAACCTTCAGATACTGGCAAACCAAACTCTTTAAAGAGTTGTTTACCCTGATACTCATGCAAATTCATGATGCTCTTCCGATTCGTTGAAACAACTTAAGCAGCTAAAGTGCTGCCTACCCGAATACCGCGCCGAATTTTAACCTGCTCGGCGCATAATTAACAGCCGCAAGCTAAATTGCATTGCGGCTGGTTCTCAGCGTCTTTAGATATCCAGGATAAGACGTTGAGGATCTTCTAATAGCTCTTTCACGGTAACCAGGAAACCTACCGATTGTTTACCATCAATAATTCGATGGTCATAAGAAAGAGCCAGGTACATCATCGGTAAGATTTCGATCTTACCGTCTACCACCATCGCCCGCTCCTGGATTTTGTGCATACCCAGAATAGCGCTTTGTGGTGGGTTCAGAATTGGCGTTGAAAGCAGTGAACCAAATACACCACCGTTAGTAATGGTGAAATTACCACCCTGCATTTCATCCATAGTTAACTTACCGTCACGGCCTTTGATAGCCAGGTCACGAATACCATTTTCCATATCCGCAATGCTTAAACGGTCAGTGTCGCGCAGAACTGGAGTTACCAGACCACGAGGCGTTGATACCGCAATGCTGATATCGAAGAAATTGTGGTAAACAATATCGTCGCCATCAATGGATGCGTTGACGTCTGGGAAACGTTTCAGTGCTTCAGTTACAGCTTTGACGTAGAAGCCCATGAAACCAAGACGCGTGCCGTGAGTTTCTTCAAACACGTCTTTGTACTTCTTACGCAAGTCCATAATTGGCTTCATGTTGATTTCGTTAAACGTGGTCAACATCGCGGTGTCGTTCTTAGCTTGCAACAGACGCTCAGCGATACGTTTACGCAGACGTGTCATTGGTACACGTTTCTGGTCACGGTCACCTGAAACGGCTGGCTGTGAAGACTGCTGTTTGCTGCTATCCGAAGACTTAGAAGACTGAGCTTTCACGTGTTTTTCCACGTCTTCTTTAGTGACGCGACCGCCCTTACCAGTGCCTTTAACGTCACTTGGCTTAAGGCCGTGTTCACCAAGTAAACGACGAACCGCAGGACCCGCTACTTCGTTGTCACCGTCATCGTCTTTACTTTCTGAAGAAGATTCAGATTTGCTGTCATCGGACTTGCTTGAACTACCGCCAGCAGACCCACCAGCTTCGACAATACCGATAACGTCATCAGCACCGACTGTCGCGCCTTCTTCGTGCTTAATTTCAGCTAAAACGCCATCAGCCGGAGCAACCACTTCCAGAACCACTTTATCGGTTTCAATATCAACCAGGTTCTGGTCACGTTTTACTGCATCGCCAGCTTTAACGTGCCAGGTAGAAACAGTGGCATCAGAGACTGATTCTGGCAGTTGAGGAACTTTAACTTCCATTTTCTCGCCAGAACCTTTTTTGTCAGAGCCTTTGTCTTCTGAAGAATCAGATTCTTTTTTCTCTGACTTCTTGTCGTCGTCTGAGTCTTTATTGTCTGATTTATCGTCAGATGCCGACGCACCGTCACCTTCTTCAATTTTTCCGATAACTTCTTCAGCTGTTACGGTAGTGCCTTCTTCGGCAGTAATTTCGCCCAAAACACCGTCTGCTTCCGCAACCACTTCCAGCACTACCTTGTCGGTTTCGATGTCAACCAGATTCTGGTCGCGAGACACTTTATCGCCAGGTTTTACGTGCCATGTTGCAATTGTTGCATCTGCAACAGACTCGGGTAATTGAGGAACTTTAATATCAATCGCCATGGTTCATCTTCACCTATTTAATGGTTAGCGCTTCGTCAACAAGGTTTTGCTGCTGCTTGTTGTGCTCTGAAATGTATCCGACCGCCGGTGCGGCTGACGCACTACGACCACGATAAGACAACTGAGCTCCTTTCGGAATTGCGGCCCAGAAGTGATGCTGGCTGCTATACCATGCACCCTGGTTCTGAGGCTCTTCCTGACACCAGACAAAATCTTTAACGTGCTGATAATCTTTCATAATTTCTGCCACTTCTTCCGCAGGGAACGGATACAGCTGTTCGATACGAATAATGGCAACATCTTCTTGTTCACGCTCGCGGCGTTCTTTCAGTAAATCGTAGTAGACTTTACCTGAGCAAAATACCACGCGTTTTACTTTTTTCGGATTCAGATCATCGATTTCACCAATCGCGTTCTGGAATCCAAGATCCGCTAAATCATCCATTTCTGAAACCGCTAACGGATGACGTAACAATGACTTAGGCGTCATAACAACTAACGGACGGCGAACCGGACGTAAGTGCTGACGACGGATCATGTGGAAAACCTGTGCAGGCGTTGTCGGTACACAGACTGACCAGTTGTGATCGGCCGATAATTGCAGGAAACGCTCAAGACGGGCTGAACTGTGCTCAGGACCCTGCCCTTCGTAACCGTGCGGCAATAGCAATGTTAAACCACATAAACGTCCCCATTTCTGCTCGCCAGAACTTAAGAACTGGTCAATAACAACCTGGGCGCCGTTAACGAAATCACCAAATTGAGCTTCCCACATAACCAGAGACTGCGGTTCAGCCGTAGCGTAACCGTATTCGAAGGCCACAACTGCAGCTTCTGATAAAACTGAGTCATAAATTTCAATTTGCCCCTGATCTGAACCTAAATTGTTCAGTGGCATATAGGTAGAACCATCTTTTTGGTTATGCAATACCGCGTGGCGGTGGAAGAAGGTACCACGGCCGCTGTCCTGACCGGTCAAACGAATATGAGTGCCGTCGTTAACTAAGGTGGCATAAGCCAAAGTTTCAGCGAAACCCCAGTCCATTGGTTTATCGCCTTTCGCCATTTTCAGACGTTCTTGATACACTTTTTCAACGCGGGAATTCAGCTTGTCTTCTTCCGGATACTGAGTGATTTTTTCGCCCAGATCTTTCAGCTTATCTGCTGAGACTTTGTAGTCGTACTCAACGTCCCAGTCGTTTCCTATGTAGGGAGACCAGTCAACAGAGTGCTGACGCATAGGACGGTGTTCATCAACCACCACTTCGCCTTTATCTAATGCATCACGATAGTCAGACATCCACTGCTTAGCCGTGTCTTCATCAACTATCGATTTCTCTATCAGACGCTTGCCATAAAGCTCGCGGGCAACGGGCTGTTTTTTAACTTTTGCGTACATCAGCGGCTGTGTTGCACTTGGCTCATCGGCTTCGTTATGTCCATGACGACGATAACAAACCAAATCAATAACCACGTCGCGCTGGAATGCATTACGGTAATCAAGCGCTAACTGAGTGACAAAAACAACGGCTTCAGGGTCATCCGCATTAACGTGGAAAATTGGCGCCTGCACCATTTTGGCAATGTCAGTACAATACTGAGTAGAACGCGCATCTTCCTGTTTAGATGTAGTGAAACCAACCTGGTTATTCACCACGATACGGATAGAGCCGCCTACACGGTAAGCACGTGTCTGCGACATATTGAACGTTTCTTGTACCACACCCTGACCAGCAACAGCAGCGTCACCGTGAATGGTAATAGGCAGAACTTTTTTGCCTTTCGGATCTTTCAGACGATCCATGCGTGCACGAACCGAACCCATAACAACCGGGTTTACAATTTCCAGGTGCGACGGGTTAAAGGCCAAAGCAAGATGGACGTCGCCGCCCGGCGTTGCATAGTCAGAAGAGAAGCCCATGTGATACTTAACATCACCCGAGCCCTTTGTGCTGTCATGCTTTCCGGCAAACTCGTCGAATAAGTCCTGTGGTTTTTTACCCAGAACGTTGACTAAAACGTTCAAGCGACCACGGTGAGCCATGCCAATAACCACTTCTTTGGCACCCTGCTCACCAGAGCGTGAAATGAGTTCTTTCAACAACGGAACCAGACTGTCGCCACCTTCTAATGAAAAGCGTTTAGCTCCCGGGAATTTTGACCCAAGATACTTTTCCAGTCCGTCAGCGGCTATCAGTTCTTTTAAAATTTTAGTCTGTTGTTCTTTTTCAAACTTGGGCTTTCCAAGAACACCTTCCAACCGTTGCTGAATCCAGCGTTTTTCCTCGGTTGAAACAATGTGCATGTATTCGGCACCAATAGAGCCACAATAAATATTTTCCAGCGCTTCGTGAATATCACTCAGCTTCATTGTGTCTTTGCCAACAGCTAAAGAGCCGACATTAAACTCGCGTTCTAAGTCGTCTTTGCTTAAATCGTGGAAGTTTAATGAAAGGTCTGGAACGGTTTCCTGCTTCCATAAACCAAGAGGATCAAGGTTGGCGTGCTGATGGCCGCGGAATCGATAAGCATTGATGAGCTGTAAAACTTTAACTTGCTTCTGATCTGCGGCAGTCGTACTGCCTGTTTGAGATTGTTTGAGCTTATTCTTAGCGGCCTGGCGAAACTGCTCCCGGACATCGCTGAGTTTAGTATCAACAATGTGATTATCCTTCGGCAACGCATCGAACATTTGACGCCATTCATCACTGACTGCCGTCGGATCATCCAGATAAGCCTCAAACATTTGTTCAATGTAGGCAACGTTACCACCGGCTAGATGCGATGTTTCTAACCATTCACGCATTACACCATCTTGCATTGCGTTTCCTTCACCTGAATAGATAAACCGTTTTTATAAAAAAATAGCCATCCTTTGTGGGATGGCCATCCACAACATCAACCGTTCAAATTGGCGCGACAATATAACGAGTTAAACAGCGCGACTCAAAAGCATCGATTTGATGTGTCCAATAGCCTTTGTTGGATTCAACCCTTTTGGACATACGTTAACGCAGTTCATGATTCCGTGACAACGGAATACACTAAAGGCATCATCGAGTTCATCCAAACGCTCGTCTGTTGCTGTGTCACGACTATCAATTAAGAAACGATAAGCGTGCAGCAGACCAGCAGGTCCAACAAATTTATCCGGGTTCCACCAGAACGATGGGCATGATGTTGAACAGCATGCACATAAAATGCACTCGTAAAGACCATCAAGCTTAGCACGGTCTTCCGGCGACTGCAGTCGTTCACGCGCTGGTGGCGTTTTGTCATCGTTGATAAGGTACGGTTTGATTTTCTCGTACTGCTGATAGAACTGGCTCATATCAACAATCAAATCACGAATGACCGGCAAGCCTGGTAGCGGACGAATCACAATTTTGTCTGATTTCAAAGAAGACAAGTGAGTGATACAAGCCAAACCATTTTTACCGTTAATATTCATACCATCGGAGCCACAAACACCTTCACGGCACGAGCGGCGAAACGCCAGCGATGGATCTTGTTCTTTCAATTTGATCAGTGCTTCTAGCACCATCAAATCCTGATTATCCTCTACTTCCAACGTGTACTCTTTCATGTGAGGCGCGTTGTCGACATCAGGATTATAACGATAAACTGAAAATGTGTATTTTTTCATATACCCTCCAACTTAGTAGGTACGAGCTTTCGGAGGGAAAGCTTCACGCAGTTTAGGCGCCATATTGACTTCCCGCGTCACCATATCTTCCTTTTCAGGACGATAAACAGTGTGTACTAACCACTTCTCATCATCACGATCCGGGTAGTCTGCACGGCTGTGAGCACCGCGGCTTTCTGTACGGAAGCTGGCAGCAACTGCAGTTGAGTAAGCCGTTTCCATCAAGTTATCTAGCTCAAGGCACTCGACGCGCTGAGTATTAAACTCTTTGGAGGTGTCATCAAGACGGGCGTTTTTCAGGCGTTCGCGAATTTCGCGCAGCTCAGCAAGCCCTTCTTTCATTGAATCGCCTTCGCGGAAAACCGAGAAATTAAGTTGCATGCACTGTTGCAGGTCTTTCTTAATTTGTGCCGGATCTTCGCCTTTCTGAGTATTTTCCCAACGATTATAACGCGCTAGTGCAGCGTCAATGTCGTCGCTGCTTGCTTCTCTGGCTTCTACGTTAGCCGCAAGCGTTTCACCCAGATGCATACCGGTTGAACGACCGAATACCACCAAATCAAGCAGTGAGTTACCACCTAAGCGGTTAGCACCGTGTACAGATACACAAGCAATTTCACCACAAGCAAACAGCCCTTTAACGTGAGATGTCTGACCATCGTCACCAACAGTCAGGACTTGTCCATTAACATCCGTTGGAATACCGCCCATCATGTAGTGACAGGTAGGAATAACCGGAATTGGTTCTTTTACCGGATCAACGTGTGCGAATGTACGTGATAAGTCACAAACACCCGGCAAACGACTTTCCAGGGTTTCTTTACCCAGGTGATCCAGTTTCAGTTTAAGGTGAGTACCCCATGGGCCTTCACAACCACGTCCTTCACGGATTTCAGTCATCATAGCGCGGGAGACAACGTCGCGTGACGCCAAATCTTTCGCGTTTGGCGCATAACGCTCCATAAAGCGTTCGCCGTCTTTGTTCAGCAGGTAACCGCCTTCTCCACGACAACCTTCTGTAACGAGTGAGCCCGCTCCGGCAATACCGGTTGGATGGAACTGCCACATTTCCATATCTTGTACAGGAACGCCAGCACGTAGAGCCATACCAATACCGTCGCCAGTGTTGATATGAGCATTGGTCGTTGAAGAATAAATACGACCAGCACCGCCGGTAGCAAGAACAACGGCTTTAGCTTTAACAAAGTAAACTTCGCCGCTTTCGATATCCATGGTGGTTACACCACAAACTTCGCCGTCTTGGTTCTTAACGATATCCAGCGCGTACCATTCTGAAAATACGGTGGTTTTTTTCTTCACGTTTTGCTGATAAAGCAAATGCAGCAAAGCGTGACCGGTACGGTCAGCTGCAGCGGCAGTACGAGCAGCCTGCTCGCCACCAAAGTTCTTCGACTGACCACCAAATGGACGTTGATAAACTTTGCCGTTTTCAAAACGCGAGAATGGTAAACCTAAGTTTTCCATTTCTAAAATAGCTTCAGGGCCAGCTTTACACATGTATTCGATAGCGTCCTGGTCACCAATATAGTCCGAACCTTTAACGGTATCGAACATGTGCCATTCCCAGTTATCTTCATGCGCATTACCTAATGCTACGGTAATACCACCCTGAGCAGAAACTGTGTGAGAGCGTGTTGGAAACACTTTGGACATCAACGCGCAGCTCAATCCCTCTTGGGAAATTTGCAGTGCTGCTCGCATGCCGGCACCGCCAGCACCAATCACCACTGCATCATATTCTAAAGTTTTAACAGTCACTTAAACACCCCACAGTACGAATAAGCCAGTGAGCCAAACAGCGATCAGACCAACGCTGAAAACCAGTTGGATAAAAGCTCTGAGACCGGACGCTTTCACGTAGTCTGTTGATACTTGCCAAATGCCAATCCAGCCGTGAATTAACACAGAAGATAAGGCCAGCATAGTGAACACTTTCATCCAAATGTTGGCAAACAACCCACTCCACACTTGATAAGTTACATCTGGCGTAGAAAGGAAGAACCCAGCCATGAACAGTGAATATAGAACCATTACAATCGCGCTGGCTCTCAATAAAATAAAGTCATGAGAACCGCTACGACCAAAAGTAGCTGCTGCTGTTACCATAGCCAAACTCCTACTAATACGGAAAAGATCACAGAAAGAGCAATTGAGACAATTGCGCTGATTCTTCCGGAATCGAGTTCTTCCCAGTAGCCCATGTCCATTACTAAGTGACGCAGACCAATGATTAAGTGAAATCCTAGCGCTGTCAAAATACCCCAGCCAATAAATTTAGCGATAAAGCTGGTCATGATACTCTCGATTTGAGCAAAGCCTTCAGGGCCACTAAGTGACACGGCAAAAGCCCAAATTAGAAAAGCCAGAGAGAACAGCATAGCAACACCGGAAATACGATGCAGTATGGATGCTTTGGCAGCGGCAGGAAGCTTGATAGTTGATAAGTCTAAATTAACAGGTCTTTCTTTTTTCACGATAGATTGCCTTTTAATAAAGCACAAAAGAAATGCAATTTTCGTTTGCGCGACACAGAAACATGCCACCAATACGGCGCAAAGTATATCTAGCCAAGCTATTAATTACAACGACAAACTCAGATTTGAACGCTGACTAAAATACGCTTTACTACTAAAGTCTAACCTAACAAGATAATTCTTCAATCTGAGTAATCTTTTCGTCATGTTTATTACGTATATTTCGCTATAATTGGTTCATGTTCCCCGATTAAAATTGACATTTACGGGCATGATCGAGTTAAATTAGCGCACTTTTTCAAAGTAGATAGCGAGGAGAATTCCTTATGGCTGATCGTAAAGCCACTTTACAGATTGACGGCCAATCCATTGAATTGCCGGTACTATCACCAACGGCAGGAAAGGATGTAGTTGACGTCCGAACTCTGGGAAAACATGGTTATTTTACTTTTGACCCAGGGTTTCTGGCTACAGGCTCTTGCGAGTCGGCTATCACCTATATAGATGGTGAAAACGGCGTTTTACTGCACCGCGGTTACCCTATTGGTGAGTTAGCAACTAAAGCAGATTACTTAGAAGTTTGCTACATGTTGTTGCACGGCGAAGCTCCTACCGAAAAGCAATACCATGAATTCAAAAACACCATTACTAAACACACTATGGTGCATCAGGGAATTCACAATTTCTTTAATGGTTTCCGTCGCGATGCTCACCCTATGGCAATGTTATGTGCCGTAACGGGAGCTTTATCATCGTTCTATCATGATGATCTGGAGATTCACGATGAAAACCAACGTTTACGTAGTGCTTACCGTCTGATTGCAAAAATTCCAACAATTGCAGCAATGGCTTATAAATTCAGCATTGGTCAACCTTTCGTTTACCCACGTAACGACTTAGGTTATGCAGAAAACTTCCTGAACATGATGTTCTCGGTTCCTGCGGAAGACTACAAAATAAGCCCTGCGGTAGCTCGCGCTATGGATCGCATCTTTACTTTGCATGCTGACCACGAGCAAAACGCATCAACGTCAACAGTACGCCTTGCCGGTTCTTCTGGTGCTAACCCTTACGCATGTATCGCTGCGGGTGTTGCGTCTTTATGGGGACCAGCCCATGGTGGTGCAAACGAAGCTTGCTTGCGTATGCTGGCTGAAATTGGCTCTGTTGAAAACATTCCAAAATATATTGAGAAAGCAAAAGACAAAGACGATCCTTTCCGTCTAATGGGCTTTGGTCACCGTGTATACAAAAACACCGACCCTCGTGCAACGGTAATGCGTGAATCTTGCCACGAAGTACTGAAAGAATTGGATCGTGATGATCCATTACTTGACGTCGCAATGGAACTGGAGCGTATCGCTCTGGAAGACGACTACTTCATTGAAAAGAAACTCTTCCCTAACGTTGACTTCTACTCAGGTATCGTACTGAAAGCTATTGGTATTCCTACCAATATGTTCACCGTTATCTTTGCGCTGTCACGTACTGTCGGCTGGGTTTCTCACTGGCACGAAATGATGGGCGAAGAAAACCAGAAAATTGGTCGTCCTCGTCAGTTATATACTGGTTATACAAAACGCGAGTTTTCACCAATTAAAAAATAAATTGGTTTGAGTTAAGAAGGCGCTCGGTTGAGCGCCTTTTTTTATGCCCGCTCTTAATTAGTTTGAGTACATTGCTTTTCACACCTTACAGAACGTGCAACGAAGCCTTAAATTCTTTATACTACGTCGCATTTCGTTGGTCGCCAAAGAGAGAGCTGACAGACAAATTCATTTTCAACGTGCTTTAGCAAGTTGCAGATAATTACAGAGAGGCTTATGCAGCAAGTAGTCAATGTACAACAACCCATCATTACACCACGTAAATTCAAGGTATATCAGCATCGCCAGTTAGATAAAATTGAGGCGTTAAAGAAAGTTCCTGATGACATGCGTTTTGAAATGAAAGTCGTCGCTAATGTACTGCCATTCAGAGTTAATGAATATGTATTTAACGAACTGATTGACTGGGAAAATGTACCCAATGACCCGCTGTTTCAGCTAACTTTCCCGCAAAAAGATATGCTGGAGCCTTCTGCGTACCAGCGCATGGCAGACCTAATGTCAGGCAAGCACACCACCAATGAAGTGTTTGATTTGGCGACTCAGCTACGCGATGAAATGAACCCTCACCCTGCCGGACAAATGCAAATGAATGTGCCGCATGTTGACGGTGAGCCTTTGCCGGGCATGCAGCATAAGTACCGCGAAACGGTGCTCTTTTTCCCGGCTCAGGGGCAGTACTGCCATTCTTACTGCACTTTCTGCTTCCGTTGGGCGCAATTTGTCGGTAAAGCTACCCGCTTTAATTCAAATGACGCGGATCAATTGCACCGCTATCTGGCTCAGCACAAAGAAGTTACTGACTTGCTGGTGACCGGCGGCGACCCTATGGTTATGCGCACGCGCAAGCTGGCCCATTACTTAGAGGGTTTACTGCAACCTGAGTTCGAGCACATTAAAACCATACGCATTGGCACTAAATCATTAACCTTCTGGCCATATCGCTTTATCACCGACCCCGACGCGGACGATTTACTGCGTTTATTAGAGCGCTTAGTTGATGGTGGCAAGCATGTGTCGATAATGGCGCATTTAAACCACCCGAATGAATTACGCACTGAAGTATGTCAGGAGGCCATTCGTCGCCTGCGCGCTACAGGTGTTCAAATCCGCTGTCAGGCTCCTTTACTCAAGCACATTAATGACGACCCGGATGTCTGGGCTTCTATGTGGGAGAAGCAGGTACAACTCGGATTAATCCCTTATTATATGTTTGTCGAGCGGGATACCGGAGCAAAACGTTACTTTGAAGTACCGCTGGAGCGTACCTGGGAAATTTTCCAGAAAGCGTACCAGCAGGTTTCAGGTATAGCTCGTACCGTGCGAGGCCCCTCGATGAGTGCCGGCCCGGGGAAAGTAGAAGTTCAGGGTGTTACTGAAATTGCTGGTGAGAAAGTCTTTGCCTTACGCTTTATCCAGGGGCGCAATCCGGACTGGGTACAACGTCCCTTCTTCGCTAAATATGATCCGGATGCCACCTGGCTGCATCACTTAAAACCAGCTTTTGGTGAGGAAAAATTCTTTTTCGAAGATGAGTATTCAAAAATGTCGGCGATGGATTAATCATCGCCTGCCAGTTTTCGTGCCCGCTGCAGGTCCTCTTCAGTATCAATGCCTGTAGCCGGTGCGAGAATGGCTTCAGCGACATGAATACGTTCTCCGTGCCAAAGCACCCGCAATTGTTCTAACGACTCAAGCTGTTCAATAGGGCTTGGCTCCCATTCAATATAACGTCTGACAAAACCCGCCCGATAAGCATAAATACCAATGTGACGATGATAATGCTCAGTAACGACATTTGTCGCCCGGTCGGCAGAAAAGTGCTCTCTGTCCCACGGAATTGCGGCACGGCTAAAGTACAGCGCATAACCCGCAGCATCGGTAACCACTTTTACTGTATTCGGGTTAAAAATATCTTCAGCGTCAGTAATGGGCACGGCCAGTGTCGCCATAGGTGCCTGCCGTTGATTGGCTAAGTTATCGGCAACCTGTCGAATAATTTCAGGCGGAATAAAGGGCTCATCACCCTGAACATTAACCACCACCTCGTTTTCTGCCAGAGCTAATTGTTCGATAACTTCAGCCAAACGTTCCGTACCCGAGGAGTGTTCACTTGAGGTCATCATGACGCGACCACCAAACTTATCAACGCCCTCTTTAATCCGCATATCATCGGTAGCAACTATGACTTCGGCAGCGCCACTAGCCTCAGCTCGCTCAACCACATGCTGAATCATCGGTTTACCGGCAATATCGGCTAAAGGTTTGCCCGGCAAGCGGCTGGAACCGTAGCGAGCTGGAATGACAACGGTAAAACTCATGAAGGAACCTTTTCTAACTCTTCTGATGATAACTCGCGAGCCTTATCCGCTATAAGCACGGGAATATTCTCGTCTATTGGATATGCGAGGCGTTCTCCGCGGCATACTAACTCGTCTTTATCGGCGTAATAGGTCAGTTTCCCTTTACACTTTGGACACGCCAATATTGCTAATGTCGTTTTATCGATGGCCATTTTTCTTCCTTTCCAGCTCTGCCAATAAGTTAGTTTTCATCACTTCGGGCAGCTTCGCTTCAATTGTTTGGTAATACCAGTCAGCTTGCGCAAAAGACTGGCATTTACCAGCATCTTTTTCTGTCATTAATATAGGGTTACTAGCCAGGTTAGAAAAGTCCTGTTGACTAAAAGCGTGATGATCCGCAAAGCTCTGACTGTTCTCCAGTTCAATACCCTGCTCAATTAGCGAGTTAAAAAATCGCTGCGGATAACCAATACCAGCCACGGCATTAAATTTGCTCTCGGTTTTTAACGCAACTTGCTCGTTATTATCAACCCGGTACCAGTTGCCAGGCTCGACATCCACAACATGTCGGGCGAATGCATGACGACCATAGTTAGAAATAACCCAGTCCGCACCTTTGAGACGCCATGGGCCTTCCCGTAATGGGCCCGCAGGCAAAAGCCATCCATTTCCGGTGCCTCGTTCAGCGTCTATCATAATTAATTCAATATCGCGTTTGAGTGCATAATGCTGTAACCCGTCATCACAGATAATAACGTCTACTTTGGGGTGTTGTTCCGCCATAAGCTTTGCAGCCTGAGCTCGTTTGGGCGCAATAACAACAGGGCAGCCAGTGCGACGACGCATGAGCAAAGGTTCATCACCGGCTTTTTCCGGAGAGTCGCTCTCTAAAACCTCATAAGGAAAAGGCCCTTTTGCACCGTAACCACGACTGATAATGCCCGGATTCCAGCCCTCATCTTTGAGCCATTGACTTAAGGCCACAACCATAGGTGTTTTGCCAGTGCCGCCCACGCTAATGTTTCCCACTACTATGACCGGAACATCAGCTTTATAGCGTGGCATTAACCCCAAAGCATAAAAACTGCGACGCAAATTTGTTACCAGCCAAAACACCAGCGACAGTGGTGTCAGCAAAAACAGTAAAGGGTGCAGCCTGGCTTTATACCACTGCTTTTGAAGCCACATTAGGCGCCTCCACTAAACTGTAAGTTATGCAGCTGAAAATATGCGCCTTCCTGATCAAGCAATTGCTGGTGTGTACCGCGTTCAATAATCTCACCATTGTCCATAACTAAAATTTCATCAGCATTTTCAATGGTTGATAAACGGTGTGCAATGACAATAGCTGTACGGTTTTTACGTAAGGTTCCCAGGGCATCCTGAATATGACGCTCGGACTCAGTATCCAACGCCGATGTCGCTTCATCCAGTATCAGAATAGGCGCGTCTTGTAATAGCGCACGGGCTATGGCTATACGCTGACGCTGACCACCGGATAACATCACCCCATTCTCGCCCACCATAGTATCCAGGCCTTTCGGCATGCTGTCGGTGAATTCAGTAACGTATGCTTGTTCAGCGGCTTTAATAATATTTTCACGTGATACATCTTTTGAAGCGCCGTAAGCAATGTTGTTTGCTATGGTGTCGTTAAACAAGGTTACATGCTGAGACACCAGCGCAAACTGACGCCTTAGGCATTTCAGTTTATAATCGTTAATATTGTGGCCATCAAGCAAAATGCTGCCCTGCTCTACATCGTAGAACCGCGTAAGCAAGTTCGATATTGTCGACTTACCACTACCTGAACGGCCCACCAGCGCCACAGTTTTGCCCTGATCAACTTTAAAATTAATGTGCTCTAACGCAGGTTCATCATCTTTTTGATAAGAAAAGGTCACATCATCAAAAACAATATCACCTGCTGCACGATCAACCACTCTCGAACCTTTATCAACTTCAATCGGCTCGTCCAGAATTGCAAACACGCTGGTTGCCGCCGCAATACCGCGCTGGAAATCACTGTTTACGTTAGTCAGCTGCTTTAACGGGCGCAGCAACATGATCATAGCGGTAAGTAACGTAGTAAAAGCACCGGCCGAAAGCTCACCCAGCATTTCTGGAAAACTGGCAATAACCAGAACCATAGAAAGGCTTAACGAAGCTATAAACTGAATAACTGAAGTGCTGATAGCCCGGGTATTCACCAGCTTCATATTCTGGTTACGGGTAATATTATTTATTTCCGAAAAACGTGTCGACTCACCTTTTTGCCCCTGATGCATGATCACAACCTTATGGCCGTTGATCATTTGCTCTGCAGTTGTGGTTACATTACCCATAGCGGTCTGAATACGACTACTTACTTTACGGAAACGACGTGAAACAACCCCGACAACTTTTGCAACCAAGGGGCCTATCACCAAAAATACCAATGATAATTGCCAGCTTTGATAAAACATCAAACCCAATAAACCGGCGACGAACGCGCCTTCTTTCACCAAGACCAAAACGGCCCGGCTACTCGCTTCCGCCACCTGTTGAGTGTCATAAGTTATTTTTGAAATCAAGTCACCGGTTGAATGCTGGTCATGGAAACCCACCGGCAGTTTCATCATATGGTCAAAAAGCTGCTGCCGCATTTTAGTAACGACTTTAAAACCCACCCAATGCAGGAAATAGCTGGAAGCAACATTCAAAGAACCACGAAGGATGAAAATAAAAGGAACAAAGAGGGCACCGTAAAGCAATATATTAGAGTCTTGCTCTGTTAACCCATCATCTATTAACGTTTCAATTTGGGATAAGAACAATGTATCAATGGCAGAGTAACCAATCATACACAGGATAGCAGCGATAAAAGCTGCCTTATAAGGTTTGATATAACCTAATAAGCGTTTAAAGGTCGTCTTCTTTTTAAGCTGAGAATCCATGTAGTCTCAAATAAGTCATTAACACTTTTGCTATTCTACCTGTTTTCAAAGGGTAACTCCAAACTCCATGTGTTGCCGTCACTAACAATAGTCAGTTGCCCGCTGTCCCTGGTTCCAAACCAGGGCTTTTGAGTACGGGAGAGCCTTTCCAGTGTATAGCGGTGAGGAAAGTCATAGCCACTATGCTTACCGTAGCTGATAAGATAGACGTCAGCATTAACCGCCTGTAACAGAGGCCAGCTGGTCGATGTTTTGCTGCCATGGTGTGGAATTAACAGAACATTAGAGTTAGCTTCTGACTGTTTATGTAAAGACTTCAACAATAATTGCTCTGCCGTCATTTCAATGTCACCGGGCAAAAACATACTGAAGTTTTTATAACTGATGCGTAGTACACATGAACGATTATTTTTACTTAACCGATTTGTATTCTGATACGCAGGCGTTGGCCACAAAACCTTCCATTGCATGCTATTCCATTCACCTGTATCACCGGCGCGACAAGGTTTATCACTGGCATCCCCGCGCCACTCTAGCTGAGGATACCTTTGCCTAAGAAAATCTCTGCCGCCGTTATGATCTCTGTCGCCATGGCTGATAAAAACCAGCTCAGGGCGCAAACCATGGTAATTAAGAAAAGGTTCAATAACAGATTCTGCAACACTGAAACCGGAGTTAAACTCAATACCGGTATCAATTAGCATGGCTTTACCGTCTTTCTCTAGCACCACAGCCTGACTTTGGCCCACGTCCAGAACATGAAGACGCAGTTTCCCGTCCCGTTGATTAAAAAATAAAAAAGCAGCAACAGGCAAACACAGTAATAGACCTAACCGATGCCAGCCGCGGCTTACCGGCAACAACAAAGCCGCAGCAAGTGCGAACAAAGCAGCAAACCGCGCTGCACGGGTTATTGGCCATTGGTTCAGTTCCAGCCAATTAGCCGGGTGCCCCGCTACAGCTTCCAATAGTGGGTTCAAATAGCTAACGGGAAATTCAGCCAATTGCCAAAAAAGGACAGCGAAACCAGAATCAAACAACACCAAAACCGTTCCTATTAAAGCCAGCGGCAATAACCAAAAACTGATAACAGGTAACACCAACAAATTGACGACGGGAGCAAAAAGCGAAAAACCACCAAATAATAAAAATGATAAAGGAGACATCACCACCAACAGCAGCCACTGAATTGACCAGAGGCTTTTTACCGCGGAGAAACGACCACGACTTTTGCTCCATCGCCAACTGGCAAGAAAAAGTGCGGCAACGGCAGTAATAGATAACCAAAAACCGGGATCCTGCCAGGCAAAAACATCAACCACTAATACTGCTGCCACCACTCGCAACAATAAACTTAGCGGATTTAATTTGAGATTTAACACAATATGCAGAAGAACCACCAGAAACATGGTTAACGCTCTGACAGTCGATATTGAGAAATCTGCCAGGCCGGCATAACCAGTTACCGCCATTGCCGCGAAGGCTAGCGACCACAGTCGGATGTTTAGCCGCTCTCTGGTTTGTAAGCTGATGGGAAAACAGTAAAAACAAAAACGAAAGAACAAGACAGCGGCTCCGGCGACCATCCCCAAATGTAAACCGGAAATGGCCAGGCTATGAGCTAACCCCGTTTTTTGCCAAATTTCACGAGTGGCAGAGGTCAACAAGCTGCGTTCGCCAATCGTTAATGCAGCCAATATACCCGGTTCAGATAAGTCAGCTTGTTCTATGCCATTGAAAATTTTTTGTCTAAAACTGATTGAACGGGTCAATTTTTCGCCGTCTTTAACTGTTCCTAAGGCATAAATATTATTGCGCAGTAAGTATTGCCGGTATCGAAAACTCCCCTGGTTGCGATAGTCAGTTGCCTGTTTCAACTTCACTTCCAGTTGCCAACGCTCACCAGCTTTCGGCACCTGTTTATGCTGGCTGTTATACCAGTTCAGTTGGACCCGGGGTTGCTGCCAGAATGGCAAAATTTTACCAGACAGAACTTCTACCCGGCCTGTCATACGTATATGAAAAGGGTAACGACGCGATATTTCATCTACAACAAGCGTTAGCTGAGTTTCCCGGTCAATCAACCGGTCAGGTACAGCGCGTAAATTTTGCCAATAAAGGTTGGCATTAGCCCATAAAATACCGCAAAATAACACCATCATTAGTAGTACGATGGTTCGCTGTTTTACTTCCCTCTGTCTAAAATACAAAAAAGCATAAGCTATCGCCAAAAGTAGTAGAGCGATAGTTGAAACAATTAGCCAAAATTTAATGTCAGAGTGTAACGAGGCGGACAATATTCCGCCGATAAAGACCAGTAACCAACGATCCATCGTTGCTCCTTCCCTGGGGCAGTAACCGGATAGGTAATAAACGTCATATTATGGCCAGACGCTTCATTAAACGCTTAATGCCTGATCATCAAAAAGTGCGCGAATCCAAAGCGATTCGCTTATTCGGCAGCCTTCTGCACGACGCAAACTTATGGCACTTAAACCGACGGTCAGCTTCAGGCGCATTTGCAGTCGGTCTATTCTGCGCTTTTATACCGGTTCCTTTTCAAATGTTATTAGCGGCAGCGTCGGCAATTCCTTTTCGCGTTAACCTGCCACTTTCGGTTGGGCTTGTCTGGGTTTCAAACCCTATTACTATGCCGCCAATGTTCTATCTGTGCTATTTAGTCGGCAATGCCCTGCTGGCAGAGCCACCACAACCCTTTGCTTTTGAACTTAGCTGGGAGTGGTTAATGCACAGCATTTCGACCATCGGTCCAGCATTACTGCTTGGATGTTTGATTCTTGGCACGTTATCCAGCTTTATTGGTTATATCGGTATTCGCTTACTTTGGCGCCAGTCTGTGGTCAAAGCCTGGCGCCGTCGCAACCCTGAAGGCAATTAAGTACTTTCGTGCAAGGCTCTGGCGGGTTCCACTTTGACCGCCCGCCAGGCTGGATAAATAGTGGCGAGCAAACTCATTAGCAATGCCACACTGGCCACTAGAATAACGTCACCCCAAGCCCATTCGGAAGGCACCTCACCAACAAAGTAGATATCGTTGGAAAGCACTTTAAAGTGAAACCAGGATTCAAGTGTCAGCATAATATCGGGTAAAAACTGAGCCAGAAGTATTCCACAGGCACAACCAATAACCACCCCATAAAGACCATTCATTAACCCCTGTAACACAAAGGATTGCAGTAAGGACTTGTCTTTCATACCCAGGGTTTTCAACATGGCAATTTGGCTGCGCTTTTTCGCTACCGTCATAATGAGTGTTGAAACAATATTAAAACAGGCTACAGCCATAACCAGAATCAAAACCAGATACACTACCCAGCGCACCAACTCAATATCGCGATATAAATGACCGTGACTTCGGGTCCAGTCATCCAGATAGACCAATTCTGGCAACTGGTTACCTATTTCCCGGGCAACCGCAGGAGCCGAAAAAACATCCTTTAACCGCAAGCGTACCGAGCTGACATCGCTAGCAAAACTCAACTCATTCTTAGCCGTTTGCAGAGAGACGTAGGCATTTTGATAGTCAATTTGTCCGCCAAATTTAAACAACCCAGTGACTTCCAGTCGCACCCGTTCCGGCGAGCGGAAACCTCGCTCAGACTTTTCCGGGGTAAGTAAGGAAACAGAATCGCCAACAGCTAAATTCAATTTATCGGCTAGCCCCGCCCCTAACAGCAAACCACCTTCCTGCTGCCAGCGTTGCCAGTCTTCGCTGCTTACATAATCAGATAAGGCCGATACGTTTTGTTCCTGCTCTGCAGACACTCCCCGAACCTGAATACCATGAAAAGTTGACTGGGTTTGCACCATGACGGTGGAATTAATTCCCGGAGCCGCCGCTATAACTTCCGGATGCTGCCGGGCAATTTCCGCAACCTCCTGCCAGTCTTCCAGTGCGCCCTCGACGGCACTGTACTCGACCTGCGGAACAACCGCCAGTAACCGCTCCTGCAGCACCTGATTAAACCCGTTCATCATCGACAAAGCCGCAATTAAAACCGCGCAACCAAGCGCTATACCAATAGTGGATGAGACCGATATAAACGACAAAAAGCCCTGTTTCGCAGTACCTTTACGAAAGCGTCGGGCTATTAACCAGGCAAGCTGCATTAGCCTTGCTCCTTATACAAAATTCCATTTTTTAAAACTTCTACGCGCTGCAGTTGCTCAGCCAGCTGTAAGTCATGAGTGACCACAATAAAAGCCGTGCCCATTTCCTGGTTCAGCTCCAGCATTAACTGATAAATACTCTCAGCCGCTTCACCATCGAGGTTACCGGTTGGCTCATCAGCCAGCACAACCTGTGGTTTATTCACAAAAGCCCTGGCTATTGCAACCCGTTGACGTTCACCGCCGGAGAGCTGTGCCGGACGATGCGACAACCGATGCTCTAACCCCACGCGTACTAAAAGCTGCTCAGCCTGCTGTTTAGCTTCCGTCGGACTTTTACCAGCTATCAGTTGCGGCATAGCGACATTTTCCAACGCTGAAAACTCCGGTAATAAGTGGTGAAACTGATACACAAAACCAAGGTTCTGGTTACGCCACTGTGCCAACTTGTCAGCTTTCCAGGGCGTCATTTCCTGATCTTTATAAAATAATTGGCCCGATGAGGGTTTATCCAGCCCCCCTAACAAATGCAGCAAGGTGCTTTTACCCGAACCTGACGCTCCGACTACGGCAACCATCTCTCCGGTTTGCAGCGCAAAATCAATGTCTTTTAAAACGGTAACCTGGTCGCCCCCGTCCTGATAGGATTTACTCAATTCTTTGCAACGCAACAGCGCGTCAGTCATAGCGTAATGCCTCCGAGGGTTGAACATGTGCGGCTTGTGATGCGGGATATAAGGTTGCCACCAAAGTTAAGGTAATTGCGGCAACCGCGGTAATAATAACCTGAGACACGTTAATAATAATTGGCAGACCTTCATCTGATCCGGCGAAGATCTGTGCACCGAATAAAGCCAGAATATCATTCAAATACCAGCTCAATACCAGCCCCAGAATAACGCCAATTAATGACCCCAGCACGCCGTTATAAAGTCCCTGCAATAAAAATACCGTGCGTATACGTCCGTTAGATAAACCCAACGTTTGTAATATGGCGATATCGTGTCGTTTGTCATTTATCACCATAATAAGGGCCGATAAAGTATTAAACGCAGCAACCGCAATGATTAGCGCCAGCATTAACCACATCATTCGCTTTTCCATGCCCACAGCTTCAAATAACTGGCCATAATTTTGTCGCCAGTCGCTGGTCGTTAATTGCGTTTTATTGCGCAGACTTTCTGCCACTTGGGGAGCTTTAAAAGCGTCATCTAAAAATAACTGCAGCCCACTCACTTTTCCTTCAGGTAAGCGAATTAAACGAGCCAGGTCCTTTCCATGGGCAAAAACAACCGATTCATCGACCTCTGAGCCCATAGAAAAGAAGCCGGTAACGACAAAGCGGCGCTGCGACGGCACCAGCCCAAAAGGAGTATAAACCCCGCCCTGAGCGGCGATAGTTCGAATGCTATCGCCAACGGTTATTCCTTGTTTTTGCGCCAGTCGCTGACCTATTATCAAGTGGTAACTGCCCGGGGTTAAACTGAGCCAGTCACCAACCACCATTTTATCTTCAAGCGAAAGAGGTACCTCGCCCTCATCCGGGTAAATGCCCTGTATATTGGCTACCGACATCTTTTCTGCAAACTGCAATATACCCTGCGTTTGCACATACGGCATTGACCCTTTAATAGCTTTTAATTCAGGCAGTTGTCCCTGGGTTTTACGCCAGTCTGTCAGTTCCGTCGTGCTGTCAGCATCGGTTAGCGTTACCTGAGGAACCGCGCCCAGAATGCGCTCTTTTAATTGGCCTTCAAAACCGTTCATAACCGACATGACCACCACCAGAGCCATAACCCCAAGGGCAATACCGGCAAAGGCAAAGCGGTTGATAAAGGCGGTAAACGCAGACCCCTGCCTTGCCCGACTATAGCGCAGGCCAATAAACAGCACGACCGGCTGAAACATATACCCTCAATTATTTGATGGTTGCTAATTCATAACGAGCAAGGATAATGAGTTGTATTGAGCCTGACAACTAAAAGCCGACACAATGACGCAATCGCAGACATCAATGACATCACCAATCGGAGATTTCTTCACCGTAAGAGATCGTTTCCCGGTCAATTTAATTGCGCTGGATTCGGCTGACAGTATCCCTGACGAAGACGCGTTTATTGCCGAGATTCCGGAACTATTTACTATTGCGTCCAGCATGGCTGAAAGTGATCAGCAACAACTGCAAAGCATTAAAGTTGAACAGTCGTCAGGCAGTGCTCTGGTCGCTTTTCTCGAGCAGCAACATAAGCGTATGAACATATTGTTGGGCTACATGCTCCGCAACGAAGATGACCCGGCTCACCGCTTTGAAGGCGTTGAATACGGCGGCGGTGGTATTCGCATAATAAATGAGTCGCCACTAACCGAAGGTCAGACATTTCAGGCAAAACTATTTTTTAAAGAGGAAGCTCTGGCAATTTACTGTTATCTGACAGCTGAAAACTCAGAACCAGAAGACGAGGGTGAGACTTATCGTTGCACTCTCAGCTTTGCTCAAATTCGCGAGGAAGATCAGGAGCTATTGATTCGGGCCAGTCTTCATGCCCAGAGTCGCCAGCTTAAAGAACGTTCCAAACAACGCCGCGAAGAAAAACAAAACGACAACCTGTCATCCAAATCCTGATTGATTTCGGTATAATACCGACGTTTTTCCAAACCAGTTGAGTAGTCATGACTAAGGCATCTGTATTAAGACCCCCTTTTCCTCCGGCAGCAAACAAAGACCTTACCTGGCAAGAGTTGCATGGTAGCTCACCAGCAATGGCCATAGCGCGGCTAATTGACGCCACGCCCGGCCGGGTTTTAATTGTCACTGCAGATGCTAACCAGGCACACCGGTTAGAACAGGAAGTGAAATACTTTGCCGGTGAGCACACCGAATACCATGACGACATTACGCTTTTTCCCGACTGGGAAACTTTGCCTTACGACAGCTTTTCACCGCATCAGGACATTATTTCTGACCGACTCAGCGTGCTGGCACGCCTTCCTGATGCAAAGCGCGGCGCACTAATTGTCAGCATTAATACCCTGCTGCACCGAATTGCTCCAACCTCTTTTGTGCAGGGGCAAGCGTTACAAATTGAAAAAGGCCAGCAACTCGACAGCCTGAAGCTGCGACAACAGCTTGAAAATGCCGGTTACCGTCATGTTAATCAGGTAATGGAGCATGGCGAGTTCAGTGCCCGCGGCTCTATCTTAGACTTATACCCTATGGGCAGTCAGACACCTTACCGGCTCGACTTTTTTGACGACGAAGTCGATACCATTCGGCCGTTTGACCCTGAGACTCAGCTATCAAAAGATCCAATAGACGGCATTAACTTGCTGCCCGCACACGAGTTTCCACTGACAAAAACGGCGATTGAACGCTTTCGCGCAAATTACCGTGAGCACTTTGAGGCGAGCACTGAGCGTGAATCGGTGTATCAGCAAGTCAGTAAAGGCCAGTTACCTGGTGGTATAGAGTACTATCTGCCGTTATTTTTTGAAGAAACTGCCAGCTTGTTTGATTACCTTCCCGAAGACACGGTATTGGTTACTTTCGGCAACATTCAGGCGAGCCTGGAACGACTGTGGCAGGATATTAACCACCGCTACGATCAACGTCAGTTTGACCCTTTACGGCCATTACTGCATCCCAATGAGCTGTTTCTTCCGGTCGATAATATTCACGCCGGTTTCAAACAGTACCGACGGGTGCGTGCCAATGTACCTGCAGAAATGGCACAACCCGGTCCCACGCCGTTTTTGACAGAGGCTGTAACGGAAATTGCAGCTGACCATCAGCAAAAACAGCCGTTTGCCAAATTAAAGACGAAACTGGAACAGGCTTTGGCAGAGGGTGAAAAAGTTCTGCTGTCAGCCGAGAGCGCAGGCCGCCGCGAAGCCTTGCGGGAAATTGTCAGCAAGCTTGGCTTTCAGGTAAGACTTTGCTCGGGGCTGGATGAATGCCCAACCCAACAAATTGGGTTAATCATTAGCCCCATTATTAATTCATTTTATTTACCAGACGCCAAACTTTGGTTTATTACCGAAACCGAATTGTTTGGTAACCGCGTGGTACAAAGCCGTCGACGTCAGCAAAAAGCCACTGTCAGCGCCGATACACTGATTCGCAATTTAGCAGAACTGCAAGCCGGTCAGCCGGTTGTTCATCTGGACCACGGTGTTGGTCGTTATCAGGGGCTGACAACCTTAGATGCCGGAAATGTCACCACCGAATTTGTTACCATTGAGTACGCTGGCGGCGCTAAGCTCTACGTTCCGGTCGCCAACCTTAATGTTTTAAGCCGCTACAGTGGCGGTGAAGAAAGCCATGCGCCGTTAAACAAACTGGGGAACGACAGCTGGGACAAGGCCAAAAAACGTGCTGCGGAAAAAGTCCGTGATGTTGCGGCTGAACTGCTCGATATTTACGCTCGCCGTGAAGCGAAACCCGGCTATGCATTTAACATTAACGAAGAAGATTACCAACGTTTTGCCGCCGGCTTTCCGTTTGAAGAAACCATTGACCAACAGACTGCAATTGATGCGGTTAAGCAGGACATGCAACAGCCCCGCGCTATGGACAGACTGGTTTGCGGCGACGTGGGCTTTGGTAAAACTGAAGTGGCCATGCGCGCGGCCTTTATTGCAGTTAATGAAGGTAAACAAGTAATGGTGCTGGTTCCTACCACCCTACTTGCCCAGCAACACTACGAAAACTTCAGTGACCGTTTTGCTGATCAGGCCATTCGGGTTGAAGTGCTGTCGCGCTTTAAAACCGCCAAACAATCAAAAGGCATTCTCGAAGACTTATCCAACGGCAAAGTCGATATTGTTATTGGTACCCACAAGTTACTGCAAGACAATGTTAAGTGTCATGACTTAGGTCTGCTTATTGTCGACGAAGAACACCGCTTTGGTGTAAGACAAAAAGACACAATTAAACGCCTGCGCGCTGACGTAGATATTCTGACTCTTACAGCAACACCTATTCCGCGAACCCTGAATATGGCCATGAACAACATTCGTGACCTTTCAATTATAGCCACGCCACCAGCTAAGCGACTGGCAGTAAAAACCTTTGTCCGCGAATACGACGAGCCAACGGTTCGTGAGGCAATATTGCGTGAGATTCTGCGCGGTGGTCAGGTTTATTTCTTACATAACAATGTCGACACCATTGAAAAAACTGCAGCCGATATTGAAGCTCTGGTTCCGGAAGCGAGGGTTGTGGTTGCTCACGGACAGATGCGTGAACGTGATCTTGAACGCATTATGTCGGATTTTTATCATCAGCGTTTTAATGTGCTGGTCTGTACCACCATTATTGAAACCGGTATCGATATACCCAGTGCCAACACCATTATTATGGATCGCGCCGATCATCTGGGTCTGGCGCAAATGCACCAGTTGCGGGGCCGCGTCGGACGTTCTCATCATCAGGCTTATGCGTACTTATTGACGCCACACCCTAAACGTATGACCAAAGACGCACACAAGCGACTTGAAGCGATTTCTCAGCTGGAAGACCTGGGTGCCGGCTTTATGCTGGCAACTCACGACCTGGAGATTCGTGGTGCCGGCGAGCTGCTGGGCGATGATCAGAGTGGTCAGATTGAAAGCATTGGCTTTACTTTATATATGGACATGCTGGAGCAAGCGGTTAAAGCTTTAAAAGAAGGCAAAGAACCCGCGCTTGCACAGCTGCTGCACGAACGTGCTGAAATTGACTTAAAACTGCCGGCACTTTTACCTGAAGCTTACATACCAGACGTCAATAATCGTTTAAGTTTGTATAAGCGAATAGCCAACTGCGAAACCAGCAAAGAGCTTGATGACCTGCAAGTTGAATTGATTGATCGTTTTGGCCTGTTACCGGACGCCGCAAAAAACCTGATTCGACAGACACAGCTTCGCAATAATGCTGAACAGTTAGGTATACGCAAAATTGATATTGGTAACCAGGGCGGTATTATTGAGTTTGCCGACGACACGAAGATTAACCCCGAGATAATTATTGGGTTAATTCAAAAAGCGCCCAGCTATTATAAGCTGGACGGGCCAAACCGTTTACGTTTGAGTCAACCACTGGAAGATACTCAAAGCCGCTTAAAACTGGTAGAGTCTCTGCTAGACGAGTTTGCAGAGCAATCTCAGGCGGCGTAACACAGGAGTGAATAAATGGCGCTGGTACATCGGGGTGTAAAATCGATACTGGGTTTAGCAACCGCATTAACGGCTTTAGTGTCTGTAAATGCTATGGCCCAGGCAAATAAAGATTATTGGCGCTGGTTTGAAGTTGAAGTTCTGGTCTTCAAACAAACCGCTACCGATCAGTCCGGTGAAAACTTTTCTTTAACCATGCAGCCTATTGCGGTTAATAAAAGCCGGGATTTATTAACCCCTCACTACAGCCGACAAAATCGCTCTCTTCGCAGCGCTCTGCCTGTTTGCGAAGCATTCTCTGAACAAAACTGGCAAATTGATATTGCCTGCCAGTATGACAACGAAGAACAATGGATCCCTATTGCCGGTAACCCATTCGCACCGGAACACAAGTTATCTGAAATGGCCTCTACTGAGGTTGTTATTGATGGCCCCGGTGGCGATATAGAGCAGGCCTCGCAGCCGTTCCTGATGCCTGCAGATGCCCTTGAACTATCTCCAGTCAGAACCGAACTCGAGCGCAAAGGTCAGGCTAAATCGCTGTTGCATCTAGCCTGGAGACAACCAGTTTTTACCCGGAGTGTCGGTCGTAAAATGCGCTTATTTGGCGGCAAAAACTATGGCAAGGACTTCTTCTATAATGGTTTTCCCAAAGAGCAGGAACCACTCGATACACCGCTGTCCAGTGCCGGTCAGGAGCAGCGCATGGATAATATCCAACGCCTGTTCAACCTTATTGAATCCGGCACCGCTCCCTTTATCAGCCCGAAAGATAACACCCCGGTTCGCCCGCCTCTCACGGCAGCCGGGAACCCTCAGCTCGCCTGGGAATTTGATGGCTTAATGCATATTTTTCTGGTCGGTAACTATCTGCATATTGACGGTGAGTTCAACTTACGCGAACAAGATGAAATCAAACGTATTGCCAACAACTTAGAAACTCAGGCGGCGTATGCTCT
This sequence comes from Idiomarina sp. 28-8, assembly GCF_000320945.2. NCBI lineage: Bacteria > Pseudomonadati > Pseudomonadota > Gammaproteobacteria > Alteromonadales > Idiomarinaceae > Idiomarina > Idiomarina sp. 28-8. Next base: position 176,935 of record NZ_DF266791.1, read on the forward strand.
TAATGGAGCGAGTGAACAAACACCTTATTTACGTAGCTATTATTTTTCTCAGTTACGGCGCGTTATCAGTCACGAAACACATTACTTTGATCACCCCAAACTCGGGGTTGTCGTTCAAATTCGCCGTACTGACTTATCGGCTCCAAGGTACTAATAAGTTACGAGGCAATTATGGAAAAGTACGAAGAACTGCTACTGGCCTTAAGAAAAGTTATTCGCGCCATCGACTTATACTCTAAGCAGCTAAATAAGTATTCCGGATTAACCGCGCCTCAGTTACTAATTTTGCGTGAAATAAATGCTGCAAACGGTATAACCGCCAGTAAGGTTGCACAAAATATCAACCTAAGCCCGGCAACCGTCTCTAATGTCATCGAACGCCTTGAACATCGGCAGTTAATCCACAGACACCGTAGTGAACAAGACAAACGTAGGGTTTCTCTGTACCTCACTGAGCAGGGCCTGACTCTACTGGAAAAAGCGCCACAGCCGTTGCAGGAAGATTTCATCGAAAAGTTTCAGGCACTGGATGAATGGGAGCAGTCGTTGCTGCTCTCGTCAATGCAAAGAATTGCCAATATGATGGATGCGGAACGTCTCGACGCCGCGCCCGTACTTGAAGTTGGAAGCTACCATAAACTGGACCACTAACATGCACAAACGACTACTTAGCTTATTACCCGCTCTGCTTTTATCGGGAGCTGCAATTGCAGAAACCTGTGGAAGTGACAAAGGGATTATTCCTATTTCACAGGTGCAGGGAGACAGTGAACAGTCTCCAAAGGTTGGTAAGCAAGTAACCGTGCGCGGTATTGTTACCGCAGGCTGGCAGCCATCTGAACAGCTTGGCGGCTTTTTTCTTCACAGTTTGCCCGAAGACATGGATGGGAACCCTGCCACTTCAGAGGGGTTATTTATAGCAACCAATAAGCAGCATTCACAAATTAATAACGGTGAATGGGTAAGAGTTACAGGACAAGTTGAAGAGCGTTCGGAATTAACCTCGTTAATAGAGGTATCCAATATAACAACCTGTGGTGAAGCAAAAACACTTCCTGTGACAACTGAGCTGGAGCTTCCGGTTGAATCACTTGACGCGCTTGAAGCCTTAGAAGGTATGCCTGTCATTTTATCCGCTACTAAAGGCGAGAGCCTGACGGTTTCCGGCAATTACAATTACCCTCGCTACGGTTTTTTCGATATTTCCGCAGGGCGCTTATGGACGCCAACTCAAGTCGTTATGCCGGGAAAAGACGCGAAACTTCAGGCACAGGAAAACGAATTGAACCGCTTGCAGGTTGATGACAACAGCAATGTTATCGAGCCACGTCCACTGCCATTTTCAGAGCTTCAACATGGTGAACAAGGTAGTCTACGTTCGGGTGCAACCCTGAAAAGCTTCTCCGGTATTATCAGCCAGTTCAATAACCGTTACCGAATTCAGCCAACCGACGACTTAGAACTAGAAACACCGTCGGTGCAACCGCAACTGGCAGAGAAGTCAGATAAGGCCTTGCGCATCGCCAGTTTTAATGTGCTGAACTTCTTTAATGGAAACGGCGTCGGACAAGGTTTCCCGACTCCCAGAGGAGCTGACACGCCTGAGCAAATGCAACGACAACAGAAAAAAATTGTTGCCGCACTAACAGCTATTGATGCTGATGTTATTGGTTTAATGGAAATTGAGAATGACGGATTTGGTGAGCGCAGCGCAATAATGCAACTGGTCAAGGCACTGGAGAAAGCATCAGGGAAAGATTATGCAATAGCTGAGCCGCGTGCAGAAAAAATCGGAACAGACCAAATTACTGTCGGTATTATTTATCAGCCGCAGCGCGTAAAACCAAATTCTCACGCGATATTTACACGTCAGGGGCCTTTCTCCTGGGGAAGCCGGCCTCCTCTTGCACAAAGCTTTATCGACGCAAACACAGGTAAAGAATTCAGTGTTGTGGTAAACCACTTCAAGTCGAAAGGCAGTTGTCCGGAAGACTCCGAAAGCCCAAATAGTAATCAAAATGATGGGCAGGCGTGCTGGAACGACTTAAGACTTCAATCCTCGCAAGAGTTAATTCAATGGATTCAGAGCGAGTCTTTATCAAACCCGGTATTATTGGGCGATTTTAACGCTTACTATCAGGAAGACCCGGTGCGTTATTTTGCTGACAATGGTTTTTATAACCCTTCAGGCGCAAAAGACTATTCTTACGTTTATGACAGTCAGGCCGGGGCTTTGGATCACGTTTTTGTTACAGACTCACTTAAAGACGCGATTCAGGAGGTGTATCACCTACCCTTTAATGCTGACGAACCCCAGCTATATGATTACCGCGATGAGGCGTACTTTGCAGAAGGCCCATTTCGCTCTTCTGACCATGATCCATTAGTACTGGACTTAGTTTTTTCTGGCTCTGGCATGTAGGCATTATCGGTTCCGAAGTGAACCTCGAACTCAACACCAAGCAACCACTGACCGTTACGCTGTTCTGTCATAAGATTGCGAGGCCAGTGGTACCCAACCCAGGTTTCCACAAAAAACCAGTCCCGTAAGTATCGTTGACGATTAAGAAAGCGCAATCCATAGTCCTGAACAGGCACTTCATGGTCAGTATTGCCCTCTATCCAGGTTTCTGTCGCCCAGGCTTTTTCCTGCCCATACAAATGATATAAACGCGCAGTACTGTTCCAGCGAATACCGTCTGTTTCTTCTGCAAAGGTGCCTTTAGAAGCCCACCTTAATAGCCATGTATCAGTTAATGTGGCTTCATAATCCACTCTCTGTGCAACACCAAAGCCGTCACTGTCGCGCCAGAAAGCTGAAGACTGCATACGAACTTGCTGATTGCCTGAAAAAACAAAACCTGTCATGTAGCGGGCTCTGGCATAGGTATCAAACCGTAAACCACCACGGATACCTATACTGTAGGACACTCGATGCGCTTCGTTAATTTCGGGATCAAAACCTAAACCCACTAGCCACTCTTCGTCTGACTGAGGAGAACGAATAACTGAAGGGCGACCGGTAGAATCATCATCCAGAAACTCATTTTCATCAACCCGGCCAATGAAAGCTGAAACGTTTTCTTTTAGCTTAGGTAAGGTTACCCGGGCTCTAAAACGCGACTTAACTTCAAAGCCATCGTACTGATCCCATTGCGGCGCAACCGAAAGCCGCCCATATGAACGTTCATATTGATTAATGCTTTCATTTCCGAACAAGCCGTCAAACCAACGCGCGGTTACATCTACCGAGGTTCCAAGCCCGCTGCGGAAACTGTCCAGCCACATACCATCTTCTTCATCAGCTTGTTGAGCTTCTGTAGCTGACTGGCAACCAAGACTAAAAATAAAAGCTAACCAAGTAATCTTTTTCATATTGAACGGTCTATAACTAAACACCACCTTTGGTTGGAGAACACTATGTCGTTTCGCCTTATAATTGTTATTGTCGGTTTGTTAGTATCTTGTTTCAGCATGGCACAGAATAGCGAGCCAACAAAGCAAAAAAATGAAAAAGTCGCGACTTTTGCCGGCGGCTGTTTCTGGTGTGTTGAAGAAGCTTTCGAGAAAATGCCCGGAGTCCGGGAAGTCATTTCTGGCTACAGCGGAGGTGACGAAGTCAACCCGACATACGAAGAGGTTTCAGCAGGTAAAACCGGGCATACGGAAGCAGCCCAGATATACTACAACCCGGATGTCGTAAGCTACGCGGCATTACTTCAGAAGTTATGGCGTATCAGTGACCCGACAGACAACGACGGACAGTTTGTTGACCGCGGTAAACAGTATCGCCCCGCTGTTTTTTATCATAATGATGAACAAAAGCGCATAGCTATGGAGTCGCGCGAATGGCTGGATAAAAATGGCCCCTTCCCTGACCCGGTGGTTATTGAAATAACACCCTTTAAGAGCTTCTACAAAGCTGAAGAATACCACCAGGACTATTACGACAAGAACCCCGTTCGCTACCGCATTTATACCTACAACTCGGGGCGTTATGACTTCGTTGAAAAGCATTGGGGCGATACCTCGGACGTTGACTATCAGCAATTTACGAATGACAACCCGACAGGTAAAGCTGAGCAGCAAAGTTTCGTTAAACCTAGTGACAGCGAACTGAAAAAACGCCTAACGGATATTCAGTATGCAGTGACTCAGGAAGACCAAACGGAACCCGCCTTCGATAACCGCTACTGGGACAATGAGCGCAAGGGTATTTATGTAGATGTAGTAAGTGGTGAGCCACTTTTCTCTTCAGCAGATAAATACGAATCGGGTACCGGTTGGCCAAGTTTTACTAAGCCCATAAGCCCAGACGCGGTAGTAGAAAAAGATGACAGCAGCTGGTTCTATACCCGGACTGAAATTCGCAGCCGCAAAGCAGACTCTCATGTAGGCCACGTTTTTAATGATGGTCCACCGCCTACTGGTTTAAGATACTGCATGAATTCAGCGGCACTGCGCTTTATTCCTTTAGAAAAAATGGAGGAAGAAGGGTACGGTGACTACATTCCTGCAGTCACCGATGATTAGTTAAGCGGTAATAATTAGGCTGTCCAGCCCAACTCAGTAGCACGCTGCTGAGCCTGCGCGGGCACATCAGTAGCTACAAAATGATGGTGCAGCACCTGAACACCAAGCATATGGTTGATGACGGCATCAAGCTGCACACGCTCTTCATTCGGAACATTCTCATCCTGATGCCGTTCAAAGGTCCGCACCACTTCGTCGTAGTCAAGCAAACCGGCTGACTTAACTGCCTCAGCATTCAGGAACTGCTCCGCCAGCTTCTCAACAGCTTTCCACTTCTCCGGGTCGGTGTGCGCCGGCGGCGCCATAAAAGCGAACTTTTCCCGTTTATACAGCGTTTCCGGCAACAAGCCTTTCATGGCTTCACGCAACACATATTTTTCTTTATTGCCTTTAATACGCAGGTGCGGTGGCACAGTGAAAGCGTATTCCGCCAAGTGATGATCTAAAAATGCCGGGCGCGCCTCCATTGAATTAGCCATATCCACCCGGTCGCCGCCCCAGGTCAGAATTTGCCCCTCAAGCATGGTTTTAATCCAGACATACTGAGCTCTGTCCAGCGGATGCCGACCATCCAGCATGTCTTTATCAAGCGTGTTGGCAATAGCCAGGCTGGGGTCATAGCCTTCAACCTGTTTTCGCTTGTTCTCCGACATAAGCGGCAGCGCAACCGATGAGCAGGAAAGCCACGGCTGCACACAACTTGGAGTAAAACCCATTTTCTGGTTAAAAGCTTCGCTGACAAACTCTTCGCGAGCCAACATCGCGCCTTTAAAGAGTTTATTGTTTTTCTCCAACAGCTCCTGCCACTCAACCCGCTCTACTTCCGGTAAATGGTCGAGTCCATGCAGGAACATGTCCTTTCTAAAAGCCGGGTAACCGGCAAAGAGTTCATCAGAACCCTCTCCGGTCATCACGACTTTATAGCCGGCTTCATGCACCTCTTTACTCATCAGGTACTTGGCTACGCCCAGCGTGTTATATATGGTTCGTTCTGTATGCCACAAAGTTTTTACGAAATGGTCGTAAAGGTCATCGGCTTTAAGCCGCATAATGTGGTGATCAGCCTTAGTAGCTGCAGCCATTTCTTCTGCAATAGGTGTTTCATCATAGTCAGCAGAATCGAAACCTATGGTAAAAGCTTTTACCGAGGTTTGGGTTGAGGCGGACGCAAGTCCCAGAATGGCACATGAATCAATGCCACCGGACAAATAGCAACCTACAGGTACGTCAGCTGTCATTCGGTGCTGAACGGCTTCCAGTAGCTTAGCGCGGACCCCTTCAATATAAGATTCCTCGTCAACATCCGCTCCCGGATAGCTCTCTTCCGGCGGAAAATCGACATCCCAGTATCTATGTTCCGTTGCAACCACTTTGCCATTTTTACGCTGCAACTTAACCACATAACCCGGCTGAACCTGATTAATCCCTTCAAAAGCCGTAGAGCCCGGCACCATCACTTGAATCAGTTGGTGGTATAAGCCCTCTGCCGAAAACTCCCGTTTAACGTCCGGGTGAGCAAACAACACTTTCAGCTCAGAGCCAAACACCACGCCATGCTCCGTTTCCGTCCAGTATAAAGGCTTAATTCCAAATCTGTCGCGCACCAGGTACAGGCTTTCATCTTTTGCATCGAATAAGCCGAAAGCGAACTCTCCACGAAGCTCCTTTAGGGTGTCCTCCAGTCCGTAACGCTCAAACAGGTGAAGAACAATTTCAGAGTCGCTTTTACTGTTAAAGCGTGCGCCACGAGCGGTTAAATCCGCACGTATGCGTTTGAAATCGTAAAACTCGCCGTTATGAGTCAGCATCAGTCGTTTATCGGCTGATATAAAAGGTTGCCGACCTCGCTTTTCATCTAGGTCGATAATGGATAAACGGGCGTGACTAAATCCTACGCCGTAGTCTTGTTGTACTTCATAACCAAACCCGTCGGGACCACGATGATGCATTATCGCAGCCATATTAACTAAGGTTTGGGGTTCAATCGCTCTTTCCGTTTGATGATGAAAAACGCCAGCAATTCCGCACATTCTTTGCTTTTCCTCGTATCAGACGACATCAATGACGCGTTCAGCTCGCTGTACCATACAGGTCAGCAGCGCCATACGTAAAAACACCGCACCCCTTGCCTGGCTGAAATACCAGTTATGAGGCGTATGGTCGAGATCGGCGGATAATTCTTCACCGCGCGCTAAAGGGTGTAAAATAATCGCGCTGTCTTTTAGCGGAGACTGCGCCGTTAAGTGAAACTCACTGCCATAAGTACTAAAGGTATCACCTTCCCACGAAATCGCGTTGATATAAACCACGTCGAGCTCTGGTAGTACCTGCTCTAAATCCCGGGTCGTACGAATCTTTATTCCGGCTTGCTCAATCTGTTCTCGTTGCTCACTTCCAAACAGCTGAGTCGACGATTCCTCGTCATGAATAATGACAATTTCATCAATTGCTTTTGGAAACTTCACTAAACATTTAATAAAGCTGCGCACGGTACGCATTTTATTTGGCACACCAATAATGCCAACTTTTATCGGCGCTTTATCGGCTTCGTCCGTCACTAAATCGGGACGCCATTTAAACAGTGCGTACATATCCGTAAGCGCCTGAGTCGGGTGTTCATCTGAACCATTACCCGCATTAATAATAGGAATGCGCAGCGAATCGATCATCTCTTCCAGTGAGGTTTCATTATTGTCCCTCAACACCACGCAGTCACCATAGTTATTAAACATTTCAGCCACATCGGCTAAACGTTCACCTTTGGCTATGCCGGTAGTAGAACGGTCAGTAATTGACATAATATCGCCGCCCAGACGGTGCCAGGCGCTTTCAAATGACAGACGAGTACGAGTACTTGGCTCGTAAAACGCGCTGATTAAAATTTTGCCCTGTAATGAGGTACTAAAACGACGAGGGTTAGCCTCGTACTTTGCAGCAAGCCGGAACAGTTGCAGCATCCCCAGCTGCGAAAACTGATCAGCAGATACAACATGCTGATTCGACAAGTTCAGCAAGTAATCACCATCTTCCTGAATTGCTTTTAATAACGCCTTTGGATGAGCATCGCCGCAAACATCGGGGCGCTCTCGTTCAAAGGAGACATCCTTTATAGTCATACAATTACCATATGGTTTTAGAAATAAAATCTTTAATAAAAAGCCCCAGTAACAAAACCGGAGCTAAGCAAGTCATTATTAGCGCCAAAGAAATTAACCACTCAAAAGCCAGTTCACTGATTAGCATTTGACTGCTCCTTCTCATTTAGTGTGTCCCAGTCAAACTTTTCGCTACTGCGAAAAGTGCCTACTAGACATATTAGACCGGAAACTGCACATGACACTAAAGCGGCGACATAGAAGCCGACAACAAAATAACTCAGCATACCAAATGCCGTACCGAACCCCATAGCGCACGCCGCGTATGTTCCCGTCAGCCGACGATGATACAGCCCCAGTACTATTGGCCAGATGGTGCTGGCAACAAAAGCTCCGGCAAAATTCAATAGAGCACCTAAGGTTGCAACGCGCGGCAAGCACAATAACCAGGTAACGACTCCTAAGCCTAGAATACAACTGCGATTAAAGCGCATTAATGTTTTGTCGCTGGCTTTAGGTTTCAGTTTTTTATGGAAAATATCCTGCGTGACTAAATCTGAAGTAGCTGCGAGTAACGAGTCCAGGCTGGACGCCAACGCAGAAAAAATAACAATAAAAACAATAATGGCTCCGGCTTTACCGAGTACAGCAGCGGCAACGGTAGGGCCAATCATATCGGGGCTTGGTGGAAAAATTCCCAGCTGAGGCGCAGCTAACGCAATGAACCCGGTAACAATAGGAATGGGCAGCCATAATAAGCCACCGGTTAAATAAGCCTTGTAAGCCACATTCTTTTTAAAAGACAGCGCCCGTGACCACCAGACATTGGAATGAAAGATTTCCCCAAGGCCGAAGAAAATATTGTTAAACAGAAACATGACGGCAGCCGGAAACAGCATGTCCAAAAGCTGCGGATGCTCACTTGTCAGGTTGCTGTGGATGCTCTCCAGGCCAACATTATCAATTATCCAGTACGCGATAAAACTGACACCGACAATGATGATTAAAGCCTGAATAAAGTCGGTAGCAATAACCGCCCGCATTCCGCCAAAAAGTGTATAGCCGACACAAATTACCAGTATGGTGGTCATGCCAATGTGATAATCGAGCCCACTGAGTGACTCAAGCAAAATACCACCAGCCATACCCAGACTAATTAACCAGCCAAAAGCATAAACCACAGAAATGATGATAAAGACGAGCCAGGCCAGATTGCCATAACGCAAACGCACAAAGTCGCCCGATGTATAACCGTTAGGAAGCAGTTCCTTAATGCGTTTAGCCATAGGTGCAAACAGCACTAAGCCCAGAGCAGCAAAGGAATACCCTACCATGCCCCAAATGCCGAATTGATAGGTTAACTGGGGAGCAACCAGCGTGGTGTTACTGGTAACCCAGGTGGCCATAGCCGTTGCCGCTGCAAACGCAAAACCAACATTCCGCCCTGCCAGAGCAAAGTCCTCGTGGCTGCGGTTCTTCCGCCCCAGCCAATAACCAAAGGCTACCCAGAACACCCCAAACAGGACGATAATCGTGATGCCGGTACTAGTATCCAGTGCGAATTCAGTCATGGCGCTCTTGTCTGGAGTGGATCCATTGCCGATGAAGCAATAATAAGGTTGCTACCAAAGTAATGAAAATAACCAGGCCGACGAAGAATAAAGTCAGAGATTGCCAGAGCGGATAGTGCTCCACCGTTATCTCAATAGTATTGCTGGTATAAATTTGGTTATCAGGACCTTCGGCTCTAGCACGCAAATAATAAGTTCCATTGCTAAAACCGGTAAGTGAAATATCCTGGAAGTCACCTAGTGTAGGAAACTGACGAGTACTCTTGGCAAACTCTGAATTGCTGGCAACTTCAATAGTAACTCTGTTAAGCTCGTCAAAATTCAGAGCGCTAACAGAAACAGTGAAGTAACCTTCTTTTACAACGGAGTCCGGCCCGCTCAGTTTTAACGAGCTCGCATGCGCAGTTGTTGGCAACATTACCAACAAACATAAAGCAAACAAAATATAGCAATAGTTAAAGCCGTTTTTCTGCGTTGTCATTAAAACTTCTGCTCATTAGCATTAGTTGAAATCTCAGGCTAGCAGCAGAATTTTTTAATTTCAACTGTTTAAAATAGTCATCTGTTTACTGTTATTGCTCGTAATCAGTTCAACATATTATTTACGTTTAGTGGTCAGTCATTCAATGCAAAAGTATTTATGCAGTCTCGGTTCAAACCTTGAGCCTGAAACACATTTTCCTCAGGCACAAGTGGCCCTTAAAGCTTTATCCGACGATATACGCTTTTCACGAAACATACCGACTTCACCAGTCGACATGGATACGAATAACGATTTTTTGAACGCCTTATTTATTATTCGCACGCCTATGTCTGCGAATGAATTAAAGCAAAAGTTTAATGCTATCGAAGAGGCTATGGGCCGCGACCGCTCAGACCCACAAAGAAGCTTTAAAGATCGCACCATAGATATTGATATCCTGGGACGGCTTGAAGAGAAACCTCCGGTACCGGAATATTTAACCTCTTTATTACCAGATTTAGGACTCACCTCATGAGAAAAACAGCAGTTATTACAGGCGCCGGACGACGTTTTGGTTTTGAACTGGCCAAAGCCTTGCTGACTGAAGGCTACCAGTTATTTGCTCACTACAATAGCTCGCGTGACGGTATTGACGAGCTGGAAGCACTTGGCGCTCAGGGCGTACAAGCAGATTTCACCAACATAGACAGTATTCAGGCCATGGTGCGTACTATTAGCAGCGCTACGGACTCTGTCGATCTATTGGTTAACAACGCTTCCTGTTTTTTCGACAACGAAACCGTTGATAACGACAACAACGCGTTAGCTGCGGTATTCCAGGTACACGGAATGGCACCCTATCTGCTTATAAGCGGCTTGCAACGGCAATTAAGCCATTCCGGGAATGGACTGGTTATTAATATTACGGACATCTACGCTGACCGCCCGTCTACAGACTATATTGCTTATTGCGCAGCGAAAGCCGGGCTCGCCAACATGACCCAGGCCTTTGCTAAAAGTTTAGCGCCATCAGTAAGAGTCAACGCCATTCAGCCAGGCCCTATTCTATTTTTACCAGAGCACGATAAAGAACATCGTATGCAGGTTCTGGATGAGACACCATTGCGGGTTGAAGGGGGTTTAGAGCCAATGATAGAAACCGTTCGCTTTTTACGCGACAACCCGTTTATTACGGGCGAGTCCATTAAAGTCGACGGCGGTCGCGGCTTAATGATATAAAAAAACCCGGCACGGTGGCCGGGTTTCAGTTCACTATAGCGACTCTTATTTAAGCATTCCGCGCAATACGTAATGTAAGATACCACCACTTTTGTAGTAGCTCATTTCATTACCAGTATCGATACGGCACTTAACCTCAAACTCGACTTCGCTTCCGTCTTTGCGTTTAGCAACAACTTTCAGCATTTGTCCAGGCTTGAGGTTATCATCAAGGCCTAAAATCGATATCTGCTCTTCGCCAGTCAGCTTGTGTTCTTTAACACCTTCACCTTCAACAAATTGCAGCGGCAGAACGCCCATACCCACCAGGTTAGAACGGTGAATACGTTCATAGCTCTCAGCCAGTACGGCCTTAACACCTAACAGCGTTGTACCTTTGGCAGCCCAGTCACGGCTAGAACCGGTACCGTACTCTTTACCAGCTAATACAACCAATGGTGTGTCATTTTCCATATACTTCATGGCGGCATCGTAAATGGCCATTTGCTCGCCAGTTGGAATGTACTTGGTGTAACCACCTTCAACATCATCCAGCATCTGGTTTTTAATACGAATATTGGCAAAAGTACCGCGCATCATGACTTCGTGGTTACCACGACGCGAACCATAAGAGTTAAAGTCTTTAATTTCGACGCCATTTTCCTGCAGATACTTACCTGCTGGCGAATCTGGCTTAATAGAACCTGCCGGTGAAATGTGATCCGTCGTAATTGAGTCCGCAAATACCGCCAACACGTTAGCGTCTTTAATGTCGCTCGGTGCCTGCAGTGGCTTATCAATACCTTCAAAGAACGGTGGGTTCTTAACGTAAGTAGAGTCGTCCTGCCAGTTATAGGTATTGCCTTTGGCAACACTAATTGACTGCCATTCTTCATCACCTTCAAAGACTTCTCCGTATTCTTTGCCGAACATCTCGTTATCAACCATTTTCACAGCTTCAGCAATTTCTGAACTGCTAGGCCAAATGTCTTTCAGGAATACATCATTACCGTCAGAGTCTTTACCTAAAGGATCTTTACTCAAGTCAGTACGCGTTGTACCCGACAGCGCGTAGGCAACCACTAGCGGTGGTGACGCCAGCCAATTCGCTTTAACTTCAGGGTGAACACGGCCTTCAAAGTTACGGTTTCCTGACAACACAGAAGATACCGTCAGGTCACCTTCATTAATGGCTTCCGTTATTTCATCGTCCAGCGGACCAGAGTTACCAATACAGGTAGTACAACCGTAGCCCACTAAGTTAAAGCCAAGTTTATCAAGGTACTCATCTAAACCGGCTTTTGCGAAATAATCAGTAACTACTTTAGAACCCGGAGCCAATGACGATTTCACCCATGGCTTACGAACCAGCCCTTTTTCCACTGCTTTTTTAGCCAGTAAGCCTGCTGCCATCATGACGCTTGGGTTTGACGTATTGGTACAAGAAGTTATAGCAGCGATGACAACATCACCGTGCGATAAGGAATAGTCCTTACCTTTAACTTTTACTTCTTTGTCTTTCTCACCCGATTTACCGTTAGTTTCCAGTATCAGGTCGAAATTACTGCCAAGCTGCTCCATATTCACTCGATCCTGCGGGCGTTTTGGACCGGCAAGCGAGGCTGTTACGGTGCTTAAGTCTAATTCCAGCGTATCGGTGTACTCCGGTTCGTTATCATTGTCGCGCCACAAACCCTGAGCTTTAGAGTACTTCTCAACCAACTCAATGGTTTCTTCATCACGACCTGACAGACGGAAATAGCGCAGGGTTTCATCATCTACCGGGAAGAAACCACAGGTTGCGCCATATTCCGGCGACATGTTTGAAATGGTTGCGCGGTCAGCTAACGGTAAGTTGTCCAGACCAGGACCGTAAAACTCAACAAATTTACCTACTACGCCTTTTTCACGCAGCATTTGAGTAACTGTTAATACCAAGTCTGTCGCGGTTACACCTTCTTTCAGCGCTCCGGTCATACGGAAGCCGACAACTTCCGGTATTAACATAGAAACAGGCTGCCCCAGCATTGCAGCTTCGGCTTCGATACCGCCAACGCCCCAGCCAAGTACGCCAATACCGTTGATCATGGTGGTGTGCGAATCGGTGCCAACCAAAGTGTCAGGATAAGCAAAAGTTTTGCCGTCTTCTTCTTTCGTCCAGACACTCTTGCCTAAATACTCCAGGTTCACCTGGTGGCAAATACCGGTCCCCGGCGGTACTACGCGGAAGTTCTCAAAGGCACCCTGCCCCCATTTCAGGAACTCGTAACGCTCTTTATTACGTTCCATCTCAAAGCGGACGTTTTCTTTAAAGGCCCCTTCAGTTGCGTATTTGTCTACCATTACCGAGTGGTCAATGACCAGGTCGACCGGCGACAACGGGTTAATGACTTCAGGGTCATGCCCGGCTTTCGCCACGGCGTCACGCATTGCCGCTAAATCGACAATACCCGGAACACCGGTGAAGTCCTGCATCAGAACCCGCGCAGGCCGGTACTGAATCTCGCGGTCAATTTTCTTCTTCTTCGACCAGTCGACCATGGCTTGCAAATCGTCTTTCGTGACGGTTTCGCCATCTTCATTACGCAATAGGTTTTCGAGTAAAACCTTCATTGAAGCAGGAAGTTTAGAAATGTCTCCTAAGGCTTCCTCTGCTTTAGGCAGGCTATAATAATGAAAGGTTTTTCCTTTAACATCTAACGAACTTAAGGTTTTCAGACTGTCTTTGCCTGACATAGATTCTCTCCCATTCGCTTCCAAAGCGTCGTTGTGAACTAAACGGTCTCTTAAATATAGACAAACAGAACCGTTTCAGCCATCAAATGTGTGCTTTGATGAAAACATAAATCAAAAGTTTGTGCCAATTAACTGCTGGTTAAGTACTCAGTTAAGCAACTATTTTTATTATAAATTGTGTTTATATTACATAGTCGGTAAAAAGTGTTTAAGATCAATCAGACATCAGTCTTAGTGAATAAAATAAGGATATAATGGATGAGTCAGGTACTCGATGATTTACTCGACCTGCTAACCCTGGAGAGCATTGAGGACGGTCTTTACCGTGGACAAAGTCAGGATCTAGGCTTTGGCGCAGTTTTTGGTGGTCAGGTCATTGGACAGGCGCTGTCGGCGGCTAAAGAAACTTTACCTCAGGAGCGAGTGTGCCATTCGTTTCACAGTTACTTTTTACGCCCGGGTGACGCCAAAAAACCCATTGTTTATGACGTTGAAACCATACGTGACGGCAAAAGTTTTTCCGCACGCAGAGTCAAAGCCATACAATATGGTAAACCCATTTTCTACATGACGGCGTCTTTCCAGCAACAGGAAGAAGGCTTTGAGCATCAGGACACCATGCCTGAAGTGCCGGGTCCTGAAGGCTTAGTTTCAGACTTGGATATTTATCGTGAACACGAAGAGTTAATACCGGCACCATTACGCAAAAAGTTCATTTGCGACAAGCCCATAGAAATGCGCTTTGTTACCCCATATAACCCATTTAAACCTGAAAAAGACGAGCCTCGCCGTTATGTCTGGTTCAGAGCTAACGGCAACATGCCGGACGATCAGCGTGTGCACAAATACTTGCTGGCTTATGCGTCAGACTTTAACTTTTTACCGACAGCACTGCAGCCTCATGGCGTGAGCTTTGCTCAACCCCATATGCAGGTTGCAACCGTTGATCATGCCATGTGGTTCCATCGCGACTTCCGTATGGATGACTGGCTGCTCTACGCAATAGATAGCCCTTCTGCCAGTGGTCAGCGCGGTTTAGTGCGCGGGCAAATATTCACGCGTGATGGTGTGCTAGTAGCATCGACAATTCAAGAAGGAGTGATTCGGGATCGCGGCTAAACGCGACCCCGATATTAGGGCGTATTGACGTTTACTGATTAGGTCAGAGAAACAAAGAAACCGGCAATTGCAGCACTCATCATGTTTGCCAAAGTCGCTGCTAATAAAGCCCGCATACCTAAACGAGCAATGTCATGGCGTCGGCTGGGCGCCATACCGCCTAACCCGCCCAGCAAAATAGCAATAGACGAAAAGTTCGCAAACCCGCAAAGCACAAAGGTAATGATAACCTGCGAGTTTTCACTTAACTGATCTTTGTAATTGACAAAATCGAGGTAGGCGACAAATTCATTAATAACCAGCTTCTGACCAATAAAGCTTCCCGCCAGGTTAGCTTCATCCCAACTGACCCCTAATACATAGGCAACGGGCTGAAATACATAACCAAAAATTTGCTGTAAGGTGATTTCAGAATACCCAAACCAACCGCCAACCCAGCCAAAAATACCGTTAACCAGTGCAATAAGCGCAACGAAGGCTAACAACATAGCACCAACGTTCATGGCTAATTGCAGACCGCTCGACGCGCCCGTAGCCGCGGCATCAATCACGTTTGCAGAATTGTCTTCTACTTCCACTTCTTCTAAATCGTTACGCGGTTTCTCGCACTCGGGAATCATCATCTTCGCCATGAGGAAACCACCGGGAGCTGCCATAAAGCTTGCGGCGATCAGGTATTTCAACTCAACTCCAACACCGGCGTAACCCGCTAAAACTGAACCGGACACCGACGCCATTCCCCCCACCATCACGGCAAAAAGCTCAGAACGGGTCATCGTTCCGATAAATGGCCGCACCATCATAGGTGCTTCGGTCTGTCCGACAAAAATATTAGCAGCGGCGGACATGGACTCCGGGCGACTGGTGCCCAAGAGCTTTTGTAGCCCCCCGCCCAAAATGCGAATAACCCATTTCATAATGCCTAAGTAGTACAAAACGGAAATAAGAGAGGAGAAGAAAACAATGACTGACAAAACTTGAATGGCAAAAACAAAACCAAAATCTTCAGATGCCAGATTACCAAACAAGAAGTCGATGCCCGCCTGCGTGTAACCAATTACAGCGGAAACTCCTTGGGCAAAACCAAACAACAGCTCACGCCCAATAGGAATATAAAGCACAAAGCCTGCAAGAATAACCTGTATAGCAAAGGCTCCAATAACCGTTCGCCAGCGGATAGCTTTACGATTCGTTGAAACTAAATAGGCAACGATAAAGATGACGGCAATGCCGAGAATACTATTCATAGAAGAACCAATTTTATTCCGCCAGCAACTGACGTATTTTTGTTTTTATTATATCAATGGCGATTTCGTTCTGACCACCGCGAGTGACAACGAGATCGGCAAACTGCTTAGACGGGAATATAAAGTCAAAGAATGCGGGACGAACATACTGCTCATATTGCTCAGTAACCGACTGCAGCGTACGTCCACGCTCTTCAATATCGCGCTTGATACGGCGCAGCAGACAAATATCCAAAGGCGTGTCCATAAATACCGAGATATCAAACTGCTCACGTAACTTTTCGTCGGTTAACAACAAAATACCCTCAACCATTACAACTTTTGCCGGAGCAACCCGTATCGATTTTTCCAGACGGGTATGTGTTGTATGGCTGTACTGCGGCATATCGACCGCTTCACCGGCTTTTAACTGCCGCAAATGTTGCATCAGCAAATCGTGTTCAAAAGCAGCAGGCTGATCATAGTTAGTTAACACCCGCTGTTCCATGGTCATATGACTCTGGTCACGGTAGTAAGCGTCTTCGGCCAGAATAGCAATGCCGTCAGTTCCTAATTCAGCCACTAACTCCTGATACACCGTGGAGGCAAACAGGCTTTTTCCTGACGCTGAGGCGCCAGCTATCGCTATAACTGTTATTTTACTCACAAGCTTCCGTTTCTATTTGCTGCAAACCGCGCGCAATTATCCTTGATTGTCTGCGTAATTAAAAGACTTGACTGACACCTTTATTGTCATAACTTTGACCGATAATCCCTCATATGTTTAATTTCGTTACAATTTAGCCTGAACATAAGCATGAATATCAGTGCCCCCTCTCGTATAGTAAGTTCGCTAAATAAAAAAATAATCCAGGAACCACTATGAAAATGATGAAAACTTTAACCGCCGTTGCTGTAGCAACTGTGTTACTAGGCGGTTGTCAGACAACTCAGTCAGCTAATAACGGCCAGGCTGTCAGCCAGTCACAATTCCCCGAAGTAAAGGTCAACTACGAGACATTTACATTGGATAACGGTTTAACGGTTGTTGTTCATGAAGATCGCAAAGCGCCTATCGTTGCGGTTAATGTTTGGTACGCCGTTGGCTCTAAAGACGAAAAAATGGGCCAAACGGGTTTTGCCCACTTATTTGAGCACTTAATGTTTAACGGCACCGAAAACTACGATGACGAATACTTCGGTCCTTTTGAACGTGCTGGCGCTACAGAAATGAACGGCACCACCAACAATGACCGTACCAACTACTTTGAAAACGTTCCTACGCCGGCACTGGACATGGCCTTGTGGATGGAATCTGATCGTATGGGTCACCTGTTAGGAGCTGTAACTCAGGACAAGCTCGACGAACAGCGCGGCGTTGTACAGAACGAAAAACGTCAGGGTGAAGCTCAGCCTTATGGTAAGGCCTGGAGTTATATCGCCGAACAAACCTTCCCCGAAGGACACCCTTACTCATGGTCTGTTATTGGCTCTATGGAAGACTTGAACGCGGCGTCTCTTGACGACGTTCACCAGTGGTTTGAAGATTACTATGGTGCAGCTAACGCAGTTTTGGTTTTAGCCGGTGATATTGATGTTGAAACCGCGAAAGAAAAAGTGACCAAATACTTTGCTGATATTGGCCCTGGTAAACCACTGCAAAAACAGGAAGCCTGGGTTGCTAAACGCGATGAGCAAAAACGCTCGACTATGGAAGATCGTGTTCCGGCCCCACGGATTTATAAGGTATGGAATACCGCACAAATGGGGACTGCCGACTCCGAATACCTTAACCTATTGGCGGACATTCTGGCTAACGGTAAAAACTCACGACTTTATGAACGCTTAGTTTATAACGAACAAATTGCCAGCTCTGTTGGTGCCTTCCAATATGGTCGCAAACTCTCTGGTCAATTCTTTATTACGGCTGATGCCAAACCCGGTGTTGAGCTTGAGCAAATTGAAAAAATTATTGATGAAGAGCTTGAGCGTTTAATTACGGAAGGTCCAACGGCGGCAGAATTGCAACGCACCAAATTCAGCACCACAGCTGACTTTGTTCGTCGCGCTGAAAAAGTTGGCGGCTTTGGTGGTAAATCTGACATTCTGGCTTCGGGAGCGGTTTACCATAATAACCCCGGCTTCTACCAACAAGAGATGGAATGGACAAAACAAGCTTCCGTCAATGACCTACAAAATGCGGCAGAACAATGGTTAAGCTCTGGTGACTTTGTGCTTAATGTTGTACCACAGCCTGACTACGCAGCTCAGGAAACCGACGCTGACCGTTCACAGTTGCCTCATGTCGGCGACTTACCTCAGCTGGAATTACCTGAAGTTAAAACTTTCACCTTATCTAATGGTTTAGAAGTTTATCTGGCTCAACGTAGCGATACGCCAACCATTGAAATGAGTCTGGTCTTTGACAGTGGTTATGCTTCGGATGTTGGCGGCAAACTCGGAACAGCAAGTTACACCATGTCGA
The DNA here is from genome assembly GCF_000320945.2 of Idiomarina sp. 28-8. Taxonomy (NCBI): domain Bacteria; kingdom Pseudomonadati; phylum Pseudomonadota; class Gammaproteobacteria; order Alteromonadales; family Idiomarinaceae; genus Idiomarina; species Idiomarina sp. 28-8. Next base: position 195,381 of record NZ_DF266791.1, read on the forward strand.
TGCTAAAAGAAGGCACTGAAAACCTAAGCGCACTGGAATTAAATGAGCGTTTAGAGTCTTTAGGAACCAACTTAAATGCGTCAGCCAGCCTCGATAGTTCACGCATTAGCATGGATACACTTAGTGTAAACTTTGCCGAGAGCTTAGCACTGATGAATGATGTGCTGCAGAATCCGGCTTTTTCTGACGAAGAAATTGAACGCAAGCGTTCAAACTGGATAGAAGGCATTCGCAAGGAAGAAGCTCGCCCTCAAACTCAAGCTTTACGCGTGTTGCCCGGCTTAATGTTTGGAGAAGGACACGCTTACAGCCAGCCATTAACTGGCTCAGGTACTCCTGAATCCATTAAGTCATTAACTCGTGAAGACTTAGTCCAGCACGCTCAAACCTGGTTACGCCCGGACAACGCAAAACTGGTGATTGTGGGTGATACCAACGTTGAACAAGCTCAATCTTTATTAGAAGAGCAGTTTGCCAGCTGGCAGGCTCCGGCTTCTGATAAACCAGAAAAGACTCTTGATACTTCGATGGCGTCTGAAACCAGTCGCGTATTCCTGATTGATAAACCAGGAAACCCTCAGTCAGTGATAATAGCGGGTCAGTTGGCTCCTTCTGGCCAAGTCGACAATGCTGATACTATTGACGTAATGAACACCATTCTTGGCGGCAGTTTCACCAGTCGTCTGAACATGAACTTACGTGAAGACAAAGGCTGGTCTTATGGTGCTCGCTCTATTTGGTTAGATAACGAAGGCCCAGGGTTACTAATTGCACTGGCTCCGGTTCAAACCGATAAAACTAAAGAGTCGATTGAGGAAATTATGAAAGAATTTACTCAATACGAAGGTGACAAACCAGCAACCGCAGACGAGCTGGCAAAAGTTAAAGCCAACAAAACAGCTAAATTACCTGGCGCCTACGAAACCAAAGGCAGCTTGCTTAGCGGTTTAGTCAGCACATTTAATAAAGGCAAAAACGTTGAGTATCTCGAAAACTATGGTCAACGCATAAACGGCATTACGCTTAACGACATTCAGGATAATGCGGACAAGGTTTTAAAACCTGACGCTATGACCTGGGTTATCGTTGGTGACCTGGCTGAAATAGAAGAAAAAGTACGTTCACTGAATTTAGGTGAAGTGACCATTCTAAAAGAAAGCGACGTTAAGTAATATCGTCTCCCCCAGTCTTTCTGACTGGGGGAATTTCTCTCTCATTACTCACCAAATAATTGCTCTGCGCGACTATGAAGGATCCAGCTGGTTAAGATATACTTATCATTTGATACAGGTATTCTGCCTCTATGCGTGTGAGTAAAGTAAGCTGGCGCTATAACCATTTGACCCGCTTTGGGTTTTAGCGACCGTTCCTGATAATAAAAGTCCGTTTCGCCACCTTCGTCTACATCGTTTAAGTAATACATAAACAACATAGCCCGATGCAGTGGTTCAGTCGAACCTTTCTGAGGAAAAGCTTCACAGTGCCAGTAATTATAATTTCCTTCACCTTTGCGATAACGCTGCATTTGTATTGCACCGACACGAAACAGCTTTTGCATAATTGCCATTTCTTTGCCTTTCGCTATCTCATCAAAATTATCATGTGTTAAAGCGGCTGGCTGCTGAGTTTTAGGGTGCTGCAACGTTAGCGCGACTGGCGCTATCAAGGCAAAATGATATTTTTTAAAATACTCCAACGCATATCGGGCTGTGATTTTCTGTATTTCCAGCAGCAGCTTCTGGTACTCCGGGTGAGCGTTCAATGCTAAGTCCGTACTCGACTTTTTACTCACATCAACACCACCTCCGGTACGCCCCTGAAAGGTATGCCGTGACTTTTCGAAAACTGTGATGAGCTGCTGGCACAATTCGGAGGATAAGGCATTATCATAGGTTTCGATAAAATCATTCATAAACATGACTCTTTCTAATTGCTATACGTTTGGCCGAGATAACATGCTAAAAAATTAATTCAATACGCGACTGACTTCCGGCGATGGCTTACCAATGTAATAGCCCTGTAAGTACTCAATTTGCTGGTCACACAAGTAGCTATTTACTTCCTTATTCTCAACAAATTCAGCCACGATAGGAATATGTAACTCCTTACAGATACTGATCAGGCCATTCAGAATACTGGCACTTGTCGGGTCATGTAATACGTTCTGAACTATGCTGCCATCAATCTTCAAATAGTCCGGGCGAAGACTTATCAGGCGCGAGAAGTTTGAATAACCGACACCGAAATCATCTATCGCAATTTGTCCGCCTAACCGTCTGACATCTCTGGCAAAAGCCTGAACCTTGGTAAAATCTTCGGTCGATTCGGTTTCCGTAATTTCAAAAATAAGCTGCGCTTTTTTATGCTCTGACAGCACATAATGAATAAAACTGACTGTCTCTTCATTCAAGATATCTTCAATGGAGACATTCACGGATATTGCGACCTGGTATTGCTCGGACGTTAGTACCGCCTGTTCAATAACGGAGCGGGTAATTTCGCAGTAATAACGTGTTGTCTTTGCTTCATCTAAAAACAGCCCCGGCACTAAATCCTTATTGTTATCTCTTAACCGGACTAGCGCCTCGTAATAGCTGGGCTGATTTTTGTTGGTACTTTGAATAGGCTGGTAGTAATTGACAAAACGATGATCAACCAGCGCTGACTGAATTTTAGGAAGCCAGTTCACTTTATTCTCGTCCAGCAGCTCACGTTCATAAACCACTTCCACTTTGTAGCCAGAGTAAATGGCTTTCGCTTTCGACAAAGCGCTTTCCGCAAGCTGTAACTGCTTTTTACGCCCAACACCCATGCCTATCGCGACATCCAGAGTGACATCACTACTTTCTACTTTGAGTTTGTGTAACGACAACGCCTTATAAAAGCTAAGCAATTGTCTCTCAAATAAACTGGGGATCATTCTGAAATCTGGAATTAACGCAAATTTATCGCCATGCAAACGGTAAATATTGATGTGTTTAGTTCTCAAAAACGCCGAAGCCCAGTCACTAAATTCACGCAGTAATGCATCACCAAATTCTAAACCATAGAAATCGGCGTAACTTCGAAATTTACGGATATCCAGTACGGCAAGACATTGAGCCCCTACCTGCTTAAGGTCTTTGAGCAAGTCAATTCGGGTAGGCAGAGCGGTTACCTGATCAAAGCGCGCTTCCTGTAGCAATTCATCAAGATGAATCTCTCGTGAGATATCCTGAAACAACAATATTTGCTCAGTTAAAAGGCCATCAGTTTCATATAAGGGAATTGCAATACAGCGACACCAGCGCCTGCGGTTGGTACTTATCAGACAAAGTCGGCCATTCCAGACTTCACCATTAGCGGCGGCTTCGTTTATCTCACCAGTCACATCGTTGCTACTGTCAATGTGGAGAAATTCAGAAAATGCGGTTGTGCGTTTTAGATAGTGAACTCCTAACAGTTTATGCAGCGACTCACTCATCCAGCGAATATTACCGTCCGGCGACAAGCGCGCACATATTGCAGCAGACTCTAACGTATTTATATACTGCTTTAATAAAAAAGGGTTACGCATTAATGCCTGCTCAGTCAAGGTCAACAAATTAGATGTTACTTTTTTGTAATGTACCGAATCCGCCTCAATAATGACAGCCTGTTACCACAGATAGTTTGATCAAAATCGATAGGTTACGCCTATATTTAACGCATTAATTGTGTATTCGTCTTTATCAATCAATTTTATCCAGTCAATAAAGTAAGTTGTTCTGGGGTTATGATCATACTGAACTCCGCCGCCGTAACTGATACTGTTAAGTGTTGTGTTTTGACCACCTACCGTAAATTTTCCCCGCGAAAAACCACCGGTAAGATACAAAGCGACGTCGGGTGACAAATACAAACGAGGCTTAGCTAAAATGCTGGCCGTGTAATCGGTTTCAAACTTGGTGCCTTTATCACTGCTGCTGTGTACGCCAAAACCGTAGCGTGCTTCTGCCGAAAGGCTGTTGCTGTAACGATAACCCAGCATCAGGTTCATCGTATGAGGGGTAAATGACGGGGCGCCCTCAAGCTCGGTATCAACATTCAACTGAGCTAAAGATGCTGCGCCGTAGTAACCACTGTCCTGCGCCTGGGCAAACACACTGACAAATAAAAGCGTACTACCACAGAAAACAGCTTTCAAAAACTTCATACGACTTCCTTATTAATCTGGTACACCTAAGTAAGAGTAGTTTACCAGACTCTGTTAGAGGTGATATACCCCTTGGTAATCAGCAACATCGACATTATAAGTGGTGTTCTGCATTAAATAGTCACGGAAAGTTTCCAATGCATCTAACTCACCATGTACCAATTGAATTGGTGTGTTTGGTTTTAAACTGGACTGCTCTAACCAATCAGCAATTTCTTGGTAGTCAGCATGCCCTGACAGCCCTTCTAAAGAACGGATTCGAGCTTTTACCGGTAACCATTGGCCATGCAGTTTTATCGACTCCACTCCCTGCAGCATTTTGGCACCACGAGTCCCCCCTGCCTGATGCCCACTGAATAACACCGTCGCGCGATGATCACTCAACCAGCGTTTAAAGTGATGCAGAATTCGCCCGCCTGTCGCCATACCGCTGCCCGCAATAATAATATGAGGCCCCGACTGAGAAGCAATAGCTTTTGATTCATCGACAGAACGCGTGTACTCGACTCTTGCAAAGGTTCGGGAGCAGTCTGAGTCCGTCAGTTTGTGAAGGCTATGAAAGCGCAGGTAAAGCCCTGAAACGTTAATAGCCATGGGAGAATCCAAATAAATAGGTTGCTTAGGTACCCGCCCCTCATCCATCAATTTTACTAACAGATATTGCAGCAATTGTGCTCTGCCGACTGAAAAGCTCGGAATTAATAACACACCGCCGGATTGAGCCGTCTCATTAACGACTTCTTCCAACTGCTCTTCCGCATTTTCGGTTTTAGCATGAAGTCGATTGCCGTATGTTGACTCAAGCAGTAGCAAGTCCAAATCCGGTAGCGGTTCAGGTGGATACATCATAATATCCTGCGGACGCCCGATATCACCGGAAAAGCCAACACGCTTACCTTCGGCTTCAATAATGATGCTTGAAGCCCCCAGAATATGACCGGCTGGCTGCAAAGTCACTTTAATATCGCCAATTTCAAATTGCTGATGAAACTCAACGCCCTGAAGCAGCCGTATAGCTGACTTTGCCGTTGCCTCATCGTACAAAGGTTCTGGTTTTTCATGACGGCTTAGCTTATGTTTGCCGAGGTATTTCGCGTCTTCTTCCTGAATTCTTCCGCTATCTGCCCACAGAATATCGCACAAACCAGATGTTGCATGATGTGCGAAAACAGGCCCTCGGAAACCTTCTTTATATAGCACAGGAACAAACCCCGAATGATCAAGATGAGCATGGGTTAATACGACACCGTCCACCTGATTAATCCCCATTGGCAAAGGCTGCCAATTACGTCGCCGTAACCACTTGTAGCCCTGAAAAAGGCCGCAGTCTACTAGAATTCGGGTAGATTCTGTTTCAACTAAATATTTGGAACCGGTGACCGTTTCCGCTCCACCTAAAAATACAACTCTCATTGCATGTCCTTATTTAAGCCGACAACAAAGTATCTCACTTCACTGTCGTAGAAAAATAGACGAAAGACAACTATTCGTGCATTGACGATCATAAATAATCTTGCTTCACTCAATTAAGATAAGGAGTAAGAACATGACTCATAAATATCCCCGAGCCGATCAGTTTATGGCCAGCACCCACCAGGTTGAGAATCAGCCACCGGCGCTGGAAAACTATAATCTTTATCTGGCTGATAAAGCACTACGAAAAGCCGTTGAGCGCGAAGGTGCCAGTTGGGCTTATTCCGATCTTATTGCCTTTGGCGAACTGGCTGGCAAGGCTGAAAGCATCGAACAGGGGTTTCAGGCAAACAAGTACCAGCCTGAACTGAGAACCCATGACCGTTACGGACATCGTATCGATCTCATCGATTTTCACCCGAGCTATCACCAGCTTATGTCGACAGCTATCGAACACGGCTTACACGCAAGCCCCTGGAGCGAGCCAAAACTAGGAGCTCATGTTGCACGGGCAGCAAAATACTATCTGCATACTCAGGTCGAAGCGTCTCATGGCTGCCCTATTACCATGACCTTTGCCTCTATCCCCGCACTAAGACACCAACCCGATTTGTTCAAAGAGTGGGGGCCAAAAATTACCGCCAGGCATTACGACCCCAGGAACATCCCCCATACCGAAAAAAGTGCCGTGACCATTGGTATGGCAATGACCGAAAAACAAGGTGGCTCGGATGTGCGTCTGAACAGCACTCGCGCTTACCCAATAGACCAAGAAGGTTCAGGCCAGGCTTACGAACTGGTTGGTCACAAATGGTTTGTGTCAGCACCAATGTGCGATGCTTTTCTGGTGCTTGCTCAGACAGCCAGCGGGTTATCCTGCTTTCTGGTACCACGTTGGCGTCCAGACGGTTCAAAGAACCCAATTCAGATTCAACAGCTGAAACAAAAAATGGGGAACGCGGCCAATGCCTCCAGCGAAACTGAGTTAAGGGGTGCACTGGGCTGGATGGTAGGTCAAGAAGGTAAAGGCGTTCGTACTATTATAGAAATGGTGGCAACTACCCGCTACGACTGCATGATTGGCTCCTCTTCCGGCATGCGGCAAGCCGTGGTTCAGGCCATTCACCACGCCAGCCACCGCGAAGCTTTTGGCACTAAATTAAGTGAACAACCGCTAATGCAAAATTTGCTGGCGGACTTAGCCATTGAAAGCGAAGCCGCCATGACTTACATGATGCGCATAGCACGGGCAATGGATAACCAGGACGACGAGCATGAAAAGCTGTTGTCCCGAATTGCCACACCCATAGGCAAATACTGGATTTGTAAACGCACACCGAATCATGCTTATGAAGCTATGGAAGTGATTGGCGGTAGCGGTGTTATGGAAAACCACATTATGCCGAGATTATTCCGAGAGTCGCCGGTCAACGCCATATGGGAAGGCAGCGGTAATATTCAATGTCTGGATGTTCTCAGAGCAATAGAAAAACAACCAGAAGTTCTCGATGTCTATTTTGCTGAACTGCAACGGGCACAAGGTGCAGATAAACGACTCGACCAGTTTATTATGCGGTTGAAAAGTGAGTTTACGGACAGAAATATGCTTCAGTATCGTGCACGCAGTATAACGGACAACATGGCCGTTGGGTTACAAGCCGCTTTATTAGTTCAACACGCCGGTACGGACGTTGCCGATGCCTTTTGTGCCAGCCGTTTAGCAGCAAGTACCGGACTCAACTATGGCACATTACCCACAGGGCTTAATTGTGCTGCGATTGTCGAAAGAGCCTCGCCAGCAAACGCACAATAAGTTCGCCAAGTACAGACAGCAACAAGCCTGAAACTAAACCAAACAAAATAGCGCCGGGGTTGAGTTTTACAGTATAAGAAAAGCTGCTGCGAACCTCGCGCTGAATGTCCTCAACTGGGGTAAAAAATGCCTGTTGATAAGCACTCCAGGCATTTTTACTGAAACTACGAAAGGCTTTTTCCAGCAGTTGATTACGCTGGTAAATGGCACTGATGCTTTGCCCGCCTTCCTGAAACACTCTGTCGTCACTGGCCTGATAGTGAGCAATAAGTTCCTCAATACTACCGTCGAAAAATTTTTCGGCTTCATCACGAAACTCGTTCAGGCTGCGCTCTGACTCAATCATATGAGCCTGCAAACTTTTACCGTACTGATCAACAAAGCCGGGCAACTGTATTCCGGCGAGTACACCCGAAATCAGCAGAATAATTCGTAGATAGGAAGTGAAGATTGCCATGGTCTCTCCTTAAAAGCCCTGAACCACTTTAGAGCAGACCTTAAGCGACAATCAAACTTAATTACGCTTCATTACACTTAACTTGTCAGCACGACCGCGTTTTTACCTTCGCTCTTTGCCTGATACATAGCTTTGTCTGCCCGGGCCATAATGCCTTCAATGGTGTAATGCTCTGAGGGCTTATCGCATTGACAAAGGCCGATAGACAAGGTGACAGGTAACTCGGCATGCCCTATTCCACTCACTAACTGGCAACGTAAACGGTGCATCATAAGTCTGGCGTCTTCAGCGGAAATCATAGGGTGAATGGTAGCAAACTCGTCACCTCCAATACGGGCAACATAATCGGTATGTCGACTGTGCAAACGAATTAAATCGGCTATCTTTTGCAAAACCAGGTCGCCGAAGTGATGTCCATGTTCATCGTTTATTTCTTTAAAGTCATCCAAATCGATAAAACTCACAGCAAAGGGCGTACCATGGGTTTCCAGTTGGTTTATTTCATCTTGTAACTGTGCGGTAAAGGCACGTCGGTTCATTATTCCGGTTAAGTGGTCGGTAAGAGCCTGACGTTTCTCAAATTCCAGTTCGAGACGGATTTTATCTTCCGATTTTTTCTGCAGAGTGTAATCCCGCACTATTGCTATGCCGTACAACTGCTCTTCGATATCCAGCTGATTCAGCATAATATCGGCATAAAAAGTTGAACCATCCCGACGAATTGCGGGGAAAATCAAGCCATTCCCCATAGAGCGCCTGCCCGGGTACTTAAAAAACTTTTCTAAGTGCTGATCATGCTTTTCACGCATACCTTCAGGTAACAGTTCATTAAGATGCAGTTCAAGCATAGATGACGAGGAATAGCGAAACATTGCCGCGGCAGCCTGGTTAACACCAACAATGAGTCCCTGAGAATTAATAACTATTGCACCGTCCGGTATCACTTCAAGGAACTCAATAAAGGTTTGTTTTACTTCCATCATTATGTGGCTCCACTGTTCTGCCGCATTAAACTTTGCAATAACACCCTTTTGCAACGGTATTAACCCATTTAGGAGCCGCTGATTCCCCCGAAACGGAAGGTATCAGCTCTTCTACAAAGCTACTATCAGTAGTACAAAAAGCACCATCGGCATATGGGCCAATGTAAATCAGCTTTGATGATTTATTGAACATGATAATCGCTGGAGTTGCAGGAACGAAGCGCTTTAAGGTTGGATATTGATCGATATCAACAACCCGGTTTTCTCCTTCAGATTCCGCTACCTTTCTTTTTACGCTGGCCATATGCCCGGATGAGCGCCAGTTACAAGAACAGTCCCCGGAGGTAATATGAAAAACGCTGCCAGCAACGGAATAACCAAGACGCGTGAGCTCAGCCACTAACTGAGGTTCCAGCTTTTCGTTATTGCTGAGCTCCAGTAATTCACCTTTTTCATCAAACCAGACCAGCCGCTGTTCCAGTAAATAACTGATACCCAGAAGCACCAGCCCAAACCAGGCCACAACGGCGATAATAAGCCAACGGGAACGAGCCTTACCTGATTTCATGAATGACAATGAAACGCCCTACTGCGAAATGACATTTTGCGGAAATGATGCGCCCGCTTTTTCAGCGGATCAAGAAAAACTTCAGTTTCAGGGTACTTTTCTAAATAAAGGTTTAGTCTCGTTTGTGATACAATGTCGAAAAGCCGCTCATTAGCGCGGTATCTACTATCATAATTCCCGGAGCTTCATGTCCACAGAACAAAACCCATCCTCATTCCAGTCACTCGGATTGAGCGACGATATTTTACGAGCCGTTACTGAATGCGGTTACACCACCCCAACACCAATTCAACAGCAAGCCATTCCGACCGTTATGGCCGGCCACGACTTATTAGCCGCCGCGCAAACGGGTACCGGTAAGACAGCTGGTTTTACGCTACCTTTGCTGCACAAATTGTCGCAGACAAAGACCGACGGAAAGCCTGTTATTAAGGCGTTAATTCTTACGCCAACCAGAGAGCTGGCAGCACAGGTTGAAGACAATTTGAATACCTATGCAAAATATACCGGTCTTAAGTCCCTGGTGATTTTTGGTGGTGTTGGTATTAACCCACAAATTAGTGCCTTGCGTCGTGGTGTTGATATTCTTGTTGCAACACCCGGCCGTTTGCTGGATCACAGTCGTCAGGGAACCGTTGATTTAAGTAAAATTGACGTACTGATTCTGGACGAAGCTGACCGCATGCTGGATATGGGATTTATTCATGACATTAAAAAGGTCATGAAGCTCATTCCTGAAAAACGCCAGACACTGCTGTTTTCAGCGACTTTTTCTAGTGAAATTAAGGCACTGTCTCAGCAGTTTATGCAGCAACCCAAGCTGATTGAAGTAGCACGCCAAAATGCCGCAGCCGATACCATTGAGCAACGTGTTTATCCGGTGGATAAAAAACGTAAAAGAGAGCTACTCAGTTACTTAATTGGCAGCCGTAACTGGCGACAAGTGCTGGTCTTTACGCGTACCAAGCATGGTGCTAACAGACTGGCAACACAGTTAACTGATGATGGCCTCCCCGCTATGGCAATCCACGGTAACAAAAGTCAGGGCGCAAGAACCAAGGCTTTAGCACAGTTTAAAGCCGGTAAATTACGAGTATTGGTTGCAACGGATATCGCTGCACGCGGTATTGATATTGATGAATTGCCACACGTTATTAACTTTGAACTGCCTCAGGTCGCTGAAGACTATGTACACCGTATTGGCCGTACAGGTCGTGCAGGAAGTGAAGGTGAAGCGGCGTCTTTAGTCTGTGTTGATGAGCATAAATTGCTGCGCGATATAGAAAAGCTAACTAAAAATGAGATACCCAGGGAAGTTATTCCGGGTTTTGAACCAGACCCCAGCATAAAGCCGGAGCCGATTCAGAAGCCTCGTACGGGGCGTCCTCAAAACTCTCGTCGTGCGCCTCGCCAGAAGCGCCCGGACACACGACGTTAATTCTACCGCAGACCTGTAGGACCGGACTTTACTTTAAGAAGTCCAGTCCTCCGGTTACCGCAGCAACTTGTGCTTGAATACACTGTTCAGGCGTTGCTTTCGGGCTGTCGGGATACACTTCTGTAGTCGTCGCATACTCTGCTTTGCTAAAGCTAATGCACAAACCCATTTTCGCCGTTGGCAATAAAATAACGCCACGCTGAGCAATATCCTCGCCTATCAGTTTATTTTCGTCGTCGGCATCGGCAATATGAGTGACCTCTTCCACCGAATCTAACACCGCCTTCTGAAACTCAGGATAAGGCTTTTCTGAATTTCCAACCAAATAGAACCCATCCGGAATATTCCAGTTCGTATTCACTTTTCCATCCATCGCCGCTTTGGCCGGACGAAACTCGCTGTTATCCGTATCCGTTGTTTCGTGTAAATCTATGTGGGCCAGAATATCTACGCCTAAGCCAGCAACATAATTCATAATGTGCGCGCATTCCCCGGCAGGAGAATCAGCGACAAAAGAGCGATTAGGATCAATGGCCGCCGGATTCCAACGGTTGATGGTTTCATAGCCCCAGGGACTCAAACATGGCGCTACCACCACATTGAAGTGTGGCTGGTAATCTTTCGCTTTGGTTTCAATAAAGCGCAACGCACCATGGACACCACTGGTTTCATACCCATGTACTCCGCCGGTAACCAAAACCGTTGGCTTCGAGTCATCCCAGTTTTTTGTTCTGACCACAAATAAAGGATAAGTACCGCTGTCGTACGCAAGTTCACCATATTGGTCTACATCGAAATCGCTTTTAAAGGTTTCAATCTTACTAACCACATCATCGAAGTAAGAGCGCTTTTTCGTTTGCTCGGCCAGCCACTGAGCTTTTTCTGTCGCTCCCCATGGGGTGCCCGGTGTTCCGATATGGTAAATCGTTTGTTGCGTCATATTTTAATCCTATTCACTTAAAACAAGGCTGCTATATTAGCAAAGTCTTTGCCGGCACCAAATGAAATACCGGTAGCTAAGCCGCTTTGGTCGATTCCTTATCCGCAGGCTTGGACGCTTCCACTTTTTCTGTCGATGCTTTTTCAGTCTTAGGTTTTTTAGGCTTTTTAGCCCCTAAAGCAATGAGTATATTTTCACGCTCTTTCGCTAAAAACAGAGCCATATCCTCGAGTTGTTGCTCATCAGTGAACAGTTCGCTACTTTTAATTAATGGGTTCAGGGCTTCTGCCATATCCAGAATTTTATCGTGCGCATCGGCTTCGGCTTTTGAAGTGAAGGTCATTTTCTCGGCTCCGTCGCGAATAACTACATATTGGGTTACTACAGCCATGGTATGGTCCTTTGCTGATGTGTAAATATACTGTTTATTTGTACAGTAAAGTGACATAGATTGCAATAGTTGTAGCATTCGCTAAACTGCGCACTCCGAACAGGCCTTCGTTACGACAGGAAGTAAATCCGCCCTATGCAGTTCTCAAAAATACAAGTTCTACTGGCCATTTTTGCAATGGCAATTGGAAGCTTTGCCATTGGTATTGGTGAGTTTGTCATTATGGGGCTGCTGCCCGACGTCGCTGCAGACTTTAATACCGACACCCGGGAAACAGGCCACTTAATCAGTCTTTATGCGCTTGGTGTGGTTATCGGAGCTCCGCTTATTACCATTTTATTTGCCAGGCTGCCACGCAAACCTATGTTACTGGCACTAATGCTGGCATTTTCTCTGGGCAACTTCGCCAGTGCCTCAGCAGACAATTACACATTACTTCAGGTGTTACGTTTCTTAACTGGCCTGCCTCACGGTGCTTATTTCGGGATTGCCTGTTTGGTTGCGGCCGATATGGTTCGTAAAAATCAACGTGGTATGGCAGTAACTATGGTGATGATGGGACTCACGGTAGCTATCCTGGTCGGAAACCCTTTAGCCACCTGGTTAGGGCAGCTTATTGACTGGCGCACCGTATATCATACCGTGGGAGCTCTAGGCTTACTGGCCTTTGTCATGATTTTCATTGTGGTACCCAAACACCCGAATGAAAAGAAAACTTCTGCCCGTGGAGAGATGCAGGCATTACAAAACCCTCAAGTCTGGCTGACTTTAGCCATAGGGGCCATTGGCTTCGGCGGCATGTTTGCGGTACTGAGCTACATAGCTCCAACACTAATAAACGCCACCGGCTTGGATTCTCACTGGATACCTGTTGCTTTATTTATCTACGGACTGGGATCCTTGGCGGGTAGTTTGGTCGGCGGCTGGGCTGCCGACAGAAATCTGAAATTAACCATTGGCGGTTCTCTGGTATGGTCGGCAATTGTGCTGGCAATTTTTCCCTTAACACTGCAGAGTCTCTGGACGGTGATGCCTATGGTGTTATTACTTGGTAGTTCCGCCGCGCTGGTTCCGGCTCTGCAGGTACGTTTAATGGACGTTGCCGGAGAAGCCCAGACTTTAGCAGCATCGTTAAACCACTCCGCTTTTAATGCGGCTAACGCCTTAGGTGCCTGGCTGGGTGGTCTTGCTATTATTTCTCCACTTAGTTGGCAGGGAACCGGCTGGGTTGGGTGCGCGCTGTCGCTGGCCGGTCTGCTACTCTTTTGGGTTACTAAAAAGCACAGTCGCAGAACACCCAACATAGTTAGTCTTTAGGCTCGCCTTCTGCATCTAATTCACTAAGCTCCTCATCGGGTTTCGCATAAGACAAACGCGCAGCCCGCTGAGTGCGATGATACCCATCAAGGCCTGAAATTGTCATTGTGCCGAGCGATTCTATATCAATGAAACCATCGCTTTTCACCGCCTCTTCTTTAACTTCAACCCAACGAACTTCCCCAACAATTAATGCAGTGTCGTTATGTTGTATCGGAATAATTTCAACCTGCTGCATACCTATTCTGAGCGAACTTTCGGCCACATACGGCGCATGAAAACCGTCGACAAATTCGGGCGTCAGGCCACAAGCTTCAAACTCTGATGTTTCTCTGGGATACCGTGCTGAGGTCTGATGTGCTTGGCGAAAAAAATTTTCGTTAACTTGATTAATCGTATAAACACCACTCTCTTCAATGTTTTCCCAGGTGTGTCGGGTTACTGACTGAGGGCGCATAACAAACCCTAACAGAGGTGGGTTACTTCCCAGATGAACAACAGAACTTATCATGGCTAAATTATTTTGCTGATGCCGGTCTCGGGTACCAATGACATTGGCACTTTTAAACCCGGATAAACAATTCACAAAACGTGCGCGATCGCGGTCATTCATTTTCGCTAAATCTTGCTGTTTGTAGGTTTTCATTAAAGCTCCAGTTTATTTTTGTCGGCTATCTATACGTTTTATTTTGCAATTACGATCGTTTACAAATAACTTATTGCGAACTATTATCATTTGCGTTAGCTTGTTTAATCAAAGCCAGAATAAAGGATGCATAATGACTAACGCCTATCAAGAGTACTTTAACTCTCAGGAAAAGCTAAAAATAGCGAGCTCACTGCTCAACCAAAAAGATTATCGCGCTGCAACGACATTTCTCAGTCAGGCACGCGACTCAGCAAAACGGGCCTTCAGTGAACCTGTACTGGTGGGTAATGCCATCCAAAGCTTTACAACCTGTTCTATTTTGTTAATTGCTACCCATATTCGCTGCCAGCAAAAGCTACAGGCGTATGAGTTTCAACAAGAGAGTGTTGAGCAACTAACATCATGGCTTAATCAGGCTAAAACTCAGCCGCTAGAAGAGATATGTCGTTACTGCTATCAACTCCTAATTACCGGTTGTCAGCATTCTCGTTGCCTGGGGCACTGTATGCAACAATTAGAGGAATCCGGTTATGCGCATGAACAAACCTGAACGCTTGCAACTTTCAATGAGTAAAGAGCAACTTAAAAAACTGCTGCTTGAGCAAAAGTTAGTGGCCAGTGATATTCGTTGCAGTGATTACTGCAGTCAGTGCGAGCTTAAACAGCTGATACTTGAGTGCGCCAGAATAAACTGCTCCGGCTCTTTGCAGAACTTCGACGGTTAGAAGTCTTTTTTTCGAAGTGCTTTTTTCTGTCCCTGCTGCTTTTTAGTGGTTAGCCGTCTTTCTTTAGCCGAGCGGCTGGGTTTCGTCGGAATGCGTTTTTTCTGAACCTGAGATGCACTGCGGATTAAATCAATTAGTTGTTCAAGTGCCAGCTCTCTATTACGTGCCTGACTGCGAGTTTCCTGAGACTTAATAATCACCTTTCCGCTTTGAGTAATGCGGTGATCAGATTTTTTCAGTAATCGGCTTTTATAAAAGTCGGGAAGTGAAGAGGCCTGAATATCAAAAATGAGTTGAGCCGCAGTTGCTACTTTATTCACGTTTTGCCCACCCGCTCCACTGGAACGGATAAACTGCCATTCAATTTCGCTATCTGCTAACTCAACTCGTTGTGATATCTGAATCATTTTTCTCTTTATTACCAAAAAAATTAAACGATTTTACCCACATCACTCAGCAGGCTGAATAAAATTATCTATACCTTCTTCTTTCAAAGCGTCGAGGGCTTCAGCAAGCGCATCATCTTCGTTCTCAAACGCATCTTCCCAAAGCGTTGAATTATTATTTTCATCAACAATTTCCAGAATCCAGCCGCTGTCCTCGGTACGGTAAATATCTATCTCTACATTTTTACCGTCAGCGCTGTATTGTTGGGTATGTTTGCTTTGAGTTACTTGCTGTTCTTCGTTCATAATAGAGTCTCTGTATACGTCCGTATGGTGGCAACAGTCTATCACTGTTCGGCTTACTCTGAGGGGATTTTTATAGAGCTTTTAGTACATCCCGCACAAAGTCATGCTCGTTAAATCCTTGTTCACCAGCAATGTCATAACCACGACGAACCACCACTAAATTCTTTGAAGGAATAACGACCAAGAATTGCCCCCGGTTTCCACGGGCAGCAATAGTATCGTCAGGTAGTTCTGGAAAGCGCTCGTTATAAAGCCACCACTGCGCACCGTAGCCCGGAGCATCTTCCGGTGGCTGAGCCGGTGCTGGCATACTAATATAATCCAACCAGCCTTCCGGTAAAATTTGTTCTCCCTGCCATTGCCCTTCCTGTAAGTGCAAAACACCCAAACGAGCTAAGTCACGAGACGTCGTCCACACCTGAGACGATAAAATAAAGTCTCCACGCCAATCGGTTTCGACAAAAGTATGCTGCATTCCTATCTTTTCCAGCAAAGCTTTATACGGAAATTTTAAATACTCTTCAGTTGTATCAAAACGTTCATGCAGCGCCCTTAACGCCAGCATAGTGTCGTTATTTGCGTACTTCCAGCGACTGCCGGGAGCCACTTCAAGTGCCGTTTCTGTTGCCGTGTCACTTACAAGTCCACCGCCCATATACACCCGATCGGTGCGATTCCCCGCTTTATTACTGTCTAAACCAGACGCCATATGCAATAGGTTTTCTAAGGTAATGTGTCCTCGCGGGTCAAGCGGATGTGACCAGTTAGAAATACCGGCAGGAGCATCCAGCTCTATTTTATTTTGCTGAATAGCCGCACCAATAACGCTGGCACCTATGCTTTTTGCAACGGACCAGGTACGCTGTGCCGTCTCAGGGCTAAAGCCTTCAAGATAACGCTCAGCAATAATTTCATCCGGCGTCACAATTAATACTGCCGAGGTACGCGAGCCAGAGCCATACTTCTTGGTAAAGGCCTGCTTTAGTACGGATTCTAACTGAGCATTATCACTTGTTGCATTAACCTCTGCGCGTTTCCCCCAGGGAGCTCCACTGTCCTTATTCGCTGCTTTATCCCCGCGAAAAGGATCAGCAAGAAATTTAGCATCATCAACGGTAGCTCCTACCGGTAAATCGACGCAGCCAAGTTTTGATCGCCAAACTGAAATTCGCTCCCTACGCCCTTCATCATAAGGTACCCTGACCCAGTTATTTTCTTTATTAACTTCGGGGGTCATACCCTTTACGCGCTCAGCAATTAAAGAATAAATTCCACTAAGTTCATGCTCCCGAACTTGCGCCATAGACTTGTTAGCGTTAAGTACGGCACTACAGGTAAAACCCGCAGTATAACCAGCGGCGTAAGCATTTAAGGTTGTTTCAGTTTCTTCCGCCTGAGTGTACCCAGTTGCCAGCAACATGCTGGCCAGAGTTATTTTTAATGTCTTATTCATTTATCACATACCCGTTGCCTCTTTATCACAGTTCCTCAATGTAAGAGCATGATGCGAAAGAAGCAAACCGCCAGAGTCATCCGAATGTTAAAAATTATGGTATATTACTGCGCATTATTTTCTAGATCAGGACAACCCTATGGCAGCCTTTGGCACCGTATTTATGCCACAAATGACGATGGCAACTTTCGAGAATTCAGACTGGAATAAACCTGAATTAGTCTCTTCTGACGCAATACAGTTACACCCCGGAGCTCATGTTCTGCATTACGCCAGCACTTGCTTTGAAGGATTAAAGGCGTTTCGCCATGACGATGGCTCCATCAATCTATTTCGTATGAACCGCAACATTGAGCGCATGCAGCAAAGCAGCCGTTTGCTTTCCTTACCGGCATTTGATGCTGGCTTGCTGCAAAAAATGATTACAGATGTAGTGAAACACTTCAGCGACGAAGTTCCAAAACCACCGGGGTCAATGTATATACGCCCTACTCACATTGGTACCGAAGCGGCTATTGGCAAGGCAGCCTCGCCAACCAGTTCATCAATGCTCTATGTATTGCTATCGCCTGTCGGTGATTATTTTTCCGGCGGCGATAAAACCTTACGCTTATTGCTCGAGGAAGACGGTTCACGTTGCGCGGCTCATATGGGTATGGTTAAAAGCGGCGGCAACTACGCCAGTGCGTTACAACCCATTCTTCAGGCACGGGAATCCGTGAATGCAGATCAAGTTCTGTTCTGCCCTAATGGCGACGTACAGGAAACTGGAGCCGCCAACTTTTTGCTTATTGACGGCAACGAAATTATCACCAAAGCACTGGACAGTAGCTTTCTGCATGGCGTAACCCGAGACTCTATTCTCACCATTGCGCGTGATATGGGAATGACTGTATCTGAACGACAGCTTAGCGTAGATGAACTACTGGAGCGTGCTTCAAAACCTGATTGCGAAGCCGCTTTGTCTGGCACGGCAGCGGTACTTGCGCCAGTTGGTACTTTGATTCATAACGGAAAAGAATTTTCTGTCGGTAGTGGGAAATCAGGCGCTACCACACTGAAATTACGCAAAGCGCTGAACGATATTCAGTGGGGTAAGGCGGAAGATAAACACAGTTGGCTAACTAAAATCTAACCTTCCGGCGGCAACACCACCCATTCAGGATCTCTGAATTCACCTAAAGGTGTTATTTCACAAAATGGGGCAGCACTGCGAATAATCTTAGCCACTTCGGAGTTATGCTGCCCTTCCATAGCGTCGCGTTTTTCCTTGCTGTCCCACGACGCTATGGCTATTAACGTTTTGTCATCACCGATTTTGCGGTGTAACTCCGTACCTCGGGCTCCTGGTGCTTGCTGGATTATTTCACTGGCTTTTACCCAAGCCTCTGCATACTCCTCTGCCGTATGACCTTCTTTGATACGAACCTGAAAAATATACTTCATAGTTCCTCTTTTAGCGCTACTTACGTTTATTCTCTGATTTAACCATTTTTAAGTAAAAGAAAATAGCGTAAAAAACACACATTCCAATAACAATCGCTAAGCCTGTAAAAGAAAAAAAGATGACCGGATCTTTAAAAAACTCTTGCCATAAACTCATGGTTATTCCCCTGTTTGAATTCTTGATTTCAGTTTATTCAAACTTGACAATGACGATATTGATCCCAATCAATAACAAGAATAACACTGATTTTTTTAGGGGCTTTTTAGTTTATTCCCATCGAATACCGAAAAGTATTCATCTTTACAGTTTGTAAAGCAGTGTAAAAAATTTGCGTATATCCGAATTTGCGTCTTTCCTTAATAGGTACATTCAATAAAAACCGAGGGTATTATGAGTAACAATCAAGCAAAAGCAGAAGACGCGGTAAACAAGTCAGCAAATAAAGCTCACGACACCATCGATAAAGTGGCAGACGCAGCGAAACATGCATCTGACAACCTGGGTGAAAAAGGACATAATCTTAAAGAAACTCAGGAAAAATGGCTTTCGACTGCAACTGATTACGTTAAAGATAACCCGATTAAATCTTTAGGTATTGCGGCTGCAAGTGGTTATTTACTGAGTAGGTTGTTCAGTGACCGCTCATAAGCAACCTGAAGCGAACGAAACAGAAAGTTTGCTTGAGCAAGTTCAAGCACTGGAGAGTGAAGTTCGCGGCGTTGTAAAAACACAACTCCAGCTCGCGGGTATGGAAACCCGCAGAGCTGGGGAGAGTTTTGTGCGTATGGTCGCCTTCGCTGTGCTGGCCGCTTGCTTAGCTTTTACGGCGTGGGCTGTTTTAGTTACAGCTGCTGTAATAGCGATTGTAAATAGTAGTGTAATGTCTTTAACAACAGCATTAGTCATTGTTGCCGTCGCTCATTTGGCAGCGGCTTTTTATATTGTCAGATATATAAAACGAAGAAGTCGCGACCTACTGTTTGCAGAAACCAGTAGCAGTCTCTAAGTGGAGGGCTTATGGCATCAGACCTTGATTATCAAATAGCGCAAACGCAAAAAGACCTTCAGCTTCGCAAATTAGCTGTTAAGGTTCGTTCACAAAGCGTTATTTCGACAACTCATGACAAACTAGCCTCTCCCACGGCTCTTTGCGTTGCCGCAGGTGCAGGTTTCTTTATCGGAGAAATGACAAATCGGCCGAAAAAGCAGACAAAGTCTTCCGGTGGGAAAAAATCTGCCACAGATAGAGTTATTAAAGTATTAAGACTTATTGCTGGCGTACAAAGTGCCAGCACTTTTGCAAAACATCTGTAAAGATAACCGTAAACTCACGCAGTTCCAGTTATAGTGAGCGTGGTAATAATTTTTAATAACAGGAGGTTACCCATGAAGAACTTTAAAATGGCACTACCAGCAAGTTTAATCGCAATTTCAATGCTGACACTTTCGGGTTGCAGTGATGCTGAAACAGAAAAAGCAGAGTCGAAAGCTGAAAGCGCTATGCAGGAAGCTGAAGATAAAACTGAAAACGCGATGCAAGAAACTAAAGAAAAAGCTCAGGAAGCA
The DNA here is from genome assembly GCF_000320945.2 of Idiomarina sp. 28-8. Classification (NCBI taxonomy): domain Bacteria; kingdom Pseudomonadati; phylum Pseudomonadota; class Gammaproteobacteria; order Alteromonadales; family Idiomarinaceae; genus Idiomarina; species Idiomarina sp. 28-8. The sequence continues at coordinate 215,407 of NZ_DF266791.1, forward strand.
AAAAGCTACACTGAGCAAAAGGCTGAAGACGCGGGTGAATATGTTGATGATGCTGTCATCACCACTAAAGTCAAAGCAGTTATATTCGAAGACGACAATCTGAGCAGCATGGATATCAATGTAGAAACGAACAACGGAATTGTTCAGTTGTCAGGTTTCGTTGAAAGCGATGCCGATATCGACACAGCAGAGAATCTAGCGGCTACCGTAAAAGGTGTTAAAGACATCGAAAACGATATTCAGGTTCGCGAAGAAAATTAATCATATTTTTTAATACTCCCTGATAAAAAGCGGCTTCTTAGCCGCTTTTTTTATATCCTCAGAACTAGAACATCAAGTAAATTACTGATAACTTTACGACATAACAAAAATAAGAATCTAAACTATGTCAAAAGATGAATTTAGCAATCACCCCATAACACCTGAAGAACTTCCTCAGATAAACTCTCAGTCCTTTACACCATTAAGTAATACCTATATTAAGGTCAACCTAATGTGTCGCTTAATTTTTTGGTTGATGGTGGTGAGCGCCTTATTAATTCTTTATTGGCAGCCCTGGGTTGCTCTTCCCAGGCTGCTAGAAGTTTATCTGCCCCAGATACAATTAACCGCAGGAGTTTTTGGCTTATTAAGTTCGGTTTATGGCATTTTAGCTGACAAAAACAAAGGGTACGCCATAAGGGAGCACGATTTTAGCTATCGTAGTGGTGTCATATTCCAGTCAGTAGTCAGCCAGCCTATTTTACGTATTCAGCATGTTGAATTAAAGCATGGCCCCATTGACCGCCACTTTGGACTGGCCAGTCTGGAGATTTTTAGCGCTGGCGGTGCCATGCACACTTTCGCAATACCGGGTTTACCAGAAAAGAAAGCTCGCGAAATCCGTTCCTACGTACTAACCCATAGCGATATTGCAGCAAATGACTAGTTACCAGAATCAATGGCTAAAGCTCTCACCTGTAGCGATTGTTTATTTCGCTGTTCAGTTCATCAAAACCATTGGTAACAACTTATTTTATTTACTGCCGGCTATTTTTGTTGGCTACAATCAGTTTTCAGAAAATGCCTTGATAATACTGTCAGGGCTTGGTGCTCTTTTAGTCTTTGTTGCCATCTCGGCTCTGCTCAAGTTTTATTTCTATCAATACCGGTTGAGCGAAGGTCGAGTTCAGATTCATTCTGGAGTACTCCAGAAAACGCATATCGACCTCCCCTTCGAGCGCATACAGAATGTCCGTTTTGAACAACCCATTTTTTACCGCCCGACGAATCATGTCTGCATGCTTCTGGACACGGCCGGTTCCAATAAACTCGAAGCAAAAATTATTGCTTTACCCAAAAACGTAGCCGAGTCTCTAAAACAAGAAATACTCGCTTATAAAACCGAAGATACTCATGAAACAACAGACCACCAACCTCAATCTAATGAGGAACGCCTGCTAAATTCCCGCTCCATGCGAGACTTAGTTATTCATGGCCTGGCCAGTAATCGTATCTGGATTGTACTGGGTGCGTTAGCCCCTTTCTTTAATTCTCTTTCAGACAGGGTTGTTGAAGGTATAGAAAGCTTCGGAGTGGATGTTGATGCGCTCATGGCCTCTTCACAATACGCATTCTGGCAGTACATATTATTTTTCTTTTCTATCGCCTTTGTTGTTATTGCCCTAATGGCATTAATTTCCGTCTTAGGCTCTGTAATCACCTTCTACGACTTTAAGTTAACCCGCAGCGACGATCGTTATATTCGTCGCAATGGACTTTTTACCCGTCACGAAGTTGTTATGAAACTGTCGCGGCTACAAATGATTGCTTTACAGCAAAACTGGCTTGATCGCGTACTGCAAAGAGTTAACTTGAAATTCGAGCAACTCAATGCCAACTTTGAGCGCCAATCCGCAGGAACTCCGGGCGGGAAAATTATTGTTCCATCAGTCACTCTCGAACAAGCACATAGCTTAGCAACGGAAACCTGGCCTAATAATCAATTAAGCAGCATAAGCTATAACCCGGTCAGCAAGCGACTCGCTATTAGAAACACGCTCATCGCCTTTTGGCTGTTTGTTCCTCTTGCCGCCGTGCTTACTTATTTTGCGAAAACGGAGCTGGCAACAGCTTCAATTGCTGCTTTTGTTCTGTCTACGGCCTTTATCGTTCTAAGCTGGAAACGCCGCGGCTATGCAATTGACAGTAACTTCATTTATCTCAGAAAAGGCCTTATTGGAGTGAATTACCGCTGCTTCCCTATTCATAAAGTTCAACAGACAACGTTCTCGCAAAGCTGGTTTATGCGCCGCTTTCAGTTATGCTCAGTAAAGTTTGTCCTGGCTTCTGGTGGTCAGACTCTGCCTTTTATTAATGCTAGAATTGGTGAAGAACTCATAGACTCCTGCCTTTATCAGGTGGAAGCATTAAAAAAGTCCTGGATGTAATATGGAATTACCTTTCTCGCAAGCCTGTGAAAACAACAAAGATCCAATACTCGAGGTTCTTAAAACGGCGTTTTCAGACTGCACTCGAGTTTTAGAAGTAGGCAGTGGCACAGGTCAACATGCCGTGTACTTTGCCAGCCAACTGCCTAATATTCATTGGCAAGCCAGTGATCAAAAAGAGTACCTGCCGGGAGTAACAGCGCGGATAAAACAGGAAGGCGTAACTAACCAGCCATTACCGGTTGAATTTGATGTATTTGCAGACGCACCGGGGGGAACATTCAACGCTCTTTTCACCGCAAACACCTGCCATATTATGCCCAAAGAGGGGGTTGAAAGGCTCTTCGAGCATTTGGAAGGTGACCTTAGCAGCGTAGAGCGTTTATGCATTTACGGACCCTTTAACGACAATGGCCACTTTACCAGCGACAGTAATCGTGGCTTTCACCAGTCGCTGCAGTCGCGTAACAGCGACATGGGAATACGCGATTGGCAATGGATTACAGAGCTGGCCAATCAGCAAGGCTTTGAGCTGAAAAAGATTCACCCTTTGCCGGCCAATAACCAGCTGCTGGAATTTCAACGTTAGCCCTTTATCAATCAAGGGCTAACGAAGACGAAAAACCGTTATTGAGTATTAGGAACAATACGTAACTCTACCCGACGGTTTAACTGACGTCCGCTTTCGGTATCGTTATCTGCAACAGGCATACTTTCTCCATAACCTTCGGTTGTTACCCTGCGCGAGTCCACGCCGTTACCCACTAAATTATTGCGTACGGCATTGGCTCGGTTTAACGACAGTTGCTGGTTGTATTCCGCAGAGCCGGTGCTATCGGTGTGCCCTTCTATCAGCATGGTAGTTTTTTCATACTTTTTCAGCACACGCGCAACATCATCTAATACTGGGTTGAAGCTTTGAGAAATATTCGCACTCCCGGTGGCAAACGTGATGTTACTGGGCAATTGTAAACGCAGGTTATCGCCGTCGCGTATCACTTTAACACCACTGTCAGCCAGTTCTTCCCTGAACTCTTCTTCCTGCTTATCCATATAAGAACCTATAGCACCTCCTGCTAAGGCACCAACCGCAGCGCCCCAAACATATCGGCTTTTATCATGATCGCCAGTGCCTTTACCAAGCAATGCCCCCGTCACAGCACCTATCGACGCCCCTTTTTGGGTATTGCTCATATTTTCACAACCAACAAGTGCTAACGAAGAAAACATCATAGTCAAAACTAACTTTTTCATACTCTAACTCCATCAAAACAATGAATGCCCTGAAAACTAGCACGCTTTAGTATAGTCACTGATGAGATTTTCGGATTTTTTACGTGACTTATTTTCTCTTAATGCCCAGCAGTGATACCTTATAAAAAGTAGTAGCTGACATACGCGTTTCCATCAATATGACAATAACTGACCCTACCGAGGCTCGTAAGGCTCTAATGACGTTCTTGCGGGACAATGCCCCCGTAACAGTCATTACCGGCGCGGGCATAAGTACAGACTCCGGAATCCCCGACTATCGTGATAATAAAGGCGAATGGAAGCGCACGCCTCCGGTTCAGCATCAGGATTACATGCGCAGCGAGGCGGTACGAAAAAGATACTGGGCCCGAAGCTTATTTGGCTGGCCGGTGCTTTATCACGCTAAGCCTAACTCAGCGCATTACGCGATAGCGGAATTCCAGCAGCAAGGGCTTATTGGCTGTGTTATCACGCAGAATGTGGACGGCCTGCACCAAAAAGCCGGAGCCACTCGTGTCATTAATTTGCACGGATACGCCAACGACATGGTCTGCATGAGCTGTAGGGAAATTACCCCACGGTTGGATATGCATGAGCGCAGTCTGAAATTGAACCCGGACTTTGCTGCTTTAGAGGCAACCGCCGCACCGGACGGTGATGCAGACCTTGAGGCCGACTTTGAACAATTCAAAGTCGCCGGCTGCAGAAGCTGCGGTGGTATTCTAAAACCCGATGTCGTGTACTTTGGCGACAATGTGCCACGCCCGCGGGTCGAAGAAGCTCAAAAGTCGCTAGAGAACAGTAACGCCCTACTCGCTATTGGCACCTCGCTTATGGTCTTTTCGGGTTATCGCTTTGCCCGCCAGGCTCACCAGAGCAATCAACCTGTTGCCCTGTTAACTCTGGGAAAAACACGAGCCGATGAGCTCGCAACGTTAAAACTGAACTGCTCTATAAAGGACGTACTGGCATGAACCAGAAGCAGTTATTCTTTCGAATTAAGTGCCCGTTATGAACTTAACGGGCTTTGGGGAAGCAAGAGTATTAAATATTCGGCTTATACTCAAAACCTTCTTCAGCCTGAGAGTCGGAGAAGGTTTTTATTTTCTCTTTATGGTTCAGCATAGAGTTAACCAATGAATTTGGGAACACTTCAATACCGTTGTTAAAGTCTTCTACGTTCTGGTTAAAGATACGAATTGCCGCACCAATGTTTTCTTGCTGGTCGGTAATTTCTCTCATCAATTTCTGATAAGTTTCTGAGGCCTTCAGTTCCGGGTAGTTCTCGACAGTAACGTTAAGGCTTTTAAGCAGTTCGCCAGTTCTGGCTTCCGCCTGCTCAAGCTTAGCCGTATCGACTTTACCACTATCCAGACCCTGCAGAGCACTACGCAGTTCGGTCACTTTGGTTAAAGTGCCCTGTTCGAACTCTTTATAATCTTTCACGACATCTTCTAAGTGCGGAATAATTTTATTTTTTTGACGCTCTTGTGTAATAACGTTAGCCCATGCTCTCTCGACAGCATTTGCGCGGCTAATAATGGCGTTATATATAGCAATAACGGCTATTACTAAAACAAGGGCTATGCCAATGGCTATCCATGTTCCTGTCATTGTTTTGCTCCTAAAAGTTACTGTCCAGTTTGGTCATTACATAGTGGATAAAATCAAGCGATGTCTTTAATTTTGCAAACTCCTGCTCGCCATCCAAGGCTTCAATAAATGCCTCATAGTCGCATATCTTAGCCTCTTTCGTTGTAGCAATAAGGTCTTTATCCGCAAACGAAAGACACAAGTCACCGGCGTCATTCACCTCGAAATTCACTTGCGATAATACCTCAGAGAACTCTTCAAAAGCGATAACCACGGTTGGTTTCATCGCTTTTGCAGCTTCTAATTCACTGGCTGCAACCACTTTAAATTCTTTGTTAAAACGGTTGGAAGCTGGCTTATAAGTGGCTTTTCCTGCCCCCGGAAGGCCAAAACCTACAACAGCAACATTGCGTAACAAGCCAAAAGGCAAAATAAGCCCGTAGCGATCATAATGATCGTACACTTTCTTTCTGCGTGTTCTTACCTCACCTTTGCTGTCCGTATAGGTTTCAGTGACAATCCGCTCATCAACATAGTGAAAGTGATAATACTGATACTGAAACGAATATTCGCTGCCACTGTAGCTTCCATCATAAAGCGCACGAATTTCACGTTTGTAATTCCCCCGATTAAAATCACTGAAGCGCTGCTGGAACTCATTTGATGCGGCTCTGCTTTCAAATACAGCGGGCGACAAGTCGTTGTCCAGTAAACCATCGCGTTGCAGTAAAGCATGCGACGCCTTTGCCATCAGCCTGCCCGGGTAAAAAGCAGTTATTCCGGCAACCAAAGTTAAAACACTACCTACGGCCAGAATAATCCAGGTACTTTGCTGAAAGCGTTGCCACTGAGACCAGTCCCAGTAAGTTAATGCGGCAGTTGCTAACAAAAACACGGCAAAAGCTATCCAGTAAGCTTTCATATTAAACTGGTAGCTTCCGGAAAAACCTTTCAAGTCATCAATAACCGCGTCGAGATTCTCTCGGGTACGGCTGTTATGCGCCTGCGTTTCAGTGCGCTTTAGCAATTCAATAAGGGCTTTGTTGTTTTTCTGATAGAGCACGGCAATCAACATAGGAATTAGTTAAAAATAGGTGTCCAGTTTAATGCTTCGGTCTTTTCGGTACCAGTTAATATTTGTAAAACCAGCCCTTAACAGACTCATTTTATGAGTGTAAATGGCGCTAAAAAATTAAGCTTAACTAAATGCGCTTTTATAATTTCTGCTAAGATGCTTAGCTCCTATGCAAATAAAGACGCCATTAAGAGGTAATTAATGAAAGCTGTCATACTCGATGCAGAAACCCTGGGCAAGGGAATTGATCTCTCCGCTATTGAAAAGTCCGTCGACGAACTGGTTTTATATGATTCAACAACGACCGAACAGCTTAATGAGCGAATTAACGATGCTGAAATTGTTATCACAAATAAAGTCGTTATTAATGAACAGGCCCTTGAGTCCGCTGAACAGTTAAAGCTAATTTGCGTGTTAGCCACGGGAATGAACAATATCGACTTAGCTGCAGCAGAAAAGCTGAATATTCCGGTTAGAAATGTTGAGGCTTACGGTACACAAAGCGTGGTTCAGCATACTTTGATGATGATGCTTTCGCTGGCGACTAAGCAACCCGTTATGCAAAAACGCGTTGCCGCCGGTGACTGGCAAAGTTCCTCCATGTTCTGCCTGTTAGACCCATCCATTATTCAACTGGCCGGCAAGAAGTTAGTTATTGTTGGTTCTGGTGAGCTCGGCCAGGAGGTTAAAACTATGGCAGAAGCTTTGGGGATGCACGTTGAGTTCTCAGCACGCCCCGGAAAGAAAGATGACCCGCGTCCATCACTAAATGAGCTACTACCTTCTGCAGACGTTATCTCTTTTCACTGTCCGTTAACGAATGACACCAAAAATTTGCTTAACGCAGATAATCTCGAACTTTGTAAAAAAGACGCTCTGATTATTAATAATGCCCGAGGTGGTGTTATCAATGAACAGGATGTAACCGAAGCGCTACGAGCGGGAAAAATTGGCGGTGTTGCCGCTGATGTTTTGCCTCAGGAACCACCTAAAGATGGCAACCCCTTGTTGGATGCGATGAACGAAGGATTAAACCTGATTGTCACGCCTCACAACGCCTGGACATCACCTGAAGCGCGGCAGCGTATTGTAGAGCTTACTGCCGAAAATATTCAGAGTACTCAGGGAAAGAACTAAAACTTGAGTTAACTTCGAATATTAATGTGTTGGCAGCTGTTTTCACGCTGCCAACACGTATTAATCAAGGTTAATAAGCTTTCGTTTAAGGGAATTCACTCAGTTCAAATTCATCCTCAAAGCGCTCCTCTTTCAACCGGCCATCCTCGTAAACCGAGATTGAAAACGGTTGCCCTGACTGAGTATAAGACCAGCTTTTTCCATGTCGCCTGTCTCTCTTATACTCGCTGATATTGTATAACGCGCCTTCATCAGTGAAGTTGACAACAATACCGTCCAGGTAGCCTTCACTATCGAATGACTCAACGCCACGCAAGTAACCTTGTGGAGAGTAAGTACGCCACTCCCCTACTTTAACGCCGTTTTCATAGCTTCCCCGGGATATTTCATAAGGCGCATAGCCAAGAGCAACTTGCCACTCTCCCTCGCGTTTCCCTTCGACATACTTGCCTTCAACAACGATTTCACCGTCGGCGTATTCCTGATAAGTCCCGTCTAACAAGTCGTCTTTATAGTGCTCGCGTAAACGCAAATCACCATTTTCACCATAGACTTCACGGACACCATCAAGCTTACCCTCTTGGTCGTAATGCTCGTTTATCTCACCGTAGCTGTCTTTTGAAACCCATTCACCGACTTTCTTACCATGGTCGTATTCACCGGACGTCGTAACCTTTCCGTCTTTATCCGTTATCGTATAAGGCCCATGCCGTTTACCTTCAACGAAACGAACTTTTTCCAGACCATTTCCATATCGGGAAATATAAAGGCCATGCAGATCGTAGCCTTTAAACTCGCGGCGGTCTCGCACGTTTCCATCTTCGTCATAGCTTTCGTTTAACCGCCAGCTATTATCAACAGCTTGACGATTTAAGCGAGTCAGTTGCTCCGAGTCGTTGTACCATTTTTTCTCTTCGACTAAACCATGCTCAGCGGTTTCAACATGTTCCATTGAGCGTGTTAACTGACCGCTTTCATCATAGCTACGGGATGTAAGCAGCTTTCCATCATCGTTACGCTTTTCATATTGCCTTAGCTCGCCGTTCTCGTAATACAGCTTAGTTTCGCCTACTCGTTTACGATTTTTATATTCTTGCGTTCGTTTAACCGAACCATCCTCATAATAGTCCGTTGACAAACCATTGAGCACACCGTCCTTATAAAAGGATTCTTTAACCAAATTCCCTTCAAAGTCCCAACGTTTTCCTATTCCTTGCTCAACATCATCTTTATATTCAGCTTCATACTTAACCTGACCATTTTCATAATAATGACGCATCAAACCATTACGTTCACCGTCTTTCATGGTTTTTTCGGTCAATAAGTAACCTGTCGACGCATAAGTTCTGTAAGGTCCATTGAGCTCACCATCTTTATAGGTCATCTCACGTTTTTTATGACCATTTTTGGAGTAAACGGTGGTTTCACCTTGCTGTTCACCATTAGTATCCCGCTGACCTTCCGATCTTAAAACACCAGATTCAAAGTAGGTTTTATACGGCCCAATCGCTATGGCCTCAGCAAAATTAAGGGAATCAGCACCGGTTTCATAATAAGGCCCGCCATCAATGTAGTTGATATACAGGCGAAAACCGTCGTCTGTTTTTTCTACTTTATCTAATAAATATTCGGCTTCACTTCTGTCATCTGTTGGCTGTAATTCATCATCCAGCCATTTAATTGACTTCTCAGCTTCAGCCACTGTTTTCGGCACTTCATTATTCTGACCATTTTGCTCGGCAGAAAATGCAAAGGCATTAGACACAATTAAACTGGAAGCGATAGCAAAAAGTACTTTACTGAAAGTCATTAATTGGCCTCCTGTAAAGATTCAAAATCAGGCATAGGGGGCAGTTGGTGAGTCCATTCTTTTGTTACCGGGTCACCTTTAGCAATAAGTTGCTCAACTTTGTCTACTCGCCCACCAATGCGTAAAAAACCGTCATCGGACACAAATTCACTAAACTCTGAATTTAAGTAGTCGACAGAATAGCCTCCATCGTTGTTCTGTGGCAAGACTGCTAACGCTTTCCCGCTATCGTTCAAAAAACGATACTTTCTTAAAAACTCACTCATAGCAACTTCAGCTTGCTGTTCGTCCCAGTCTTCCCCCAGCAAAGATTCAACCGGAATCATCCAGCTCTTTTCACCTAAGGCAATATCGACTGGCTGCCATTCCGGCTCCCCGTCACAACGAAGTTCTAAGGCAACTTCAGTATCATAAAAGAAACGCTGTACACCGTCGTCTGTCATTAATTGATAGACCACTTTTTTCGGCATTTTTAAATGCGAAACAACATTACGTCTATTCGGATCAGCGTTTTCTCTCATGACCAGCTTGTGTTTGTTTACCTTACTTTTGGCCTCGGCATCCAGTTCACAAACACCCGCCTGTTCAGGGCTTAGAGTTAAGTACAGCTGAGGGCGGTCAAAACTGGTAGGCTCTAATTCATCCAATGTCGATGTAGAGAACTGAAGATCACGATCATTAACTGAGACTGCCATCTCATCCGACTTGAACAAAGGAACGGTATCAACCGGGGCAATTGAGGTATCACTTCTAAGGGTTTCCTCATCATAAAAAACAATTTTCTTCTCAGAAGTTTTATTGTCTGTAACACGGTTGAATTTAAGTTCAATTGTCTCAGGCAATTCGTCCTCAAAAGCTATTCTCATAGTTACCGCATAGTCTCCTCGTTTGGCAATAGCTAAAGCGCGGCTCTCTGCACTAGATACCCAGTCAGGTGCCGATGCATCTGTGTCGTAATTTAAAACAGCCCGGCTAACCCCATTTACCTGACTATCGAAATAAGCGTCATTAGTGGCCGTTAATTTCAGTTCAAACTCTTTGTCCTTTTTGGTGGGAGTCAAAATCGCTTTGGCGCCATGCATTTCTATGCTCGAGCCGTCTTTATCTATTGGAAACTCAACAATTTCATAGCTTGTTTCATAGCGTTCCAGAGTCGCTTCTATTGATGTCATTTGCTCAAGATCATCAACGACATCTGTCCAGCCCAAAGGGAGTAAATGTATTAACGTTTCTGATTTTTCGTTACGACTGTCTGTATAGGTGAAAACCCCGTTTTCATGAAGCTTAATATCAAGAGCATCCCCTTTACTATCTTTAGCGATAAGGTCTTTCACTTTTATCGACATCGAGCCCATACTTTCAAAACTTACCCCGGGATGGCTATATGTCAAAGAAATACGACCGCCGTAAAAATCCATTTTTCCTGAGTCATTAGCTAATACTTCTGCATCGGTCGCTTTGTTGTTTGAGTTAAGTTCGCTAAAGTCTGTATTATCGATGGTAAAAGGCTCGTCATAACCTAAATGCTCGAGGTTCTGACCATACAGCCAGTCTTCCGGGAAAATTGACGTCACCATTCGCATTGAGCCATCAGATACCGCAGCTTCTTCAGGAAGAGGCATATCCATAATCATGGTTAAACGCTGAGTCCAGCCAGTGTCACGTTCCAGCACAACGTAGCCGAACACTTTTGCCTCATTATTTTCACCTGAAGCAGATAAGGTCACCGTGCTGTCAGTAAAGTCTTCAACCGTAAAGGTAATTTCAGGTAAAGGACTTTTGAGTTCTAAAACCTGAGTCGCGCCTTTTTCAACTTTTAAGTCATTAATAAAACCCGGGCGCCCCAACTCATCATTTAATATTTCCTGCAAAGGGTCTATTCCCTGCTTGCGGAAGTCCTCAGGCTCTTCATGAATAGTAAAGTCCACCATTGCACTGGTGTCTTTATCAATATCAACCGTGAACCCGGCATCCATCATTTTCCGAATGCTATCGCCAGAACTTCCACGACCGTCATCTTCAAAGCTCGTGAAATCACCCTGAGGAAATTCCATCCTCATATACTGGGGTCTCATTCTTATACTGTAGATATCCGGTTTATCGGACACTTCATAGTCCAGTAGCATCATAGTTTTGAGTCTTTCTGAACGGTTGCCGTAATGCTTACTCTCAACCTTGATGTTGGTATCCGAGTACATTTGATACCGTCGCTGCTCACCGTCATCGGGGTTAAACGATAAGGTCTTTGGAGGGCCGCTTTCAGAACAAGCTACAACAAGAAGAGCTGAAAAAGCCACGAATGATAGACGCCCTAACATAAGCTTCCTTAAAATTTATAAATGAATATGAATAAAGTCATATGATAAGCAGTATTAAATTTTGGCTCAATACAGTCCTCAGGCCTTAACAGATTCTTTACACTGATAACTCAATTAGGTGATTACTTAATATGACCAGTCGCCCTGTTCTTCCACCAATACAGTCTCATTATTTTGAATAACCTGAAGCAAACCTGATTCAAAAACTTTATAAGTCGTATTTCCGTTTTTGAATTGATATCCCTGAAAACGGCAAGGAGTCACTCCGTCAGCACAAAGTGAATGCAGTGTTTTGCCTTTAAGTTCTATGCGGTTACCTGATATTTTCGAGACTCCGACATAACTCACGTTATCGCATGTGACAGAGCCTTCCTGACAGTGACGCTCAATTTCAACAATATAGTGTTCTGTTGTCAGCGTATCTCCAAATGCTGCACCAGATAATATGAATACACTTAATAACATAAATTTTTTCATCTACTTTTCCCTGCTTACATTACTCAGAAAATAATAACCGGCCAAACCAATTAATAAGCCCCAGAATGAACTGTTAATACCTAAGAAATTGATGCCGGATGCTGTAACAATAAAAGCCATAACCGAAGCCAGCAAAGTCTCTTCATGACTAAATGCCTGGCGGAAATTAACAGCAAGCACCGGTAACAAAGCTAAGCCAGCCAGAGCCGATGTCGCTTCGGTTGGTAAAGCCAGAAACAACCCAACAATTAATGACCCGGCAAGCCCGGCAATGATATAGAAGACGCCGGCCGCCATAGCTGCTTTGTAACGCTGACTACGATCGGTATCGGCATCTGCGGTTTGACAAATAGCGGCGGTAATTGCGGCCAGGTTTATTGCGAAAGCCCCAAGCGGAGCCATAATGACACCGAATAATCCGGTCACCCGTAACAGCGGCGACAGTGGCACCGCATAGCCATTACTGCGCAGCATCATAATGCCCGGCAGGTTCTGGGAAACCATAGTGACAACATATAAAGGAATCCCAACTCCAACCAGTAAAGAGAAGTTAAACTCAGGCCATACCCAGACCCAATCGGGGGCGGAGACAATCAACTGGCTTGCATCAAACTGCTTTGTCAGCACCGGCAAGCCCACTGCAGCCAGCAACACCCAGAAAAAAACCAGCTTAGGTGTCAGCTTCCGCATCACAAAATAAACAATGACTAAAGTTGCAGTAATTAAAGGCTGATTATCAAAGGCCGGAACTAAAGCCAACACAAACTTAAGTAAAATGCCGGCCAATATAGCAGCCGCTATTTCGACCGGAATGTATTTTAATAGCCGGTCAGAAATACCGCTTAGGCCACTAAGTAAAATTAAACCCGATGAAAAAATGAAAATGCCGACCGCCTCGGCGACTGAAACACCGGCAAGGGCAATAATGAGCAGGGCAACACCCGGTGTAGACCATGCCGTCAGTATCGGGGCTTTGTACCGCCACGAGAGAAGAATACTGCTTAGCCCCATAGCTAAACCTAAGGCGAGCAACCAGGAACTCTGCAACTCAACCGAGCCATTGAGGCTTTTTACGGCTTCCAGAATTAAAACAACCGCACTGCTGTAACCAACAAAAACCGCTGTCGCCCCAGCCATAATATGAGAAATGGAAAACCTCATGGCACTTCCTTTGTGGTCTGTTTATATCGCTTCGTTTCTTCTGCGTATTTTAATTCTATTAATTGAAGCCACTAATACGAAGCTCAGTAGCATTAATAAAAACCAGGAGCTTAATTTGGCAAGCGGCACCATTTGCCACTCGCCAGACTGGTTCGGATAAATCCAGATATTGGCATAAGTGGCAATATTTTCAGCAAACCAGATAAATAGCGCAACCAGGAACCATCCCAGTAAAATAGGCATACTACGATGTGTGCTGTTGATTTTGTAATAAATAGCTGTCCGATAAAACAGGAAAAAAGTAAAGGCTAATAAAACCCAACGCATATCCCAAATATAGTGATGACTGAAAAAGTTGATATAAACCAGAGTTACTAACACCAAAGTGAGGCTCTTGGGCGGATAATAAGAGTATTCAAATTCGAAGATGCGCCAGACCCGGGCAATATAACTTCCGACGGCACTATACATGAACCCTGTAAATAGAGGCACGTTGGCAATACCAAAGACATAATCTTCCGGATAAACCCAGGCACCTATTGCGTCTGAGGTTTTAAACAACTCCATAATCGTTGCTACAATATGGAACACCAGAATGACAACGCATTCACGCAGAGTCTCAAGCCTGAAGACTAAAAGAAGAATTTGAAAGCCGATGGCGGCCAGGAAAATGAAGTCGTAACGATGTAATGCTTCCAGCGGATACCAGAACTTGGTTATCAACATGAGTGCCAGTAAAAAACCACCGAAAACACAGGCGTAAGCTTGTTTTACACCAAATAACCACAGTTCCTTTGCAAACGTTTTGATGTCCATATCTTCTATCCAGAGAGTTCAGAACAGGTAAGGCACTGAATAATAATGCCTTACCTGCCGACAATTTAGAAGCTAATGGTAACACCAAACCAGAAGTTTCTGGCTTTATCTTTCACCTTGTGAACATCCATAAAAACAACTTCACTAAAGGTACCTGGTCGATGACATACTCAAACAAATTAAAGCGAGCTAAATCCGTATTTTTTTCGTAGAAGAAGAACCTGTATTTAAAGTATCTGGAGTGTAGTTTTGACGAATTTGGCTTTTGACGTTTATGGCACGCTTATCGACGCACAAGGTGTGGTTTCAACATTAAGTTCATACCTTGGCACAGACAAAGCAGAGAGTTTTTCCAGTCGTTGGCGTGATAAGCAATTAGAATATTCTTTTCGTCGCGGGCTTATGCGGCAATATCAGGACTTTGCAATTTGCACTAAGGAAGCCTTGGAGTTTACCAACAACGAATACGGTTCACCTTTAAGTGAAGAGCAAAAAGAAGACTTGCTCGATACCTATACGCGTCTGCCCGCATTTGATGATGTCAAGGCGGCGCTTAGCAAGTTGAGCTTATCGGGCATGGGTTGCTTTGCTTTTTCCAATGGCAGCCAGGAGGCCGTTTCCGGGTTACTGGAGAAAGCCGAATTAAGCAGCTATTTTAATGAGGTTATAAGCTGCAAAGACATTAAAAGCTTCAAGCCTGACCCAGAGGTTTATCAATATTTTCTTGATAAAACGGGCGGTCAGGCTGAGAGCACCTGGCTTATCTCCAGTAACAGTTTTGACATTATTGGAGCTAACGCCGCTGGCTGGAAAACCGCCTGGGTAAAACGGACTAAAGAGGCTCAGTTTGACCCATGGGGAGTCGAGCCTACTATTACCGTAAGCTCGCTTTCACAGCTGATTGAAAATATAAAGTGAGGTTTAAAACTCGTACGACAGTTCAAAGCGAACGGTTCTTGGCTCCATTACATGATAATGCAAGTCTTCCACACCGGTTGCCGACTCGCCCGGCAACCGCGATGCATAAAAGTAGTCTATGTCGTGATCATTGCTATCAAACAGATTAAGAACCTGCAGGTTCATCGCCCAAGCGTTCCATTTCTTGCCAACCATAAAGTTTACAACCGTCGAGCTATCGGAACGTTCTGAGTTGTCTTCAACCAACGGACGCTCTCCCAAGTAGCGTAGACGAACCGTTGAAAACCAGTTGTCATCAAAGCGTTTTGTCACGCCCAGTTGAAGAATGTCTTCCATAGCACCAGGTATTTCCTGTTCAAGCACATTGCTGTCATCAAACTCAGCATCGGTATAAGCGTATTCAAGATCAAAACTTAGCTGGTCACTGTAATTGTAATAAGCAGCCAGTTCGATGCCCTGGCGTTTTGATGGACGGCTGGCCTCTGTATTACCAGCGTCTCCCACAAACAATAACTCGCTGTCCTGTTCTAATGACCACAGTGCCAGTGAACTGTTAAATTTGGCATTAGGCCGCCAACGCACGCCCACTTCGTAACCAAAGGTTCTGACCAACGGATCAACCGAATCAACAGCGTCACCATTATTTGGGTCAACAGTTGTTACCGTGCCTCTTGCATCGTTGGAATGAAAACCCTGCCCGGCTGACAGATACAACTCCGCATCGTCAGTTAATAAGTAGTTCGCACTTCCTTTAAAAGACCAGAGGTCATCCGAAGTTTGACCGTTGTTCGGAGTAAGTGCCACGTTATAGATATTGGCATCAACTAAAGAGTTAACGCCAAAATCAAAGTAGTCATAGCGCAATGAAAGGTTGGTTCTCAGCCTGCTGGTCCACTGATAGTCGTAACTGGCATAAACGCCGGTGCTCCATTCGTTAACCTGGTCGCTTCTTACTGTACCCAGTCGTTCTCGTTGCTGCGACTTGTGCAGGCCAACTTCGCCAATGTCGTCATAGCGAGTTGAGAAGCCCAAAGTCAGGTTGTTATCCGGATGCCAGCTACCTGATGCTCCGTAAATTTTTCGGTCATCAACCTGTTCAAACTGGTCACCCAGAACAGGTTCATCAAGGTAATACGTGAAGTTCGAAAATAACGACAATTCGTAGTCGATAACATAGGCGGTTAGCGCGTAATCGGCGGTCGTGTATATGGCATTAACACTGTAGCGGTGGGTTTTGCCGCCCAGAGTGTCATCAATTGAACCCAGCTCATCAATAATACCCTGGTTAACCGCTCGCGCAGGAATTTGGTCAGCACTGTTCCACTCGTTTTCGTAACCCATAGCTCCGAAAGTAAGCACGCCCTCAGCAGTACGGATACTGTGACGTACTACCGCATTGATTTTATCAACGTCCTCGTCAATATCCGTCCAGGGACCATCATAAGTCTGGTACTCAAGCCCGTATAATGTCGTGTTAGTAAGGTTCTGTGAAACGCTGTCAGCCAGCAAAACCCGCTGGTAAGCGTCTTCACCCAGGCTCACTTTTGCAAGGCCTTTTTTCCGCTTCATCTGGGTACTAAAACCCACGCTACCGGCACTGGAAAAGTCGCCCACGTCGCCGTGATAAGAGCCTTTCTGATAGGTCACCTGTTCAATCAGCTCAGGAATAAGAAAGTTAATATCGGTATAGCCGTGACCGTGTCCATGAGTTGGCATATTCACCGGCATACCATCAACATAAGTGGCGAAATCGGTGCCGTGGTCAAGGTTGAAGCCACGTAAAAAGTACTGGTTCGCTTTGCCGCTGCCACTGTGCTGAGTTGCACTCATTCCTGGAATAAGCTCCATTAACTCGCCGGTGCGCAACATAGGCCGAATTTCTATTTCAGGTTGCCCCAGCACACCTTCAGAAGCCGACATGGCCTGCCCCAGCAAATTCGCCTGATGCCCAGAAACTAATATTCGTTCAATACCATCGTGCGCCTCTACCTGCGTAGAGTTAAACAAAGCACCTGAAACAACCACAGAAAGAAATGCGAGCTTAAAAGTCTTCATTGACGGAGTTATCCCTTCTCAAAATTTTTCGCAGTTTACCTTACAGAAATCGCTCACAGTTAAAATTTGAGAGCAAAAGGCTAAATCTGGCGACAAAGTTAAAAACTGGAGCCCGGTTGCTTAAGGAAGGCTTCCTCATCAGCGGTAGATTCACGACCCAATATGGCATTTCGGTGCGGGTAGCGGCCAAAACGATCAATAATTTCTTTATGTCTCACTTCAAACTGATAGTTGTTTTCCAGGCCTGGTTGGTCGAAAAGCTCAATAGCCTGCTTGTGAATCAACTTCGACTCACTGTGCATATAGGGCATGTATAAAAAAGATTTCTCCTGGGGCTCTAAGGATTCGTCTGCGCTCTGAGCTACAGCTTCCTGCGCCAGCACCAAAGCTATAGCGTCCTGTGCAAAGGCTTTCGGGGTATCCCGATAGATATTTCGTGAAAATTGATCGAGTACAATAATTTCGGCTAAACGCCCTTTTTCAGTCTCACGCCAATACCAAAGCTCTCCTTTTTCAGCAGCTTCCAGGGTGGAAGAAAATCGCTTCTTAATCGATTTATCCAGCTCGTCACTTTTGACGAACCATTGCTTTGGCGTCAGTTCATTGAACCAGAATTCGATAACCTCGTTCGCTTTAGCAACCATATAAAGTCTCCAAAAAGTTAAGTCAAACACCGATAACGCAAATGATAATGGTTTTCATTAATGTATTTTTTGTGGTTTAATACGGCTCTGACAAAAACTAAACAAATCACCTTTACTATCATGAAAGCACGATTCAGAGACAGTATGACCTGGCTCCATACGTGGGCTGGATTAGTTGTAGGCTGGATACTGTTTGCGGTTTTTCTTACCGGAACATTAGCCTATTTCCAGTTCGAGATTACACAATGGATGCTGCCCGACGCAAAGCAAAATGCTACTCCCGAACAGGCAGTGGCACAAGCGCAGGGATACCTTCAGGAACACGCTCCGGACTCACCAGGCTGGTCTATTACTTTGCCCGACGAGCGTTCCACTACCACGACAATATTCTGGCGTGACCCGAATGCCAGTAATGGCCGTGGTTTTGAGTTCGCCGTACTTGATGGTGATGGTAAAAAAATTGAGCAACGTGAAACTCGCGGCGGCAACTTCCTTTATCGCTTTCACTTCGACCTGCATTATATGCCAGTATTTATTGCCCGCTGGCTGGTCGGCATATGCGCCATGCTTATGCTGATAGCCATAGTTACCGGCGTGGTCATACATAAAAAAATATTCAAAGACTTTTTCACTTTTCAGCCCGGTAAAGGGCCACGCAGCTGGCTAGACGGGCATACTATTACCTCGGTATTAGCTTTACCTTTCCATTTTATGATCACCTACACCGGCTTAGTCACATTAATGCTAATGTATATGTCCTCGGCCGTGTCGTTAAGCTATGGCGACAGAGGTGAGTTTTTTAACGACCTACAGTCCCAACCCCCTGCACTACAGGCAAGTGGTGAAAGTGCAGATTTAGCTGACTTGCAGGAGCTTTACTTTAAAGCGCGGGAAGACATAAAAGGCAACCCCATTCGTTTAGCGCAAATTAGTAACCCCGGAGACAAAAACGCCGTGGTCGCTTTTTACGAAGCACCGACCCAGTCACTTATGTCAGATTATACGACGCTGACTTATTCAGCTGTTAGCGGTGAGCAACTGCATGCTCAGCCCGTAGAAAATAGCGCAGAACTGACACGGCGCACCATGATAGGCCTGCACGCCGGCCGTTTTGCAGACACCCAACTACGTTGGTTGTACTTCTTTTCAGGAATTCTGGGCACCTTGATGATAGCCACAGGTCTGGTCTTATGGTTTGAGAAACGCAGAAAGAAACTGCAAGCCAATGGCAACCTGTCATTCGGCCATTATCTAGTCAGCGGATTAAATGCCGGCTTTATTATGGGCCTTCCACTTGCCGTTGCCACCTACTTCCTCAGTAATCGTTTGCTGCCCATCGCAGCCGACAACCGGGCTGAGCTTGAAATTGCCTGGTTCTTCTTTGGTTGGCTGTTAATGGTCTGCTATCCGCTGCTTCGCGGCGCCAAAAAAACCTGGCGAGACGGCGCACTGCTTAATGCTCTTGCTTACCTGAGCTTGCCCTTTATCAGCATTATTACTGTCGACCGCCACCTTATGAATTATCAGTACCCGCGCGACTGGCCTTTATTTGGTATGGATATCAGTTTCATTTTAACGGCAGCCGCGTTTTTAGGACTCACTTGGTACCTGTTCCGCAAATGGAATTCAAAGGAGACGCAAAATGATGTTGAAAGATAAAATAGCAAATGCGCCATCCAAACTGACTGTAAGTTATCGAGTTCTGCTAGCGACAGTCGGTGGGTTTATTTTGACACTTATTTTTACAGTCTTCATGCCTGAACTGTTTTTATGGTCTTTTGGCTGGAATAAAGCCACAAGCTTAATGTGGATGATGTTACTGAGTTTCGGCGTTTACTGCGGCCTAATTATGTGGATTATCGCCACTCGCAAATTACTGAAAACAAGTCTCATACTGTTGCTGTGTGGCATTGCTCTGACTATTGGCTTTACGCAACTGCAGTCACATAATTCAAACCAGCCAACCTCAACAGAGGTGACATCATGATATCGATTATCCTTTGGCTTCTGAGCATTACGGGCTTTTGGTTATTGTGTATTGTCACAGCCCGGCACCGAAAGCTATTTCATTTAAAGCCGTTAAGCCAGCGTGCCGAGCGGATCTACAAAATTGCAGGCTTTATATTGCTCGGTCTTGCTCTCGCCTGCACAAGCTTAATGCCGAACCCTGTAGACGGAATACTGGCCTGGTTTGGTATTCTGACTTTTGCCTCACTGTTTATTTCTGCTCTAATAGCCTTACGCCAGCAACGTAAACGCAGGGCATAAAAAAAGCCGGTGCTTTTTAAAGGCACCGGCTTAGTCACTCTCTCTGATCAATTAGAACTTGTAGTTAAAGCTCAGTGTGTAATCACGTGGTGTGCCATAACGGTAGCCATAGGCAAACCCAGCCTGACTGTAATATTTCTCATCAAATAAGTTCGCTACGTTAAGTTGTAGGCTCATGTTATCTGATAACTTGTAACGTGCCATCAGGTTCACTAACCAATACGCGTCCTGAGTGAATGTTTCCATTTCAAGAGTAGCAGGGTTCATTCCAGTCGAATAAACATCTCCCTGCCAGTTCGCGCCACCACCAATAGTCAGCTCAGGCAAAAACTCAACAAACTGATAGGTAGTAAACAACTTGAACAACTTATCTGGAGTATCCGTGTTGACCAGCATTCCGTTAGCGTTTTCTGCTTCATGCTGAGAATATCCGGCAGAAATATTCCAGCCATCAACGGGTTGACCAACAATCTCAGCTTCAAACCCTGTACTCTCGGTACCTTGTTCAGCAATATAAGCGGTTTGCAGTTCTGGCGTTGACTCATGATTAGGATCGACAACAGCCAGATTATCTTGCTCTATTTTGAAAACGGCAATTGAAGTATGCAGTCGGTCATTTAAGAAAGTACTTTTAAGCCCTAACTCATTACTTTGACCTTCTAGAGGATCCAGAAAATTTCCGTTCGTATCTTTACGATTCTGAGGATTAAAAATCTCTGTAAAACTCGCATATAAACGGTGATTATCCGTTAAGTCATAAAGCAACCCTGCGTAAGGAACAAACACTCCAGAATCACCATAGTCAACAACCGTTCCGTAACTAACCCCATCACGATCCCAGCTTGAAACACGGCCACCAACAACAAGTTTTAAGCTGTCAGAAAGTGCCAGGCGAGTAGCCGCATAAAAGCCTTTTTCTTCAGTAGCAGTATCTTCACCCGGAGTAGGTTCGTCCGACCACTGAGGTTCCTCTATGTTAGGCCACTCATAAAAATTTCCAACCGGCACCTGATCGTAAGTGCCATCACCACCTAGTGGTTGCGGATTAAAAGTGTGCGCGAATTTGTCATGTTCACTGTATAAAGCACCAATTACAAGGTCATGTAAACGGCCAAAACCAGAGAATTGCCCTTTTAATTGCACGTCAAAGCTATTCTGACTATTTTCACCATCGCTGTTATAGCGTTGAGCTTTTAACCCCGTGCCAGTTTCTTTGTCTAGCAAATTTTGAGAGTCACTTCCGTTGATATAAAGTAGCTTGGATGTTTTATCAGCCTTTAAGCCGTTATAATTAGCTAGAAGCTCCCAACCGTTATCAAAAACATGATTCAGGTTGACAAAATAATTGGTACTGGTTGTTTCCCAGTTAGTCCAGTCAGCTCCGGTTGTTTTCGAAACATCCCAGTCTGTGTAGGTACCATCAGAATAAAATGCAGGAAGGAATCCCCACATAGCGCCCTTAGGCTCATGGTGTTGATAACTCCCCCCAACTCTTAATAGAGTAGAATTTGTTATATCGGCCTCAACAACACCGTAGAAAACTTCCTTACTTTCTTCTAAGAAATCGACATGCGATTCGCTGTCATCAACTTTTATCACAGCACGACCACGAATACTGCCGCTAGCATTTAATGCACTGCCAACATCAGCAGTTACCTGCTTACTGTTCCAGCGACCCACAGAAGCATTAATATAGCCTTCAAACTCTTTACTAGTAGCGTGCTTACGGACTAAGTTGATTGATGCTGAAGGATCTCCAACCCCCGTCAATAAGCCTGTCGCCCCACGTACGAACTCAACACGCTCGTAAATCGCAACATCCGCGATGGTCTCACCCGCATCACCGGCAATACTCCATGAGGTAGGTACTCCGTCAATTTGATAATTACTGATTTCGAACCCGCGTGCATAAAAGGTATTACGAACATTGTCCATTTCCGATGCAGAAACACCCACCGCGTTATTTACAACTTCAAGCACGGTATCGATATTCTGATCGAACATTCTTTCATCAGTCATAATACTGACCGACTGAGGTGTCTCCCGCAGTGTTAAACCAAGTCCGGTCGCGGAATCAAGATTCTGGCTGACAGTGTACTTGCCAGTTACTTTAATCCGCTCAAGATTTTCATCTTTCGCCGGTTTTTCTTTATCCGCATTTTGTGGTGTTGCAGTCGCTGCAAGTGGACTTAATGCCATTGCGATAGCTGCTGCAAGCGGAACGACACGTGCGTTCATACCCCATGTACTCCTTCGCTGTTAGTAAGGAGCAAAAGATAACACAACTACGAATCGTTATCATTTATATTTGTCGTGTTTTTGATGCTTGTCCTGAAATAAACATAAAGTTATGTTTTACTCTCAAAAACCAAACACAAACTATAACCTTTAAAGCTTATGCGTCGTTTACTTTGTCTTTTAATTTTCGTTAGTACTTTCACTACTATGGCATTTGCAGACACTTATACTCTTTACTTTACTCGTCACATGGAGAAAACCGATAAAAAAACTGACCCCGAACTGAGTATTGCGGGTCAGCAGCGGGCGCACATGCTGGCTCAAATACTAAAGAATAGCGATATTGAGGCTATATTTTCTACCAATTTTAAACGCACAAAACAGACAGGCGAGGCTCTCGCGAAGCATCTTGGCCTCTCCGTTCAGAGTTACCCCTCTAAAGATTTTGATGGAATAATAGCCAGCATCAAAGGCCTGAAAAAGAATGCTCTCATTATCGGTCACAGCAACACGGTATCGGAGTTAGTAAAAGCCGCAGGCGGAACCGCCAAAACACTTGAAGAAGATGACTACGGTGACTTATTTCAGGTTGTTGTTAACGGTGACAGCGTAGTGACAAACAGGCTTTATGTTCCGGCCGTAGAATGAAACTCGTACGACCGGCCATGCAGTTGATGAAGAGTTTATTCCCAGTTAGCTCTGAACCAGGAAATCATTTCGTTCCTTATTTCTTTTTGTTTAGGCAAACAGCGATGTTCTGGCACTTCATATATCGACAGTTTATGGCAGTGGCTGATACCCTTTCCAGTCGGGTACCAAAGGCTGTTGTTCACCGTCAAATTCAAGCGTCACATAGTGGTTATCCACCAAATCGACGCACAAGCAGTCGTCCACCGCCAGTAAGTCGTCTTTATGAATTTGCTCAGCGTCCGCTAAGCCGGCTTTGGAAACTTGTGCGCGAGCCAGTTGTTTTGCGGATTGCGGTGAGTCTGCGACCACCACAGTAAAGTCATGATACTCGGCCAGCTTATTCGGAAAATAGCCACCGAAGTTAACAAAGTACAAGCGTTTCTCCTCGGGTTTCTCATGCGCTTCAGAGGTAAGATGAATGCGGTAGCCATCCACATGGTGCAAATGAACAAAGCTATCCAGGTGCAGTCCTTTTTGCGTGCCGAACCACCCTTTTCGAATAGCCGGATAAGTCTCTTCCATGCTCGGCCCCACTACAAAGCGGATATCATGCAACTCAATGTTGGCACCAGGCGCTGTGCCGCCAACATAAACTAGAAAGAGTTTGTTATCGATTTCGTTCATTGTCTTCCCTTACTCACTGCCAATAAAACGGAATCGGGGTACGTCATTGCCGTCTATGTTCACCGTTTCCGCGAACATGTCAAAAGGGCGAACCCAAAGCTTTTGTTCACCGTAAAGGGGCTGATAAAGCACCATCCACTCTTCAGTTTCGCTATGACGGGCGATATCAATAACGCGGTAACGTCCGCCTTTGTAGTGTTCGTAAATACCCGACTTTATGGTCATGTTGGTTTATTCCAATGCTTATGGTTACTAAAATACTTTGAAAGCATGTTACCAAAAGTTGTCGTTTAGCGGATAATCTCCTTTGTAATGGAAAATTAACCGGTATTTAATTCATGCGCAGCTTTAATCTATTTCTCTTTTTTACATTTTTGACCCTAAGCGGCTATTCAGTGGCTGCGTCGAAATTAACGTTTGAGACAGAGACGCTTCAGCGGCAATTAATGCCCGACTCTAGAATCACCTATCACCTTGGTTCAAGAGCAAAGCCAGCAAATAATCTACTGCTTATATTGCAAGGTTCCGACTGCCGGAGTTCATTAACAAACCATTCTATTAAAGAAGTTTTACCCAAAGTACGACTCGACGCCGATGTTCTGCTCATTGAGAAATGGGGACTGACACCAGAAACCAACGAATGCCCGCAAACCTACATCGACAATGACTCACCATCGCAGCGAGTAAATGATGCCAGGCAGGTGCTGGAACACCTTAACGAAACTAAAAGTTATCAGTCAGTTTACGTTCTCGGTGGCAGTGAAGGAGCCGTTATTGCCGTCATGCTGCGCGAAGCGTTCCCCGGCATTAGCGCCACTATCGCATTTAACGGTGGCGGTAATTCATTTCAGAACGACATTGAGCACAATATAAAAGCATCGACACCCGCAGAGGTTAGAGCATCGGTACTTGCCGAGTTTCACGAGTTTGCGAAGCAAATAAAAACATCAAATGAGCCCTTTTCTGTTAACTCAAGCCAGCATGGCTACAAGTGGTGGAAGGAAATGCTTACCCTCGAGCAAACCAAAGTCATCGAACGCGGGAAAACACCTCTGCTTATTATTCAGTCGAGGCAGGACGCTTCAGTAGACCCAGAGCAAACCCAGGTAATGATAGAAAACCTGAGTAGCACGGAGAACGTTGACTATCAGTACTTTGAAGAGCTTAACCACGGCCTAAGAAAAGAAAATGGCGACAGTATTGATGACTCCGCACTGGCTGCCATGCGAGGATGGTTTCAGAAACACTGAGAACGGTATGAGCTGCAGATATGAAAACAGATAATAAAATACTTTCGACCATATACTTGGCGCTGGTTTTGATTGGTGGTTACCTTGTGGGCGGTACCATCGTCAAGTCCTTTCAAGCGAGTGAGCTCACTCTACACAGTACAGAGTTTAAAGATTTTCTCATAGCACTACTTATTTCATCGCTTTACCACTGGTGGACAGCGCGTAAAGATAAAATCAAAAACGAGCGGCTTTAATTCTGCCTAACGGCGATCAAAGTAAGACTGCTCATTAAGCGTTTTATAAACACCTTCTATATTCTGAGGCAGCCACTCGTTGTACATTTTTAAATCGGAAAATTCATCAAGCTTTATGTCCTGCTGAAGTGTTTCCAAACTTTTGCCAGCCAACATACCGTCGCGAACCTCAGCATATAAGGCTTCCAAATAGCTCAAATAGCGCTCGACATCCTTACCCGTTCCCATTTCTGCATGAGCACCAACAAACACATCAAATGGCTTTTCCTCTAACACGGCTTTTGTCGAGCGTATCATTCCGTGAATGTCATAGCCCGGAAGCGTTTGGTAAGGCATGCGATCCAGCACAATCCAGTCAGCCACAAAGAGTACATTCTCAGGCATAAACCGCATGCTGACAGAACCACGCCCATTGTTTGGTCCGTAATATTTCATTTCCACAGAATGTTCGCCGAGTTTTACTGTCAATTCATCGTTAAAGGTTATTGTTGGCAGCGCGGTTGGCGTTTGACTCCAACGTAAATCTTCATCCGCATACTCATGCGCAATCACCTCTACCTTATCCTTTGCGATAACATCACCGCCCAGGGCGTGATCAACGTGGTTATGACTGTAGGCTAAGTATTTAACTGGTTGCTCAAAACGCTCGTTGAGTTCCTTTATAAGGTAAGCTGCCGCATCCGCATTAATAGGATCAGTAACAAAAATCCCCCGCTCCGTTACCATAAACACCGAATGGTAATGCCCGGCAGAAAACCGATAAACATTACCCTTAACCTTCTCTATTGAATACTCGGTTGCCGCCAAAGCCCCACAAATACCGAGCCATAAAATCAGACTAAACAGTACTTTCATAAATTACTCCTGGTTTTATCTATTAAATACCTACGTCTCAGGAAGCAATTAAGAGCACTTTAAAACTAAGCGTTAAGCATCACCCTGAATAAAACATAGTTTCATGAACAACGGTTTCTTCAGACTCCCGAGACTCAATGACGAAATCAAAATGTGAGATTGTAGTCTGCGGTTCTTCTTCCGTCGTTAATGTCAGTACAACACTTCGCTTCTCTCCAGGACCTACAGCAAAAGGCCCGGTATCTGAAAGTTGAGCGCCTGCCAGCCCGGAAGCCGTTACGTCGAAGGTTTTTACGTAGCTGGATTTATTCAGCAAAGTGACGGTGTAAGCGTTTTCAACCAGCCCCTCGTTATTAATGCGATACAGAGCCTGACGGTCTCTTATCACGCCTACTTCAAAACTCTGCCATGTCAGCATCCAGACAATTATCCCGGTAATGATGAGCGCAGACACCACGCCATATAACCATTGCCCGCCGCCATTGCGTGCAGACTTTTTCTCACTACGAAAGCCAATGAGCTCCCTTTCATAACCAAAGTTATCCATCACTTTATTGCAGGCATCCACACACAAACCGCAGTTAATACACTCATACTGCAAACCATTGCGAATATCGATACCTGCCGGGCAAACTTGTACGCAGAGCTTACAATCGACGCAATCACCCAACTCTGAAGGAGCGCTGCCTCTTTTCCTTGGGCCTCGGTCTTCACCGCGGGTAGCGTCGTAAGTCACGAGTTTGGTGCCGGAATCAAACATTGCAGATTGAAAACGGGCATAGGGACACATGTGCTGGCACATTTTTTCACGCAACCAGCCCGCATTGCCGTAAGTGCAGGCAGCCAGAACCAAAACCCAGCCGTAAATAAGACCCGAGCTTGAAAGGGTAAAAAAGCCGGAATAAAGTTCTTTTACGGGAGTAAAATAGGACATAAAAGTTAGCGAAGTCAGTAAAGCAACTGCCGCCCAGATGAAGTGTTTAAATCCTTTTTTAGCGACTTTTTCAACGCTCAGAGGCGCTTTATCTAATGCTCTACTCTGGTTCGCTGTGCCTTCAATGCGCCGCTCAATCCAGTTGAACATCAACATCCATACTGTCTGCGGACAGGTAAAGCCGCACCACACCCGGCCATAACGCACAGTCACAGCAAATAAGACAAACGCAGAAAGGATAAATATTAAACTGAAAATGATTAAATCCTGCGGAAACAGCTTAATAGAGAAAAAGCGAAGCGTTTGCTGTGCTACGTCGAACAAAATCGCTTGTTGTCCGTTGTATTGAATAAAGGGAATACAAACAAAAAGAAGCATAAGAAACACGTTCAGGTAACGGCGATTTCGCTGATACTTGCCCTTTTCTTCTTTTACGTAGATTTTTCCATCCGGTACACCAGTCTGAAAAATCACATCCTTTTTTGAAACTTGTTTAACCGTCACCGTCATCACTCCGCAAAAAACAACACAGCGCGATTCTAATGACTCTCGTTTTATGAGGTAGATACAGAAAGGTGGTAAAAAGCTAGATCAGTCAGCAGAACGGCGAGCGATGTGTTCCCTCAGGTGGCGGCAAAGTTGTTGCAGAAGCTGTTTGTTGGCGTCGGTTAGTTCAAAGGAGGCATTCACCCGTAAACAATGATTAAACTCATTCTGTAACGCGAACAGTTTGCCCGGAGCCAGCGTAATATTTTTATCCAGCGCCTCCCGGTATAACACCGTGGTATCGACGCTGGCGTCAAACTCCAGCCACAAAAAATAACCGCCACTATGGTTATAAATTTTGGCAATGTCGCTTAGCTGTCGCTGCAAAAACTCGTGCATTTTACGTTTTCGGGAAGCCAGCGTTTTGCGTAATTCTTTAAGGTGCTTCTCGTAATTTTTTGTCGACAGATATTCCACTAAGGATAACTGAATAGGCGCGCTGGTCGCTAGGGTGCTCATTAGCTGACGTTTTTGTACTTCCAGTGCGCGGTTACCGGCGGCCACCCAACCAATACGAAACCCGGCTACAAGCGATTTAGAAAATGACGAACACAGCATCACGTTATCGCTGTTATCAAACTGTTTTACCGCCAGCGGTGCCGTGTCTCCTTCATACAACTCGCTGTACACATCGTCCTCAATTAACACGACGTTGTACTTTTTCAGCAGTTGCGCCACCTGCGACTTCTTTTCATTGCTTAGCGAATAGCCCACCGGGTTTTGAAAATTAGACATTAACCAGCAGGCTTTAACGTCATAGCTCTGAAACGCCCGTTCCAGAGACGACATATCCAAACCATGCTCAGGATCAACCGCCACAGAAATAGCTTTAAGACCAAGCCGCTCTAGGGTCTGCATCGCACCATAAAACGCAGGTGCTTCAATCACCACCCAGTCGCCGGATTCAGTAGCAGCCTGAAGACTCAAACTCAGCGCCTCCAACGCCCCTGCTGTTATTACAATTTCATCGGGCGAAATATTAATTCCCCGCGCCGCGTAACGCTTAGCAATTAGATGCCGCAGCTCTTCATTACCGGGGGGCAGATTATCTAATGCGGTCATTAAAGAAGACTGTTTTGCCGCAGAACCAACCGCCTTATTCAGTTGGTGACGCGGAGACAACGAAGGATCCGGATACGCAAAGCCTAAACTTAACGTATGAACGTTACGAGATGCCTGCAGCACTTCAAAAACAAAGTCGTTCACACTAACCGCTTCGGTTGGTTGAATAGAATGAGACTGATTTTGAGGAGATTTTACCGAAGCAGAAACACTGTAGCCTGAGCGTTCACGCGCTGCAAGAACACCTTGAGATTCGAGCATTTGATAAGCGTGTAAAACCGTCATCAGGCTATAGCCTGACTGTTCCGCCTGTCTTCTTAAAGAAGGCAGTTTTTCACCGGGTAACCATATGCCTTTCTCAATTTGAAGCCTTAGCTGATTTGCCAGTAGCTCATACTTTTTCATGAAAATACTCTGATGAACCGAACGAGCTAAATAATAACAGATTATTGTTTTAACTGTTATAGAAAGCCCGTTACGGCAAAATCAAAGCAGCAAGGCTTTTACATCATCCGCTTTAGCGTTCCATCTTTTATAATAAACTGATGAATGAAAGCCATACCGATATGACCTGCAACTAGAAACAATAAGCCCCAGGCTATGTAAGAATGCAGATTACCAATGTTTATCAGCCAGCTAAAACTCTATGCAAATTTTACCGAAGTGCTTGCCGGACTCTTCATAACGGAATGCATCCGCTAATTCATCCAGATCAAAAATTTTATCAATTACCGGCTTCACACCATTGGCTTCCAGGGCTCGCACAAAGTCTTTCTGGTTGTCGCAGCTGCCAACAATTAAACCCTGTAACCGGGCTTGCTTGGCCATTAATTTAGCAGTTGGGACTTCACCTTCATTTCCGGTCAGCACACCAATTAACGCAATGTGTCCCGCTATCGCGACCGCGTTAATAGACTGCGGCAAAGTGCCAGGACCGCCAACTTCAATCACATGATCAACACCACGGCCATTGGTTAATTTACGAACCGTTTTGCCCCATTCAGGGTCTTCTTTGTAGTTAATCAAATGATCTGCCCCCAGCTCCTTATACTGCTGGAGTTTGTCATTAGACGAGGATGTCGCAAATACAGCCGCCCCCAGGCTTTTCGCTAATTGGCAGGCAAATACTGATACGCCACCACTGCCAAGCACAAGCACCGTATTGCCCGGCTTAATGCCACCGTCCACGACCAAAGCGCGCCAGGCCGTCAACCCCGCAGTCGTCAGCGTTGCCGATTCAGCATGGCTGTAGTTTTTAGGCTGATGAGTGAAAAACTGAGTCGGGCGCACGACAACTTCTCGGGCGTAGCCATCAATGCCATCACCCGGCGTATTGCGGAAATCGCCGACTGGCGCCGGCCCACTTTGCCAATACGGGAAAAATGTAGAAACAACATTGTCGCCTACCGCGAATTCTTCCACTCCTTCGCCAACGGCTTCAACAACGCCTGCACCATCAGACATTGGAATGCGTCCATCTTCTGTTGGGATAAACCCGGCAGCTACGCCGTAGTCATGAAAATTAAGCGAACTTGCTTTAACTTTAACGCGAATTTCTCCCGGCCCGGGCTGGCCAGGGTCTTCCATTTCGGTTACTTGAATATTGTCCAGCCCAAACGGTTTTTTTAGCCGTAGCGCTTTAATTTTCTCAGTCATGTTGGTAGTCCTTTAACTAGAGTGTGTGTTCAATTGTAGTTCTTATGAGGGGGATCGGATCAAATACACTGAACTTGCACAATATTGATCTACGACAAGCTAACCTTAAATATCAATCGAAATTCAAATATCAATTGATATCCAAAAATCATAAGCTACTCTTAAATTCAAGGTGTTTAGACATTCAGTCTAAAATCGTTACAAAAAAGGATATAGCTCATGGTCAACTCAAATATTCCAGGCTTCGAGATCAGCAAAACTGCACCCGAGGGATTCGAGCACGAACCCGACGCAACTTCCGGCTACTGGCATCATCGACCACAAAACACGTTGCCACCGCATGATTTCATCGGCCCCTATGCAAGACATCGCCCCTTGCCTACCCCGGGCGTGGAAAAACGAAAAGCCTATATCGTTGGGGGTGGTATTGGTGGTCTGGCCGCTGCCTTTTACTTAATCCGGGATGCACATATGCCGCCAGAAAACATCACTATCCTGGAAGAAATGGCGGTCGAAGGTGGCTCCATGGACGGTTCTGGCAACCCGGAAGACGGTTATATCGTTCGCGGGGGTCGTGAAATGAACTGGAACTACGACACTCTGTGGGATATGTTTCAGGACGTACCCGCGGTTGAATTGCCTGAAGGATATTCAGTCCTCGATGAGTACCGAATGGTTAACGACAACGACCCCAATTACTCGAAAGCCCGGTTAATGCGTAACTGCGGAGAGATCATGGATTTCACCGACTTTGGTCTCTCGAAATCCCAGCAGCGTGAAATGATACGGCTGCTCCTTAAACGCAAAGAAGAGCTCGATGATATCACCATTGAGGAATACTTCAGCACAGGCTTTCTTGAAAGCAATTTTTGGTCGCTTTTCCGCAGTATGTTTGCCTTTAAGAACTGTCATAGCTTATTAGAAACTAAGCTCTACATGCATCGTTTCCTCGATTCCATTGACGGATTTGGTGACATGTCGGTTCTTGTCTTCCCGAAATACAACCAGTTCGATACTTTCATTAAACCGTTAGCTAATATGCTACGCGACCAAGGGGTTAAGTTTCAGCTTGAAACTCGCGTATATGACCTCGAGATGGCGGAGTCTAGCGACAAAAAAACAGTTACGGGGATACTCTGTGCCGTAGCAGGCGAAGAGCAACGCATTGACGTGGCGGATGGCGACTTGGTCTTTGCACTCACCGGGTCAATGACAGAAAACACCGCCTATGGTGACATGAATACTGTGCCAGATTTGAAGGTAGACCGTCATGATCCAGGCGAGAACAGCGGTTGGAGCCTCTGGAAAAATCTTGCCGAAAAATCCCCCGTATTTGGTAAACCAGAGAAATTTTACGGTGACGTTGATCAATCGATATGGGAATCCGCAACGCTAACCTGTAAATCCTCTCCTCTGGTGGATAAATTGACGGAGCTTTCGGTCAATGATCCTTATTCAGGGCGAACAGTGACAGGTGGGATCATCACCTTCACCGATTCTAATTGGTTTCTGAGTGTCACCATCAACCGTCAGCCACATTTCCCGGGTCAACCTGAAGATACGTTGGTAGTTTGGGTATATGGTCTGTTGATGGACAAAGACGGAAACTTTGTGAAAAAACCGATGCCGCAATGCACAGGTAAAGAGATTCTCGCGGAACTCTGTCATCATCTCGGCATAGAAGACGAACTGGAAGCAGTTGCGGCCAGAACAAAAGTCCGCACCGCCCTCATGCCCTACATTACCGCTCAATTTATGAAACGTGCAGCCGGAGACCGACCTCAGCCAGTACCTGAAGGGTGTACCAATCTGGGTCTAGTCGGGCAGTTCGTTGAGACTCGAAACGACATTATTTTTACTATGGAAACATCCATTCGCACGGCACGTGTTGGAGTCTATAAGCTACTCAACATTCCTAAACAGGTACCGGATATTAGCCCAACACAATATGACATCCGAAACATGATTAAAGGTGCAAGGGCGATGAATAATGGTAAACCCTTTATGGGTGAACGTCTGTTACACTGGTTTCTGGATAAGACTTATTTTGCTCATATCCTGCCCCCTTTACCAGATTCTGAGAGCTCTAAACATGAAATGCTGGCACAGGAGGTCGGAGAGATTCTGAGTAAAGGAAGCGAGGCAGTCAAAGGGGTTGGAGCTTGGATTACCAAGCTTCGCGGGAGCTTTTCTAATAAAGACAAGTAAACAAAACGATTACGACGCGCCAAAATGCGCGTCGCTTGAGAGGATTTAAAAATGACGTATACGGCTCGGCGCCTAACGAGGCGTGAACAACAAGAGCAAACCCGTGTTCGCCTAATTGACGCCGCCAATCGCATGTTCGCAGAAGTAGGAATAATTGCCGCCTCGCTGCGAAACCTCTGTGCACGTGCAGGTTTTTCTCAGGGAGCGTTTTACTCGAACTTTACGAGCAAAGACGAACTCTTGCTCTCAGTCATCGAGAGACATATCCAACAGGAAGTCTCACTCATGCAAGAGCTAGTATCTAAATCAGATAGCGAGGGTATTGATGGAGCATTGGATCGATTAGCCTACCGCTTGTCGGAGCTGGCGCGTGATCCACAATGGTCGCTTCTCTCCGTTGAACTACAACTTCATTCCCGACGCGACCCGAGTTTCGCTGAGCGTAGTGAAAAAGTTAAAATGGCGAGTCTCCGAGAATTTTCCGTTCTGTTGGAAAACCTGATTAATCGTCACAATCTGGCCCCAGTTATGCCAGTTTTTGATCTCGCAAGAGGTCTTTACGCACTCTGGTCCGGACTAGCATTACAAGGATCGATTAAGGAAGCGTTGCCCCGAGATCAGGTGTTCCTCTCTTTTTTACGTAACATGATCGTCACGCCGAGCACTTAAAGCGGTTTGCGATATTAAAACGGGCCTGAGGCTCAGCCTAATTTTAATACAAGGTTTAAACTTTAAGCATGCAGGAAAACGGCTATATTCATTTTAATCAGGCTGAAGGTCGCGATTGTTTAACCTTGGGCGGAGACTGGACAGTTGCCCATTACATTGACCTAAAAAAACAGCTGGCTAACCTGGGTGACGTACCGCAGTCAGTAACTTGTAATGTTGAGTCGATGAAAAAACTCGATACTGCGGGAGTACAGTTATTATACCGCGCCTTAGGTGAGCACAAGTTACGCCAATTGCCTTTAACTGAGCAACAACACAATCTGATTGATACAGTTATTAATGCCTGCAGTAATCAGGAGCCGCCGTCGCCACCCAAAAGTAACGGCTTTGTCAAAATGCTTGAACGGATCGGCATCTTCAGCTCAAATCTCTATCGCAACCAGCGCGACTTACTCGGATTTATGGGCGCTACCCTGCAAAGCGCCGCTCAAGTGATTGGGCGTCCGTCACGTTGGCGAGTAACAGCTTTTGTGGCGCAGCTAGAGGAAACCGGTTTAAACGCGTTGCCTATCGTAGCGCTATTAACCTTTTTAGTCGGCGCGGTAGTTGCTTTTTTAGGTGCAACCGTGCTCAGCGATTTCGGTGCCAGTATATACACCATAAATCTGGTCGGCTTTTCCTTTTTACGCGAATTTGCTGTTTTGCTTACCGCAATTATGCTTGCCGGGAGAACAGCCAGTGCTTTTACCGCTCAGCTTGGTTCCATGAAGGCCAACGAGGAAATTGATGCCCTGCGTGCACAGGGCCTGAATCCGCTTGAACTCCTCGTGTTACCACGGGTACTTGCTATGCTTGTGAGTTTGCCGGCTTTGACTCTTGTTGCGATGGCGTCGGGTATTGGCGGAGGTATGGTCATTTCCGCTCTGACATTGGATATTTCTCCAGCACTTTTTCTCCATATATTTGAGCGCGATACCGGAATAAATCACTTCTGGGTAGGAATGATCAAAGCCCCAGTGTTTGCCTTTGTAATTGCTATTATCGGCTGTAACGAAGGCTTTAAAGTCAGCGGCAGCGCGCAGTCAGTTGGGGAACACACAACCTCCAGTGTGGTTCAATCAATCTTTATGGTAATTTTGCTCGACGCTCTGTTTGCCCTTTTCTTTATGGAGATTAACTGGTGAGTGACATAGCTATAGCCGTGCGCAACCTGCGCAATCAGTTTGGCCAACATGTGGTACACGAGGGGCTTGATCTCGATGTCTATCGAGGCGAGGTACTAACAGTGGTCGGCGGCTCTGGCTCGGGCAAATCAGTGTTAATGCGCAGCATTTTGGGGCTAACCCAACCGACGGCTGGCAGCATTCAAATTAATGGCGAGGATGTACTACAACTTTCTGCTGCTGAGCGCCAACAAGTCGATAGAAATACCGGGGTACTCTTCCAAAAAGGCGCGCTTTTCTCGTCATTAAATGTGCGTGAAAATATCGCACTGCCCTTGCGTGAACACCTAGGAATGAACGCCAATGACGCCAGCGATATCGCCTCGCTTAAACTGGCTCTGGTCGGGCTTGATGCACAAACAGCGGAGACGATGCCGCAATCATTATCCGGTGGCATGATAAAACGAGTTGCCTTAGCCCGCGCACTCGCTCTGGATCCGGATATTTTGTTTTTAGACGAGCCTACAGCAGGGCTTGACCCTATTGGAGCCGGTGAATTTGATTCACTGTTACAGACACTGCAACAAGCACTTGGATTGACTGTGTTTTTGGTCACTCACGATTTGGATAGTATTTATCAGGTTAGTGATCGAGTGGCGGTATTGTCGCAGAAAAAAGTACTGGTAGTGGATACTCTTGATAAAGTCACCGCGTATCAGGATCGTTGGGTACAAGCTTATTTTCACGGTCCGAGAGGCAGAGCTGTGAGTAATCAACAAATGAGACCAGAACATGGAAACTAAAGCACATCATGTGTTAATCGGCAGTTTTGTGCTGATTATAAGCGCAGCTTTTATCAGTGTTGTTCTATGGCTGGGTAAAGCCAGTATCGACAGTGATTACGCCTATTACGAAGTTGTTTTCAACGATGAAGTTAGCGGCTTGAATCCCGGTAGTGCGGTGGAATACAGCGGTATTAAAGTCGGCGATGTGGTTAATCTGCGCTTGGATCCTAACGACCCAAGAGTGGTACGTGTACGCATTCGGGTGACTACAGATACCCCTGTTAAAGATGACACCGGCGCGCGACTGGGTCTGGCCAATATTACCGGTAATGCACTTATTCGCTTATATGGCGGTTCGCCAGACAGTTCTCCCTTAAAAGGTACCGAAAAAAAACCCGCGTTGATTGTGGCTGACCGCTCGGCACTTAACAAATTATTCGCTAACAGCGAAAGCCTGCTCCAAAATGTGAATTTGTTTGTCCAGAACATCAATAGTATGTTCTCTGAAGAAAATACCCAGCGCGTGGCGGCAACATTAAGTAACGTAGAATCTATCACAACGGCACTGGCCGCTCGAGAAGATGATTTACAGGGTATAGCGGAAGGCTTGCACCAGACCATTGAAGAGTCGCGCAAGAGCATGGCCGCATTCACACGCTTTGCAGACCAAGGCCAGCAGTTGCTCGATAGGCACGGTGACGAAACCTTTATTGAGATGCAAAAAACGCTTCAGGCAATGCAAAAAGGAAGCAAAGAGCTGACTCGTATTATGAATGATAATGAAGAATCGTTGGAAGAAAGCGTCCGTGGATTGAAGGAAGTTGGACCAGCGGCGCAGGAATTGCAACGAACCTTAAGTGTTATTAATCGTATTGCGGAGCGACTAGAAGAAGAGCCTGGGTCATTTCTGCTGAGGCGCGGACAGGTCGAGGAGGTTGAGAAATGAAATTGTACCTGAGGCACATCATGCTGAGTCTTATAATTACTTCATTAGGAGCATGTTCGGTGCTACCTGAAGCCGAGCAAATTAAAATCTATCATTTACCTATTGATGGTTCCCTAAAAACTATATCAGAACCAAGACTAAACACGGCGCTAAGTGTAGCGGAACCCGACACGCTACGTTCGCTCAATACCTCGCGTATTAGTGAATTCAGTAATGGTCAGATCCAACGATACTACGCCGGAGCGCGCTGGGCCGATCGAGCACCAACCCTGGTGCAGCAAAGTATGATGCAAACCCTGCAAAGTACTGACTTGTTTTCGCAGGTAGTAAATGAAGAAAATGACTTGTCCGCTGATTATCTTATTCACAGCAACCTGCGAGCTTTTCAAATAGAAGATTCCGAAGCAGGTGAGAAAGCTCACGTAATCTTGCATGTCACTCTGGTTAGCCAACTTGATCGACAAGTATTAGGAAGTACATTATTAGCAGAACAAGTTCCAGTAGCCGGCTCTTCAATGCAAGACGCCACCGCGGCCCTGGGTGAAGCTATGGATAACATAAACACCGCACTGTCTGAGTGGATCTATATGCTTCTTAAACCGAAATCGGACTAAGTTCGTGATTCTGCGCTTCTGAACGGTACCATGAGCTAAAAATGCGTTGTGGGCTGGCAAAACAAGAACAGCAGTTTAGTGCGATTTTAAACCCTCCGTGATGACGGGGTAGAACCCCAGAGATGAGGTAAGCCCCAAAGCTTACCGTCTGACTCATGGTTAAAAATTACAGGATCAGATCTCCTATGACTCAACAACGATCTAGGAGGTCAAAATGAATCAACCCAAACGCAGTAAATACAATCCTAACCACATCCTTTGCTACGGCTCCCGATATAAAGGCTTCGATATGTGGAAGCAGAATGCCCCTTACATTGAGCAGTACCTGGATAAGTTGTACGAGGTGTTCCAAAGAAGCTTTTACAATCATCCTCGAACACTAGTGGTGTGTTTTGACTTGCACTTACCTTTCTACAGTCAGCATAGCTTGGTTCGGAATCCAATAACGGAGTTCATTGAGAACATCAAACGAGGCATCAAAAGTTATCAACTAAAGCAGCAACGGGAAAAGAAACGGATACACCATACGCAAATCGAGTATGTCGCCAAGGTAGAGCAAACCATTGAGAGCCCGCTAGAGCATTACCACGTCGTTTTGTTCCTCAACAAGGATACCTTTTACAATGTCGGTAACTTAAGCCATGAGGACAGGACTCAGCTCGGTAGAATCATTCGTCATGCTTGGTTGAAAGTACACGGGATATCCACTGATTCAACAGCGGCGTTACTACATGCTTCAAATCCCGTCAGTTATTCATTGGAAGGACCGTTAACCTGCCTTAATAAGCAACACGAGGTGGTGTTTAAGCGTATCAATTATCTGTGCAAAGAAGCGACAACCAAGTATCAGGGACGACACCAGTCGTTTTACAGCAGTAATGCAAAAAATAAAGCGCCAGCATAAGCCATTAAGCAACGTAGAAAAGGCCCAGGGAAAACCTCTTCTACGTGCTTAGCGACATTCACCTACAATAATCCCCTTTCGGCAAACGAAACCGTGTCTTGGCCTACTACAATGTGGTCAAGCACGGGGACGTCTATGTGATTGAGCGCGTCCTTGATACGCGTCGTCACACGCTTGTCAGCTACCGATGGCTCAGTCACACCCGATGGATGGTTGTGTGCCAGGATCACAGCAGCAGCGTTTTGCTGAAGCACTTCTTTCATCACTTCACGGGGATACACCGGTGCAGCGTTAATCGTCCCAAAGAACAGTTCCTTGTACTCAATCAGGCGATGCTGTGAGTCCATCAGCAGTATGGCGAACACCTCACGCTTTTGATGCGCCAGCTTGTACCTAAGGAAGTCTTTTGCTGCAGACGGGCTGGTAAAGCCCTCCCCCTTCAAAAACTTCGTCTCCAAGATCTCAGACGCTTTATTCAACACATCAACCTCAGTCATCGGCCCATTCGTTACATACTCAGCGTTTTGCTCGTGCATTTTGTGTCTCCATGTTTTCGATTCTTGAATGCACGTGCGTGATATAGGCCTGAAATCGGTTGGAATCTCAGTCCATGGTTATTTCTTACAGGATCAACTCATCCCATGAGAGAAACCAAGATATGGAGAAAACTCATGCGATTACTACGATTAAACCAAGTCAAAGCCAAAGTTGGTCTAAGCCGCTCAACAATCTACCGACTGATGCAGGAAGATAGCTTTCCTAAGTCAATTATCCTGGCAGGCCGGTCAGCAGCTTGGATTGAATCAGAGATTGATGATTGGATTTTGCAGCAGGTTCGCGAGGTTCGTGGATCAGACTGGGAGGAACCACGTCATGCGGTTTGATTTTACAACAGGATACACCGATACCATTCGTAAATTAGGTATTTGCACCGTCAGCCAACGCGACCCATTAACGGGTCGCACTAACTCAGTTCAAATGCACGAAGTGTATGACGAGCAAAGGTTTAGGCAATGGTTAAACATGCCGCCAGTAACATTCGAGCTGCTTGACTCGATACTGGCAACAACCCATATCAACCAGTGGAGCGAGGCTAACGACCGCAAGCTTCGACAATACATGTTACCCATCGTGATTAGCAGCTTTAAGGTCGCTGCCCACGCGGGCGACCCAACGCTTCACATTGCATCTACTGCGAGGGAAATATATTACTTTGTCTCCAGCGATAACGAAGACGATAACAAGGAGCTGGCGCTATTTATCGGCAAGCTAATAACGGTCTACCTCAGAGCTCAAGGGCAAAACATGCCCAAAGTAGTCCGGCCTGAGCTGCTTGCAGCTATTCAACGCCAGGAAGCCGGTATCATTCATCGTGTCATCAAGTCGAACCTATTAGGTATCAGTCCTCATGCACATGGCAAGTACGTAGGAGAGACCAAGCGGCAGGTAATTAGCGATGCACATGAAACCAACGAATGCGATGACTCAAACCACATAACGGCTCAAATAGCAGTGCATATAGCCACTGACATCACATTCAACGTCTAGTCCCCAACATACCCTTAACTTGCATGACAACACCTGACAGGTACGCCTTTGCGTGCCTGTTGGGTGTGGGAGCTGGGTTAGTGGAAGCGCCTACGCTCCATCGTGACCGCAGTTTTTGTGGTCTATTGTTCGTACTCATTCATCTCAATTCTTACTAATGCTATGACACAAAAGAAGGAGGAGCACATGAGGTTTCTAAGGTTAAACGAGGTTCAAGAGCGCGTCGGGCTGGGACGCACCTCAATTTACAAACTGATTGGTGAAAGCAAATTCCCCAAGCCTGTTCATATCCTGGGTAGGAACGTCGCCTGGGTAGACTCGGAGATTGATGAATGGATGATGGACCGTATTGATGAAAAGCGTGGTCTATCGGTGCCAAACATCAGGTATTAATATCTGTGCTGGTACACCACTTTCGAAGCCTAGGAACACCACCAGTATAAAAACTCCAAAAGGAGCTATTAACAGCTGCAATAGTTTCATGAGTAATTAACTTGTGTGAATAAGCGCGCTAAAGGCAGTGGTAAAGGCCTGATAAAACGTACAACTTGATAGCCGATTTTAAGTGGACGAATTTCGTCCACGCACTACAAAAGGTTATTTAAAGCTATTCCCAAGCCAAACCGTGTTTGCTTATGATTATAGTCAATTAAACTCTCACCATAGCCAGTGAAAACGCTCGCGTACCCATAAAACTTACCCCACAAAGGGAATGAAAAACTTACTTCTACGGAGCCTCGACCAGTCTCAATCGCATGATTTAATCTAAAGCCGTATTCAAATTGACCATCATTATACCCAGCCGAAAACTCATAGTTTCCGACATAATCTTCTATATTCGGGTTATCGTCGCCTCGTGATGCTATTGG
Source organism: Idiomarina sp. 28-8 (assembly GCF_000320945.2). Taxonomy (NCBI): domain Bacteria; kingdom Pseudomonadati; phylum Pseudomonadota; class Gammaproteobacteria; order Alteromonadales; family Idiomarinaceae; genus Idiomarina; species Idiomarina sp. 28-8. The sequence goes on from NZ_DF266791.1 coordinate 255,159, forward strand.
ATTTTCTTTAGCGTCCTCTTGCAACCGAACCCACGGTTTAAGCGAAAATACCCAGCTCCCTTTTTCAACCACGAACTGTGTATACAGGCGATTCCAGCTACGAGACAGTAACTGGCTCCGACCGTTTGACAAATGCTCTGCGCCAAAAATAACACCGGTATTAGCGTTAAAAGGCTCCCAGTCGGTCTTAATGGCATACACTATTTCCGGCATATAGTTCGTTTCCCGAAACGGCTTGGATATGCCGTCAGAGTAGATCTGCCACCATGACTGAATAGTAAAACCAAAATATAGTTTGTCCTCTTCAAATAGCAGACTAGATTTGCTTAAGGGAACTTTTAAACTCAGTTGAAACTTAGCTTCATAATCTTCCAGATTCCTCTCATAACCTTCAATTTGAGCGTATTGCTCGTGGTTGATGTCATTTGTAGTAAGCATGGGTTGAATATAATTTCTGCGATGGGGAGTAATAACATAAGGTTCAAACTCCGTCTGTTGCTCTTCCCTCAAACGCTGAGTTAATACGCCGTTCTCTCTTTTAGGAACATCCACACTTGATAAGTTCTGTCTTTTGTCGTTTTCAACATGTTTACGACACTCTTTTTTTATAGCTTCAACAGTATCGATAGAACCGGAGCCCTTCACTCGATCTAAAATGCAGAGTTCATATTCACTAAGTTGCTCACCATGACAAATAGGTATCGCGAACAACGTTAGGTTAAGAATTGAAAATACTGAAAACCGGTTAATCATCACTCTAATATCTCTTGAAAAAGTTTGTTTAGCCTTAAATTATCCAAATTAACAAGTTTTTACTATGAATAAGCTTACCGAAGCAGAATTACAGTTTATTACCGATATGGGCATGCACACTCAGGGCTATGGTCTTTCTCGCATTGCCGGGCAAATAATTGCGGCTCTTATCATATCTGATGCCCCACTAAATACAGCCGATCTCATGAGCTTACTTGAAATAAGTAAAGGAAGTGTCAGCACCAATATTCGCTTTTTGGAAATGCTCCAGCTGGTCGAACGCAGAGCGCTGCCTGGTAAGCGCCTAAACTATTTTGTAATGCGTACCAACCCTTATGATTCGCTGCTGGAATTAAAGATAAAACAGCATGAAGAAGCGAAAAAGATAATAACGGAAGCCAAAGCAAGTATTAAGAATTCTAAAGCTCAGGAGAAAATTACTGAGCTGGAAAGGTTTAATACACTCTACGATGAAAGCGTGAAAAAGTTGCTGTTGGAGTTGAAATCCGAACGCTAAGCCATGCTCAATAGTCAGAAAAATTGACGTTTGACGAAAACATTTAAATAATTTAGGTGCAACATCAATGACCTCATCATCATGTGGCTCACTGCACAAGCAGCAAGGCCGAATCAGTAGCTCTACAGCCGTATTTATTGCCATCGTAACCTTGGTTTTCTTGTGGATAGCCAGTGGTTTCATCTTCAGAGGCGATACCGAAAAGACAAACGCAACTAAGAGCAATTTACCGTCAGTTGCAGTAAGAAATAGTCAAGCCCAGCTTGTGGCTCGCGAGTTGACACTAAACGGCGAAATTAGACCAAATCAGCAACTTAATATTCGAGCACGTACTGACGGCATGCTCGAAATGATTGCCGACAGCGGTGCTGAGGTTAGCCAAGGTGATGTCATTGCAAAACTTTCTATTGATGATCGCGAAGTTCAACGCACTCAGGCAGAAGCTCAAGTAAAAAAAGCACAAAGCGACTTCAATGCGACGAAAAAGCTCATCGAACAAAATTTGTCGTCCCAGTCTCAACTCCAGGCGTTGGAAGCACAACTAGAAGCAGCACGAGCACAGCTTCGCCGTATTACCTTCGATATTGAAAATACTGAATTGACAGCACCGGTCAGCGGCGTTATCAATCAACGCTTTATTGAGCAAGGTGCTTATGTGTCAGCCGGCAACCAAGTACTAGAGCTTATCGATAACGATCCGTTAATCGCCATTATTAACGTACAACAAAGTCAAATTCACAGGCTCAAACTCAACATGCCCGCGACGGTCAAACTTATCGGTGGTACTGATCGTCAGGGACAGGTCAGCTTTATCGCTCCTATTGCCGATCCGCAGACCCGGACATTTCGCGTTGAAATAACCATCCCAAACCAGAACGACCCTATCCCTTCCGGTATGAGTGCCGAAGTCGTTATTGAAACCAACAACGTTAAAGCACACAAAATTTCTGCGGCCCAAATCAAAATAGATGCGGCTGGCCGCATGGGTGTTTTAACCATTAATGACAATAACGAAACACGTTTTTCTCCAGTTACTGTGGAGCGGGCAGACGTTAATGCCTTATGGGTCAGCGGGCTGGATGACGAAACGCGTTTAGTCATCATTAGCCATAGTTCGTTGACCGCCGGTCAAAAAGTTACCCCCAAACCCGTACCTGCTGATTATGACAAAGGCGAGGAATTATAATGAAAGCCTTTATTGCCGCCGCTTTCTCACGCAATCGCGCAGCGATACTGTTACTCGCTGTATTGTTGATAATGGGCAGCATTGCCTACGCCACAATTCCTAAAGAAGCTGCACCCGAAATTGACATTCCGGTATTCACCGTCACCGTAAGCTACCCCGGCATTTCAACGGAAGACAGCGCACGTTTATTAGTCGAGCCGCTTGAGCGAAAATTACAAAGCATCGACGGTTTAGATACTTTAACCGCTCAAGCCGGTGAAGGCTTTGCCATGTTACAACTGGAGTTTGCCGCAGGCTTCGACAATGAAAAAGCACTACGTGATGTAAAGGACGAAACTGAAAAAGCAGAACAAGATTTACCGTCCGATGCTGAGAAGCCCACGGTGCAAGAGGTTGATCTGTCTTTATTCCCCATTTTAACGGTTGCGCTCTCAGGCAATATTCCCGAACGGGACTTAATCCAACTGGCACGTAATTTAGAAGATAAACTTGAAACACTTAATGGCGTACTCGAAATCGATATGTCAGGTGATCGTGAAGATCTGTTAGAGATCATCATTGAACCATTAGCTATGCAGTCTTACAACATTTCATTAGCGGAGGTGTCGCAGGCTATTAGTAATAACAACCTTCTGGTTACCGCGGGTGCAATGGATACCGGGGCAGGACGCATTAGCGTCGCCATCCCTGGCACCATTGAGAACATTGTCGATGTACTCGAGATGCCGATAAAAACTACGCCCAATAATGTCGTACGGGTAAGCGATGTCGCCGAAGTCAGGCGAACTTTTAAAGACCCCGTCAGTTACGCCCGCATTGATGGTCAACCGTCGATAGCACTCGATATTAAAAAACTGAGTAGCGCTAATGTCATTGACGTTGTCGATCGTGTAACCCAAATGGTCGAGCAGCAGCGCACTGAATGGCCGACAACCGTTAATGTCGCTTATATGCAAAACCAGGCAGACGATGTTAAGCAATTTCTGGGCGACCTTGAAAACAATGTCATACTCGCCATTATTCTGGTCATACTAACGATCGTGGTGGCTTTGGGTGTAAAAGCTTCCCTGCTCGTTGCTCTTGCTATTCCAGGCTCATTTCTTGGTGGCATTTTAACGCTGCAATTGCTGGGTATTACACTGAACATCGTGGTCCTGTTCGCACTCATTTTAGTTATTGGTATGTTAGTGGATGGTGCCATTGTCGTGGTCGACCTTGCAGAGCGCTATCGTCGACAAGGACAAGACCGATTACAAGCTTATCTGGCAGCTTCCCAACGCATGGCGTGGCCTATTATTGCGTCGACAATGACCACCCTCGCCGTATTTATACCACTGCTCTTTTGGCCAGGTATGGCCGGGCAATTTATGTTTTATCTGCCCGCCACTGTTATCATAACACTGCTCATGTCTTTGCTCATGGCACTGGTTTTCGTTCCGATAATTGGCTCCTCAGTAAAAAGCAAAGTATCAGTGACCTCACAATCAGCAAATGCAGCAGACAACGGTTCAAAACTCCAGTCTTTGGTTAGCTATATGGTGGATAAGCCGTTACTTGCTTTGCTGGTCAGCCTGTTTGTCTTATTACTTTCATTTTTCCTCTACAGCAAGCTCGGGCAAGGCATAAACTTTTTCCCTGACATCGAGGCCGATCGTATACAAATACAAGTTCAAGCCGATGGTAATTTATCAGTAAGTGAAGCTGATAATCTGGTTAAGCTCGTCGATAAGGCCGTTGAGCCGGTCGCGGGCATTGAACGCATTTATTCTCGTACCATCGGGTCAGTTGAGGAAAGGCTGAAAGCCAACCTGGACTCAGAAATTATTGGTACACTACAAATTGATTTGCTGGATTGGCAGGAGCGTGATTCTGCCACAAAAATTATACAAAACATTCGTACTAAAACAGACAACTTACCCGGGATAGCGCTAAAGATTGAAAAACAACAAAGCGGTCCGTCCTCTTCTCGTCCGGTCTCTGTAGAAGTATCAGCGAAAGATCGGAGCTTATTGCCTGAAGCCGTAGACAACTTGCTCAAAATGATGAAAGAATCAGATGAATTTATCGATACATCCAGTGACATGGCGACCCCTAAGCCACAGATAAAAATTGATGTGGACCGCGAAAAAGCTGCCGAGTATGGCGTCGATGTCGCGACCTTAGGTACCTTAGCGCGTCTATTGACCGACGGTGTCTTAGTTGGTACTTACCTTCCTGAATCGGCGCCAGAGCAGGTTGATATTCGTATACGCTATCCCTGGGAAGAGCGCTCAATGGCCGACCTAGCCAATTTGCGCATCCCCGCGAGCCGGGGTCTGATGCCGATAGAGAACTTTGTCCAGTTATCGCCGAGTTTAAGTCCAACAATTATAACTCGTGTCAATTCGCGCAATGTACAAACTGTAGAATCAGGCCTTGTTCCCGGGGTTACCGTCGTCGAAGCAACGGAAACGTTGCGACAAAAAATCAAGCAGAGTGATTTTGCCAAAGGTGTGGAATTTGATTTTACCGGAGAGCTTGACGACCAAAATGAAGCCATGAGCTTTTTACTATTGGCATTTGCCTTAGCCATTTTCTTAATGCTCTTCGTTTTACTATTACAGTTGAATAGCTTCTTCCAGAGTGCTTTAGTGCTATCCGCTATTGTATTCTCTTTAGCTGGCGTGCTGCTTGCATTACTCGTGCGGCAAGAGCCCTTTTCTGTAGTAATGAGCGGAATCGGCATTATGGCTCTGGCGGGTATTGTAGTGAATAATAACATCGTTCTAATCGACGCATATAACGAGTACCGCTCGGATGGGTTATCGCCGATGGAAGCTGCGGTAAAAGCAGCAATGCAACGTTTAAACCCGGTACTTCTCACCGCGACAACGACGATAGTCGGATTGTTACCTATGGTGTTGGGGTTAACCGTCGACTTTTTTGAGCGTGATATTTTTATGGGAGCACCTTCGGGACAATACTGGATCCAGTTATCTACCGCACTGGTTGGCGGACTGTTAGTTGCGACCTTTATTACGCTTCTATTAACTCCGGCAATGCTTGCCTGGGACGGCCAAAGAAGGGAGAAAGCCAATTAAACTTGGCTTTATTATGCGCTTACACCATATCGTTTTAATGGTCATTATTTGTTCTAGCTGTATCGCCTGCAGCAGTCTGCCCGACTTAGAACAGCGAACGCCAAGCTACTCTGTGCCAGTTTCAAAAACTCAAAGCACTCGGCTTGGTCAGTTCTTATCTCCGATACTTCGAAACTCCCCCGAAAGTACCGGTATAATGCCTTTAGCCGAAGCAGAGCCGTCCTTAGATGCCAGGCTGATATTAATCAACAATGCACAAGTTGCACTGGACATTCAATATTATATCTGGCGTGACGATAAGTCTGGGCAACGTTTAACTAAAGCCATTTTCCAAGCTGCTAATCGTGGTGTAAAGGTTAGGTTGTTATTGGACGATCTTCACTCCCGGGATATTGACGAGTCCTTACAAAGGCTAAACGGTCATCCTAGTATAGAAGTGCGATTATTTAACCCATTTCTCCCCAGAAGCTCTCGAGTACTAGGGTTTATAACCGACTTCCCACGAGCAAACAGACGCATGCACAACAAGTCTCTTACTGTGGACAATCAAGCTACGATAGTCGGGGGAAGAAACATCGGTGATGACTATTTTTACCGCTCTGATGGTATTCTTTTTGCTGATCTGGATGTTCTTGCGATAGGAGATGTAGTTGCGAAAGTATCCAGCGATTTTGACGCTTTTTGGAACAGTAACTCAGCTTACCCCTATGAACTTATTTCTCAATCAACGACGCCATCAGACTCCTCTTTATTTATTCATCAAACTAATATTGATCAACCATCCGATCTCAGTGAGTTATTGGATAACGATTCAATTATTTGGGCTGAAACTCAAATAGTGAGTGATAGCCCGCTTAAAGCCTTAGGTAAAGCGGAGCCGGATCAACTCATTGTTCACGCACTCCGAAAGATAATTGGTCAACCTAAAAAGCAATTATTACTGGTTTCTCCCTATTTCGTACCAACCCTGTCGGGAGTAAAAGCGCTAGAGAGCATTGCGGAAAACGGGGTGAGTATTAGTGTGTTAACAAATTCCTTTGCCGCTACCGATGTTGCCGTTGTGCACTCGGGATACGCAAAGTGGAGGAAACGTCTCTTAGAAGCTGATATACGCTTATTTGAGATGCGCCCAGGTACTGTTGGCACCGATACCACTATCTATGAATCTGTCGAAACAAGTTTCTCCAGTTCAGCAAGCAGCCTTCATGCAAAAACGTTTGCCGTTGACGGACAACGTGTTTTTGTTGGCTCATTTAACTTTGACCCTCGCTCAGCAAGGCTCAATACTGAGCTTGGCTTTGTTATTGAGAGCCCCGAAATAGCATCAACGATGGCAGATGTCTTTATCGAAGAAGTCCCTTACAGCGCCTATGAAGTGCGCTTAGCTCCATCCGGTTCGCTATACTGGCTTGAGCAAAACGGCAGCCATCATCGCCGATACGATACAGAGCCAGGAACAACCTGGTTTCAAAGGTTTTCGGCCGGATTTTTTTCATTGTTACCCATTGATTGGTTGCTTTGAAAAGTGAGTTGGCTTACTCGGTAAAGCGCCATTTTTTCTTAATCACTTTATGTACGAACCATGGTCATATTAGTCGGTTTTTTTGTTGGAATGCTATAGGTCATAAAAATGCTAAATAGAATACTAAAGTATCTAGGTATAGCGTGGATGGTTATTATTTTTGTTTTTGTTCCCATTGCTTATACCGCATTACTATTCGCCTCTGATGCAGAAATAAATATGTCGGTCACTATTTTTTTTATCTCTACAGTATTCATCACTTCACTTTGGAATATCTTCAAAAAGTATCGCGAGTACAAGGTTGGGCTCCAACTTAGCAAGATGTTTTTAGCCATCTATGTAACTATTTTTGCGTTTGCCACTCTTTATCAAAGAGCTGGGATTTTATACGGTCAGGAAATCTCTTTTAGTCCTGTTGACGCCCTGTACTTTTCAGTAGTGACATGGACCACTTTAGGTTATGGAGACTTTCAACCCACTGAAAGCTTGCGCTTATTGGCCGCTTTCCAGGCGTTATTAGGAACTTTCTTTATACCAATGCTTATAGCGGCAGTGCTATTCTCATTACAACTAAAGTCTCAAAAGCACAGTTTGCAAAAAAACACTAACGGTTCAAAACCATAGAGCGAATAGTTTAAATGAAGCTTCTTTTTTATAAAATTAGACTTCTCGTAATCCTATCAGCTTCTGTTACCAGCTTAGGCTGCAGCACAATAGGGCAAATTAAAAATGAGCCTATTTCTGGAAAAAATGATACTGAATTAACTTCTGGTACATTATTCTCAGCGGCTCGAGCTGGAAACCCCAAGGGAATAACTCTTATTTTGGCTTTTTCCGGAGGTGGAACACGGGCTTCTGCTCTGTCTTATGGCGTATTAGAAGAACTAAGAGATACTAATGTCACTATAGGTGGCAAATCGACAAGACTTTTAGATGAAGTTGATTTTATTTCATCTGTTTCGGGCGGCAGCATAACGGCGGCTTACTATGGTTTGTTTCGAGACAAAATTTTTTATGATTTCAAAGATAAGCTTCTAACACGGGATTTAAAGGAGCAAATAATCTCAACAGTTTTAAATCCTCTTCGTTGGTTTTCAAATTTAGGAATAACTGATCATACTGTCGGAATATATGCTGATGCAGGATTTGGAGAATATACATTTGGCGACATGCTCGAAAAAGGTCCGCCCTATATAGCCATCAATGCCACAGACTTATCTCAAGGTGCTAGATTTTCCTTTCTACAGGACTACTTCAATTTAATATGCTCAGATCTATCTACCTTCCCCGTAGCCAGAGCAGTAGCAGCTTCAGCAGCTATGCCTTTACTATTCGACCCCATCGTACTGAAGAATTACGATACATGTGACATTAAGGATTCCATCAACTTTTTATCCAGTAAAACTTCCATTGGGAAACACAGTATTCGGAATACTGCCTCTGCAGCACTTTCTTATTCCAATAAAAAAGAACGTCCTTTTGTTCACCTCGTAGACGGAGGTGTATCGGACAATTTGGGTCTCAGGATTATAACTGACCCTGTTGAGCTAACAGGAGGTATAGTAAATTACTTTAGCATGATCCATGGAGAGGATAGTTATTCAATCCCACGACATTTTGCCATCATAGCCGTAAACGCATCAGTAAAAGTCGACTCAAGCATGGATAAGAGTTCGACCCCTCCATCAATGCGTCAAACGTTAAACGCGGTTACTGATGCGCAACTTCAATTGTACAATAATGAAACAACCGATTTAATAAAGCTTAAATTAGAGCAGTGGGTCGATGAAACAAAAACACAAGGAATACCTGTCGAAGCGCACCTAATATCTATCGAATTGAAATCGGTATCATCAGACCGTCTAAGAAATCGCCTCAATTTAGTCCCGACAACTCTCGGCTTACCAGAAGAGGAAGTTGAGTTGCTTATTGGTACAGGCCGAAAGCTACTAAGGGAAAACCCTCAATTTCAAAAATTACTAAAAAGTATCAGCTCTCATAAGACACAATAAAAACAACTAAATATCGAGACAAAAAATAAGCCCAGGGGTTGGTATTCCCTGGACTTACCCATTACAAGCCAATATCAAACATTAGCTGGCGCTTGTAGTGGCCGCCCAACGGGAGAACCGTCTCGTCAGCTAATTCTACTTCCTGGTATCGGCCTAGCTCCGACAGAAGCTTCCTCAATTGGTCGCGCTTTACGATGTGACTGCGATGGATGCGAATGAATCTATCTTCCAGTAATTCTTCCATATCAGATAGCGTTGCTCGATGCAGCACCCGTTCATTGCCAAAGTAGATCTTCACGTAGTTACCAAACGCTTCCACACGTTCTATGGAGGCTACCGCAACAAAACGAACCGGGTTCTACCCCTTTATCACGGACGGTTTAAAATCGCACTAAACTGCTGATCTTGTTTTGCCAGTCTACGACGCATTCTTGGATTATGAAACCGTTCAATATAATCAAAGATGTCTGAACGTGCTTCATCTCTTGTTCGATAGCGGCGGTAATTCACTCTTTCACGCTTCAGTATTCCAAAAAATCCTTCACAGGCAGCGTTGTCGCTGCAATGACCGACTGCGCTCATACTGCTGATCAGGTTATTAAATTTGAGAGCACGCTGATAATCACCACTGGTAAATTGAGACCCGCGATCTGAATGTAAAATCACGGGCTGATTGCCTGTTCGTTGCCAGACGGCCATTTCCGCTGCGCGAATGACCATGTACCGATCCTGACGGTGATGCATGGACCAGCCCACTATCAGCTTGCTGTACAAGTCGAGCACAACGCACAGAAACAACTTGCCTTCGGTGGTTGTCACTTCGGTAATATCGGTGACCCATTTAGTTTCAGGCTCTGCCGCTGTGAAGTCACGTGCCAGATGATTTTTAAGGCCAGCGGGCCTGGCGGCCTGTCGCTTTCGGCCTCGTCCTTTCTTACGAGGCCAGCCCTGAACGCCATTGACGGCCATTAAGCGGGCAACCCGATTCAGACTCAGTCGTTCACCTTCAATAGACAGATCTTCATGCATACGTGGTGCGCCAATGACACCACCACTGTCCTCGTGGATCTCCTTAATGCGGGTCAGAATGCGCTGATTTTCCACATCACGGGCACTGGGCGGTCGTGCTGCCCAGGCGTAATATCCGCTGGGTGACACTTGCAGGCATCGACACATTAAGCGTATCGGAAATTTATCGCGGCAACGCTCTATCGCCTGATATCTCAGGACGACTCTTTTGCGAAGAACGTTGCCGCTTCTCGCAAAAAATCCCGTTCCTTTTTAAGCCGGGCATTCTCGCGTTTAAGCCGCGCCATTTCTTCGTCGCGGGGGTTACCTGAGCCTTTGAAAGCTTCTTTAGAGGATGGCTCGGCTTCACGCCGCCAACGGCTGAGCAAATTGGGGTTAATACCGATTTCTATAGCCACCTGGCGACAACTTACACCGGGCTGTTTTGTCAACGCTACGGCTTCACGTTTAAACTCTGGGCTGTACTTTTTTCGTTTGGTCATGAACACTCCTTATGGGCATATTATGCCTCTTTATGGATGTGTCCGTAAAATCTGGGTAGAACCCACCTCACCAGGACGCGTTTTAACGGCAATAATGTTTCGTCTCATGCACCCCATACCTAGTCCCTCTCCATAACCAGGTCGGCATCGATGCTATTACCACCAGCAAGTCGAATCGACGTTCGTCCTTTTATTGAGTAGTCATTGTAAATAGCAAACAGCAACGTTGTGCTGAGCCCTATCGCTACGATGGCAGTGATCAGTGAGCCAGTAGATAAGGTCCCGATAATACCTGAGCCCCACCCCAACGGATTCCAGAAGTTGGTAGCAAAGACTCCAGCTGAGCCAACAGCTAGCGCAAAAGCACCAGACGATGCTGACTTCAATGTTTTCACGTCATCAGCCAACGACGCGCTTTTTACGGCTATCGTTTTGTCTTGCCTTTCGATAGCTCGCTCGAGCTCTGACTTGGTGTATACGACCGTTACATTCGACATACATGTTCTCCTAATTGACAGTTAATTAACTGCAGCCGTAACTGCCATTAGGTGATATAGGTTTGTGATTTCGTAAAATGATGGGTAATCTGGAGCAAACGGCTGATATAGGGAAATATACCGTGCTCAAACTTGACCTACCCAACCCAAAATTTGAATCGAGTTATCGCGATTACATTGACGAACTTGGCGACGAGGAACGGTACCCTTTCCCGCTTGATTTCGATCACACTGATTTCCTTGGAATGCTAGATCGCATCGAAGGTTTCAGATCCGGTGAAACCGTTCCAGTAGGTATGGTAAGTAGTTCAACGTTTTGGCTAATTGATAATAACGAAATACTTGGCTGTACCAATATTCGGCACACACTCAACGAACAAATAGAGCATGCCGGCGGGCACATAGGCTTAAGTATTCGACCTTCATACAGAAGCAAAGGGCTAGGAAAAATATTGCTCAACATGAGTCTCAACAAGGCACGAGAACTTGGCATTAACGAAGTTCACATTCATTGTCACTCGACGAATAGTTCATCGAAAGCAATGATAGAATCATGTGGAGGAGTACTAGATTCAACAGTTAAGGTGGGTGACGAAGAAATTAGTCGCTATTTAATAAGTCCGTCCAGGCCAACCTCTACCGAGGGCGATTTATGAGCATCCGTAATGGAAGGCTTCTCTACCACCTAACATCTATCGATAACATCGAGGGAATAATACGCCATGGGCTTATCCCCCGAGCAGAACTCGACAACTTTGACGATGTTGCTGACCGAGAGATCATAGGCCATCGTCAGTTACATCAGCTTGATAGCAAGGTTCCTTTTCATTTTTTTGCTAAAAACCCTTTTGATGGAAACGTGCAGGCAAATAACGCTGAAAAAGCATTCGTCCTTATTGCTGTTCACAGAGCCTTAGCCCAGAAGAAAAATTGGCAGATAATACCTCGTCATCCTCTTGCTCAACCTTTCGAAATTTATGAATTTGACCAAGGAATGGAAGTTATTGATTGGAATACAATGGATCGACGTGATTATTCCGACCAAAACTGCAAAAATATATGTATGGCAGAGTGTTTGGCTCCAGCAACAGTTGAGCCTCGATACTTTGCGAGTATTTACACTAAGACGCCGGAGCAAAGGCAACTAGTTTCTAGCTTGGCCGAACAATACAGATTAAATATTCATGTAAACCTAAATCAACAAATGTTTAGTGCTGGACAACGTACCTAATGTATAAAAACCTAAATCCTGACAAGGCGCTAATATGGCGAATTGTTCATCGAGATAATCTAGACTGGATTCTTGAACACGGTGTTTATGCTTCAAGCAGCAATCACCGATCAGATGACTGGGTGAGCATAGGTAGTGATGAACTAATTGATAAACGGTCTCGACGTGAAGTTCCAGTAGCACCGGGAGGAACACTGAGTGATTACGTTCCATTTTATTTCACCCCCTTTTCACCAATGCTCTACAACATAAAGACAGGCCGTGGCGGTGTGATTCGGCGCAATAACGAAGAAATTGTAATACTCGTTTCTAGCTTGCATGACGTTTATCAGGCTGGGTTAAGCTATGTTTACACTGACTGTCATGCTTACTCCGCCTTAGCTAATTATTACAATGAGCCGGACTCATTATCGGAGATTGATTGGGAGCTGATTCAAAAGCGGGATTTTAAGAGAGCACCTGATGATCTTGGCAAGTTAGACAGATATCAGGCAGAGGCTTTGATACACCGACACTTCCCTACCTCGCTGTTAAAGGGTATTGTGTGCTTTAATGAAAGCGTAAAACAGTCAGCTGAACAAAAAGCAGACAAGCACGGTCAAAACCTAAAGATAATAGCTCGTTCGGAATGGTACTTTTAAATGTTAAATTTTAAGACAGGAAACCTCTTAGAGTCTGATGCTGAAGCCCTCGTCAACACCGTCAATACAGTCGGTGTCATGGGTAAGGGGATCGCTTTGATGTTTAAAGAACGGTTCCCTGCAAATATGGAAGCCTACGCTCGAGCTTGTAAAGAAAACAAAGTAGCCACCGGCAAAATGTTCTTTACCCATAGTAATGAACTGGTTACCCCCCAGTGGATCGTCAACTTCCCTACCAAACAGCACTGGCGAGCCAAGTCGAAAATTGAATGGATCGATGAGGGGCTTAAAGATCTTCGAGCATTCATTGTTAACAATAACGTTCGCTCTATTGCTATCCCCCCTCTTGGAGCTGGAAACGGCGGGTTAAGCTGGAATTCTGTTCTCCCATTGATTGAACAGCATTTAGCTGACCTGAGCGATGTTGATATTCAAATTTATCAACCAACCGAGCAGTATCAGAATGTCAGTAAGCAAACCGGTGTAGAGCAATTAACAGCAGCCAGAGCCATGGTTGCTGAGTTAATCAGACGCTATTGGGTACTTGGCAACGAATGCACTTTGCTAGAAGTACAAAAATTAGCATGGTTTCTGCAGCGTGCACTGCAAAAAGAAGGAACCGCTAATCCGTTAAAGTTGGACTTCCAGCCAGAGAAGTTTGGCCCGTATGCCAACAACCTAACTCACTTATTAAACCGGCTAGACGGAAGCTATTTGCAATCTGACAAACGTATTCCAGATGCAAAACCAACAGATATCATTGCATTCAATGATAACAAACGCCAAACAGTCGAAGCTTACCTAAAAACTGAAGCCATGGAATACGATAGTGCATTGAGAAAAGCAACAGACGTCATTGAGGGATTTGAGTCGCCATACGGACTAGAACTACTTGCAACCGTTGACTGGCTCATAACAGAAGGAAGTGTAGAGCCCAACCCTGAGAAAGTCCTTGCAGCATTACGTCAATGGCCTGCGGGCGAACAGTGGGCACAACGCAAACTCAATATGTTTGATCACAAGGCTATATCCGTAGCCCTCGATGCATTAAACAGTAAGTTGCATTAACTCAAACCTTTTTAACCAAACAAAAAATAAAATAGGGGCTTACTAGGCCCCTATAGTTCCAACTCCACAAAGTCACGGTCAACATCTTCCTGAGTAATGCCAATATAACGCAGCGTCACAGCCTCAGAGCTATGACGTAGCATCTTCATTACCCTGGCGATGTCGTTGGTGTTCTTGTAAAGATGATAACCTCGTGTCTTCCGCATTGAGTGAGTACCCAGTTTAATGCCAACCTCGAAATTTCGCAGTACTCTTCTTTCTCAGCTAGGCAGCCAGTATTCAATACTCTCAAGCCAATTAATCGTTTGACCACGTGATATAGCTTTCAATATCTTCTATTTCAAGTAACCTTTTCATTTCCTGTTCGGCTTTATAGCGTATCCCTTTGTCTCGAGTATCGAAATCCGATAGGCGGAATGCGTCCCGGTAGTAATAAAATGCAGTACCAATATCTCCTGTTTTCTCGATAAGCTGACCCAAGCGGTAAAAAGCCTTATTCCTTATATTCTTTAGCTCGTTGGCTTTCTCAACATAGGCATCGTGAGGACCTGCTATATCTTCTTGAACGAAGCTATACTTGTAATTTTCCCTGTAGTACTCATTATATTCCTCTTGAATATATGACACGAAGTTAGATGCCTTGTTAGCTCTGTTGGCTATCGATTTTAGTTCATCAACCGAAATCTTTTCTTTGTCTAACAGACTTTTACCTTCTCTAAGTACTGAATCTACATTTGTAAGCCCTTGAGAAGCCCACATTTTTATCAACTTATCACGTTCAATATCAATCTCTTGTTCGGTAGTAACTGCGGAATTATCTTTTTCTTGTCCCGGCTCTGATGCCTCTTTTTCTTCCGCAGCCAGAACCTCCTCTTCACTTTTTACTTCTTCACTTTTATAGAGTGGATATAAAGTTTTTATACCAAATACTAAAAGACTAATAATTAGCAAGTTAGATATAAGTTGTAACTACGAATGATCCAATTATGGACATGACTTTAAACTGAGCATAACAGGGCTTTCACTATATGGCCTCGTGTCCATGGCGAACGTCGATATAAGGCCCTCTTCATACACTTTTTTGTCCATGCCATTGATGGATTGGTATTTCGTACCCCAAAAACGTAGCCCACTATTGCGGTCTAAAGGCACTGCCTGTTAGAACCATCAATTGACAGCTACGAGGAAAATAAAATGTCCGGGCCTAAACAAAAGGAAACACTCAATGGACTTATGGCCTCGATCCCATTTCGGTTCCGCAAATGAGATTTTCCTTGTTGACGACAATATTTGAACAACCATTGGTTTCGGGATCTTAAAAAAGCAGATGGAAAAGGAGAAGGTGGCCGCGATCCAGAAGCCGACATAAAGCTTTTGGCCTGGAGCGGGCTAACTTCGAACTAAGCCTGACTGTTGGAACAGTTTACAGGTGTAGAGAGGGGGCCTTGGTAAGAAAGGATAAAATTTACGACGGTCTACATGGCGAATTCTCAAAAACCTCAACCAAATAGTCGATCATCGCTCTTACTTTGAGGGGTAACCGACGATCCGGCGCGAACAGCACATGCAGGCCGCCGAGATCCAGTGGAGGGTGATCCAATTCGAAAGCAACCAGAGCGCCACTGGCCAATGCCTCGGACACGATAAAGTTGGGCTGATATATGATCCCTTGGCCCTTAACGGCGGCAGCAAGAAGTGCGTCGCCATTGTTGGACATGAGGTTGCCTGTTACGGGCACCTGGATCTTACCATCTTGGCCGAATGCCCAGGTGCCGCCGCGTTGCGCTGAGGAAAGGCTGTAGCTCAGGCAATTGTGGTTTGAGAGCTCGGCAACACGGTTAGGGGTTCCATGTTTTTTCAGATACTCAGGCGAGGCACAAAGTCGCATCGGGCAATTGCCGAGACGGCGGGCCCTGAGGTCGCTGTCAGCGAGGTGTCCGATGCGGACAATCAGGTCCCAGCTCTCTTTCAGCAGATCCTGTTGAGTGTCGCTCAGGCCAAGATCCACCTCCACCAGTGGGTAACGATGGGTGAATTCCGGTATTAACGGTGCAATGAAGCGTGTGCCAAAGGATAGCGGTGCATTCAGACGTAATCGACCCATGGCCTGATGCTGCTGGGAAGATACTTCGGACTCCGCTTCTTCAAGATCCTGAAGAATGCGCTGACAGGCCTGCAGGTATTCCCGTCCGGCATCTGTCAGTGATAACTGTCGAGTGGTGCGATGAAGCAGTTTCGTGCCGAGCCTGGTTTCCAGTGAATCCACATGTTTTGTGGCCATTGCCGGCGACATGTTCAGCTCCCGGCCGGCGGCAGACAGACTACCTCTGGACGCTGCCTGAACGAATACCTGCATGCTTGTGTATCGGTCCAGCATTTTATTTCCTACCTTTAGTTAAAACAGTTCCTTTTTTAAGTCCGTTCTCCTTTCCTGAGTATCAGTATAACCTGTTCATTGTGATATCTGAACTATTCAAACCTATGGAGGTATGTCGATGTCCACGCAGCCAAGAGTGCCTACCAGACAACCGGTATTTTTTATTCCCCACGGCGCTGGCCCTTGTTTCTTTATGGACTGGAGTCCCCGCAATACGTGGGACGGTATGGCCGACTTTCTTCGAAGCGTCATCGGGCGTTTGCCAGAAAAGCCGACGGCCATCCTCCTGGTATCCGCCCACTGGCGCACTCAAGAGTTTAGTGTGACCGCCGGCAGCCAGCCCGATCTCATTTATGACTATTTCGGTTTTCCGGACCACACCTATAAATTGACTTATCCGGCTCCAGGAGCGCCGGCATTGGCGCATCGCGTGAGTCGTCTACTGGTTGGGGCACAACAGAACACCCTGGAGGATTCCGGGCGTGGGTTTGATCACGGTATGTTTATTCCGCTCAAGGTGATGTTCCCCGAGGCAGACATTCCTGTGGTTCAGCTGTCGTTACGGCAGGACCTGGACCCCGAAGCACACCTGCAGGCAGGCAGAGCTCTGGCGCCACTGCGTGACGAAGGTGTGCTGATTCTCGGCAGTGGCATGAGCTTCCACAACATGCGTGGCTACGGCGACAAGCGGTTTACACCGCTCTCCGAGGCGTTCGATGACTGGCTGACGGACACTGTCGAAGGTGACTCCGGAATTCGTTATCAGCGATTGAGGAAATGGGTTCAGGCACCCCACGCCCTCGATTGTCATCCGCATGGAGACGAGGAACACCTGATTCCATTGCTCGTGGCAGCGGGTGCAGCGGGCGAGGAGCCCGGCAAGAAGGTTTATTCCGAACGGGTGATGGAAACCCAGTTATCGGCGTTTCAATTTGGTTGAGTGGGTGACGTCCCCTCAAAAATCAATGGCAAGAGGAATTAAATGATGAAAATTGAACTCACGGGCAAACAGTCGTTGGTCACCGGCTCTACCGCGGGCATCGGTTTGGCCATTGCCCAGGGGCTGGCCGAGGCCGGTGCCTCGGTAACTATAGTGGGTCGTGACCAGGCCAAAGTGGATAAGGCGCTGGCCGAGATAGCCAATGCCAGCGGTCGGGACGATGCAAAAGGCATTATCGCGGACCCGGGTACCGCGGAAGGTTGCCGGACCATCATCGAACAGCTGCCCGAGGTGGATGTTCTGGTCAACAACCTGGGTATTTATGGCGGCGTTCCATTCTTCGATATCGACGATGCTGCCTGGGAAGAGATTTTCCAGGTCAACGTGATGAGCGGTGTTCGACTTGCCCGGCATTACGCAACTGGCATGAAGGCTCGGGGCTGGGGGCGTATCCAGTTCATCTCTAGTGAATCGGCGTTGAATATTCCATCGGAGATGGTGCACTACGGGGTGAGCAAGGCGGCGCTTCAAGGTGTATCCCGGGGTCTCGCCAAGGTTCTTGCCGGAACCGGTGTGACCGTGAACAGCATCCTTCCCGGTCCGACCCGTACTGAAGGAGCCAAAGCTATGATGGCTGACCTGGCGGCTGAGCGGGGAGTCTCCCCGGAAGCAATGGAAACCCTGTTCCTGGACGAAAACCGGCCTTCCACGCTGCTCCGACGTTTTGCCGAACCGGAAGAGGTCGCCAGCCTCTGTGTCTACGCTGCGTCTCCCCAGGCCAGTGCCACCACAGGCGCCGCCCTGCGTGTTGAAGGTGGCATTGTGGAAAGCATTGCCTGAAATCGCCGGCCGGGACCACCCGGCCGACTCACCCACTGACAGTTGTTTTTTGAGGGAGGCATCATGAGTCTTCAGAAGAAACCCCTTGGGAAGTCCGGTTTGGAGATAGCCCCACTGGTATTTGGCGGAAACGTGTTTGGCTGGACAGCCGATGATAACCGCTCTTTTCAGCTACTCGATCGGTTTGTGGAGCAGGGCTTCAGCGCCATTGACACGGCCGACGTATATTCTGCGTGGGCACCGGGCCTTGAAGGTGGCGAGTCGGAGGCAGTTATCGGACGATGGCTGAAAAAGCGGGGACGTCGTGATGACGTCATTCTCATGAGCAAAGTCGGTATGCTGGAGCGTCGTAAAGGGCTATCTGCAGCCAACATCGAAGCTGCAATTGAGGATTCCCTGTCACGTCTGGGCACCGATTACCTCGATGTATACTTCGCCCACATTGATGATCAGGAAGTCCCCTTGGAGGAAACATTGGGCGCGTTTGACCGGCTGATCAAGGCCGGTAAGGTGCGGGCCATCGGCGCCTCCAATTATTCGTCCGATCGATTGGAACAGGCGCTGGCCGTGTCTCGTGATCATGGGTTCGCGCGCTATGAGCTGATCCAGCCCCTCTACAACCTGCATGACCGGGCCGATTTCGAGTCGTCGCTGGCGAAAGTCGCCAGCGAGCACAATCTTGGCGTGGTGAGCTACTTTTCTCTGGCCAGTGGATTCCTGACTGGCAAATACGCTCAGCTTTCAGACCTGGAAGGCAACCCTCGGGCTGACTTTCTCAACGGTTATTTCAGCGATCGTGGTCAGCGCATTCTGGATACCCTGATGGCCGTTTCGCAGGAGGCTTCAGCAAAACCATCCCAAGTGGCACTGGCCTGGCTGCTCCACCAGCCAGAACTGACCGCACCGATTGTCAGTGCAACATCGCTGTCTCAACTGGATGAGATATTGGCTTCGGTGAAATTGTCACTACCGGAAGAGATGCTTTCCAGGCTGGACGCCGCCAGTAGGCAGTGATATGAAGATGAGGCTGGAATGAGTGTGCATTCTGGCTTCATCCTCTTTGGTAACACCTTCAATGGTAATGAAACCCGCAATACGGAGAACCCAATCATGATCCACGATTCTCGTGAGCGGTATGGCGCTCTCACCAAACTGCTGCACTGGTCGATGGCCCTACTGGTGTTCTGGCAACTGCTCAAGTTTGGTGATCGAATCTTCGACGGAGAACACTGGGTCGGACAAACGCTGGTGCCCTGGCATGTCTCTATAGGTTCGCTGATGTTGCTGCTGATTCTGGTACGCTTGGCCTGGGCCGCTGGCCAGCGTCATCAGCGCCCGCAGCAAGATCCGGCGCAGGCTCTGCTGGTCAAGGCCGGTCATGGGGCGTTGTATCTTGGCCTGTTGCTGATGCCGATAACCGGGGTAATGGTCATGCTGGGTGGTGGCCACGGGATTACGGCTTTCGGTATCGAGCTTTTTGCTGAAGGCGAGGAAATTGCCTGGGCCCAAGCCCTGGGACAGCTCCATTCGCCAATCGCATGGATTTTGACCGTTTTGATTGTTGGTCATATTGGTATGGCACTGATTCATCACTTCGTGAAAAGAGACGATACGCTTAAACGTATGGTGTGATGAGGCAATCTCCAAAACCAAAAATTCTCGTTATTTCGCGACTTGATTGCGGAAACTCCGAATAGATCAATGAGGCAAACGGTTATTAGGCTAACTATATCTTAAGCTATCCAATTTTGTCGGAGGTCAAGTGCATCAGCGCTTATCCAGAGTAAAAAGTCGATCAGCTGCAATCCGGTTTCTGCTATCGCGGGCACAGTTCAAAGAGTGCTTTGCCGTAGTTAATCAGCCTGGCTTCAGGAACTCGGCACTGGCCGGACTACAGGTGGCTATCGCGGCGCTGGTTGTGCTTCCGCTGATCGAGCTATCCGACTTTTCGCACCTGATTGGATTTGCTTCGCTGGGTACATTGGTGGCTTTGTTTGGCCGTTTTGCGGCCCCGGAACGCCGGGGCTTTACGGTTTTCCTTTGTTTGCTCTGCCAAACCGCAACCGTTTTTGTGATGTCCCTGGTGGCCTGGCTGGAGTTGCCCATGGTTGGTCAGCTGGCCATTCTGGCGCTGTTGTGCGGTACGCTGTTTTACATCGTCACCGTTGGTGATTTCGGTCCGCCAGGTGCATTGATCTTCATATTCGCCGCCAGCGTTTCAATGGGCCAAGTGGATACCTTTGCCTCTGTCCTCGAACGTACGACTGCGACCGCAGTGGCCGCTGCTCTTGCCTGGCTAGTGGTGATGATCACCGACGTGTTCCGCCACGATACACCGGCGGCACAGGATTGGTTCAAAAGCCGGCCCGCCAGTCACAAGTTGATCGCCGTCGCGCGCATGGTGTTGGGCTCTGCCGTGGCGGCTTATGTTGCTTATGCGTTTGGCGGTCAGCACGCCGGTTGGGCGGCCATGGGCGCTGTCGCCGTGTTACAGGGTAGCCATTTGCATATCAGTATGAGCCGAGCCCTACAGCGCACCATAGGCAACGTACTCGGCGCTCTCCTTGTGGCTTTGGTGCTGCTAAGCCAGCCCTCTGTGTGGACCATTATTGGGCTGGTGGCGTTACTGTCGTTCGCTACCGAGACCATCATCGGATCGAATTATGGACTGGGCCAGGTTCTGGTTACGCCCATGGCTCTGTTTATGAGCTATCTGGCGGCACCAGACCTTGCTGGCATGGCGATGGTGCAGGAGCGGGTAGTAGATACCCTCATAGGGACCGCTGTCGGGATCTGTTTTGCGATTCTGTTTTCGACCCTGGACGACCGAGCTCATTTGCTAACTCATCACATAAATCGCGGAAGGTAAGTTGCAGTCACGGGCTGTTGGTTCTCGAACGCCTATCAAAACCTTGGTCTGTCCCAGATGCAAGAGAGCCAGTTTATGGGTAGTTCATGGGCCCTGAGTATCACTGAGAATGAATCGGACGCGGCGTTTTGGATTAGAGACCGCAATACGAGTGTGGGTTTAAGAATACGAGCGGGAGTGCCAGTTACTGGATCGGGAAAGAGATCACGGCGGCTTCAGTTGACCGATTCAATAAGCTCCCTTGTCACCACATCTTGGGGCTGATCTCAGCATAAATACAACCTTCCCTCATCACTACAATGTGGTTGGCACAGCGACAGGCGTTGGCGAGATCGTCGATAGCTATGGCAATGGTTTTGCCCCCGGCGACTCAGTTCCCGGATAAGATCGAACCCCTCGACCTAGCGGCCAAGATCCAGGGCTAAGGTCGGTTCATCGGGAAGGACCAATTGCGTTTCCTCGACAACGGTCATGGTAATCCAGACCCTTTGCTTCGGGCCTCCGGATAGCGCGTCCAAAGGGCGCTCTATCGGTTCTGACATGTTCACAACCCCGACTGAATCCGAGAATTACCCCTTTAAGCACGACATGCCCCTCAGCCTCAATGGACTTACCCCGATGCGTGTGACACACCGTAGCCTCAAATTGAACCCCTCGGACTCGGCCCTGAATGTTCGCTTTGCGACCCGAGCGGCCAAATTGTGGTAGCATCATTTGGGTAGCAAATCGGAAAAGCGTAACCTGCTATGCGTCATTGAATATCATGAGCTTACCGGAATATTACGTGTAACCGGAGGGCTAAAAGCGTGACACCCTCCCGGCCTTCAACCGCTCAATCTCATCCAGAAGCTCTTCGATAGTCGAATTCTGCGCCGCCACAATAGAACTCAGGCGATCAATCTGCTTGCGATAGTCTGCGATCTTCTGCTTATCGGTTCTTGCCCTGTTGTCTGTAGTACGCTTGCTGCTCCTCTTTTGCTCCGACTTAGAAGTTATGTAGGCTTGAACCTCAAGTATCAGCAAAGGGTACCTGTCCTTTTTCAAAGCTGAGGGATCTCGTCCCGCTTCTCTCGCAACGTTGTTTTGGGTAACAGCTGCCCCCAAAGGAAGGCGGATTGTCTTACCTTTTTTCAGCCGATCAAATGCATCCCTGAACTCTTGCTCTGCCGATTTCTTAACCGTTGACGACACTGAGATACACCTCTATCGCATAGATTTCTTTTTTCAAAGCGTTGAAACGTGGACTCTCGGAGGTCAGCGACTCGATTTTCTTTTCGTGAGCAGCCTTTAGTCGTCTCAAGGCTGGCCCATTTTCACGCTTAAAAATCGCATCTGTGCAGATGCCTCCGCCATCAGCCCCAGCACACTGCGCCATTGACTCAATACCACCATACTCACAGACCCCAGCCTTCATGCAGAATCCGGCCAGTGTGCGCCGACAACCAATATCGCCTTTGGCTATTAACTTCGTAAGCTGTTTTTCCTCCCCAGCTTCTACAAGATTGACAACCTTAATCGGGATCATCTGCTTAGAATGAGGGCGCACATTCTCAAAGCTATCTTCCACCACACTTGCAATCTGCCGGTAAATTGCCTTGTAGGACTCGACTATGACGGAAGTTTCAGCATCCGAGTTGAGTCTCAAATTAGTGAAATTGCGGCCATAGTAAAGCGTCATTTTTTGACTCACATGCTTCATGAGCCACTGTAAGCTTTGATCAGAAACCATGTTGGAGGCGAACATATTGACGTTGGTGGTGCGTCGCAACTGATGCGCCGCTAAAGGCCATTGAAGCCCGATGCCAAATCCTTCTCTATTGCCAATATTCGGGGTCATAGACACCGCAATTTTCCAATCCTCTTCTGTCACTGCCATCTCTTCTGGATCGAAAAAAAGCGGATAGCGATCAATGAAGGGACCCAGCCTTAATTGCCCTATAAGTTCGTTCTTGGAGTTTCGGTTGTTACCCTTTACTGGAAGCCACGGCTCCGTTCCGGCCAACGCGAGCGGCACAGAAGAACTATCCCATTCAGGCGCAGACTCACCCCCTGGGAAATACTTCAGCCTCCATTTAGCAATGGTGCTCGCCGCATCAACAGCCTTCTTAACGGTGCTGGGCACAACCCATCGAGCATCATCATCAGGATCAGTTTTCGTGGTTTCCCCAACCAACATTGCGATATCCCCCAACCTCTCGTCACGCTCGATGAGAAAGCAATCAGACCTGAGCGAGTTCACCTCATTCAGGCGCTGAAGGGAGAAGCTCATGATGTAAAATAGAGCCGCCTCTTTAACCATATTGAGATAGGCCGTAAAGCGGGTACTCCTGTAGATGAGAGGCGGTACGCCCAGCCATTTCTCGAAAAGCCCTGAAAGTCCATACTCCACAGAAAATCCTTCAAACCCTCCTGCAAACAGCACTCTTTTTTTGTAAACGTGCGGCTCATAAAAGGGTGAATGGTATTTAACATCCTTTACGCAAGAGGCGTTATACGTATACGCTTCTGATAACCAGCTGAATGCGCTTCCCAGCGCTTGCTCATGCTCGAAAAAATCGTCCAGGCACTCATTCAACCTCTTAACCTGGTACGCCCATATTCTGGGTGGAATATATGGAGTTTGAACCTTCTCATGACCTTTTATCTGCGACGCCAGGAGCGCCAAACCTCTCCCTCCGAATACCTCAAAGCCAAGAACATCTGATTGCAATCTCAATCTATGTAGAAAGTTGACGTAAACCTTAAAACTGGCGCACTGAAGAGCATCAGCAATCTCCTGATGAATCGCCGGAAACCTCTCAACGTCCGAGATCAGCACTCCCTTACTATCGCAGACGCTTGCAATCTTTGTCAGGGCTCCAAACGAGTAAACACAACTCCTAATTCGCCCAGGAAAAAGTCGCGGATGATAAAGCACCAAGAGCACAACCTGCTTGACAAGAAAGACATTCTCATCAGAAATCCCGTCCTTTTTAAAATTGAAGGTCGCAGAGCGCTCGAACGCCCGAAAGTCCCAGAAATCATCACCATATAGGGACAGCGGGGCACCTTCGCTGTCGACCGATACCGCCCAATCTCTGGGTGGCGGAAAGCATGGCGGTCGATACAACGGCGAGTCGACCGTAACCAACGTGGATGGCGACATAAAGCGCAAAGTGTCAGCGTTCATTACTGCTCCAGAAGCTCAATAATTGGGGCCCAATTAGGGTGGTAATCACCCTCTTCAATCCGCTCCTGCGCTTCTGACACCCAGCCAGCACGCCTGGAACTAGAGTTCTTAAACCACGACAATTTTTCGGATAACCGATCAACTACGACGTCAGAGGGCACCTCTTCACGACTCAGCGTCATGCTTGCCTCAATCGTCTTGAGATGCCGAAAGGAGGAAATGGACCAGATATAGTCTTCACTATCTACATCGCGATGATGCTTGCACCACAGGCAACCAGATGGATTGACACAGTTAGGTTCAACTATCCCCCCAGGTCTATCGGCCACCGATTCTGGGTCACCATTGCAACTGCTGGAAATCACCGACGCCTTGAGATCCTTTTGCTTGATAGGGTCGTGCTTGCTCCAAAACCGGGCAACCTCAACCATAGCTCGCTGCTGACTAGGTCGCTCGTATTGGTCCTTTAACACCTCCCGAGTATGCTGAGCCATATCTGCCGTTAATTCAGGGTCTCCTGAGCGGCGCAAAAGCCAATTCACCCTGGTGTTTCTCAGTTCTCGTGGTGTAACCCAAGCAAGTCCATGTGCTTCAAATAACTGCCGAAACGCCACAAAGTGAGTAAGCCCCGTTCTCGACACACTCTCTCCCTTGCCATAATTATCAAACTGAGGGAAAAAGTTTGGAGAATCAGGAAAGAAATGGTTCACAAAGGCTCGAAATCGCTCAAGAAAGGGCTTGTAAGACTTGTAAATTCGAAAGCTTACCTCACCTCCTCTCCTGTTCTTGTAACACCTTACCTGCCAGCTATCGCCGAGCGGCTTATACTTCAAGGCTCCGCGCCCCAACTCTCTAGCCTGAGTCAAATTCATGCCTGTCTGAGCAAGGAAAATCAGAAACTCTGCCTGGACTCGCAGGTTCACCAGGTGCCACCTTTTCGCTCCGCCCCTCCGGGGAGAAATATCACTGACCGCCTCTCGTCGCTTTAACGCTTCCCGATAGAGGACCTTTTTCTGATATGCCCAGCCAGGCTTGGGAGTAGCTGCCAACTCAAGCTCTTGCAATCCCGCATGGAGCAACACCTCATTGCCCTCAACCAGACCGGCTCGGATTGGGATCTCTAGGGGCAGGGGCCCATAAACAGCTTCCTTAGACAATCCTTCCGCGATATCGACCAGGAAATTCCCCTGCTTGAAGGTAGCCTCCAAGTTTTGCTTCTCAGCAATCCGACTGACCGCTTTTGGCGCTTCCTTGACGGCACGAAGGCGAGTCCTATTAATGAGGCGGACGGTTTCCGGTATGGAAAGAATGGAACCAAAAATCGACGACAGCGTCGCAGCCTTTATGTAGGCTGACTTCGGGCTCAACTTCGAACCCTTCTTCCTAGACTTAATGAACAAATACTCGGCGTACTCCAGGAAGTTGAATTCCAGCTTTGCAAGACTGAACGAGTGCTGGCCCTCATCCAGGAATCTCATAAATCCCACGAACGTAGCAAGGTAATGAGGCACCGACTTCTCCGATCGGCCAGCGTAAAGTCTATTCTCAAGCTCTTCTTTAACAGCTTGTAAAAGCTCCAACCTCTCTGTTCGAATCGCCCCTAGCGCTCCCACGGCAATTTTTTTGAACGCCAAATCCGCTCTCAAGCTCGCGCCGCCCCGATAAAGGAACCGTGTTAAATCTGACCTTGAACCATATCGGGGCGCATTCTCCTTATCTAGATACTGGATCAACAAATCAGGCGTCGTCATTGAATGTAACCTTATCGATTAATGTTTCGACGTTGCCAACTTTGCCGACATACAAATTGAAAAATTCGTCCGACAGCGCCTCCTTTACAGGCTCTTTTTCGATGAACTTCACATATTTCCAAGTTGTCGCCTCATCCTTGTGGAGCATGGCATCCCTAACAAAAACGATGGCATCGACCTGGCTCGGAAGGGCGCTCATTGCGAGTCGCATTAACTGGGTGCCAAAAGTGGCTCGTGTTTGGTGAAATTTAAAATCCCTAAATTGATCAAGCCCTGCCTCAGCCAGCTTTTCACGCAGGTAGCTGATTAGTTTTGTAAAGGACGTCTCGGAGTAGGCGTTTCCTCGCTCAGACAGAAACAGCAAGGTTCGATCTTCTTCGGAGGCCCTCGCCTGTCGACCAAGGCGTCGCGCTGAATAAGCATATCGCTCAAGCTGACGAACAAGCTCGGCAGGAAAGAGTGTCAACGGCAGTTTAAATTTGACCCCCTTTGGGGTTAATTCGGCAATCTAGTTTTGACCCCCCTTGGGGTTAAATTTCACCGATTATCGGTGCAATGCCTATCTTCTTTTTGTCCTTCAACCGGTAGCTCTCACCACTTATTTGGATTACATGGCAATGGTGCAGCAGGCGGTCTAACATCGCAGCCGTTAATGTGGTGTCGTTCGCGAAGGCACCCGCCCACTGGCTAAATGGTAAGTTGCTGGTCAGTAATGTGCTGCCACGCTCATAGCGTTTTGCGACCACGTTAAAGAACAGGTTTGCTTCCTCGCGGCCAAACGGCAGGTAGCCGATTTCATCGATGATGAGTAGCTTTGGACTCATTACAACGCGCTGTAGGTAAGTTTTCAGCTTACCTTGGTTGTGTGCTGTCGCCAGTTGCAGCATCAGATCTGCTGCCGTAATAAAGCGCACTTTAGTGCTGGCCATGATGGCTTTGTAACCAAGCGCAATAGCTAGATGCGTTTTACCCACACCACTGGGACCAAGCATCACAACATTCTCGTGTCGTTCGATAAAACTCAGGCCTGACAGCTCCGTCAGCTGTGCTTTGGGCACGCCGCTGGCGAAGTTAAAGTCATACTCCTCAAGCGTTTTAATGTTTGGTAAACCGGCGAACTTGAGTAGGGTCGCCTTGGTGCGCTGGGTTTTTGCTTTCAGCTCTTCAGCTAAGAGCTTCTCAATGAAGTCCGCATACGAGCCTTCCTGCGCGAGGTGATGCTCAGCAATGGATGGCCAGGCTTCAGGCAATGCGTATAAGCCAAGTTGCCGACAAGCATCGGCAATGCGTTCAGACTGTAAGTTCATGCGCACCTCGCAACATCTGGTCATAGACACTGAGTGGATGTTGCAAGCTCTCGTATGGTGTTGGCACACGACGCGATGCTTGCGGCTGGTACACGCTGCCGATCTTCATCGGCAACGGCAACAACGCCTCTTGCTCCGTTATTAAGCGCTGGTTTGGTACGTCTCCGGTCGTACCGTGCACTCGAGCATTCGCCACCTGCGTCAGCCAGCGACCGACATAGCCATTCGCAGTCTGCACATCTAAACGTAAGCCTGAGGTTCTTAGCGTTGCATGCAGAGGCACGACGAAGCTTGATTTAAGGTAACGGTTAAAGCGTTCAACCTTGCCTTTAGTTTTAGCCCGATAGGGGCGACAAACACGAGGATGAAAGCCGAAGTCCTGTGCGGTTGATAAAAGCTTGGGGTTCCAGCGATGCTCACCATCCGCGTAGGCATCGCGCTCAATCATGATGGTCTTAGCATTGTCGAACAGTACTTCGTGTGGCACACCACCAAAGAAGTCAAAGCTGTGCTCAAGGCCGTCAATCCAGGCTTCTGTGCGCTCGTTATCGTAAAACCGCACATAACTTGCACGTGAATAACCCAGCGTCGCCACGAAGGCTTTGAGGGCATAGGTTCCACGGCGAATAATGGTGAAGTCCACCTGCAATTGCTTACCTGGCTCGGTTTCAAATCTTACGAGTGGATCGGCTGCCTGCTTAGGTTTGAACGTGGCGACGTACTCGCTGAGTATTCGGATTTTGCCTTGGTAGCCACGGGCCAAGATCTCTTCATAGAGCACGGCTGCTGGTATCCAATCTGGATGAGCCGCTTTGATGCGCGCCTGAATATAATCTTTGAAGGGGTCAAGCTTGCTCGGACGCACAACGCTGCGTTGATAAACCGGCGTACTCTCGGTTTGCTGCAAATACTTTTTAACAGTGTTGCGGGCCAGGCCTGTTTCGCGCGCTATCCCTTTGATCGATTTACCTTGGTGCTTAAGTACTTTAATGGTCACAACCATCTCCTGAGTTAACATCGAAAGCGGCCTCTTGAGAAAAACCGCTAGTTTACTTCAGGGGGTCAATTTTCAATTGCCGTTAGGGGGTCATTTTTACACTGCCGGTAACAAGAGCAGCGCACCACTCACATCGTACTTGGTTTCAACACCTGTTCCAGGCCCCACCGCAATGCGCTTCATTGAGGGAATTGTCGGATCATCCAGGGCGTTATCGATGCTTGATAGACGCAGGGTGCGAATGGTCTCACTCCGAGCCCCAGTAAAGAAGCCAATCATGGTCATCAGGTAAAGCTCTACTTTCCCACGCTCGAAAAGAAAAGTAAGTAGCGCCGCTCGATTCTCATCCGTTAGAGGGGTCAGCCCATCCTCCAATGCCGCACCAACCCGCCTTCGATTCGGAATGGCCAACTCGCTTGAAGTCACAGACATCGTCCGAGAGAAGCCGACAGAGGTATAGAACTGGATCGTTTTAGACTGATCCTCCCACATGGACTTACGGTCAACCCAGCCATAAACCTGGGCCCAGCGGTAGAATTGAATGATCGCGCCCATTCTCGATGTGGCGGTGCTGGAGCTAACCAATCCGGCCTTCCGCTGTTCAATGAGAAATCCTCGGTACTGGAAAAGACAACGATCTTTCTTTCTCTTCGGAAAGTGTCGCCAATCCACCCCATGATCTTCTAGCCAGCAAGCGTAGGCTTTTAGGTGACTCATGTTTGAGGCCACTGTTTTGATATCGTTTCCTACAACGGAGTCTAACTTGTGGAGTGCATAAGCATTGGCCGCGAGCCAAGGCTCTCCGTCATCGAAGAATATGTGTGGCACCTTTGGCACTGGCTTTGAGCGACTGACCGGAACCCAAGAAACCTCCTGAGAACCCTTGTCGGTATCGAGAGCCATAGGCGTAATACTGACTCTTTCGAGCATCGCCATAATGAAGTCCTTGGTTGATCGATTGCCTACCCAATCCGGCTTGCAGCCAGAAATGTCGCATCCAGAGTCTTAAAAGTTCGCAGACTTACTCTTTGAAAGTCGAGCACCTCACAGCCGCCACCCTTTCGCGAAAATTGCAGCACCAGCCTTCAACCAGGGGCGCTCTGGTGATCATTACTGACTTCAGATTTCCGCAATCAAACAGCAACCGAATGTCCGCCTCTTGCATTTTCCCTATTTCGCCTCATCACTTTTCTGGTTTTGAATATTCCCAAGAGACGCCAACAGGCCCCGAATAGATCGAAGACCTAATCGCACCTCTCTATCGGCTCTGAGGTTTGCCTTAAGGTTGGGGAGATCACAGGGCTTTGGGAGCTGAACCCCAAGAACTCGGGCTACTTTAAGGGATAGGGTTTCCTGTTACCTGGCAGATCTTTGATAGCTTTTATAAGCCGTGACTCACCGAATCGCTGTAAAAGGTACAGCCACTCTCTTTGCCCTCTTTCATTGGTAATCAGAGCGGAAATTCTTCCTACCAGGGGCGGGCCTGAGGGCCCTCTGGCCGTGAGCGGCTAGCCCACTTCCTTGTCTATTTCTGGAAAGAAACTTAGGGTAGGCTCATTCCAATGTCAATAGTTACCACAGTATTTTGTATTCGTCATATGCTAGCATTCGTATGTATATTGTCGTTATTTTTAAGATACGGTCCATGTTTAAATTCCTGTTTATAAGATAAAAATAATGGGCTGGATAAACTATCCACCGCAAAACTAGTCCACATAATCAACTCTTCCGGAAACGTATATTGAGTAGTTCGCATCAATTACGTTTCTCGTGGAGTCAACTGTGAGCTCCGAGCGTATTATCGGACTAATCTCTCTATCCTTTTTTGATGCTATTTTAGTTGCAATATCCTTAAAGTATTTTATCGCTTCCAGGATGTTATCGTCTGGAGATGGAGCGAAACTGTATGATTTGAAGAAAGTATCCAAGTGAAATCCATCATCATCTTCAGCCTCGACAATGTAACCACCATCCTCAGAAATAGAAGGCTCTTTCACATACCTATCAGGCACTGATGTGCAGCCAGTCAATATCAAAACAGCAAATATCAGTAATATTCTCATTATTGTGCCTAGCAATTAGCATTTAAAACATCACAAGAATATACGTAATATTAGTTTGTTAATCAAATGCTGTTAAAATCAGAACTTATTTGTCGTTGTTACACCTTACCAACTAACCAGTTCAGATTTTTAGCTCTAAAGAGCGTTTAAAAGCCTCATCCAAATAATCACCCCACCAATGCATCAGCTCGCGGCGACGTT
The DNA here is from genome assembly GCF_000320945.2 of Idiomarina sp. 28-8. Lineage (NCBI taxonomy): Bacteria > Pseudomonadati > Pseudomonadota > Gammaproteobacteria > Alteromonadales > Idiomarinaceae > Idiomarina > Idiomarina sp. 28-8. The sequence goes on from NZ_DF266791.1 coordinate 285,691, forward strand.
CTAAATAATCCGCACGGTTATAAGCGCTGCGTACCTGGTTAGGGTCGCCATGCGCCAGTGCTGATTCTATCAAGTCGGGATCTTTGCCCTCCTCGTTCATAATAGTGCTTGCTAAGGCTCTTAAACCGTGGCTAACGAGTTTATCCTGGTAACCCATACGTCTTAACGCCATATTGGCTGTTTGACTGTTAATGGACGTTTGTGGCTGTCGCAGTGAGATAAATATATGTTCGTACTGATCGCTTATGCTCTTCATGTCCTCCAGCACCCTCAATGCCTGTTCACACAGGGGAACGGTGTGCTGACGACGCTTTTTCATCCGTTCAGCCGGAATCATCCAATTCGCTTGGCCGTCATCAAGCCATTGGATCTCGCTCCATTTAGCGCCAGCAGCCTCAGATGGCCTGGTCATTGTCAGCAACTGCCACTTAATAACCTGGCGAGTAATATAGGTAACATTGGTTTCGTGAAGCTTTTTTAAGAAGTCAGGAAGCTCTTTTGCCGTGATTGTCGGTAAATGCTGCTTTTTAGGCTTTTTAAACGCAGATTTTATGGCAACGATTGGGTTGCCGGTGATTAAGTTTTTAATGACGGCGTAATTCATGATCTCGCTTAATCGTTGAATCACACGCTTAACGGTCTCCAACCGCCCTGTTTTTTCAACTGGTCGCAATACATCAATGACCGTTTGAGCGCTTATCTGACTAACCGGCGTTTCACCTAAACGGTTAAATACATGTAGCTCTAACGACCGCCAAATATCGTCAGCCTAGTCAGCAGTTACCTCACTTTTTTTAATCTCGAACCATTCTTCAGCAACTTTTCTCAAAGTCGCGTTCTCTGAGTAGCGTTGTGCTGCTCTTTCTTCCTCTCTGGCAAGCTTAGGGTCTACCCCTTCAGCAACTTGGCTTCTAGCAGCTTCTGTGAGCTCACGAGCTTTTTTAAGGCTCATGTCGGGGTAACTACCCAACCCCATATTCACGCGTTTCTTTGTCGTCGGGTGAATGTAATTGAAGTTCCAAAGCTTAGAACCATTCACTCTCACTCGCAGCTGTAAGCCGTTCCCATCGGACTTAACGTAGTCTTTGTCTTTAGGTTTGAGTTGTCTGACGGCTGTATCCGTGAGCCCAATAGTAGAGCGCGCCATAAGCAGATCTCCCTTCGATGTATTCCAAAGAGTTTACCCAAAATCGTTTGGAATACAAATTGGAATACTAAAAACTCAGGCTGGAGCTGGTTTTCTTGGGATAAGCTGGGAAAGGAAATATCTATGAAAGCCTTACTTTACTTGGCTTAGAAAGAAAAAAGGGGATGTCGTGAGACATCCCCTTTTATGGAATTGGTGGAGCTGGCGGGAGTTGAACCTATAAAAAAATCTTTATTATTAAGGAGATCCCATTTAGTTGTCATTTTGGTCATCTACGAAAAAAGTTGGAATATCAAACTTTGGAACTCTTGCTTTGGCACATGAACTATAAACATGCTCTCTCCAGAAAGGCCAAATATAATTCAATACCTTAGACCTGCAAAAACGCTCGAAACCTTCCATCGATAAATCAAACTCTCGAGGAGCAATAAAATCGACGCAATATGAAGCGGTAATTTCCAGAAGAACAATTTTATCATCATCTACTTCCGAAGCAGGTGTTCGAAAAAGAAATTCCTGCTCTTTTTTTCCAACTTTGTCTGCGTCAGTAATAAATCTGTTACCCAAGTTAACCAGAACTTTTATAATCGTACGAGTATCTTTCTCGTCTCCTTCCTCATTAATAACTTCTTCAACTGTGGCTGCACGTAAAGACTGGCTGTCTTGTTGAATAAGATCCTGAGGAAAGTCGTTCGAAGTACCCACTGTACCACGCATAATCTGTGAATCTATCAGATACACATCATTAAAAATTAATTCTTTAGCGAAATCTAATTCAGTGGTAGACATACTCATCCTCTGCAACGCTGAAATTACTAACGATAGCCATATTTTTGTCGAGTCCACTCAACTTAACCACATCACCCTTCAACTGATAAGTGTTGGTTTCCTTTGGTTTGCTAACAAACACATCATAGTCGAATTCAACTGAGCGTTGATGAAGTCCAAAATGAAAATGGAAAGACTTATCAGGTGTTTCTATGGCTTTTTTCGGACTGCCATCTATAGCCTTGAGTATCTCCAAATTATGGGGGTTCAAATCTACCAATCTCAAAAGCTTATCCATTGCTTTACTTTGCAGAACTTCGCCTCTCTCGTATTTGGAAAATGCATTCTTTCCACCACCAAATAGCTTACTAGCATATTCTTGAGTAAGTCCATGTTCCGCCCTAATATGCTTAATTTTCACAGAGGTAAGCAAGGATTCTGCGCTTCTTTTCAAGTCGGCTTTAATCCCTTCTTCTCTTTTTTTGAAATTAAAAGGAACAAACTCAAACTCGCACTCATGACATTCCACATAATTTGCAGTGTAAGCAACTTTGTCACCTTTATATTCAAAGGTTCTTTCCTCACTTTTTACTACTGTGTTGTCACTACCACACATACTACAAATATGCATGCTCACCTCCATATATCGTCATAATTGCTTAAATGACGTAAGTAATACTATCTTCTTGATACCTTGAACTTCTCTTACAGCGAGCTTCACGTATAAATCAATGGGATCAACTTCTGGTTCATCCCACTCGTTTATAGTCTTAAAGTAATAGGTAGTTTTATATACATCGGCTACGAACCTCGTATATGAAATAGACTTATGAAAGTCATCCAACTTAATGCTTTGAATCGCCTCAATTAGATTTTTAGTTCCGAAACCTGTTGCGTCACAAAGATCATCAAAGGTCTTCTCGGCATTGCGATCGAATTCAATCGACTCAGCTTGTACAAGCTTTTTTACTTCCTTTAAGCAATAGTGTGGCACGGAGTTTCCCATTATTCCAATACAAAATCAACCATTATGGTTAGTCGCATCCTTCAACCAACGACCATATATTTTTCTTATCATACCCCAATCTTTATGCCCCAACTGTTGTGCGACCCACATAGGGTGCTTGCCATCTGATAACATGGTCGACGCATAAGTATGCCTGCAACAGTAAGGCCTTAGATATCGCACATTAGCCTTTTTGACCGCTTTTGTCCAAAACCTCTCCCGTGGTACTCCATCATTAACCCAGCGACTTAAAAATCTAGGATCAAGAAATACATAGCCTTTTTGCCTGCCATATCCAATAACTCTATCGAGCACTTTCAGTGCTTTTTGATTGAGTTCATGAGTTCGATTACTGCCTTTTGTTTTAGTACCTGCTCTACGCCCTTTCACAATAGATTCTCGAATAAAAATGACCTTTCGTTCTAAATCTACATTTTCCCACCGTAACCCTATTTGTTCACCAGTCCGAAGCCCAGTCCAGAATGCGAATTCATAGAAGTCTCGGGCATACCCCTCCGGCAAGGCCAACAAAATTTTCTCACGTTCTTCAGGCGTAAAAGGCTGCACCTCTTTTGTTTGGTGCTTTAAGCGTCTAACACGCTTCATTGGGTTCTGGTCGATAATGTCATCATAAACCAGAAAATCAAATGCCTGACTCAGTAGCGAATGGACTTCATTAACAGTCTTTGCACTTACTGTTGCTGTTCGCTGCCACTCTCTAAACCTTGACGGTGTAAAGTCATCAACTATGATTTTTCCGAAGTTTGGAATGACGTGGTTATCCATACGCCCGCGATTCGCTTTTTCGGTACTGAATGCCCAATTTTTGTAACTTTGTTCATACCATCGAGTCATCATCTGCTCTATGGTGATGTGGGCGGCTTTTTTATCGCTAAACTGCAAAGCGTTTTTTGATTCAGGAAAATACTCGAAGTAATCAAACTTACCGATTTTTATCGCCATCCGGACTTCTTCCAAGTGATCGCGAAGTCTTCTCAAATTACTTTCAGTTGGCCTAACATGAATGGTTTCACGGCAGCGTTGATGTCGATAGATAAACTCCATCCGCACCGCATTTTTTCCAGCATAAATCCCTGTATACTGTGTCGCTTTCATAACTCAACACCTTATCCGTTACTTTCCACCCAGCGATAATAAGCATCTAGGTTTATGAAGTACTTTCCATTTACCTTTCGATACTCTCTAGCGAGCATCCAACGCCCCCGTTGAGCGTATGCATAAACTGCCTTTGGTGTGATTCCTGTTAATTCAGAAAAATGTTTCAATTTAACCCAGCGTGGTTGTGTCATGGTTTATTCCTCCCCGTTGTCGATTTCAGCTTTACGATCGACTTTCTGGCGACCCATGACGACATCCCAGTACTTCCCTATTGTCTGAGCAAACCGAAAACCAATGTTCCGTTTACTGTACTCAGTACTTTCAGGGCAAATATCTTCGTACTTCAGGCCAATGGCTTTTTCATATTTCTTCATGGTGTTCGCGCTATGCACCATACGCAAAACGCGCCAACCATATTTTTGACCAACTACAATGGCACCGATTGCGGTTTCAATGGTGCTGATATGACCCCGATAACTCTCGATAGAATCAATCAGCACTTGGTTTTGTTCGTCAGTAAGAAACTTAAACGTCATATTTAACCTCATATTTTATTTAACCTGAAATTAAATATATACTTGAAGTTAAACTTTGTCAAACTTGAGATTAAACTTTTTTACTCTGGAATACGCTCCTCTACGTAATTCAAACCAAGTTCTGAGCGCGTGAATTGACGTAACTCATTGTGAAACTTAACAATAACTTCGACTTCTTCATTCATGCAGAGAACGCCCACAATCAAACCAATATCTTCGAATCTTGGTGTTTTCAAATCGGCACGATGAATGGCCATATTCAGAAGTGATACAGCTTCGTCTATCTCAAATTCTTTCGTTTTATCTTTATCTACTATCAATTTTTGTTTCATGTTTTATGTTCCGTACAGTTATTTACACAAGTCCAAGACCACCGGTTCTAATGGGCTCCCCCTGTCGGGGGAACCCATTAGACTGCGGCGGTGAAGACACCACTTCCCAACCCTCGGAGCGAGTTATCAGAGCTTGGTGGCCTATTCTGATCCCTTTCATACTGGGTTGTTTGGGTTCACCGTATTTATTGCAATTACGGGAGTCGTTAGGAGGAATAATCTCACCTGTCGATTTATCAATGATTTCTGATTGCTCATAAATGGGTTTAATCAGATGATCTTTACGTGAGGTCTTAAAGCCGCCCATGACACGCCAGTACTCTGCCCAGTCGGCAGCGTCAGCGGCGATTCGGGCTGACTCTAAAATAGAGTTGTTACTTGCTGCTTTCAGACGTCGTAACTCGCGATAAACGCTGACACTCGGGCCACCAAACTGTTGAAACTGTCTAATGTGGTGGGCTGACGCCCACGCTCGGGTGCAGTCCGCGGCTAAATCGCCTGCATGCCTGCACCCCTCGCCCTCTTCTTTTAATCCTGTCATGCCTTTTGCCAGATATTTAGCTAGGTAGGATGCAGCAGAGCCGCGTTTACGGTCTATATCTTCGAATTGAACCCTGTGCTGTTCTGCTCCTTTCTCGTTGGCTGACTCTTGCAATGCATAGTGTTTAAAAACTTTTTTTATGTATTTCGCATGGCGTTTTTCGCAGTTCAGCAACAGATGCCAATGAGGTGTGCCGTCATGGTGAGGTTCAACAACTCGCATTCCATAGAAATCAATTCTTTTACGTTTCAACTTAGCGCGGATGCGTGACCACTTCGTATTAAAGTGCTCCATGCACTCTTTTACTGTCGCCCCACAATACTTTCCGTTAATTCGTCCTGTCTTTTTCAGGGTCGCGTGCATGTAGCCAGGCACGGTCATCGAGACCATCATTGAATGATGCCCCTGCTCTTGAGCAACTATATCGAAGCCTTTTACGCGACTTATCCATTCGCAGAAGCGAACGTAAGGATTTGAAACGTTATGCTCGGATATTTCTTTAAGGGAGACTTTTTTACCGTCTGGACTCTGCAAATAGTGACGCTCTAAATACTCAATAGCCTGTTGCTCACTGACTTTGTAATCTGAGTAGGTAATGTCACCGCAATACTTTTGGGTTCTCGCGGAGACAAGACCCATAGCCCTCTCTACTTCAGCAATGACTTGTTTGCGCTCACGGCGAAGTAGGCTCAGCCAAAATTCTTTATTGCTCAGACGTGTCCTGAGTTCTTTCGGAGTATAGTTGAGCTTAGCAAACCCATACGATTCAAACTCGCTTACCGCTTCACTGGAAGTAAGTTTTTCAAACTCGAAGACCAGCTTAGTTGCTATTGCTTTAAATCCACCATCAGCCAACAAGTTAATTTCTTTACGGTGGGTAAAATCTCGTAGGTGCTGGAAAAAGTAATGTGCTTTTTCTTCTTCAAATTCCTGCTGTGGTTTAAGTACTTTATTCAGCAGTGATAGCTCGGTGAACTCGTAGCTATCCCCAAAAGTTTGCATAACGCTTCGCCAGTTTGCAGGCAAAAAGTTGGCGCCCCGTTGGCAAAAGTTGGCTTCAGGTTGGCAAAATTGAGGGTATTTCTGAGTACTTGAGAGTAATTGACGAACAGAGTCGGTTAAGCTGGAGAGCTTGCCATACGTGGGAAAGAAAGAAACGGCGCGGTGTGCGCCGTTCTCGGAATTGGTGGAGCTGGCGGGAGTTGAACCCGCGTCCGCAATACCTACATCCTCGGTCCTACATGCTTAGTCAGTCTTTTAGTTAATCAGTGTGACGCCGACTGACAGGCTTCACAACTGACGAGTCCGATTGGTTTTAACGCTTCAGCTCCGGACAAAGCCTCCACGCGAGTCTACATTAGTTTGAGCCATCCTGGTCCGGTCTCGCAGACAAAGCGCCGGGGGATGGGCTTAGCGGGTTATTAAGCCGCTAGAGCGTAGTTGTCGTCGTTTGCAACTATTAGGTTGAGGCTTTTTACGAGGCCTGCCTCACCTCGGCATGCACCTTGGGTTTCGTGTATCCCGTCGAATCCAGATCAGCCCCAAAGCTATTACTTACGTAACTTGTGTACTATAACTCAGACACCGCTTAAGTGCTATAAGTTCTGCACTCAAGCGGTTATTTATTGGACGTTAAGTCAGGTATTAGGCCGCCATATACAAAACTTTTTCAACCAGCTTGCGAATGCCCTCTTCGGCATCAGGCAGGTTTTCAGCCAGCATATAAGCCGGAGTGGTAACTAGCTGGTGCTTGTCATCAACAACAATATCACGAACACCACAGTTGACGTGCTCACCGCCCATTTTATTAATGGCACTGGCAACTTCTCCGTCGTTACCAATAGTCACTTTCACACCCTTTCCGTAAATGTGCGGCAACAATACAGGGGAAATGCACATATAGCCCGCGGGTTTCTTCGCTTCAACAAAGGCTTTTCCAACTTTCAACACCTGGTCGTTTACCGTCATATCGGCACCTTTAACGGCAAAATCACAGAAGTTTTTGGCAACACCAAAACCGCCCGGCAATATTAACGCGTCAAACTCTGCTGAATCTAAATCAGTTAAAGGTTTGACCTCACCGCGGGTAATACGTGCAGCTTCTTCCAGAACATTGCGCTTATCGCCGCTTTCCTCACCCTTAAGGTGGTTAATGGTGTGCATTTGTTCAATGTCTGGTGCAAAGCATTCGTAGCTGGCACCCTGCTTTGCTATGTGCAATAGGGTTAATACAGCTTCGTTCACTTCGGCTCCGTCAAAAACACCAGAGCCGGATAAAATAACTGCTACTTTTTTCATAGTCGAAACCTCCTGTCCGCTACTTAAAATTCGCTTTAATCCTGTTCAATGTGCGCGTCGTTTTCATCGCGCCACTTCCACTCATTCTCAAGTGTAGCGGTTGGTTGCAGCATGGCAAAATCTAACTGGCGTATTGGCTCGGAAGACTTAATGCGAATTGGAAAGTCCGGATTCGCTAACGACGTTTTCGCCATAGCCAGCAAAGCATTAGGATAATGCCCCGCGACATGCTCATAGTTTTTCTCGCTAATACCGCCATTTACAATTAACGGAATGTCCGAAAACTCCTGCACAATGTCGCCCAATGACTTATTACTGCCACCTTTAAATGGCTTACGCATTACGTCCGTATCTGTTGTGTGAATGTAATCCACTCCAGCTTTCTCCATCGCCTTCACCACTTTTATCATGGCGTCCTCGCCTTCCGGCCACTGATAATCAGAGTCAGTCACGGTAATTTGGCTTAAACGCACACCGACAATGAAGTCGTCGCCTGCGGCGGATTTCGCGGCCTTAACCACTAATTCCAGAAAATGCATGCGTTTTGCCATGTCTCCGCCCCACTGGTCAGGGCGCTGGTTAAAGTAGTCACTTAAAAACTCATTCAGTAAGTACCCATTAGCTGCGTGCAACTCAACCCCGTCAAAACCGGCCTCTTTAGCCCGGTTTACGGCACCGACAAAACCGTTCATAACGGCATCAAAATCGGTTTCATCCATGGCTTTCACTTCAGGCCAGCCGTCGGTTTTGCCATACAAATCCAGCGGTTCACCTTTAGGCTTTACTTCGCTGGGCGCAATGGGTGTATCGGTGTATTCATTGTGCTGGAACTGAGCGCCAGCATGCATCAACTGCATAATGAACTTGCAGTCATGTTTGTGTACTCGTTCGACAATTTCTTTCCAGGCGTCGGTTTGTGGTGCGTCGGTAATGCCCGGCTGATTTTCATACCCCTGGCTTGCCTGCCGGTCTGTGTATACGCCTTCGCTGATGATCATACTCCAACCACCTTTCGCGAAACGCTCGTAATACTCGCCCATTAACTCCGTTGGCTTGCCCTTCTTGTCGGCACTGGTTCGTGTCATGGGAGCCACAACAAAACGGTTTTCAAGCTTGTGGCCTTTTAATTCAAAATCATCAAATGCTGAACTCATACGGAATTCCTTTTTCATCTAATACTGTTATATGACTTTGAGCATAATTACGCAGAATTCAAGGGGAATTGATCACTTTGTTGTTAAATCAGCTGAAAGTACAACCGCTGCTTTTTGCTTACGACCACCGTAGCCAAAGGCTTTGCTGAAGGTACTTATAGGCACAGGTAAATACTGACGTTCGGTAGGAGATTCCCAGGGTAAAGTGTCGTAATCGGGGTCGTTTATGTAGATAAAGTCATCGTCGGCCGCGCAAATTAAGACCCAATGCGGTGCCCTAATACCGTCAAACTGATAAGTAGAGATAAGCACCATAACCAGACAGCCCTGGCTTAAGTCCTCTTTTATTAACGTCACGTCATAGTCGCGTACAACAATGGGAACACCATGTTTTTCCAGGTAGGTCATATCGGCCTGCTGTATGCGCTGCATAACCGTTTTTTTCTGCTCTTGACGAACCGAATCCACAAATAGTGGCTGGTCGGTATTCACTTCCACCCGAACTTTCAGGCCACGCTGAAACGCCGCCCGCGCCAGCCCATGAGGGCCACAGCCGCCGTGCCCGGAGGTCATATAAATGGTCGTCGCCTGACGCCAAATTTCCAGCTCTTCGGCTTGCGGGTCGCTACTGGGCCGGCCGAAGTAGTCCATAGCCATTAGCAGGCTTGCGGGGCCGCAGGTAAACTCCGTCGACTGGGTCAGCATAGGAACGTATTCTTCGGTTGCTCCCACGCCCGCATCTTCGCCCATTTCGTAACGAGGCAACAGTTTTTGCAGAACCAGAGCATCTGTCGATTGCGATGCAGAAGGCGGGAAATAGGCTTCGCGCAGCTCTATTGCACGGAAGCCTTCGCTGTTCATCAGCTGTTGCCCTACTGTATTAGAGGTTGCTACCTCGGTACGTAAAAACAGGGAGTGTCGTTCATCGGCCAGGTCTTCTGCAGCTTGCAACAAACGTCGACCATAGCCTTTACTACGATGTTCCTTTTCGACAACCAAAGCATAGAGTCGAGCCAGATTTGTATTATTTCGGTACAGGACAACGGTATAACCAATGACCTTTTCGTTCAGCAGTAACACCTGAAAATCGGCGCTAGGCGACTCAATAAACCGCCGAAAACTGCGCTTACTGATCGCATCTTCGGGGAAAGTGACAGCTTCTAGCGCCGCTACCGCGTCTAAATGCTCATTACGTGCCGGTTGAATACTGGCCATAAAATAAACCCCTTAATTTTACGCAGATTTTACGCCTAAAGACGCTTTCGGTATAGAGATTTTACGCCCTGCAGAATTACCCTTAGCAATAGAAAAAGTCGGTTCGTCGCATGAGGTAACAGTGAATCTAAAAGCAACGTTGCGCCTATTAACCTGGCCTATGATCTGGATTGCCTCAATTCAGTGTTTTTTTGGTTTGCTTTCGGTTTTTGTCTTTAGGGACAAAACCTTTACCGACTTTATTTATTCCTCTTTGCTCTGCCTTGTTCTCGCGCTCTTTCTATTCATACGCACTAATAACGGCGAGCAAAAGAAAATCTTTTTCCGCGAAGCCTTGGCGTTCGCTTCATTCACCTGGATTTTAATAGGCGTTCTGGGAGCATTACCCATTATGTCCGTTACCGGGGTTAGCTTTACCGACGCAGTATTTGAGTCGGTCAGCGCTATGACCACCACCGGTGCCACCATTCTCACCGGCCTTGATGAAATGCCCAAAAGCTTTTTACTGTACCGCCAGTTTCTGCAATGGATGGGCGGGCTCGGTATCGTGATTTTTGTAGTCGCCATTCTTCCCATGCTAAACGTGGGTGGCATGCGCCTGCTTAAGGCTGAAACTCCGGGTCCCATTAAAAATGAGAAGTTAGCACCACGTGTTGCGAGTACAAGCCGTTACCTCTGGTTAGTTTACCTGTGCCTGACAATAGGCTGTGCCGGCAGTTACTGGTTGGCCGGAATGTCTCCTTTCGATGCCATAGCCCATAGTCTGACGACCGTATCAACCGGCGGGTTTTCGCCCTACGACGCCAGTATGGGCCACTTTCAGCAACCAATTATTCTTATAGTTGCCGATGTGTTTATGATTCTGGGGGCTATCAGTTTTGCCCTGCACCATAAACTGTTTACAGCCAGAGCCATAAGTGGCTACTGGAAAGACGAGGAAACTCGCTGGTTTTTAATTGCATTGGCCGTTTTCAGCGTTATTCTTACCGCTCTGGCATTTAACGCTCAAACTCATCATTCCTTCGGGGAGTCTCTGAATCAGGCGGTTTTTCATGTCGTTTCCTTTATGACCAGTACCGGTTACGGTGCCGATGACCTCTCTGCCTGGCCTGCGGCTACCGCTGGCTTTTTAGTGGCAGCCAGTTACCTGGGCGGCTGCGCCGGGTCAACTGCCGGAGGCAACAAATTTATCCGTAATGTCATTACCTTACGCATCCTGAAACACCAAATGCTACAGGCCATCCACCCGCGTGCCATTCTGAAAGTGGTGTATCAGGGAAAAGCGGTGACTAACGACGTGATTCAGGCGGTAATGAGCTTTATGCTAATGGTCGCAATTAGTTCCATGGTGCTTACCCTCATACTGATGCTGACCGGGCTGGATTTTTTCTCGGCATTTACCGCCGTTTCGGCGTGTCTGAACGTACTTGGTCCGGGTTTTGGCGAAGTTTCCAGTAACTTTATTCCGGTATCAGACACCGGAACCTGGGTACTGACGTTAGCAATGATTTTAGGACGCCTTGAATACTTTACTTTGCTAACATTGTTACTTCCTCAATTCTGGCGGGACTAGCACATGAGATTAGAACATGAGTAAACAGCCCTGGTTAGGTTACCTGGCCTCCGTTGCCATCACCGGCACCGCGGCGGGTCTTGCTTACCTGCTCGATCACTGGTTATTGCCCACCTCCGGCACGGTACTCATTCTGCAACTGGCGGTGTTGCTTATTGCATTTTTAACCAATTTTCGCGCGGCACTACTTGCCGTTGTTCTGGCCTTGCTGCTGTTTAATTTTTTATTTACAGAACCGCGCTATTCGCTGCACATGACTGACATAGACGAAATGGTTACTGCAATTGTATTTATTGCCGTGGGCGTTATTACCAGCCACTTAGTCACCTTGTTCAGAAACCAAAAAGAAAGCTTACGTCAGGCCCAGCTGCGCTCAAACATTCTACTATCGGTTTCACACGACCTGAGAACCCCGCTGGCCAGCGTCATTGGCAATTTAAGTACATTGCAGGCGTATCAGGAGCGTTTGCCGGAACAAGAACGGGCCGAACTGTTGCAGGGGGCGCTGGATGAAAGTGACCGCCTGCATCGTTATATCGAAAACCTTTTACAGGCCACACGACTGCAGCACGGCGAAATTCGTCTGACTCATGCAGTGCAGGATATTCGTCCGGTTATCAGTAAAACGCTTTCGCGCTTTGCTTCACAAGAACGGTTACTGGTTAAAGATAACCTGCAGCACGCTATGGTTGAGGTTCAGTCCTCGCTGCTGGAGCAGGCATTGTTTAATGTCATTGATAACGCTATGCGCTTTTCCGGCGAGACAGCGCCGGTTACTTTGTCACTGTCAGAAACTGACAAGTTCATTGTCATTGATATTAAAGATGAAGGCCCCGGCATAGAAACCAGTAAGCGCTCGCTTGTATTTAATGTTTTTTATTCGTCGCGCGAGAAAGACTCAGGCACTGGCGGAACCGGTCTGGGTCTGTCCGTTGCTAAAGGAATAATCGACATTCATAACGGCCAAATAAGTATTGAAGAAAGCTCTGATGGCTGCCTTGTCCGAATTAAATTACCACGCGCCAACATCACAGAGGAAGTCTCATGAATGCACAAGCCCGCACCGACGGCCCCCGCATTTTAGTCATTGATGACGAACCACAGATACGACGCTTTATGCGCGCCTCGCTCACCGCCGAAGGTTATACCTACCTGGAAGCGGCGACAGCCGGGCAAGGGATAAAGCAGATTACCAGCCAGAACCCGCATTTGGTTATTCTGGACTTAGGCCTGCCTGATGCTGACGGCTATCAGGTTATGCGACAGCTGCGCGAATGGAGCCAGGTGCCGGTACTGGTGCTGACAGCGCGTGATGACGAACTGCAGAAAGTGAAACTACTGGAAGGCGGTGCTAACGACTACCTGACCAAACCCTTTGGTATTCGGGAGCTTATGGCGCGTATTCATGTTTTATTGCGCGACCTCTCCGATCAACAACCCACAGCAGAAGCCCAGCTTCGTTTTGGTGAGTTAGTCATCGACCGCGAGCAGCACAAAGTGTTTCTGCAAAACGAAATAGTTAACTTGTCCCGTAAAGAATACGCCTTACTGGATTTCTTAGTCAGCCACCCGCAAAAACTCGTTACTCAGCAACAGTTGCTGGAGAAAATTTGGGGCCGAACGCACCAGGAAGACACCCACTATTTGCGTATTTTTGTCAGCCAGGTACGTAAAAAGCTCAAAGATGACCCGACACAGCCAAAGTATATAGAAACAGAACCCGGTGTCGGCTACCGGTTTATCGCAGAGAAATCCTGACACAATAGTGTAGTCATAAGCTACCTTTTGCAGCCTAAATCGTGTTAAACTTGCGCGCAAATTTTGCCAGTCGGGATTATTCTGTGAGCGATAAAAAACCTTCTTTAAGTTATAAAGACGCGGGCGTCGACATTGACGCTGGTAATGCATTGGTTGAACGTATTAAAGGCGTTACCAAGCGCACGCACCGGCCTGAAGTCATGGGTAACATTGGTGGGTTTGGTGCTCTGTGTGAAATTCCGGCGGGTTATAAACAGCCGGTTTTGGTGTCCGGCACCGACGGTGTAGGTACCAAGCTGCGTTTAGCCATAGACCTTAAGCGCCACCGCGGTGTGGGTATCGACTTGGTTGCCATGTGCGTCAACGACCTTATTGTACAGGGTGCTGAGCCGCTGTTTTTTCTCGACTATTATGCAACCGGCAAACTGGACGTAGACGTAGCAGCTGACGTGGTTGCCGGTATCGGCGACGGCTGTGAACAGTCGGGTTGTGCTCTTATTGGTGGGGAAACCGCAGAAATGCCAGGCATGTACGAAGGCGGCGATTATGACTTAGCCGGTTTCTGTACCGGTGTGGTGGAAAAGTCTGAAATTATTGACGGCACCAAAGTTGCCGACGGCGATGCCTTAATTGCTCTGGCTTCAAGCGGACCTCATTCAAATGGTTACTCGCTTATTCGCAAAATTATTGAAGTGAGCGGTGCCGATTTAGAGTCTCATCTGCAAGGCAAAACACTGGCTGATCATTTATTAGAACCTACCCGCATTTACGTTAAACCGGTTCTGGAGCTGATTAAACACGTACCTGTACATGCATTGTCACACATTACCGGTGGCGGCTTCTGGGAAAACATTCCACGCGTTTTACCGAAAGGCAGCAAAGCCGTTATTGATGGCAACAGCTGGGACTGGCCAGTTATTTTTGACTGGTTAAAAGAGAACGGCAATATCAGCATGAAAGAAATGTACCGCACCTTTAACTGTGGTGTGGGTATGGTTATTGCGGTACCCAACGAGCAAGCAGATAAAGCCATTCAAATTCTGACAGACGCCGGTGAAGACGCCTGGAAAATTGGCCGTATTGCAAACGCGGCTGAAGGCGAAGAGCAAGTCGACATTCTGGCCGACGAGACTCACTAATGAAACGTATTGTTGTACTAATTTCAGGTACCGGTAGTAATATGCAGGCCATTCAACAGGCCTGCGAAGATGAAAAAGTAACAGGTGAAATCGTTGCGGTTATTTCCAATAAAGCCTCGGCTAAAGGCCTGGAAAAAGCTGCTGCTAAAGGCATTGATACCGAGGTATTGAGTCATAAAGAGTTTGACTCTCGCGAGGCTTATGACGCCGAACTGAAGTCGCTGATTGACAGTTATCAGCCCGATTTAGTGGTTCTTGCTGGCTTTATGCGCATTCTGACGGGTGAGTTTACGCGCCACTACGAAGGCCGCATGTTCAACATTCACCCTTCTCTTCTTCCTAAATATAAAGGTGTGAATACGCACCAGCGGGCATTAGACGCGGGCGATACCGAACACGGCGTGAGTGTGCATTTTGTGACAGAAGAACTCGACGGTGGCCCAGTGGTATTGCAGGCTAAAGTACCTATTTTTGAGGGCGACACAGTGGAAGAAGTTCAGGCTCGCGTGCACGAGCAGGAACACCGTATTTATCCGCTGGTGGTTAACTGGTTTTGTCAGGAGCGTCTTAAGCTGCAAGGCGGTCGCGTTACACTAGACGGCGAAGTCCTTGGCGCTCAAGGCTACGCAACCGAATAATTGCGTAGCCTGACATTTATGTCAGGTGAGGTATTGAACATTGAACCTGACATGAATGTCAGGCTACATAAATGCCAGACCAGATACATATCGTGTCAAACAAGCACTAGTTTACATAGACAAGCTTTTCAGTGACATGGTGGCCTGCTCGTCACCTTCTTTAAACTGCTGCATTTTAACCATGACGTAATTTAACTCCGGCGCGAACCAGAAAAAGGTCTGGCGCCGGTTATTGTCTCTTATGCGCCCAACTTTTATTGCTTCAACCTCACCGTAAGGCAACGACAACTCTTCTGTTGTCAGCACCTCAAAACGGTATTCGTCTTCTTGACCTTTTTCATCAACCAACCGGTACTTAAAAGTTTCAGCTCCGCTGGCCAAATCTACACGTAATTGTTCGGTCACATTGGCTTCATCAAATAACGCGTCTTCCCAGTTCACACCCAGCATGCGTCCGGTGTCCACATTACGAACCTTTTTCTCATTCGGTTTGAATTCACCATGAAAGGACTTATCCGATCCGGTGCCGGTTCTCATGTAAATAAATTCGCGAGGCTCCAACCGGCTATTCTCTTCATCCACAATAAATACTGAACGAGCTTCACGGGTGTCCGACAAAATAAACCAGGAAATATCCGACTTTGTTCGCAGTTGCCATTCGTCCTCCGGCGACACCTCAAGATAACGGTAACCTTCCCCATACTCGCTGTC
>NZ_DF266791.1:301864-355188 GCF_000320945.2 Idiomarina sp. 28-8
TTTATATTGACAACAAAATTCAAACGCCCGTTCAATTTTTCCTTGAAAATATACTCCGGTTGATCTAACTTGCACAGTATCACTGGTCAGACCTCCAAATCGGAGTATTACATTATGAGTATTGCACTTTGGATTGTCGCTACTGTTATAGTCGCGGCTGCATTAATCTACAAACGAGCCAGCCTGGCTATGTTCAGCGCCGGTCTGGTTATTATGTTCGCTATTGGTAGCGCAATCGACATTGTTGGCCCGGTGCTTTGGGCTATTCTGGCAATTGTTCTGGTTCCGCTTAACATAGCGCCAATTCGTTTAAACCTGCTGACTAAGCCTATTCTTAGCGCATATCGCAAAGTAATGCCAGAAATGTCTGATACCGAGCGTGATGCACTGGAAGCCGGTACGGTCTGGTGGGACGGCGATTTATTCAGTGGTGACCCTGACTGGTCAAAACTTCATAAGGTACCTAAAGCCGAGCTAACGGCTGAAGAAAAAGCCTTTTTAGAAGGCCCATGTGAAGAAGTCTGCAAAATGCTGGACGACTGGGAAGTGACCCACGAATTAACAGACATGCCTGAGCACGTCTGGCAGTATCTTAAAGACGAGAAATTCTTCGCCATGATCATCAAGAAAGAATACGGTGGTCTGGAGTTTTCTGCCTACGCACAGTCTCGTGTTCTACAGAAGCTTGCCGGTGTCAGCACCGTGCTGGCCTCAACCGTCGGCGTACCTAACTCATTAGGCCCGGGCGAATTGTTGCAGCATTATGGTACCAAAGAACAGCAAGACCATTACCTGCCACGCCTAGCCAGCGGTGACGAAATTCCCTGTTTCGCACTAACCAGCCCGGAAGCCGGTTCTGACGCAGGCGCTATTCCTGACTCAGGTGTGGTGTGTAAAGGTGAGTGGAACGGCGAAGAAATTGTCGGTATTAAACTGAATTTCAATAAGCGCTACATTACCTTAGCACCAGTAGCTACTGTTTTAGGTCTGGCATTTAAAATGTACGACCCTGACAACCTTATTGGTGAAGAAGAAGAGCTGGGTATTACCTGTGCGCTTATTCCTCGCGACACCAAAGGTGTTGAAATTGGTCGCCGTCACTTCCCGCTGAACGTGCCGTTCCAGAACGGTCCTATCCGCGGTAACGACGTCTTCGTTCCATTAGATTACATTATTGGTGGACAGAAAATGGCCGGTAAGGGCTGGCGTATGCTGGTTGAATGTCTGTCAGTCGGCCGTTCAATTACCTTGCCTTCAAACAGTGCCGGTGGCATTAAGCAAATGGCTCTGGCAACTGGTGCTTACTCACGCATCCGTCGTCAGTTCAAATTACCTATTGGTAAAATGGAAGGTGTTGAAGAGCCAATGGCTCGCATAGGTGGTAACGCGTACCTGATGGATGCGGTGACTATGTTATCCACCAAAGGTATTGATTTAGGCGAGAAGCCTGGCGTTATCGGTGCCATTGCGAAATACCACATGACTGAGAAGCTACGTGCTTGCATGGACGACGCTATGGACGTTCACGGTGGTAAAGGTATCTGTTTAGGACCGAATAACTATCTTGGTCGTGGTTACCAGGGTGTTCCGGTCGCCATTACAGTAGAAGGTGCCAACATTCTTACCCGCAGTATGATGATATACGGCCAGGGCGCTATCCGTTGCCACCCATTTGTTTTGAAAGAAATGGAAGCCTCGGCTGAAAAAGGCCCGGATGCCTTGAAGAAATTTGATAAAGCCGTGTTTGGTCATATTGGCTTTGCCATCAGTAACTTTGTTCGTTCACTGTTCTATGGTTTTGGTGGTCACCGCCTGAGCTCTGTTCCGGCTAGCGACGAAACCCGTAAATACTACCAGCAGATGAACCGCTTCAGTGCCAACATGGCATTATTGTCAGACATTGCTATGGGTAAACTGGGTGGTAGTCTTAAACGCAAGGAACGAGTTTCTGCGCGCTTAGGTGATATGCTCAGCTACTTGTACATCGGTTCTTGTGTGCTGAAGCGTTATCACGACCAGGGTCGCATTAAAGAAGACTTACCGTTAGTTCACTGGGCTATGCAGGACACTCTGCATAAGTTACAGGAAGCACAGCTGGAAATGCTGGCGAACTTCGGTGGTGTTGGCAGCTTCATGCGCGCCGTTATGTATCCGTTAGGCCGTATTGCTAAACGTCCTACAGATAAAAACGATCATGAAATTGCCCGTATGCTTATGTCACCAAACGACGTTCGTACGCGTTTAGGTGAAGGCCAGTTCCTGAGCCCTGAAGGTCACTTTGGTTTCCTTGAAGAAACCCTGAAAAACGTGATTGCCTCAGAGCCACTGTACGACAAAGTTTGTAAAGCAGCCGGTAAACGCTTCAGCTTTACTCAATTAGACCAGCTGGCCGCTAAAGGTAAAGAGCTGGGCGTATTGAGTGACGACGAAGTTGCTCTGCTTGAGCGCACGGAAGTTGGTCGCCTGCGTACCATTAACGTTGATGACTTTGCTCCGGAAGATTTATTAGCCGGTCAGGCAGCATTCGATTATGCCCTGAAAAACCTTAAGAAAGACGAAGCTGCATAACAGCTGAAGGTTAACCTGCAAACGGCGCCCCTGATTTCAGCGGCGCCGTTTTTTTATGCTAGAATCCTACGCTGGTCTAAAACTTATAATAAAGGCGCGAGTTATGCAGTCTCCCAATAATGACTATAACGCGACCAGCAAACGAGGCTGGTTTACCCGTTTTCTCGACGGCGTTGAGTGGCTTGGTAACCTGTTACCCCACCCCATTACCCTATTCGCCGTTTTCTGCTTATTCATTATTTTCATTAGTGGCATCGCTGCTTATTTTGGTGTCAGCGCAGTAGACCCCAGAGATGGTGAAACTGTTATCAAAGCGGTCAGCTTGCTGAATGCTGAGGGAATACAACGCATTGTCACTAACCTGGTCACCAACTTTACCGGCTTCACGCCTTTAGGGACTGTGTTAGTTGCTCTTTTAGGTGTTGGTGTTGCTGAGCGCTCAGGCTTAATTTCTGCGGCTATGCGCGGGCTGGTCATGAAAGCCCCGCGGCGCCTGGTAACCGTAACCATTGTCTTTGCCGGTGTTATTTCTAACACAGCAGCAGAACTGGGCTATGTTGTACTGGTACCACTTGCTGCCATGATTTTCTACGGTCTGGGGCGTCACCCTTTAGCCGGTTTATCGGCCGCTTTTGCCGGGGTTTCCGCAGGCTACAGTGCCAACCTGCTAATTGGTACAGTAGACCCTTTACTGTCGGGTATTACTGAAGAAGCCGCTAAAATTATTGACCCAGCCTATACCGTTGGCGCAGAAGCCAATTGGTATTTTATGATGGTCAGTACCTTCTTAATTGCCATTATGGGCGCGTTGATAACCGACAAAATTGTCGAACCTAAACTCGGTAAATACAACAAAGACGAAGCCTCTATTGATTTGTCCGATCAATCCTCAATGGACCCTCTGAACAAACAGGAAAAACGAGGATTAATTTACGCCGGGTTAAGCGTTCTGGTTCTTGCCGGTATTCTGGCATTAACCGTTGTACCTGAGTGGGGTATTTTACGTCACCCGGAAACCGGTGATGTTAAAGGTTCGCCGTTCCTGAAAGGCGTGGTTGTTTACATCTTCTTCTTTTTCGCCATTCCCGGCTTCGTCTATGGTCGCACGGTTGAGACCATGCGAAACGATCGCGATGTTATCGATGCGATGTCGCACAGCATGAGCACTATGGGCATGTATATTGTGCTGGTATTTTTTGCGGCTCAATTCGTTAACTTCTTTAAATGGACGAATTTCGGGACTATTTTTGCCATTAATGGCGCGGAGTTTCTGACCAATATTGGCATGACCGGACCTATCATTTTCTTGTTCTTCATTATGGTCTGTGGCTTCGTTAACCTGATGCTGGGATCGGCTTCTGCGCAGTGGGCTATTACCGCTCCTATTTTTGTGCCGATGCTGATGCTGGTTGGCTACTCACCAGAAGTAATTCAGGCGGCGTACCGCATTGGTGACTCAGTCACTAACGTTATTACCCCAATGATGAGTTACTTTGGCTTAATATTGGCCGTTGCGGCTCGTTACAAGAAGGATTTAGGCATTGGCACTCTGGTTGCCATGATGTTGCCTTATTCTATGTTCTTCTTTGTTGGCTGGTCGGTGCTTTTCTTCCTTTGGGTCTTTGTCTTTGGATTCCCTGTAGGACCAGCCGCACCGACTTATTATAACTAAAAAGCTTATTCCGGCCGGCGCATTACGCGGTATGCAATTACTGCGAGTAAGCCGGCCACACCAATGACCCAGGCCATGGCATAATCAGTAAAGGAGCCTGCCTGACTCACCCCGGCAGAAACCAAACCCGCAATTAAAAACTGTAAGCTACCGGTTACGGCAGACGCCGAACCTGCGCGCTCTTTCTGTTCAGCCAAAGCCCCAGCCATAGCATTTGGGAAAACCATGCCTAAAGTCGAAATATAGGCAAATAACGGCAGCAATATTCCCCAGAAGCCGGCATTAAAATACGCCATAACGCACATTACAATGGACACCACGGCCAACACCGGTAAGGAAAAATTAAGGATCTTGCGTGAGGAGTGGTACTTTAGTAACCAGCCATTAAGCTGCGAAAAACCAATAATACCAATAGCGTTTAATCCAAACAGCCAACTGTAGTGCATGGGCTCAAGGCCAAAAACCTCAATAAACATCTTCGGTGAGCCGGTGATGTAGGCAAACAACCCCGACTGAGCGATAGCGCCCGTTAACGAATAACGCAGAAAAGAAGGGTCTCGCAAAACCGCCCAGTAAGTGCTGCCCGTATTTCGCATGCGCACGTCGTAGCGGCGCCCGCGGGTTTCCGGCAAAACAAAATGGATAGTCACGGCTGAAGCCACACCTAAGCCGGCGACAATTAAGAACAGAGCACGCCATCCCATCCATTCGGTTACATAGGCACCAAACAGAGGTGCCAGAATAGGCGCAACTCCCATTACCAGTATCAGGAATGAAAACACACGAGCCGAAGCCTGCGGGGTATACAAATCACGCACTACAGCCCTTGCAATAACGATACCGGCACAAGCCCCTATCGCCTGCAGAAAACGTAAAGCAATAAGCCACTGAATATCCGGCGCAAAAGCACAGCCAATGGATGTCACCACGTATATAGCCAAACCGATATACAGCGGGTTCTTACGCCCAAACTTATCGGTCGCCGTACCATACAATAACTGGCCAATAAAAAGCCCAAAGAAAAAAGCCGTCAGCGACAGTTCAACATGATGTGTATCGGTCGCATAGTCCGACGCAATAGCGCTGAAAGCAGGGAGATACATATCAATGGAGAGTGGCGCAAAGGCCGTCAATAACGCCAGAATAACAACTATAAAATCGAATCTGGCGTTATCGGAAACAGGGGCTGGCTCGAATGATCGAGCCATTATTTATCTCCCACAGGAACATACGACTGCGTGGCAAATTCTTGCGGACGCTTCAGAACCTCCTGCTCTCTGGCATAATCTACCAGTGACTGAGCATAATCTATTCCCGTATTGCGGGCACGTCCGCGCTCACTGACTCGATAAAAGGTGTCATAACCGTCCTGACCGCCTGCAATAAAGCTGTTTGTCACCATCACGTAGGTGGCTCTGGCGGTCATTGGCTGCCAACTCTTACTGCCTTTATCCCACACTTGCAGGTTAGACACGCGGCTGCCTTTCTCTTTAGTTAAGTCCACCGAGTAACGAATACCGGCACCATAGGGGTAAGCTCGAGTTGAACCACCATCAGAAATAGAATAAGCCAGCGCTTCCTCCATTGCCTGTTTGAACTCAGAGCCGCTCAGTTCCAGCTTAACCAGAGTATTCGCAAAAGGCAGCACATTGAAAGCGTCGCCCACTGTGAAGTCTCCCTGGCTAATACCAGAGCGGACACCACCACCATTTTGAATAGCGAAGTCAGCTTCCGGCACTGAGTTCAGGAAAGCTTCAGCAACCAGACGGTGAGCACCAGAACTCAGGATGTCAGCACAACCATCGCGTCTCGGCAGATCAATTTCCTGACTGCAAATTTGCTGTGGCACCTGCGCCAGCACTTCGGCAGAAAACTCTTCAACTTTGCCTTGATACTCCTGCAACATGCTTTGCAGCTCAGCGTCAGGTTCAACAAAGCTGAATACGTCACTTTCTTCCAGTGCGGTTTTAATCGGCTCGTAAGTTGTCACAATGCCGTCGCTGACCTGAATGTCGTCACTCAGCAGGTAATGCGGACGTCCGCCGCACTCTGCAATTTTGTCACCTTCAAATACCGCCTGCATCTCGCCAACCACCAATGAATATTGGTAAGCATGGCCAATACAAACTTTGTCGCCGTCAGCATTGGTCAGTTCGGTTGGATAAGGCCCGTCAGACTCCATACCAAAATCACTGAAATCGCCTAACAGCGTATGCGAATCACCACCAATAACAATATCCACGCCCGGTAACTGCTGCACCAGCTCTTTGTCCCGCTCATACTGGATGTGCGTTAGCAGCACTATTTTTTCGATACCCTGCTGTTGAATTTCCGCAATATACTTGCGCGCCGTTTCCAGCTCGTCTAAAAACTCAGTCGATTCATCGGGCTGCGATGACTTCTTCGTTTTACTGGCAATATCCAGACCTATAATGGCAATTTCTTCACCGCCACGTTCGACTATTGTGTAGGGCTGAAACATTTGCCATTCGCGCTCGGGGGTTAGAGCCGACTGCCCAACTTTTGGCTTAATATTTGCTCCAAGCTTCACGGTGGGACAGCTTTCAGTCCCCAACTCCTGCAGGAACTCGGCCAGTCCGGCATCGCCAGTGTCAAACTCATGGTTACCAATAGTGAAGGCATCGAAACAGACGTTGTTCATCATGCGGGCGTCGGCTTCACTGCCAAACAAGGTGAAATATAAGCTGCCTGTCAGGGCGTCACCGGCATGCAATGTCAGTACATTTTCGTTAGCCGCGCGTAGCTTTTTGATTTGCGCGCCAACACGAGGGAAACCGCCGGCTTCCACTTGCCACTCCTGCTCTCCCCACACTAAGGTTTGCCGTTTGGCGTCCAAATTAGAATGGTGGTCGTCAATGTGCAGCAACGTCAACCGAAACTCATTGCTTTCAGGCTCCTGCGGAGCAGATGCGCAACTGATTAATAATGCAGAAACAGTGACAGCAGCCACACCCCGAACTATGCGTTTTAGATTAAACTCGCCTGTTTTCACCAGCTGTTCCTTTTAGTCTTTTATCAAACCAATTTCACGTAAGCGCTGCATTAGATAGTCATCAGCTGTAATAGGTTCATCTCGCTGAGGGTTTTCATCTGAAATACAGCTTTCCAGCGGCGTGATCATCACATCCGGATTAAAATGTAAAAAGAAGGGTATTGAGTAACGCGACTTTTCATTAAATGGTGCCGGAGGATTAACCACTCGGTGCGTTGTCGATGGCAGTACATGATTCGTTAAGCGCTGCAGCATGTCACCCACGTTACAGATAATAGCACCTTCAATAATAGTTACCGGCACCCAGGTGCCGTCTTTCGCTAACACTTCTAAGCCAGGTTCACGTGACCCCACCAATAGCGTCAGGACGTTGATGTCTTCATGCGCACCAGCACGAACCGATGGCGTATCTTCATCAATAATAGGAGGATAGTGTAAAGGCCGCAAAATTGAATTGCCGTTATTCACTTTGTTGCGGAAAAAGTCTTTTGGCTGCCCCAAATAAACGGACAGAGCTTCCAGCACCTGATTACCAAGGTTATCCAAAGCCGCATAAATAGCCAGCATATCGTCTTTAAATTTAGGCAACTCTTGTGGCCAGACGTTTGGCAATAGCTGCGAGTACGGCGGCTCGCCTTCAATTTCACGACCCACATGCCAGAACTCCTTTAAGTCGACATGTTTGGCGTCTTTAGCCACTTCAGTACCAAAGGGCGTGTAGCCTCTGGCACCGCCCTGACCCGGGCGATGATATTGTTTTTTCACGTCTTCAGGTAAGGCAAACAATTCGCGACAGGTATCCAATGCTCGTTCAATAAGCGCGGTATCGACACCGTGCTGGGTTAAGGCAATAAAACCGTATTTTTCATAACCATTACCGACATCTTGAGTAAAAGCATCAAAATCATTCTGGTAACGGCGCATATCAACGTGCGGGATAGACTGCATGGCGAATTCCAACTTCCTGAAAGAGCTTAATGAATAGCCGTCTATTGTATGAATTTCCGGGTTAAATCACAAGTTAGCAAGGACCCGCTTAACCGGGTTAAAGCCTTTACGGTGTATAGGACACGGCCCGTACTTCTCTAATAATTCCAGGTGTTTGGGCGTACCATAAGCCTTGTGTTTATCAAATTCATACTGTGGGTACAATTCATGCCACTTGAGCATCTGCCTGTCCCGCTCTACTTTCGCTAAAATTGAAGCGGCAGCAATGCATTGTTCGCTGGCATCGCCGCCAACAATAGCTTTTGCCGGTACATTTAGCTCCGGAACCCGGTTACCGTCCACCAGCACCATATCGGGTTTTACCGGCAGTGCTTCCACGGCTCGCTGCATGGCTTTCATCGACGCCCAGAGAATATTAATGGCTTCTATTTCGTCGGGGTCAGACTGAGCAATAGTCCAGTACAGTGCTTTTTCTTTTATTTCCAGACTCAGCTTTTCACGCTTTTTCTCGCTCAGTTTTTTTGAGTCGTTAAGGCCTTCAATTGGGTTGTCCGGGTCCAAAATTACAGCAGCTGCCACAACCGGCCCGGCAATAGGTCCACGACCCGCTTCATCTGTACCACAAATCATTGACACTTTTTCACCTTGTTCGCTTTGTTCCACCTTACAATAATGGTTATGATACCTGCGCATAATAATTAGACCAATAAAATAACAACCAGGGGTTTCACCATGGCTCAATCTCCACAACCAGACCGTTCGCAAAAAGAAAAACCGGACAGTCTGTTAAATCGCCTTTTAGACGGCGTTGAAAAGGTCGGTAATAAACTGCCCGATCCGGCCGTCATGTTCTTTGGCTTATTAATCATTGTCTGGGTAATGTCGTGGCTGTTGTCCGGCGTGAGTTTTGATGAGAAGCACCCGCTTACGGGTGACTCTATTGGCGTAATCAACTTATTAAGCGGCACCGAATTTGCGGCTTTTCTTGCCAATATGGTTGATACCTTTATGGGTTTTGCCCCCCTGGGGGTTGTGCTGGTAGCTATGCTGGGTGTGGGTGTAGCCGAACGCTCGGGCTTTATTAATGTTGCCATAAAACTCATGTTGAACGTTACGCCGAAAATGTTGCTGACGCCGGTTTTGATTCTGGTTGCTATAGTCAGCCATACGGCAGTTGATGCTGGCTATGTTCTGGTTATTCCTTTAGGCGGTGTTATTTTCTACGCGGCCGGCAGACATCCGCTGGCAGGTATTGCTGCAGCCTTTGCTGGTGTTTCCGGCGGCTTCAGTGCCAACTTCGTACCTTCGGCAATCGACCCATTACTGCAAGGCTTTACTGAAAGTGCCGCGCAAATTATTGACGCCGACATGCAGTTAAACCCACTGAATAACTATTACTTTACAGCCGCATCGTCAATTGTCGTCGTTGCCATTGGCTGGTTCCTGACGGACAAGGTAGTTGAGCCCCGGTTACGCAGTGCCGAAATTGATGGTGACGCCGAAGATATGCCTGCGTTAGACGACGTCTCCCCGCGAGACCGCAAAGCATTTTATGCTGGCGTAATTACCATGGCGGTAGGTTTGACTCTGTTGTATTTCTCAGCAACGGCTGAAAATACTCCTCTGGCTGACCCGGCAACCGGTGAATTGGCATCTTACTCAGCACCTCTTATGGGTATGATTGTACCGCTAATTTTCTTGCTGTTTATTATCCCAGGTATTGTTCACGGTTATGTTTCCGGTAACTTTACCAACTCCCAGGACGTTATCGGCGCAATGACTAAGTCAATGGAAGGCATGGCCTACTATATGGTTATGGCGTTCTTCTGTGCCTTATTCATAAAAGCGTTTGGAGACTCACAACTCGGCACTTTAATTTCCGTTAAAGGCGCTAACTTCCTGGCCAGTCTGGAGTTGTCCGGTGGGGTCACTATGGTCGGTATCGTCTTCTTAGTAGCCTTTATTAACTTATTTGTCGGTTCAGCATCGGCTAAATGGGCCCTGATATCCCCTATTTTTGTGCCTATGCTAATGCAGTTAGGTTATTCACCCGACTTAACCCAGGCGGCGTATCGTGTCGGTGACTCATCCAGTAATATTATTACGCCGTTGCTGCCCTACTTCCCGCTGGTCGTTCTTTATTGTCAGCGCTATGTTAAAGGTACAGGCATAGGTACTTTAGTGGCAATGATGCTGCCATATACTGTAGCGCTCTTAATACTATGGTCTGCCTTCCTTATTCTCTACTGGACTCTTGGCTTTCCTCTGGGTATTCAGGCAAATTACGTTTACCCTGCGGGCTAAATGTCTAAGTGTAAACTCATGTGAAAAACCAGTGAGTCACCTTATGAAAGGTGGCTCACTGCATTTACAACGTTCGTCGCACCTTCGTCTATCTCTTCTATCAAGTTTTTCACTTTTTCAATTTGCTCTTTGCTCAGTTCAGCCATCTTTTGAATATCATCTATAGAAGTCGATATCGCCTGCGAAACTTCAGAACTGCGTTCCATAACACCGGAAATTTGACTGGTTGCCTGTGTCGTACGAGACGCTAAGTTTCTCACTTCATCTGCAACAACAGCGAATCCTCGTCCGTGTTCCCCGGCTCTGGCCGCCTCAATAGCTGCGTTAAGCGCCAATAAATTGGTTTGCTCTGCCAGTCCGTTAATCGTTTTCACAATGTCTTCAATACTCCGGGCTTGCTCATGAAGTTGTTCAATAACTTCATCGGTTTTATTACTTCTCGACAAAATCTCATTCGAGGTTTCTACAGAAACCTCTATCGATGCTTTACCGTCACTGACAATGGCAGCCGTTTGCTGAGAGGTAGAATAAGCCACCGCAGCGGCTTCCGCAGTTTGCTGAGCTTTCACCACACTGGCCGTTACGTCACTGGCAAATTTAATGACTTTTGTCACCTGCCCGTTTTCATCAAAAATGGGGTTGTAGCTGGCCTCAAGCCAAATCGCCTCCCCATGCTTACTCAGGCGTTTAAATTGCCCTGTTTTAAACTGACCATTACTCAGTTCTTTCCAAAAGCCGGGGTTTTCATCATAAAACGTCTGTTCACAAAACAAGCTGTGATGGCGCCCTTTTATTTCGTCTGCCCGGTAACCTAATGTATCTAAAAAGTTCTTATTAGCGCGAAGAATCTTGCCCGATGGAGAGAACTCTATTGTTGCCATAGACTTGTCAATAGCAGTACTAACAGCAACCTGATGTTCTAATTCTGAAGCTTCGTGGGTCACATCTTTAGCAATTTTGGTAATATATTCGACCTGCCCCTCCGAGTTCTTGATCGGAAAGTAAGAAGCTTCTAACCAAATAGCACTACCATCATTGCAAAACCTTTTAAAGCGTCCATGATGGGACTGACCCTGAGCCAGTTTATTCCAAAAACTCTGGTACGCTGTGCTTAACGCATACTCGTTATCACAAAAGATTTTGTGATGCTTTGACACTATCTCGTCAAGCCGATAACCCATGGCTTCCAAAAAGAGGTTATTAGCATTTAAAATATACCCTTGAGGGGTGAAATCAATCCGGGCGATATTACCATCAATGGCGTTTATCAGTTGCTCGTATTCACTCAGCTCTTTATGGGTTTGCGCAAGCTGATACTTCGTTTTTGAGCCAAACATGGGGCTTTCCTACTCATAATAAATAAAAAAATATTATAAGAAGATACGCTCAGCAAAATGATTCAGGATCATTGTTGAACGTTTTGTTGAGTGGAAATTTAGATAAATCTAAATATATCAATGGCTCGCTAATGAATTTTTTTACTTTTGCTATGCACTCCAGGCAGGGTTCCGGGTTACTTCCCAAATATGCCCATCCGGATCTTTGAAGAAGCCCCCATAACCACCCCAAAACAGGTCTTTTGCAGGTTTTAGAATATCGGCTCCGGCCCGTTCCGCTTCCACCATAACGTCGTCAACCGCAGTGCGCGACTTGACGTTATGGCTTAACAACACTTCATTCGCTGCACGGGCAACTTCAACGCCCATTTCTGCAGCAATACTTTTACGTGGCCATAAAGCCAGTCTGAGACCACTGGGTAATTTAAAGAAAACCACGGCGCCATGCTCAAACTCGTCACCTATAATGCCATCGGTTTCCCAACCCAGGCCGTCCCGATAGAATATAAGTGAACGTTTAAGGTCATCAACACCTAGAGTGATCACACTAATACTGGGGTTCATAGAACCTCTTCACGGTTAACGCTAAACTCTTGCTATGTACTCTACATAGCATCGATACTCGGGTCAAAACATGGATAAAGAACTGCTAAACAGCTATAAAAATACAGATTATTGGTTCGCAGTTGGAGAAAAGACAATCACTTTGACTATAGGTCAAAAGAATAATGCCTTTGACCGTTTATGTGAGCGCCTTGGTCAAACTACAGGCAGCTTTATCACAGCCTGTAACCCACAAAGCCAACTGCTTACAAAGAACGAAAATAAAAGCAGAAATAAGCAATTAGCGACTCGTTTAGAGCAAATGGCTGAAATTCACTGTTTTTCAGGAGAAGGTCAGGATCGCGACAAACAATGGCCCCCGGAAGCCAGTTTTATGGTCTTAGGCCTCAACCAGAAAACAGCCATTGACCTCGCACGAGAGTACCAGCAAAATGCCCTGGTCTGGATTGAATACCAACAAGCAGCAGTACTCATCGACGTATGAGTTAAGGGGTCACCATGCCATCACACCATAGCCGCTGATAAACAAGCCTTTGTTTATGCGATCATCGCCGTACTGTTATGGTCAACGGTGGCTACCGCATTCAAAATAACCCTGCAGTACATGACCCCATTGCAGATGGTTACTGCTGCCAGTAGTGTTTCTTTTGTCATTCTCGCGCTGGTCTGCCTTATTCAGAAAAAAACCAGCGAATTAATACTCGAGCTACGTAAAATGCCCTTGTATTACCTGCTCATGGGGCTTATTAATCCACTTATTTATTATCTGGTGCTTTTTCAGGCTTATAAACTGCTGCCGGCTTCCGAAGCTCAACCACTCAATTACACCTGGGCCATTGCCCTTAGCATTATGGCCGCTCTGTTTTTAAAACAAAGCATACGCCGTCGCGACTGGGTTGCCTGCGCCTTAGGTTATTTTGGAGTATTGGTTATTGCCACACGAGGTAATGTGCTGGAGCTTAGCTTCAGTGATCCCTGGGGCGTTACGCTGGCGTTAATTTCCACTTTCTTGTGGGCTGGCTACTGGATCCTGAATACGCGCCGTAACGCCGATTCTGTTGTTAGCTTAGTACTTTCTTTTGGCTTGGCCTTACCCATACTTATTGTCGCCAGCTTCATATGGAGTGACTGGTCGGCAATACCCTGGCAAGGCTGGGCAGCGGTAAGCTACGTAGGCTTATTTGAAATGGGAATAACCTTCCTATTCTGGTTAAAAGCCATGAAAACAGCCACCAATACGGCACTTATCAGCAACTTAATTTTTATTTCGCCGTTTATCTCGCTGTTGCTGCTCTCGGTCGTGATTGGCGAAACCATTTATCCAAGTACGCTAGTTGGGCTTATGCTTATTATTTTCGGACTGTTAGTTCAACGCATTCACTTTCGGCGTAAGCTTAAGCCATAGCTTTATTCACAATCTCATCAGCGGCTTCTTTGTCATCTTCATCCGGCGACGGACCATCACCAGCACCATTTTCTCCCGGTGCTAAAGCAAGCTCCGTCAGTAATGGAAAATGATCTGACCCAAACCCCGGTAAACGTGTCATTGAAACCAGAGCAAAATGGTGGCTGTGGAATATATGATCCAACGGCCAGCGGGCAAACCAGTATTCCGCGTGGAAAGTATTAAACATACCACGCCCAATACGAGGGTCTAACAAGCCACTAAGCTTGCGGAAAAGAAGCGTCGTGCGCGACCAGGCAACATCGTTCAAATCTCCAGTGACTATAGTCGGATATTTCTCCGGCTCAACCCGACGAGCGACCAGAACCAGTTCAGCATCCCGCTCTGCCGACTCTTCATTTTCAGAAGGGCTGGGTGGCGCAGGGTGCACAAAATGCGCTTTCACTTTCTGTCCACAAGGCAGCTCAATAAAACAATGTACCGACGGTTTATCGTCTTCAACCAGATACTCAACACTGACATCAGACAAAGCATAACGAGAATACACATGCATGCCATAGAGGTTATCCAAAGGTACCTTTACCGTATGCGGATAATCCGGTTCAATCGCATCCAGCTTCTCCTGCCACCAGTCATCAGACTCAAGTGTGACCAGCACATCTGGCGTAAAATCATGAACCAGCTTTAGCAAGCCATCACTATTATGGTTAGGGGTAAGAACATTCGCGGTCATAATGCGCAAGCGCCCGTTAGCATTACCCGGCCGGACCGCTTCAACTTCCTTAGGAAAGAAAAAGGTATAAGGCACAACCCACCAAAGCTGACAGACCAGACAACCAATGACGATGCCTAATGCCATTGCCGTAACGGAGTTCCAGTCACGTATAACAATGAGCCCTATGACCAGCAAGGCAGCTAATAACACCGACAGCTGCAAACGCGGAAAATCCAAACCACGTATCCACCAAACTTGAGCTCGGGACAATGGCGCCAGGGTAAGCACCAACAGTAATACCGCTAAGGAAAGATAAATGACTTCAAACATGCTGACTCTCAATACTTCTCAGATAAGAAAACAATAGCACAGCTAAACAAGGGAAGCCGATAAGAAGTGTTAAAGCTCCTACAGATAGTGCGTTTCGCTAGAAGTCAAAACCCTCTGATACAGGAGACGCAACAAGCTCATCCATGAGGGCTTGACGAAGGCCATCCATGGCCTTCGACACTCATGTATCAGAGGGTTTTAACTTCAGACGCTACGCCCACTATCCGTAGGATCTGCTAGCTTTATTTAACTTACTGAACGCAGATGTAGATAGCCAGAAACAAAAAAAGAGTTAGATAAAAGCGAAGGAACTGTGTGACGCCATGGATGGCGTCACACAAGCCCCCAAGGATGGGTTTACGGCGTGTTCCGAAGCTTTATCTAACTCTTTGTTTCTGGCTCAGCCTCTATCTCAGACCATGTTTACCAGCATGCTGGTTGGGTCTTCGAGGTATTCCTGCCAGAGTTTGTTGAAGCGGGCAATGGTGCCACCGTCGATAATACGATGGTCGCCTGACCAACTTACCGTCATTATCTTACGGGCAACCACGTTACCGTTGGCATCAAAGCGCGGCAGTTCCTGCACCTTACCTAAAGCGACAATCGCGGCTTCCGGCTTATTGATGATAGGAGTTGCCACCGTACCGCCAATAACACCGATGTTTGAAATGCTGATGGTACCGCCTTTCATATCGGCTTGCGGCAACTTGCCTTCACGCGATGCCTGAGTCAGACGAGTCACTTCATTAGCGACATCGATAATGCTTTTGTTTTGTACCTGTTTTACGTTAGGTACTAACAGGCCAATCTTGGTGTCAACGGCCATGCCAATGTTGTGATCATCAAAATAAGTGATCTCAGTACAGTCTTCATTCACCTGTGCATTCATCACAGGGAATTCTTTCAGTGCCAGCGAAAGAGCTTTGATAAAGAATGGCATAACAGTTAAACGAATACCCTTCTCTTTGTATTGCTCTTTTAGCTTTTCACGCAATGCGATTAAGTCAGTAACATCAAACTCATCAGCGTAGGTGAAATGTGGAATCGTACTGACCGAGCTCATCATCTGCTTAGCCATAGCCGCTTTCACACCACGGATAGCTTCAGTACGAGTACCACCGCTAGTAGCTGCTGACTTCTGCGGTTGCTGGCTATCGCTTGATGCCGCTGACTTCTGCTCACCCGATTTAAAGGCTTCAATATCTTTCTTCAGCACACGGCCTTTTTTACCTGAGCCAGACACTTCAGCAATATTAATATCGCTTTCGCGTGCCAGACGGCGTACTGCCGGGCTGGCAACTGCTTTGCCCTGACGCGCCTTCGCTGGCGGTTCGGCTTCCGCTTTAGGATCCGATGACGGAGTCTGAGACTTGGGCTCAACATGGCTGTGCGGAGCATTTGAACCAGGCTCCTGAACACCACCAGCAGGCTGCAATGCAAACAACGGCTTATGTACTTCCGCGATGTCACCTTTTTTGTGATACAGCTTAACCACGGTACCGTCGTCTTTAGCCGGAATTTCAACCGTTGCTTTGTCCGTCATGACTTCAACAACCGGCTGGTCTTCTTTCACTTCATCGCCTTCAGACACCAGCCATTCAACGATTTCACATTCAACAATACCTTCACCGATATCCGGCAAAATAAAGTCAGTTGTATCGCCGCCAGCTGAGGTTTGTTTTTTATCTGTCTTCGGCTCTTCTTTTTGAGCAGACGCGCTGTCTTTAGCTGGCGCCTCATCAGAAGATCCGTCAGCGGGTTTAATCGCAAACAACGGTTCGTGAACCTTAGCAATATCACCTTTCTGGTAATACAGCTTTTCCACAATGCCGTCGTCTTTGGCCGGGATCTCAACCATAGCTTTGTCAGTCATGACCTCAACTACAGGTTGGTCTTCTTTGACCTCGTCACCTTCGGCAACCAGCCACTCAACGATTTCGCACTCTACGATCCCTTCGCCGATATCGGGCAGAATAAAGTCTTTACTCATGTCGATGGGTCCTTAGTAGTTCATTGAGCGTTTGATCGCTTCATAAATCTTCAAGTGATCAGCCATGTACTCTTTTTCGTGACACAGCGGATACGGTACGTCGATACCGCACACTCGGCCAATGGGTGATTCCAGGTACAGGAAGCATTTGTCCTGAACGGTTGCCGCAATTTCGCTCGCGAATCCGCCGGTAATAGGCGCTTCCTGAGTGATGACCAAACGACCGGTTTTTAAAACCGATTCTGTAACGGTTTCAACATCCCACGGAGAAATAGTACGCAAGTCAATCACTTCGCACGAAACGCCGTCTTCTTCCGATTTTTCGACCGCTTTTTCAATCATTTCCATCTGCGCGCCCCAGCCAAGAACGGTAATATCTTTACCTTCTTTGACCACGTCCGCTTTGCCTAATGGAATGGTGTACTCTTCTTCCGGAACATCGCCTGTTGACGCGCGGTACAGCCGCTTCGGTTCCATGAACAACACCGGGTTTTTATCAAAAATGGCGCTCAGCAATAACCCTTTGGCTTCATAAGGGTTACGCGGCGTCACAATTTTAATGCCCGGTGTGTGGGCAAAATAGGCTTCCGGAGACTGTGAGTGATAATGACCACCCGCGATACCACCACCGTACGGTGTACGAATGGTTAAACCGCCCACGTTAAACTCATTACCTGAGCGATAACGGAACTTGGCCGTTTCATTCACTATTTGGTCAAACGCCGGAAAGATGTAGTCACCGAATTGAATTTCAGCAATGGCATAACTGCCCTGAGAAGCAAGACCATTGGCAAAGCCAATAATGCCCTGTTCAACCAACGGCGTATTAAAGTTACGCTGCTTGCCGTACTTTTCAGTTAAACCTGAAGTGGCACGGAATACACCGCCAAAGCCACCGGTGTCTTCACCAAAGCTGTATACATTGTCATGTTTGGCCATCGCCAGGTCTAGCGCGCTGTTGATGGCTTGTAATAAATTCATTTTAGCCATTAGTCCAGTCTCCCCGACGTTTTGCTGTAAGCATCCGGATACTTACGAATGTGTTCTTTTAACTCGTCTAACTGCTCTTTCAGCATGTCAGTCGGCTTGTCGTAAACATCGTTAATCAGTTCATCAACGTGCGGGACCGGTACTTTTTCTGACTCTTTCAACGCTGCCAGTACTTTCGCTTTCACTTCTGCGTGATGCTCTTCAACATGGTCTTTATTTAACCAGCCTTCGTTCATCATCCATTTCTGTAAGCGATCCAGCGGATCTTTAGCCTGCCAGTCAGCTTCTTCTTCACGCGTACGATAACCGGTAGGGTCATCTGACGTTGAGTGACCAGACATACGGTACGACATGGCTTCAATCAATACCGGTTCGTTTTCTTCTACAGCCAAACGGCGGGCTTCCTGAGTCGCTTTCAACACAGCAAACGCATCATTACCGTCAATACGTATGGTTTTCATACCATAGCCAATACCACGTGGTGCGATACCGTCGCCGCTGTATTGTTCACCTTGTGCCGGAGTAGAAATAGCATAACCATTATTACGACAGAAAAAGATAACCGGCACTTTATAGACCGAAGCCATGTTCAGAGCAGCATGGAAATCACCTTCTGACGCGGCACCTTCACCAAAATAACAAATGGTGCACTTGCCGGTTTTATCCATTTTCTGACCAAACGCATAGCCGGTTGCCTGTGGAATTTGTGTTCCCAACGGCGAGGAAATGGTCATAAAATTCAAGTCAGCACAGCCATAATGAACCGGCATTTGACGGCCTTTGCCTAAGTCTTTTTCGTTGGAAAACAGTTGATTCATGAACTGCTCAACGGTAAAGCCACGATACGCTAAGGCGCCCTGCTCACGGTATTGACCCATGATCATGTCACCGAAATCAAGCGCCGCCGCAGAAGCCACACTTGCAGCTTCCTCACCGCGGGAAGCAAGGTAAAAGCTGATGCGACCCTGACGTTGAGCGGCAATCATGCGTTCATCAAGAATACGAATAAATTGCATGGTGTCGTGAATTTTCACGATCAGCTCTTTATCGTATTCCGGCATGTCCGCATCTTTATGAAAACTGCCATCTTCTTTTAAGATTTGCAGCATCGGAATTGTGACAGAGTCTTTATCAAACCATTTCGGTTTCGTCACAATTTCTGTGTTGTGTTTTTTATCCTTGACCATAACCTTCTCTTTCGGTTTTAAGCTGGGTTGGAAATTGCCGCTACTTTACCTTTACGTAAAGTGACATGCAAACCACAGCCTAATGAAAACTGAGTGCGCTAAGTGTAAATAGAAACGAACAGTCATTAAAAAGTTCGGCAACTTAAGCTCATTGATTTCAGACTAAATCGAGCGAATCCGTTGGTACTCGTACTACGGTTAACAGCGCCCTGTGCCCCAAAGCCACTTTGGCGTTAGGGAAAATAATATGTTCCTCATTGTGCTGCGCATAACGCGCCTGGCCACCATCCCGAGCCAGTAACGCCCCTTTATTAAAAGAGGTGAAGTTAGCAACATCATCCGCAAAGTTTAGCTCAAAATCCGGCTGCGTGCGGTTAATGGTTTGTGCCTCTTTGAATACATAGTGCTGTTCTGGCTCGAAGGGACCAAATTCCAGCTCAGCTTCTCCAATCAATTTACGGAAAGAGGTTTCCGCTGCGGCAAACTGAGTTCGGTCGTTTTCGCCAAATGGCCGGACTTTACCCAGCTCAACTGTAAATGCACAAGCGTTAAACTGGCGAGCGCTGAAGTATGAGAATGTCGTTGTCGGTGCCTGGTTTAATAATACCGTATCAACTCCACAGGCAAGCAAAAACTGCAGTTGCCTGCGGCTATAAGGTGCACCATGAGTAAACGGATAGACCGCGAATTTCTCACGTTTAGAGTCGCGGATTGCAGTATGTAGGTCATAGTGGAAGCGCTCGCGCTGACCTTCCGGCGCTGACTGATAAAATCGTTCTACGTAACGCTCAATTTTAGCAGCACGCTCACGTTCCTTATTGTGTGTATCGCCCTGGCTGTGCGCTCCGCTGAACAACCGGTTCATATTTTCCTCAACAAAACGCTCACCTTTATTAATCGATGCCGGGTTTGCAATCAGAAACAGCGTGCGGTGCGTTACCCTCTGCTTTTCATTAATAATGTCATTAATGATGTCCCGGCATATTTCAATAGGAGCGGTTTCATTGCCATGAACAGCACAGGACAACACAATATCTTTGTATCCGGGATTGACCGGCGCAACTTCTAATACGCCGCTATCCCATACAGACAATTTTGTGCCATCGCTCAGTGTTAAGTCATGACCCTCGTTACAACCCCATTCATGTTCACAGGTCCAGGCAAGAAAATCAGAAAATACCTTATTCACAACCGTCTCCTATTATTTTTTCCCCGGCACATAACCCTTCGTTGCCAGCAATTCACGTAATACCCGCGAACGATATTCACGACGATAGAGTACCGCTACCACAACCGCGCTCGAAACAATCAATACGACGGGATGCAGAAACCAGGATAAATATGCTAAAGCGAAATAATATGTACGCAGACCCTTATTGTACTCATGTCCGGATTGATCCAGTACCTTCGCTGCATGCATGGCAAAACGTCGACGTTCTTCTTCGGGTTTATTGCCCTGATGATATTCGACTGAAGCTCCCAGCAGCACCGACACAAAGCCAAATTGGCGAATAGACCAGGTAAATTTAAAAAAGGCATAAATAAAAATAATGGCTAACACCGACAGCTTAAA
Organism: Idiomarina sp. 28-8; assembly: GCF_000320945.2. Classification (NCBI taxonomy): domain Bacteria; kingdom Pseudomonadati; phylum Pseudomonadota; class Gammaproteobacteria; order Alteromonadales; family Idiomarinaceae; genus Idiomarina; species Idiomarina sp. 28-8. The sequence continues at coordinate 322,461 of NZ_DF266791.1, forward strand.
CTGCACCAAAATAGAACTGGTATCGGGGCTCATCGGAATTTCATTTAACACCAGCACAACTTCATCGGCATGGGCTAATACCGTAATAACACCGGCCAGCACCAAAATAGTAGAAGATGCAAAAAAAGTAACCGTTCGTTCAACGTTACCGATAAGCGACGCATCGGCAACTTGGTTTTCTTTGTGCATGACAGTAGTAAACCAGTCGATTCTTAGCGAGCACAAAATACTCGACAGACAATGCGTGGTTCTGGCTCGTTTGCGGGCAAACAACGAGTAGCCTATCCAGCAGAAAAAGAAAAATAGCAATGCGGCAAAATCAAGAAGTGACAGCAACATGTCAGCGTTTCCTCTGGAGTGGTTCAGTTTATAATTTAACAGTTTATTATGGTTAGTTTACCAGTTTATGACTGACCATACGATAAAGCCGGAGACTTAGCTCCGGCTTTCTTTTAGTGATGAGAGCACTTAGTAGTTTTCCAACGCCTCTTTAGTACTCATGTCCTTAGGTTCCGGTGGCTTAGCCAGCCCATACCAAGACAACATGGTACGTATGCCTCGTTTACTGTCGGCCAAAATTAAATACAAACAGGGTATTAACAGTAAGGTAATGACCGTTGCAAAGATAATACCAAAGGCCAGTGATATTGCCATTGGTATAACCATCTTAGCCTGCAGGCTCTTCTCCAGCACAATCGGAAGCAAACCGAAAAAAGTCGTTAAGGAAGTTAAGGTTATTGCGCGGAAGCGACGACAACCGGCATCGAGCACGGCCTTACGTAAATCCGTTCCAACTTCCCGGGCACGGTTAACGTAGTCAACCATGACCAGACTATCGTTGACCACAACCCCGGCTAACGCAATGATGCCGAACAAACTTAAGATGCTGACCGGCATACCAATAACCCAGTGCCCGATAACGGCGCCAATAACACCAAATGGAATCACTGACATAATAATAAGCGGCTGACTATAGGATTTTAGCGGAATTGCCATTAAGGCATAGACCGCAAACATTGCCAAAAAACCGCCAAGAGCAAGAGAGCCTGTTGCTTCAGCTTCATCCTGAGTCGCACCCTGGAGTTGGAAGTTAACACTAGGGTACTTATCCAGAATTGGTTGGATTTTTTGTTCACGAACTTCATTTACAACGCGGAAAGGTTCTACTGTATCTTTATCGACCCGCGCACGAACGTTCACAGAGCGTTGGCGGTCAATACGGGTAATGGTGCTATAACCCTCAGCGAACTCAATATCAGCCAATTCTGTAAATGGAATTTCAGAACCATCAGGACCACGCAGCTTCATATCCTGCAAGTTGCCAACGGACTCACGCTGGTCACGGGGGTAACGAACCATGACTTTAACTTCTTCGTCGCCTCGCTGTATGCGCTGGGCTTCAGCACCGTAGAAGGCATAGCGCACCTGAGTAGCCAGTTCAGCCAGATTAATCCCCATAGCAGTCGCTAACGGTTTGGTCTGCAGAAGAATTTCTTCTTTACCGTCGCCAAAGGTATCTTCAATATCAAATACCCCGTCATAGTCGGCAAGTTCCAGCTTAAGCTCATCAGCTGCGGCTTTCAGTTCATCCAGGTTTTCACCGACTAACTGAAACTCAATATCAAAGCCACTACCGCCACTCATGCTTCCCTGGAAATTAAGGGCTCGCACTCCAGCCAATTCGGGAACAGCTTCACGCCATTGGTTCACAATTTCAAACCCGTCTATCTGGCGGTCTTCACCTTTTTTCAGTTCTACAAATACCGTACCGGCAGTATTGCCATCCATCCAGATATTGGTATGACGGACAACGGCTTCACCGTCGTTTTCTTTAATCCGACTGTTCACGTCGTTGAGTGACTTTTCCACGCTGTTCAGGACTTCAATGGTGCGAGTTTCTGAGGTGCCGGGCTGCATCTCCACATTCGCCTGAATAAAATCGCTAGGAATATCCGGGAAGAAAACCCAACGTACAATACCGCCACTCATAAGACCGACCATCAGAATCAGCATACCGACAAAGGTTGCTAACGTTGTATAACGGTAGTGCAGACATTTTTTGAGGAACGGTCGATAGTAATTATCTACGAAAGACTTAATTGCATTCGCGAATTTATTGCGAAAACGTTGGAAAGCGTTGGCTTTTTCACCTTTCTGTTTGGAATACTTCATATTAGCGATGTGCGCTGGCAATATGAGTTTTGACTCCACTAAGGAAAAGGCCAAACAAAGAATAACGACCCAGGCAATAGACTCCCAAATAGCACCCATACCTCCTTCAACCGTCAACATGGGCACAAAGGCAACCATAGTTGTTAGTACGCCAAAGGTGGCCGGCATTGCCACACGCTTAGCTCCGGCAATAACGTTATCGATACTTTTACCGTTTTCCTCTATTTCGGTATAGGCACTTTCCCCTATGACTATCGCGTCATCCACCACTATCCCTAACACGAGTATAAAGCCGAACAGCGATATCATATTAATTGAGATATCAAACATCGGCAGCGGCATTAACGCAATGGTGCCTAAAAAGCACACCGGAATACCTATCATGACCCAGAACGCCAAACGCAGTTGTAAGAATAACGACAACATAAGGAAGACCAACAGCCCGCCCATCCACATATTATTCATCATTAAGTCTAAGCGGCCTTGCAGGTAATAAGACGAATCGCCCCACTTTGCTACCTGAACGCCGTCGGGCAGCTCTTCATTTTTTCTTTCCGTATAGCCCCGGACGTACTCTGCTATTTTAAGATCGTTCTGATCGCCCACTGACTGTACGCGGACAAAAGTTGCCGGCTTACCGTCAAAGCGGGTATAAGACTCTTCTTCAATAAAACCGTCTTCTACTTTGGCTATATCACCCAGAGTTAAACGCGTACCGTCAGCACGGCTTAATAAAACAATTTTCTCAAACTCACCGCCAACGTAAGCCTGGTTATTGGCTCGCAGTAAAATGTCACCGTTAGGGGTCTTTATTGAACCACCAGCAACATCAATTGAGGTTCCGCGAACCGCGTCAACAATTTGTGAGAAGGTCAGTCCGTAGCGTTCAAGATCCTGCTGAGAAATCTCAACCGAAATTTCATAATCACGGTCACCAACCACATCAACTTTGGTTATGCCGCCGACAGTCTTGAGCTCATCTCTGACTTCCTTCGCCAGCTCTTTACGGGAGCGCTCATCCAGGTCGCCATAAACCGACATCCAGATAACTTGTCGCTGTGGTCTTACCCGATAGATATTCGGTTTCTCGATTTGCTGAGGGAAGTTAGGAATGGCATCCACCAGCATTTTCACCTCGTCCATGACAACTTGCACGTCATAGTCAGGTTCAACTTCCAAAGTGACACTACCGCCGCCTTCGCGCGACTGAGAGGTCATCTCTTCGATACCATCAACATCCTCAATGGCATCTTCTATCAGCATAATAACGCCCTGCTCCACTTCCTGTGGCGCAGCACCGGGGAAAGGTACCTGGATACTGATAATATTCAGTTCAATTTCAGGAAACATTTGCTTGCGCACAGTAAATACTGACAGCGCGCCTGCAACCAGAATAATGATCATCAATAAATTTGCGGCTACCGAGTTGCGTGCAAACCACGCAATCAGACCGGTTTGTTTTTCAGTCGTCATGATGTTTACCCGCCTACATTTTCAGAGTCTTCGGCTTTTTTCTCACCGTTTTCATCTGTTTTAGCCGTTGTTTCCATTTGCTCTGGCAGTGGATCGCCGGGCAAACGTACCTTCATACCCGGTAACGCATTCTTCAGCTGCGTCAGCACCACTTTATCTCCACTTTCCAGTCCGGAGCTTATAAGGCTTGTATTGCCCTGAGTTCGCACAACCTCAACATCACGTTTTTCCAGCTCGCGACTCTCAGGAACAATCCAGACAGACCCATCAGGATTCAGTGCATAGGTAGGAATTTCCATAACTCCCTGAGCCACAGTGCCCTCAACTTTAGCCTGCACGAAACGCCCATAGCGCAAAGGAATAGGATGTGTCTCTTCACCCAGGTTGTAAGGGTCAGAAACTTCTACAACACCATAGATAACCCGGCTGTTTTCATCTAAAACGCCTTCTGTCCGAACCAGACGTCCCTGCCAGGTTGCCGACTCACCGGAAACCATAGATTCTAACTGCACTCGGGGCGCTTCTTCAGCAACGGCCGGATCAAGAATATAAGTCATATCAAGGTCACTTAATGGCAACCGGACTTCTGCGGTGCGGGTATCAAAAACCAGGGCTATTTGGCTGCCCGTTGACACAAACTGTCCCAGGTTAGCTTCTTTACTGCGAAGTACGCTGTCGTATGGGGCTTTTATGGTGGTCCGCTCTAAATCACGCTCTGCTTTGGCGACGTTAGCTTCGGCTGACTCTACTGCAGCAATGGCACTGGCCAGTTGCGGTTTGCGTAAGCCCAGTTCAGGAGCATTCCCTTCTTTAAATGCCGACCATTCTTCTTCAGCAACCCGGGCACGCGCTTTCTCTTGTTCTAACTCGGACTGAGCCTGTAACAAGTTAGCCCTAGCTTGCTGGGCTGCAACTTCATAATCAGACGGATCAACCTGAACCAGCATATCGCCTTTTTTGAAAAACCCACCGGCATGGTAATTCTCAGCAACGTCGACAATCTGTCCGGTCACTTCTGCAACCAGTGTGGTTGAATGCTTTGGCTTTACCGTTCCCTGAGAATCAACGATAAAGGTCATGTCACGAGGGCTCACTTCCAGAATTTCAACCATCGCAGCGGGTTTACTTGTATCTTTCTGTTTTGGCGGCTCCGCAGACATGCTTGCAAGTATCGATAAAACGATAGCTCCAACAATAATTAACGGCGGAATAAAGGCTCGTTTTTTAAATTTCATTTTTTATTGTTCTCATAATTGGTTAACTCACAGCATTACTATTGCTGTTAATAATGTAAAATGTTAGACGTTAACTGTTGCCAGTTGTGTGATTCCGGCACTAAGTTGTAACTGACTGTTTCAGCCTTCAAGTAACCACCGTTCCGCGGCCTCAACATAACGCGGTTTACCCACCAACAAGACCACGTCCTGCGGTTGTAATTCGGTATCACTATCAGGCTCCGGAATTTCCTCGTCGTCACGCCGTAAAGCTTTTAATTGCACCTGATGCTTGTCCCAGTCTAATTCATCAATGCGTTTGCCCGTCGCCCAGGCACCTTCCGGTAAGGTTAAAGCACGTAAAAACTCAAGTTTGTCAGCCAGTTCCGGTGTAATTTCAGTTTCATTCCCCTGAAAGAACCCATGCATTTCACCGTAGTGGTTACGCCTTTCTTTATCTAACCGCGCAAGAATACGACGTATTGGAATACCACTACGACTGAGCACGTGAGAAATAAGCATTAAGCTTGCTTCCAGTGTGTCCGGTACCACCTGCGATGCACCGGCTTCCTGTAACTGAGTCAATCTTGTATCGTCACGACTCCGTACAATAATGTAGGCCTCGGGGTTTAACTGGCGAAGCTCTTTTAGTACTTCAAGTGCGCGCAAATCATCAGCGAAACTGATAATAATCAGATCGACACTCTCGGCTCCTACCGCCCGTAAGATGTCTTTTCGGGCGCTGTCACCAAAGTAGACACGGGCGCCACCGGCAACGGCTTCCTGAACTCGCATGGGGTCATTATCTACAGCTATGTGAGTAATTCCCTCGGCGTCCAAAAATCGACTCATGGTTTGACCAACCCGGCCAAAGCCGCAAATAAGTACCTGGTTCTCCAACCCTTCACTGCCTGAGGTTCGTTGCTGCTCAATATCGACTAGAGGGTCAGGATGGCGGACGACCAGATTCACCAAAGATTTCAGACGATGAATCACAATGGGTGTTATCGCCATACTCAATACACCAATACCTATCATACTGGTGACTATCTCTTTACTCAGTAGACCATGACTGCTTGCCAAGGCGACAATGACAAAGCCAAACTCCCCCATTTGAAATAGCGAAATACCACTGCCCCAGGCATCTTCGTCCCGCTCGCCCATAAAACGTGCTACCGAGCTAATTAAAGCAATTTTAATAACGGCCATTACAATCAAAGCCAGCAGTATCCAGTGAAAATTCTGGACGAAACCATAAAGCTGAAGCTGCATGCCTATGGTCGTAAAGAACAAGCCCATTAAAATATCGCGAAATGGGCGAATATCGGCTTCCAACTGGTGTTTATACTGGCTTTCCCCCAGCATCATTCCGGCTAAAAAAGCACCTAACGCCATAGAAAGACCGAAAACATGAGTCATACCACCTGCAACCAGTGCGACCAGAAGTGTCGCCAGAACAAACAGCTCATCGGTTCTTTGCTTGGCTATTTCTTTGAATAAATAGGGTAAGACCCATTTGCCTATAGTCATGAGCACCGCAATGACAGCGGCCCCCTTCGCCAGAGCCAATAATAAGGTGTAGCCAATGTTGCCATTATCGGAGGCCAGTAAAGGAATAATAATAAGCAGTGGTACCACCGCTATATCCTGAAACAGCAAAATGGCGACACTCATCTGCCCGCGACGGGTTGACGTCTGTGCGCTTTCTTTTAATTGCTTGATAACAACCGCAGTAGAGGACAACGCCAGCGCTCCAGCAATAGCCAGAGATGCAGCCCATTCATCCAGCCAGATAAACCCAATAAGCAAAAAGATTAACAAGGAACCAAGAACCTGAGCCGCACCTAACCCGAATACCCACCGCCGCATCGCGATCATCTTCGGTAAGGAGAACTCAAGCCCCAGCGAAAACAGGAGCAAAACAATACCCAGCTCAGCAACCAAATGATAATCATCCGGGTCAGCTATCCAGCCCATAACATCGGGCCCGGCAATAATACCGGCAACCAAGTAGGCTAGAATTGCCGGCAATTTCACCCTTCTGAAGAGCCAGACAAGAATAACGGCAACCGCTAATAAAAGCAGAAGGCTGGAAAATGTACCGTTCATTCATAAACTCCTGGATTGCTTTGTTTTTATGAGTGTCAAAATAGTAACACTCTTTTGTTTCAGAAAAACTAGCTCTTATAACGTTTTGTAAAATATAGCTTTTCTATTTTTGGCCTAATATTTGCAAATAAATTTTCAATTATCAAATTCAGGCAAAAAGGTTTGTCATGCTAAACAGAGCTGTAGCAAAAACTGAGAGTAAGGCAACTGAGAACAAAACTCAGGCAATTATCAGTCAATTAACCTCATCGGCCGATTTGCAAAGCAAATCAACCCCGTTAACTGAACGGTTGCAGACATCTCTCGATTTGCATCAGGTATTATCTATTTACGCAGAATACATGGTTCAGCGTCTACCGGTAAGTGCCCTGCAATTTATCTCTGATGATCAAATTATTAATTTAATTGGCGATTACGAAAGTCTTGAGAGTGAATACTCGGTAATGCTTTATGCCGATAAGGAATACTTAGGACAAATGGTTTACCAATTCAAACGTCAACCATCCTATGTGAATAAAGTGCGCCTGGAACAAATGCACCGACAGCTGACTTTCCCTCTGCGTAACGCTATAGAGTTTTCGCGCTTAAGAAAAGTTGCGATACGGGACCATTTAACCGGCCTTGGTAACAGAGCCTTACTGGACGAAACGCTTGAGCACATCAGTGCACGTTTAAAGCGCGATAACAAACAGTCTCATATTGTCATGTTATTGGATATGGATGGCTTTAAAAACGTCAACGACCGTCATGGGCACCAGCAAGGTGATGAAGTACTGAAGCTGTTTGGCAATTTATTGCAGCAGCAACTGCGCGATACGGATCGGGTATTTCGCTATGGTGGCGATGAATTCGTATTAATACTGGAAAACACAAGGCTCGAACAAGCAGACGACGTTTTTCGGCGTATTCGGGATGCACTCGATAACGATATTAGCCTTGCCACTTTCAATATTGGCGTTAGCGCTGGTAGCCTGGTTATGGAAAGTTTTCATAGTCCCCAGGATATTATTGATGAAGCTGACAGACGCCTTTACGCCGCTAAAGTAGCCGGTAAGAATCAACACCTGAGCTAACCCAGTTTGGCTCAGGTAACTGAAGGCTGTCGAATTCTGTTTTCTCAATAACCTGATAGCTGAACCAGCCTAGTCCGGCCACCCACACGTACTGAGCGTTCAACTCAAGTATTGGTCGTCGGGCTCTTAACCACGGCGGAATTCCTGCCTGCTTCAACCAGTCTTTTAGTTTTTTGCGCCCCTGACGCCCAGGCTTTGCCAGCTTTTCTGAGGTTAACGAAAAGGTTAATCTCAACTCATTATTATTCGTCAGCAATGCATCTGGCACGCTTAATGTGCCCCACTCCCCCAAATTGACATTAGCCTCAGCTAACCAACAATCTGCCGGTAATTGCCCGGTATTGTTGTCACACCATAGTGCGTATTGAAAGTAGCGCACACTGTAGCCATCACACTGAACCTGCATTTGGCTGTCGTCTGTTGCGCTTTGAGCTTGTAAGCGAATTTGCTCCAGTTGCTCGTAACTGGGCAACGAATATTTTTGTTCTTGTAGCCAGGCTCGCAGTAACGCTCGCTGCATAGCAGCAGAATGATCACTGAGTAAACTTAAAGGAAAGTGGCTCTTGTGCTTCTGCGCTTTATGCAGTTTTTCCAGCAACAGTTCATCCATCACCTGCTGTTGCTCGGCACAAAGTTTTGCTGACCTCAGCACGCTAATCCCAAACTGTGGCCAGCGCTGCTCTAATAACGGCACCACTTTATGTCGCAAAAAGTTCCGCTCAATACGAGTGTCGTAGTTCGTATCGTCTTCAATCCAGGTTAATTTCTGTTGCCGCGCATAGCTTAAAATGTCTTCTTTACTGACACTGAGCAAAGGACGGCAGAGACGGCGGTTGTCCACCCATGGCTGAACAGCGGCCATTGAGGATAAGCCTTTTGGCCCGCTGCCGCGTTTTAATTGCAGAAAAAAGGTTTCAATTTGGTCATTGCGGTGTTGTCCAAGCAGTAATACCGCATCATCGTCGGTCAGCTCGGCCATTCTCCGGTAACGGCTTTCACGCCCGGCGGCCTCTTTGCTTTGCCGGTTTTCTACGGGCACATTAAGCGGCTCAAAAACCGTTTTTACACCATAGGCCTTAGCAGCATGCTCAATGGTCGACGACCAGTCAGCTGAACTGGGGTGAAAGCTATGATCTAAATGAATGGCTAAATACTGATACTGAGGGTTATGCTGACGAAAGCGCATCAGCAAGTCGAGGATAGTTTGCGAGTCAGCCCCGCCACCAAGGGCAGCAACTAATTGCTGCCCCGGCTTTAATGCAAGAGACTCTAAGCTTTCACAAAACAGGTCATAAAGACCATCTTTCATCATTGGTAATTAGCAGTAACCAAAAGACATAAGTTTACGATAACGCTGATCCAGCAGTTCCTCGTGGCTTAACCCCTGTAAGCTGCCTAAATCAGCAATCAGCTGACGCTTAAGGCGTACTGCCATTTCTTCCTGATGACGGTGTGCGCCGCCTAAAGGCTCAGGTATCACAGAGTCAACCAGACCCAACTCTTTACTTCGCTCTGCGGTTACCCCCATAGCTTCTGCTGCTAATGGTGCTTTGCTGGCACTTTTCCACAAAATAGAAGCACAACCTTCCGGAGAAATAACCGAGTACGTACTGTATTGCAGCATGTTAACGCGGTCACCGACACCAATAGCCAGAGCACCACCAGAACCACCCTCTCCAATAACAGTACAAACGATAGGAACGGTTAAGCGAGCCATCACTTTCAAGTTGCGCGCAATGGCTTCACTCTGACCGCGTTCTTCCGCACCAATTCCAGGATAAGCGCCCGGTGTATCAATGAAGGTAACAATTGGCATTTTAAACCGTTCTGCGGTTTGCATCAGGCGTAGCGCCTTACGATAACCTTCCGGCTTTGGCATACCAAAGTTACGACGGATCTTCTCTTTGGTTTCGCGGCCTTTTTGCTGCCCTATAACCATAACCGGAGTGCCGTCTAAACGCGCAATACCGCCAACAATCGCCTCGTCGTTAGCAAAAGAGCGATCACCCGCCATTTCGTCAAACTCGGTGAATATCATGCGAATATAGTCAAGCGTGTATGGACGCAACGGATGACGCGCCAGCTGTGCTACCTGCCACGCACCTAAATCAGAAAAGATTTTCTCTGTCAGTTCCTGACTCTTTGTGGTCAGCCGCTGCACTTCCTCTTCCAAGTTAAGATCCAGTTGTCCGCGGTTGCCAACAGACTTCAGTTCCTCGATTTGCGCTTCAAGTTCCGCAATAGGTTGTTCAAAATCCAGAAAATTAAGGCTCATTCGCTGTCATTTCCTTTAAAATTCAAGTGAAACTTGCTGAGTTCCCAGCAAATTCTGTAATTCGTATATTAATTCATCAGACGGATTCACATACCATTGTGCGCCAACATTTAAAGTGGCTTCAACACGTTCCGACTGATACCGCATTTTTATCGGACAAGTCCCTTCAGCAAAGGGCTGTAATAGCTTTTCCAGTTTTCCGGCAAGACCTTTAGCAAGCTGCTCATCCGTTACTGTAATTGCTAAATGCCGGAGATAAGTTTCCCGAGCCTGCTCAATTGCCATCACTTCTCTGGCAGTCATTGTATTGCTATTACTGAAGTTATCAAATCTGACCTCACCTTTTATCCACAAAATTCGGTCTTTTTCGAGCAATTCCTGATAACTTTCGTATTCATTACTAAATAAGCGTACATCCATGCGCGCTGTTTTGTCATCTAAAGTCACTATAGCAAAACGCTGACCTCTTTTATTGGTCAGTACTCTCACATCAATCACCAACCCGGCAATGGCAATACTCTCATCTTTGCGGGTGGGAGTAACATTGGACAAGGTACTATTAATGTAATGCTTGAGCTCTGCACGAAAACGGTTAATGGGGTGACCGGTTAAATAAAGACCCAGGGTGTCACGTTCGCCTTCTAACCAGACCGCTTCCGACCATTTACGTACGCTGACAAACTCCTGCTCAACCGCTTCAGGTTCGGTGGTGAGCACCCCAAACATATCCGACTGACCAATTTTTTCTGCATTCAAATGCTGTTCGGCCTGACGAATGGCTTTTTCCAACGTCGCCATTAATGAAGCGCGGTGAGGTCCTAAGTTGTCCATTGCACCAGCACGAATTAAGCGCTGTAGAATACGCTTATTCATTCGCTTTAGGTCAACCCGGCAACAGAAGTCGAATAAATCGCGAAACGGCCCGCCCTCTTCCCGGGCTTTGATAATAGACTCAATTGGCCCTTCACCCACACCTTTTATTGCGCCTATACCGTAAACCACTCGTTGCTGTTCATCTACGGTAAACTTATATTCGCCTTTGTTCACATCCGGCGGCAACAAATCCAGCCCCATGCGTTCGCATTCGTCCGCCAGAGTGACAATTTTGTCGGTGTTGTCCATATCGGCAGACATCACCGCAGCCATAAATTCTGCCGGAAAGTGGGTTTTCATCCATAAGGTCTGGTATGACACTAAAGCGTAGGCAGCCGAGTGCGACTTGTTAAATCCATAACCGGCAAATTTCTCTACCAAGTCGAAGATTTTCGTTGCCAGTTCAGGGTCGATATTATTCTTTGCAGCACCTTTAGCGAAAATTTCTCGCTGCTTTGCCATTTCTTCAGGCTTTTTCTTACCCATTGCACGGCGTAATAAATCTGCGCCACCCAAAGTGTAGCCCGCCAGAACCTGGGCAATTTGCATTACCTGTTCCTGATAGAGGATGACACCGTAAGTCGGTTCCAGTATTGGTTGCAAACTCTCATGCTGATACTCAGCATCGGGGTATGAGATTTCTTCCCTGCCGTGCTTTCGGTCAATAAAGTTATCAACCATGCCGGACTGCAGAGGCCCCGGCCGGAATAGCGCCACCAAGGCGATAATGTCTTCGAAAGAGTCTGGCAAAAGCTTTTTAATAAGCTCTTTCATGCCACGCGACTCTAACTGGAACACCGCCGTTGTCTCGGCTTTTTTCAACAGTTTAAAACACGCCGGATCAGTTAAATCAATCGACGTAATATCAATGGGCTCTTTGCCGCTCTTAGCATGACGGCGGTTCACCATATCAACCGCCCACTGAATAATGGTCAGCGTTCTCAGCCCCAAAAAGTCGAACTTAACCAGACCTGCTGACTCAACATCGTCTTTATCAAACTGAGTGACCGGGTTGTTGCCTTCGTCATCGCAATACAATGGCGAGAAGTCGGTTATTTTGGTTGGGGAAATAACCACGCCACCAGCGTGTTTACCAGCATTACGAGTCACACCTTCAAGAATACGGGCCATATCAATAATGGCCTTAACTTCTTCATCCTGGTCGTACGCGGCACCAAGCTGAGGCTCAATTTCAAAGGCTTTGGCCAGGGTCATGCCCGGATCGCCCGGTATTAATTTGGAAATTCGGTCGACAAAGCCATACGGGTGAGCCAATACCCGTCCGACATCGCGTATCGCAGCCTTAGCCGCCATGGTACCGAAGGTAATAATTTGCGAAACCGCTTCACGGCCATATAGGTCAGCAACGTGATCTATAACTTCATCCCGACGCTCCATACAGAAGTCGACATCGAAATCCGGCATGGAAACCCGCTCAGGGTTAAGGAATCGTTCGAAAAGCAAGTCAAATTCAAGCGGATCCAAATCCGTTATTTTAAGTGCATAAGCCACCAGAGAGCCTGCACCTGAACCGCGTCCCGGGCCTACGGGGATGCCGTTATCTTTACTCCACTGAATGAATTCCATAACGATAAGGAAATATCCGGGAAAGCCCATATCGTTAATAACGCCGAGTTCGCGCTTGAGTCGTTCGTCGTACTCTGGGCGCTTTTGCTGTCGCTCTTCCGCGTCAGGAAACAAAAACTCTAAACGTTCTTCCAGCCCTTCTTCCGAAACTTTGATTAAAAACTCTTCCGTTGTCAGGTCGCCAGTGGGAAACTTAGGCAGGAAGTATTCGCCCAAACGCACAGTGACATTACAACGCTTAGCTATTTCAACAGTATTTTCTATTGCTTCAGGAATGTCAGAAAACAACTCTGTCATTTCTTCGCTGGAGCGCAAATATTGTTGTGGTAAATATTTCTTTGGCCGGCGTTTGTCTTCTAGTTGATACCCGTCGTGAATAGCCACACGAATTTCGTGAGCATCAAAGTCTTCTTCTTTCAGGAAAACCACTTCATTAGTAGCGACAACGGGTAGACCGGTTTCTCCGGCTAAAGCCACCGCTTTATGTAAATAGGTTTCTTCCTGAGGTCGACCGGTGCGCACCAGCTCCAGGTAATAGCGATCAGGAAAATATTGCTGATAGAAATCGAGGGCGGCATCCAGCTGACTGTCGTGGCCTTTAATTAGAGCCTGCCCTACATCGCCCTGACGGCTTCCGGACAATAAGATAATGCCTTCGTTATGCTCCTTCAGCCAGTCTTTATCGATAACCGGCTTACCTTTAATATTACCGCGCAAATAAGCTTTTGAAATAAGCTGAGTTATCTGCTGATAACCTTCGTTATCCATTGCCAGTGCGGTCAGGCGGAAAATTTCAGATTCAGGATAGTCAGCCTGCACCCAGAAATCGCACCCTATTAATGGCTTTAAGCCCAATTGATGCGCCTTTCCATAGTAGCGAACCAGACCACAAAAGTTCATTTGGTCGGTAATAGCTAAAGCAGGCATACCCGCTTCAGCAACAGCCTCACAAATTGGACCAACTTTCGCCAGTCCGTCTATCATGGAAAAGTCGCTATGAACTCTTAAGTGAACAAAATTTGGTGCAGTCATTTTACGGATACAGTCTGGCTTTTTTCATTATCATTTTAGGGTCGTTATTGTGCCTTAAGCAGCCTCTGAAGTATATCGTCAGTGTAACTTCAGTCGCGGTTTTACAACATGGTTAAGTTTGTCCACCATTAACAACAAAAACATCTTCCACCAACCGTGTAAGGCTCTTTGGTGCATGCGGTATAAACTGGCGTAAGCCCAACGCGCTAAAGTGCCTTCAAGCGACATTGACAGACTTTTACTTTGCATTAAATTACCCACCGCCGAAAAACGGCTCAGTGAGACGAGCGAGCCTCTGTCTTTATACTTAAAGGCTTTCGCCGGTTTGTTGCGGTACTCACGCACAATGTTCTGATATAAACATTCAGCCATCTGATGTGCTGACTGAGCTCTTGGTGGTACCCAACGTTCATCGTCTATGCGGCAACCAGCACAGTCGCCTATGGCATAAATGCTTTCGTCAGAGACCGACTGGAGATACTCATTTACTTCAATTTGATTGTTTTTGCGAACTTTCAGACCCCATTCACTGACAAAATCGGGAGCCCGGACACCGGCTGCCCATACCATTAAGTTAGCACTGATATTCTCTCCTTCAGACAACACCAGAGTGTTTTCTTTTACTTCAGTAACCGGATTACCCAATATGACTTCAACACCCAGCGATTTCAGTTTCTTCTCTACCGATGCTGACAAACGCTCAGGCAACGCGGGCAATAATCGTTTACCGGCTTCAACCAAGCGAACTTCAAAATGTTTTTGATCAAGGAAAGAAAGACCATAAATAGATAACAATGACACCGAATGAATGAGTTCAGCAGCCAGTTCTACTCCGGTTGCCCCACCGCCCACAATAGCCAGTGACAATTTCGTATTTTCGCCGTCTTCGATCGACTGATTTACCCGTAAAAACTCATTTAGTAAATGTTCATGGAACTCATCCGCCTGACGCAGTGAGTCCAGAAAATAACAATGATCGCTAACGCCGGGGGTTCCAAAGTCTGCGGTAACACTGCCAATGGCAAGAATTAATCTATCGTATTGAATACTGCGCGGCGCCAACACTTCATGGCCCTGCTCATCTGTTATCGCCGCCAGTTGAATAGACTTTTCGTCTTTATTCACAGCCTCTAACGTACCGACCAGAAACTGGAAACCTTCGCGGGCACTTTGTCCGCGGTAATCCAGTTCAGCCAGCCGCGAGTCCAGAGCACCTGAGGCTACTTCGTGCAACAACGGCTTCCATAAGTGAGTACTGTTTCTGTCAATTAGCGTTATCTTTGCTTTCTTCTTGCGACCCAGCTTTCTTCCCAGCATCGTCGCCAATTCTAATCCGCCTGCACCACCACCAACTATGACAATCCGTTCTTGCATTTGTGCCTCGCCTATCTGCAGATAATAAAAAAGCCACTGACGATGATAACGCCAGTGGCTTTAGATAACGACTGTTCAGTCGAAATTATTTCAGTACGACTTAGTCGATACTAGGATCCGTTAATCCGCGACGTTCAAGCAAGGCTTCAACAGTCGGCTCCTGACCACGCCAGTCGATGTACTGTTGCATAGGATCTTTACTGCTGCCTTTTGACAGAATTTCTTTACGGAAAGCCTGGCCATTTTCAAGGCTCAAACCACCGTTATTGCCCATGTGTTTAAACGCATCGGCTGCCAACACTTCACTCCACATGTAAGCGTAGTAACCTGCTGAGTAGCCGCCGGCAAATACGTGAGCAAAGTAAGTTGAACGGTAGCGTGGTGGTACGGCTTCAATAGCTACACCGTTTTTCTCCAGCGCGGCCTGCTCAAACTTCTCAATGTCGCTAATTTCTGTACCCGGCTCCACTGTATGATACTCAAGATCCAGTAACGCAGCGGAAATATACTCTAAAGTATCAAAGCCCTGGTTAAAGTTACGTGCATCCAGTACTTTTTGCAGTAACTCGTCAGGAATCTGTTCACCCGTTTCGTAATGCTTTGCATAATTTGCAATAACTTTCGGGTTCAGCGTCCAGTCTTCCTGGAAAGTTGAAGGGAACTCAACGTAGTCACGCGGCACAGACGTACCTGCCTGAGATGGATATTTCACGTCAGAGAACATGCCGTGCAACGCATGGCCCATTTCATGGAACATGGTTGAAACTTCATCAAAGCTTAACAAGGTTGGTTCACCCTCAGGCGCTTTAGTGATGTTCATGTTATTCAAAATGACCGGCTTCTGGTTCATCAATTCAGACTGAGTACGGAACGAGCTCATCCAGGCTCCACCGCGTTTGCTGTCGCGAGCATAATAGTCCGCATAGAACAAACCTAAACTTGAGCCGTCTACGTCTTTCACTTCATAAACAACAACATCATCCTGATAAACAGGGATATCGTTACGCTCTTCAAAAGTGATGCCAAACAATTGGTTCATTGCATAGAACACGCCGTCTTCCAGAACACGATTAAATTCGAAGTATTTTTTCACTTCGTCAGAGTCAATCGCGTATTTTTCTTCGCGAACTTTCTCTGCGTAGTAGAACCAGTCCCAAGGTTTCAGTTCATGCTGTTCGCCTTCAGCCTCAATCATCGCACGAATCTCTTCGGCTTCGCTTTCAACGTTGCTTACAACTGCAGGAACCAGATCACGCAACATTTTTTGAGCGGCTTCTGGATTACCGGCCATGTTTTCTTCAAGAACGTAATCACCCCAGGTGTCATAACCTAATAGATTCGCCTTTTCTGCACGCAACTGAGTTAGCTTTGCAACCATTGGGCGAGTATCGGTCTCGGTATTTCCTGTGCCACGGTTTGAGGACGCTTCCCAAATGCGCTGACGCAATTCGCGGTTTTCAAGATCAGTCAAAATAGACTGACGTGTTGTGTTAGTTAAAGTAATGGCGTATTTACCCGGCATATCACGGCTTTCAGCCGCACTCGCCAAGCTACTGATTTGACTATCACTTAAGCCGGCTAATTCTTCTTTAGAATCAACGACAATCACGTTTTCCTTGGTCAACTTCATTAAGCTGTTGCGAAATTCTGTTGTCAGGCTGGAAAGTTGCGAATTAACATCGCGAATCTGTTGTTGCTCATCTTCATTTAGTTCAGCACCAGCACGGACAAAACCTTTGTAGGTGTCTTCTAATAAACGTTCTGACGCAGTATCCAGCTCTAATTCGTCACGTTTGTCATGAAGTGACTTAATTCGGGCAAACAATTTAGCGTTCAGACGAATATTATCGCTATGAGCCGCTAACTTCGGAGCTAACTTACCCTGCAGCTCGCGAATTTGTTCATCACTATTGGACGATGACAGGTTGTAGAAAACTGATGAAACACGGCCAAGGATCGCACCCGATTTTTCCATCGCTACAATGGTATTCTCAAATGTTGGCTCTGCTGAGTTATTTGCAATGGCTTCAATTTCAGCCATGTGCTCTTCCATACCCTTTTCAAACGCAGGCTCAAAATGTTTGAACTCAATGGCATCGAAGTCAGGTGCCTGATACAGCAGAGGGCTGGGTTTGTAGAATGGATTGGTTTCTTTTGCTTGTTGACTGCTGTCTTTAGAAGCTTCAGTTGAAGCAGTTTTGTTCTCAGTTGTCGATGAGTCATTTGCATCACTGCAAGCTCCCAACGATACTGCCGCACTCACAGCTACAGCCAGTAAAGTTTTCCGCATGGGTATCTCCCGTTGTCTATGTTTATCATTGTGATTTTGGTGACAATACTCTAGCCCTGTGGAGGCTCAGGCTCAAGAGCTAAACGGCAAAAAGCATGATCTTCGGGGTAAAACTTAAGATGGATAAAAAATACAACAAACGAAAGAAAATAAAAAAGATAATTAATTTAGATTTTACAGGGGGGATTACTAAGAGAGAGAGAATAATGGCGGAGTGGACGGGACTCGAACCCGCGACCTCCGGCGTGACAGGCCGGCATTCTAACCAACTGAACTACCACTCCGCAAAAATTCTTTGAGGCGTACTAAATGGCGGAGTGGACGGGACTCGAACCCGCGACCTCCGGCGTGACAGGCCGGCATTCTAACCAACTGAACTACCACTCCGCATTAGTACTACACGTTGAAGTCTCCCTCAACGCGGCGTGCATATTACGAGTGAGGGGCAAATGAGTCAACACTTTTTTTAAAGATTTTAACCGACTGTCTGATTTATATTCAGATCTGTGCTTTTTTAACCACAAAGGTCACTTTTTACCACTTTTCTCTGGTTTTTCAGCTTCCGCTTCATCGCTCTCAACGGCAACTTTTTTCCGACGAAACTTAAACCACCACAGCCCAACTAAAGCTAACGCAATGAGAACAATATTAACAACAACAATAATGATCAGATTGGTCATCGCCTGTTTTTGCTTGGCCTCGCGTTCTAGTCTTGCCTGTTCACGTTGACGCTCAAGCTCTATTTGCTGTCGTTCAGCCAGCTCTGCGGCTGTCGGTTCAGGTGGAGGCGGTTCCTTTGCAATAAAACTAAAGTCATCAATTCTGGCTTCAAACTCACGCCCCCCGACACTAGTGGCAAAAATATCTAAGTCTATAAGGTGTTTACCAAAAGCCAGGTTAGCAATTTCGACACTATGCGGAAAACCCTCTATCTGGCTGACCGTAAATTTACGAACCTCTCCGTTAGGAAAGCTGGTCTCACCATTAATCACCAGGCTCTGTGGATCTATCCAGTCTTCATTAACACGAACGACTAATTGATGATTATCGTCCACAGACTCTGACTGAATAACATTAAATTCAACTGGTAACGGCTTAACCTCAACAGGGCCTGATTCAAACACTCGTTGATACAGCGGGGTGGTCATTTCATAAGTGGCCATCCACTCACCCGGTACAACATCCAGATTAAAGAAACCGGTAAATATACCATCACCCGCTCTTTCGTCATGCCCTCGCCCGTCGTCTTCAAATTGTGCCACACGTGACGGATTCGAGCCGAAGTTATCAAAGTCTGAGTTATTGGTACTGACAAATAGAACATCCAGCAAAACGGTCTGACGAAAACGTGAAGTTTTAACCACTTCGTCGCCATTATAGAGTTTTCCTTCTACTTTCAGCTCTTCGTTCTGAAATAATGGACTCGGTAAAGGCTCAGCTTCAAAGCGAATATCAGAAATAACTAAGGCTTTATTTTCTTCATCGATGCGACCAGCCGCCTGCCAGGGACCAGGCTGAGGTTCTTTTATCCGGATAATGTCAAAGTTAGGATCGGTATACCAAGTTACTTTTTCCGCTGGATAACGAGTATCGTACCACTTGCTCCCATCAGGCTTAATAATAACCAGGGGCTTGCTGCCCGGCTCGCGGAAAAATAACAGAGTAATCTCTTCAACGTTCTCGTCTATGCGGAAACTTTGCCCTTTAATTGGCAATTTATTAGTAAGATCGCCTTCAATAAGGCTCATCGCACGCTTTTCAACTTCCTCCTTCGAGTCAGAATCAACCGTGCTAAAACTCTGTACCGCGTAGGCTGATGAGCTACTTATTAAAACCAATAATACTGCTAAGAGTCTTGCCACAGACAATGTCCACCTTCTTCTTTGACTCGCGCCAAACGCTCCTGATGTAATGCTTCTTCATCGGCCGTTGCCCGTAAAACCTTTAATGCGGGACGATTGGTTATTCGTTGATGTTCCACTTTTTGTGAGCCACCCTGATTGTCTTTTCCGTGGCTGGCCAGGTTTAATGCCGTTTGCCCACCGGTCATCATCAAATAGACGTCAGCAAGAATCTCGGCATCCAGTAAGGCGCCGTGCAGTTCACGCGCAGAGTTATCAACGTCGTAGGCGCGGCATAGTGCATCCAAACTGTTTCTTTGCCCCGGGCGCATTTCACGGGCAAGCTGCAAGGTATCGAGTACCGAGCAGAAATCATTGGTCAGGCCAACCGCCGGGCGAATACGACTAAATTCAGCATCCATAAAGCCCACGTCAAATGGCGCATTATGAATAACTAACTGAGAGCCTTTAATAAATTCAATGAAATCTTGCACCACCTGAGCGAATACGGGCTTGTCGGTTAAAAAGTCATTGGTTATACCGTGAACTTCAATTGCTTCCTGCTCGACCACCCGCTCCGGATTAATGTAAACATGAAAATGATTACCGGTTAATTTGCGATTAATAAGCTCCACACAGCCTATTTCAATAATTCTGTGTCCCTTTGCAGGGTCAATTCCGGTAGTTTCTGTATCTAATACGACCTGACGCATGGTGAAATCCTGATATACTCGCTGGAAACAAAGGATATAGTAGCAAGTAACATGTCGAACTCAAAAACTGTTCATTTATATACTGATGGTTCTTGTCTGGGAAACCCGGGGCCGGGTGGCTATGGCGCTGTACTGGAATACGGGAAACATCACAAAGAATTAAGTCAGGGGTATCGTCTGACCACCAATAACCGCATGGAGATGCTGGCTACTATCGCTGGCCTGCGCGAGTTAAAGCGCTCCTGTCATGTCATACTGACTACCGACAGCCAGTATGTGAAACAAGGTGTCGAGCAGTGGATGCATCGCTGGAAGCAAAACGGCTGGCGTACTTCTGCTCGTAAAGCGGTTAAAAATAAAGACTTATGGCAACAACTGGACGAAGAAGTTAACCGTCATAAAGTTGAATGGAAATGGATTAAAGGCCATTCCGGGCATAAACAAAATGAGCGTTGTGATGAACTGGCCCGCGACGCCGCAACGCGCGAGCCTATGCTTGAAGATGAAGGATTTGGGGGCGAGTAAATTACTCGCCGGCAACTACCGGCAGTTTATTTTCCTGCCAGGCGCTCATGCCGCCATCTACGCTATAGACATTATCCAGCCCCATGCGTTGCAAGCTCTCTGCCGCCAGAGCTGAACGACCACCGGTTCGACAAATAAGGTACAAAGGCTTTTCGGCGATGCGTTCCAGAGCATTGTCATATCCAGCCACATCAGGGTGCTGATTTAGCTGCATTTCCAACACACCACGGGGCATGTTCACCGCTTGTCGAATGTGCCCCTGCCCATATTCAGCCGGTTCTCTTACATCAATAACGCGCGCGCCCTGCTCTATGGCCTTTTGTAGTTCTTCGGTGTTTACTTCTTTGACGTTCGATTTCGCTTTTCCACATAACTCTTGTGCTGTAATCATGATTTACCTCTTATTTGTTTATTAGACTTTGAAAAATGTTTCGTCGTCATTGCTGTTGCTGCCTGTCTTCCATTAACCGCAAGCTGCTTTCTTTGAGCTGACGGTTTTAATCTGTTAATCAGAGTTTGTTTTCGTGCCACTATGAAATAAGCTGCGCGCAGTCCTGGTATCAGGTTGCTTAGCTTCGTCGACCAGTCACTTCCCCGGTGTTCGCTATGGTGCAGAAAATTCGAAACATAAAATTCAGACTCCAGAATTTCGAATCCCAATAATTCCAGCCAGTCCTTAACTCTCACTGGCGTAAAGTACCTTCCACACCATGGAAAGCTCTTTTTATGGCGAATGAAAAAGCCACTGGCTACTGCCGGACTATAGGGGTTAAACCCCGTAAGTATTAATACGCCATCATCATCCAGTACTCTCGTAACCTCCCTAAGTAGCTGGTGCGGATGCCGACAAAATTCAAGGACAAAAGGAGCAACTAGGTTATCGACACTGTCTTCCTTCAAAGCCAGCTCCGTTAATTTGCTGCGAACCGCTACGTCACTACCTGTGCCGACAGTCAGCCACTGAGCTCCATTTTTAATACACTCGTTAAGCCCCGGACTCAAAGAGCCTATAGCCACGGTTTTTCCTGGTTTCAACCGTCGCTGATGAGCGCGAATTAACTCAGCCGTCTGTTCCATCATGTAGTGCCCGCAAGCCATTTGCTGCCAGTCCCCGGGAGCCGCTAAATCAATTTTCGAATATGCTGGTTTAATTAACACGGCTAATTCCTGTATTATGAACTTATCTTCAACTTACTCGCTGGGTTTCTCATCCTAGCGTTATAGGGGTTAACATGCGAGTGCACGCTATTGAAGCTTTCGACGACAACTACATATGGGCAATTGAAACCAACGATAAAAACAAGGTTATTATTGTAGACCCCGGCGAAGCCCAACCCGTTCAACAATGGTTGGAACAAAATAGTAAAAGTATTGAGACTATTTTAGTCACTCACCACCATTACGACCACACTGGTGGCATAGCTGAATTAATAGAACAGAGCCCGTGTCCGGTCATCGGTCCGGAAAACCCAGAGATAAAAACGCTCACCAAGACAGTTACAGAAGGCGATGAGCTGACCGTTGGAGGTATTCAGTGGCAGGTATTAACCACTCCGGGACACACACTGGACCATATCAGTTTTTATACTCCCGGCTTTTTGTTTTGCGGTGACACACTGTTTTCCGGTGGCTGTGGCCGTATGTTTGAAGGTACGCCAGAACAATTTACGCAGTCGTTATTAAAGCTGCGTAAGCTGCCGGGCGAAACTCGGGTCTTCTGTGCCCACGAATATACTCAGGCGAATGTAAATTTCGCATTGAAAGTTGAGCCAGAGAACGCTGTGCTGCAAAGTTACGCTGAAAAGGTCAGAATGTTACGTGAACAAGAGCAAATAACTCTGCCAAGCACGCTGCAACTAGAGTTAGCCATTAATCCTTTTCTCCGGTTTGACCAAAAAAGTGTTATTGCAGCAGCAAATAAGCATGCAGAAAGTGTAAAAAATAGCCCCGAGGATGTTTTTTATACAATTAGACAGTGGAAAGATAATGCGTGATTCTTTAAACTCCTCAAGATTTTAATAATTATCGGAAGTAGATTACGCATGATAAACAGCGAGCAAAAGAAGGTATGGTTAAAGTATTGTATGGTGGCCAGTGGTTTGGCATTAAGCGGCTGCCAGAGCACAATGCTGTTTAGTAATAATGAACCGGTAAATACAAAAAACGAAACTACAGAGCTTAAACTGACGGTCATTCCGGAAGAAGTGATCAGTCGGCACGCCGAAGAAGAAATCAAAATCAGCGAACCTGTAAAGCTTACCCCGCAAGAGCAGGAAGATTTATGGGTGCGTATTCGCCAGCAATTGAGCTTTCATGTGCCTGATGTACCCAGAGTGCAAAGCCAGCGCAACTGGTATGCCAGCCACCCGGAGTATTTAGACCGCGTTGCTAAACGCGCTGAACCTTACCTGCATCTCATTGTTGAAGAGCTGGAAAAACGTGATATGCCAGTAGATCTGGCTTTATTGCCGATAGTCGAAAGTGCTTTCGACCCGTTTGCTTATTCGCACGGCAGTGCCTCTGGTGTCTGGCAGTTTATTCCGGGTACCGCGCGTCAATATGGTTTGGATATCAACTGGTGGTACGATGGTCGTCGCGATGTTTTTGCCGCAACACACGCTGCACTCGATTATTTACAGGCACTTCATCGATACTTCGACGGTGACTGGATGCACGCACTGGCAGCCTATAATTCAGGTGAAGGCCGAGTTGCCGCTGCAATTCGCAAAAATGAGCGTCTGAACAAACCAACTGACTTCTGGAATCTATCGCTACCTCGCGAAACTCGCGCATACGTGCCCAAGCTATTAGCTTTAGCAGAAATATTAGCCAACAGTGAAGAGTATGGTGTGGCATGGTACCCGATCGAAAATCAGCCAAAGCTTGAGGTTGTTGAGACACCAGCACAAATCGACCTAGCATTAGCTGCTGATATGGCTGATATGCCTCTGGATTTACTGCACCAGTATAACTCTGGTTATAACCGCTGGGCAACGGCGCCGAACGGCCCACATCGTTTACTTCTGCCTAATCAAAATGCGGATAAGTTTAAACAGGCTTTGGATAAAACAGAGCCAAAAGACTGGCTGAGCTGGACCCGCCACGAGGTTAAATCGGGTGAGAGCCTGCTCGTTATTTCCAAAAAATACAATACCTCTGTTGACGTGATACAGCAGGTTAATGATATCAGCAGTGATATCATCCGCGCAGGCGATCATTTGTTAGTGCCAGTTGCCACACTCGATATCGACAATTACACATTATCGCAAGATCAGCGCCGCGAGGACCGTCAAGATCAGAAACGTTCAGGTAAACGTATTGAACACGTCGTTCAGTCTGGCGATACGCTCTGGGATCTCAGTCGCGCTTATCAGGTAAACCTTCGTGATTTGGCTCGCTGGAACTCAATGGCTCCGGGGGATTATTTAAGGCCAGGACAAGAACTCGTGGTTTGGACGAAAGCCGAGCCATCTTCGACGATACAAAGCAGTATTAACAGTATCATGCGTAATATAAGATACCGTGTGCGTAGCGGTGACTCATTAGCCAGGATTGCTGATAAATTTAATGTCACCATTCGTCAAATTGAACAATGGAACAACATTCAACGCAATCGTTATCTACAACCCGGACAAATGCTTAAGTTAAAAGTAGATGTTACCGAGGTGAGTAGTTGAGGCAACCTATGAATAGCGTAAAATACTTTTTTTTCCTTGCAGCGCTACTATTTAGCGCTCAAACTTTAGCCGACTGGAAAGCCGAAGGTAGTGGTAAAGTCATTTATCCATCAGGCCGTACGGAACCTTTAACCTTTGGTTTTGAGTATAAAAAGGTTTATGACACCATTATTTTTACTGCCGGCAAGTCGCAAATGCGTACGTCCGAAATGCCGCCAAATTACATTCTTAATCTGTTTGTAAATAAGCAGGGACAGGTTTATGTCGCAGAGTTTGCTAATGGTTTCTTCAAAGGTTTCGAGCTCAATATTGGTGATCACAAAGTCAGCATGAATCACCGGCAAGAGTTTGATGAAGATGAACCACTGAGTCATCTGCGAGTGCAGATTGATGACCGTAGCTATCTGCTGGAAACCACACACCCGACTATCCGGTTCGAGTTTGATGAAGAAAAAGGCATTGTCGATATCAATGGCTCAGGCCTTCTAAAAGACCTGAGCGTTAAAGGACGTTAGTCGCTGAGCAGCTCAGCTAACGCATTCTCATCTAATATATCAAGCCCGAGAGACTGGGCTTTGGTCAGTTTTGAGCCGGCATTTTCCCCGGCAACCAGCGCGGTTGTCTTTTTAGAAACACTGGAAGCAACTTTCGCCCCTAAGGCTTCTAAAGCAGACTTCGCCTCGTCACGAGTCATAGTCGACAAAGTACCGGTAATAACATAGGTATTGCCCGATAAGCGGTCACTTTGCACGGAGCTTGCCTCCTCACCCTCAGGCCAGGAAATAAACTCACGCAATTCCGCAACCACCTGCTGGTTATGGGCTTCATGGAAAAAAGCCACAATATGCTTAGCGACAACAGCACCGACATCCGGAACTTCCTGTAGCTGTTCACTTTCAGCAGCAATTAAAGCATCCAGGTTTTTGAAGTGGTTCGCCAGCGCGTTTGCCGTCGCTTCCCCGACTTCCCGAATACCTAATGCATAAATAAAACGGGCTAAAGTTGTTTCCTGTGTCGCTTTAATGGCATTTCGAAGATTTTCTGCAGATTTAGCGCCCATTCTCGGCAAAGTTGCCAATTCAGCTTTGGACAGACGATAAAGATCGGCCGGCGATTTTATCCAGTCCCGCTCTACCAGTTGCTCGACAATTTTATCGCCTAGTCCATCAATATCCATGGCTTTGCGGGAAGCAAAATGTTTAATCGCTTCCTTTCGCTGAGCCGCGCAATACAGACCACCGGTACAGCGGGCAACGGCTTCGCCTTCAACGCGTTCAATATCGGATTGACAAATCGGGCAATGCTGAGGAAATTCAATTGCCTTCGTGTTTTCAGGACGTTTATCTTTTATGACGCTGACCACTTGCGGAATAACGTCGGAGTGTCACTTTCAACTTGTAACAAATTAAGCCTTATCGCCCAGTCGCTATTGTAATTTTTCAAATTATTCCTAGGTTATGTCTAGTTGACACGTTCAAATAGGGTTTTAAGTATGTCGAATTTCGAGAACTTGAATGGAATCTGTGCGGATTTAAGCAAGGAATGTTTAGCTATTATCCAGCATCATTTCAGTAATCTTCCACACAAGAGGCGTTCCGAACTTGCGATACCCCTTAGTCACTACATCCGAGTTCTTTCAACTCCCTTAAATAGCGATGACGGCGCAGCTCTTTCAAAAGCCCTTACATTTATCCGCAACCACCTGTGTTCAAAATACGTACGCCTTGTGGCGGTGAGAAAATTATATGAAATTAGAGTGCTGCTGGATGAACTTGTTAAGAACGAGATTATTTCGAGCAACTTCATCTTTCCATCCGCCCCTCGAAATGCCGAAGAGCACAACGCCTACAAGTTACAAAAATTACCAAAGACGTACCTGAGCCAAATAAAAGCTGAACCACTTTCAGCGGACGAAGAGTTTGAACAAACCCTGTCAGAGACCTGCACAACCGAGATTGCCAAACGCCTCAAAGAGCATGTCTATAATTTTAAGCACGCTAAACACCACAGAAACCCTTTATCCAAGTTTCTTAAACAAATAAGCAAAAGCCATTTGTCCTGGAATCAACAACCAAAGGTTATTGAAGGTGAGCTTCTTAAATTCAGGAATTCAGAACTGAGTGAAAATAGCCGAGCTACTACCTACAGCAGATTTCAGAACGTCAAGAATGCATTCATTGTTTTAAAAGATCATGGATTAATACCGAAAGAAACAGATCTTCCAGGCAATCTTCGTCGAGATACCAATACGGAGAGAGTCAGAACGGACAACCCGTTGTTGAGTTCAACGTATATCTACGATGAACGTAAGATAGAGACGTTCCGCAATACCGATGATTTTATTGAAGGACTAGCTGGTCAGCTCAGAAGTAATTTGGATATCCTGCTCCAGGAAGCTCGCAGAACGGTTTGGCAGGCGTATCAGAAGTTCGCCAACAAAGATGTGCTTATCGCTAACAGCCAACGGTCTGAGCTTTTAAAAACAAAAGATTTCAAAATTCCATCGGTAACTAAAATCAATCGCAGGAACCGCCTCAATCCAATTACTAGATCAGCCCCTCTACCGGACGAAAATCTTTTCTTTTACTTCGATCACTTCTTTGACCAGTTCACAGGACAAGATCCAACACCAAAGATGAACGGGCTGAGCCTTACAGACGAGGTTAGAGCTCACTTACCGTTAACCGTCAAAGTAGCATCGGCTATGCAAGTCATTATCATTGAAGAACTGGGAATCAACCCCTACTCACTTTACAAAGTGAAAGTTTCTACAGATGGGCGTGGACATGAGTTCGTTCAAGTAACCGATAACGGATCGGTCAGAATAAAGACTTCAAAACCTCGGGCTCGCCGATCGAGATCGACGTACGCATCAGGGACACTGGAGGAGCTCAGCTCAATAGAAGAGCATAAGATTAATGCTGCGGTCTGCCTTCAAATGGCTCTTAACATGACTGAGCGATGCAGAATCAGCACGCAACAGAACTCCCTCTGGCTCTGTAAAACCAAACAATCGTTAGTAAGACCAAGGCCCGAAAGCTTTCAGAATGCATTTAATCAGATGAGAGATCATGTTGCTTTAAAGAGCCCCTGTCTGAAGTTCGCTTCGCTCAAGAAAATTAGAACAAGCAAAGGTGTGTGGATTTATCTGACCTCTAACGGTAACGCTTTAAAAACGGCAGCCTACCTTGGAAACACTGTTAAAACGACTCTCCATCGATACATCCCTCCCTACCTCTCGGAACTAGTTTATCGCTCAAAGATACGATCTTTTCAGAACATATTATTGTACATGAGCGTTGCGAACGAACAGGTACCAGAAAAAGACTTTAGGAAAGCCTCTCCTGACCGCGTATTAGATCTTAAAACAGCATTTTCCTACCCTCATATGGGAGGGAGACTCCATCAAGCCCTAACCTCATCTGACGAAAGCGCAACGGAAGAGCCCCCAATATTTTTCTGTGTTTCGCTCAGAAATATCAAGCTAGCACTTAAATATCTAAACCACGGAAACGACGAAGCACTTAAGCTCCATTGTCGAGCTGCAATCCAAAAGATCGCGGAAGGTCCGGTGATAATGAAACAGCTTTTGAGGCAAGCAGAAAAGCAACTAAAAGAAGCAGGAGACATTTGAAATGGAAAGGACCGGAATCAATCCCTTCAAAGAAATTAATGACTCAAACGAAATCATTGAAAATCCGTCTGAGCTTCACTACACCAAGCCGTCCTGGATGATCAATAACGACGTATACGACACAACCTGGAAGGTCGCAGTCGTGGGTATCGAAGTAGACTACAGTAGTGACCTAAATCTGGCTCGAACAATAACATTCTCAAAGCCCGTTTCAGAAAATTCGTTATTAACAGAGCCTTCAAATAAGCACCTTCTAAAGGATATTCAGAATAGCTTGCTTTACCTGGATACCAAAGGAAAAATAACACGACCGAAACGAATTGCAAGCGTCCTTAACTCTGTATGTCACCTCATTAAGCATGCTAATGAAGTAAATTCAAAACTCAATAAGCCAAAAATAAAGCTGCTTTCTCAAATTCGCTTTGATCATCTAAAGGGTTACTTATTAGATTTTCAAGTCGAAGAACAACTGTTTAGTCAAGCTCTTGAATATATATCGGGTCGATACGAATCTCGAAACCAGATCAATTGGGAAGAAGTTAAAATTAAATTCGATCTTAGTTCAAGAAGTCTTCTATCCCTGAAAGGAAGATTAATAGGCTTTTTAGAAGATAGTCACCAAGACTTTCAGGCAACAAAAAAATATAAAAAACAGCATCAAGACGCGCATAGAAATTCATTTGATGTAGAAGAGCACTTATTGCCTAGTGAAAAAACGATTTCTAATGAAATCTCCAAACTAGAAGCGCTTTTTACAGCTCGACCGGCCCAAGTGTATAAATTTCCTCACTCTTCGATGAACCTTTTTGCAGGAGGTGAATTGATTTTTGAAAACATGCTCAGTACCCAAAGAACTGCACTCATTCCAGCTCATGTTTGCTTTCATGCCATCTCTTCCTCGCTAACATTTTGTCGAAAATATGGAGAAGCACTGCGGGAGTATTTTGCAAACTTAGCTAGAGCCGAAAAGACTCTTTTGGATTCTATTGGAGTGGGAAAGTACCAGCATTCATTTTCAAGCGTCCAGCAGGATGTCTTTGAAAAAACGGTTCTTCCTGATGTTCTCAAAGAGCTAAAAGCCTCCTGTTACCCACTAAAAAAGCCGGGCGAGCCTGGAGAGACGGATAACCAGCTCTTTTTGTATAAGGCGACACGTTTATACACCGCTGCAATTTTTACTCTTCTCGCCACATTTACGAGCGCAAGACTAAGCTCACTTTTAGGTCTGTCCCGAGATTGTTTCGTCCAATCGCCAATGGATGGGTTGTTCGATATTATACTACGAATTCCAAAAAGCTCCGAACGATGGCAACTTGAGCAGGTTCATCGCCCGATTCCAGATCTCATCTATGATTATGGGCTTGAATTCGCTTCATTTTCCAGTCAAGTTGAAGACAGAAGAGGTCTCTTTGCAGAAGATTCTGAGTCTTTTTTATTCAGTAGAAGCACTACCCCACGCTCACTCACTACTTCCCTATTATTTAGGGGAACTGCTGACGCAAAAGTACACTTACAACCCATTTCCGGTGACACGATATATGACTACTTGTCGGAATTCACGGACTGGAGTCAGTCCCCGCTAATCGACGGAAGGAGATGGTATCCAAGACCTCACCAATTTCGCCGCTTCTTTGCTGTTTTATACTTCAAGTTCACCCAGGACTCAGGTTTAGAAGAACTATCTTGGTTTATGGGACATGCTGGTTTAGACCAGACATTTCACTACGCTGAAGTTTCTCCCACCGACGAATGGATTGATGAGGCCGAATCGACAATTGCAAAGATTGCATCTTCAGTTCATAAGCCAATAAACGCAGATGAAGAAATCCAGAAAATTGTTAGGAAAGCTAGGCAATCTTCCAGCGTTACCACTGTTATCGAGCCTTTGGCTCGCGAACTCATTGAAAAGCATAAAGCTAAAACCAAACAACAAGTGCGCTTCCACAAGATTGATGGTGATGACGTCTTCTTTTATTTTACTCAATCCGAGGAAAGCCACTAATGTCCAAGTTCAAACCGGGTCAAACGTCCGACCGAATTCGGAAAAGGAAAAGTGATATCACAAGGTCTATGCTCGCTAAGGCTGATCTAATTAATTTGATACGAACCATTGATGACGTTCCATCAAGCCTCGAATTGAAGGGCAACTATATTTCTGAAGCTTCAGTGTACAAATGGAGCGATGATAAACTAGGCGATATCCTATCGTTTTCGCGAAATACAGCCTACGCAGAGCATAATGCACAGGCACTCAAGGTACTGCTAAAGTCGCTTAAGAGAGCAAATGACAAGCTTGCCGTCAAACAAAGCTCTAAGAGCTCTAAATACCATCATAATCGCGACGATGATGCTCTTTCCATGCTCCGCAAAGAGAATGAAGATTTAAAGACTGCCTTGGCCGAGGTCTACCGTTCATATCTTCAAGTCATCGATAATTACGAAGAGGATAAGCAAGCGGACGAATCGTTCCGGTCGTTAATTTTGGAACAGGCACGAGTGCTTGGCAAAAAACGACTCTGGCAAGTTAAATAATGTCAAAAGTCGTAGTCGCTAAAGAACCAGATTTGAGCTTCCTTTTAACAAACAGGAGACTCGCAGATCGTAGTACGTGCCAACTTCCCCTCATCCTGATGAAAGGAGGTCACTTTAACTGGACTGCCAACGCATTTTTAACCGAGATCGGAGGTGGCCCTAAGGTGTACAACATCAAACCTCTTGCTCCCACGGTCGTAAAAAAGGCTTATAGCCTAAACATATTCTGCGCATTCTTGGAGGATGAAAACCTCACTATTCGCGAGGTCGATGATAGCGCCCTCTACGAATTCGTTGACTGCCTAAAAGATAGGGGCGTAACAGACTCAACAATCATCTCTCACGTCAGATTGGCTCTTCAGTACATATCTTTCGTTTCTGACCGCCATCCAGAAGATATTTTGGCGACATTTGAAAGCGACGCGACGGCTGATTACAAAGTACACATGGAAGAAAAGAAGTTTAAGAAAGGACACCGCGAGATCACATATCTGACACACCATTGCCTTGAAGGACTTATTCATATCGATGCAGGGATAGAATACATCCGAGATTATGAATTAGAAAAATGGCTAGATGCGATCAATTGTACGACTTTTCACCCTGAGATCGATGAGTTCTTGCTTACTCGATGGCAGGCGTTCACAACATTGCTGGAGATTACCGGGTCGAGAATTACTGAAGTTCATAAAATAAGTCGGTCATCGATAAAAAAAGCCGCCGAATCCCTTTTGGATACTAATAAGACCCCTGTCATTAGAGATATCCCAATTATGAAGGGTAAATACCGAGGGAGAACACGCGAAGTCAGAGTGTCGCAGGATGATCTACAAATTGTACTTTGGCACATAAACCTCATAGAACGAACTTTCCCGAATATTACTCACGATTCCATTTTCGTGGACTCAAGAAGCGGAGCAGAACTGAAAGCTTCCTACCTAAAAAACTACGCAAAAAAAGTTATCAACGGGAGTAAATACTGCCGGGACCTGAGACACGTCACGAATCACTCTTTTCGCCACAGGTTCATAACATTGACTGTAGCCAAGGAGCTACGCAAACTGTCTGCTGCTGGCAGTTTCCAGAACATTTTAACAGTGGCTGCTACCGCTTGCCGTAAAATTACCATGCACGCGTCGAATGACACATTGTCGAGATATGTTCACTTGGCAAATGAAATCAATTTCCCAGGCTCATCTGAGCAAATCGATGACTGCAAGGAGTCGACACCAGTTAAAGTTAGACTTCAGCAAATATTTAAAATAGCTGATAGCTATAAGTCGAGGGAAATGAGTGACAAGGACGCACTCGATTCAATGCTGGAAACGATTTCAGAGCTTCAAAAGCTTCCCTCGCTTAAGTCGCAGGGACCTTCTTAAAGATCATCACTAGCTCTATTGAAAACCCATTTTACTCTGAGCTAGGAATCTATCTATTCCAACTAGGCCTCTCTCGTTCACCAGAGTCCTTTTCCTGGCTGACTTTCTGCTTTTCAAAACCTCACCAGAGCCATCCTCCGTTAGCTTCGCAGGTCTGTATATGTGGAAGGAATTCAACTAAACCTGTGCTACTTTTATTTGTGTAGCACATTCACAATTAACCAACTGGAGTTTTTATGGAGCTGCGTGAATACATCCCAGTTTCATGGCCTCCAAATATTTGGGCGGAACTGGGTCTTCCAAACGAGGACGCTCAACTGCGCGAACAAGTCATGAAGGGGCTCCCGATAAAAGTTCTCTACTTGTTGTCTTCCTTGATGGGGGTAACCCAGGCAAGCATGCGTGATACGCTCCGTATCCCCTCAACAACCTTCCAGCGTCGAAAGAGAGATGGTCGCTTTACCATGAATGAAAGTAATCGGCTGTACAGCCTCATAGAGGTGTTCTCCCGAGCAACCGATCTATTTGAGGGTGATCGCAAAGCAGCTGTCGAGTGGATGACTAAAAAAGTCCGTGGTCTTGGGCATGAACGTCCTATTAATATGCTTGTCAACGGTAATCTAATTTTGACCCACTTAGCGGTAAAGTAAAATTGACCCACCCTTAGCGGTTTACTCATTAATCTGCTGATTCGTTACCGGTACTATTCCGGCCGTTTTTTTCCCTCGTAACCGATAGCTGTTTCCGGCAATCTGCACGATGTGTGCATGATGCAGTAACCGGTCGAGCAGTGCCGCTGTCAGCGTCTGGTCGTCAGCGAAGGCCGTTGACCATTGTGAGAACGGTAAGTTACTGGTAACAATAACGCTGCCGTGCTCATAACGCTTGGCTATGACGTTAAAGAACAGATTCGCTTCTTCACGTCCGAAGGGTAAATAACCGATTTCATCGATAA
>NZ_DF266791.1:356280-477279 GCF_000320945.2 Idiomarina sp. 28-8
GCTAGACAACCACGCTAACACTCAGGCCGTTCTGGATTTGATTGCGCGCTTGGAATACGGGGTCTACTCATAAGATGTGGCTTATTGTTTAGCTCCCATGTCCGGGCGCAATTGTTCTATAGCCCTACTGAATTCTTGCCTGATATTGATCCGCCTTTGCCGCCATGACAAGTTCTCCTCCTTATTCAAAATAATCCTTAGCACCGGACATGCGGAAAATCGAGGGTCACCATTCCGGAAAATGACTGTAAAGTTTTCCTCAAACCCCCGTAGAGCTACCGCCGGCTTTGTGGACCGATTCGCAGCGAAAATTACCGTCAGGCACTTTCCCTAGTTTAATACCATTACTCGAAATTGCACCCTTCATAGGCTCGTTCAATCTTTATGGGTTCTCTCTAAAATCAATATTCATGATTTCTCTGACTTGTAACGACAGCAATAAGGAGCACGCTTTAGCGCGTCCCGTGGAGACTCGACAGGGCCGCAACATACTTAACTCCATTGTTAGAAGTGCTAGAAAAAACCACTGCACTTTCCTGCGCTAGTGCAAGACTGACCATAGAAAACAACCCAGCCGACCACACTTGATACGACGAAGCCACCAAGGCCGATCCGGTATAAAAGTGCACCGTGTTTTAACCCCGCTTCAGCATATATTTCATTGGCCTGCATTCTTGACTCGGGCGTGGAGCGAGGAGGAAGGTTCATGAAAAATGCGATCACTGACGCCCATCCTGGGATTGACACTGACCAGTTGAACGCGGCGGAGACAAACCAAAGAAGGCCGCCGACGGCTACCGATACTAAACCCCATAAGAAAGGCTTCCGGCCGAGGTAGAAAATAAAATTGTAGGTTTGTTTCAGCACCACATTAACAAAAAAGCCAAGGGCCAATATTCCAATGATACCGAGCAAAATGTCCATATGCTTTACCTTCTAATTCCTGTTATCAGAGACGCAGCCAACCGGAGCGTCCTTTGGAGTCAATTGTTATGCGCTGAACTAGAACAACCAACAACCTACCCCCAATGGACGAAGCGACAGCAAAATACATCCTGCTCGCTTGGCTTGTTAAACATTGCGGGCTATTTAGATTTGCAGGATTCATTAACACGCACGAATATCGGGGCATCGCCTTTATGGAATCCAATGCAAACTTCCCATTTCGAGCCGCATTCACTCCATAGTGGTGTAATGGCGACTTCACCATTACCATGCCAACTATCGCCAATTTTCAAATATGGTGCCTCAACGTGAGTATTGATACAGCCACACTCAGGACAGTATAGATTCCTCTGGCCGCTGCCTGCCGCAATTTGCTTATCCGATATGACCGGAAAAACGTCGTTTTCAGTTTTCATCGTGATCTCCATTTGTGATACCAATGCCTCAATGTGCGGGCGGTTGAAGCGCAGTGACCCCAAACAAAGTTTGGCGGCACGTAGTTTTTTCCGCTGCTGCTGATTGTTAGGCGACACTCTCCCAATGCTTCATAAATAGATCCCCAAACTCCGCAATGGCCAACCCATCAGATAATAATTGCGGATGCATCAAAATTGGCTTTGGCTTTTCTCCCTCAAAAGAGTGGAGAAAATAGAAACAGGGATTACCTAAACTTTCTTGCTCATGCTCGACTTGATTTAGCCTTTCCCAGTCCATCACATTGATCAGACCCATTTTTTGCGCATCCAGTTCTTGATAGCGGTCTCCCTCTTCGGGGGTAAGCATCGATGGCGGTATATACAATGGTATTCTGTGTGCCAATGCGTCACGGAAAGACTTTAAATAATCTTCATGCCATTTTCCCAGCTCCCGCTCCTTTAAATATTCAGAAATTTCGTTCGGAAAATGCGTAAGCATGCCTTTTTTGAACATGCCAACACGATGTTTCCCTCCAAGATTTTCAAGCAGTCCGTGTCTGTACACAAACGCCCAAGCCCAATTATCAAAAATCCCGTAAAGATTTATAACGTAAGCGTGCATATTGATCTGAACGTCATATAAATCGCCACGCCGCAAAGGACGTTTTGCGTCTAGCGGAAATCCGTTGAATATATTCTCAATAGATTTTTTAATAACGCTGAGCCTCCGCGAAACTCCGTGCAAAAGATATTCGCGCACTTTGGCACTTTCTTGCTGCTGGCCAGATGCGACTGTATTTAACATCAAACTGTCAAATTCATTAATAATCTGGCGATACTTATTACTAAATTCTTCTATTTGCTTATCTGAGTATCCCATTTCGCGGCCCCATTCCCTAACCTTTGTATAAAGTGCCAGCGCGCATTCTCTAGCCGTTGTTTCGACCATGAATGGAATTAGAGTATTAAAATAGCGAGGAATTCTAACTAAGGCAATAATTGACTTGACTGGGCTCGTCCTTCGAGTATCAAAAAAGCTAGCTGCCTGGGTTATGCCACGCTTACGTTAGAGGTTTCTTTCTGTAAATTCTGCCGAGGATCTTCGGTCTGCATCATAGAGGAATACTACTTCACGTTCTTCTGCATGCTTCGTTGTCGCTGTCGTCGATGGTTCGACTCAATCATTTGGGCATGAAGTCGCAACGCGAGTACGGCGTTTGATGTCCGTATCCACGCGCTCAGATGCGTTGCTCCTTATCCCCGCTGGTAACTCCAGTATCGCCAGGCTTTCCACGTTACATTATCTAATTAAGTTAAGGTATTCTTGTTCAGTCAGCACGGTCACACCTTTGTCACGCGCTGCATTAAT
This sequence comes from Idiomarina sp. 28-8, assembly GCF_000320945.2. NCBI lineage: Bacteria > Pseudomonadati > Pseudomonadota > Gammaproteobacteria > Alteromonadales > Idiomarinaceae > Idiomarina > Idiomarina sp. 28-8. The sequence continues at coordinate 359,011 of NZ_DF266791.1, forward strand.
TTTTGTTTCACCAACTTTGTCACCTGCCACTAAGTATTTAGTTTTTCCAGTGACTGATTTTGCAACTTTAGCCCCGAGTGATTTTGCATGCTTTTCCATGTCATTACGAGAGCCTTGTTGCATGGAGCCGGTAAAAACAATAACTGCTCCAGCAATAGGTGAATCTGAATTTTCTCTGTCAGACACCTTAGGTGTAATGCTTAAGTTAAAACCAAGCTCATAGACCTTAAAGAATTCTTCCTTGATGTTTGCTAAGCCTTCGACAATAGCCTCAGCACTCAGTTGTGCAAAACCATCAATTTTAACCATTTCCTCAACCGATACATCGAAGAGCTCGACTATGGAATGATGCTGAAGCAATTTTTCGCAATTACCGCCAGCAAGACGACTCACTCCGAAAGCAGCAAGAAACCTCCAATCCTCAATTTCAATTTCTCTGCTTGCTCGGAGTTGATCTACGAGGTTCTGCGAGGTTTTATCCCCAAATCCGAACTCAACAAATTCATGTTTGGGTATCTGGTAAATTTCATGGATATGCTTAATACCGTGATTGGTGATTTTTTCAATTACCTTAGGCCCAAAACCATCTACGTTACCTAAAGTCTTAAAAAAATGAATCAAAGTATTTTCTGTTTGAGCAGGGCAATCCGATTTATTTGGACAAATCAGATGGTCACCTTCCCAAATAAGATGGGCATTGCAACTAGGGCAACTCTGAGGCAACTCAGGCTCGGTAGGATGAATAACAGCTTCGATCTTTGGAATGACCAAACCACTTCTAACTAGCTTAATGATTGCGCCAGGCCCTACTCCGTTTGTCTTCACCATATTATAGTGATGAACAGTTACTCTACTTAAAGTAGCTCCACTAAGTTTTGTCGGGAGTAATTCGGCAACCGGTGAAACTCGTCCTGTTCTCGAAGTTTGAGGAACGACTTTTAATACTTCGACTTCTGCTGACTCAGCATTCACTTTAAATGCGATTTGCCACCGATGAAACTTTCTCGTAGCACCCATGTGCTCTTTGAGCGGCGAATTCGTTGATTCCAAAATTAATCCATCGATATCAAAATCAACTGCATTCCAGATTTTTTCAAAAATACTCTCGAAGTCTGACAATAACTTATCAATACTACCTAGCCACTTGGTTAATTCAGAAAATGGGTAGAAAACACAAGCACCATCATCAATTGCCTTTTGAACATCTTCATCGACTTTCTTTTCAGAAATAATCGCTGCCTGGATATTTCGAGAGTTCTCAAACTTGTCACTCAACACTTTGTCGAAATAACTCTTTTTGATTACGATTTCGCCAGGGCCTAAACCTCTTCCCGCATTATTTGCAACTTTTAATCCTCGCTTAAATGCACGAGTAATATCTTGACCTCTTGTTCCATCCCCACGGGTATAAAGTCTCGTGCCATCATCATATGCAGCATAACCATCCAGCTTTGGGGTAACCTTTATCTCTATTGACTCTTGGTCAAAATCGATTTCCGAAGCAGCCTTCTTAATTCTTTCAGTCCATTTTTTGATTTCTTCGAAAGAATAAGCCTTATCAGTCGACAGCATTCTCTTCGGTAAGCGAACTGTCTTGCTATCTATTAAAACTTCGGGTTCCACATTTGATAGGAATGGGTTGTCAGGATCTAAAGTTTTGAAATCATCCAAATAATCGTCGTAAACCTTGTCCTCAATAATAGGATGACCAGATCTGTAAAGAGCGTTAGCGACTTTAAGCAGTGTTTCCAACTGTTCAGCGCTAGGATGGTTTATAGAGAAGAGCTTCTCTATGTCAGATAAATCTGAATTAAGTTCCAGTTTCTCAATAATGGCGATTTGGTTATCGTTAAATTTATAATTAGACATTACTGCTACACCTATGCTGCCATTTGAAAGTCTGATTGAGCTCTATTTGAAACAGTTAAATTCAGGGTGACACTCACGTCACCCGCGCGGCGAATACTGACACAGTCGCCGATACGCACACCCAGTCGTTCAATTTCATCCGCATTATGCAAAGTCGCATTAGATACTGTAACGCCGCCCACATTAACCGGCTCTAAGCGCGCAACCGGCGTTATCGCGCCGGTACGGCCAACCTGGAAGTCAACTCCGGTAATGGTCGTCAGTTGTTCCTGCGCGGGAAACTTACGTGCAATAGCCCAGCGCGGCGCACGTGCGACAAAGCCTAAGTCTTGTTGCAAGCGAATAGAATCCACTTTAAAAACTACGCCATCAATATCGTAATTTAAGGTATCCCGGCGGGCCAAAATAGCTTCGTAGTAATCGTCGCAACCCTGCACCGAGTCTACCGTCTTTATTTCAATATTCACCGGCAGTCCCCAGTCTTTCAACTGTAACAAACGCTGGTGATGACTGTCGGGAAGTTGTGTGGTTTCTGATATTAACCCAAGACTGTAAGCATAAAAGTGCAAAGGACGTTTTGCGGTAATTCTGGAGTCTAACTGACGTAAACTGCCTGCCGCCGCATTTCGGGGGTTAGCAAAGACCTTTTCTTCGCGCTGCCGGGCCTGCTCATTAAAGCGCTCAAAAGCTCCCAATGGCATAACCACTTCACCCCGTACTTCCAGTCGCTCAGGAACATCGCCAGAGAGCTTTAGCGGCACATTGCGTATGGTCTTAACGTTCTCGGTAATATCTTCACCGCTTTGTCCATCGCCACGGGTTGCGCCACGCACTAACAGGCCATTTTCATAGAGTAAACTGACCGCAGCGCCATCAAGCTTCGGCTCACAACAAAAAGTCACAGTTTGATTGGTATCCAGCCGCTGTTCAACGCGCTTGCTAAAAGCTTCAAACTCATCGACAGAAAAAGCGTTATCCAGTGACAACATCGGAACTTCGTGTTCAACACTTCTAAATTGACCTAAGGGTTTACCACCCACTTTCATAGTCGGAGACTGGGCACTTTTTAAATCCGGGTGTTCAGTTTCCAGAGTTTTCAGTTCCCGAAAAAGACGATCATATTCAGCGTCCGGCACTGATGGTTCGTCATTCTCATAATATTCCTGGTTGTAACGATTAAGTAATTGCTCCAGCTCTTGCATGCGCTGGTGAACAGACTGATTCATAGTGACCTGTAATTAAGCTGAGTGTTTACGTTCAAATTCACGAATACGCTGGCGTGCTTCGTGAATAGACTGGCGGGTCAATAATTGGCGCTGGCCATCCAAAACCTGCCCCTGAGGAATTTCGGTAGCGAGCTTTTTAGCCGCATTCAACATCATATTAAAGGCCTGCTGACCGTCAAATTTCATGGGTAAGGCCATAAAAAACGCGACGCCTTCGGTTTCAAAGTTTTCCATGTTATCCAGGTCAAACGTGCCGGGGTTGAACATGTTGGCGACACTAAAAATCATGGGGCCGGTGCCTGCGGTGTTTTCATAGCGGTGGAAAATACCCAGTTCGCCAAATTTACAGCCCAGCTCGGTCATCATTTGCAACAACACTGCGCCCTGTACCGGCCCTTTAACATGTAACGCAATAACTTCTTCCGGAGCTGATTCAAAATCATCAGTCGTATCTGCACTGACTTCTGTTTCAGGTTCAGGTTCTTGCTCAAGCTCCTGCTCCGACTCTTGCAAAGAGCTCTGTTCGGCGGCACTTTTATAAGAGTCATCAGGCTCTGAAGGAACATCCCCATCAAACTTAAGCTCAGTTTGCTCTACTTCAACCTTTTCATCATTGCTGACACGCATAGAGGGTAATGAGTCAGACATATCGTCATCATTGCTAAGGTCCATCGACATTTGCTCGACAGCCTCGGCATCATTGTCCTGTGTTTTCACATTACTGTGCGACGATGTTTTTGCTTTTGGTTCAACGGCTTGGTCATGGTTAAAGCCGTCATCTGAACTCTCTTTCTTTAAAATCCGAACTTCGCCAATGCCGTCGTCATCAAAACCGGACGATTGCTGCTGACGATTTTCTGCAACCCGTTGTTCACGCTGCCGTTGTTGCTGGTTACCTTTACGTATCTTCCATACGCCATGCGCAACAATACCTGCGATTGCCAGGATCCCAAGAATACTGAGGGTTATTTGTAAACTGCCCATTTTTGCTCCATCAAGCTTATTTTGTTATCCGGCGTCTGTCATCGCCACAGCCTGTTCAACATCAACCGCTACCAATCTCGAAACGCCCGCTTCCTGCATTGTTACCCCTGCCAGATGGGTAGCCATTTCCATTGCCACTTTATTGTGACTTATATAAATAAATTGCACCGATTCCGACATTTCACTCACCAGACGGCAGAACCGTCCTACGTTGGCATCATCTAATGGCGCATCAACCTCATCTAACAGGCAAAAAGGTGCCGGATTCAAGCGAAATATCGCGAATACCAATGATAATGCGGTCAGTGCCTTTTCTCCACCGCTAAGCAAATGAATTGTACTGTTTTTCTTGCCCGGTGGCCTTGCCATGATGGTAACCCCGGTTTCCAGTAAGTCATCATCGGTAAGTTCGAGCGTGGCACTGCCACCACCAAAAACTTTCGGAAACAGAATTTGTAAATCATGGTTTATCGCATCAAAAGTGGTTTTAAACCGATGTCGCGTTTCCTTATCAATCTTACGAATCGCCGCTTCTAAAGTGTCTAGCGCCGATGATAGATCATCCACTTGCTGGTCGAGGTACTGTTTACGTTCTCTTTGCGCTTCGGCTTCATCAATTGCCGCCAGGTTAATAGCGCCTAAGCGTTTTATTTTATTTTGTATTGACTCAAGCTCTTGCTGCCACTGCTTTTCATCAGCGTCGGAAGAGAGCTCTTCCAGTATATTTTTCAATGTAAGGCTTGTTTCAGCCAGCGTTTCCAGTACGGCCTGACTGCGTTCCTGAAGCTTAACCTGTTCAATTTCAGTACTTTGCATAGCCTCTTTGGCCTGGCCTATTTTGACCTGAATTGCAGATTGTCCCTGAGTTATTTGTTGCAAATCGTGCTCTAACCGCGACAATTGCTGACGTTGTTCCTGCAATTGTTCCGCAACTTCACCACGCTTATCCAGCAGCTCGGTTAACTGTTCATCGAGTGCACTTTCATTTTCATCCGTGTCTGCAGTCTGCTGCTCACTTCGTTCCTGCAAAAGTTGCTGGTAGCGTTGTTCACTGCGTTGCAGTAACTTCTGCAACTGCGCGGCCTGAGCCTGTAAATTCTGCTGTTGCAGTGTCATCTGTTGCTGTTGACTGCGCAGTTGCTGCAACTGTTCATCTTCGGCACGAACTTTAGATTCCAATTGTTCGCCAAAGTCTTCATCAACCTGCTCAGTTTGTTCCAGCATCGATTCAAACTCTTCCAGCTGCATTTCAATTTGCTGTTGCTGCTCTGCCGAACTTTCAGCATGCAGTTGTTGCTCTTGCTGCTTATCTTGCACGTTCGTTAATTGCTGCTGTATTTGCTCAGCCTGCTGCATATTCCACTGCAATCGCTCTTCGACTTTACCCTGCTGGTTACGGGTCTGTTGAACTTGCTCATTGACCTGCTCCAGTTGCTCTTGTGCCTGCTCAACCTGCGTCTGAGTTTGCTCCAGCTGCGTTTCACTTTCAGACAACCTGGAAGCCAGCACTTGCAGTTGTTCTAGTAAATTTTGGCGCTGTGTCTGCAAATGAAGAACACTGTTATCTTCGTCAACTCGAGCCGCGATAAAACCGTCCTGCCAATACCAATGGCCGGTTTTTGATACCGCAAAACTGGCATTGCTTTGTTGTAACTGCTGCTTCGCATCAGCATCCTGTTCAATCGCCAGACACTGCTGCAACGGCGCCCAATAACGTAACGGACCTTTGACCTTACTGGCCAGAGACCAGTTTTCAGGCTCTTGTCCACTCACAGGCCACACCAGCTTCACCCCAGAAACCGCTTTCAATTCTTCCGGAGCTTGTTCCAGAACCACGGCATCCAGCCAGTCGTAAGCCAGCTGCTCAACCGCCATTTCCCAGCCACTTTCAGCCTGCAGTAACTCCTTTACCTTCAAGCTGTCTGGATAGTTTTGCTGTAACCATTTTTCACTGCGGCTGTCGTTATTTTGCTTTCCTTCCAACAGTTGCTCAATGGCTGTTAACTGAGCCTGAGCTTTATATTGTTGCTGCTGATTCTGTCGGTGTTGTTGCTGCTGTTCTTTAAACCCTTGCTGCAGAGCCTGCAGTTGCTGCTTACTGTGCTGATACCGAGTTTCTTCCTGCTCCAGCTGACGTTTTAGCTCGACCAGGGCCTGTTCGTTCTCGTCAACAGATAATGCTTGTTCCTGTTGCTGCAACTCTTGTTGCTGGCTGTGAAATTGCTCCACTTGTTGCAACGCATATTGTTGGCTCTGTTTCAGCTGCTGCAGTTTAAGTTGCGCCTGCTGTTGCTGTTTTTCGACATCGCGTTGCTGCTGTTGCTGCTGTCGTTGTTGTTGCTGCCACTGACGCCATTTCTCATTAGCTTGCTGAGACTGTTCAGCCACGCTTTCCAGCTGTTCTTCAACCTGCTCCAGTTGTGGCTCCAGCATCAGCTGCTGTTCTTCCAGTTGTTCTCTTTGCAAGCGATCATCCGCCAACTGCTCATTAAGCTGTTCTATTTCTTCATTTAACTGCTGTTGCCGCTGGTTGCGTTGCTCTTTTAACTCTTGCTGATGTTTCAGAGTTTGTTCAATACGGGTAATTTCATTCCCCACCGAGAACATCTTTTCCTGCGACTGTTCAACCCGGTCGCGCGCTTCTTCTGCCTGTTCTTTCAGTTCAATAGCGCCGCGCTCATCACCACTTTGCTGTGCCTGCCAGCGTTCAAGCTCGGTTTGTTGTTCGGCGTATTGTGTCTGCAACTGCTGTCGTTGATTATCCAGTTTCAGCCAGCGTAGGGCCTGCAGTTCACCTTTAAATTTACGCTCACTGGCTTTCAACTCCTTGTAACGAATGGCAGCCGCGGCCTGACGCTCCAGCTTCTCCAACTGTTGACCCAGCTCTTCGCGAACGTCACTCAAGCGCTCCAGGTTCTCGCGTGTATGCAGCATCCGGTTTTCAGTTTCTTTGCGACGTTCTTTGTATTTTGAAATGCCTGCGGCTTCTTCAATAAACACCCGCAGTTCCTGCGGACGTGATTCAATCAGGCGGGAAATCATGCCCTGCTCAATGATGGCGTAACTGCGCGGACCCAGCCCGGTTCCCAGAAATAAATCGGTAATATCACGGCGACGACAACGACTGCCGTTCAAAAAGTAATTAGACTGGCCGTCACGGGTCACCAGGCGCTTAACCGAAATTTCATTGAATGCCGCGTACTCGCCCTGAATACGTCCCGAACTGTTATCAAAAACCAGTTCGACACTGGCCTGAGAGACCGGCTTACGGGCACTGGAGCCATTAAAAATCACGTCGCTCATGGCATCGCCACGCAAGTTTTTTGCTGAACTTTCACCCAGCACCCAGCGCACGGCATCAATCACATTGGATTTGCCACAGCCGTTCGGACCAACGACGCAGGTCATTTGGTCAGGAAAGGGAACTTTGGTTGGATCCACAAAGGATTTGAAGCCAACTAATTTGATGTGTTTTAGGCGCATTCAGTTGTTTTTATTATCAATTTAATACGACGGTTTATTATCACAAGACTCTAGCAGATCCGGTAGCCATTTGTAACAATTTAGCCCGCACATTGCCATTGTATTGCCTTATTATACTAAGCAAATTAAAACCTCTGGAGTTTTCATGCAAAAAGCAGCCTACAGCAACTCGGGATTAGCTTACATAGGACGCGGTTTAGAACTTATCCGAACCAAAGGTCTGCGTCGCTATGTTGTGGTGCCTATTCTGACCAACTTTATCCTGTTCTCACTTGCTTTCACCTGGCTGTATGGCGAAGTCGACTATTGGCTGAACCGCTTTATGAGCTGGTTGCCCGACTTTTTCCAATGGCTGGAGTTTATTTTATGGCCACTGGCGGTTATTACCATTATTGCGCTCTTCTCGTTTATTTTTAGCACCATCATGCATTTAATTGCAGCCCCTTTTAACGGGCTTCTGGCGGAAAAAGTGGAACGCTATGAAAGCGGCGAAAGCTTAGGAGACGAGGGATTCTTAGGATTGTTTAAAGACATTCCAAGGACTTTAAAACGGGAAATGCAGAAACTCATGTATTACATTCCCCGAGCACTTGGCTTTTTTCTGTTATCGCTCGTTATTCCGGTAATTGGACAGGTACTTTGGTATATCTTTGTCTGCTGGATGATGTCGATACAATACTTAGATTACCCGTTCGATAATCACAAACTGTCGTTTCCGCGTATGCGGTCTGAATTACACCAACAGCGCAGTAAAACACTAGGGTTTGGATTCGGGGTAACCGTGCTGACTATGATACCGCTGATTAACCTGATTATTATGCCGCTGGCGGTTTGTGGAGCAACCTCACTGTGGGTTGATCATTATCGTCGCAGTGCATTAAGTTGATAAAAGTAAGCGACTGAGCCTGGGCTCAGTCGTTTTTCTTATTAGCATCATCAGATTCAATACCTTCCTGACCTGTTTCATCGGAGTCGAGGTAATCCGGGTTTAATCGCTTATTGGTTTGAACTCCCATCTGGCGGAACTTATCGACCCGACCAATAAGGTTACCGCGCCCGGTACTCAGCTTCTTCATAGCTTCCTGATAACGGTTATCCAGAGTTTGTAAGCCGTTACCAATTTTTTCTAAGTCTTCCACAAAGCCCACAAACTTGTCGTACAAACGTGCCGCATCGGTCGCTATTTTCTCAGCATTCTGGTTCTGATACTCATACTGCCAGATATTGTGAACGGTACGCAGGGCAACCAGTAAATTCGTAGGGCTAACCAGCATAATTTGGTTGTCCAGCGCCAGCCGGATAAGCTCCGGGTCACGATCAACAGCCAGCAAAAATGCCGGCTCAATCGGAATAAACATCAATACATAATCCAGCGTACGCAACCCTTCCAGTTGATGGTAGCTCTTTTTACCCAACTGTTTTATGTGTTGCTTCAGCGACTGAACGTGCTCATTTAACGCCCGTTCGCGTTCTGTATCGTCATCAGAGTTGAAGTACCGCTCGTAGGCCGACAAACTGACTTTCGAGTCGATAATCACGTCTTTTTTATTCGGCAAATGCACAATCACATCCGGCTTGAACGACTTACCGTCTTCATCGCGGTGATGCTCCTGTGTCTGATACTCGTGCCCTTCACGTAACCCGGACTGCTCCAGAATACGCTCCAGTACCACTTCGCCCCAGTTACCTTGCTGCTTGGTGTCACCTTTTAATGCCCGGGTTAAGGCTTCAGCTTCAGACGCCATTTGGCGATTTAAGTCCTTAAGCGACATCACTTCATTTTTTAAGGCAGAACGCTCTTTGGTTTCATCCGTGTATTGCTGGGTGATTTGCTTTTTAAACGCATCAATTTGCTGTTTGAACGGCTCTAATGTTGCCTGCAACGACTGCTGATGATGTTGCTGCAGCCCTTTGGACTTCTCATCAAAAATACGGTTGGCTAAATTTTCAAACTGCTGGGTCAGCCGTTCTTCGCTAACCTTCAGTAGGTTCAGCTTTTCTTCTGCGGTTTTCTGCTCATGCTCAGATCTAGCCAGAGTTTCACGCAGACGGCTGTCTTTTTCATACACCTCATGCTGAAGTTCATCGACGCGCTCACGAAGAATGTCCGCGTCTTGCTCCAGTGCCGCATTTTGTTGTTCTGCCTGTAAACGCAAACGGCGCTGCTGTTGCCAAAGCAACAACAACGCCGTAATGACAGTCACAACCGGCACTCCAATTATTGCCATCCATTGCCACAGTGCCAGCGACATCATTAAGCTCCTAATTTTTCATTGAGGTCAGCAATTTTCGCTTTCCAGATAGCAGGCCCTTGGGTATGCGCGTTTTGACCGTCGCTATCCACAGCAACAGTTACCGGCATGTCTTCCACTTCAAATTCGTATATGGCTTCCATACCCAAGTCTTCAAAAGCCACAACCCGGGATTTTTTAATAGCTTTAGCGACCAGATACGCGGCACCACCGACGGCCATCAGGTAAACCGCTTTGTGCTTACGAATACTTTCCACCGCTTCAGGTCCACGCTCTGCTTTACCGACCATGCCAATAATACCGGCTTCTTCCAACATTTGGTCAGTGAATTTATCCATACGCGTAGAGGTTGTAGGACCTGCCGGACCAACAACTTCATCACCCACAGGATCTACCGGCCCTACGTAGTAAATAAAGCGGTTGTTGAAATCAACTGGCAGCTCTTCACCGTTATCCAGCATACCTTTAATGCGTTTGTGCGCCGCATCACGACCGGTCAGCAACTTACCGGACAAGAGCACGGTTTCACCCATTTTCCAGTCCTGAATGTCTTCTTTGGTCACTTCATCCAGGTTCACACGGCGGGCATCATCACCCAGCTCAAAAGTCACATCCGGCCAATCTTCCAGTTTCGGCGGGGTTAAATCTGCTGCTCCGCTGCCGTCTAACGTAAAGTGAACGTGACGGGTGGCTGCACAGTTCGGAATTAAAGTGACAGGCTTAGAGGCTGCGTGGGTTGGTAGTGACTTAATCTTCACATCCAGCACCGTTGTTAAACCTCCCAAACCCTGAGCACCAATACCTAATGCGTTAACGCGGTTCAAAATTTCTAAACGCAGCTCTTCTTCGGCATTCTGCGGGCCGCGCTCAATAAGCTCATGGATATCGACAGACTCCATTAAAGATTCTTTTGCCAATACCGCAGACTTTTCCGCTGTACCACCAATACCTATACCCAGCATACCCGGCGGACACCAGCCAGCGCCCATCTTCGGCAAGGTTTCAACAACCCAATCGGCAATCGAATCGCTGGGGTTTAACATGGCCATTTTCGATTTATTCTCAGAACCACCACCTTTAGCGGCAATCATCACTTCAATTTCATTGCCCGCCACCATATCAATATGCACCACAGCTGGCGTGTTATCGCCAGTGTTTTTACGAGCGCCCGCCGGGTCAGCCACAATAGATGCTCGTAAGGGGTTGTCCGGGTTGTTATAAGCACGGCGAGTACCTTCATCCACCATTTGCTGAACGGTCAGGTCGGTTTTATCCCATTGCACGCCCATGCCCACTTTCACAAAGCAGGTGACAATACCGGTGTCCTGGCAAATTGGACGGTGCCCTTGCGCAGACATACGCGAGTTAGTCAGCACCTGAGCAATGGCGTTTTTCGCCGCTTCGCTCTCTTCACGCTGGTATGCCTCGTCCAGTGCTTTAATAAAGTCCAGTGGGTGATAATAAGAAATGTACTGCAACGCATCGGCAATACTGTCAATAAAATCGGCCTGACGAATGGTGGTCATGGAACTGCCTCTTGGTTAACTTTTGCGTGGCGCTATAATAGCGTTTTCGCTAACAACTGACCAGTGCCACTGACCGGCGAATATTTGCTGTGATAGTATATTGGTAATGAATAACCAGCCTGAATTGCGAGCATGATGTGAGTGTTTTCCCGGATCTCTGTGCGATAAAACTTGATTGCGAAGCCTCAGCTATTGAGTTATTTCAGCGTTGTCAGCATGAAAGCTACGCTCTATTACTGGACTCTGCCGCGCAAAGCCACCAGAACTGTGCCTACGATATTATCTTCCGACAGCCAGAACTGATTTTAAACTGCAAAGCAGGCAAGTTAAATGTATCAACAGACGCTCCTTTAGAACTACCGCCAGCCCCCGAAGACGCAGCCGAGCTTTGCCGTTATGCCGGGCAATTGAATCAGTTATCAGGTAATTATTCGGGGCCTGCTGAACTGCCTTTTCAGGGCGGGTTTGCCGGGGCTGTCGGCTATGACCATGGCCGTTCGCTGGAAGTCATACCTGAGTTTAATGCAGACATCTATCAGTCTCCCGATGCAGTACTGGCCTACTACAGCCAGGCGTTGATTATCGATAGGCAGAGCAACGCGATCTGGTTAGTTGCACCAATAGAAGGGTCAGAAGAGCTTCGAGAATTCTGGGAACAGCCAGTAGCAACAAAAAAGCCCGACGCTTTTCAATTGCTAAGCGACTGGCAAAGCAATATGAGCGAGCAGCAGTACACCGAGAAATTTAAGGCCGTGCAAAACTACCTGCTGGCCGGAGATGCCTACCAAATTAATTTAGCGCAAAGGTATTCAGCCCGTTATCAAGGCAGTGAATGGTCCGCTTACCTTAAATTACGACAAGCGAATTCAGCACCGTTTTCTGCCTTTATGCGCCTTCCCGGCAGCGCTATTCTGAGCCTGTCGCCGGAACGCTTTCTGCTAACCGACGCCAAGGGACTGGTAGAAACAAAACCCATTAAAGGCACGCGTTCGCGGTTTGAAAATTCGCTTAAAGATCAGGCTAGTCAGCAGGCTCTGTTAACCTCAGAAAAGGATCGCGCAGAAAACCTGATGATTGTGGATTTGCTGCGTAATGACCTCAGTAAAAACTGTAAGCCGGGCAGCATCAAAACGCCAAGCCTGTTTGCCATAGAGAGTTTTCCGGCGGTTCACCACCTGGTATCGACAGTTATTGGCAAACTGCAACCCGACCGTACCGCATTAAGTTTGTTTAACGGCGCTTTCCCGGGCGGTTCTATTACTGGCGCACCGAAAATTCGGGCCATGCAAATTATTGAAGAGCTGGAGCCCCATCGCCGTAGTATCTACTGTGGCAGTATGGGCTACTTTTCTCAGCACGGTCGTAGCGACACCAGCATTACCATTCGCACGCTGCTCGCCGAAAATGATCACTTATATTGCTGGGCCGGTGGAGGTCTGGTCGCGGACTCAACAGCAGCAGATGAATACCAGGAAACCAAAGACAAAGTGTCACGCATACTGCCGGTGTTAACTTCATGACCATTAATACTCGCGCAGACTTTATTCGTCGCTTTAGTCTTTATCCTTCACCGCCGGTTGAGCGAAGAATTGATGAACCTCTGCGTAAACGCTTGCGTCCGGCAGCGGTGTTAATCCCAATTGTTGAGCGTCCGCATGGGTTGTCGTTAATACTTACCCGGCGCTCCAGCAAATTGCGCAAGCATGCGGGTCAAATCAGCTTCCCCGGAGGCCGCTTTGACGAAACTGATAGCGACTTACTGGATACAGCATTGCGGGAAACCGAAGAAGAAATCGGCTTACCCCGCAGTCAAGTCGAAGTCATAGGACGTTTACACGACTACCCTGTCTTATCGTATTTTATTATCCGACCTTACGTGGCTTTTGTCTCACCGCAACAGCCACTGGTTGCCGAGGAAAGTGAAGTCGCTGAGATTTTTGAAGTACCGCTGGCTGATATTCTCGATCATGGGAACCATTACGTTTACCGTATTCGAAAGTTTATCTACGACCGAGTGTATTTCATCCCCTGGCAACATCGCAATATTTGGGGCGCAACCGCCGGTATTTTACGTGAGTTATCAGAGCAACTGCAGCCCGACGGCAAAAATCACTTCAGACCACTGAACTGACCACTTATTTTTGCTTAAAACTTGATTCCCCCCACATGAATCGTGCGACAATACTATAATAAACAGAATACGCATGCGCGACAGGTAAGGATAAATATGATCAGCGTTTTTGATATCTACAAAATTGGTATTGGTCCTTCCAGTTCTCATACTGTAGGGCCGATGAAAGCAGCCTATGAATTTTTGCATGCCGCAAAGAAATCAGGGCATCTAAATAACGCCGATGGCATAAAAGTCGAACTGTTCGGTTCACTTGGCCAAACGGGTAAAGGTCATGGTACCGGCAAAGCTGTTATCCTGGGACTGGTCGGTGAGACTCCCGAAACAGTAGACACTGACAGCGTGGAAGACTTTCTGGAGCAAACACGTAAAACTGAAAAATTGAATTTGCTTGGCGAAAAAGAAGTTTCCTTTCCCAGCGAGGGCGCAATTACTTTTCACCGCCGCAAAACCATGCCCAAACATGCCAACGCCATGGAACTCAAGCTGCTAAAAGACGGTGAGATCATCTACAGCGACTTGTATTACTCTATCGGCGGTGGCTTCATTGTCCGCGATGAGGATTTTGATGAGACGCTGGAAGAAGCGATAGAACAGTCGTCTAAACCTATTTTATACCCGTTTGACAGTGCTGCGGACCTTCTGGCGCATTGCAAAGAGCACGGCATGCGCATGAGTTCATTAATGATGGCTAACGAAAAAGTCTTCCGCAGTGAAGAGGATATTCGGGCCGGGTTAATGAAGATTTGGCGCACCATGCAGGAAAGTATCAAAAACGGTATTACTACCGAAGGCATTCTGCCGGGTGGACTTAAAGTGCGTCGCCGCGCGTCGTCTTTATATCAGCGACTGAAAAAAGAGAAATCCAGCGATGCCATGCAGGTCATGGACTGGGTCGATTTATACGCTTTAGCCGTTAACGAAGAAAATGCCGCAGGCGGGCGCATCGTAACAGCCCCGACTAACGGAGCCGCGGGCATTATTCCTGCGGTAATGAGCTACGCTGACAGATTCATCGAAACTCTGGACGAAGATGCAGTCGTGCGCTTTTTACTGACTTCAGCTGCTATCGGTATTCTTTATAAGAAAAATGCTTCAATTTCAGGTGCTGAAGTCGGTTGTCAGGGTGAAGTGGGTGTTGCCTGTTCAATGGCCGCTGGTGCCCTGGCCGAATTTATGGGCGGTGACCCGTCAAGAGTCGAGAATGCGGCAGAGATCGGTATGGAACACAATCTGGGCTTAACCTGCGACCCGGTGGGCGGTTTAGTACAAGTACCCTGTATTGAACGAAACGCCATGGGCTCGGTTAAAGCCATTAATGCCGCCCGCTTAGCCATGCGTGGTGAAGGCGATCATAAAGTGTCTCTGGATAAAGTGATTAAAACCATGTGGGACACCGGCAACGACATGAAAACCAAGTACAAAGAAACCGCCCGTGGCGGTTTGGCAGTCAATATTATTGAATGTTAACCGGTTGGCACTGCTGCCGGTGCTTAGCGCATCGGCAGTGAACAGCTATCAAAGAGTTTATCAATCTCATCCTGACTTTTTAGCTGAGTAGCTTTTTGCACCCTATCGCGCGTTAAGTGAGGTGCAAAATTCTCAATAAAGTCGTACATATAGGTACGTAAAAATGTTCCACGCCGGAAACCTATCTTAGTCGTACTATGAGCAAACATATGCTCTGCAGGTATCGCCACTAAATCGGTATCTTCTTTCGGGTCGTAAGCCATACTCGCCAGAACCCCAATACCCAATCCCATTCTGACATAGGTTTTTATCACGTCGGCATCGGTTGCTGTAAAGACAATTTTTGGCTCATGCCCGGCATCGGCAAAAGCTTTATCTAACTCGGAACGTCCGGTAAAACCATGCACATAAGTGACCAAAGGAAACTGAGCAATATCATCAATAGTTAGCTTACTCAGTTGCGTCAGCGGGTGTGATTTAGGCACAACAATAGACCGGTTCCAGTGATAACAAGGCAACATAATAAGGTCGTGATACAAATGCAGCGCCTCGGTCGCAATAGCAAAATCTGCCCGCCCTTTCGCAGCCGCTTCACTAATTTGCTCCGGAGAGCCCTGATGCATATGCAATGAGACTTTTGGATATTGCTGAATAAATCGCTGAATAACGGACGGCAACGCATAACGAGCCTGAGTATGGGTCGTCGCAATGTTGAGCTTGCCCTGGTTCGGCAAGGTATGCTCTGCAGCAACCGTCTTAATCGACTGAACGTTATCCAGAACCTGCTGCGCAACCGCTATTATGTCTTTACCTGCAGGCGTTATGTGAGTCAGGTGCTTGCCTGTCCGGCCAAATATCTGCACGCCCAGCTCGTCTTCCAGCATTCTGACTTGTTTACTAATGCCCGGCTGCGAGGTGAATAAGCTTTCAGCCGTAGCAGAAACATTCAGGTTATGATTTGTTACTTCAACAATGTAACGTAACTGCTGTAATTTCATTGAGGAACGTGCCACTCTAGTTTGCTAAATGTGATATAAGAAAATACTATAATAATCTTGATAACTATGACAAATATAAAAGCTATCGCAACAGTATTTTGCCCAGGCTTCTATTTGAACCACAGGAACTGTCATCTATGACCCAACCCGCATTTGATTTTTCAACCGTCCTGGCTTCTTCCGTGCACGACATGAAAAATTCACTGTGCTTACTCATTCAGATGATAGAAGAAGTATCAGAACAGGTCGCTGACAGCAGTGCAACAGAAAAAATGGCGAAAGTCCATTATGAGGCTCAGCGTATCAATTCAAGTTTGATGCAAATGCTCACGCTTTATCGCAACGACAATAACGCTTTACCACTCAATAGCGACCAACACCACGTCGACGAACTTGTCGAAGAGCTGTTGCTAAACAATGAGCTCTATCTTGAGCAGCGGAACATTGCTGTCAGCACCGACATTGATGAAACAGCAACAGGCTGGTTCGACAGGGACCTAATCTTTAATCTGCTTAATGACATCATCATTAATGCAATGCGCTACACAGCCGATAAGCTCTTTATAAAAGTAGAGATAACCGAAGATGGTGGATGTCGTATTATGGTTCACGACAATGGCGATGGTTTTCCTGCTAGTATGCTGGAAAACGCCGCGATGCCGATACAGCAACTGAATATTCAGCAATCCCGGACGGGATTAGGTCTATACTTTGCTCAGATGATAGCAAGCGCCCATGAGCGAAATAATAAAAAAGGTTTTATCGAGCTGAAAAATAATGGACACTTAGGTGGTGGTGTTTTCTCTTTAACATTACCCTGAAAAATAATTATAACTTAACGAGCGTAATATGATTTACACCATTGTCATCGCATTGATTATATTACTAATAATAATGGCAATTATAGTTGGTGCGGTACAACAGAACAGACAGCGTTTAGAACTGGAACGGCGCAAGAAGATGGCGCGCTTTCGCAGTTCGCTTGAACAGATCGAAGATCTCATTCATATGTCGAGCTTCTTCCCTATTGGTAAATCCATGCTGGTGGTTCTTAATAGCCGTGCGTTCGAAATACTTAAAGGTATGAACGCAGCATCACCGTCAAAAGACTATAAGGCGCGAATACAGGATTACGAAGAGCGCATACAAAGTGTTGACCGTAACGACACCTCGTTAATCAGTGAAGACTTTGAGATCCCGGAAAATAACAAGCAAATCATAGCAATGATCAATGGTCTCAAGCGTTTACGTTCTACTTTACGCAATGAGCATTCCCGCGGTCGGGTAGACAGCAATGTTTTTAGTGTTGAAGATCAGCGTTTGACCAAGTTGCAACTGAAAATTAGTATTGAAACCTTAATACGCCGGGGCCGTCATGCTTACGAAAGCCAGATGTTAGGTTCCGCCCGACAGTATTATGAAAAAGCGTTACGTACTATAGAAGACCAGAGCTTTAGCGACGACTACACTACGTCGCGCCAGCAATCAATTAAGAAAGCGCTGGAACAAATTGCACAAGAGTTGAAAGATGCTCATGCGCGCGACAAAGCAAAAGATAAAAAAGAAGACGATTTAGAAGAACTGTTCCAACCTAAGAGAAAATGGTAGATAGAATGCCGGACTGGAAAGACCAACTGAGCCAAATGGTATATTCAACAGACTCGGGACGTATTGACCCGGAACCTGAACCGGAGGAAGTTCCTGAAGGCGATGGAATTGTCCGCCTTCGCCGCGAAACCAAAGGTCGAAAGGGCAAAGGAGTAACCATTGTCACTGGGCTGGATAAACCGCAAACAGAGTTAAAGTCGATTGCAAAAAAACTCAAGCAGTTCTGTGGCGTTGGTGGCGCGGTTAAAGAGTACGAAATAGAACTACAAGGCGACCAGCGCGACAGCATTGAAAGCTGGTTAAAAAAGGAAGGCTATAAAGTTAAGCGTGCGGGCGGCTAAGGTCGTATTCAATATATAGACGTCGTCCGTCATCACGCCACTCAACATGGCTTGAAAAGTTTCTTATCAGCTGTAATCCACGACCAAACGCCTGTTGTTCGTCATCGTCGGATACTTGCTGATATTCCGAAAAACCATTTCCGCTATTGGATGAAATACTAAACGAAAGCAATTTGTTATCCGGTTTGTATTCAATATCAATTTCTATTTCTACCCCTTCTAAAACAGCCAACCGCGCTTCCCGTGTCCGGTAGTATTCATCGAACCCCTGCCCGGTCTCTTTAATTCCCGAGTCCAGCTGCAAAACGCTGTGTTCCAGGGTATTGTTAAAAGCTTCTGCTAACAATAAATACAAGGTTGTTTTGTGCGCGCGGATACCTTCAAGATGGCTTAAAGAATCCACCAGCTTGATAATTGGATCGCGCCCTTTAATCTCATTTTCTTTTAAATAAACCACTAACCGAAAGGGCAGATGAGTTACATTAGTATCAGGCTGGCTAACGGGTAAATTGGTGGCTTCACAATCCAGACACACCAATGAAATATCATCAAACTGTTCTTGCCCTTGCTGAAAAGTCTGGAATGATCCAACTAACCCCTCAAAGTCTCGCTCGCGGGCATAGCGTAACAACAGAGCCTCGAACCCCCGTTCAGATAATCGTTCATCAGCCTTGTTGGTCATCTCCACCACACCGTCGGTATAGGTTATCAGGCGGATGTTTTTCTCAACAAAACAATGACTAACCTGACTACTGAACTCTTCCGGAGACAAAATGCCCAATGCCATATGCTCAGGCACCAGTCGCTTCTCGACTTCTCCGGCTTCATTTATCAGCAGAGCATCAGGAATGCCACCATTCCAATAAGTTAAGCGTTCACCATTGGCTGACAACTCAGCAACAAAAGCAGCACAAAACATGTCATCCGGTAACAGCTTAACCAGTTTGCGGTTAAACTCTTCAACCATGTTAGCTATTGAGAGCCCTTTTTCAGCTGAATCAAAAAAGGTTTGAGCAACGGGAAGAGCACCGGTAGCAGGAGCTAACCCGTGTCCGGTGAAGTCACCGACAAACAGATAAAAATTTCCCAGAGGTCCGGCTTTAGAGAGAACTAAGTCACCGTTAAACTCGCTGGCCGGTGCAAGATAGGTTTTTAAGAACGGATATTCTGTTTCGTTTTCCTGCAGCGCGTTAGCCAGCATGTGCCTGACCACATTCTGCTCTCGCTCCATTCGGTTAGAATGATAAGCCAGAGTTTCATTTTTACCTTTGAGGGAATAACTCAACTCGCGAACCCGCGCATGAGCATTTAGTTTTGCCTGCAGGACAACCGGCTCAAAAGGCACGCTAATAAAATCATCCCCTCCGGCCTCAAGGCATTTCAATAAGGTTTCCTGATCATCCAGTGCCGTAATAAATAAAATCGGCAAATGGACATCGCCGCTTAGAGCTTTTAACCGGGGAGCGGTCTGAAAGCCGTCCATAACCGGCATCATAACGTCCAGTAACACCACGTCCGGCGCCAGGCTGGCAAAAATATCAATAGCCTCAATGCCGTTATCAGCGCAGGTGACCTGATGACCAAAGCGTTTAATCAGACCACTCAGCATCACCTGGTTAGCAGGCTGATCATCGACAATCAGTACCTTCATCAGGCAATAACAAACATCTTATCAAAGCGGGATATATCAAGAATACGACGCACGTCCGGCTTGGCATTAATCAGTTGAATGCCCTTTACGCTGCTGCCTAAAGATTTACACATATTGAGCAGCATACCGAGTGCCGAGCTGTCCAGATAATCGGTTTCCCTCAGGTCGATAATTACGGTTGGCTGTGAATCACCAATATGACTGTAGGCCTGACGGAACTCCTGTACCAGGCTAAAATCAAATTTTCCTTTAATAGCAATAACTAATTGCTTACCATCATTTGAAAAGTCGCGACTAACGTTCATACTCACCTCTTTTTTTAATGAGCATAACACAGATTTTCTGATTGAGTTTATCTGCTGAATACCCTACTCTTTCGATCACAATAAATCCTAATTATGTGATTATGGCAATAGCCTTTGACGAACTCCGTATTTTGCTTATCGAACCTTCCGATGTGCAAAGAAAAGTAATTACTCAGCACCTGAACCAGGCGGGCATTCAGCATACCCGTGGCGCTTCAACCATTGCTGAAGCAAAAGAAGAAATACTTCGCTGGCAACCCGATATTGTCACCAGCGCTATGTATTTTTCTGACGGCACTTCACATGAACTCATTGAATTCATTAACAGTAACGATTTAAAAGATACCTTACATTTTATGTTGGTGTCATCCGAACATCGTGCCGATCAGCTGGAGCAGTTCAAACAAGCCGGTATTATTGCCATTTTACCAAAACCTTTTACGCCAGATCAGCTCCAGCGGGCTATTACCGCCACCATGGACATGATGGAACCCGAGCCGCTTCACCTGGAGCTTTACGACGTAGAAGATTTACGGGTCTTGATTGTTGATGACAGCATGACCTCGCGCCATGTCTTAAGACGTGTGTTTGAAAACCTGGGTGTTGAGAGCTTTGTTGAGGCAGAGAACGGTCAGCAGGCCATTGATATTCTGGCGGAACATCAATTTGACTTGATCGTCACCGACTTTCATATGCCAGAGGTAAACGGCAGTGAACTCACTCAATACATTCGTAATAGCTCCGCACATGCTCACACTCCGGTTCTCATGGTGACTGCACGCGCCAACGAGCCGCAACTTGCGAATGTAAAACAAAGCGGTGTCGATGCCCTAACCGACAAACCTTTTGAACCGGCAACGTTAAGAAAACTGATCGCCCGTTTATTAAACAGTTGATCCTGAAGTCAGTAATTAATATTGTCCGTTAAAATGAAAAGCCCCTGCCAGCTGAACTGACAGGGGCTTTTTCCTTTTAGACTTAGCCAAAGAGCGGCTATTCAGATGGCTTCTGACGATACTTCTCGTAAAGCTCCGTATGTCGGCTGCTTAAGCTTACTTTGCGTCCATCAATATAAAGGTGCGTTAATTTTTGTCCTATTGGATCAAGTAAGTCACCTTCAGAGACACTCAGTGAGGCACTTTTACCCACTTCCAGTGAGCCCAGCTTATCGGCAACTCCCATAATCTCTGCTGGCTTCAATGTAATAGCCGCAAGAGCCTGCTGTTGATCCAGACCGAACGCAACCGCGTTTCCGGCAGCAAAAGGTAAGTTACGTACGTCCCAGTAACCCGGATAAGAGATAGCAAAATTTACTCCGGCTTCAGCCAGACGAGCCGGCGTAGCAAAGGCCTGATCATAACCTTCGTCGTTACGGGCAGGCAGACCGTAAGGCGAGCCAAAAACAACGGGAACATTAAGCTCAGCTAGCTTATCGGCAATACGCCAGGCATCTCTGGCTCCCATAAGCACCAGTTCAAAACCATACTCCTGACTGGTATCAATAGCCTGCTCCAGCTGACGTTTGTCGTCGGCGTGTACGTACAGCTTCTTACTACCGTCAAACAAACCCGCCATAGCTTCCCAGCGCTGGTCCAGATCAATTTTACGATCGGCCTGCTTCGCATCGTAGTAAGCCTTTGCATCAGCGAAGACTTTCATTAGTTGCTGACGGGATTCCTCGTTCGCTTTACGCTGTTCTTCAGGTGAACGTCTCTCCCACCAGGTATTCACCACGTATGTGCGCGGCCAGGAAACATGCACACCTATTTCTCCGGCGACCAGAGCGTCCTGATAGTTCCAGCCATCTAAATGCATTAAGGATGACTGGCCTGCTACCAGCGAGCCCTCAGGAGCCACCTGAGCGTGTGTAATGCCGTGGTAACGTACCGTCGGAATAATTTCCGAATCAGCATTAAAGGCAATGTGCCCAGCAACTTCCGGATGCACATCACCCACTTCACGCGCGTCGCGGGTTGCCCTTACTGCTTCAATTTCATTCAGTCCAATAGTGGTATCCATGGCAATAACCCCCGGATACACGTGCTGACCTGAAATATCGATGACTTCAGCTCCGTCCGGGATACTGACATCTCGACCAATAGCGGTGATTTTACCATTTTCAAACACTAAGTCTGAGTTGGTAAGCACCCCATCAGAAACGGTATGCAAGGTTCCTCCCTGAAGTACAATAGGGTTGCTTTGTTCTTCGCCCGGAACTTCGTCATGTGCCGCAGCACTATTAAGCGTCAGCGCACTGACTAATGCGGCACTAACGGTTGTAAGTAATTTATTCATTAGTGTTGTCCTCCGTGCTGATGCCCTTTGCCGGTAAAGTGATCTAACCAAAAGTCGTGTTCAGTATCACAGTGCCAGGTAGGTTGATCCGATTTATAACCGTCTTTAGCCCCTATTTTTGCATCATCACCTGCCGCTAAAACTTTTTGGATAAGTGCGTTCTTTTCTTGCGTAACCGCCTGCTGTCGTTGTTTATCCAGTTCGCGGTCGAAGAACTTACGGCCGTTAATCCAAGTTTGCTCCGCGCGCGCATAAGCACTTAACGGATAATGGCTCCAAAGCACGAAATCGGCGTGTTTACCTTTTTCAACCGACCCTACATAACGGTCCACTTTTAACTGCTTAGCCGGGTTAATAGTCACCATTTTCAGTGCTTCGTGTGGATCCATATCACAGTACAGAACCGATTTAGCCGCTTCAGTATTTAAACGACGTTGTAAGTCATTACTGTCAGAGTTAATGCTGGTTAAGACTCCGCGTTCTTTCATCAAGCACGCGTTATGCGGAATGGCATCATAAACCTCAAACTTATATGCCCACCAGTCCGCAAAGGTTGAGCCACTGGCACCGTGCTCAGCCATTTCATCAGCGACCTTGTAGCCTTCCAGAATGTGAGTAAAGGTATCCAGGGTAAAACCAAAGTCTTCTGCGACTTCCATTAACATCAAAATTTCTGACGCTACGTAAGAGTGAGCATGTACAAAGCGTTCACTGTTTAGAATTTCCAGCAACGTCTCCAGACGATAATCCGGCCGCGGAGCTGCAACTTTATTGCGTTCTGAACGGCTCATACGTTCGTAAGCCTGTTTCCGCTGCTGATACTCAAGAGCAGCCTGGAAAGCGTCGCGCATAATGGTTTCAACACCCAGGCGAGTTTGAGGGTAACGAACGGTCATATTGTCGCCCCAGTTACTCTGCTTAACGTTTTCGCCCAATGCAAACTTGATAGACTCAGGGGCTGCATCGAACTTCATGACATTAGCATCCGCTCCCCAGCGTAACTTAATCACTTGCGCCTGACCGCCAATAGGGTTAGCTGAGCCGTGCAGCAACTGTGCCATGGTCGTCCCGCCTGCCAGCGAACGATAAATGTGAATATCATCCGGGTTAACCACATCACCAATTCGGACTTCCGATGTCACCGCTTCAGAGCCTTCGTTAACACCACCTTCAATAGCAATGTGTGAATGCTCGTCGATGATTCCCGGAGTTAAATGCATTCCTGCGCCATCAATTTCAGTCACGCCGGAAGGTGCAGACAAGTTTTTGCCAATAGCTGCAAATTCACCATCTCGAACCAGCACATCAGTTTCTTCAAGAATGCCGTCGTCCGTTGCAGTCCAGACCGTTACGTTGCGGATAAGAACATCCTGACGCTCCGGCAAACCGTCCAGGCCGTATGCCACATTCGGGAACGTCAGCTCGCTAACATATTCCACGGGTTCTGTTTCACCGTTTTTTTCAGTCTCGCTTTCGGCCGAATCCATTTGAGCCTGTAATCTGACTTCTTCACCTTCAGGAGAAACTGCCGTTACTGAAAAGGTTCCCTGAGCCTCAGGTTCCAGCTTAAAGCGCCAGCTTCCAGCGGGTTCAGCTTCCAGGTCGGCAACAAAAGACAAAGACTGGTTTCCAGACTGAACGTGACGTAAAGCGCTGGTCTTTTCATTCGCCTTAACTTCACCGCTTAGCGCTGCACCAGGTTTAATTGCAATCTCGATATCCAGGTCATTCAATTTCATGCTGTAATTGCCAACAAAATCGACTTTATCCCGTGATACCAGCTCGTTTTCTTCGCCCTGCAACCAAACTGACTGAATGGTGCCATCTGCAAACAAATCGCCTTTGACCATAACAAAGTCAGCCTTGTAGCCCTGAGCCAGCTTACCGGCTTTGTCGTCTACCCCGGCAATTTTCGCCGGAATAGTCGTCAACGCAGCAAGAGCCTGCTCTTCGCTCAAGCCATACTTAACCGCTTTGCGCAGGTTAGGCCAAAAGCTCTCCGCATTTTCCAGGTCGTGTAAAGTCAAAGCAAAGTTCACACCAGCCTCAGCTAACATAGCTGGATTAGACGGAGCTCGTTCCCAGTGGCGCAGCTTAGCTAAATCGACGTCGAGGTGCGCATCGACACCGCCAACGTCTGGTGCAGCCGGAAAGTTAAGTGGGAGAATTAAATCACTCCCGGCATTTTTTACCGCGTCTAAGCGCGCATATTCATAACCCGAGGCAACATAAACCGACGGCACTTTGAACTGATCAAAGACATCATCAGCACGTAACAATGACTTTTCATTACTTACTTTAAAAACTATTCCGGTATTCTCGATATCTGTCAGTGAATCAAGCGCCGCATTAAATTCAACCGATTGATTATGCGACTGCTTTCCATAAGAGTTTTCATACCAGTTAGCATCAGATAAGGTTTGTCTGACCAGCGCAATACTGCCCATTAGCGATGACGGGTACTGCTGCTGTGAGGAGCCTTTATCAAATGAACCGAAGTGCTTTGCCTCACTTTGGTAAATAACGTCATTAGGTATTTTATCTGCCAGCGAAACCGTTACCGCCTGCCCCTGAAAAATACCGTCTAAGTTAGCTGACTGCACACTGGTGAAACCTTGTGATACCCATTTATTTGCATCTTCAGAACTGGTCTTAAACTCACTGAACCAGTGTTTTTGCGAGTGAATCGCGTCATTTGCCGCGTTGCCGCCCTCACGCTCATTGTTATAAATTGGCGTATCTGAACGTTCTTGCTCACTGCTAACGTTAATTCCGTAGCTGCTGTAGGGGTCAATAAATCCCGGGTAAATGGTGTATCCGGTCCCGTCAATCACCCACGCTCCTGCAGGAGCCCGATTATTGCGCTCAATTGACTGAACGGCGCCATTTTCAATAACCAAAGTGGCGTTAGTAATAGATTTTCCCGGCTCAGTAATAATTGTTGCATTCTGAATTGCTGTCAGACTTGGTGTGTTATCCCGCATCCCGTTTGTCCGGGAAGTCTGATCAGCCGCAACCGAAGCGGTCAGTACTGACGTTACCGCTAACGTCAAAGCACTGAACTGATGCACTTTTTTCATGAATTGTCCCCATTTTGACTTATTCTTGTCATTTAGTTATCTCATTAGATAAGTTACTTTGTTATACATAGAGGTGACAAGCATTAACCGACAGATCGTGTATTATTAACGATCAGTGAATTCAATAAACGGAGTGTTTCAATGAAAAAACAATTACTAACAACAGCTCTAGCTGGCCTGATGACTCTGTCATTCAATGTAGCCGCTGATGAAACCGCCTTTAACGATGCCGAGAAAGCCGTAGAGTACCGTCAAAAAGCATTGTCTGTTATGAAAGAAAACTTTTCCGCTATGGCCGCTATGGTAAAAGGCGAAGTTGAATACAACGCAGATTTTTTTCAACGTCGTGCAAATGATTTCGAGAAAATGTCAGGTATTCCGTGGGCCGGTTTTGCCGTTGAAGGCGCAATGCCAGGCAATAACTCTGATGCATTAACTGCCATATGGGATAACTGGGATGACTTTCAGCAGCGCGCTAATGACTTGCAAGAGTACGCTGCGAAACTGGCTGAAGTTAGCCAAGAAGGCTCTATTGACTCAATAAAACCCGTTTTTATGGACGCCGCAAAAACCTGCAAAGGTTGCCACGACGAATATAAAGACTAGTTAAACAGCAACATTAAGATTAACCAGACAGCAACCGCTAAAATGAGCCCCTGCCAACCGGGTTTTAGATTTGGCGCTTGCTGACTGGTGATTCTGTAACCATGCACCATGGAAGCCACTAAAGGTGTTCCTTTAAAGCGATAAAAAAGCACGGCCAGAATATGTACGGCAATAACAATTAATATCACGTCGAACTGGGTTTTATGCCAGCTGGTTACCGCTTTTTGCCCATCCGAAGATAGCCAATTAGATAATGGCCCCGAAAATAAAATGCCGTCGGTTGAAAATAGCCCCGTAATAACCTGGCTTAAAAGCAACCCAAGCATAATGATGACAGCCCAGCCACCAGCAGTGCTGTGGGTGTTTTCTGCTTCATAGCGCCCTTTAAAAACATTATGCAGATGCTTCAAGATAGCCTTAGGAGACTTTAAAAAGGTTTTAAAACGGGCATTTTCGCTACCAAATATTCCCCAGCAAACTCTGACTAAAAGTAACGCAAGTAAGGCAATTCCAATATCCTTATGCAGCTCCATGCGGCCATTTTCGACGGTCCACCATAGCCCGCCTAAAAGAACAATAAGCAAACCGTGAAACACACGAATAAAGCTATCCCAAATTTTTATAGAATTTCCTTTCTGATTCATGTTGTTAGCTCCAAATTACTGGGAATATAAAAAGCTAAGTGCTAGGGTATAATTAATTCCATTAAATGGGTAGTGACTATGCGCAAAGTTCTTATTGCTGACGACGACTTTATCAGCCTTGAAGTGTTAAAAGCGATGCTGGCCAATTTTGAGGTAAGTATATTAACAGCAATGACAGGGGAAGAAGCTTTGAACCTGGCAGGAGAGGCTCCGGATCTTATCTTTCTGGATTACGAAATGCCGGACATGTCGGGAGCTGAAGTCTGCCAGGAGTTGCGACAAAGCGATATGCACAAGAACACACCGGTTATCGCTATCACCAGTCATCAAAGCGCGAGCGAAATGAGCGCTTGCCGTGAAGCCGGCATGAATGCGACATTGCATAAGCCGGTTTCGCCGGAAGCGCTTAGTGAGTTAATGACTGAATACTTATAAAACAGATAACCAGAAACAATTATTGATGCTTGAATCTTTGGTCGTCCGCTAATTGCACCAAAGATTCGCTTTCTTTCAGGAACTGGCCGGAAAATTCACCAAAATACTGGCTAACCTCATCGAAAAGCGAGATGAAATCCGACTTTTTACCATTTTCTATATCATCAATAATTGCTGAAAATTGCTGCAAATAACGCCTGATCGACGAAAACTGTCCTTTGTTTGCAGCTATAATATCGGCATAAAGTTCCGCATTTTGCGCAAACAAACGGCCAATCATCATCAATTCCATTCGATAAATAGGCGAGCTCAGTTCCAGCAACTCTTTAATATCAACGCGCTCATTAGCCAGGTGAACACCGTAAGCAAAAGTGCTTAAATGACGCATAGCCTGGATCCAGCCCATAGCGTCGTCATGCTTATCAGCATTCACTTCGTGTAAGTGGGCGCCCCAGTTAACAAACTGGTCCAGTAACCACTGATAACGCTCAGTCTGACGACCGTGAGTAACAACCACCAGCTGCTTCGCCAAATTCTGCACAGAAGGACCAAACATAGGATGCAAACCAACGACAGGGCCGCCATGCTGTGCCAGCATGGCATTTAAAGGAGCCGCTTTAATACTGGTTACATCGGCCAGAACACAGTCCTCCGCTAAAGGTGGTAACTGCTTTATCAATTCAACGGTCTTATTGACCGGCACACTCATCAATACCAACTGCGCCTGGCTTAAATCGTCCTTGTCTGGCCAGTCATCGCTTTTATCGATGGTTATTACCGAATAGCCTGTTTGCCGTAACTGACTGACCAGACGCGCACCCAAAGCCCCTCTTCCGCCAAACACAAAAACCGGTCGTTCAAGTTGAGTCGAAGTCGCAGCAGCCTGTGCTGTTTGCGTTCGATACGATTCTCGAATAATACGACGAATAACATCTTCGATTAAGTCTTCCGACAAGCCTGCCTCTTTGGCTTTGCTTCTGCGCGCTTTTATTAAAGAACGTTCTCTCTGTGGAACGTAAAGAGGCTGTTTCAACGAACGTTTGGTTTCTCCCACAGCGGCAGTTAACTTTGCTCGCCGGGCAATTATCTCAATTAATTCGTTATCAGTGGCATCAATTGCATTGCGCAGTTCTGATAATTGTTGGTCCGGGTCATGGCTCATGAGCTGTTATCTTATTCCTCTTTTATGGCTTCTATAACACGATGGTAGGCTTTCTGAATTTTTTGCATTTTAGCCACACTCCCGCCTTTATCGGGGTGGTACTTGTGTACTAGTTTACGATATTGCTTTTTGATAAAGGCCTGACTTGCCGGCGGTTCAACTTCCATAATCTGCCAGGCATCGTTCACAGGCATGCTGGTTTCTACCTTAGAAGAAGAATGCCCCATGCGCCGCCAAAAATCATCCAGCATAGATTCAACATCAGCGCCGGATGTCGAGCCCAGTTGATTCAGATCTAAATAATATTCTGCTAACGCGTCCTTTTCTGTCAATGCAGAAACGCCATGTTGCCATGGCTGACATTCAATATTCAGGGTATGAATAAAAA
Organism: Idiomarina sp. 28-8; assembly: GCF_000320945.2. Classification (NCBI taxonomy): domain Bacteria; kingdom Pseudomonadati; phylum Pseudomonadota; class Gammaproteobacteria; order Alteromonadales; family Idiomarinaceae; genus Idiomarina; species Idiomarina sp. 28-8. Next base: position 387,465 of record NZ_DF266791.1, read on the forward strand.
GCTCGTACTTTTTTTCTTTCCGCCAGCGTTCACGCAATTTATAAAGACAGTGAAACAATAAAAAGTGAGTCTGAAACAAGGTCAGGGGATCACGCAGAGCTTCTTTATCAAAGAACTCATAAGGCGGCCCCTGCAAAGACGCAATCAGTTCATGCTCAGTCCAGTGGTGCTGAGCATCAAGGTTCTCAGCTAAAATTTGGGTTAATATTTCGATATCTTCGTTCATTCTAAAACACTATCAAAAAACCCAGCACAAGGCTGGGTTTTTCTTTGCTATTTCGTTTGTTTGCTAAAAGCTTAAGACAGCTTCTCGCGGATACGTGCAGACTTACCAGAACGCTCACGCAAGTAGTACAGTTTCGCGCGACGAACCGCACCACGACGTTTGACTTTAATGCTGTCAACTAATGGGCTGTGCGTTTGGAAAGTACGCTCTACGCCTTCACCGTTCGATACTTTACGTACTGTGAACGCTGAATGCAGACCGCGGTTACGAACACGGATAACAACACCTTCAAACGCCTGAAGACGTTCGCGGTTACCCTCTTTTACTTTTACATTTACAACAACAGTGTCACCTGGTGCAAACTCAGGTAAATCTTGTTTCATCTGCTCTTCTTCAAGAGCCTTAATGATGCTTTGGCTAACTTTTGCCATTTTCGTATCTCCTATCCTAGGTAAACTGTACTTTATTCGCCGGATGATTGTTGTGCGATAAACTCGTTCAACAATGTTTCCTGCTCGTCAGTCAGAGCTAGGCTATGAATTAACTCTGGTCGTTGCAGCCAGGTTTTACCCAAAGACTGCTGTAAACGCCAGCGACGTATCTTTTCATGATCACCGCTTAATAAAACCGGCGGTACTTGCTGTTCATTATAAGTTTCTGGTCGAGTATAGTGAGGGCAGTCCAGTAACCCGCTGGCAAAAGAATCTTCTGCCGCTGAATCCTGGTGTCCCAACACCCCGGGAATTAACCGTGAAACCGCGTCAATAAGTACCATTGCTGGCAACTCACCACCGCTTAATACGTAATCCCCTATCGACCATTCTGCATCAACGTATTGTTTAATAACGCGTTCATCAATGCCTTCATAACGGCCAGCAATCAAAATCATTCGATCATTGCCGGAGAGCTGTTGCACTCCGCTGTGATCAAGTTTTTGCCCTTGCGGTGACAAATAAATAACAGGAGTATCCTCACCCAGGCTTTGTTTTGCTGCGTTGATAGCATCCACAAGTGGCTGCACCATCATCAACATACCCGGACCACCGCCATAAGGCCTGTCATCAACAGTCCTGTGGCGATCATGAGTGAAATCACGAGGATTCCAGACACTCACTGTCAGCAAACCTTCCTTTATTGCTCTGCCGGTAACACCGTAATCGGTGACGGCCGAAAACATTTCAGGAAACAAACTGATAACGCCAACCTGCAAAGGCTTGCCCATCAAAAGTCCGATGGCCACTCAACCTGAATCTGTTTGGCTTCCTTATCAACCGCCGTGACATATTCACTTTGGATAAAAGGAATTAAACGTTCAGATTTTCCGAACCCATCGTTGCTGTTTGCTTTTACGACCAACACATCGTTCGATGCGGTGGGCATAATTTGTTCAACCACACCCATATCATAGCCGTTGGTGTTCACTACACGCATACCAATAAGGTCGCGCCAGTAAAACTCATCGTCAGCTAATGCCGGTAACTCATCTGCCGTAATGCAAATATCCGCACCAGTAAGGCGCGCAGCCTCATCGCGATCGGATATGCCTTCTAACCTGGCGATAAGTCCGTTGTTGTGGCGACGCCACTCGACAACTTTCATTTCGCGCTCAGTTTTCTGGCTGAGTAACCAAGGGCTGTATTCAAATATCGATTCTGGATCATCGGTAAATGACTGCACTTTCAACCAGCCTTTTACGCCATACACCGCACCGATGCGACCAACGACGATTTGCTCTGATTGCTGCATTAATTTACCTACCTGAATCTGTTAATGCTTACGCCGCAGCGCTTGCATCTTTAACTAATTTAGCAACACGATCAGATAACTGAGCGCCTTTGCTTACCCAATGCTCGATGCGGTCAACATCAACACGAAGTTTTTCTTCCTGACCACGAGCTACAGGGTTAAAAAATCCTACTTTCTCAATGAAACGACCGTCGCGAGCATTGCGACTGTCAGCAACTACCATTTGGTAGAAGGGGCGTTTTTTCGCGCCACCACGTTGTAAACGAATGGTTACCATTGCGTTCCTCAATATAACTGTTTTGTAAATGTAAAAAATAGCAAAGCCCTCCGACAGAGTCGGAAGGCTCGGCAATTCTACTGATTTTTACTGCAAATGCAAGCTTGACGCGCTTTTTCCTAGCGTCCGGGGAACATTCCTGGTGGCATCTTTCCGCCCATGCCGCGCATCATTTTCTGCATGCCGCCACCTTTCATTTTTTTCATCATTTTTTGCATTTGAGTAAACTGTTTAAGCAACTTGTTCACGTCCTGCACCTGAGTACCGGAACCGGTTGCTATACGGCGCTTACGCGAGCCCTTTATTACGTCGGGTCGTAGCCGTTCTTTAGGAGTCATGGAGTTGATAATGGCTTCCATGCGCGAGGTCATTTTGTCATCCATCTGACCTTTCATTTGTTCTGTCATTTTACCCATGCCCGGCATTTTGGTCATTAATCCCATCATGCCGCCCATTTCACGCATCTGTACGAGCTGATCACGAAAATCCTCCAGTGAGAACTGGCCTTTTTTCATGACTTTTTTCGCCACTCGCTCCGCTTTTTCTTTATCGACTTTTTGTTCGACTTCCTCAATCAGAGAAAGCATATCGCCCATGCCAAGAATTCTGGAGGCTACGCGGTCAGGATGAAACGGCTCCAGCGCATCGTTTTTCTCACCAACACCCAGGAATTTAATAGGCTTACCGGTAATATGGCGAATAGACAGAGCCGCACCACCACGAGCATCACCATCGGTCTTCGTCAGAATAACACCCGTTAAAGGCAAAGCCTCGCTGAATGCTTTGGCGGTATTTGCCGCGTCCTGACCCGTCATCGCGTCAACGACAAACAGGGTTTCAACCGGATTGATGGCTGAGTGCAGTTGCTGAATTTCCTGCATCATGTCTTCGTCAATAGCGAGACGACCGGCGGTATCCACTAATACCACATCAATAAACTGCTTACGTGCCTGGGCAATAGCAGCATTAGCAATATCAACTGGTTTTTGATCAGTTGAAGACGGGAAGAACTCAACGCCTACCTGCTCGGCAAGAGTTTCCAGCTGTTTAATAGCGGCCGGACGATAAACGTCGGCACTAACCACCATGACTTTTTTCTTCTGGCGCTCAGTTAAATATTTAGCCAGCTTGCCCACACTGGTGGTTTTACCCGCACCCTGCAAACCTGCCATCAAAATAACAGCTGGCGGCTGGGTATTTAATTGCAGAGGTGCATTCGCCTCACCCATTGCCGCTTCCAGCTCAGACTGGACAATTTTGACAAAAACCTGACCTGGCGTCAGGCTTTTGTTGACCTCTGTACCCACTGCCCGTTCTTTAACTTTAGCAATAAAGTCTTTTACCACAGGCAAGGCAACATCGGCCTCAAGCAGCGCCATGCGAACTTCGCGCAAGGTTTCTTTAATATTGTCTTCGGTCAGTCGCCCCCGGCCACCAATAGAATGCAGCGTTTGCGACAAGCGTTCCGATAAATTCTCAAACATGTCGATCGTCTCTTATATTGCGATTTCTGACGTTAATAGTAATGGGGGCAGTATATCTGATTTGCAAGAAAGTTTCGCCCCGTAAGTATTGGGTTTAACCGACTGACGTCGTATACTCAGGGCACGAACAACAGGAATCAGGGAAGTCGGGCGCGTGATGCTCTCTTTATTGTTGCTAATCAGCTTATTGGGTTACAGTGCCAGCGCTTTTGTTATTCTACAAAATATCTTAAAAAACAAAGTGCTTCACCCAGCTTATCAGATTGTACCAGCTGCTTTGGCGGTTGCTGCGCATGGCTGGCTCATTTTAATACAACTTTCCAACGATGATTTCGATCACATTAATATCTCATCCAGTCTGGCTATTGTGGCTTTTCTGATAGCCGCTTTAACCGTAGTGAAAAATAACCAGGCCAGTAACTTATTCCTGAAGCCGGTTATTTATCTGTTTTCTGCGCTTACCACACTGTTACTTGTGTTCACCCCGGTTAACTGGGGTGCTGACATCAGCATCGGACATGGGTTAGTTTTTCACATTACCTTGTCACTGGTCGCCTATGGAATATTGGCCTTAGCCACACTTTACGCGTTACAAACCAGTTATTTAAACCGTGTATTAAAAAACCGCAAAGGTCATAGTCTGCTGAGCAAACTGCCACCATTAATGACTGTCGAAAAATACTTCTTTAATCTTCTGGCGCTGGGGACTTTTGTACTGTTTCTCGCTCTGGGCTCGGGCTTTCTTTTCCTCGATGACATGCTTGCTCAACAGCAAGCACACAAAACCATTTTAACCAGCGTCGCAGCTCTGCTTTATCTCTTGGCCGTGGTTTTGCACCGGACGTCAGGCTTACGTGGCCGCATTATTGTGGTCATTACCGTACTTGCCAGCACCCTATTAACCTTAGGATATTTTGGCAGTCGGTTCGTGAAAGATTTTCTCTTATCCTGAATGACACTTGACTTCATAGCTGAGAACTCTACATTGTCACATTCACAGTATAATTAAGGAATAAACCGTTGGACGAGATATCAACGAGCATGTTGCTCGTGATTTTAGCCGTACTGTTATTTTTATCCGCATACTTCTCTGGCTCCGAAACTGGCATGATGTCTATCAACCGGTACCGTCTGCGCCATCTGGTACAAAACAATCATCCCGGAGCTAAGCGTGTCCAGTACCTGCTTGATCGTCCCGATCGGTTAATTGGTCTTATCCTTATTGGCAATAATCTGGTCAACATTGGTGCATCGGCTATCGCAACTATCCTTTGTCTGCGCTGGTTCGGTGACGCTGGAATTGTTATCGCTACTTTTGGTTTAACCTTAATTATTCTGATTTTTTCTGAAGTTACGCCGAAAACCATTGCAGCACTGCATCCGGAGCGTATTTCTTTTCCCAGCTCCTTAATTTTAATGCCTTTGCTAAAGGTCATGTACCCTATCGTTATTGGTATGAACTTCATCACCAATTCTTTTATGCGCCTGCTGGGAGTTAACCCCAAGCAGTCACAAATGGCTGATGCGTTAAGCTCCGACGAGCTGCGTACAGTAGTAAATGAAGCAGGGAATTTAATTCCGACTTCGCACCAGGAAATGCTGGTCAGCATTCTGGACCTCGAGAAAGTTACGGTAGAAGACGTCATGGTGCCCCGTAATGAAATCGTTGGCATCGATATTAGTGACGACTGGAAGTCTATTGTTAAGCAACTCTCAAATGGTCAACACACCCGCGTACTGCTTTATCGTAATGAAATAGATGACGCTATCGGCTTTTTGCATGCACGCGATATCATGCGCCTGATGAGTAAAAATCAGTTTACTGCGGATAAGTCCATTTTAGTGCGTGCTGCGCGGGACAGTTATTTTATTCCCGAAGGCACACCATTAAATGTGCAGCTACTAAAATTCCAGCGTCGTAAAGAACGCATCGGACTGGTTGTTGACGAATACGGCGACATTCAGGGACTCGTTACTCTGGAAGATATTCTGGAAGAAATTGTTGGTGACTTCACGACTTCTATGGCGCCGGCTCCCAGCGAATCTGTCACACTGGAAACTGATGGCAGCTTTTTAGTCGACGGCTCAGCTAATTTGCGCGAATTGAACAAAGAAATGAATTGGGATTTTCCGACTGATGGTCCAAAAACCTTAAGCGGCCTTATTATTGAACAGTTCGGAGATATTCCTGATGCCCGGTTGTCGCTGCGTTTAGGCGGTTATCCGGTAGAGCTTGTTGAAATTGGTGACACCATGATAAAACAAATTAGAGTGTTTCCTGAGCTCTACCAAAAACCCGATAACCAGACCAATGACTAACCGAAAAATAAACGCCATAGCCAGCCGTGCTTTAAATCTTCCTCACACTTATTCAATTGCGCGGCGTATGTCATAGAGCGGCTTTTTACAACCCTGGATACTTTTACCAGCCAGGGTTTCTTTAAATAAGACTTGCGCTGATAGCCACCCCAGCCTTCATGATAGTTAAGATATTGTCCGTAGGCGTCCCATTTCGATACCCCATTAATTTTATAGGTTTTTGCTATAAACCAACCCATAAAATCAATTGCATCTTCAAAGTCATCGCGACTGGCCCAACCGTTACCCGTTTCACGCTGGTAATCTTCCCAGGTCATAGTTTTCGCCTGCGAGTAACCGTAAGCCGAACTCACCCGACCCCATGGAATAAAGCCTAAAAGGTAGTCTCTGGGCGGCAAAGCATTATGCTTGAAGGAACTCTCCTGATACATCATCGCCATTGGCACATGAATAGGCACGCCCCAGCGTTCACGCACATCGGCGGCCGCATGATACCAGTCTCGGTGTTCTTCAAAAATATGACAGACATTTTCAGGGTTTGCCGGCGGTGGCGTTGCACAACCACTGAGCGTCGCTACGAACAAAGCACTTACCAGTACTTTCGGTTGAATAGGAAAAAAAAGTTTTATCGCCATTGAACTTTATTCACTCGTTAAACTCTCAGTAATTGAACACATGTTGTAGCTGATAAATGCATTCATGTTCATCCCCTGAACGTTTTATTGAACGCAGTCCAAATTTGGGCTGCGTTTTTTTATGTTTATCAGTCAGCTACCTGGCCAGAGCGTTCCGCCTGTTTGAAATAATTTGCCAGAAACGTATCAAAGTCAACGTTATTGTCTTGCTGATAACGTTCTTCAAAAGCTTGCTCTGATTCGGCCGCCCATTTAACAAAGTCATCTTGTTTGTAGTAACTGAGCGGCTCATTTTTCAATTGCTCACGGTATTGCTTAGCCAACTGCATACCCAAATTACTGTTATCGCGGTCTTCTTCTTTGAGCAACCGTAAAATTTGGCCCGATAACGTACTTTCCGGATTTAATACCCACTCGTACAAATCCGCTAAATGATTCTGATACACTTTATTGCCTGAACTGTTATCCAGTGCTTTAGCAATTGAAGAGAAATCTGCAAACAGTTCTTCCAGCCAGTCAGCCATTAGGCGGTCAATGCCGTTTTGCTGCAAGCTTAGGCGCGGATCACGCCCCTGCATAACCACTTTAGTAAAGTTCTTATCGGCTTGCTGCTGCTGTTCCCAGCTCATTTCTTCGCTTGGCTGTAATAAACAATGCAGAAGCATTAAGTCCAGAAAGTGCATTTGTTGTGCTGTGATACCAACATCGCTAAACGGGTTCACGTCCAGCGCGCGAATTTCGACATATTCTACTCCGCCCCGCTCTAGAGCCTGGCTTGGCGTTTCACCATCGCGTGCTGTCTGTTTAGGACGAATTGGCGAGTAAAATTCATTCTCTATCTGCAGAATATTATCGTTAAGCTGACGATAATCGTCGCCCACTTTTACACCGATTTTCGAAAACTGTGTAGAAGGAGTTGTAATTGCGCGACGCAGGCCTGTCACATACTCATCCAATGAGTTATACGTGATTTTCAGCGTTGCCTGTTCTTTATTGGTATAACCTAAGTCGCTCATTCGCAACGACGTACCATAAGGCAAAAATACCGTGCCTTTACCTACTGTATCAAAATCCCATTTTTGCAGAATCTCTTCGTTTTTTGTCTGACTGAAAAACGATTTACACAAAGCGGGTGAAGCGCCAAACAAGTAAGGAATAACCCAGGCAACGCGCTTGAAGTTACGGATGAGAGCGAAATAGCGTTCCGTACGGAAGCTCTGATTATTACTAACGCCTTCAATCTCTGCTAACTCTTCCCACATCGCATCGGACACAGAAAAATTGTAATGCACCCCGGCAATAACCTGCATGGTAGCGCCATAGCGATAGGTTAATCCCCGACGGTAAAGGCTTTTCATACGTCCCGAGTGCGAGTCACCATATTTAGCGATACGAATATCGTCATCTGAGCCAATGTAGCAAGGCATGCTCATAGGCCACAGCAACTCGTCATTAATGGCGTTATAAGCCACCCGATGAATATCCCGGAGTTGTGACAGCGTTGTGTCAATATCGGAGGCAACTGGAGTAATGAACTCAAGTAGGTTTTCTGAGTAATCGGTTGTAATGGTTGGATGGGTCAGGGTTTTTCCCAGTTCCTGGGGATGGTCACCCGGCGCCAGCGTTCCATTTTCTTTTATTCGCAAAGCTTCACGTTCAATACCACGCTTAATGCCCTGCCAAACTGCTGTTTTACCCGATTGCTTAAGCTTTTCGATAACTGCTTGAAATGTTGCTTGCAAAAGACAACTCCATTCACTGAGACGGAAGGTTTTCTGCCGCTAAGCTTACTGGTAATTCGCTAAAAGGTCTATGGTTGTCACCCTTAATTTGACCACATAACTTGGCGATTACGGCTCAACGTGGCAGACTAGCTACTGTTTATCTAACCTTTCGGTTACGGATCAACCATGAATTCATTCTGGACTTTTTTACAGCTCATTTTTGTCATTCTTCAGGTAACCAGTCTTGCGTTATATGCCCTGTTACCTGCCCCCTGGAGTGACACTGTATTAGTCGCGATGATTCTGTTCAGTTTAATTATTGGCATTGTCATTTGGTGGTGGTCCCGACGTAACGCACTGACTGCGCCTTTTCGGCAACCCTTTTTATCGTCAGACTCGTTACAACTGTTTGAACAAGTTTTTAATGACCTGCCAACCCGGGTTTACTGGCGCGATCCTGAGTTAAAACTGTTAGGCGGAAACCGCGCTTTTGCCAATGACTTTGGTATTGATCCTGAGTCTCTGGCCGGTAAAACGGATGCTGAAATCGATTCCCTTGCCAGTAATGACGTATTACTGGAGCGCGACAGAAAAACCTTTAGTCAGCAGGCACCTTCCGTTAATGCAGAAATCGAACTAAAAGTGGACGGTAAGAGTCAATGGGTCGAGCATTCCAGTGTTCCACTTTACGATGACGACCACAATATTATCGGCATCCTCGGTAGCTACTACGATATATCCGGTATTAAATCGGTCGCTGAAGAAATGGAAAAAGCCAAAGAAACCGCCGAACGTGCTAATCAGTCAAAAGGTGAGTTTCTGGCGAATATGAGCCATGAAATTCGCACACCAATTAACGCTATCGTCGGTATGGCAAACCTTTGCCTGAAAACCGAACTTACGCAAAAACAAAAACGCTACATCAAAGTCATCGACTCCTCTTCGCAAGCTTTACTGGGGGTTATTAATGACATTCTCGATTTTTCGAAAATTGACGCGGGTAAGTTAACTGTCGAGCGCATTCCTTTCGACTTGCAGGACGTATTGACCTCACTGGCGGATATGTTTGCGTACCGGGCTTACGATAAAGACCTCGAGTTTATTATTAACTTACCGGCCAATATACCAACGCGTTTAATTGGTGACCCACTGCGCTTAAATCAGGTGCTGGTTAACCTAATTAGTAATGCCATTAAGTTTACCGAAGACGGTGAAATCAATGTTGCCGTTAACCTGCTGGACAGTTCCCGGGATAATGTTTTGTTACGGATATCGGTTACCGATACCGGTATTGGTATGGATGAAGAACAGCGCGCCAACCTCTTTAAAGCCTTTACTCAGGCAGATACTTCTACAACCCGTAAGTATGGGGGTACCGGCCTTGGCTTAGCCATTTCCCGACGTCTTATTTTATTAATGGGCGGCGATATCGGCGTAACCAGCGCCGCCGGTCAGGGCTCTACATTTTATATCGAAGTAGAGCTGCCGTTACAGACAGAGCAGGACAACAGTCATCATCAGTATCTTTTGCAGAAACTTAAAGGTGTTCGAATTCTCGCCATTGATGACAACTTAAGTACCCGCGAAATGCTCTATGAAATGCTGCGCAGCTATCAGGTTGACGTAAAAGTTTGTCGCACAGCTGAACAAGCTCTGCAAGTGTTTCAGCTGTCTGTCGAGGACAACAATCCTTATCAACTGGTTTTGGTTGACTGGCGTCTACCGGGTATGGATGGTCTGGAATTTTGCCAAAAAATAACCGAACGTTATGCAGAAGACATTCGGCCGAAAATGACTCTGGCAACGGGATATTACGCTGAAGAATTATCAGAAAAGGCGAAACAAGCAGGCGTCAATGACATCATTTCAAAACCCTTTACTGCGTCAACCCTAGGTAGAAGCCTGACCTCAACATTATTTCAGCGAGAGCTCCCCGATGCGGACGATGCTGACAGTGGTGACGGCATCCCGGAAAGTATTTTGCGAGCGCCTATTTTGGTGGTAGAGGACAATGAGATTAACCAGCAAGTCGCCAGAGAAATTCTCTCAAGCCACAAGTTTAAAGTGGATATAGTGGAAAATGGGCAGCTAGCAGTAGAAGCCGTTCATAACAAAAATTATTCGCTGGTACTAATGGACATTCAAATGCCGGTCATGGACGGGCTGAAAGCGGCGCAAACAATCCGCGCCGACTTCAATTATCAGCAGCTTCCTATTCTGGCAATGACGGCCAATGCGATGAGTGGCGACGAGGAGCGTTCACTTGCCGCGGGTATGCAAGGACATATTGCTAAGCCAATTGATGAACAACAACTGATTAAAGCCATTATTAAATGGGCGGTCCCGGGTGACTACACCAATAACCAACAACCAGAAGTACCACCAGAATCTAAACAGGATGAGGTTAATAAACCGCCGGTTCGTATTCCACAAGTGAAGGGCATTGAGTTTGAAACGGCATTAAAACGCTTACAGTACAATGTTGAGCTTTATCTGAAATTAGTAGAGCAGCTGTATGAAACCTACCAGGGTAGCGCTACTAAAGTCTCTGACTTTATTACCCGGGGCCAGCATGAAAGTGCACGCCGCTACTTCCATTCATTAAAAGGAGCCGCCGCGAATTTAGGCTTTACTCAGTTACAAAGCAAGGCCGCCGACTTAGAGCAATTTATGGCAGAAGGTAATATTGATAAAGTTGCTGACCAGATCACTGAGCTGGAAAAACGTTTACGCTACGCACATCAAGCCGCTGTAGACTTAGAAGCCATTCAACAACATCAGTCTTAAGGAATTACTATGATCCGCTATTTTTTTATTATTCCGCTGCTGCTCAGTCTGATTTGGTTGCTGTATTTACGCGCTAATGGCTGGAGTATCAAACAAGGTTACAAAGGCTTTGTGTATATTGCGGTGATAAGCGCTGTCATCGCCGCTTTTTACACGGCGATGATGTTTCTGACCGGACGTTAAACCAATGCCAGTAAAACCCCCGCTGCAACTGCTGAGCCTAATACTCCGGCTACGTTAGGTCCCATCGCATGCATTAACAGGAAGTTTTGCTGATTAGCCTGTAAACCAACCTTATTAACCACCCGTGCTGCCATAGGTACAGCGGATACTCCAGCAGCACCAATTAACGGGTTAATCGGGTCTTTGCTGAATTTACCCATTAATTTCGCCATTAAAATACCACTGGCAGTTCCTATGGCAAATGCAACGGCACCTAATACCAAAATGCCCAGCGTTTGGAAGCTGAGAAATTGCTCCGCCTGCAATTTAGAACCCACAGCCAAACCGAGAAAGATGGTCACTATATTAATCAGCTCGTTCTGAGTGGTCTTCGTTAAGCGTTCCACCACGCCAGATTCACGCATTAAGTTACCCAGACAGAACATGCCAACCAAAGGCGTTGCTGAAGGCAAAAACAGCAGCGTTAACCCCATAGCTATTAACGGGAAGAAAAGCTTCTCACGACGAGCTACCGGCCGTAACTGCTCCATTTTAATCTCACGCTCGGCCTGAGTTGTCAGCAGTTTCATTATTGGCGGCTGGATAATAGGCACCAGCGCCATATATGAGTACGCGGCAACAGCAATAGCTCCCAATAAATCCGGTGCCAGCTTCGACGCCAGGAAAATAGCAGTGGGGCCATCAGCGCCGCCTATAATTGAAATAGCTGCCGCATCGGACATCGAAAACTCAATGCCCGGTATGCCATTCAAAGCAATAGCTCCAAACAAGGTAGCAAAGATACCGAACTGAGCCGCCCCACCCAAAAACAGCATTTTAGGGTTTGCCAGCAAGGGACCAAAATCGGTTAACGCCCCAACTCCCATAAAAATAAGCAAAGGGAACACACCGGTGTCGATACCAACGCTATACACGTAATAAAGAACTCCACCTGGCTCGGTGAAGCCACCTAAGGGGATATTTGCCAGTATTGCGCCAAAGCCAATAGGTAATAGTAATAGAGGTTCAAATTTCTTTGAGATTGCCAAATACAACAACAACCCACCCACCAGAATCATGCTGAACTGGCCGAATGTCATTGCAGCAATGCCGGTGGTTTCCCATAAAATCTGCAGCTTTTCCATATTAGCCTACCGTCACCAGAGCATCACCCACGGTCACTGCGTCACCTTCTTTTACATGAAGAGACTGAACAGTACCGTCTTTTGGTGCTTTAATATCGGTTTCCATTTTCATCGCTTCCATTACTAAGACAACGTCGCCGGCTTTAATCGCAGCGCCCTCTTTGGCTACAACTTTAAAAATATTACCGGCTAATGGCGCTTTAATAGTTTCACCCTCGCCTGATCCACCTGATGATTGCTGCGATGACTCAGGTGATGATTGTGAAGACTCTGCTGAGGACGATGACTTCACAGAATCGAGCTGACCCGCTGGGCCGACTTTTACATTATAACGCTTACCTTCAACCTCAACTTCGTATTGCTCAACATCTCCGGTTGCCTTTGGAGCTTGTTGCTCTTTAGATTCCGTTTGCTCTTCAGGTTCTTCTCCAGGTGCCGGCTCAAAAGCATCCGGGTTATCACGGTTCTTCAGGAATTTAAGCCCAATTTGCGGAAACAGTGCATAAGTTAAGACATCATCAACAACATCATCCGCTAAACGAATATCTTCATCTGTCGCTTTATCTTTTAGCTCTTTGGTCAGCGCATCCAGTTCGTTATCCAGTAAATCCGCCGGGCGACAGGTAATAGGTTCTTCACCGTCCAGAACGCGCTTCTGCAAGTCTTTATTAACTTCTGCAGCGGTTGCTCCATATTCACCTTTAAGAACCGCAGCAGTTTCTTTAGAGATATTCTCGTAACGTTCACCGCTCAACACGTTCAGAACCGCCTGGGTTCCTACAATTTGTGAGGTTGGCGTAACCAAAGGGATAAATCCAAGGTCTTCACGTACCTTCGGAATCTCTTTTAAAACTTCATCAAATTTATCCAGCGCACCCTGCTCTTTTAACTGTCCTTCCATATTGGTCAGCATACCTCCCGGTACCTGAGCCAGAAGAATGCGCGCATCAACCCCTTTGAGAGAACCTTCGAACTTAGCGTATTTCTTGCGCACGTCGCGGAAATAGCTGGCTACTTCAGCTAAGTCAGGTAATGACAAGCCTGTGTCCCGGTCGGTATTCTCTGTCATTGCAACCAGGGTTTCTGTTGGCGAATGGCCGTAAGTCATGCTCATTGACGAAATGGCGGTATCCAGCATATCGATACCAGCATCAATGGCTTTTTGGTAGGTTGCCACACTTAAGCCCGTTGTTGCGTGACACTGCATAGCAATTGGCAAGTCCGTCTTTTCCTTCAACGCGCTAACCAGTTCATAGGCGTCGTTAGGCCTTAACAAGCCAGCCATATCTTTAATGAATAACGAATCACAGCCTAAATCTTCCAATTCCTGTGCCATTGCTACCCATTTATCCAGGGTATGAACCGGGCTGACAGTATAAGCGAGAGTGCCCTGCGCATGGCCATCAACGTCTTTTGCCGCTTTTATTGCTGTTTTTAAATTTCGAACATCGTTCATCGCATCAAAAATACGGAAAACATCAACACCATTTTCCTTTGCGCGTTCGACAAAACGTTTCACCACGTCATCGGCGTAATGCCTGTATCCCAGCAGGTTTTGCCCTCGAAGCAGCATTTGCTGGCGAGTATTCGGCATAGCCTTTTTCAGTTCACGAATGCGTTCCCAGGGATCTTCACCAAGGTAGCGAATACAAGAATCAAAAGTCGCACCACCCCAGGACTCCATTGACCAGTAGCCGATGCTGTCGAGCTTTTCAGCAATGGGAAGCATGTCGTCCAGACGCATACGCGTTGCGAGTAGTGACTGATGTGCGTCACGAAGCACCAACTCTGTTAGTAACAGGGGTTTACTCATTGTGATTTCTCCTTGTTATTCGCTGCTTTTTTGCCTTGACGATAACGGTGTACCGCAGCAGAAATTGCAGCCAGTACCGCAGGACTTGCTGCATCAGAGCTATTACTTTCGACTGAAGGCTGAGTACTGGCAACAGGCTCTGGTGTTGGGATCAGGCGTTTCATAACGCTCATGGCAACGACCAGTAAGCAAAGAAAGATGATGACTGCGCCCATGCCTACCAGCATGAGTTGCGCAGCTTGACTGAGCAATTCTGACACGAAGCACTCCTGATTGGTTGCTAAGGTATTGTTATAAAATTATTAAATACCATGGTAGCAAGTCACGCAAGGAGATACAGCAGTAAATAGTGGGTATTCAGGATTTAAATGAGATTAAAAAATATTCAAAGGGACTAATGAGCAAAGAAGATAATTTAAGGGGATATAAAAAAGAATGGCGCGCTCGGGAGGACTCGAACCTCCAACCGCCTGGTTCGTAGCCAGGTACTCTATCCAGTTGAGCTACGAGCGCGTATTCAGGTTAGTAACAATATGGCGCGCTCGGGAGGATTCGAACCTCCGACCGCCTGGTTCGTAGCCAGGTACTCTATCCAGCTGAGCTACGAGCGCGTAATTGTTACTGTAAACGACTGGCGGAGAGGGAGGGATTCGAACCCTCGATAGGGCTACAAACCCTATACTCCCTTAGCAGGGGAGCGCCTTCAGCCACTCGGCCACCTCTCCAAATCGTTGTGGCGTGAATTCTAGCGATGTTGGCAATAATGTCAATCGCTTTTTTAAAAACTAGGGTTTAAGTGTGGGATAATTGACCATCTCGCGCGATTTTTCTTCAGAATGCTCAAAAACATAAAAAAAGACCGGCTTTCGCCGGTCTTGTCTAATCACTTATTCTTTGTCTTGCTCATCGTCTTTTTCAGACTGAATGCGCATGTATATTTCTTCGCGATGAACGGAAACGTCTTTCGGGGCATTAACACCAATACGTACTTGGTTTCCCTTAACGCCGAGAACGGTGACCGAAACATCATCACCTATCATTAATGTTTCACCTACACGGCGAGTTAAAATTAGCATAGATTGCTCCTTCAATACTGTTCCGATTCTTACCGCGAATATCGAACTTTTCCCTGAACTGGCGTAAGCAAGTCTACCAACACTGAGAGTGATTACACTATAACGAAGCGCATAATTTTTCGTTGTGTTTTAATCGCTTACAGCGACAGCTAAAGCTGTTGCTGTAACCAAGTCGTCGCAGTAGCCAAAGCTTCATTTAACTGTTCCGGGAGTGAACCACCTGCCTGCGCCATGTCAGGACGACCTCCGCCCTTGCCACCAACGACATTTGCAGCCTGATTCACGATATCTCCTGCTTTAACTTTAGACGTTAAATCGGTAGTAACGCCAGCAATTAAACTGACTTTATCACCGTTTGCAGTTCCTAATAATACGATACCTGAGCCCATTTGGTTCTTCAGATCATCAACTAATCCACGTAAAGATTTTGGATCGGCCTGATCTAACTCCGCAATGATTGCTTTAACTCCATTAATATCAACAGCCTGAGCGATTAATCCACCACCAGCCTGCTGTGCCAGTTTTTGTTGCAGTTGCTCGTTCTTACGCTCTAATTCACGGAACTTATGCTGCAGTTGCTGAACTTTATCGGCCACAGAGCTTGGTTCTGTTTTGAGTTCTCCAGCAATTTGCTGCAATACGCTTTGCTGCTGTTGAGTATATCGTACGGCTGCTTCTCCGGTTACCACTTCAATGCGACGCACACCCGAAGCAATACCGCCCTCTGAGGTTATTCTGAATAAACCGATATCGCCTGTCGCTTTGACATGAGTACCGCCACAAAGCTCCATGGAGAAATCTCCCATACGCACAACTCGTACCTGCTCATCATACTTTTCGCCGAACAAGGCCATTGCGCCCGCTTCTTTTGCTTCGTCAATAGCCATGAGCTCGGTTTGCAGTGGCAGGTTAGCGCGAACTTGTGCATTTACCTCACGCTCTAATTGAGCCAACTGCTCAGTCGTCACTGGTTCAAAGTGCGAGAAGTCAAAACGCATTTTGTCCGCTTCGACCAAAGAACCTTTTTGCGTAACGTGCTCACCCAGCAAGTTTCTAAGCGCTGCATGCAGCAAATGCGTTGCCGAGTGGTTGCGTTTAATATTCTCACGACGCTCAGAATCAATTTCGGCTTTTACGCTGTCGTTGAGCTTAACCGCAGCTTTCGCTACGCCGTGGTGCGCTATCGCTTTGCCAATATACTGGGTGTCTGTCACTTCAAATGCCGGTCCGTTGACAACCAAAACACCTTTGTCACCGATCTGACCACCACTTTCTGCATAAAATGGAGTTTCTGATAAAACCACAATGCCGTTTTCGCCCGCCTGCAACTGCTCTACCGGTTTACCATCTTTAAATAACTCGACCACTTTTGCCTGCCCGGCAACGTCATCGTAACCGGTAAATGCGGTTTTATTGTCAGATTTAAGCTGTTGATTATAATCCATTCCAAACTGAGAAGCCTGCTGAGCCCGCTGACGCTGCTCTGACATAGCCTGTTCGAAGCCTTGTTCATCAACTGTCAATTCCTGCTCGCGGGCAATGTCCGCAGTTAAATCAACCGGAAAGCCATAAGTGTCATAGAGTTTGAAGACCACGTCGCCCGGTATAACATTACCTTTCAGCTCGGCAATTTCGTCTGATAAAATCGCCAGGCCACGCTCCAGCGTGCGCGCAAACTGCTGCTCTTCCCGTTCCAGGGCGTCTTTAATAATTTGCTTTTTCTGCTCCAGCTCAGGATACGCTTCACCCATCTGGCGAGCCAATTCGTCTACCAAACGGAAAAAGAAGGTGTCTTTAGCGCCAAGTAAGTGCCCGTGCCGCACGGCTCTACGTATTATACGGCGCAGAACATAACCACGGCCTTCATTTGATGGCATAACTCCATCGGTAATCAAGAAGGAGCATGAACGAATATGATCAGCAATAACCCGCAATGATTTATTATCCAGATCATTGGTGCCAATAATTTCAGCCGCCGCTTTAATCAGCGCCTGGAATAAATCGATTTCATAGTTACTGTGAACGTTCTGCATAATGGCAGAAATACGCTCCAGCCCCATGCCCGTATCAATAGAAGGATCAGGCAAAGGTTCTAAGGTACCGTCAGCCTGACGGTTATACTGCATAAAGACCAGGTTCCAAATTTCGATGTAACGATCACCGTCTTCTTCAGGAGTTCCCGGAGGGCCGCCCCATACTTCTTCACCGTGGTCGTAAAACACTTCAGAGCATGGACCACAAGGCCCGGTATCACCCATAGACCAGAAGTTGTCTTTTTCACCAATACGCGAAATACGGTCTTCCGGTACGCCAATGTCTTTCACCCAGATATCGTAGGCTTCATCATCTTCGGTAAACACCGTAACCCAGAGCTTTTCAGCCGGCAGCTTCAACTCTTTGGTTAAAAAGTCCCAGGCATACTGAATAGCTTGCTTTTTAAAGTAGTCGCCGAAACTGAAGTTACCCATCATTTCAAAGAAAGTGTGATGACGGGCCGTGTACCCAACATTTTCTAAATCGTTATGTTTACCGCCGGCACGCAGACAGCGCTGCGCCGAAGTGGCTTTATCATAACGACGTTTATCAGTACCCAGGAAAACGTCTTTGAATGGAACCATACCTGCATTGGTAAATAACAAGGTGGGATCGTTACCGGGGATCATCGATGCTGACGGAACTTTCTCGTGTCCTCGTTCAGCAAAGTAATTTAAAAATGCATCACGAATTTGGGCACTGTTCATGCTCATATTGAGTCCTACTTTTCTTAACTGAGTGACTTTAGGTCAATGTTTTAATGCTCTAAGACTATCACGAAGTAGCCGCCTAGCCTAGCGTCGTGGTCGATTGACGCAAGCGAAAATTTGCTCCGGAGTGAAACCTCGCTGCTGCAAAAAGCGTACCTGTCGACTCCACTCTTTTTCATCGGCCGGGTCATCATCGCCAAACTTTTTCTGCTTTAGCTCGGCACACAATTCAAACCAATCAACTTCCATGGATTCGAGCAAGTCCTCAACAATTTCCGTAGCAACGCCTTTTTGCTGAGTGGCCTGCGCCATGATTTTTAATCGCCCCTGTTTTTGCCCAACTTTTTCACGAATAAAGCTACCGGCGAAGCGTTCGTCACTCTGCCATCCCTCCTTATTAAGCTCGTCGACAACGCGATTGACCATTTCTGCAGGCCATTGTTTCTGGATTAATTTACGCTTTAATTCAGTTCCGCTCTGCTCGCGCATTGCCAACAAACGAAAGGCACTATCCCGCAAAGCTTTTTCGTCATATTCTGAACTTTCATCCATGGTCTATACTCCAACGCCTAACTATGGAATTTGGTCTAAGGATGCTTAATATGACTCAGAGTAATTCAAAATCAAGGTTTCTCTTCATTTGTCTTGCCTTTCTTACCGCAGGATTTACCACTTTCGCTCAAGCAGACGAGCGTACCTTATCAATATCCGGTAGCGGCAGTGTTTCTGCTATTCCGGATCAGATGTCACTGACTTTTTGGATAGAAGAACGCGGGAATAAACTCAGCTCACAAAAAACATTAGTCGATAACACCACTAGCCGCTTAATTAACGATCTGAATAGTAAAGGTATAGAAGACAAAGATATTCGTTCTTACCAACTACAAATTTACCCTCGGTATGAACAAAACGATGACGGGAAAACAGAGCAAGATGGTTTTGTCGTTCAACGCGAAGTTCAGGTCACTTTGTTAGAGCCCGAAAACTACGACGATATTATCGACTTAGCGCTAGCGCGCGGCGTCACTCGCGTTGGTCAGGTTCGGTTTGAAATTAGTGACCAGCAAGGTTTATATCAACAAGCACTGATCAACGCTTATAAACAAGCAAAAAATAAGGCCGAGCGTTTGGCTACTGCTGCGGGTCTAGAGCTGACGGGAACATTAAGTATCGCTGAACGCTCTATGTCACGACCGGTGGTTATGCAAATGGCAGAAATGAGTAGCCGCTCAGATAAAGTGTCATTACCTGGACAACAAACCATTGAGGCACAGGTAGAGGTTATATTCTCAACCCAAACTCAGCCGGACTCTGACAATTAAATCGTTGCTATGTTGAGCACTCGGAGTAAAATGGCTTGATATTCAACAATTTTGCAACAGAAAGAGCCATTTTGTTCCTAAAAATTCAGAGCCTTTTATTTATCACTTTACTCGCTGTCACTTCATTAGTTTCAGCTCAGGAGTGGCAGCAGCAACGTGTTGATGCCAGCAGTAATCCAGATGCCTGGATAAAAAAGACTTCTGAATTAATAGAACAGTACGATAACCAGCGCCAGTTTGAAGAACTGGCAATGGCTTACGCACTGCAAGTTGAAGCCTACCGATATTCCGGTCATGAAAGTAAAGCACATGCAGCTATAGATGAAGGCTTACGCTTTGCTGAATTGGCCAACTCAAAAATTGCAAAAACTCTGTTGAGAATTAACCAAACATGGTATTTCTTACAAAGAGGTCAGCTTCGCCAGGCCAACACCAGCATTACCTATGCAATAGAAAACGCTAAGGCTTCAGGTAATAAAGATTTACAGATAGAAGCAGACATACTTCATGCGCAAGTGATGCAGAATACAGGGGATATAGCCCATGCACTGCAGACTCTGGAAAAGCTCAATCGTAATGCCTACACGGCACACCCCAGGTTGCAGGTAGAGTTTCACGCTTTAATTGGTTCTATTTATCTCGATGTTGGCGCAAACGATATTGGCTTAGAACACATTCAGGATGCACTCGACATCAGCACAGAACATTTAGGTCAATGGGATGTTTCTGTACTCGAGTACAATTTAGCCACTGGTTATCAAGCCGCCGGAAATGATGAAAAAGCCAGACAGCATTTCGAGACGGCTTTAGAAATCAGTAAAGCCATTAAAGATGATCTTGGCGTCGCTTATGCTCTCTTCCAAATGGCATCTATTAATATCGAAAACAAAAATTATCAGAAATCCCTGGAACGCCTCAATAAAGCAATGCCACAATTTAAGTCAGCCGGCGCACACCCTATGGAAGCAAAGACCCGGCTAGCCATGGTTTCAGCTTATTTGGGTACCAACCAACTTGAAAATGCGCTTGCTCAGCTAGAGGCTTCCAGTTCGGTTATTAACACATTGACCGATAATCAGTTATATCAAACCCTGAATGAACGCTGGTCTGAGTATTATCAGAGTAAAGAAAACTATAAAGCAGCTCTGGAGCGTTACAAAACTTCCGTCGATTATATGCAGAAAGTAAACGAGCAAACTCAGGATAAACAAGTACAAGAAATTATGGTGCGCCTGGAAATTAAAGAGCAGGAAACCACCAATGAGTTACTTAAAAAAGAAAATCAGTTGCAGCAGTTAGAACTGCAGGAGCAGCAAACCTCCTATTACCTGCTGGTGTGGGTTATTATTTCAGGTCTTTTAGTGGTTATTATTGTCTCGGCTTTTCTGTATCAGCAATGGCGGGCTCGTAAAAACTTCGCCGAACTGGCATTAAAAGACGACTTAACTAATGCGCCGAATCGACGTGCTATTGTCCGTATTTGCAAAAAAGGTCTGGAGCAGGCTCGTGAGCAGCAGCGTCAGTTAGCCCTGGCCGTTGTCGACTTCGATTACTTTAAGGCAATAAATGATCAGTTTGGTCATGACGTTGGTGACCGCGTTTTACAACGTTTCGCAGAAGTTGCCAAACTCAGTCTGCGTGATCAGGACAACTTTGGTCGTCTGGGAGGCGAAGAGTGGCTACTGGTCTTTTTCGATGTCAGTAAAGAGGATGCGAAAAACATCTTTGAGCGCATTACCGCAGAAATGAACAGCAAGCCCATTAGCGGTTTGCCGGAAGACTACCGCATTACCTTCAGTATGGGCTTCAGCAACGCTCACCCGGAAGATAGCTTTGATTCTCTTTATAAACGTGCGGATGATGTTTTGTTCGAAGCTAAGGATAAAGGCCGGGAGCGCCTAATCATCACTGATTAAAGCTCATCAGCCTCAAATTTAGGCAAATTATGACTGATACAGTGCAAACCGCCGCCCCCTAAGACAAATTCACGTGCCTCAACGGCAATAACCTTGCGCTCAGGAAGAGCTTCGCGAACAGTCCGCACGGCTTGAACGTCTGTGGTTAACCCAAATTGAGGTACCACAACCAGTTTACTCGTTTGCAAAACATTCACATAACTGCACAGTAAAGGCAGTTCAACGGTACGTTTTAAGCTTGACGATGTAAGCTCCACCCCCGCTCTTTCTTCACGAGCTGGCAGTTGTGGAGGCGGCAAAGGTAAAGGAATGGTTTGAATGTAAGCAGGCAGTTTATCCAGTAGTTTTTTAAGCGCCTGGCAGGTTTTATAATCCGGATGCGCTGTATTATCAGTGGCAGCATACAACACAGTATTTGCGTCAACGAATAACGCCATATTATCAATATGCCCGCCCGTTTCATCAGCAACCAATCCACCATCAAAAAAGTGCAAACGTTGCCCGGGCAACAACTGACCTAATAACGACTTTATCTGCGGCTCTGTCATTGCCGGGTTTCGCTGCTTAATACAGGCCAGACCAATTAGCCAGTCACCCTGGCCGTTGTGCGTAAAAGCACCGCCTTCAGCAATAAGCAGGCTATTTGTTACTGGACACATCAAGCGAGAGCACAGGCTTTGACTAAAGGCTTTATCAGCAGCAATAACGTTCTGGACACCACCCCAGCCATCAAAATCAAAAGACAATGCCGCCAACTGACCGTCGCTATTTAACTGCCACAGTGGTGTAGTATCGCGTAGCCAGATATCGTCATAATCCAGCTCTATGCGCTGAACGGATTTAAGTGCCTCGGGTACACTGTCGCTTATGCTCGCAGGAACAACGAGCGAAACCGGCGTATTATCAGGCAATTGTTTTATTAACTTTATGAGAGCGTCTCGAGCTGGATCCGCATGCTTACGCCAGACATCACTCCGGTATGGCCAGGCCAGCAACAAGCGCTGGTTTTCCATAAAATCAGGTAACCAGCGGGCAGTAGTGGTCACTTACTTACCCCGTCGTTTACTCTGTTTTTTATCCAGTCTGTGGCGGGCGGTGGCTTTACGAATTTTTGCAAAACGACGCTGTTTAGACTCTTCATGACGAGGGTCGAGAAACGACTCTTTTTCCGCCGGTAAGTTAACCTGAGCTCTTAACGCATTGACCTGAGGCAATGACATTTCCGCCCAGCCACCTTGCGGTAAACCGGGTTCCAGAGGAATATCGCCATAGCGAACACGGATAAGACGACTGACCTGCACTTCCTGCGACTCCCACAAGCGGCGAACTTCACGATTACGCCCTTCACTGATGGTCACGTGGAACCAGCGGTTCATGCCATCACCACCGGCAGGCTTTATGCTATTGAAATGCGCAGGGCCATCTTCCAGTTGCACACCTTTTCTCAGGCGTTGCATCATGGCTTCATCCACGTCACCAAACACCCGTACCGCGTATTCACGTTCAACCTGCTGGCTGGGGTGCATCAGGCGATTAGCAAGCTCACCGTCGGTAGTAAATAACAACAGACCCGAGGTATTCACGTCAAGCCGCCCCACAGCGACCCAACGCGCACCACTCATTCTTGGCAAGCGGTCATAAACGGTCGGCCGTTCCTCCGGATCCTTGCGCGTACACAATTCACCCTCGGGCTTGTGGTAAATCAGAACTCGGCAAATGACCTCTTCTTCAGGTTTAATCTGAACTTCGTGGCCATCAATGCGTACTTTTGCGTCGGCATCAATACGCTCACCCAATTGTGCTACTTTGCCGTTCACACGAATTCGGCCGGCTGAAATTTTTGTTTCAATTTCGCGGCGCGAACCATGTCCAGATCGGGCTAAAACCTTTTGTAATTTCTCGGTCATTACGAATCATCTCTCTCGTTAGTCGCTGTCTCAGCGGTACGTTCATCATCTTCATTAAGTGTGTCGATATCAGGTAATTCTGATAAGTCACTTAAATTAAAATCATCTAAAAAATCGTTAGTGCTGGCATAAAGCTGAGGTCTTCCCGGCACTTCTTTGTGCCCTACAACCTTAACCCAGCCTCGTTCCTGCAGTGTCTTCATTATTTGGCTACTGACACTTACACCGCGTATTTGTTCAATTTCACCACGCGTAATGGGCTGCCGGTAAACAATTAATGCCAAAGTTTCCAGCAAAGCGTTTGAGTAACGAGGCGGTTTTTCCTGCCAAAGCCCGGCTAACCTCTGACCCAGCTCGGCCCGGGTTTGAAAACGGTAGCCGGAAGCCACTTTTACCAACTCAATACCACGTTCCTGATAGTCTGACTGCAACTCTTTAAGTTGCTGCCTTATGGCCGCCAGCGAGGCCTCGCCTTCATTCAGCAACAGCTGATACAGCTGCTCAGCCGATAACGGCTGCGGATGCGCAAACAAGGCCGCTTCAATAAGTTGTTTAAGCTGTAACGGATTCATCTTGATTGTGCTGTCTCAAACTCAGGCGAATATCACTCATAGGCTCTACTTGTGACAATTCTACCATTGATTCTTTCACAAGTTCCAAAATTGCTAAAAAACTGACCACAGCTCCGGCGCGACCTTCTTTTCGAGTAAAGAGCTGGCTAAAAGAAACGTACTTTTTATGGTTCAACAACTCCAGTACCTGACTCATCCGCGCTCGTGTCGATAGTTGCTCGCGCTTTATCTGGTGGTGAGCTTTTAACTCCACTTGCTGTAACACTCGACTAAAAGCAAGAGTTAAGTCTTCAAGAGTCACTTCCGGAGGTGCAGCCGTTAACCACTCGCGTGCATTACTGCCAACCTCACTCAATAAAATGTCCCGCCCCACCTGCGGTTGCTGATCAATATATTCAGCCCCCTGGCGTATCGCTTCATATTCCTGTAGGCGTCTTATAAGTTCCGCTCTAGGGTCTTCTTCCTCATCCTCTTCTTGAGGCGGTTTCGGCAACAGCAAACGGCTTTTTATTTCGGCCAGAATGGCCGCCATCACTAAATAATCGGCGGCAAGCTCCAGCTTCAACTCTTGCATCATGTCCACATACTCAACATATTGCCGGGTAATAGCCAGAATAGGCATGTCCACAATATCGAGCTTTTGTTTGCGAATTAAATACAACAAGAGATCCATCGGACCACTGAAAGTGTCGAGTATAACTTCCAGCGCATCCGGTGGTATATAGAGGTCTTCAGGCTTTTCTATAACCGGTTCGCCGCGAACAAAGCCTAAAGGCAGTGACTGTTGTTCCGCCATAATTAAACCGAGTGCCTGTCTAACTGACTAAAAATCAAAAGGCTCTACGTCTCCGGAACCTTCGCGACGAATGGTCGGTGCTCCCTCAGATAAATCCACAACCGTCGTTGGCTCTTCACCTTTATGACCACCATCAATAATTAAATCCACCAGCTTTTCCAGCTTATCCCGAATCTCTTCCGGATCAGATTCAGCCAGCATTCCTTCGCCAAGGATCAAGCTGGTCGACATTAAAGGTTCATTCAACTCTTCCAGCAAAGCCATTGCGATACGATTAGTCGGAACCCGTATACCAATAGTTTTACGTTTGGGGTTCAACAGCCGCTTGGGAACCTCTTTCGTTCCTTTCAGAATAAAAGTGTAAGGTCCGGGAGTGTTGTTTTTCAGTAACCGGAAGGCATCGTTGTCAACCCGGGCATAAGTCGCAAGCTCAGATAAATCACGGCACATTAGAGTAAAATTGTGCTCTTTGTCTATTTCACGAATCTGGCAAATACGATCAGCTGCTGCTTTATTGCCAATTTGACAACCAATGGCATAACCCGAGTCAGTAGGGTAAACCACCACCCCACTTTTACGAATAATTTGAACCGATTGCTGAATTAAACGTGCTTGAGGATTTTCCGGATGAATTTCAAAATATTGACTCATAATCTCACCTCAATCCTTCTACTGTGACCAATGCTCCCATATTGGCACACAGTCCGCTGGCAGACAAAGATTTTTACCAAGTTCGCGCCAATTCCCCGGATAGTGAAAATCCGACCCCTGCGAGGCTAGCAGACCATATTCCTGACTCATTTTCGCTAATGCATCACGATGACCGGGAGACTGCTGACACAAACTGACTTCCATGGCATCGAGCCCCCACTCTTTACCCTGTATTAAAAGCTTGCGCAGCCATTTATTCGACATTTTGTAACCGTGGGGATGCGCCAGTACCGCCTTCCCCCCGGCGCCGTGGATGGCTTCTATCGCAGTGGGAATATCGCACCATTCGGGATTGACATAGGCGCTGTTACCTTTGCCAATATAGCGATCGAAAGCTTTTTGAGGGTTACTGACAATACCTTTTCGTACCATAGCGTCAGCAATGTGCTTACGTGTTGGCAACCCCTCCGTTTCGCATTCTTCTGCCGATAAACTGACACCGCGCTGGTATAGCTTTTCAAGCATCGCATCAAAGCGATCATAGCGACGTTGCTGTTGTTCGCTCAATAAAACCTTTAAGGGTTCCGCATCTGGGTCAATATTAAGTCCAACAATATGAATTTCAAAACTGTGCCAACGACAACTAATTTCAACTCCGTTCACCAGCTCTATTGGCAAATTCTCGTGTTCAATAAGACGACTCGCTTCTGCCAGCCCGTCAACGCAGTCATGATCGGTTATCGCCAGTACATCGACGTTCTGTTCGCAGGCGCGCAGCACAAGCTCCGACACTGACAAAGAGCCATCAGAACAGGTGCTGTGACAATGCAAATCGTAAACTGACATTAAATCTCCGCCGCCAGTTCTGTACCCTGACGAATCGCGCGTTTGGCATCGAGTTCGGCAGCAACATCGGCCCCACCAATTAGGTGTACAGTCTGGCCGGCCGACTGCAACGCGTCGTGTAATGACCGCTGTGGTACCTGCCCCGCACAAATAATCACATTATCGACTTCCAGCAATTGTTTTTCACCTTCACGTTCTATTTCAATACCTTCTGGCACAATGCGGTGATAAGTGACCCCATTCCACATATTCACAGACTTACTTTTTAGTTCGTTACGATGAACCCAGCCAGAGGTTTTACCTAAGCCTTTACCGACTTTGCTCTCTTTTCGCTGAAGCAACCACACCTGACGCGGGCTTTGCTCTGGCTGCTGCGGTTTCAGACCGCCGCGATCAGTGTAGCTTTTATCAATACCCCAACGCTCTGACCACTCTGGTTCATCCAGTGTCAGTGACTTTTCGGTGGTCAGGTATTCAGAGACATCAAAACCAATACCACCGGCACCAATCACAGCCACTTTTTTACCCACAGCTTTGTGGTCACGTAAAACATCTAAGTAACCCAGCACATGCGGCAAATCAACACCCGGAATATCGACCTGGCGAGGGCTGACTCCGGTTGCCAGAACCACATCATCGTATTTTTCTGCCAGCAACCCTTCGCAAGTTTGCTCTTTTCCAAGCTTCAAATTAACACCGGTGTCTTCAATGCGGTACTTAAAGTAGCGCAGGGTTTCATAAAACTCTTCTTTACCCGGAATCTGTTTAGCGTAGTTAAACTGACCGCCAATTTCTTCGGACTTATCGTACAAATCGACCTGATGACCGCGCTCTGCAGCATTACAGGCAAAGGCCAACCCTGCAGGGCCAGAACCAATGACCGCAATGCGCTTTTTCTGTTCAGCCGGCTTCATTACCAACTCCTGCTCAAAGCAGGCTCGGGGGTTAACTAAACAGGACGCCCTTTTATTCTCAAACACATGATCCAGACAGGCCTGATTACAGGCAATACAGGTATTAATACGTTCAGACTGGCCTTGTTCCGCTTTTTTCACAAACTCCGGGTCAGCCAGTAGCGGTCGTGCCATAGAAACCATGTCAGCCTGGTTGCTTTCTAAAATATGCTCGGCAATTTCCGGCGTGTTAATACGGTTAACGGCAACCACAGGAACCGACAATTCTCTGCGTACGCGCTCGGTTATCCAGCTAAAGGCGCCACGTGGTACCGAGGTAACAATGGTTGGTACCCGGGCCTCATGCCAACCAATACCCGTATTAATAATGGTAACGCCCGCCTGCTCCAGCAGTTTTCCCAGTTGCAGAACTTCATCCAGCTGATGACCGTCTTCAACTAAGTCCAGCATCGACAACCGGAAAATAATAATCGATTTTTCACCCACAGCCGCGCGCACAGCTTTTACAATTTCCAGTGGAAAACGCATACGGTTTTCGAAGCTGCCGCCCCAGTTATCATCGCGTTTATTCGTTCTTGGACACAAAAACTGGTTAATTAAATAACCTTCCGAACCCATGATCTCAACACCATCATAGCCAGCCTTTTGCGCCAGCTTTGCGCCGCGGGCGTAATGCTTTATGGTGTTTTTAATCTGGTGCTCCGACATGGCTTTTGGCTTAAACGGGTTTATCGGGGCTTTTATCGCGCTGGGAGCCAGAGAAAAAGGATGATAACTGTAACGCCCCGCATGCAATAGCTGCAGGCATATTTTACTGCCATATTTGTGAACAGCATCGGTTACCTGACGGTGTTTACCCACGTGCCAGGGCTTAGACATTTCACTGCCAAAAGGCGCAAGACGCCCACGAAAGTTAGGGCTGATACCGCCGGTGACAATAAGGCCAACACCACCTTTGGCACGCTCTTCATAAAAGCTGGCTAATTTACTAAAGCCATTTTTTTCTTCTTCCAGGCCTGTATGCATTGAGCCCATTAAGACCCGGTTCTTCAATGTCGTAAAACCAAGGTCCAGGGGTTTCAGTAAATTTGGGTATGATTTTTCCACGCCAACCTCTTATTTTAAACGGGTGTTTAATTTTTTCTAACTTTACTGCTTAAACCCGTTTAACTCAAGCTCAGAACGCCATCGCTTCACGCAATAAGAACCTTGAAAGCGCCATGCTATCGACTTGTACGTTAGGGTTTCCGTTACGCACTTGTTTCGAAACCTGCTCAAAAATCGGCCACAACAGCTCCTGCACCTGATCATTCGCATCTTGCATTGACTGCAGGTCTTTCAATTTAAGCTGGTCAACATGCACACTTAAAATTGGCTCACCTTTATCAAATAAGTTAATGGTAACGTCTTCCATCAACCACTCATCAACCCGCCAATTTAAAGGCACCGAATTCACCTTTTGAACTTTAACACCACTCATTTGCTTTAGAAATTCATGCAAGTTTGAGCGTCCGGTATCGTAATATGCGACGGTTAACTGAGCGCCGGACATCTCAATTTTAGAAATATCCACACGGCTGCTGCCAAGCGCCTGCCAGTCACCGGTTAGCATTAATTGCTTAGCCAGTAGAAGTTGATTTTCAGGCTCCGACAAGGCTTTGATCCGGGTCGCAAAACGAACATTATTTGCGGTCAGGCCATTGGTTAATGAGTTAACCTCAAGTTCGCCTACTTCCAGATCCGCATTTAATTGCTCCGAAGCCATTGTCTGTAACCCCTCTTTCATCGCATCAGACAAATTCTGAGCCGCAACGGAGAAGCTCAGCAGGGGTAAGAACAACCAAAAAGCCGCCCGCGTTATAGTTGTAAATTTCATTGATGACCTCATTCAAATAGGTTCCAGTCGCAGGAATAAACCCAATAATCGCATAACCTTTGACTCTTTAAAGTAATTATTTGTTAATCTGAGGCAAGATTATAAAAACGGAGAACAATCTTATGCACAAGAGTCTCGCTTTAGTTGCCTCTTTAACTTTAATGGGCTGCTCAATCGTTTCTGCGCCCGTTACTGCAGAAGAAACCCCGAATAACCACAAGCGTATGCTGCCGGTCGACACCGAAGTCGTTACCGAACACAGCGTAGAAATTAAAGGCGAAACTGTCGACTACACAGCCACCGCAGGAACTCAACCCGTGTGGGACGACGAAGGCAATCCGACCGCATCACTATTTTACACCTATTATGAACGTCAGGACGTTGATAACCGCGAATCTCGTCCGATTGTATACTCCTTTAACGGTGGCCCGGGTTCGGCATCGGTCTGGATGCACATTGCTTACACCGGTCCAAAAGTGCTAAACCTGAGCGATGAAGGTTACCCGGTTCAGCCTTATGGCGTGCAGGACAACCCGCACTCCATTCTCGATGTTGCCGACATTGTTTTCATTAACCCGGTTAACACCGGCTATTCACGCGTACTGCCGAATGAAGAAGGTGAAATGCCGTCTCGCGAGAAGCAAAAAGACATGTTCTTTGGCGTTAATGCCGACGTGAAATACCTGGCCGAATGGATGAATACTTTTACTTCACGCATGAACCGCTGGCAGTCGCCTAAGTACTTAATTGGTGAAAGCTATGGCACAACCCGTGTATCTGGCCTTGCACTAGAGCTTCAGAATAGCCAGTGGATGTATTTGAACGGTGTTGTTTTAGTTTCACCAACTGATATCGGCATTGACCGTGACGGACCGGTAAAACAAGCGAACCAATTACCTTACTTTGCAGCCGCCGCCTGGTATCACGACGCACTGCCAGAGGCTTTACAGAGTAAAGATTTAGACGAATTATTGCCTGAAGTAGAAAGCTTCACTCTGAACGAGTATTTACCTGCATTAGCCAAAGGCGCCATGCTACCAGATGACGCACGTGAACAAATGGCAGAACAAGTCGCTAAATATTCAGGCCTTTCGAAGCAGGCTGTACTGGATAACAACTTAGCGCCAAGCACCTGGTACTTCTGGAAGGAGTTACTGCGTGACCGTGACCGTACCATTGGCCGTTTAGACTCGCGCTACCTTGGACTTGATGAAAAGCGCGCTGGTGACCGTCCGGACTTTAACGCCGAACTGACTTCTTGGTTACACTCGTTCACGCCAGCCATTAACTACTACCTGCGTGAAGAATTAAACTTTGTGACCGACATTAAATACAACATGTTTGGCCCAGTTCACCCGTGGGATCGCACGAACAACAACACCGGTAAGCAACTGCGCCAGGCCATGGCACAAAACCCTTATCTGAACGTGTTAGTACAGTCAGGTTACTTTGACGGTGCAACCAACTATTTCGACGCGAAGTACACAACCTGGCATTTGGATCCAAGTACTCAGATGACTGATCGCATTGACTTTAAAGGTTACCGTAGTGGTCATATGATGTATCTGCGTCGTGCTGACCTGGAGAAGGCGAATGATGATTTACGCGAGTTTATTCGTAAGTCTGATTCAAAAGGCAAACCGGCAGAATATAAATAGAAAGTATAAACTGAAAGAAAAACAACTATTGACAGACTTTCGCGCAAGCGTTAGTTTGTCAGCATTAAATTGCATTAAGAGAGCTATACAACTTATGTTTTTACGTACAACAACACAACATTGGTGGTGGCACTTCCCAAATGAGCGGGTGGTGTAGTTGTGCGTGTAACGTAAATAGCTTCACTTTGAGAAACCCGCTCCTTTGAGCGGGTTTTTTATTGCCGTTTCACTGGAGCAGGTTTGAAAAACAACAAGAGAAAACGAGGTCTGAGGTGAAAAACCTGACAACAGAACAAAACGGCAATTTAGAAACACTGCGAGTGTCGCTGCCCTATCAGGCGGAGCCACTAAAAGTATTTCAGAATACCTGCAGCACACAAGGTGAACATTTACTGCTGGACTCAGCTGATATCGGCACCAAGCAACAAGTAAAGAGCTTGCTACTGATTGATGCGGCGTTACGAATTACCTGTAACGACCAGCAAGTCACTATTATTGCCCTGACCGATAATGGTGCTGTTCTGCTCAGCTGGATTGAAGAGCAGCTCAAAGATAGTGCCGCCATTGAAAGAACGCCTGAACAACTGAGGTTAACTTTCAGTGCAGCAAATACACCGATTGACGAAGACTCCCGCTTACGTCAAATCAGTAACATGGAGCCGCTGCGAGTACTCCAACAAAAGCTCAATAAAGCCAACAACACAGCAAAACAGCATCCGTTTTCGGTTTTTCTTGGCGGTGCTTTTGCTTATGACTTTGTCGCCAGCTACGAGCAACTACCGCAAGTTGATGAAGGCGAGAACAACTGCCCTGACTATGTCTTTTACCTGGCGGAAACCTTGCTAATTATTGATCACCAACAGCAGACCACTGAGCTGCTTGGCAGCGTGTTCAGCGGAGAGAGCCACGACCAACGTTATCAGACTATAAGCCAGCGTGTTGGAGAACTGGCCGCACGTTGTCAGCTACCGGCAATAGAACCTCAGCCGCAGCCGGTTGATGTACAAGTAACAGCCACGCCCTCAGCGGAAGAATTTGCACGCATTGTGACCCGGCTGAAAGAAAACATTGTCGCGGGCGATATTTTTCAGGTGGTGCCGTCCCGGCGTTTTAAAATGCCCTGCCCTGACCCGTTAGCCGCTTATCAGCAATTGAAAAAGAACAACCCCTCGCCCTATATGTTTTTTATGAGTCACCCGGACTTTTGTCTGTTCGGTGCTTCGCCTGAATCTGCATTGAAATACCAGCAGGACATCAATCAGGTAGAGCTTTATCCTATTGCCGGCACTCGCCCCCGCGGTAAGAGCGCCGACGGCAGTATTAACCCAGACCTCGACAGCCGCATGGAACTCGAGCTGCGCCTGGACCAAAAAGAACTGGCAGAACACTTAATGCTGGTTGATTTAGCCCGCAACGACTTAGCCCGCATTAGTGAAACCGGCACCCGGTACGTTGCCGATCTACTTCAGGTTGACCGTTATTCTCATGTGATGCATTTGGTATCACGCGTAGTAGCAAAACTACGAAACGATTGCGATGCCCTTCACGCTTACCGTGCCTGCATGAATATGGGAACCTTAGTTGGCGCACCCAAAGTGAGTGCTGCGACTTTAATCCGTCAGGTCGAAAAGCAACGCCGCGGTAGCTACGGTGGTGCTGTTGGGTATCTGGCCGGTAATGGTGACATGGATACCTGTATTGTTATTCGCTCCGCTTTCGTTAAAAACAACCAAGCCATAGTGCAAGCCGGTGCCGGCGTGGTGCATGACTCAGACCCGACCAGCGAAGTAACCGAAACCGAAAACAAAGCTAAGGCCGTTATTCTGGCAATTCAGCAGGCTCACACTTTACCTGACCAGGAGGCGGTATAATGACTCAGTCAGCTCGTATCGTACTGATAGATAACGTCGACTCGTTCTCGTACAACCTGGTGGATGAGTTGCGCCAGTTAGGCTTTCCACTGGTCGTTTACCGTAACCAGCTGGCCGCAGCCGATGTGATCGAACAGCTGGAAAGTTACAGTGGCCCTCAATTGGTCTGCCTCTCACCCGGCCCCGGGCACCCAGCAAACGCAGGCAACTTAATGGAAGTGATCCGATACTGCGGTGGCCGCATACCCATGCTGGGTATTTGCCTCGGCTTTCAGGCGCTCATTGAACACGCCGGTGGCCGCGTGGATACCTGTGGTGAGATTGTTCATGGTAAAACCGCAAAAATAGACACCGTGCCACACCCGGT
The DNA here is from genome assembly GCF_000320945.2 of Idiomarina sp. 28-8. Taxonomy (NCBI): domain Bacteria; kingdom Pseudomonadati; phylum Pseudomonadota; class Gammaproteobacteria; order Alteromonadales; family Idiomarinaceae; genus Idiomarina; species Idiomarina sp. 28-8. The sequence goes on from NZ_DF266791.1 coordinate 420,299, forward strand.
GTTTGTCAGCGCGACAGACAACAACCAATGCGTTGTGGCTCGTTACCACTCGCTTAGCGGTTATGACCTGCCCTCCACAGTGAGCATAATTGCCAGTTTGGATGGCCCTGACGGTAGTATTCCTATGGCTGCTGAATTCTTCGGTAAAGAAGAAAACAACACCAATGCCATTGGTTTTCAGTTTCACCCTGAATCGCTTCTAACGCCAAAGGGAAAACAATTACTTAGCAACAGTATTCAGTACTTATTAACAGGAGCAAAGCCATGAAAGCCCTACAAACTCTGATGTCTGGTGAGTCTCTGACACAAGATCAAACCCGTGAGTTTTTCCAGCGCTTAATTAAAGGCGAGCTCAACGACATTCAGGTATCCGCCGCACTTATCGCCATGAAAATGCGGGGCGAGACCCCAGCCGAGTTAGCCGGTGCCGCTGAAGCCATATTATCCGCAGCGAAGCCATTCTTACGCTCCGACACCACGGTTATTGACAGTTGTGGTACCGGCGGCGATGGCAGTAATACCATCAATATTTCTACGACGGCGGCTTTAGTTGCCGCCAGTATGGGTCTGGCTGTGGCCAAACATGGTAATCGCAGTGTGTCTTCACGTTCAGGCTCAGCTGATGTACTCGAAGCACTCAAACTTCGCGTTAATCTGGATCCGTCGGATGCCTCGACTCAGTTAGCCGATAATGGTTTTTGCTTTCTATTTGCTCCGCATTATCACCCGGGTATTAAGCATGCGATGCCGGTAAGGCAAACGCTGAAAACACGCACCTTATTCAACCTGATTGGTCCTTTAGTTAACCCTGCGCGTCCTGATGCTCAACTGCTCGGTGTTTATAGCGAGGAATGGGTAAGGCCAATGGCTGAAACCCTGCAACGACTGGGGGTTAAACGTGCTATGGTCGTACACGGAAGCGGGCTGGATGAACTGGCTCTGCATGGGCCAACGCGAGTTATTGAACTGCGCAACGGCGAGCTCAATGACTACCATGTAACACCTAATGACTTTGGGGTTCCCAGCGCCCCGCTTGATGAACTGAAAGGCGGTGACGCTGACTTTAACGCTCGTATTCTGGAAGACATTCTTGCCGGAGGCGGCAGCCCGGCTCAGCGCCACTCGGTTGCAATGAACGTTGCCGCTTTGCTGTATTTAAGTGGACAATACAACGATATGAAAGCCGCAACCGCAGCAACAATGGAGCATTTAGACACCGGCCAGCCACTCTTGCATTTACGTCGGGTGCAGGATGCTCAGGAGACCTATCATGTCTGACACCATTCGTTTAGAAAAGAACGTGCTGAAAACGATCGTTGAGCGCAAGGTTGAGCAGAACAAAACTCAGGCCGAGCTCATGCCCCTGAGTGAAATAAAGTCTCAGCTCAGACCCAGTGACCGTAGCTTATATGAAGCATTAAGCGGTGAGCAGGCAGGTTTTATTCTGGAGTGTAAAAAAGCCTCTCCTTCAAAAGGTTTAATTCGTGCTGACTTTGACGCACCACAGTTGGCAAAAAGCTACCAGCCTTATGCCGCAGCTATTTCCGTATTAACCGAGCCTGAGTTTTTTCAGGGGCGACTGGACTATCTGACAGCCGTGCGCCGGCAGGTTACCCAGCCGGTTTTATGCAAAGACTTTTTTATTGATGAAGAGCAAGTTTACCGCGCCCGCTACTTTGGTGCGGATGCTATTTTGCTTATGTTATCAGTCCTGGATGATGCGCAATATATCGCCCTGCGCGATATAGCTGAGTCACTTGCGATGGATGTACTCACCGAAGTTGCCAACGAAGAAGAAATGAAACGTGCCGCGAAACTGGACGCAAACATCATTGGCATTAACCACCGCGATTTAACAGACTTGAGCATTGAGCCGAACCGCAGTGCGCAGTTAGCTCCGCTGGCTCCCCAAAATGCCTTACTCATTGCAGAGTCAGGTTTTGCTGAGCACGCCGACATTCGCCGGGTTGCCCCTTTTGTTAACGGCTTTCTTATCGGCAGCGCATTGAGCGCCCAGCCGGACGTTGATTTAGCCTGCCGCAAACTGCTTTATGGACAAAATAAAGTTTGCGGTCTGACTCGCGCTGAAGATGCCATAAACGCACGTTCTCAGGGTGCGGTATTCGGCGGGCTAATATTTGTTGAGCGTTCACCTCGTTGTGTGACACTGAAGCAGGCAAAGCAAATAACAACTGAAGCAAACGGACTTGAGTATGTGGGTGTTTTTGCTGATCAACCGTTAGAGAGCCTTATCGACACGGCAAAATACGTCGGGCTCTCTGCTATTCAACTGCACGGCCATGAAGATATCGACTATGTTGTTCAATTACGTCAGCAATTGCGTCAGGCAGGTCTGGAAGCAGTAAAAATATGGAAAGCTTTAGCTATTGAAAGCCCGGCACAGTTGCCGGATCTTGCGGTTGATGCATTTGTTCTGGATAACCGCGGTGGTGGCAGCGGCAAGGCTTTTAACTGGGAGTTGCTGGAACCATTAAGTACAGAGGAGCGTCAACGTTGTCTGTTAGCCGGAGGCATTGGCCCTGAAAGCATCAGCAGTGCAATAGAGTTAGGCTTTGCCGGAGTGGACATTAACTCTCAAGCCGAATGGAAACCTGGCATTAAAAATAGCCAAAAAGTAGCTCAAACATTCACGAAAATCCGCCATTATGGTCGTTTTTCAGAAAAACATCTTTCAAATAAGAATACCCAACAGGAGGCTGTATGAGTCAGTCATTACCCGCTTATTTTGGCGATTTCGGCGGCCAGTTCGTTCCTGAGATCTTACTACCCGCACTAGAGCAGTTGGAACAGGCCTTTATAGAGGCACAACAGGACGATGACTTTCAGGCTGAATTTCGCGGATTGTTGAAAAACTACTTAGGCAGACCGACACCACTGAGTTTGTGCCGTAACCTGCCGCTGAACAGCCCAAATAAAACCAAAATTTATCTTAAACGTGAAGATTTACTTCATGGCGGCGCCCACAAAACCAACCAGGTGCTGGGACAAGCGTTACTGGCTAAGCGCATGGGTAAAACGCGCATTATTGCAGAAACTGGTGCAGGGCAGCACGGCACCGCAACAGCCCTGGCCTGCGCACTGCTGGACCTGGAATGCATTATTTATATGGGCAAAAAAGATGTTGAGCGCCAGCAGCCCAATGTCTTCCGTATGGAATTAATGGGCGCAAAAGTGGTACCTGTGGATACCGGTAGCGGTACTCTAAAAGATGCGGTCAATGAAGCTCTGCGTGACTGGACAGCAAGTTATCCCAACACCCACTACTTATTAGGAACAGCTGCAGGCGCACACCCCTTCCCGACTATAGTGCGTGAATTTCACCGCATGATTGGTGAAGAAGCTAAAGCCCAAATTATCGAGCAAGCTGGTCGCTTACCGGACGAAGTTATTGCCTGTGTCGGCGGCGGATCCAACGCCATTGGCATGTTCGCCGACTTTATCGACGAGGAAGGTGTTGATTTAGTAGGTGTTGAGCCTGCAGGTAAAGGTGTTGAAACCAAGCAGCACGGCGCTACGCTGGCTGCGGGTAAACCCGGGATTTTGCATGGTTGTCTATCGTTTTTAATGCAAAACGACGAAGGACAAATTGAGGAGTCCTATTCAGTATCAGCCGGTCTGGACTACCCCGGCGTGGGCCCTCAACATGCGCATTTAAAAGCTATTGGTCGGGCGCGATACGAATCAGTAACCGATGAAGAAGCACTGGAAGCCTTTAAGCTGCTCTCCCGCCATGAAGGCATTATTCCTGCGCTGGAACCTGCCCATGCGCTGGCTTACGCGCTAAAACGAGCCGCAGAACCAGATGCTCCGGAAATATTACTACTTAACTTATCCGGCCGCGGTGATAAAGACATTGACCACGTACGTCGTATTTTTAGTGCTCAGGAAAATGCTGAAGTTAGCGCGAAAGGAGAACAAAAATGAGCCGGTATGAAAGCTGTTTCGCACAATTAAAAGCTAATAACCAGGGTGCTTTCGTTCCTTTTGTGACACTTGGAGACCCAACTCCGGGGCAAAGTGTGGACGTTATCAAGGCTCTTATTGATGGTGGTGCCGATGCGCTGGAATTGGGTCTGCCATTTTCAGACCCGGTTGCTGATGGTCCCATGATCCAGCGGGCAAATTTACGAGCCTTAGAGTCGGGAACAACCTTTAAGCATATTTTAGAGATTTTAAAAGAAATTAGAGACTATTCACCGCAGATACCCATAGGCTTATTGGTTTACGCAAACTTAATCTACGCGAAAGGTGTTCGCAACTTTTACCAGCAAATGAAAGATGCAGGCGTAGATTCAGTGCTTATTGCTGATGTTCCGACCAAAGAAGCCAAACGCTTCGCCGACATAGCCAAAGAAATTGGAATTGAAGCGGTGTTTATTGCGCCACCAGATGCCAGTGATGCGCTATTAATTGATATCGCGAAGCAATGTGCGGGTTATGTCTACCTACTGAGTCGTTCAGGGGTTACCGGTGCTGACACACAAATGCAGGCCCCCGCTTCGGAACTGATTAATAAACTGAAAGAAGCAGGTGCCCCGCCAACGTTGCTTGGGTTTGGTATATCCCAGCCGGAACATGTTCAGCGAGCGCTAGCAGCAGGCGCAGACGGTGCCATTAGTGGTTCGGCTGTGGTTGCGCTTATCGAGAAAAACCTCGACAATAACGCGCAGCAAGTAGCGGACTTAAAGGCTTTTGTAAAAAGCATGAAGGCCGCAACCCAATTGTCGTAGAGTTGCCTCCGGAGTAGTTAATGGCCCTGTTGTTAGAATATTTACCCATAATCGCCTTTTTCGTGTTTTACAAACTAGCGGATATTTACGTCGCTACTGGCGTGCTTATGGTTGGTACTGTGTTGCAAATTCTGGCGTTAAAACTACTTAAGCAGCCGATAACCACTCGCCATTGGGTAATATTGGCTGTAGTAATGCTGTTTGGCGCAGTAACACTTTTATTGCGCGACGACTGGTTCATTAAAATGAAAGTGTCCGTCGTTTACGTGGCCATAGCGCTAATGCTTTTAGGCGGCTTGATATGGAAAAAACGCAGTCCAATTCAGGCTATGATGGGTAAAGATATTAAGCTGCCAGATACAGCATGGTCGCGCTTAACCTATGCCTGGATCATATTCTGCCTGGCACTGGCAGCAGTAAACCTTTACATTGCGGAATTCTGGAGCCAGGAGGCATGGGTTAATTTTAAAGTCTTTGGCATACTGGGTATTTCACTCGTATTCACAATTGGTACCGGATTCTATATGTACCATCACGCCATTGATGAGGAGACCCAGGACTAATGTGGTTTGTTATTTTCGCAGAAGATCATGAGAACTCTCTGGAAGGTCGTAAGCAGGCGCGTCCTGCTCATCTTGAACGCTTAAAAGCGTTGCAAAATGACGGCCGTCTGCTCGTCGCGGGCCCCTGTCCGGCCATCGCGGAACTAGACCCGGGCGTGCTTGGTTTTACCGGCTCTGTGGTCATCGCTGAATTTGAGACTCTGGAAGAAGCAGAGCAATGGGCTAACGACGACCCATACTGGCAAGCCGGTGTCTATAAAAAAGCAACGGTTAAGCCATTTAACGCCGTTTTACCGAACTAATCAGGTTAATTAGTGACTATGCAGAGCGTCGAACTTACCGCCAATAATCGCTACCTGCATTGTGTCCGCTTTGAGCCTGAATCGAGCGCGAAGGCCACTGTTGTTATAGCTGCTGCGTTAGGTGTGAAACAACGTTTTTATCAACCCATAGCCCTCTGGTTAAGCAAACAGGGTTACCGCGTCATTACCTTTGACTATTACGGTATTGGCCAGTCCGTTGATAAGCCTTTGAAACAAATCAAGTCTGATATTATCGAATGGGCCGAGCTCGATATGACCGCCGTGATTGACTATGCTCAGTCCTGCCAAAGGGGTGAGCCCTTAATTTGGCTAGCACATAGCCTGGGCGGCCAAATTGTCGCCATGGCGCAGAATGCCAACAAGATAGATAAGATGGTGACCATAGCCAGCGGCACCGGTTATTGGTTAAAAGCCAGCAAGCAGGTCCGTTGGACATCATGGTTACTCTGGTATTTTGCAGCTCCTATTAGCACACCTATTGCCGGTTACTTTCCCGGTAAACGCTTAAACATGGTTGGCGATATGCCCGCAGCAGCGATGAAACAATGGAGCCGCTGGTGCCGCAGTAAAGACTATTTGTTTGATAACATCAGTACTGATCAAAAAGTCCGTTACGATGAATTTTCTGCACCCATCAGCGCCTTTCATATTACTGACGACGAATTGTTGCAACGCTCCAACATCGAAAACCTGCTGGCGCACTACCCTAACGCAGAGAAGGTATTAAAAGACTTGCAACCGGAAATAACCGAAAGCAAAGGTATCGGGCATTTCAACTTCTTTCGCAGTCAATTCAAAGAGTCTCTCTGGCGTAAAAGCTTGCTAGACGCACTGCAGGTCAATTAAAGTCGTTATAGAATCAGTCTAATTAATAAGGGCGCTTCGCAATGCACTACCAAATCGAACTGGCGTTATCTTTACTGGCAGCTCTGGCGTTAGGCTTGATGATAGGCATTGAACGCGGCTGGAGCGGCAGGGACAGTGATGAGGGCACTCGTGTTGCCGGCGTACGAACCTTCAGCCTAATAGGTCTTAGCGGCGGTGTTTTTGCTATTTTAGCTCAACAATGGGGCGTATGGCTTATCGTTACCGGTTTCATTGTTGTTGCCATACTCATTGCATCGTCTTATATAAGTTATAGCAAGCTCTCCGATGACGCAGGTATTACCACCGAATTCTCAATGCTGCTGACTTTTGCACTGGCAATTTGGGCTGCCTCTGGTGATCCTCTACCTGCGCTCAGTTGCGGTGCGGTAGTTGTTGCTCTTCTCGGCCATAAAAAAAGTCTGCACAAATTGCTTAAATGCATTTCACCTAAGGCCTTTTACTCAGGTATCACACTACTATTGATATCTGTGGTGGTTCTGCCTTTGCTGCCAAATGAAGGCTACGGCCCCTGGCAGGCGTTGAACCCCTACTGGCTTTGGTGGATGGTCGTTTTAATTTCGGGTCTGTCTTTTATTGGCTATCTGTTTACCCAACTGCTGGGAGAGAGGCGCGGCACTTTGATTACCGCAATCGCCGGAGGCTTCGCATCATCCACAGCCGTTACCCTAACTATGGCTCGTTTTGCGAAAAAAAACTCTCAGAGCGTAATTTACGCCAGCGGCATGCTGCTCGCCTGTAGCATTATGTTCCCGCGAGTTCTTATTGAGGTCTTTGTGGTTAACCGTGAACTTTTACCATTATTGTGGCCGCCTATTCTTCTCATGTTCGCCGGGTTATTAACTGTCATAACACTCATGTACAGACAACATAAACGTAATCCTCCCTCCGAAACCGGAGAGATTACCATCAATAACCCACTGCAACTGACCACTGCTATCCAGTTTGGTATTTTATTAGCAGTTATTTTGTTATTGGCAGAGGCAATGAAAAACTGGTTTGGTGATGCCGGGATATACGGCCTTTCCATAATATCCGGTCTGATGGATGTTGACGCTATTACCTTGTCACTATCACGCTCAGCTCAGAGCGAACTCTCGCGCCAGGTAGCCGCTACGGGAATTATCTTAGCCTGTGTCAGTAATACTCTGCTTAAAGGCATTATGTTCGCTTCTGTCGCCGGTATTAAATTGCACTATCGTTACGCTGTTTACATGATTTTAAGCGTTATTCCCGGCTTGCTTTACGCCTTTTGGCAGTTTTAATTATCACAAACGCAGGACAACAATTATGAAATCAGCTCCTGACTGGATTGCACATCCGGATACACCTTATTTGCTCATCGATGAAGCTAAATTGAAGAGTAACATTAACTATCTTAAGCAACGGGTTGAGTCCCTTGGCAGTCATTTACGCCCGCACTTAAAAACCCTGCGTACTCTGGAGGCGGCTGGGTATCTACTCGATAGTAAGAGTGCTCCGGCCACAGTATCAACGTTAGCTGAGGCCGAGGCCTACGCGAAGGCAGGTTATACCGATTTACTTTATGCTGTTGGCATAGCGCCGGCAAAGCTAAAGCGTGTAGCCGCACTAAGACAGCAAGGCATTAATCTGCATATTCTTTTAGATAATATAACGCAGGCACAAGCGGTTGTTGATTATGCTGCTGAGTTTGGGCAAGACTTTTCCGTTTTTATTGAAATAGACAGTGACGATCACCGTGGTGGTATTAAGCCAAGCGATTCAAAATTGTTAACCATTGCAAAAACACTTGGCGAGCATTTCACCGGTTTAATGACCCATGCCGGTGGCTCATACGCCTGCAATACGGAACAAGGCTTAAAAAACTTCGCCAAACAAGAATGCGATGCCGTTCGAATAGCACGAAACAACCTGGAAACCGCCGGTATTCACTGCGCTATAACCAGCGTTGGTTCAACGCCGACAGCTCATTTTGGCGAAGACTTTAGTGACATTAGTGAAGTCAGAGCCGGCGTTTACACCACCTTTGACTTAGTCATGAAAAACATCGGTGTATGCGACTTCTCGCACATAGCCATGTCCGTCGTCACCACAGTAATCGGCCACAACAAAGAGAAGAATTGGCTGCTGACTGACAGCGGCTGGATGGCATTGTCGCGTGATAGTGGAACAGCGGGTCAGAACCGTGATTTTGGCTATGGACAAGTATGTAAAATAGACGGTTCTGTGCTTGATGGCCTTTGTGTTAATAGTACCTCGCAAGAGCACGGCGTTATAGAGTTAAGCGACGCTTACCAATTAGAAGACTTTCCCGTTGGTCATCAACTACGCATTATGCCCAACCATGCCTGTGCCACTGCCGCCATGCATCCCGTTTACCATGTGCTAATGAGTGACGGTTCGCATAACACCTGGCAACGCATTACTGGATGGTAACTGCTTGTTCTTGAAATCATTACTTGCAATACTTCAATATCCAAGAACAGCGAAAAGGAGTTCACTATGTTAGTAAGAATCACGACGTTAGTTTGCGCACTATTTATAGCAGTAACACTGCAGGCTAAAGAGTTTAGCGAGAACAAACACTACGAGGTTCTAGATAACCCGGCTTCGACAACGCCTGAAATTATTGAGTACTTCTCTTTCTATTGCATGGCCTGTTACCGTTTTGAGCCTATCGCAAAAGAACTTGCCGCTGCCTTTCCCGACGCATTTAAGAAGTCACACACCTCAGGGTTGAGCCCTAAACCGGGCATGGGCAGCAAAATGACTCAAGCTTACTCATTGGCCTTAATGCTGAACAAAGAACAAGTTATTAGCGAAAAGATTTTTAAGCAGCAATTCGGGCAACGTCAGTCGATTGATACACAGGAAAAAATTAAAGACATTTTTGTTCAGGCAGGCGTTTCGGAAAGCGAGTTCAAACGGGGATTCAATAACTTCTCAGTCAAAGCCCGCGCCAAACAAATGGAAAAAGACGTCCGCGATAAAGACATCACCGGTACGCCAACACTAATAGTTAACGGCAAATACAAAATTCTGATGAATGGATTTCGCGACAGCGACGATCTTATCGGTGACTTAAAGCAGGTTATGAGTAAGTCCTAATAAAAAATAAATAAGGGGAAAGCTACAAGCTTTCCCCTTCGTTTAAAATCACGATTTCAGCTGATGTGCCAAATTTCTCTGCCATATTCAGAAAACGAGTTAGTGCCGAGTGAGAGGATAGATCTCCCATCCCCCAGCTGGCGTTGCCGTAACCCCAGGGGATAAATACTTTGCAATTAAGTTCAGCGGCTGCCGTCAGAGCATCTTCCGGAGTCAAGTGAACGTAGCGGTACCATTCAGGTGACTCCTCACTGTAATAAGACGCTATCGGCAACAGACACACATCAATATCACCGTAGCGCTTGTTTATTACTTTAAAGTGTTCTGAATAACCGGTATCTCCGGCGAAAAGCAACGTCTTCCCCTTGTTTTCGATTAACCAGGCATTCCAGGAGTCTTTATTGTTATCTTCGTAAATAAAGGGAACCAATGTACGGCTACTAAAGTGGTGAGCAGGCACCGCAGTCACCAGAGAGTCACCTATTTTCTTCGAAGAAAACCAACCGAGTTCAGTTATATTTGCTCCAATGGATGGAAAGTGATCGGCCAGATTCAATGGCACTAAGTATCCGGGCTTGCGCCCTATGGTTTCGATATCGCTCTTATTAAAATGATCGTAATGAATATGGGAGTATAATACCGCATCGGTGGCATCAATCAGCTCTGGATCTGGCTCCACATTCACCTTTCGCTGTTCACCTCCAACAAGTGAAAACAGCCAGTTAACTGGCCAGTCAAAGTCATTGAAGACTGGATCCGTTAAAAACGTCTCTCCGCTTGAGGTTTTAATGACAAAAGCTGCGTGACCCAGCCATTTAACAGAGAAATCCGTTCCCCCGAGGAAAGCCTTCTTATTTCCAGTGTACTGACACAACCCATCGCTACCACACTGAATATCGCTACGAGGCTTATAGCAATCTTGTTTACAGGTTAACGGATAGCTCTTCTTACCCGCGTCCAGGTTTTGAAAGCGCTCGGTTTTCTCATTAGTTGGCTGAGATTCCTCTTCTATTGTTGTTACAGAATTTGCGCTACAACCTGTTAATACCAGTGTTAGCAATGCCAAAGTATTTACTGATACTAAAGTTCTAAACATTGACACCGGCATCCCACCTCTAAAGTTTAACTAAAACAAGAAAGCTAATATCAATACGTTAAGAGGTCACGCGCTAAATTGTTAGTTTTTGTAACACTAAGGCACGAGCTCTGATATTACCTGATAACCTCAGTAGTCACTTTGATAACACCTAAATCAAGATCAGCTATTTTATCAAAAGCGGAGCGTGACAAATCAATCACTCTGCCATCAATAAACGGCCCACGATCATTAATTTTCACCACAACACTTTTGTTGTTAGCAATATTGGTGACTCGAACTTTGGTTCCAAACGGCAAGGTTCGGTGAGCCGCGGTGCTGGAAAAGTGATTATAAGTCTCACCGCTTGCGGTAGTTCTGAATTGATACTTCATGGCGTAGTAAGAAGCCTTTCCGGACTCGCTAGTACCAACTAAGTTTTGAGGGCTTTCAGCGGGAATAGAAGTACACCCGGTAAGCGCCAGCATAAAAATGCCAACGCCAAGGGTTAATTGTTTAAGTGGATACTGGTTTTTTGTTTTCATTTCTCAATTTTACTGAGTTCCGAAAACACTGTCCGTTAAGAAACCCAAAAGACGTGTAAAGAATTATACACTCGCCTTAAAAGCTTCACGCACTGTCGGATACTCAAACTGAAAGCCATGATTGCGCAGTTTATCCGGCACCACAGCTTGCCCTTCAAGTAGCATCGACGACATTTCACCCAAGCCTAACTTAAGGACAAACGCCGGTACTCTCATGAAGTGCGGTTTATTCATAACCGATGCCAGGGTACGACTAAAGGCTTCGTTAGTCACTGGTCCGGGAGCCGTCATATTAACGGGCCCCGACAGATTATCGTGCTCCAACAGATACTCAATGGCTCGAATCATATCGTCCAGCTGGATCCAGGACATCATCTGATTGCCCTCACCCAACGGACCACCTAAACCAAACTTATAAGGCGGCAGCATTTTTGCTAATGCTCCCTCTCCTTTTGCCAAAACGACACCGGTACGCAGCAAAACTACACGAGTTGCATCTTTTGCTGCCAAAGCCCGTCGCTCCCACTCCTGACACAAAGTAACAGCAAAGTCCTTATGCTCAGCGACATGGTCTTCATTAACCGGCTCGGCATCACGCGGGCCATAATAGCCAATAGCCGAGCCACTCAAAAAGGCTTTAGGTGGCTTTTCTGCTTTATTAATCATGGCGGCGAGCTTTTCTGTCACCTGCCAACGACTGTCTTTCAGGGCTTGCTTACGGGAATCAGACCAACGTTTATCCGCAATACCCTCGCCCTGTAAGTTTATAATCACATCAAACTGACCAATATCCGCAATTTCATCGACCGAAGACAGCAAGGTTACTTTATCGCCCAGTTTTTTACTCGCACGCTCCTTGTTGCGAGTGGTGACCGTAAACTGATGTGTGTCCTGGTACTTATGAATAAATGCTGAGCCAATAAGCCCGGTACCACCTGTCATTAGAATGTTCATCGGTCACCTCTTTTATGTTTCATCAGGCCAGCTTACGTATTAGCTGTGCCGTATTTCTCTGAATGAGCCGGTGGCAGGATAAACGGCCTAAAACAGCCACCACTACAGCACCAAATAGCGGTCCTAATAGCCAAAGTTTCCAATGAATAACGGGCGTCATATTAAACACTTGGTTTTGCAATATAAAGAGCGAAACTTCCATTGCTAAGGTCGCTATTAACCCGCTAATTGCCCCCAGCACCAAGAATTCATAAGTAATACTGCGACTCAATAATTTACCCGGCGCTCCGAGCGTGCGCAGAATCACCAGTTCCTTCTGCCGTTCTTCCATACTGGCCTGCACCTGCGCCACCAACACTAAAGCTCCGGCAATAATGACCAGCACTAATACAAAAACAATGGCTAAACTGACCTGTCCAATCACTTCCCGAATTTGATTGATCATAGCGTCCAGATCAATCAACGACGTCTGCGGAAAAGGTTTAAACAATTGGTACAATTCATCTTTTCGATCTTCACCTAGTCTAAAACTGGTGATGTAAGTTGCCGGAAAATCTTCCAGTGTTGAGGTATTAAAGATCATGTAAAAGTTTGGCTGCAGGGTATTCCAGTCGGCTTTACGTAAACTGGTTACCGGCACAGTGAACTCTTCGCCACCTAAATTAAAGCGTAGTTCATCACCCACGTTTATATCCAGTCGCTCGGAGACATTTAACTCGACCGAAACCTGGGATTCTGCACTTTCACCCCACCATTCGCCAGCGGTAAGTTCGTTGTTAGGTGGTAAGATGTCTCGCCAGGTCAGTGAAAGCTCTCTTCCTATACCTTCTCGGCCTTCGGCTTCATCGTCATCACGATCTTCCTTGGTGACTTCGTCTAGCAGCTTCTCGCCATTAATATGGGTTAAGCGCCCCGGTACAATCGGGTACAGATCAGTCGACGGAATATTCTCCCGCTCAAACATCGTCTGCATGTCATCAACTTTGTCTTCGGCTATATTGATGGCGAAATAGTTTGGCGCATCCGCTGGTAACTGACTTTTCCAGTCTTCCAGTAAGTCGTTACGCAAAACAATAACGAGCAACAACAGCATAATGGCGGTTGAAAAACTCAGCATTTGAACACTGTTGGCGGCCGCTCTTCTTTGTAAGCCCGCCATAGCCAGGCGCCAGCTACTGCCGGCCTGCATACCCGCCTTACGACTGGCAGAAATAAACAGCCGGCCTAATCCAAGCAGCAGCACAGCGGCGACTGCACCGCCTGCAAATGAGGCGGTCGACAACCACCATTGCTGGCTGTAAATAACCAACAGAGCATAAATGGTTCCGCCACTTAGTACCCATTGTAGCCAGCGTACTGCATTACCCGCCGTTAACTGGCGGTGCAGCACGCGTAGCGGCGGAATAGAAACCAGCCGAAATAACGGATACAAAGTAAACATCACGGCACTGATAACACCGGTGGCTCCGGCTAAAACATAAGGCTGCCAACCCGCCTGAGGCAAGGTCGCCCCCAGTTTCTGAGCGACCCACTCAATAACCAGATACTGAAGAGCCCAGCCAAGTGCCATACCTATGGCCACACTCACAGCGGTTAATAGCAACAGGTGCAGCATAAAAATACGACGAATTTTCTTACGACTGGCACCTAAGGTCTTGAATATGGCAACCACATCGTAATTTCGCTGACAGTAACGCTGTGCCGCAACCGCAACAGCCGTTGCGGCCAAGACCACACCTAGCAGGCTCGCCAACATCATGAAGCGCTCAGCACGGTTCAAAGAGCGGGACAACGGACTATTCCCGTCTTCGATGCTACGCCAGCTGTGCGTATCGTCATTCAAACGTGGTAAGAGCCAGTCTTCATACGCGTCTATGGCGTCACTTTCACCGGCCATCAGCACATTAAAACGAACCCGGCTGCCGGGCTGAATCAGACCCGTCTCTTCCAGCTGGGAATGACGAATAAGCACATTAGGACTGTCGGTAAAAACTGAAAAGCCAACGTCGGGTTCGTAAGTAACAACTTTGGTCACTTTGAAGCTACTGTTACCCACTTCAATATCGTCACCAATATCTAACTGCAACGCCTGAAACAATTGTGATGCAACCCAAGCTTCTCCTTCGGCAGGCAAGCCATCGGCAACATAACCCTGCCCAAAAGGCTGATCCGCTATTTCCAGTTCACCACGCAGCGGATAACCGTCACTCACTGCTTTAACATCCACCAGGGTCATGTTGTCGCCAGCAAAAGCCATGGAATTGAAAACCACTTTCCAGGCTGTTTTCAAGTTCATTTGCCCGGCTTGCTCAAGCCATTCCTGAGGTATATCCCGTCTGGAACTTAATACTCTGTCAGCCGCCAAAAATTCACTGCTGCGCTCAGTCAATCCGGCCTGCAGCCGATCACTGAAAATAGATAACGAAAGCACGGCGGTCACCGACAAGATAATAGCCAGTGCCATAATGGTCAGTTCACCGCGCCTCAGCTCCTGCTTTAACAGACGAAATGAAATCTTATGCCACATCCTGAGCTGCCTCCGATAGCTGGCCCGCATCCATTTGCAACACGCGCTGGCAACGCTCTGCCAGCCGTTGATCATGGGTTACTACGACAAGCGTCGTGCCATAGTCCTTGTTTAAGTCGAAGAGCAACTCTTCAACCTTACCGCCGGTTTTCGCATCAAGGTTACCGGTAGGTTCATCAGCAAACAGAATTTTGGGTTGTCCAACAAAGGCTCTGGCTATAGCGACCCGTTGTTGTTCGCCGCCAGACAACTGGTTCGGGTAATGGTGCCAGCGATCTTCCAGCCCCACTTTCGCCAACAGTTCCCGGGCTTCTTTTTCTGCACCTTTATGACCGGCCAGTTCAGCCGGTAACATGACGTTTTCTAAGGCACTTAAGCTAGGTACCAGCAGGAACGACTGAAAAATGAAGCCGACTTTGTCAGCACGAACTTTTGCCCGCTGCTCCTCATCCAATTCGCTTAATTTTTCGTTCTCTATAAGAACCTCTCCGGAGGATGCGAGGTCTAAACCCGCCAGTAGTGACAATAACGTCGACTTACCTGAGCCGGAAGCGCCGACAATGGCTACGGTGTCACCGGCATTGATACTGACGTTAATTGGCTGCAGAATCTGTAATGGACCCTCAGAGGTGTCTACGGTTTTTTCCAGTTGTTGAGCTTGAATGAGCATAAAATGAAAAACTTCCTTTTGAAAACGTGTTTATTTTTAGCGCTGTTGTTGGTTATACGCAGCGTTTCCGCAAATGTCTCACTTGTCGTTTTAGGTGACAGCTTAAGCGCCGGTTATGGGCTTTCTCAGGAACAAACCTGGGTTGCCGAGTTAGATCGCCGCTGGGAGAGCTCTCATCCCGATATTAACATCATTAACGCCAGCATTAGTGGCGAGACCACTCGTGGTGGTTTGCGCCGCTTAGAAGGCGTTTTAGAGCGTCATAAACCCGATGCGTTATTTATTGAGCTGGGTGGTAATGACGGACTTCGTGGGTTCGACCTAAACACAGTTCGTTCAAATTTGAAACAAATCATCGACCAGGCGCAGCAACAAGGCGTTAAAGTCGGTTTGAGTCAGGTTATGGTGCCACCAAACTATGGCCAGCGTTTTGCTGAACAGTTCCAGAAAATGTTTGAGGAAGTTGCAGAAGAAAAAAATGTGACACTCATACCTTTCTTTATGGAAGAAATAGCAACAAATGCCGATTACGTGCAGGATGATGGCATTCACCCCACCGCGGAAGCCCAGCCAAAGATAGCTGATTTTCTGGAACCTTATTTACTGAAGTTGGCGCAGTAGCGAAAGCCAGAAACAAAAAAACCGCCTGCGGGCGGTTGATTTAAGTGGCGTCCCCTAGGGGATTTGAACCCCTGTTACCGCCGTGAAAGGGCGGTGTCCTAGGCCACTAGACGAAGGGGACCCATGGAACTTAATTTAATATATGCAGAAAAGTAATGGCGTCCCCTAGGGGATTTGAACCCCTGTTACCGCCGTGAAAGGGCGGTGTCCTGGACCACTAGACGAAGGGGACGCAGAAATTACTTTTTACATTTTGTATTTGAATGGCGTCCCCTAGGGGATTTGAACCCCTGTTACCGCCGTGAAAGGGCGGTGTCCTGGACCACTAGACGAAGGGGACGCAACAACCAAATACTTACTGCCAAATAGTGCTTTACCAAAACAACTTGGTGGAGCTAAGCGGGATCGAACCGCTGACCTCTTGCATGCCATGCAAGCGCTCTCCCAGCTGAGCTATAGCCCCGCACCTGACAGTCTCAGACTGCCTTGACAGCGGGGCGCATTCTATTGTGACCTGAGCTAATGTGTCAACTATTTTTTCTAAAAATACTTCTGTTTGAGCGTTTTTATGGCAGTTTGCTCAGTAATTCATCAAATCTTGACTTTAACCGCCTTTCGGCAACTTTTGGTGGTAAACGTGGTACACCTGCTCCATGCCTTCCCGGCTTGAAACCGATACATTCATATCATTAACCAAACCATTATCTAAACGATAGACCCAACCGTGTATTGTCAGTGACTCACCTTTGTCCCAGGCTTCCTGCACCATATTGGTTTTGGCCAGGTTTTTAACCTGTTCAATCACGTTCAGTTCACACAAACGATCAATCTGCTCGGTCTCGCCCAGTTGCTCTAACTCTTCGGCATGCTCGCGGTACACATCACGAATTGGATACAACCAGTGATCAACCAGCCCGTGAGGTTTACTCTCAAGTGCCGCTTTTACACCCCCACAACCGTAATGACCCACCACAAGGATATGCCGAACTTTCAACGCTTCAATGGCAAACTGAATAACCGACAAGCAGTTAAAATCAGTCTGGATGACTTGATTGGCGACATTTCTGTGTACAAACAATTCACCCGGAGCCATCCCCACAATCTCGTTCGCCGGCACCCGACTATCGGAACAGCCTATCCATAGATATTGCGGGGATTGCTGCCCTACTAAGCGTTTGAAAAAATCAGGATCGTTCTTTACCTGTTGCTCCGCCCACTCTTTGTTGTTTGCAATCAAATGTTTTATATCTGCCATTACTCATCCCATCGTGGCGGTCGCCTGGCGTTATCAGGCCAGGCGTAATTTTTATTAGCATCAAATTACGCGTTTTCGCGGTTAGCAATAAATTCCAACGCCAGGTCTATACGTGCCAGAACGGTCTGCTGCGGAATTAATTCCAGAGTCACATCTAATGATGGAGAGTTGCCCCCACCCGTCGCGGCAACACGCAGTGGCATGCCCACTTTGCCCATACCAACATCCAAATCGGCAGCTGTCTGGTTAATTGCCGCCTGAATATTAGCAGCATTCCAGTCACTAATTGCTCCGAGCAGTTCTTTGGCTTTTACCAGCGGCTCTTTGGCTACCGGGCGTAAATGTTTTTTCGCCGCTTTTTCGTCAAACTCATCGAATGACTCAAAGAAGTAACGGCTAATGGCAGCCATTTCTTTTAAGGTTTTTACCCGATCAGCCTGCAACGACACAACTTGCTCTAGCGCTGGACCATTACTGGTGTCCACACCTATTTGGTCAAACTGCCATTGCAATTGCGGTGCAACTTGCTCCGCAGGCAAGGTTTTCATGTAGTGCTGGTTTAGCCAGTTAAGTTTTTCGGTATTAAACGCAGAGGCTGCTTTATTCACGTCATCCAGCTTGAAGTATTCAACCAGTTCCTCACGGCTGAATATTTCCTGGTCACCATGAGACCAGCCTAAACGGGCTAAGTAATTTACAACCGCTTCCGGTACGTAGCCGTCGTCGCGGTATTGCATAACGCTGACTGCACCATGACGTTTCGACAGTTTCTTGCCATCGTCACCCAGTATCATCGACACATGAGCGTACTGAGGTACCGGTGCGCCCAGAGCTTTTAAAATATTAATTTGACGCGGGGTATTATTAATGTGGTCTTCACCACGCACCACATGCGTAATATCCATGTCCCAGTCATCAACCACCACACAGAAGTTATAGGTCGGTGTGCCGTCGGTACGGGCAATGATCAAATCATCCAGTTCAGTATTAGCGAATTCAATGCGCCCGCGAATATGGTCATCAAACGCAACACTACCTTCTTGCGGGTTACGAAAACGAATGACGTACTTATCACCGCCAACATTCGGGTTGTCCCGACAATGGCCATCGTAGCGAGGCTTTTCACCGGCAGCCATTTGCTCTTCACGCATTTTTTCTAAGCGTTCGGTTGAGCAATAGCATTTATAGGCTTTGTCTTCTTCCAGTAGTTTATCGATTAACTCTTTATAGCGCTCAAAACGCTGAGTCTGGTAATAAGGCCCGCGATCCCAGCTTAAACCTAACCATTCCATGCCCTCTAAAATGGCATCAATAGCAGGCTGAGTTGAACGTTCACGGTCGGTGTCTTCTATACGCAGTACGAACTCGCCGCCCTGCGCTTTTGCGACTAACCATGAATACAATGCCGTACGGGCACCACCAACATGCAAATACCCAGTCGGGCTGGGGGCAAAACGCGTTACCACACTCATGTTTGTTCCTTTCTTTAAAACCAGTCAATTTTATGGGCGCAAGTTTATCAAGACTGAGCGCCTGACGCATCTGCTATTCGAAATGATTAAAATGTCAGCAAACGAACACAAGTTGGCAATTTTTATTTGACAGTTTAGATCTGCGCCCTATAATGCCACCTCGCAACGACGCAGAAGTGTCACAGTGAAAATGGTTGCTTAGCTCAGTTGGGAGAGCATCGCCCTTACAAGGCGAGGGTCACTGGTTCAAGCCCAGTAGCAACCACCACTTCTCTTCTTCCGTCAATTGCAGACCTTCAGGATGGTTGCTTAGCTCAGTTGGGAGAGCATCGCCCTTACAAGGCGAGGGTCACTGGTTCGAGCCCAGTAGCAACCACCACTTTTTTACTCTCTCAGTTCTCTATTTCTCCAGTATTAAATTTTCCTGATAAATTTCCTGATAAATTTCCTGATAAATTTCCTGATAAATTTCCTGATAAATTCCCTGACAAATAGTCTAGTAATACCCGTACTTTTGGAATCACCTGACGGTTTTCCGGATACAATGCCCATATACCATCATCGGGTTGCCGGTAGTCCGCTAATACTTCCTCTAGCTGTCCGTTAGCCAATGAGTCCGTTACATAATAGTCCGGCAGCATAGCCAGCCCCAGACCTTTCATAGCGGCGTCACGAAGCGCCAGACCATTGTTGCAATGCAGGTAGGATTCCGGACGAACCGTTTCCAGTTTACCCTCAACCTGAAAGCGCCATTGCCTGACCGTTCCGGTAAAACAGCGATGCGCATCCAGTGCGTTAATATCTTGCGGCCGATCAAACTCTTCAAAATAAGCAGGAGAACCTACTACAAAATGTCGGCGCGAGCCTAGTTTGCGGGCACGTAACCGAGGGTTACCCAACTGCCCTAATCTAATGGCAACATCGTAACTGCCCTCTATTAAATCGACCTGCTCGTTGGTTAACTGAAAATCCAGCCGGCATTCTGGGTAAATGTGTAAAAAATCATTCAACAGAGGTGCTATGAAACGCTCACCATAATAAACCGGTGCCGTAATGCGAATCAGCCCCTGCGGCTGCTGCGTTCGCTGCTGAATGGCCTGATCGGCGTCTCTTAAGCTGGCAACCAAGTGCTGACAATGAGGTAAATAAAGCTTCCCCTCTTCCGTTAAACTGACACTGCGGGTTGAGCGGTACAGCAGTTGCATCTGCAGCCGGTGCTCAAGCGCTGCTATATTACGGCTAACCTGCGCCACAGATAACCTGAGTTGCCGGGCTGCCGCAGTAAAGCTCTGTTGCTCAGCCACTGCCGCAAACTCACTGATCCCCTGCCATGGCTTCATCTCACACCCATTATTTCATTTATGAAAAAGTAATTTGCAAAAACAGTAGATTACCTGCTAATGAGAAAAAGTTAAACTTACGCTACGCTTTTACCTAATAAAATGAAAATCCAAGACTATAAGGAATTATTATGGAAACCATTAAGTCACGCGCTATGGTTGCCTGGGGCCCGGGCGAACCACTGAAAGAAGAAATTATTGACGTTGCGCCGCCGAAAAAAGGCGAAGTGCGGGTTCGCATTATAGCAACAGGTGTTTGCCATACCGATGCT
The DNA here is from genome assembly GCF_000320945.2 of Idiomarina sp. 28-8. Classification (NCBI taxonomy): domain Bacteria; kingdom Pseudomonadati; phylum Pseudomonadota; class Gammaproteobacteria; order Alteromonadales; family Idiomarinaceae; genus Idiomarina; species Idiomarina sp. 28-8. The sequence continues at coordinate 440,642 of NZ_DF266791.1, forward strand.
TACACACTTTCCGGTAAAGATCCTGAAGGCATTTTCCCTTCTGTACTAGGTCATGAAGGTGGCGGTATTGTTGAATCCGTCGGCGAAGGTGTCACCTCAGTTGAAGTGGGTGATCATGTTATTCCTCTGTACACCGCGGAATGTGGTGAGTGTAAATTCTGTACCTCGGGTAAAACTAACCTGTGTCAGGCCGTTCGTGCCACTCAGGGTAAAGGCTTAATGCCGGACGGTACCAGCCGCTTTTCAAAAGACGGCGAGACCATTTATCACTACATGGGCACTTCAACTTTTTCTGAATACACCGTTTTACCAGAAATTTCACTGGCTAAAATTCCCAAAGACGCTCCTTTAGAAAAAGTCTGTCTGTTAGGTTGTGGTGTCACCACCGGCATGGGCGCGGTTAAAAACACCGCCAAAGTCCAGGAAGGCGACACAGTTGCGGTATTTGGTTTAGGTGGTATTGGTCTGGCCGTTATTATTGGTGCCGTACAAGCCAAAGCTTCGCGCATTATTGCCATTGATGTAAACGACGACAAACAAACGATTGCCAAAGAGCTAGGCGCAACCGACTTCGTGAACCCAACCAAGTACGACAAGCCTATTCAGGAAGTTATTGTCGATATGACTGACGGTGGCGTAGACTTTTCGTTTGAATGCATTGGTAACGTCGACGTTATGCGCGCCGCGTTAGAGTGCTGCCACAAAGGCTGGGGCGAATCCGTGATCATTGGTGTTGCCGGTGCCGGTGAAGAAATCTCTACCCGCCCTTTCCAGCTGGTTACTGGCCGTGTATGGCGTGGTAGTGCCTTTGGTGGCGTTAAAGGCCGTACCGAACTGCCTGACTATGTAAAACAATATATGGACGGGAAATTTGATTTAGACACCTTTATCACTCATACCATGCCGTTAGAAGAGATTAACGAAGCGTTCGACTTAATGCATGAAGGTAAGTCGATTCGTTCAGTTATTCATTATTAATGGAGTCTGTAATGAAACAAGTTAGCGAAACCCGCTGTTTCGGCGGACGCCAGTTACGCTTTGAACATGACTCTGAAGTACTGAACTGCGCTATGCAGTTCAGTGTCTTCTTGCCCCTAAGAGCAGAAAAGTCCAAGGTGCCAGCGGTTTATTTTCTCTCCGGCTTAACCTGCACTGACGAAAACTTTTCCACTAAAGCCGGTGCGCAACGGGTAGCAACGGAACTCGGTATTGCCTTAATTGTACCGGATACCAGCCCGCGTGGAGATAACGTAGCTGATGATCCAGACGGGGCTTACGACTTAGGCTTAGGCGCCGGCTTTTACGTCAACGCTACTCAGGAGCCATGGAAAAATCATTATCAGATGTATGACTACATCGTTAAGGAGCTTCCGAAGCTGGTCGAAGCGGAACTGCCAATTAACGATAAACGCGCTATTGCGGGTCATTCCATGGGTGGCCATGGTGCTTTGGTTATTGGCTTGCGTAACAGCGACCGTTACAGCAGTATCTCTGCCTTTTCGCCTATTACTAATCCAACACAGTGCCCCTGGGGTGAAAAAGCCTTTAGTGCTTATTTAGGCGATGATCGCGAACAGTGGAAGCAATACGACGCTGTTGAGATTATTAAATCGAAAGGTCAGACATTGCCAATTCGGGTAGATCAAGGCTTAGCTGATGGCTTTTTAGAAGAACAGCTAAAACCTGAAAACCTGAAAGAAGCCATTGCTAAAGTAGAGGGTGGCGGTACCGTTCACCTACACGACGGCTACGACCACAGCTACTACTTTATATCCTCGTTTATCGAAGCCCAGCTTCGCTTCCATGCGAAGTACCTCACCGCTTAACAAAACTCCAGAAACCCAGTAGGTATTACTTACTGGGTAAATACCCCTATTCGTTAAACGGTTATACTTCTGATCTCGCTCAATACTTCTCGCTTAAAAAGGAAGCAGTAATGAAGGTAAACTCAGCGGTAGAAGCCCTGTCAATTCTCAATGATGGCGATGTCATCTGGTGCCAGTCGATGGCTGCCACCCCTTATAAACTTCTTGAAGGTCTGAAAGAGGTAGCTACACAGCGTAAAGACCTGACGTTGTTACAGTTGCATACGGAGTACAGCGAAATACTCTGTGACCCTGAGCTTAAAGGACGTCTTCGCCAACGTGCTTTCTTTGTTGGTGCTTCTACTCGACAGGCAGTGAACCAAGGGCTAGCCGACTATGTGCCCATTTTTCTCTCTGAAATTCCCAAGCTGTTTCGCTCTGGCGAACAGCCACTGGATGCCGCAATCATTCAGGTGTCACCGCCGGATAAACACGGTAATTGCAGTTTAGGTATTTCGGTTGAAGCAACCCGGGCGGCGCTGCAAGTGGCAAAAAAAGTGGTTGCCTGGATCAATCCCAACATGCCGCGCACACATGGCGATGCGTTAGTCTCGTTAAAGCGGTTTGACCGTTTCTACGAAGAAGCGGCTCCTATTCCACTGCACAACCAGCCACCACAAAACCCTGTGACACAAAAAATTGGCGAGCGCGTTGCTGGCCTTATTAATGACGGGGACTGTTTGCAAATGGGTATTGGCGCAATACCAGACGCGACTTTAGCTTGTCTTCATCATCACAAAGACTTAGGCATTCACACCGAAATGTTCTCTGACGGCGTATTACCGCTGGTTGAGCGTGGCGTCATAAACAACAGCCGCAAGCGTAAGCACCGTGGCCGCATTGTCACCACTTTTGCGATGGGTTCTCAGGCACTTTATAACTTTGTTGATGACAACCAGGAAGTTTTTTTCCTTGATGTTGAGTACACCAATGACACCTCGGTTATTCGCCAGAATAAACAGGTTATGTCCATAAACAGCGCTCTTCAGGTCGACCTCAGTGGACAAGTCTGTGCGGACTCTATTGGCACGAAGATATACTCGGGCGTCGGCGGCCAAATGGACTTTGTACGCGGTGCCAGCTTGTCGGAAGGCGGTCGTTCGGTTATTGCTTTGCCTTCAACGGCCTGTGGCGGAACAGTGTCGCGCATTAGCTCTCTGCTTGCTCCTGGCGCCGGCGTGGTCACCACTCGTGCCCATGTGCATTACATTGTGACTGAACACGGAGTCGCTAACTTACGCGCCAAGAGTATGAGTGAACGCGCGCGCGAGCTGATTCATATTGCCGACCCTAAGTTCCGGGATGAGCTGGCACAAGCAGCTTATAACGATTGGGGACTGAACATAACCTGATGCAATGGCATCAGGTTACTTCTTCTTCGTAGGCAACGGTACCAATGCTTCAGTTTTAGGCAGCGGCTGCTGTTGCTTACCAAGCGCTATGTAAACAAAGCAACACAAACCAATACCAATAACCAACGCACCAACCCACTGAATTTTTATAAACTGAACGCTAAATAGTACAGTTAATGACATCATCAAAAAGGCATGTAAGGCCATATATTGTTGTTTGCCAAAACGCGCTACTGTCAAGTTCAGGTTGTCGGAATAAAGCCGGATTAAAGAGTCCAGCGAGTTGATCACGAAAACAATTCCAACAAACACCATCGCCAGATTAATGAATCCGGAAGTATCCAGTCCTTTTAAGTGGAATAAGTATAAAACACTAAACCAGAGACCAATGGACAATGACGGCCATATCAGCATGGCTAAGAACAGCCAGATGGTGCGCATGTTACCAACAAAGCGCGCAGTGAACTGACCAATCATAATGCTCCAGGCAAACCACCAGAACAGGTAAAACGCATGGTAATCATTAATCGGCAGAACAAACCGGTGTAGATGTTCAAAGTAGTCGGTCAATAAGGGTAAGGTACTAAAATAATCAGGCGCAGAAACATTGTCAGACAGTAAAGCGATACTGCCTAGCCCAAGAATTAACGCAAAGAACAGCCCACCAGATGACAAGCTAAGAATCTTAACAAACTTAAGCTCGGTACTTGAGTACACCGCAAATAAAATGGTGCCGCCGACAATCAGCGCGTAGTACCAGGGGAAGCCTTCGCTAACCGCAATACTGGGTAAATACCAGCTCAAGTTCGCAAATAACAAATGCGCGGTAAAAGCACAGGTGCCAATTATCACGATGTTATTAATCCACTTAACCCAGGTAATCTCAAAGAATTTAACCTTGGGTTCAATTGCGCAGAAATAAAAACAAGTGACAAAGTAAATGGCCCAGACCAGAAAGCCCCAGAAGCCAAACTCAATAGCCAAAGGGTTGGCAAAAGCGTACTCGCTGTTTTCTTTTATATCGGCATAAACCGGGAACTCTGTCAGCGGGAACATAATCAGTCCGACATCCAGACCCGAGGTAAACAGAATAGCAATGAATGTCATAGTAGACACCGGGTAGCGACCGTTAAGTTTCAGCCGTCCCCAGCGCATAACAATAAAGACCACCATGGCCATGAAAAACAGCATGCCAATACTGACAAGAGTTAACATGACGTGCTCCGCTTGGCCTCACCACTGCGCTGACGCTGTTGCCATTGCGGGTCTTTATAAACATCAACTTCAGCTCTCGGCAAGTTCTGATGCTTGATGATATCAGCCGCTCGCTCCGCGACCATGATGGTTGGCGCGTTCAGGTTGCCGTTTGGAATCGTTGGGAAAACCGACGAGTCAATAACTCTAAGTCCTTGCAAGCCCCGCACACGCATTTGTGAGTCAATCACTGCCATGTCATCATCTTCGGCACCCATACGACAACTGCCGCAGGGGTGATAAGCACTTTCTACGGCATCACGCACGAAAGCATCTATCTGCTCATCGGTCACAATGTCTTTTCCCGGTTGTATTTCCTGGCCGCGGTATTCATCCATTGCCGGCTGAGCAATAATGTCGCGAGATAATCTTACGCAGGCCCGAAATGCCTCAATGTCGTCCTGATGCTGCAAATAATTGAATTGAATCTGGGGCGAGGTAAAAGGGTCTGAGCTTTTCACTTTAACCCAACCACGGCTTTTCGGCTTATTGTGCCCAATGTGCAGCTGAAAACCATGCCCTTCAAAAGCAGATTTTCCATCGTAGCGAATGGCTGCCGGCAGAAAATGATATTGGAGATCCGGCCACTCAACACCTTCTTTCGAGCGAATAAAACCGCAGGACTCAAAATGATTCGTTGCGCCTAAGCCGGTTTTGAATAAAATCCAGCGTACACCAATAGCCAACTTGCTCAGAGGTCCTAGCTTACCGTTCAGCGTCAGCGGCTTTTTGCACTGATACTGAAAATAAGACTCCAAATGGTCCTGCAAGTTTTCCCCGACACCAGGCAGCTCATGCTGAGTTTCAATGCCTGCTGCAGATAGGGTCTCGTTGTTACCAATACCCGATAGCTGCAGAATATGCGGAGAACCAATGGAACCTGCACTTAAAAGCACTTCTTTATTCACAAAAAAGCGAGCAATGTTGTTTTTCTCATAAAGCTCGACACCAATAGCCTGCTTGTCTTCCAGCAGCACTTTACTGACCTGAACCCCGGTTTTTATCGCCAGGTTAGGTCTGCTCATAGCTGGCCTTAAATACGCATTAGCAGCGGACCAGCGCACACCGTTTTTCACAGTCATATGCATGGCACCAAAACCTTCTTGCTGAAAACCGTTATAGTCACTGGTCTCCATATAACCGGCGTCAACTCCGGCCTTAATAAAGGCTTTATACAACGGGTTTTGCATATTGTTACCGTTATTCACAGCCAAAGGGCCACCTTTCGAACGGTATTCATCGGCACCAAAAGCCCAGTCTTCCGCCTTTTTAAAGTACGGCAGGCAATTCTGGTAGTCCCAGCCTTCAGCACCATGCTCTTGCCACTCATCAAAGTCCCGCGCATGACCGCGAACATAAACCATGCCGTTAATCGACGAGGAGCCACCAAGAACCTTGCCCCGGGGGCAATGCATTTCGCGATTATTCAGGTAAGGCTCAGGTTCCGAATGGAACTGCCAGGCGTACTTTTTCGTATTCATCGGAATCGACAGCGCGGTTGGCATCTGAATAAAAATGCTTTTGTCTGAGCCGCCAGTCTCTAATAACAATACCGAGACATCCGGATCTTCTGTTAACCGATTGGCCAGCACACAGCCGGCCGAACCCGCCCCCACAATGATGTAATCGAATTTCTCATTCACTGTCATTAGAATGGACCTTCCAGCTTATCCATTCCGACATAAATTGATTTTGTCTGAGTATAAGACTTAAGTGCTTCCACACCGTTTTCACGACCAATACCCGATTGCTTGTAACCACCTACCGGCATCTCTACCGGCGAATTAGCATAGGCATTAATCCAGCAAATACCGGCTTCCAGCTGAGCGATGACACGATGAGCTCTGCGCAAGTCCTGACAGAAAATACCAGCTGCCAGTCCGTAATCGGTATTGTTAGCTCGTTGAATGACCTCTTCTTCCGTTTCAAAGGTCAGAACGGACATCACCGGACCAAAAATCTCTTCGCGCGTAATGCGCATGTCATCTGTGCAGTCAGTAAAAATAGTGGGGCCAATAAAATAGCCATTCTCACAGCCCGCAGGCGCTAATCTTTCGCCACCAAAGGCCAGGGTAGCACCCTGCTCTTTGCCAAGCTCGATATACGACATGACCTTATGCAGGTGATTTTCAGAAATTAGCGCGCCCAGGTTGGTTTCAGGATCCATAGGATCGCCGACTACGATATTGTTCTTGGTGCGCTCTAATAAACGCTCCATAAAAGTGTCGTAACAGTCTTTGTGCACGAAAACCCGAGTGCCATTGGTGCAGACCTCGCCCTGGGTGTAAAAGTTACCCATCATGGCACCGGTTACCGCTTCATCAATGTCAGCATCATCAAAGACAATAAGCGGTGATTTACCGCCCAGTTCCATGGTCACATTCTTCAGGGTACCTGCCGCCGCGGCCATTACCTTTTTGCCCGTGCCTACTTCACCTGTCAGCGACACTTTCGCAATCGACGGATGCTGAACCAGATAATTACCGACAACACCATCGCCATGCACCACGTTAAATACGCCTTCCGGTACGCCTGCTTCGATAAATATTTCTGCCAACATCGCAGCGCCACGAGGTGTCTCTTCGGATGGCTTGAAAATCATACTATTACCTGCAGCAAGGGCGGCAGCCGCTTTCCAGCAAGCAATTTGCAACGGGTAGTTCCATGCACCAATGCCAAAACAGACACCTAAAGGCTCGTGCCGTGTGTAAAAGAAGTCGTTACCGACACTTTGTTGCTCGCCCATCATTGACGGGCATAAGTTGCCAAAATACTCAATAGCATCCGATCCGGTCTGAACATCGACTTCAACGGCTTCCTGCCAGGGCTTTCCGGTATCCAGCACTTCAAGCTTTGCCAGCTCGTCATTGCGCTCTCGTAGAATCGCCGCTGCACGTTGTAATACTCGGGCTCGCTCAATTGCAGGGGTTTGTGACCAAACCTCAAACCCTCTTTGAGCACTTTCCACCGCGTCTTCCAACAGCGACTCTCCTGCCGACTCTACGGTGTAAATCACTTTCCCGGTACCAGGGTTGATCACGTCAAAGTATTCATGGTTACTGTCGTCGACGTAACGGCCATGAATAAAGTTTTTAAGTAATGTAGAGGACAACGATAACTCCCTTATAATTTGGCAATGGTTTAACTGACACCGTGCTGTTCCAGCACACCATTAATGTATTTTTTGCAGTATTTTTTTGCCTGACTGAACTTCTCTTCATTTGCCCGGCTTAATGCACAGCGCAACCAAAAACCATCAATTAACGCAGCCGTCACTTCCGCTGCCTCACGCGCACTTTCGGGATTCAGTAGTTGCTTGAAACTGTAACGCAAATTACTCACAAGCCGGCGCTTATTCAGCTCCTGTAAGCGATATAAGTCGGCGTCATGCATTGACTGCCCCCAAAAGCTTAACCAGGTTTTTGTGCTTGAATCTGCCTGCTGCACATCAGAAAAGTTCAAATCAACAATTTTCATCAAGCGGTCATACGGGTTATCCGGTGACTGCTCCATTTTGAGCTGAGAAAGCAAATACCGTACAGAGGCCTCAATTAGCGCCTGCTTACCGCCAAAATAATGGCTGATAATACCGGACGACATCCCCGCCCTGCGCGAAATCAAGTTTATGGTTGCTCCTCGTAAGCCTACGTCAGCAACCACATCGATGGTGGCATCGATTAACTGCTGACGCCGCATTGATTCCATTCCTACTTTTGGCATAGCTTTCTCACATGGTTTAATTTTTATTCGTAAGGTTCCAGCGTTGACAGCCTGAAGCGGTGTTCGTTAACTACATCACCTTCTTCATCGTAAAGTCCAAGAGTCACAACCGGATCGTCTTTTTCCCAGTCAACGTCCAGCGCACCATAATTTACCTTATTGATAAACTGACCGATGCGGTGTTTATTAGGGCTAACGTCTTTCCACTCTTGAGTCAGTCCTGATGACGTAACTTCCCATAGTGGGTAGTCTAAATCTTCGTCGTAGTAACTGATTTCACCCCAGTGGGTGTCGCCGCTTATCAAGATAACACCATTAACCTTATGTTTTTTAATAAGATTAAACAAACGTTGGCGGTCAGAGGGGAAATTCGCCCACGACTCCCAACCGGTAAAATCAGCTAAAAGCTGTAAGCTGGAGCCAATGACTTTAATACGCGCCGGCTTTTGTAACTGTTCTTCCAGCCACTGCCATTGTTTTTCGCCAATCATACTGGCCTCAGGGTCGCTGTGAACTTTATAAGGCCCCATGTTTTTCGGTTCACGTTCGTTGGCATACTCTTCACGTGTCACGTGGGCGATATCGTCCCGGTTCCAACGCAAATCGGGCAAAATTACGTGAATGCTTTCTTCGCCCTCACCGTAGGTATATGAGGTGTAAATTCCATCTTCACGAGTGCGACGCGGAGAGTTCTCCGACTCACCCCAAAAGTCGAGCATGATATCTCTTGACGCTTCTTTTTTAGGGTAATCCTTGCCGGCGTCGTTCGCACCGTAGTCATGATCATCCCAAATAGCGACGAGCTCTGCTTGCTCTTTTAGTTCTTTAAAACCCGGCTTAGAGCCCAGTTTTTCATATTTATTCTGCAACACTGACATGTCTTCGGTGTCGCCATATACATTGTCCCCAAGAAATACAAAAACTTCAGGGTCGTCATCAATAATGCTGTTAAAAATAGGAATGTCTTTGTCCTGATGCGAGCACGAGCCAAACAAAATCCGGCCTGGTGCATCGGCAAAAACAGAGCCACTCAGTAGTAATGTGGATAGTGCTAATAGTTTATACATGTGTATTGATTACCTTGTTGTTGCTTGCTACTAAAGCAACCACATGCGGCGTTAACCGCATGTGGTTCGGGGTAGTTTTAAAATACAAACTTAGCATTAAGTGCAACCGTACGTGGCGCACCAATCCAACCAGCGCCCGGAGCGATAGTACCAAGGTAATCTTCGTCAAAGACATTATTCACAGTGAAGCTCAGCTCCATGCTGTCAATTGCACCACCAATGTCATAAACGGTTTTACCAATGTAAAGGTCACTCACAACGTAAGAATCGCTTTCCTGAGTGTTCGCCTGGTCTAAGAAACGCTCACCAACATACTTAGTACTAAAGCCGGCATAGAAATCGCCTTTAGTGTAGTCAAAGCTAACAACGGCCATGTCCTGAGCACTGCCCAGTACCGTATTGCCGCGGAATGCTTCATCCGTATAGGTTGAGTCATTTTTTGTGTAAGACATATAAACGCCAAGGTTATCACTCAGGTTGTAATCCAGTGATGCTTCAATACCGTCAGACTCAATACCACCTGTGTTAACATAACCACCGGCTGCCGCTTCTAAGAAGTCGATACCGTCAACGTCTTCATTGCTGACAAAAGTAATACGGTTTTCGAAGCTAATATCATAATAAGTCAAACTTGCATTAAAGCCCGGCGTTGAATAGCGCAGACCTAAATCAATATTGTCCGCTGTTTCTGGCTCAACCTGGCTTACATCCGTATCGTCACGCTCTAATACTGCATCTTTAACGGCTGCAAAGTTTTCTGCATAACCACCGAAAACCTCCAGTCCACGAACAGGTAAAGGAGCCACAAAACCAGCTGACAATAAAGCATCCGAGTCAGACGATACGCTCAGATTGTTATCCGGGTTAAACTGGTCTTCTTTTGACACTTCAACATCAAACTTCTTGGCGCCCAGACGGAATTTCGCAAATCCGGCATCAATCTCGTCTTCAATGTAGTACATCAAAGTTTCGACCGGGAATTCACGGCTGTACTGAACCCAGTAAGGGTTGCTTTCCGGACGTGGACTCGCTGCTGCATCAATGGTTTTATGCCAGTCACGGTACTCATCACGCTGGTAATCTTCGTACCAGAAACCACCACGCAAGGTGTTTGCCATACCGGCAATTGTGGTATCCCATACAAAATCACCATTGACGCCGTAGCGTTGCTTTTCGTAGTGGGTATGACGATTCGAACTGACCGGCATAGAGCCTTGCTCATAGCAACCCGGGTCTACTTCGGCTCCACCACCGCCATAAGGGTAACCAATTGAGCTCTCGCAGCCTGCTTCAGGTGATAATGACTGTCCGTCGCGGTTAACAAAATAGATAAAACCTTGTGAAGAACCACCGTAAGCTGTGGTTGAAGGGTCCAGTTCCGAGTGAGGGTTTCCTGCACCGTCGTCGGTGACATCAGCAATGTAATATGGAATCCACTTACCAGCACCTTCGTTTTCGTGATAGTAAACGTTAGTGCTGACATCCACTTCACCCAACATGAAGTCGGCTTTTAGGTAACCAAACAGGTTTTCACGTTCAGTTACCCAACCTTCACGCCATGCCTGGTCTTGATAAGGAATGCCTGTCCAGTCTTCAGTCAGGCCGTCCCATTCAGAGTTTTGTTCATACTGTGCTAAACCATAAACTCGTTGATAGGTATATTCCTGAGCGTCGTCGTAACTCACGTAACCCGTTAAATCTACGTCACCAACACGACTGATAATTTTACCTTCAGCATGGTCACGCGTATTGGTTACCGAACCATCCATGTAGTCATCGTTTTGTTGGCTCGAAAGAGAAAACCACGCGTAAGTGTCTTTAGCAATTTCGCCAGTATCGTAACGTGCATACAGTTTTTGTGCGTTATGCTCGCCAATCGTGGTGCTAACGGTAAACTGTTCTTCGTACGCAGGACGAATAGTCGTAAAGTTCAAGGTACCGCCCAAAGCCTCGTTTGAACGAGAACTAATGTCAGCTGTACCCTGAGAAACTTCCGTGCCACGTAAGTTTTCAGTGTCAATGTAACGGCTGGCTTTAGTACCACCACCGTAGTTTGAGTTGCCGTTAGAAATACCATCTACAGTCATACCAATTTGCTGAGATTCTAAATCTAACTGGAAACCGCGAATTGAGATGCTGGTTGACCATTCATCAGAGCCGAACGGGTCGCCTTCGTTTACCAAAACGCCAGGTAAGTTATCAACCATTGCCAAAGCGCTGGTCATAGACGTTTGCTGCTTTTTCATTTCTGCAGAAGCGGCGTTATTCGCATAAGAAACACTGCGGCCAGTAACCACAATGGCTTCCATTTGTTCTTTTTCTTCTTCTGCTTGCTGATCTTGAGTGTCTTGCGCCATTGCTGGCAGGGAGGTAGCAGATAATGCTGATAGTACAGATAGTGCAATTAAGCTTTGCTTCATAGGCACATAAGTTTTCATAAAATTTCCTGTTTCTTGTGTTGTAGTGAAGCTCCTTAATGTATGGGGCTAATGTGACAACGGCGTTAAGGTTAATTGATCGTTCAATTAAAATAAACGCAATATAAATTAGATATTTTTCATCTAAACTCTGCGTTAACTTGCTTAAGAAACTAAGGTAGGCTGTGTTTAAAAGACGGTTGCGGAGGCTTTAATGAAAACAGTCGGCATTATTGGTGGCATGAGCTGGGAATCAACCAGCACTTATTATAAGCGTTTGAACCAGCTAATAAATAAGCGCCTGGGAGGCTTGCACAGTGCTGAAATTCTTCTGGCCAGCCTCGACTTTGCGCCTATTGAAGAGATGCAAAGTAAGGGTGACTGGGATGCAGCTACACAAGCTCTTATTGCCAAAGCCCGGCAGTTGGAAAAAGCGGGTGCTGAAAGTATTGTTATAGCAACAAATACAATGCACAAAGTGGCTCCACAGGTTGAAGACGCGGTCAAACTGCCGTTATTGCACATTGTCGACGCTGTGGCGGTGCACCTTAAACAAAACAACGTTAACCAGGTTGGGTTGCTGGGTACACGCTTCACCATGCAGCAACCTTTTTATAAAGAGCGCCTTGAACAACAAAACATTAAGGTACTGATACCCGGTGAAAGTGACGGCAATACAGTCGACAACATTATTTTTAAAGAACTGTGCCATGGCCAATTTACTGATAGCGCACGCAAACAATACCTAAGAATTATTGAGGACCTGGCAGCGCAAGGCGCACAAGGCGTTATTTTAGGCTGCACTGAAATTGGTCTGCTGGTTAAACAAGAACATTCTGCCCTGCCATTGTTCGATACCACCGAACTTCATTGCCGCGCCATTGCAGACTGGATGCTAGATTAAAAAGCAGGAAGACCATGACCGATATAACAATCAACTTTTCTCGTTTCTATGACAGAGCCTGCCAGCGTAAAGGTGGCGAAAGTGCGATGCTTGCACGCCTGCCTAAAGTATCGTCCGTAACCCAATTAGAACAACTCGAAGACCGGGATGTACTTGCTACTATTACCCGTTGTATTTTCCGCGCCGGTTTTGTCTGGCGCATTATTGAAGCGAAGTGGCCGGGCTTTGAAGAAGCCTTTAAAGGCTTTGTGCCTCTTTACTGGCAACAAGTGCCCCCAGAAGTCTTAGAGGCACTTTCCAAAGATGAACGTATTGTCCGCAACCAGCAAAAAATAAACACCCTGCCCGCTAACGCACGAATGATTGTGGAAGTAGCCGAAGAATACGGCAGTTTTGGTCAGTTTCTGGCTCAATGGCCATCGAGCCAACAAGCGGAGTTGTTGCATTATCTTAAAAAGAACGGTTCGCGATTAGGCGGCGTTACCCCACAGTATGTTTTGCGCGAGCTTGGCTGGGACGGTTTTATTCTTTCCAATGATGTTATCACCGCGTTGACCAACTACAAGCTGATAGACGCTTCTCCCACCAGTCAAAAAGGGTTAAAACAAGCTCAAAGTGCGTTTAACCACTGGCATCAGCAGACCCAGTTACCTTACAGTCATTTATCGCGAATTCTGTCTTACAGCGTCGGCGATTAAACCAGGTTATTCATTCTAACTCGCTGAACAGTTCTTCCCCCCCCGCTGCTTAACAGCAGCGGGGCAAATTCCCACTGGATAAATCGCCGCCTATCACCTATAAATAGATAGGTGAGTAGTCGTATGACAGTCCGTTATCGCAAGCCGATTTTTTTCAAAAACTCTGGGGATTTTGATGAGCTCAACCAAAAATACTCTGATATTAGGCATCTCGCTAATCATTAGCTTTATCGTTATTGGCATTATCGGTTCAAATGCAGTGCTTGAGCATAAATCGATGGAGCGTAGCGTAACCGTAAAAGGGTTATCTGAAAGAGAATATATTGCCGACACCGTTATCTGGCCTATTCAATTTACCGCGGCCAGCAACGATTTATCTGAAATTTATGAAACCATGGAAGCATCCAATAAAAAGGTCATCGCCTTCTTACGGGAAAAAGGCATTGAGCCGGATGAAATATCCTCGTCAGCCCCTTCCATTACTGATAAATCAGCCCAGCGTTATGGTTCATCTCAACCGGCAGAATTTCGTTATACTGCCACACAAGCCATTACAGTCTATTCCAATAAGGTTGAAGAAGTTCGCAGCGTTATGGGGGACCTTGCCGAGCTGGGTAAAGAAGGTATTGTTCTCAGCAGCGACGATTATCAGGCGCAACCTGAATACTTGTTTACCCGATTGAATGAAGTAAAGCCCGAAATGATAGAAGAGGCCACCAAGAAAGCCCGGGAAGTAGCAGAAAAATTTGCGACAGACTCGAACTCTCAGTTGGGTAAAATCAAACAGGCGCGTCAGGGGCAGTTTAGTATCAGTGCTCGCGACCGACACAACCCTCACCTGAAAAATGTGCGTGTTGTATCCACCATAGAATATTACTTGTCCGATTGATTTATTCGTTTCACAATGCGGCTAACTCTTTGCCAAAAGGCTTATTAAATAATGAAAAGAACGCTGCAGTATTTATTTAAAGGGTTAGCCATTTTACTGCCCATTGTTGTGACCTTTGCGTTACTGCAATGGCTGCTAGTTACCATCGAAACTTGGCTTAAGCCTATATGGATAACCTTACTGGGTGAGTCTTCATATTTTCCCGGACTCGCCTTTATTAGCTTTTTAGCTATTGCTTTGCTTATTGGTTTTAGCTCCCGCTGGAATTTCATTGATTCTCTCTGGCAGCTTCCCGGAAAACTTATCAACCGGCTGCCACTGCTGCGCAGTCTTTACGGTACCATTAACGATGTCTTTGAAATGATGTCGGGCAAAAACTTCGCTGAAGAGTCTGTTGTATTAGTCACCCTGCCCGGCAGCAAACTGCGGCTTATTGGTATCGTCACCAAGAAAAGCGGCATTAAGGGTGACCGCTTGTCGGAATTGATGGAAGGCGACCAGGTAGCGGTATTCTTGCCCATGAGTTATAACGTCGGCGGCTATATGGTCATAGTGCCGGCGGATTGTATTGAGTCACTAACGATGAAGCCTGCCGAAGCCCTGCAACTAACAATAAGTGGGGGCCTGGGCAAAAATCACTCCGGCAAAACAGATTAAAAATTGCAGTTGAAATCAGCGCGCGTGCTGGTAAAGTTCGCGCTATGAAACTATCTGAACCCTGCCCTTGCGGCCTCGATAAAACCTATCAACATTGTTGCTATCCATATCATAATGGAGAATCACTTGCGTCATCGCCTGAAGCCTTAATGCGTTCACGCTACAGTGCCTTTGTCGGACGCTTAGCAGGCTACTTAGAAGCGACATGGCATAGCAGCTACCGTCCCGCATTTCTCGATTTAAGCGACTCACCAAACTGGCTTAAACTGCAGGTTATTTCTTCCAGCGTAGATCAGAATAAAGGACAGGTGCATTTCCGCGCATTTTATCGTGACGGAGATGATATTGCTTTTATGGAAGAAAAATCTGATTTTATCTTCGAAGATGGCAAGTGGTATTACTTAACTGGCCAGACAAATTAAGACAGTCGCTGACCAGTTTTATCTAAAAAGACCAGACCGTGGGTTTTAACATGCTTTTCATAGCGACTTACCGTTAACGGCTTAGAAAAGTAAAACCCCTGAAACTCTGAAAAGCCAATTTCGGTTAACCTTGTTAACTGAGACTTTTCTTCTACACCTTCAACGACACATTTAATTTTCAATTCAGAGCAAATATTAAAAATACCCTTAACTAAGCTGTATTGTCGCCCGGAGGTTTTTATGCCGCGAAGCAGCGCTCTGTCCAGCTTTAACTTATCAATCGGGTAATAAGCCAACCGGGTAACACTGGAATAGCCGACTCCAAAGTCATCAACCGAGACCTTAAAGCCCCAGGACTTCAATTCATTCATAAGCTCTAAGGAGTTGACCCTATCCGACTCCAGACAGGTTTCTGTTAACTCCAGCTCTATCTGTGAGGGTTTAACCGAAAAGTCAGCCAGATATTTGACCAGCTTCGAAATAAAATCGGGCTGAGAAAAGTCCAGTAGTGAAATGTTTATGGCTACGGGTAACAGCGGGAAATCATTCTTCTTCCACAGCGATATCTGAGCACAGACTTTCTGAACAATTAAATCGGTTAAGCGACTTATCATTCGGTACTCTTCTGCAATTGGAATAAAAATAGCCGGAGAAATGGAACCCAGTACAGGGCTGTCCCAGCGGGCAAGTGCTTCAAGCCCGACACAAGTGCCATCGGCAGTCACTTTCGGTTGAAAACAAACATCCAACTCGTCGTTCTGTATGGCTTCATCCAAAAGAATTGAGATTTCATGGCGTTCCATAAACTCTTCTGAGTTTTCAGTATCATAAAGATGATAAAACTGGTTCACAGAAGCGAATTTTTTTGCTTCCAACGCACGGGAAACAACAACGTCGGCGGTTTCACCATGCTTAGGAAACCTGGCCACACCAAACTGAAAAGACTGCTGACATTTAATACCCTGAATGGTGTACTCTTTGTCAAGAGAGTTTTTAATATCCAGTAAAACGTCTTCTAATTCATTTTCTACCGTTTTTGGCAAAATAAACACCAGCTTATTTAACGCAATAGTCGCCGTTAAACGTGGATGCTGTCTGTGCTTCTTCAAGCGGCTGTATGAGGACGCTAAAAGCTTTCTGATAACACTCTCACCATATTTTAATCTGAGGTAGTCTTCGCTTTCACTTTGTGCGACAACCACAAAAAATTCACGATCTGACTTAGAGATTAACTTGTTGCATTGCAACTCGAACCAGTCACTATTCGGTAAGTTTGTCTGAGTATCCAGGTAACGCAAACGGCGGTTTTCCTGCTCTAAAAACGTCAGGTTACTCTCCAGCGTTTTCTCTTGTGTGCAATCAACAAATTCATAAACATAAGAGCTGGCTTCCGGGACTTCTAACCTCACAACTTGTTGGTATGTATGCTCATGCCGAATAATCTTGCCACCCGTGGGTAATTTGGCGTGATTAATATCGGGAAACCAGTTAGAAATAGACTGACAACCACTTCTCGTGGACTCATCTAAACCAAAAATATCACCAGCCTGTTTATTAAAATCTGTAATTAACCCGTCTTCATTAACAATAACTTTGGGTCTTCTGGACTCGGCAAAAAACACCCGGTAAAGCGAGTTCTTGCCTTTTAAGTAATCGTTAGACTTTTGCGTTTCCTGATTCAGTCGTTTTGCGGCGACTATGGTACGAGCCACGGCCAGAGGAATACAGATATTAAAAAATAGAAACATGTTTCCTGCGATATACCATGCGGCGTCAGGAAACAGCACATTGGGTTCAGCGAAGAAAGACAAATTAACGTTGTTAAAAACAATATAAAAAGGCGCGATATTCAATACGGCATAAAATATCGCAGCTCTACCGCCAAGAAGCATTAAAGCAATTAGGGGGCAAGCATACATATACATCGAACCTATTTTTGCAAGGTTCATATCATCCAGGAATAAATTACAGGAGACACTTGCTGCAATAATAGTAATCTGCAAAAAGTTGGCACAAAAATAATAGTAATTCTTGCTTAACCAAAGTAAGCCTAACATGCTAACTAAGAAAGCGGATGTAATTGCAATAATATGGGGAAGTTGAGCTTCTAAAGCGTCATCAAAGCTATGTAAAAACACCACCAGACACAGAAGCATCCCGGAGAAAAGAATAATTCTTAGTGCGCTGACTCGCCAATTGGGAACACCATTTTCTGACGTTCCTTCGTCTTTAAGCAGAAAAAAGTTATTTAAGAAGTTCATGCTGGCCCGAATCAGTTCTCAGACAGCCATTAAAGAACGTTAAACCTTAAAAATCAACTACCTTTACTCTAGTTACTCTATATTAATCAGGTGCTGTCGATAAAAACGCCAGTGTCTGGACTTTATTAAATACCAACCACAAATAAACCAACCAAAAACAATTGCGGCTCGTCCAAATGAAAAAGCACCATGTTGTTCAATAAACAACCAGGAAATGAGTACGGCATCAAAAACTAAAGAGAGTAATAACAGAGGTTGAGCAAAACGCATTAATCTATTTGCCCAGTTAGGTTTGTCTTCGCCGACAAAGGTGGTTGCCAGCAAAACAATCAAGGCAGGCAGGCCAATCAGTAACATCAGCCCGAACTGCTCTGAACTGGTGTAGAAGAGTTTCAATAATCGAGTTCGGTCTTCAGAAAAAGTCAGAGATATAATGGCGGCGACATAGCCACGCATTTCAAATAAAAGCACCAGCAGGAGCGAGAGCGGGATACTCGCCCGGCCCTCTTTATCCAGGTATCGTGCCCTCTCTACCAATCGCTGCCCGGCGCTTGTCGCCTCGCTGCCAGATTTTTTCATGGAAATAATAACCTACTGTATTCACTAAAGGTTCAATCAGAGCAATAGCACCACCAAGCACGACATCGCCTGTCATTAACCAGACTACGCCAAAGGCGATGGTAAAATGCATGATACCAAATGATACTGTCTTTACTGCGTCTTTCATAACAATCTCCCGCGTCGACTTTTGTTAATTATTGCCGATTAAGATTGTTATAGCCAATTGATAAAAGCGATAACCCTGTTCGTTGCAGGGTATTTATCTTTAAACCGCTCGTTTAAGTTGTTCACGCAGTTCAGCGACTTCATCGCGCAGTTTACCTGCTTGTTCAAACTCAAGATTCTGCGCCGCTTTGTACATCTCTTTCTCTTTAGCGTCGATTTCTTTCATCACCGCTTTCGCGTCTTTGACAACCACAGTCCGGGCATCATACCCGGAGGCGACTTCAGCCAGTGCTTTTTCAGCCTTACTTTTACGAGCTTTAGCGGAACCCTGACCCAGATCCATCACGTCGGTGATGTCTTTATTCAGCCCCTGCGGAGTAATACCGTGCTCTTTGTTGTAAGCAATTTGCTTCTCGCGGCGACGGTCAGTTTCATCCATAGCGCGTTGCATAGAGCCGGTAATACGGTCGGCATATAAAATGGCGCGGCCGTTAACGTTACGTGCGGCACGCCCTATCGTCTGAATTAACGAACGGTCGGAACGTAGAAAGCCTTCTTTATCTGCGTCTAATATCGCGACCAGCGACACTTCCGGCATATCCAGACCTTCCCGCAGCAAGTTAATACCTACCAGCACATCGAACTTACCCAGACGTAAATCGCGGATAATCTCCATACGTTCAACGGTATCAATGTCTGAGTGCAGATAACGCACTTTTATACCGTGTTCATCCAGGTAGTCGGCTAAATCTTCCGACATCTTTTTGGTTAAAGTTGTCGCCAGAACCCGTTCGCCTAACTCTGTCCGTAAACGTATTTCAGACATTAAATCATCCACCTGGGTGGCAACCGGACGCACTTCTATCTGAGGGTCAATTAACCCGGTCGGTCTGACAACCTGCTCAACCACTTCATTGCCACTGCGCTCTAATTCATACTTGCCCGGTGTCGCTGACACATACAGGGTTTGTGGCGCTATAGCCTCAAACTCATCAAATTTAAGCGGCCGGTTATCCAGTGCTGACGGTAAACGGAAACCGTATTCCACCAGATTTTCTTTACGCGAGCGGTCGCCTTTATACATAGCGCCAATCTGCGACACAGTAACGTGTGACTCATCAATGATAAGCAGTGCGTTATCCGGTAAATAGTCCATCAACGTTGGTGGCGGCTCGCCCGGCGCACGACCGGATAAATAGCGTGAGTAGTTTTCAATGCCCGAGCAATAGCCAAGCTCCAGCATCATTTCAATATCAAACTGAGTCCGCTGATTAATCCGCTGCTCTTCTATGAGTTTATTTTGCTTAAGCAGAATATCGCGACGATCTTTCAACTCATCTTTTATCTTTTCAATGGCTTTAACCAGCACTTCTCGCGGTGTTACATAATGCGTTTTCGGATAAATAGTGGCGCGCGCAACGTCTTTTTCCGTCACCTGTCCGGTTAAAGGCTCGAAAAAGCTAATGCGATCAACTTCGCTGTCAAACAGCTCCAGACGCACCGCTATTTCTTCCGACTCCGCCGGAAAGATATCTATCACATCGCCACGAACCCGGTAAGTACCGCGCTCGAAGGCTGCGTCGTTTCGCTTATACTGCAACTGAGCCAAACGCCGCAGAACGTCGCGCTGATCGATAATGTCGCCACGACGCAAATGCAGCATCATTTTCATGTAGGACTCAGGGTCACCCAGACCGTAAATGGCTGATACTGACGCAACCAGAACTACGTCACGGCGTTCCATCAGAGCCTTGGTAGCTGACAAACGCATTTGCTCTATGTGGTCGTTAATTGAGGCGTCTTTCTCAATGAAAGTATCAGTTGTCGGCACATAAGCTTCGGGCTGATAGTAGTCATAGTAAGAGACAAAATATTCCACCGCGTTATTGGGGAAATACTCTTTCATCTCTCCATAAAGCTGCGCCGCCAGGGTTTTATTGTGCGCCAGTATCAACGTAGGTCGCTGCGAGCGTTCAATAACGTTTGCCATGGTAAAGGTTTTACCTGAACCAGTTACCCCCAAAAGCACCTGATGCGCCAAACCGGCGTCCAGATTATCGAGCAGCGACTCAATGGCTTTGGGCTGGTCACCCGCCGGCTTGTATTTAGAAACCAGTTCAAATTTCTTAGCCACGTTCTCTCCTCAACTCGCGTGAAAACCACCAATACGCAATAACAGCAGTAAACAGATTAGCGACCACACCACCAATGAATAAACCGGTTAAGTCAGCGAGTAAACTCCCTAAATATGAGAGTGGTACGAATAAAACAAATAGACGAATGATACTTAACCACAACGCGTTCATTGGCCGGTGCACAGCATTAAAGCTGGAATTGGTCAGTATAATAATGCCCTGTAACCCGTAACCCAACGGCATAATATAAATAAAAAGCTTAACAATGTCCGCAACCGCCTGCTCTTCAGCAAATACCTGAGCTATCCAATGTGCGGTTACCAGCATCAGTAAATAAATGACCGCCTGAATGGCCAGCACGGCTTTTAACGCCGTCCGGTAGGCTTCTTTCACCCGATCAATACGATCCGCACCATAGTTCTGGCTAATTAATGGCGGCAATGACATGGACAACGCCAGTATAATGACGCTGGCCAGTGACTCCAGTCGGGACCCGACACCGAACGCTGCCACGGCCGGAGCTCCGTAAGATGCGACAATAGCAGTCATCACTGACATAGCTAATGGCGTCAGCATATTGGCGCTGGCTGCCGGCATACCTATTTTTAAAATACCGCGGGCTGACTTAACCCATGCTTGAAAAAAAGCTCGTCCACCCGGCGGTTTGGAAGAAACCAACTTGTTTCTGCGCAGTAACCAAAACACTAAAAAGACACCACTAAACCAGGAAATAACACTGGCAAGAGCGGCGCCCTCAATGCCCATAGCGGGTATTGGACCCCAGCCAAAAATTAAAATTGGGTCAAAAATGGCGTTTGCCAACCCACCGGAAGCCATAATAAGCGATGGTGTTCGTGTGTCACCGGCGGCCCGCAAAACCGCATTCCCAACCATAGGCGTAACCAACATCACGCAACCCAGATACCAGAGCGTCATATACTCTCGTATCAGCGGCATCAATCGTTCCTGTGCCTGCAATAAACTGAAAACCGGGTCCATCAGCAAATAGCCTATGAGTGCCAATGCTGCAACTAGTATGGCGGATACTGAAAGCGCAGAAAAACCATCAAAATGAGCTTCTTCCGGCCTGTCTGAGCCGTATTTACGGGCAATGACAGCAGAAGTGCCTATACCTAAACCTATGGCCAGGCTTATAACGGTGAAAGTAACGGGAAAAGTAAAGCTGACAGCCGCAAGAGGGTCTGTTCCGAGCATACTGATAAAGAAGGTATCGACAACATTGAAGCTAATAAGAGTAGCCACACCGAAAATAACCGGCCAGGTCATTTCCCAGAGTTTTTGTCCTACCGGCGCGCTGATAAGACTTCTTGATGCGTCGGCAGCTGCCATTCAATCCCTCCTCAGTTCGATAGCCAAATAGTGTACATGAGACTGTGCTTTGTGGCTACGGAGAATAGACTTTAGCCACTGCGATCCGTATAGTAATGGGCATTTCAACCCTTGCGAAAAACAGGATCTGAACGTGGATTATCAACTCTCTGATCGTATCAATGCGATTCAACCATCGCCGACTCTGGCGGTTACTCAAAAAGCCAATGAATTACGCCAACAAGGCAAAGATGTTATTGGTCTGGGCGTCGGCGAGCCAGATTTTGATACACCAGATTTTATCAAAGAAGCGGCTATTCAGGCGATTCGCGATGGTAAAACAAAATATACTGCAGTTGATGGCATCGACGAGCTAAAAGATGCGGTCATTAAAAAGCTGGAGCGTGACAATAACCTGAGCTATGAGCGCAAAGAAATTATTGTCTCTGCCGGCGGCAAACACAGTATTTTTAATTTGCTCAGTGCCTGGTTAAACCCGGGTGATGAAGTCATTATCCCCGCGCCTTATTGGGTTTCTTATCCGGATATGACCAAACTGGTTGGCGCAGAGCCCGTTATTGTTAAAGCTGGTATTGATCAGCGTTTTAAGATCACACCAGAACAACTGCGCGAAGCACTAACCGATAAAACCCGGTTAATGTTTATTAATAGTCCGTCTAACCCGGCGGGAACGGCATACACAGCAGACGAACTGAAAGCTTTGGCTGAAGTACTGCGTGACTATCCAAAGGTACTTATCGCCACTGACGATATGTATGAACATATCCTCTGGAGTGATTCCGCTTTTGCCAACTTGCCTATGGTGGCTCCGGATCTTAAAGATCGCACCGTTATCCTGACCGGAGTATCCAAAGCTTATGCAATGACAGGCTGGCGTATCGGTTATGCTGCCGGGCCTAAACCTATTATTGCAGCCATGAAAAAAATGCAGTCACAAAGTACTTCAAACCCAACCAGCATCAGTCAGTATGCAGCGGCGGCGGCATTAAATGGTGACCAGAGCTGCATCGACACCATGGTAAGTGCATTTAAAGAGCGTCACGACTACCTGGTAGATGCCTTAAATAGCATCGACGGCGTTAACTGCGTGCCCGGTGACGGTACCTTCTACGCATTCGCGCAGGTTGATGGATTAATGGCTAAAGCTAAGGTAAGTAACGACGTTGAGCTTTGCGAAAAACTGCTAACCGAAGCAAACGTAGCCTTAGTGCCTGGCTCAGCTTTCGGTACCGATGGGTATTGCCGTCTGTCCTTTGCAACCAGTATGGATGTATTAAAAGAAGCGGTTAAGAGAATTAAAGACTTTTCAGAAAGTTTATAAAATAAAGGTTTTGGCGCCATTTCCCCGGATGAGCGCCAAAACCCTATTAATTGAACAGTCATTCCAGCTTAAATCACGCCAATATTGCCCTTTTCTATTTTGATAGTTTTATTACAAATTACTAAAAGTCCACCTCAGATAAAGTCAATTAGATCCCGATCAATTTAATCAATGTCAAGCCCGATCAACCTATTTCCGGAAAGATTTTTTGGCGCGTTTTTTAGTCAAATTCACTAAGAAATACACAAGTTGCTGATTCTTCAGGCATTGGTTGGTGACGGAATCACCAACATGAGTGTTTATTCACCAAAATAACGTAACTTATTGTATTTTATAGTAATTAAATCACTGCGTTATTTTTTAACCAGCCCTAGAAATGCCTTCAAACCCGCATCACTCTTACGACTTAACAGAGTTAAACACAAGGTTATCCACAGATTCCGTGGATAAGATCATGTAGCCGTTATCTACTGCGACATTCAGATATCTGTGGATAATGAGATCAGCGATAAACATAGTACTTATGTTATGCCTGAATATTTTACAGTTACTTGACATTGTCATCGATAGCGATTGGCGCCTGTTTTAGCGCTGATATGATTAAAAAAGCTATTTTGTCGACTTTTTCGACAACCGAACCGTTTTCCTTTAAAAACCTTCGCAGAATAGTTGACACCCCTGCGTATGAGCTTTAATATTCGCAGCCGTTGAATGTTGTTCCCCAGTAGCTCAGTTGGTTAGAGCGGTGGACTGTTAATCCATGTGTCGTTGGTTCGAATCCAACCTGGGGAGCCAAACAACATCCAACCTATTCAATTCCCCAGTAGCTCAGTTGGTTAGAGCGGTGGACTGTTAATCCATGTGTCGTTGGTTCGAATCCAACCTGGGGAGCCACATTTAGAGAGAACCGCCTATACGGCGGTTTTTTCGTTTCTGGACCACAGCCCTGCACTCAGTTCAGCAACAGGCTGCTGAGCGCCTTTAGATATCCACTGAGCTAATTCATCTGCAACATTAGGCCAATATAACCGTTGCGGATTACGTTGGGTTAACCAACTATCAATTGATACGCTGTCGATTCGCTTAAGGACATGCGCTAACCCCTGCTCCTGCAGTATCTGCGCATTCCATTTTTGCTCAAACTGACCGGTTAAAGGCTTTACTGCAAGCGCTTTGCCCTGACTCAGCGCCTCGCAACTGGTTTCAAACCCCGCGTTAGACAAAATAGCCGAGGCCTTATTGAAGTGAGCGGCAAACTCCGCTCTTGAAGGTGGGTAACACTCAATATGACCTAAAGACTCGCGCTTAGCCAAAGGATGAAAAAAAGAAAACTCGTAATTATCTAAAGGCTGCAATTGTTCAATTACATGCCGAGGGTCTTCAAAGGGTAAATAGACAACCACGCGTTGCATTAAGCCGCCACAGTTATTTTCTTCATGCCTGACCACGGGGGGAATCGCATTTCCGGTTGAAAGCCAGTGCATACCGACAGGCTCTGAACAGGGCGCAAATGAAGATATCAGCTTTTTCTGCCACCAGGACAAGCGCCGGAACAACTCAGGCTCCTGAAACGCATACTGACGACCTAAGCCAATACAGCGCACTCCGGCTTTCTTAGCCGCCCAGGCGGTTACGGGTTCATAATCTGTGATCACTAAATCGTAATCTTTTACCGGTAATTTTTTTACATCCTGCCAAAACTGACTCCAGTCATTGTTAAGTAACGTCTTACGTCTTCTTAACCGCCCTTTTTCAGTGACAAAAGACAAACCCTGCTGCCACTGATAATCGCCGAAAACGTCCATATCGAATAAACCGGCAACATCACGCCCCGATATCAGGTAATCAATATCAACATTATATTTTGCAAGAGACTTTGCCATGGTGTGACAGCGACTCAGGTGACCATTACCCGTGCCCTGTATACCATAAAGAATTTTCATATAACGAACTCCGATACGACAATAGCCAGCGAAGCACCAGCAACAATATCGCTGGGGTAATGGACGCCAACCACAACTCGGGAGGCACCAATAGCGGCAGCCCAGCCAAAACAGACTAAGCCAAGATTTGGGTAATACTGATAGGTTACTGTAGAAAACAGAACAGCCGCTGCGGTATGCCCGGAAGGAAAACTGAATTTATCACTGGCGACAACCAAAGCAGCAAAAGATAAATTCAACTCACTGGGTCGCTGACGCCGAAAACTGTTTTTCATTATCCAGTAAGCCGGTAGCTCAAGTGCAAAGGCAAGTAACAGGTGGGCAAAATAGTCGTCGCCGGATTCGTCCAGAAGCCAGGCCATTAGCGCAATAACCAGGTAACCGTAACCGTCACCACTGCGCGATGTCAGCAGTGCAATTTGTCCGGGCAAATCCTTAGCCCGCAAACCAGAAAACAAACAATAACAATAGCGGTCAAAACGTTGTAAATAACTGATTAGTACCATGTGGTTTAAAACCCATTTTGGCTTCAGTTGTAGCTACCTTGCCAAGCCTTTATGACACTAAATGAGCAGTTTCGTGAAGAAAGTATGACAATGCACAAATTTTCTCCAAAACACATGCCCTCTGTCTGTTGTTTATGGCGACCAAAACACCGATAATATGCGGTCTTTGTTAAACACAGTATCCGGAAAGGTAAATGACCGATTACTTACTGCTACTGATAGGCACCGTGCTGGTTAATAACTTTGTACTGGTGAAGTTCCTGGGGTTGTGCCCCTTTATGGGCGTTTCCGGCAAACTGGACACGGCAATAGGCATGTCAGCAGCGACCACCTTTGTGCTGACTCTTGCCTCGGTCTGTAGCTACCTGGTAAATCAATACCTGCTTGAGCCGCTCGACTTAATGTCGCTGCAAACGCTCAGCTTTATCCTGGTTATTGCAGTGGTCGTACAATTTACAGAAATGGTGGTACACAAAACCAGCCCTACGCTGTACCGGTTACTGGGTATTTTCCTGCCTCTAATTACCACTAACTGTGCCGTTTTGGGTGTTGCTCTGCTTAACGTCAACGAGCAACACAACTTTGTGCAGTCTATTGTTTATGGCTTAGGGGCCGCTATTGGTTTCTCACTGGTACTTATTTTATTCTCAGCTCTGCGTGAGCGCTTAGCTGCCGCCGACGTGCCGGTAGCGTTTAAAGGTTCGGCTATTGCGATGATAACCGCAGGGCTTATGTCTCTTGCCTTTATGGGCTTTAGCGGATTGGTGAGCAGTTAATGAGTTTATTCGGAGCAGTTATCGCGCTGGGTATATTAGCGCTGATATTCGGAGTGATTCTTGGTTTTGCCGCGGTTAAATTCCGCGTCGAGAGCGATCCTATTGTCGACCAGATTGACGAAATTCTGCCACAAACACAATGTGGCCAATGCGGTTACCCCGGTTGCCGCCCCTACGCACAAGCCATTGCCGACGGTGACGACATTAACAAATGCCCGCCGGGCGGCGAAGCGACCATAAAACAGTTAGCCGATTTAATGGGCGTAGAAGCCAAGCCTCTGGATGATGCTCATGGCGAAGAAGACGTTAAAAAAGTCGCGGTTATCCGCGAGGACGAGTGCATTGGTTGCACTAAATGTATTCAAGCCTGCCCGGTCGATGCCATTTTAGGTGCAGCAAAACAAATGCACACGGTTATCGAACATGAATGTACCGGCTGCGATCTTTGTGTTGAACCTTGCCCGGTCGACTGTATCGACATGGTGAAAGTAAAAGCAAAACCCGAAACCTGGCAATGGGATTTGGATACCGTGAAAGAGAACATAAAAGCCAATAGCATTCCGGTTAAGGTGGTGGAATGAGCGACGTGCAGGCAAACAAACATGACTTTAACGCCAATGTGATAGGTCACTTCCCTGGCGGTGTTCATCCTCCTGAGCGCAAGCAGCCGGCCAGCAGCCAGCCCATTCGCAAGCTTACATTACCGCAAGAACTCATTTTGCCGGTGCGCCAGCACATCGGCCCTTCTGGTAAGGTTTTGGTTAAGGTCGGCGAGCGCGTCGATAAAGGTCAGCGTTTAACTGAAGCAGGGTTAAGCCAGGGGTTACCCTTGCACGCTCCAACATCCGGTACCATTGCCGCCATTGAAGAGCGCCCTACGGCGCATGCATCGGGCTTGCCGGAACAGGCTATTGTCATTCACCCGGACGGCGAAGACCGCTGGGGCAATAAGCACGCACTGCCAGATTATCATGACGTTGAAATTTCACGCTTGCTGGAGCTGATTCAGGAAGCTGGTATTGCCGGTTTAGGTGGTGCAGGTTTCCCTACCGCTCAAAAACTGGCGCAACAAAAGCCTCTGAAACACCTTATTATAAACGGGGTTGAGTGCGAACCTTACATTGCCGCAGACGATCGCTTAATGCAGGAACACGCCGATGACATTGTTGCCGGCATTCGCATTTTGCAGTACATAACCCGTTGTGACTCGGTTCTGCTTGCTATTGAAGATAATAAACCTGAGGCCATAAAGGCCATGGCAGAAGCCATTAACGACAACCCGCAAATACAGCTTAAAGTAGTGCCTACTAAGTACCCGTCCGGTGGGGAAAAGCAACTGATTGAACTGCTTACCGGGCATCAGGTACCCAGTGGCAAGTTGCCGATGGATATCGGCCTGCTGATGCAAAACGTCGGCACAGCTTATGCCGTTAAACGGGCAATTATCCATGGTGAGCCATTGTTAGAGCGCGTGGTTACGCTGACCGGCGAATCTCTTAAACAGCGGGGGAACGTGTGGGCCTTATTAGGAACACCAATTCAGCATTTGCTGGATGAGTCAGGTTTTACTCCGGAGAAAAAGCAACGCATTATTATGGGCGGGCCTATGATGGGCTTCACCCTGCCTATTACGGAAGTGCCGGTAATAAAAACCACTAACTGTGTTCTGGCACCTACGGAGAAGGAACTGCCCTCTCCCGGACCTGAGCTGGCCTGTATTCGATGCGGCGCCTGTGCCGACGCCTGCCCGGCAACATTACAACCGCAGCAATTGCAATGGTTGGCCAAAGCCAAAGACTACGAGTCACTGGAAAAACACAATTTGTTCGACTGCATTGAATGCGGTGCCTGCGCTTATGTCTGCCCCAGCGAGATACCACTGGTGCACTATTACCGAAAGGCCAAAGCCGAAGTGCGCAATATAGCCCGTGAAAAAGCCAAAGCGGAACAAGCTCGTAAACGTTTCGAAGCAAGGCAGGAACGGCTGGAGCGTGAAAAAGAAGAACGCTTAGAGCGTCACAGAAAAGCCGCCGAAGAACGCAAAAAAATGCAGCAGGAAATGCAACAAGAAGCGCAACAGAAAAGCAGCGACGAACCGGGAAGTAAAGCGGAAGAAAGCACTGAGAAACCGGCCGGTAAATCAGCAGCAGTTGCAGCCGCTATTGCCCGCGCTAAAGCTAAAAAGGCAGCTCAGGCTGCTAAAGAAAGCCCAGAAGAAAGCAACTCAGCCAAAGGAAATGAGTCATGAGTTTCAGAATTGCATCGTCACCCCATGGGCATAACCAGCGCAGCACCAGCGAAATGATGCGCTGGGTTTGTTATGCACTGGTTCCCGGCGTACTGCTGCACAGTTACTTTTTTGGTTCCGGTATCTGGTTTCAAATTCTTCTGGCCGTGGTTACTGCAATTGCCGCCGAAATGGCCTGCACCGTAGCCCGGGAGCGTCCGGCATTTTCAGCCTTGCGCGACAATACTGCCATAGTTACCGCCGTTTTACTGGCTATTAGCATCCCTTCATTAGCGCCCTGGTGGATCATCGTTATAGGAACATTATTCGCCATTGTCGTGGTCAAACATGTTTATGGTGGCATGGGGCAAAACTTATTTAACCCGGCCATGGCTGGTTATGTGCTTCTTCTGGTGTCGTTCCCGGTACAAATGACCAACTGGTTACCAGTTTCAGCCATTAGTGAGCATTCGCTTAACTTATGGCAAACGTTGCACACCATATTGTTTGAATACACGCCTGCAGGCTACAGCGTTGAGCAGCTCCGTTCCGGTATCGATGGCGTCACCATGGCAACCCCACTCGACAGTATAAAAACCGGACTGACTCAGGGTTATACACTGACTGAAATTTATCAGCGCCCGGAATTCAGTTACTTTGCCGGTGCCGGCTGGCAGTGGATAAACCTGGGCTTTTTCGTCGGTGGGTTACTCTTAATTCAGCAACGTATTATCAGCTGGCACATTCCACTCGGCTTTCTTGGTGGTCTTTGTATACCCGCGTTTATCGCGCATATATTTGCCCCGGATCTAATGCCCGGACCAGTCGTTCACGCCTTAAGCGGAGCAACAATGTTAGGTGCCTTCTTTATAGCCACCGACCCGGTATCTGCGGCTACCTCTAATCGTGGACGGGTTATATTTGGCTTGCTTATTGGCTTCTTAATTTTTGTTATTCGCAGTTGGGGCGGCTATCCCGATGCAGTCGCCTTTGCTGTGTTGCTTGCCAATATGTGCGTACCGCTTATAGACCGTTACACGCGGCCTGTTGTATACGGACACGGAGACTGAAATGACGCTGAACAGTATGCAAAAAAACGGTTTATTGTTGGCGGCATTCGCAGTTGTTGCCACGTCTCTGGTTATTGGTGTGCAGGTGCTGACCGAAGACAAAATTGCCATGCAGCAACAACGGCAGGTATTGCGCACGTTGAACCAACTGATACCACCAACCATGCACGACAACGACTTGTATCAGTCCTGTCGTTTACTGGAGAACCCGGCATTAGGCAGCAGCAAGCAGCAACCCTTATATCGTGCATGGGTTAACGAAGAGCCAACCGCGCTGGCAGCCGAAGTTATTGCACCCGACGGCTACTCCGGTGCTATTCGTTTATTAGTGGCTATTAAACCCAGCGGTGAAGTCCTGGGCGTAAGAACTCTGCGCCATCAGGAAACTCCCGGTTTAGGCGACAAAATCGAAGTTGAAAAAAGCGACTGGATAAAAAGCTTTGCTGAGAAGCAAGTTCGCGGCGCAGACGATGACCGCTGGGCGGTGCAACGCGACGGCGGTATGTTTGACCAGTTTACCGGCGCCACCATTACGCCTCGCGCCGTGGTTTCGGCAGTAAAACGTGCGACTTTAGAACTTCAGCAGCAAGCCGACGTTCTATTTAATGCCGACTTACCTCACTGTCAGGAGGTTCAGGAATGAATGAATACAAACATTTAACCAAGCAAGGCTTATGGGACAACAACCCAGCACTGGTGCAGCTGTTAGGTTTATGCCCTCTATTGGCGGTTACCGCTTCGGTGACCAATGCCCTGGGTCTTGGACTCGCCACATTATTTGTTCTGGTCGGTTCTAACGTTACCGTGTCTCTGGTACGCGACTTTGTGCCATCGGAAATTCGTATTCCGGTCTTTGTTATGGTTATCGCCACTTTTGTCACCATTATTCAATTACTGATGAACGCCTACGTCTTTCAGCTGTACCAGTCGCTGGGTATTTTCATTCCGCTTATTGTCACCAACTGCGCCATTATTGGCCGCGCAGAAGCCTACGCCTCGAAAAACCCATGGCAACGCGCCGCCTTCGACGGGCTGACAATGGGCGCAGGCTTTGCCTTAGTACTGGTAGTGCTGGGCGCAATGCGCGAAATTATCGGTAACGGCACGCTGTTTAATGGCGCAGAACTCTTGTTAGGTGACTGGGCTTCACAGTTGCGCATTGAGCTATTCACGGTGAATTACCCATTATTACTGGCGATACTGCCACCCGGAGCCTTTATTGGTATGGGCTTTATTATTGCGTTGAAAAATAAAATAGATGCAGTACGCAGCGCCCGCGCTGAAAAGAAAACCGTTACCCGTGCACGGGTTACTGCCTGAAAAATATAACAACAAATGACTTATTATGAATAAAACCAAGCGTTACGAAATTTTAAGCCGACTACGGGACAACAACCCCAACCCAACCACAGAACTGGAATATGACTCACCTTTTCAGTTACTGATTGCGGTCTTGTTATCCGCTCAAGCAACCGACGTTGGGGTTAATAAAGCCACTCGTAAACTCTTTCCCGCAGCGCCTACCGCGGAAACAATGCTGGCGCTGGGTGTGGATGGCATAAAAGAATACATAAAAACAATCGGCCTGTTTAATTCCAAAGCCGAAAACGCTTACAAAACCTGCAAAATTCTGGTTCAAGAATATGGCGGCGAAGTACCGGAAGACAGAGCTGCACTGGAAGCCCTGCCTGGTGTTGGTCGTAAAACCGCAAACGTGGTGTTAAATACCGCCTTCGGCTGGCCGACTATTGCCGTAGACACGCACATATTCCGCGTGTCTAACCGCACCAAACTGGCACCGGGAAAAAACGTCAAAGAAGTAGAAGAAAAACTGATAAAAGTGGTACCGGCTGAGTTTAAGGTCGATGTGCACCACTGGTTAATTTTGCACGGCCGTTACACCTGCATAGCCCGCAAGCCACGTTGTGGTTCCTGCGTTATTGAAGACTTGTGCGAGTTTAAAGAAAAAACCAGCGATTGAGCTTATTACAGCTCAATCGACGACGGTTTTGTCAGTTGCACAATAACGCGGCGGTTAATCTGACGGTTTATCTCATTGTCATTGGATTTAACCGGACGATCTTCACCGTGAGCAACGGTTTTAATCCGCTCGGCGTCTATACCACGCTCAACAAAAAACTGCTGAATTTCTTTCGCGCGCTGTTCGGTTAATTCCTGGTTCGGCCCACGCGCACCAAGCGAGTCAGTATAGGCATCCACCAGAACCAGTTCCAGCTCATTATCCACCTGAAGATAATCGCTAATCTGTTTAAGCTTTCGCTGCGAGGACAAAGTCAGCTTTTCGCTGTCGGCTTCATGGTTAAGCACCGTGTACGCAATATCATCAAAGCTGAAAGGCAATAACGCATTTACGCAGCTCATAAAGTCATCATAAGTACGACGAAAATTCACCGACGACAAAGACACTGCCACCTGATCACGGTTGTTGTACCAGTCATCATAGAAAAACGTGGGATACCGCCCTTTCTCCAGCTCGCTTAACAAAGTCCATGCCAGTTGTTTTTGCAGCTCACCATCAAACTGCTTATACAGTTGCATATTACCAATGCGGTAACTGGACTCACCGGGCTGCCAGCGCGGCGGCACCGACTCAATAGCAGACACACCATAGCTGTCCGGTAACTTCTGCATCTCCATTTTCATGCGCAAATTGAGCTCTTTGCTGGCTTCACTTTGAAACCGCACCTTACCGTAACGAGGAATTTCATGTTCCATCTCACAGGCTAAGCGGTTCTTTTCACTGATCTGCCAGGCGGAGTTATCCAGGTTTGCACTGTAGTGCCTGACTGAGTTTGCTTGTGCCTGCCCGCTTAATAGCAGCAGCGAGGCTGAAACAGCAGTCAACATCGGCCAATTTTTCATAAGCGCCCCTGATTTATTTCTGATACGTCTGTTATCGGCAAGCATTGCGGTTGCTTTAGTATTTCTGCAAGCAGAACTCCGTTATCTTTGGCATAATGGCGTTATGTTTTATTCACTACGGAAATTCTATGTCAGACAGCTCTAACTCGCTTATGAAACAACGTTTTCGCGGCTACATGCCGGTAGTCGTCGATGTCGAAACAGCGGGGTTTAACGCAAAAACCGATGCGTTACTGGAAATAGCTGCAGTCTTGCTGGATTTCGATGACGACGGAATACTCAAGCCGGTCGACTCGGTTCATTACCACGTAAAACCTTTCGAAGGTGCCAACATTGAACAGGCGGCTATCGACTTTAACGGCATTGACCCGCACTGCCCCTTGCGCGGAGCCGTAGAGGAAGGTGAAGCGCTGCGTGAGCTTTTCAAGCCTATACGAAAAGCACAGAAAGCTGCCGGTTGTCAGCGGAGTGTTTTAGTGGGACATAACTCAAACTTTGATCACGGCTTTATGATGGCCGCCGCTGAGCGTGCCAATTTAAAACGTAACCCGTTTCATCCTTTTGTCAGTTTTGATACAACGTCGCTTGCGGCAATGACCTTAGGGCAAACTGTACTGATTAAAGCATGCCAGGCAGCCGGTATTGAGTTTGACAGCAAACAAGCACACTCAGCCTTGTATGACACCGAACGCACCGCAGAGCTCTATTGCTGGATGATTAACCGCTGGAAGGAATTGGGTGGCTGGCCGCCGGAATCGCGGCAGGATAAAAGTTAACTTTACACACGAAATTCAGACATAAAAAAGCCGCTCAAACGAGCGGCTTTCTCAATTCAGTAAACGCTTACAGTTTGTCAGCGTTTTTAGACAAGTAAGAAGCAACGCCTTCTGCGTTTTCTTTCATGCCTTCTTTACCTTCTTCCCAGCCTGCTGGGCAAACTTCACCGTGCTTCTCGTGGAAGTTCAGTGCGTCAACCATACGCAGCATCTCGTCGATGTTACGGCCTAATGGCAAGTCGTTAACTACCTGGTGACGAACCATGCCTTCTTCATCAATTAAGAATGAACCACGGAACGCAACGCCAGCTTGTGGGTGTTCAACGTCGTACGCTTTACAAATGCTGTGACGAACGTCAGCAACCAACGGGTATTTCACCTGACCAATACCACCAGCGTCGGTTGACGTATTACGCCATGCGCTGTGAGTAAACTGAGAGTCAATTGATACACCGATGACTTCTACGCCACGTTTTTTGAATTCGTCTAAACGTTTGTCAAAAGCAATTAGCTCTGAAGGACATACGAAAGTAAAGTCCAACGGATAGAAGAAAACCACTGCTTTTTTGCCTTTGATGGCATCTGACAGTTTGAAATCTTCAACAATTTCACCTGAACCTAATACTGCTGCTGCAGTAAAATCAGGTGCCTTACGACCTACTAATACAGACATCGATTCTCTCCATTTAATGTTGAGTGTGTTAAATCTTCACCTGTAGTGATGGGGATGCCTCAATGAAAAAACAAGGTCAACCACGATATTCACTACAGACTGTCTACTATTTGCTCAAATTTCATTCAACTGAAGGCTACTTACCCCGCTGAAGGCTCTTTATTCCGCCGAAGGCTCCGGATGACGCTCTGCAACTTCAGAAACCAATTCTTGCAGTTCGCCGTTCTGGAACATTTCCATAATAATATCACAACCGCCAACCAGTTCACCCTCAACCCAAAGCTGCGGGAAAGTCGGCCAGTTTGCGTATTTAGGCAATTCTGCACGGATATCCGGATTTTGCAGGATATCGACGTAAGCAAACGCCTGCCCACAGCCCATCAAGGCTTGTGATGCTTGTGAAGAGAAACCACAGCTAGGCAACTTCGGAGAGCCTTTCATGTACAACAGGATTGGGTTTTCTTCGATTTGCTGCTTAATTCTGTCAACCGTTTCCATAACACCTCTGCTTAATATAATGGTTGATTAAAACACTCAGGTATTTTAACACAGCCTATAAAGTTTTGTCCTAAATTGGAAGATTTCCTTGAAAAGCAATCCAGTCAGCCCTATATATCGTAAGGTATAACAAGAAAGAACCTGCACAAGTTAACGTGCAGGTCGCACATTTGCACTCATAAAGAACGGAGAGAAAAAATTATGGCATTTGAACTACCGGCTCTTCCATACGAGAAAAACGCTCTGGCACCGCACATTTCAGAAGAAACTCTGGAATACCATTATGGTAAGCATCACGCGACTTACGTGAGCAAACTGAACGATGCGGTTAAAGGTACCGACCTTGAAAGCAAGTCTCTGGAAGACATTATTAAGTCTGAAAAAGGCGGCCTGTTCAACAACGCTGCACAGGTATGGAACCACACGTTCTACTGGAACTGCCTAAGCCCGAACGGCGGCGGTGAACCAACTGGCCCAGTAGCTGAAGCTATTAACAAAAAGTTTGGCTCTTTCGAGAAATTTAAAGAAGAGTTCAACGCAAGCGCTGCCGGCAACTTCGGTTCTGGCTGGACATGGCTGGTGAAAAAATCTGACGGTTCTGTTGATTTGTTCAACACTGACGACGCAGATACCCCAGTCGCGCACGATGGCGTAGAGCCACTGTTAACTGTTGATGTGTGGGAACACGCTTACTACATCGACTACCGTAACTCTCGTCCTAACTACTTAGAAGCTTTCTGGAAGCTAGTAAACTGGGACTTCGTAAACAAGAACTTTGCTTAAAGCAAACTTGTGAATGAATAAAAAAGGCGCCGATTGGCGCCTTTTTTGTTGACTACAAACCTTGATGTCAGCTTATCCATAGAACGAACATTACCAACCGGGAAGCTTCTCTGTTGGGTAATCCTTGCGAATAAATAGAACTGGTTCGTCAGAAACTCTTGAGGTGTCCCATCTACTTAAATCTTGATTAAAAGACTCGGCCGATTCAAACATAGAATCCATATTCGTAATTTTTGACACATTCCATTTATCGAGCGGTTTGTTAAAAGAACTAGCCCACTTAAACATATCCGTCATATCAGTAACATTTGATACGTTCCAACTATTAAGAGATTGATTGAACAGCGTTGCGCCAAGAAACATTCCATTCATGTTGGTAACTTCCGACACATCCCACTGCTCAAGAGGTTGATTAAAAGACTCACACCACCCGAATAACCAATTCATATTAGTCACCTTGGATACATCCCACTGGCTAATATCTTGGTTAAAAGCTAACGCCTTAAAAAACATCCCTTTCATATTGGTCACTTTTGACACATCCCACTCGCTAATATTTTGATTGAAGGCTATAGCTCCAAAGAAAACACCTTCCATATTCGTAACATTCGAAACATCCCAATAGCCAATATCTTCATTAAACCCTGTCTTCTGTGCATAGCGAAATAAGTATGACATATCAGTTACTTGTGAAGTATCAATGTTGTAAGCTGAGTCATCAAAGGTATAGATGATACCTTCAGATTCTATAGCAAAGCTCCCACTATCCGCTGCAGCTCTTAACTGAGCTTCAGTGACTGTTAAGAACCCAGGCTTTTCAGTTCGAGAACCTTTTCTAGCTTCTTGAATTGTATTTAATATTGCAACTGCTCTTTTCTCATTGACTTCATTTTTAGATTTAAAATGTTTTAGAACTGGTTGCATGTTGTTTACTAGTACAGTTGAAATTCTCTCATTAACTTCTGGGGTCTTAGAAATCAATGACTGACCAATTGGAGTAGAAAAAAAGTCATTCATAGATTTCAACTCTTCAGCCGTGTAAGTTTCTTGATATATCCTGATTGTAGGCTCAACTATAACGTCCCAAGACGCTGCGGCTCGTATCTTTTGTTCAAATTTTTCCGTTGCCATAATTGGATTGCTAGAAAACTTCCGAATATATGAGTTAATCAAAAGCTCATGATTATTTTGAGCTTGGGTTAACTCAAGTAGCTCTAGAATAAGTTCTCTTTTTTCTTCAGATAACGCAGGGGCAGAGAGAGCTATTAATATCACAGCAATAAAGGTTTGAATTTTCATTTTTCCTCATTAAATATAATGCTTAGCGCCTCATAAGGTTTCCACCGAAGCTTTAAAATTTCATAATTTTGCTAATACTACTTATGCTACTGAGAGCTCTCCCCCGACTTCACGGACACACCAAAACAAGGGATAAGATGTGCCCCAAGGCGCTTATTAGCGCCTT
>NZ_DF266791.1:478938-486776 GCF_000320945.2 Idiomarina sp. 28-8
CCTTCCTTGTTGCTAATTATCCTGTGTGCACGAGTTTCTATTCATTCTTCAAAACCGTTGAAGGATGTATCGAGGCCGCTCGGTAGGTGATTGATGCCACCGTTAACCAAGTAATGACTGAAACAATCAAATAAGGTAATAAATACCCCCAAATTGGTTGCTCTATTCTATAATTGAACTCTTTCAGCCAGTCGTTTAGAACATAGAAAGTCGGTGGTAGGATCAGTAAAGCACTCACAATTACCATCAGCAAATATTCTTTAGCGACTAAAGTTACTATCCCCAACTTTGACGCTCCAAGCACTCTTCGAATAGCGACTTCTTTTTTACGTCGCTGTATAGACAATGTCGCTAGGCCATACATACCAAAAGCTGTCAATAAGACCGACAAAACGGAAAATGAGACGACAACCTTGGTAATTCGTTTCTCAGAGTCCGTAAGTTGCAAATATTTATCTTCTAAACTCCAAATTTTCGGTTCATTTTCGTTTGTCACATTTTTAGTTAGCTCACTGATTTTCTCAACTACTGCTGATAACCGAGTTTGCTCGACCACCAATGTGACAGCTACACGGTTAGACTGTGTCTGGCCACAGATAAATAAAACATTACTAACTTCCCCACGGGTGCTTCCAATTTGGACATCCCTAACTACACCAACTACGGTGATTTCCTCTCCTCCAGGTAAAGAGATCCTTTCACCAATTGCCGCCTTATTATTCTCAAACCCAGCCATCTTAACCAAGGACTCAGTGACCATTCCAGACATTCTTACGCCCCCGCTTTCCTGAGTTGATGCCCAGTCACTTTGATAGCGGTCGCTAAAATCCCGGCCGGCTAGTAACTCAACCCCCAGCCCTTCAGTGATGTTGTATGATGTTCCTATTATTGAAACTTTCTCTATTTTAGTCGCACCTTTACTCCAGGAGATACTTGATGTCACAGATGCAAATTTAGTTAAGTCACTGTCGATAACCGATAGGTTTGAAATACCCTCTATTTGTTTAACTTGATTTATAAACGCAGTATCATTTTTACTAAAGGCAAATTCCCTAGGAACATTAACTACTACTCGGTTTTGATAAGAGTATCCTGGCGAAATCGACTCCATGTAATGAACCTGCAAAATCAAAATAACTGATGCGGTTATTAGGCCAATAGCCATGGCGCTCTGAATCACAAGAAGTGTCTTCCTAACAACAATTGCTGTTTTACCAGTAGAAATATCACCACTTAGAATCCTGCGCGTACTAAAGTTGGCAAAAAATAAAGCCGGGTAGCAACCCGCAATCACGCTCAACATCAGCGTAAGAACAACAATTGAGAAAATGAACCAATTTTGACTACCAAATGCTAGAGGGCTTCCGACTAAGTTTGAAAACCAAGGCAACAGCACTTCCGCAAGCGCAAGTCCAAAAAGCAAAGAGCTCAATGTAATCATCAGAGTTTCAGTCAGAAACTGAAGAAATATCTGTAACTTAGAAGCTCCTAATGCTTTTCTCATTCCTACTTCTTTTGCTCTTTTATTACTTTGTGCAATCGTAAGATTTACAAAGTTAAAACCGGCGATGAATATAATTACGACGCTTAATAAAGAACTTATATAAATTGCTTCTTTACTTCCACCAGGCTTCATATCCATCACGGTGCTTGGCATCAAGTGTATATCGCGCAAAGGCACAAGCTGAATTTTCAGTTTACCTTCAAAAGTGCCGGAGCCGTACACATCACTGAGTCGCTCAGCTAGTTCGGAAACTTCAACATTCTTTCCCGTTTTTATGTAAACAAAACTATCGGTATTCACTCTATTGGTCGAACTCATGACGCTCGGCTCTATTCGACTCAGCATTTCGAAATCATAGTGAGTATTAGATGGCAAGTCATGAAAAATAGCGCCGACTTTAACCTCCTTGTCGCCAGCAGTTAGTGTTTTTCCAACTGCATCGGTGACCCCAAAAAATCGTATTGCTTGCGATTTATTGAGAGCAATCTGATTTGGCTTACTAAGCACCTCAGCGAGATCACCGTGCAGTACATCGAGATCGATAAAATTCTTGATATTTGCTGTTGCAGAATAATAGTTGGGCAAGTCGAATTTTCTACCATTTAGCTCAGCAAAATTGGGGACTTTCGCGTTAGACAGCACAAAAACTTCGCGAATATCGTTAATGCTTTTAACTTCATTAGATACAGCCACATTTGAGACAGGTAACACACCTAAACCATATGCACTGAAATCGGTATGAACTCGATATATATTTTCAGATTCAGGCTGGTATCGGTCGTAGCTCAACTCATAATTAACAAATGTTGCGACCAAAACAGCTGCGCAAATTCCCAACCCCAGGCCCAAGAAATTCAAGATAAAGTAGCTTTTATGAAAAGCTAAAGTTCGATATCCGTTTTGTATGTAGTTAACAATCATACAGTTAGCCTTTTATGACGTTAAATTTGTACTGCGAAGCATATCTGACTCAATAATTTTTCCATCGAGCATGTAAACGACACGGTCAGCATGAAATCCGTCTTTCTCCGAGTGAGTCACCATTACAACAGTTGTGCCTGCACTATTCAGTTCTTCCAACAACTGCATTACTTGGTCACCATTTTTTGAATCTAAATTGCCGGTTGGCTCGTCAGCTAAAATAAGCTTAGGGTCAATGACTAAAGCCCGCGCAATAGCGACTCTTTGTTGCTGACCTCCTGACAGTTCTTGTGGAAAGTGATTGGCTCGATGATCAATTCCGACACGTTGTAAAATAGAGTCGACTCTTTTTCGTATTTGGGCTTTAGGAAGATGCTGATATTGCAGCGGAAGCTCAACATTTTGACGAACAGTTAATTCGTCAATTAAATTAAAATTCTGGAAAATAAACCCAATGTTACTCTTCCTGAGCTTTGTCAGGGTGCGCTCTGCATAATTGGAGACTTCCTCATCCAGAAAATAAAATTCACCAGAAGTCGGCGAATCCAACATTCCCAGTATAGATAAAAGCGTAGATTTACCGCAGCCCGACGGACCCATAACAGCAATAAAGTCACCTTCGTTAACTTTCAAATCGATATCATTCAGCGCAGTGGTCTCCACTTCTTCTGTGGCAAAAACCTTGCTTAAACGTTTAATTTCTATCATGGCTGTCCCCAATTCAATGTAACTCAAGCTTTTCAGCTCGTTCAAAACCGCTGTAACTTGACGTAATGACCCGTTCACCCGGGTTAACTCCATCAAGTATTTCATAGTAATCTTTGTTCGTTATCCCAATTCTAATTGGTCGTCTCTCTGCATATTCACCGTCATCACTCAAAACAAAAACCCAGTTTCCACCAGTAGAAGAAAAGAAAGCTCCACGATCGAGAATAACGCCCTTCTGATTATTACTAGATAAAACAAGCTCTGCTTCAACGCTCATACCGCTTGTTAACCCTTGAATATCAGAGGGAAGATCAGCTTCAATTAAAAATTGGGAATTTGAAACTCGACTGTCGACTTTCGAAATATGCACTTTTAGCATTGTATTTTTTAGCTTTACGCGAAGCTCATCACCAAGCCCTACTTGACTCAGATAATATTCATCCAGAAAAATAGAAACTTTGTAATCGCCGGGAATATCGATTTGTCCAAGGCGTGATCCAGCCTGTTTTGATTCACCTAGCTCAATATTGAACTCGCTCAAATGCCCGTTCACCGGCGATTTAATTAATAGATTTTCAATATTCTTTCTTGCAAACTCTAAATTCTTTTCCAACATTTCGGCACTGTCTTTAAGCTGTGCAATTTGCGCTTTCCTGATGCTGTTTTCCTGATCTTGGCGTTCCAAAGTTAGTTCTTTTCTCGAACGGTAGTAAACTAAATTTTCTCGAACCTCATCCAGAGTTTCTTGAGGAATCAAACCCTGTTCCATAAGATGCGTACTTTGCTTATATTTTCTCTCAAGGTGTGAAATTTGCAGTTCTATTTCTAATAAATCCCGCTTAAGGTTTAGCCGGTTCGTTTCCATTGTCATTTGTGTGTTTCGTAAAAAGTTGAGCTGTTCAGTTACTTGTGCTTCTCTACTCATCACATCCAATTGCAAGCTTGTATTGCTTAATTGAGCCAAAGGCTCCCCTTTTTTGACGTAATCACCCCGCTCCACAAATTTCTGTTCAACCCTTCCACCGGAAACTGAGTCCAGATAAATCGTTTTCTGCGGAGCAATCTTACCTCTTACGTTTAACGAAGCCTCTACAAAGCCTTCCCGGGCGGTGGAAATTGTAATACTAGATTTAGCTACTTTTTGTAAACGGCTCTTATCAAAACTGCCAGAAAGTATCACTATGTATAGCGCGGCTACCAATAAGCTACTTACTATCAAGATAAGCCCTATTTTCCGTGTATTCTTTCTTTTTACTATTTTATCCACGATAGGTTCCTAAAAAGTCTTTTCCTAAATCGCATTAGATCAAGCAAAACTCAAGCCAAATAATATATAATTAAAAATCAATTACTTAAACTTAAACGAGTTAAATGTGTAACAAAATCGGACACCTTTAATTTGACTAAAAACAAAATTCGTCCGAAAGTGAACACTTGCTGTCGAGTAACATCGTTCAAAAAATATGGCTGGACTTTAATGAAAAAATTTAGCTCAATACTTGTTGTTGATGACGACGTTGATGTCTTACTAGCGGCGGAGCTTCTCTTAAAGGGCAACTTCGATAAGGTCAGCACGCTTAGCTCGCCTAGTGAGATTATAAACACATTAAACTCATACAATTACGACCTCGTCTTACTCGACATGAACTACACCAGAGACTCTAGCAGTGGAAAAGAAGGGCTGTTTTGGCTGAAGAAAATTCTTGAAGTAGATGACACAATTGGCGTGTTATGCATGACCGCGTACGGAGAGATAGATTTAGCAGTTGAAGCTATTAAACAAGGCGCATTAGATTTTCTGACTAAGCCATGGGACAACGATGAGCTTGTTGCCAAACTATCTTCTTCAATGAAACACCTTGCCGATAAGCGAGAGCTCGCTAACCTAAGAAATAAAAACCTTACCCTTAATAAGTCCGTAAATTCTCCTTCGCATAAATTTATCGGCAAAAGCAAATCCATGCAGCACGTTTTTGAGATGATAGATAAAATTGCAAAAACCGACGCTAACGTACTAATAACAGGCGAGAGTGGCACCGGTAAAGAACTCGCTGCCTATGCTATCCACAATCAGAGTCTCCGTGCTAAAAGCTCTTTGATCAAATTAGATATGGGAGCAATACCAACCTCCTTATTTGAAAGCGAGATGTTTGGTCATACCAAAGGAGCATTTACCGGAGCCACTCAGGATAAACCAGGTCGGTTTGAAGTGGCTTCAGGCGGGACTCTTTTTCTTGATGAAATTGCAAATTTATCACTAGAGCATCAGGCAAAACTATTAAGTGTTCTGCAAAATAGAGAGATTACTCGTGTTGGCAGTACCAAACCTTTTTCAATCGATATCCGATTGATTTGTGCGACCAACGAAGAGCTGTCTAAACTTATTAGCTCAGGCGTTTATAGAGAAGATCTCTACTACCGAATTAATACTTTCGAAATTCATATCCCAGCACTTCGGGAGCGTAGAGACGACATTCCTCACTTGTTAAATTACTACCTTGATTTATTCTCAAAGAAATATCGGAAGCATTTGCGTATACCAGACAAAGCAGTCAACGATTTACAAGGTTATGACTGGCCGGGAAATATCAGGGAGCTCGCCCATAGTGTAGAAAGGGCAATCCTTCTTTGTGATGATGGAGAAATAGACACTAACCATATCATTAACCGACAAAACTATGAGCCTAAAGACAATACTTCAGAGCTTGACCATCCCCTTAAAATAGAAGACTTCAACTTGGCTAATATAGAATTGGAAACGATAAAAAGCGCCTTAAGTCATCATAAAGGTAACGTCACCAAAGCGGCTAAGTCACTAGGAATTACCAGGGGTTCGCTATACCGAAGAATGGAGAAGCATAATTTATAATGGGTATTCAATATAAGTTCCTAATCTACAATATAATATCGCTAGTATTGGTCTCGGCTTCCGTGTTGGTCTTTATAGAAATTGAAATGACTTTTTTATCGGCCTTTTTATTTGTTTTTGGATGCTTTTTTATCGCTCTCCAGTGCGGCTTAATTGCGAAATATCAAGATAATCAAATTAACATTATTAGGACGTTATTGAGTGATGATAAAACTCAGAGAATAGCAAACGTTCACTTCCTTAAAAACGACTTCGAGAAGGCTAGGCAGGCATTTTTATCTACCCAAAAAAAAGCTGAAGAAGAACACGAACTCATATCATCTATACTTATGCATTTAGAGTTTGCCGTACTTATCTTTGATGCCAACACCCGGGAGATTGTTCGTAAAAATAGCAAAGTTGACGATATTTTGGGGAGACGAATCAAGCAGGCAAGTGACTTAGGGCATCTC
Organism: Idiomarina sp. 28-8; assembly: GCF_000320945.2. Taxonomy (NCBI): domain Bacteria; kingdom Pseudomonadati; phylum Pseudomonadota; class Gammaproteobacteria; order Alteromonadales; family Idiomarinaceae; genus Idiomarina; species Idiomarina sp. 28-8. The sequence goes on from NZ_DF266791.1 coordinate 485,393, forward strand.
TTAACAGTAATAGAAAATACTCACCCTAACATAGAAAAAACAATTACTTGGCAAACAAAAGAACGCCTTGATTCGATATCTTTATACACAACGATAATGTCGTTTCAAGAAAGGAAATTAAAGGTTGTTTCGATGCATTCCGTGCATAATAGAATGCTTTTGCAAGAACAAGAAGCCTACAAAACTCTGACTAAGGTGCTCACACACGAAGTAGCTAATTCTTTAACGCCATTAATTTCAATATCAAACTCTTGTCAAAAACTTTTACCCAAAAAACTCTCTTTTGCTACAGTCTCCGATCAAAGAGATCTGACAAGAGGATTGGAAATTCTAGAACGTAGAGCAACTAAACTGAAGGACTTCGTCTCTAAATTCAAACAGTTAGACAACCTTCCCAAACCGAACCTAAAAAAGGCTAAGATTGATGACATCGTCCGTCATAGCTTAAGCATTTTCGAAGACGAGTATAAGCAAAAGAGAATAGAAGTTCGATTAGATCGAGTGATTGATCATTTTGTGATGGTTGACGAAAGCCAAATTGAGCAAGTCATCATAAACTTGATAAAAAACGCTATCGAAGCTGTTGAAACCGCAAACTCAAAGCGTATAGATGTAAAGTTAAGTTTGTCACGATACTACGTACATATTGATATCTCTGACTATGGTCCGGGTGTCGACAAGGACGCGCGAAAGATGTTGTTTGTCCCTTTTTTTACAACAAAGCGCGAAGGTTCCGGCATAGGACTAGCACTAAGCCGCCAAATAATGCTCAGCCATGGCGGCAGTTTGGAGTATATCGATAAAGAAGAAAAGACAACTTTCCGTTGCTCAATTAAAAGAGCTTTAGCTTTCTAGTTGTTCTTAGTCGATCGTATAAACTCCCCCTTCTCAGTAACTTACCTAGAACTTCTAAGATCTACTCCCTGACGCTGAACTCTCCCCCAAAAACTAATCAAAAGAAAAACTTGACTGGTCACTTTTTGATCACTATATAAGTATATTAGGATGTTATCAAAACATTAAATCTTTCTTTTCCAGTTGTACTTAGAAAGATCTCGGATTCGTTCCGGTAGTACGAATGGACGTCAATACATGACGTTAAATCAACTTAATGGATAAACAACTAGAGAAGGAAGATTAATATCGGAATGTGTCAACCTCATTTGAACCAGCAGTGTAAAAGTTAAATTGTTTTTTCTATGAACCTTGGCAGCGTCGGGAAGTTTACTCCGGACTCTGCAACATCATCATTATCGTCTTCAGTTACCGGGTTGATTTCGACCGTTGCCGGTGGAGACTGAACACGCGGACGTTTTCTAAACCGCTCCGGGTGCTGATTAAACGCGTTGTCCAACGCTTGTTGTCGTGTTTCAGCCAGTGTTTT
>NZ_DF266791.1:486796-489258 GCF_000320945.2 Idiomarina sp. 28-8
GGTAAGCGTAACGCGAACCACACAACCGGCCAAGATAATTGACGCTAGGATGTGAGCTCGATATTCCAGGGCAGTAAGTGGTCGATATTATCGCTGTCGTTAATGAGTGGCCACTGCTTGAACAGGCTCATCAGGTAGTCAATCGGTTGCAGTCCGTTGGCTTTGGCGGTTTCTACCAAGCTGTACAGCATCGCACTGGCATCCGCTCCACCGTAGGTATTGGCAAACAGCCAAGCTTTGCGACCAATCACGAACGGTTTGATAGCGCGCTCAGCGCGGTTGTTATCGATATTAATGCGTCCGTCGGTTAAATACACTTGCAACTTCGACCATTGGTTCAATGTATATTGCACGGCTTTGCCTATCACGCTCGTCGGTGGCACTTGGTTTAACTGCGTATCAAGCCACTCTTTCAAGTCGCTCATTACAGCTGCGGATTCGCTTTGCCGTGCATGCAAACGCTCATCCGCTGACTTATCAGCCATCAGCCGTTCAACACGGTACAGCTTTTGAATAAACGCAATCGCAACATCTGCTTTACCGGTTTTCTTTTTCCCCTGCACGGTTTTGGCGTCCACGAACTTACGTCTGGCATGTGCCCAGCAACCGGCAAGGATAGCATCAGTTTGCTCGTAACCTTGATAGCCGTCCACTTGCAATGGCCCACGGTAACCCTGCAGGAAGTCCTTCGGATGTGACCCGCCGCGACCATCCTGGTAGTCATACAGTACGATGTTGGGTGGTGATGAGGTATTACCGGGCGGCGGCTTATCTGTGCCGCAACCATACACCCACATGTAGGATTTTCTTTTCTCAGACTGGATGACTTTTATTGTTGTCTCGTCCGCCCACAGCACAGGCTGTTGCACGAGAAGGTCATGCATGCGCTGGTACAGTGGCTCAAGTTTTTGACTCACCGCTACCAACCAACGGCTCATGGTCTGGCGACTGATATCGGCGCCGAACTGCTTGAACATGGCTTCCTGGCGATACAGCGGCAGGCCATACTGGAACTTCGCTGTAATGATTTGGGCCAGTAAGCTTGGCGTAGTGATGCTTTTTGGCAGCATGCTTGCCGGCACCGGTGCCTGCTTTATCCTGGTTTCAGTGCCTTGCTGCTCACAAGTGCGGCAGCTGTATTTAGGTCGAATATGTCGAGTCACCTGCATCTTAGCCGGGATGAAGTCGAGCTTCTCGCTGACATCCTCGCCCATGCGATGCATGTCCGTGCCACAGCATTCGCAGGTTTTATCGTCATCGCTGATATCGTGAATGACTTCTTTACGCGGCAATGATGCATCGAGTCTGGCACGGCGCGGTAGTTTTCGGGTGTAGGCAACGTGTTGTTCGACAGCGACCTCTTCCTCATCAGGATTGAGGATGTCTTCCACTTCGTTGAACAAGTCGCCTTGACCCGGAAGACCTTCAGCACTGGCCGCAAAACGCTTTTTCAGCTCAAGCTGCCATTTTTCAAATAACTGATAGAAGTCACGCTTCCAGCGCTCACTTTCTTGTTGCAGGCGAGCCTTCTCAGCCTGCTGCTCAAGCAGCATAGCTTTGAGTGCTTCAACATCGTCTGGAAGTGTGTTTGCATCAATCTTTTTCATGCGGTCATTATACCGCATAAATCGGCGCTAAACCGCAACAGATAAAGGCTTTCTTAGACCGATTAGTGATCGAAAAATCATGGTTTATGCTTGATCCCTATATGAAAAAAACGATCATGTTATCGAGCTAAAATGCAGTGGTTGATGGCCTTTCATCAGGGTAATATCCAGGCCATCCAAAAGCCATGCCCATTGCTGCTCAGTCAGGGAAATGGTGCTGCCTGACATCTTTTTCGGCCATTTGAACCTGGCTTTCTCAAGACGCTTGTACCACAAGCAAAAGCCTGTTTTATCCCAATACAGAGCCTTGAGCTTATCGCGTTGGCGATTGCAAAAAATAAATAGCGCACCACTGAACGGTGAGAGCGCCATTTCACTCTCTACAATGGCACTCAAGCCATTAATGCTTTTACGAAAGTCGACCGGCGCCTTGTGTAAGTAAATTGCCGGTGGCTCAACGAACATCTTCATGCGCTGAGCTCTTTGACCAATTGCGCGACCCAACGCGGTGATACCGACAACGGCAACACCAATTCGGTTTGGCCAAGACGAAGCTGCAAGGTTTGCTGCGCGGTGACCGACTGAGGCACCGCTAGAGCAAAGCTCGTGTCATTATCTTCAGCTTCGCGCTTAAGCTCTGCTCGACGTTGACTGAAGTAGGCAGAATTTATGCCGCGTGGCTCACAAAAGTCTTTCTGACTCAGGTTGCTTTGTTCAAATTCAGCAATGAGCTCACGCCATTGCTCGCGAGTTCGGTATGCTCGGCTCATGATGCTACCACCTTATTGGTTAAACTTGATGGTAGCCTATGGCTTTAAACTATGACTGAATAGGTGTGGTTCGAGTTACGCTTAC
>NZ_DF266792.1:0-110795 GCF_000320945.2 Idiomarina sp. 28-8
GCTGGTGTTCGGGTTGTCATGCCAATGGCATTGCCCGGTAGCTACGTTCGGAATCGATAACCGCTGAAAGCATCTAAGCGGGAAGCGAGCCTCAAGATAAGCTGTCACTAGCACTTAGAGTGCTCTGAAGGGTTGTTGGAGACTACAACGTTGATAGGCGGGGTGTGGAAGCGTAGTAATGCGTTGAGCTAACCCGTACTAATTGCCCGTGAGACTTAACCATACAACACCCAAGGTGTTTGGGACGTTACGCACAAGCGAGCGACTTTACCGAATAAGTAGCCTGATGTTCACATCAGGTGAGATAGTGAATTCAACAGAGTGGCTTTTACTTAAAAAAGCAGTCAGTTTTTACATGTTGTGACAGTTTATGTCTGGCGGCCATAGCGGTGTGGCACCACCTGAATCCATTCCGAACTCAGAAGTGAAACACACCAGCGCCGATGGTAGTGTGGGGTCTCCCCATGCGAGAGTAGGACACCGCCAGACTTTTATTCTAAGAAGCCCTCAGCTCACGCTGGGGGATTTTTTTATGCCTGTTCGGTAGCCTGACGTTCACGTCAGGTGAGATGCATGAGGCTATACTCCTTAACTCCTTTTAAAGCTGAAGCCGCAGCGCATTTACCCCGGTACCCAGCTCACCAACCGGCCTTTCGACGAATATCCCCCGGGATTAATCCCCAACCGCCCCACCTGATGCCGGAGCATCAGGCTACTATAACGTTTGCTTATACCTAATTGCTTTCCAGACTGAACCAAACTGTCAATTTACTGCTATATTCACTGTAATAATTATAAGGGAGAGCAGTATGAAACGTTTCAATGCTATTACGCTTGCTTTGGCGAGCTCATTTTTCATTACGCCAGTTGCGTCAGCGCAACAAGATTCTGCGCAAGACGTGGAAGAAGTGATTCAGGTTGTAGGTTCCAGACTTTCAATGAGAACGGCGACCGATGGCGCGGCGCCAGTAGATATTATTAGCGCTGAAGATTTAGCTGCCACAGGCATGACTGATACAGCAAAAGCTTTACAGTATGCAGTGCCGAGCTTTAATTTTCCTTCTTCATCCATTACCGACGGTAGCGACGCGGTTAGACCTGCCTCTTTAAGAGGTTTATCTCCGGACCACACACTGGTTCTTGTTAATGGTAAGCGTCGTCATAGCTCAGCTCTGGTTCACCTTAATGGAACAACTGGTAGGGGCAGCTCAAACGTAGATTTGAACGCAATACCTATGGCGGCGATTAAGCGTATTGAGGTTCTTAGAGACGGCGCTGCTGCACTTTACGGCTCTGACGCAATAGCTGGTGTTATTAATATCGTTCTAAAGGATAACGCACAGGGCGGTAGTGCCAGTTTACAGCTTGGACAAACACATAAAGGCGACGGTGAACAGTGGCGCGCATCCGCTAGTACTGGTTTTGCCGTTGGTGAAGACGGAGCTTTGACCGTTTCTGGAGAGCTTCACCATAAAAACCGCACCAATAGAGCGGGACCAGATACTCGTCAGCAATATCCATCACTTCCTGATGGTAGCGATGATCCAAGAGAAGAAACCTTTGATAGGCAAAGTTTTCATATTGGCGCAGCTGAATACGAAAATGCTTCTTTATTTGCCAACTTTGACATGACTTTAGGCGATGGACGTCTGTATGCTTTTGGCGGCATGAGTGATCGTAAATCCGAATCTGGTGCGTTTTATAGAAGGGCAATTCAAAATGGAGCGTATGGTGATGCCCCTGGACAAACTTTACCAGAAATCTATCCTGAAGGTTTTTTACCGATTTTAGCCCCTGACGTAAAAGATTACTCGGCCTACGCGGGTTATGAGTGGTATTTGGGGGAGTGGACTCTAGATTTTAGTGGTGGCTATGGACGTAGCGAATTCCAATACAACGTTGAGAATTCTTTAAATGCATCATTAGGCCCAGAGATGACTCCTACGTCATTTGATGCAGGAACTCTCAAAAATGAAGAGACTAGCATCACATTTGATGCGCAGCGCTTTGTTCCTTTTGTAAATAACTCAGACTTATCAATAGCATTCGGTGTTAGTTACAGAGATAACACTTACGAAATTGAAGCTGGCCAAGAGGAGTCTTACATAAAAGGCAATTATGAAGCAGGCTATGCTATAAATGGTTTTGCAGGAGGGAGCCAAGGCTTTACAGGTTTTAGACCCGACGCTGAAGTAGATCAAAGTCGTGATAATGTCGGAGTTTACCTAGAAACTGAAAACCAGTTGACGACTGACTTTATGTGGGGCGCTGCGGTGCGTTACGAAGACTACTCTGACTTTGGTAATAATACTAGCTGGAAAGTTTCTGGGCGTTATGACATAACCGATCGAATTGCCGTTCGGGGTGCGTTGAATACTGGTTTCCGAGCACCTAGCCCACAGCAGTTGTATTTTACCACTATCTCTACACTGACGAATGAGGTTAATGGTGAGACGATACTTCAGCAATCCGGGACCTTTAACTCGTTAAGCCCAATCACAGAGGCTCTTAGTATACCCGACTTGCAGTCAGAAGAATCAGAAAGTGTTAGTGCGGGCATAGTATGGAATGGTTATGATGGCTTAGCTATTACCTTGGATTACTTTCAAATCAATATTGATGATCGAATTATTTTATCTAATCAGGTTGTAGCGGAAGATTCTCCTCAGGTTGCGCAAGCATTAAGTACAGTGTCGGCTGAGAACGCCAGATTCTTCATTAATGCTGTTGATACAAAAACGGAAGGCTTAGATATTGTCGCCAGCAAAACATTTAACTTAAACGCCTTTGGCGAGTTAAAAGCGCAGCTAGCATATGGCTTCAACAATACTGAAATAGAGTCAATTAATCTGCCCCCACTATTTGACGGTATTGAGTCGGTATTGTTTGACTATGATGAAAAAGTACGTATGACTGATTCTACGCCTGATCACAGTGGATCTATTGGTTTTACTCATTCATTAGGTAACTGGAGAACAGATGTACGGTTCAACTATTTTGGAACTTACATTATTGGTGATTACGATTCTGGCGAAACCGCAGAAGAAGCTAACGAGTCGTATGGTCCGAATTGGATAACGGATATTTCGGTTAGATATGCATTCTCTGATCAGTTGAGCCTTGTTGTCGGTGGCCAAAACATCTTTAGCGAATACCCGGAAGAGCAACCTGTACAAAGTGCATTTGATACGATATTTAAGTATCCAAATACCAACTCACCTATCGGGTTCAATGGTGGCTATTTCTACTCGGAAGTTGAATATAAATTCTAATTTCCTCCGAGAGCTAATATTAGTAAAAACCGCCAATAATTGGCGGTTTTTTTATTTCAGGTTAAGGTTTTAAATTTTAACCAGTTGAAAAATATAAGGTAAATAGTTGGCACGGTAGTTGTAACTAGAAAAGTAAGTATAGTTAAATTGCTCACTATTGGAGTTCTTGTCATGTCGAATCGTAGCTTTGGCTGGTTATTAGTTTTATCTGTTATTGGTTTATTCTTTTTCGCTGAAGAGATATTTTCAGTTTTCGGAATGGCTCTTGGCTCGGTGATTGAGTTGTCAGTTACTTTATTGATCAGCTTATTCTTTGTTGGCTTAGTATTTTTTGTGGTGGTCACGGTATTCGGTAGCGTGCTTTTAGGCGCTGGGGCCGCATTTATCGCCCTAATATTAAGTGGAATCGGCTTTTTCTGGCCGCTGATTCTCTGCGTCTTGGTTCTTTACTTTATATTTCGCAAACCAAAGGTTTCTAGAACGGGTTAATCACGTGTAATATAAAGCCTAAGTTAAATCCAATAAGGCTTAGGCTATGTTTAAAACAATAATTGCTGTATTGAGTTTGTTACCGGTTATAGTCGCCGCCGAGACATTAAAAATTGACGATGCCTGGGCTCGTGCGACTATCCCGGGAACCGAAAATGGCGCGGCTTATGCCACACTTGAAAACCTGAAAGATACCCCTGTCGAAATTACCCGCATTAGCTCAGACGTTAGTAAAGTAGCCGAAGTACATCGACACACAATGTCTGGCGATGTAATGAAAATGGAAGAGGTTAAATCGCTGTCTATTGCTCCGGGTGAAACAATTAAGTTTCAACCAGGAGGGTATCACTTTATGTTGTTTGGCTTGAAATCTCCGCTTGAAGCCAAAGAAAGCTTTTCTCTGACCTTACATTTTCAGTCAGGCTCCAAACAAACCATTCAATTTCTAGTGAAGAAATAAAGAATCCGACATCTAATAGGAAGAGTTATGTATAAAAAAACATTAGTGTTAGCCGTTGCGTTAGCGGTTGCTCCTGCCAGCGCTTTAGCTGATACAGTTTTTGGTGTTTATGCCGGCGGACAATTCTGGGATGCCGATACTGAAGGCGAGTATGCTTTTGCTTCTAATTTAATAGAACCTAATTTCGAGAATGAAAACCAAAGCAGTTACTACATTGCATTGGAGCACCCGGTTCCATTTATCCCAAATATTAAAGTACGGGAAAATAGTTTGGAAGTTACCAGCGATTACGGAAAAAATGACTTTAGTCATAGAGATTACATTTTTTACTACGAAATTTTCGATAATGATTTAGTTTCATTTGATGTTGGCGTCAATGCTATGGATTTCGACGGCAGTTTGTGGGTGCTAGGCAGCGATACTATTGGCCGCCAGGACTTTTCCGTTGTTGTGCCTACAGCCTATGTAGCAGCGCGAGTTGGAATACCAGCTACCGACTGGACCTTCTTTGCTGATGCCAGTGCGCTTAGCGCGAAAGACAGTAAAGTTCAGGATGCGCAAATTGGCATCGAATATCGTTTAGTTGATAACTTAGCTGTCGATGTAAGCCTTAATGCAGGTTATCGCCATTCGGTGATAGAGCTTGATGATGTCGATGATATTTATTCAGATGTGACCTTTAAAGGCCCGTTTGTTGGAGTCGAAGTTCACTTCTAATCGATTAATTAGACCATTCAAAGCTTGCAGGTCGTTCAGCATATAAGCTAAATTGTTATATGTTTGTAACTTCTTATAAATGGATGGCCTCAACGCATGGTCAGTAGTCAAGATGAACCACTGTTTCTTCACGACGACGATGAAGTAACTCCGGCAGAGTACAGTAAAGGTTTCTGGAAAATTCTGATTGTCGATGATGATCAGGAAATTCATGCGGTCACTAAAATGGCGCTTGCTGATGTTATTATTAGTGGCCGTCAGCTGGAGTTCTTACATGCATATAGCGGCAGCGAGGCGTTGGATCGTCTGACTGACCATGATGACATTGCCATGGTACTCCTTGATGTTGTTATGGAGACCGATGATGCGGGCTTGAAAGTGGCCCGGACTATCCGCGAGCAGTTAGGTAACGATGAAATTCGAATCGTGCTAAGGACTGGGCAACCGGGTTATGCTCCCGAAGAAAGTGTCGTAAAAAACTATGATATTAATGATTATAAGACAAAAACGGAACTCACAAGAAGCCGCCTTTTAACTACCGTATTTTCTGCTATTCGCTCTTATCAGCAACTTTGCACTATTAATGAAAACCGCCGGGGGTTGCGTAAAATCATTCACTCCGCTTCTAACCTTATGGAAAAGCATTCTATCGTAAACTTTTCTGAAGGGGTGGTTACGCAAATTGCTTCCTTGCTTGGCTTAAACGCCGAAGGGATTGTCGGTGCCAGAGCGCCTCATAAAGATAATGATATTCTGGTACTCGGAGCTGCCGGACATTTCGCGAATAGTATTAATAAAAGCCTATCCACTCTTAACTCTGACGAAATAGAGAAAAATGTCAGAAAATGCCTGAATGAACAACGTCATATTCATACCGACACCGCGACGGTCTTCTTTATTGATGGCCAGGCGCATCAGGCGGCGGCCTACATAGAAACAAAAAACGCTGTCGCTGAGTATGACCAGGAGTTGCTGGAAGTCTTTTTAGCCAATATTGCGGTCGGCTTCGAGAATGCGAATTTATTCGAAGAACTGCGGACTGCAGCGTATCTTGATCCTTTAACTGGCATCCCGAATCGGGCAGAGTTTACACGGTGTATTCAAGTTCTGTCTGAAAAACCGGACAAAGACAAAATGATTGCTGTCATCGACATAGACCACTTCTCTGATGTTAACGATGGATTGGGTCAGGATGTCGGAAATTTATTGTTGCGTGCTGTGGCGCTTCGTCTGACAGACCAACTTGGCGATAAAGTCTTTGTTTCGCGGATTTCTGCCGACGTATTCGGCGTTTACGGTCCTGCGAATATTGTCACGCCTAATGCTTTCAGTGAGCTTTTTGCCTTACCTTTTAGAGCCGGGGAACATTACATACCATTGCGGGTAACTTGTGGCTTTGCCTCAGCCACAAACCCTGAGAGTGTTAATGGCAAAGGATTGCTGAAGCAAGTTTATATCGCTCTAAAAAATGCTAAAAATAACTCTTTTGACCGTTATAACTATTATGAGCCGTCGATGGAACAAGACACTCAACGACGGCTTCATCTGGTTCGTAGGTTGCGCGCTGATTTTGCCAATAGAAAACTGCAAGTTTGGTATCAGCCGCAAGTTGAGCTGAAAACAAAAAAAGTTGTAGGTGTAGAAGCACTTCTGCGCTGGCCTCAAAGCGACGGTTCTTTTATTTCTCCTGCAGAGTTCATTCCTTTGGCTGAATACTCGGGGCTGATTGTAGAAATAGGCTCCTGGGTTATTGAAGAAGCTTGTCGTCAAATTAATGCCTTTGATGAAATTGGTCTGCACCATCAGCTTCGGGTCGCGGTAAATGTTTCAGTACCACAATTTAGAAAGCGGGACTTCCCCGAGCTAGTAGAAAAGCAAATAGAACAATGGGGAATTGACCCGAAGCGAATTGAGCTGGAAATCACCGAAAGTATTGTGATGGAAGATCCCGATTTAGTCGCCGATATTTTGAGGCGCTTAAAGCAGCAAGGAATTCAGGTGGCAATTGATGATTTCGGTGTCGGCTTTTCATCACTCAGTTACTTACAAAAATTGCCGTTAGATAGAATTAAAATAGACAAAACCTTCGTCAACAATTCAGACGAGAAAAGCGGTAAGATCATCATAGAAACTATTGTCGATATGGCTCGTCGTTTAGGTTTAAAAGTGTTGGCCGAAGGTATTGAAGAGCAGTCACAACTGGATTACTTTTTAGGGTTGGAATGCACTGAGGGGCAAGGTTTTTTCTTTGCTAAACCAATGCCCGCTGACCAGTTAATTCGCTTGTTACAAAAGCAAATGAGTTACTCTTAGTTATAGACTTCTACGCTGTCGGCTTCCATCTGATAGCCTACAACTGCAAGGTCACCTTCTTTGCGTTCTACCTTAATGGTGCCTTCTATCCAAACGGCATCATAAGTGTTTTCGTAGGGTACGCCTTCGGCGTATTCAACGTGAATAATTTGGTTGGGTGGTGGTGGCGGCACATGAATGCAGGCGCCAAAATAAGGTACCAGTAAAAATTCGGTGACGTTATCGGCGTCCCCTTCCAGTTGCACAACATAGCCGGGAATACGCACTTTTTTTCCGTCCAGGGCTTCAACTACCGGTGCATCCAGATTGGTCTGACGGTCCTCTTCGGGGTTCGCGTCATAGTATGACTGGGGTTTTACCGGAGGTGGGGTAAACCCTTCAGGGATGAGATCCTTCCAGCCAATTTTTTCAGCAGCCGCGAATGCGGGAAGGGTTAGCATTAAAAGTGCAACCGCAAATAACTTCTTCATATTTTCACCGTAAGTCCGTCTGCAAGAGATTGGCGATACGCACGCCATGCGGGAATTAAACTTAACATAAAGCCGGCACTAATCACGAGTACTATGCGCCACCACTCACTAATGCTGGGCCATGAGCTGGTGAAGATTAACCCAGTCTGTGACTGAATAACGCCGGCCAACGACCATTGCAGGCCATATAACAGGAGCAAGCCAGAGAACGCACCGACCACGGTCAGTAGCAGTGCTTCACTGAGTAACAAGCCGAATATTGTTCCGGGACCTGCGCCTACGGCTCTTAAGACCGCCATTTCGCGACGTCGTTCTCGTAAACTGGCAAGCATAATGGTCAGCATACCCAGTAGACCAATCAGCACCACCATAGCTGAGATGGCGGTTAACGCCTGCTCGAACACTCTTAAGGTTTTCCATAATTCCTGCAGTGTCATCCCCGGCAGCAGGGCAGTTAAGGGCTCTTTTTTATAGGTGTTGATTTGACGTTGTAAGCGCAAAGCCAGAGGCTTGGCCTTTAAGCCAAGTAATGCGGCACTGATGCTTTCAGCCGGGGCTTCGCCATGATGCTCGTGCTCGTCGGCATGAGCACCGTTATGTTCGTGTTCATGGCTGTGGTCATGTTCTTCGTCGTGCCCGGCTCCACCGCTGTGAATCATCTCCAGGCTGTGCAAGGTTACCAGCACCGCTTGATCAACCGGGGTTCCTGTCCGTTGCAAGACTCCAGTAACCGTCAATGGGTGCTCATCGTGTTCGCTAAAGCTAATGCCGCCACTGCCATGGGCAATAATAATATCGTCACCAATGGCTTTTGACAGCTTCTCGGCTGCATCAGCTCCTAATACAACGTCTTCATCTGAGGCAAAAGGTTGGCCTTGCGAAAACGCTAAAGGCTGCTTATCAGCATATTTAAAGTGCTCAAAATACGCATTGGTTGTCGCTACAACTGGTAACCCCTGAACGCTGTCACCCAGCGAAATTGGCACGGCCCAACTGACTTCAGGGCGGCTGCTAATATCGGCAAAGCTTTTCCAGCTCATGTTGTTGGTCATGCTGCCAATATGAAAGACAGAAGACAGCAACAACTGAGTCTGTCCGGTTCTGGCACCAATAATTAAGTCAGTACCAGAAACCGTATTGGCAAAATGACTTTGTACCTGGTCACGGACACGCTCTACTGCCAGTAATAGGGTGACACTGACAGCAATCGCTATAACCGTTAAAAGCACACTCGCGCGTCGGTTCAGTAAGCTTTTCAGGGCAAGGGGGATCATGATTTAGCCCCCCGCCTGATTAAGTTCGTTAAGCTCGACGTGTTTATCAAAATAAGAAGACAAAGCGGCGTCATGAGTCACAAAAATAACCGTGGTGTTATTTTGACTACTGAGCTCAAGTAATAATTGAATAAAGGTATCCCGGTGCTCAGCATCCAGTGCCGAGGTTGGTTCATCCGCTATCAGCAGTTTAGGGGCTCCCAGTAAAGCTCTGGCCGCTGCTACGCGTTGCTGTTGACCAACGCTGAGGGTATGAGCCTGTTGCTGAATTTGTTCTGAGGATAAACCTAAGCGTTTGAGCATTTCCAGTGCGGTCGCTTCTGCTGAGGTTCCCTGCTCTGCTAAACGTTGTCTGCGCTTTTTCGAGAACTGACAGGCGAGTAAAGCGTTGTCTAAGGCGGACAAATAGGGCAGCAGATTAAATTGCTGAAATATATAGCCAATATTGTCGGCGCGATAACGGTCTCGTTGTCTGCCTGAAAGACTGGAGAATGCAGTATCAAACAGGTCTAACCGACCCTGTTCCGGTGTATTAATGCCGGCCAACAGCGATAGCAGTGTTGATTTACCACTACCGCTGGGGCCTCGAAGTAGCACCGTTTCACCTTGTTGTACCTGCCAGGCAGGAATATCCAGGGTTGGTTTTTGTCCCGCCCAGGAAAAACTCAGTTTTTCTATATTGACGGCATTCATGACGGCACTACTCCGGATACAGAATTAAGACTTTTTCGCACGCTCAAAAGAAGACACAATTTCTTCTTTTGCTGCAGCGGCATCACCCCAACCGTCAACTTTAACCCACTTACCTTTTTCCAGCTCTTTGTAACGCTCGAAGAAGTGAGTGATTTGTGCTTTTAACAATTCAGGCAGGTCATCAACGTCATTGATGTGATCGTATTCTTTGGTCAGTTTACTAACCGGAACCGCTATAACTTTCGCATCTTCACCTGACTCGTCAGTCATTTTTAATACGCCAACCGGGCGGCATTTAATAACAGAGCCAGCTTGCAGCGGATACGGAGTCGGGACGAGTACGTCAACCGGGTCACCATCTAAAGACAGTGTCTGGTTAACAAAACCGTAGTTGGCCGGATAAAACATAGCGGTCGCCATAAAACGGTCAACCCACAATGTACCGGTGTCTTTATCAACTTCGTATTTAATCGGATCGGCGTTTGCCGGAATCTCGATGATGACGTTAACTTCTTCTGGCATGTTCGCGCCAGCCGTTACGTTTCCTAAGCTCATAGTACTTCCTGCTGTAGTAATAAAATAATAAAAGGTACTGCGCGATTATAGCGGCTCGGGCTACTCACGCAATAGCCGCGCACTATCGACATCAGTCTAATAAGGTTTTGGATGTTGCTTATGGTAATCCATACACACATCTACCTCATTGGCAGATCCCATAACCACTGAGACGCGCTGGTGAATATGCTCGGGTACAATTTCCATTAAACGGCTGTAACCGTCGGTGGCTTTCCCGCCGGCTTTTTCCACCAGCATAGCCATAGGCGCAGCTTCGTATAAAAGACGCAGCTTAAAGGGTTTTTTCGGCTTACGAGCATCCCAGGGGTAAGTAAATAAACCACCACGCGAAATAACCCGGTGCACATCAGAGACCATCGCGGCATTCCAGCGCATATTAAAGTTCTTGCCGCGCGGACCTTCTTCGCCTTCCAGCAAGTCGCTAATGTAAGCGCGGATTGGGTCAGCCCAGTGACGACGGTTCGACATATTAATGGCAAACTCTTTGGTATCTTTCGGGATTTCCGCTTTCTCGTGGGTCAATAAGAATTCACCAACGGTCTGATCCAGAGTGTAAATTCGCACCGCTTTACCGGTTGTCATAACCAGCATAGTTGCAGGACCATACAAGACATAACCGGCAGCAACCTGAGCTTTACCAGGTTGCAGGAACATGTTCTCGCTGGTCTCTTCGCCTTCAGGCTTACGCAGAATAGAGAAAATAGTACCCACACCACCGTTTATGTCGATGTTAGAGCTACCGTCCAGTGGGTCAAATGCTACCAGGTAATGGCCTGAATTCGGGCTCTCAACAATGGAATCTTCTTCTTCAGAAGCAACAGCATGGACGTTAGGTGACTCAAGCAACAGAGTTTTTAACAGCTGATTGGCGACAACATCGAGCTTCTTTTGCGTTTCGCCCTGAATGTTTTCGTCCAGAGTTGAGCCTAATACACCGGCTAATGCGCCCTGATGCAGACGGAAAGAAATTTCCTTGGCTGCAATTTGAATGGTGTTAATAACAGAGATAAGCGATTCACTGGTTTGATCCGCTCTCAGTGTTGGTAATAAACGTTTCATGAAAGTTCCTGCAGCTCTGGTTATTGGGTGCTAACAAATGTTTGTTCAGAGAGCGCAAATGATACCTTATTTTTTGGTAAAAATCCTGCTTGTCAGTGAGTACGGTGGTACACTTTCGGTATTTTTAAAGCGAACGGATTTAGAGAGCACATGCACATTCATATTGTTGGGATTTGCGGAACTTTTATGGGAGGCGTGGCCGCCATTGCACAGCAACTGGGCCATCGGGTGACCGGGTCTGATGCTAAGGTCTATCCGCCCATGAGCACGCAATTGGAAAACCTCGGTATTGAATTGATGCAGGGCTACTCGCATAACAATTTAAAGCCACGCCCCGACATAGTGATTATCGGTAACGCGTTAAGCCGTGGTAACGACGAAGTTGAAGCTGTTTTACGCGAGCGCATTCCTTATGTGTCTGGTGCGCAATGGCTGCACGACAACGTATTAACCCAGCGTTGGGTTCTGGCGGTTGCCGGAACTCACGGCAAAACCACCACCGCGAGTATGCTGGCCTGGATCTTAGAAGACAACGGATTCGACCCCGGTTTTATGATTGGCGGTGTACCGGGGAACTTTCCGGTCAGTGCACGTTTAACCGATTCGAACTTCTTTGTGATTGAAGCCGATGAGTACGATACGGCGTTTTTTGATAAACGATCCAAGTTTGTTCATTATGCACCAGATACGTTAATTCTGAATAATCTGGAATTTGATCATGCAGACATCTTCCCTGATTTAGCAGCTATCCAACGGCAGTTTGCGCATTTGCTGCGGGTTGTTCCCGACACCGGTCAGGTGATTCTACCCGCGGGCGATAAAGCACTGGATGAAGTTCTGGAGCAAGGCTGCTGGAGCCCAGTGGTGCGTATGGGTGAGCAGGGCGACTGGCAGGCTAAATTGCTTAAAGCTGACGGTACGGAGTTCGAAGTGCATTATCAGGGCAAATGTATTGCGCAGGTTCGCTGGAACGTATTGGGTACTCATAACGTTAATAATGCCATGATGGCCATTATCGCCGCCGCTCATGTTGGCATAAAAGCTGAGCAGAGTGCGCAGGCGTTAAACCGTTTTAGAAGTCCCAAACGACGTATGGAGTTACTGGGCGAGCACCGCGGCGTAAAAGTCTTTGATGATTTTGCTCACCACCCCAGCGCGATTAAGACAACCGTATCCGGTTTGCGGCAGCATCAGCCTGACAGTCGCATTATTGCGGTACTTGAACCGCGCTCAAATACCATGAAAATGGGCGTCCACAGCGACACCTTGGTTCAGTCATTGGAAGACGCAGACAATGTATTCGTATTGCAGCCCGAAGGGCTAAAATGGCAATTGGCCGAAAAAATGCCCAAGGCGCATGTGTTTGAGTCGACCGACGACTTGCTGGCAGGGTTGCTAGCCGAAGTCAGAGCCGGAGACGCCGTACTTATTATGAGTAATGGCAGCTTTGATGGTTTGCACCAGCGCTTTCTTAAAGCCTTGCAATAACTGGATGACACAGGAACCGTTCAATGAAAACCGACAATAGAATTACTGTTGCGATAACCGGTGCCTCGGGTGCCCCTTACGCGCTGCGTTTGTTACAATGTTTGCTTGATCAGGATCAACAGGTGCTGTTGCTAATTTCCAGTGCTGCCCGGGTCGTATTGGCAACGGAGCAGGGCATGCAAATTCCGGCAGCTCCTGACAAAGCAGCGGCAATGCTGTGTGAACACTTTTCGGTTGGTGCTGAGCAACTCAAAGTTTACGGCAAAGAAGAATGGTTTTCGCCGGTGGCTTCGGGTTCAGCGGCGCCCGCGAAAATGGTGGTGTGCCCTTGTTCAACCAGTACCTTGTCGTCAATTGCGCATGGCAGTAGTAATACGTTGATCGAGCGCGCCGCCGATGTCGTATTGAAGGAGCGCGGACAATTAATTTTAGTTCCGAGGGAGTCTCCGCTTTCGACAATCCACTTACAGAACATGCTGCAACTAAGTCAGCAGGGCGTAACGATAATGCCGGCAGCGCCGGGCTTCTATCATCAACCAGAAAGTATTGATGATTTAATCGATTTTATGGTGGCCAGAATGCTGGATCATCTTGGCCTTGAGCAGCGTTTAGTCAGTCGCTGGGGCTATGGAAAGGAGTCATAAAGAGGTCTATGAAAGCTTTAGAAATTACAGGCTTACGCAAAACATACCGTGGTGGTTTTGAAGCCTTAAAAGGTATTGATTTAGAGGTTGAAGAAGGTGATTTCTATGCACTGCTTGGCCCTAATGGAGCCGGGAAGTCGACCACCATCGGAATTATTTCATCGCTGGTAAATAAAACTTCAGGTCAGGTGAAGGTATTTGGTTACGACTTAGACACGCAGCTCACCGATTTAAAACGCCAGATTGGTTTGGTGCCGCAGGAATTTAACTTCAATCAGTTTGAAACGGTTCAGCAAATTGTCGTGAATCAGGCGGGTTACTATGGTGTTCCTCGCTCGCTGGCTAAGGAACGTTCTGAAAAATACCTGAAACAGTTGGGGTTATGGGATAAGCGCAATGAACCGGCACGCTCTTTGTCTGGAGGCATGAAACGCCGCTTGATGATAGCCCGCGCATTACTTCATGAACCTAAATTACTGATTCTGGATGAGCCAACGGCAGGCGTTGATATCGAATTGCGCCGCTCTATGTGGGACTACCTGACCAAGATTAACCAGCAGGGTATTACCATTATTCTGACCACCCACTATCTGGAAGAGGCCGAAACGCTGTGCCGTAACATCGGTATTATTGATAGTGGCCGGATTATTGAAAACACGTCAATGAAGCGCTTGCTGGCGCAGCTAAGCCGGGAAACCTTTGTCTTAGATTTAGAGCCGGGCCATAACGGCGCAGAAATAGAGAACTTTAATCACCGTTGGACAGATGAGCAGACACTGGAAGTGGAAGTTGATAAAAATGCCGGGCTGAACGCCGTGTTCGAGCAGCTTTCTGCCCAAAAAGTAAAAGTATTGTCAATGCGTAATAAAGCCAACCGTTTAGAGGAATTGTTTGTGTCTATGGTCGAGCAAGGGCGTCAGCAGGAGGAAGCCAAATGAGCCATTCTGCAGCTAATTTTATTGCGTTAAAAACCATCTGGATAAAAGAGTGCACCCGCTTTCTTCGTATTTGGATACAAACTCTGGTGCCGCCGGCTATTACCATGACGCTGTACTTCGTCATTTTCGGTAGCATTGTGGGCGAACGAATTGGTGAAATGAGTGGCGTCGGCTACATGGAGTTCATTGTTCCGGGCCTTATTATGATGTCCGTTATTACTAACTCCTATTCTAATGTCGCGTCGTCTTTTTTTAGTGCTAAGTTTCAGCGCAATATCGAAGAGATGCTGGTGTCCCCTGTTCCTACCGCAGTTATTATTGCCGGTTATGTCGGTGGCGGTATGGCCAGAGCCTTGATCGTCGCGGTTATTGTCACTTGTGTGTCTTTCTTCTTTGTAGAAGACATCCAAATTGCTCATATTGGTTATGTCATATTAACCGTCATTTTAACCTCCACACTCTTCTGTCTGGGCGGGTTAATTAATGCCGTTTACGGCAAAACCTTTGACGATATTTCTATCGTACCGACATTCGTACTGACGCCGCTAACCTACTTAGGCGGTGTGTTTTACTCGGTCAGTCTGTTGCCGGAATTCTGGCAGAAAGTATCTATGGCAAACCCGGTGTTGTACATGGTTAATGGCTTCCGTTATGGTTTCTTAGGCCAGTCAGACGTGGGTATAGGTCTTGCCATAGCGGTTCTGGTGGGCTTCAATGTGCTGTTCTTTGCGGCGGCTTATTATATTCTCGATAAAGGCATAGGAATCCGTTCCTGATGCAGCAGGCAAGACCGGTTACAACCAACCAGAATGGACCGCATGAAGACACTGAAGCAGCAGTCCGTCGCCATTTAGAAAGTGAGTTTCTGAAACCTATTCAGGAGCACAACCAGCAGGCGTTTGACGAAATCAACGCGCAAGTTGAAAGCTGGGGTGGGCCGATTATTCTGGATTCCTGCTGCGGCGTGGGCGAAAGTACTGCAAAACTGGCAGAAATTCATTCCGATGCTATGGTTATCGGCGTTGATAAATCGGCGCATCGGGTGGACCGTCACAGCCATTATCAGACCAGCGAGAATGGTCAGCGGTACTGGGTGGTAAGAGCCGACCTGAATGATTTCTGGCGGTTGGCGAACAGAGCCGGATGGCGGCCCCGGCAGCACTGCATTTTTTACCCAAACCCCTGGCCTAAATCGGCTCATTTAGCCCGCCGCTGGCATGGTAGTCCGGTATGGAAAGATGTGGTTGCGCTTGGCGGTGAATTGCATATGCGTTCTAATTGGAGCCTATACTTGTTAGAGGTGGCGCAGGCACTTAAGGTGAGCGGATATTATGCCGATATCTCACTGTTGTCCGATGACGCTGAGCCAATAACGCCTTTTGAACGCAAATATAAGAACAGCGGTCAGGCTTTATGGCAACTGCACGCGAATTTATCTAAGGAGTCTTGATTGAGCCCTAAAACAGACATAGCGGAAGTAAATCAGGAATCGCTGTATCGCATATTTACGATACCCGAGGCTCCTGATTCAACGCTGGGTAAAATCGAAAAGCATCTCTCAGAAAACCTGATGGGTTTTCTGGGGGAACATATTGTTGCCCGCGAAAAGCCGCTGCAGGAAATTGAGCGTGACTTCGATAAGTCGCAGATACCGGAAGAACCCGCTTTTGTTTCCGACCATACTGAATTTCTGTTGGATAAGCTGGTCGCTCATTCGGTGCATACGGCGTCGCCGCGTTTTATCGGCCATATGACATCAGCCTTGCCGTATTTCCTGCTGCCTTTAGCTAAGCTTATGGTGGGGCTGAATCAGAATCTGGTTAAAATTGAGACCTCTAAAGCCTTTACGCCGCTGGAGCGTAACGTTATTGGCATGATGCATCATCTGGTGTATCAGCAGGACGCCCCGTTTTATAATCGCTGGATGCATAGCGCTCAGCACTCGCTGGGAGCTTTCTGCTCGGGCGGAACCATAGCCAACATGACGGCTCTGTGGGTAGCGCGCAACCGGTTGTTACAGGCAGATGGTGATTTCGCGGGCATTTCAGCCGATGGACTGGCCGCAGGTCTTCAGCATTATGGCTACTCAAAGTTAACTGTAGTGGTGTCCGAGCGTGGGCACTATTCATTAAGTAAAGCTGCGGATGTACTTGGTATTGGTCGCCGAAATTTAGTGTCGGTGGCAACAGACAGTGATAACCGTATTCGTATTGATGAATTACGAAAAACCTGCGAAAAAATTGCAAAAGAGGGCGGTAAGGTGCTTGCGCTGGTTGGTGTCGCTGGTACAACAGAAACCGGCCACATTGATCCGCTCGACGAAATGGCGACTGTTGCAGAAGAAGTGGATGCTCACTTTCATGTAGACGCCGCGTGGGGTGGTGCGACGTTATTGTCTGAACAGCATCGTCCGTTACTGGCCGGTATCGAGAGAGCCGACAGTGTCACTATTGATGCGCATAAGCAAATGTATGTCCCTATGGGCGCTGGGCTGGTGTTATTTAAGAATCCGGCATTGGTTAAGTCCATAGAGTACCATGCCGAGTATATTATTCGTCAGGGCTCGAAAGATTTAGGTTCGCATACCATGGAAGGCTCACGCGCGGGCATGGCTATGATGGTGTTTTCGGCCATGCATGTTATCGGTCGCCGTGGTTACGAGCTGCTGATTAATAACAGTATTGATAAAGCACGTTATTTCTCTAAGCTGATTTCTGAGCAGGATGACTTTGAAGTCATTACTGAGCCTGAACTTTGTATTCTGACCTATCGTTTTGTACCAATCAAAGTAAAAACGGTGTTGGATAAAGCGACGCCAGAGCAGCTGGCGCGCTTGACGCCGCACTTAAACGCACTGACGCGATATATTCAGAAGCGTCAGCGGGAGACGGGACAGTCATTTGTATCCCGGACTAAGTTAACACCGGCTCAATATCATCATGAACCAACGGTGGTTTTCCGCGTGGTGCTGGCAAACCCATTAACAACCAATGAGATGCTGCAGGAAGTTTTATGCGAACAGCGTAAAATTGCGGCAAAAGCCACCAGTTTGCGTGGCGCTCTGCATACTGAAATGCGCGAACTGGGTATGCTTATTTAGCCGCTGCGTTGGTAACTCGTAAGTTATCAATTAAGCGTGTTTTGCCCATAAAAGCGGCTGCCAGAATGACCCATTCGTGGTCTTCAGGCGTCGCTTCCTGCAAATCTGCTGCGTTACGAATACTGAAATAATCCGGCACAAACCCCGCCTGGGTCAGCTTTTCTTTTGCTGCAGCTTCCAGCTCACCAAAGTCAGTGTTTACACTCAGTTTAGCTTTGGTTTCTTCCAGAGTTTTATAAAGCTCCGCCGCTTGATGCTTTTGCTCTGTGGATAAGTAACCGTTACGCGAGCTCATGGCAAGACCACTGGTTTCACGCTGTGTGGCTGTTCCCAGAACCTCTACTGGCAGGCTTAGGTCTTGTACCATTAAGCGAATAACCTGAAGCTGTTGATAATCTTTTTCGCCAAATACAGCCAGCTGTGGCTGCACCATATTAAATAGTTTACAAACAATAGTTGCGACGCCGGTGAAATGCCCCGGGCGACTGGCTCCGCAAAGAATGTCACTGATGCCGGGCACTTCAATACGAGTCTGTTTGTCGAGACCGCGCGGGTAGACATCATTTACCTGAGGCGTAAATACCGCAGAAACACCTAAAGCGTCCAGCGCCTGGCAGTCGGCCTCCAGCGTGCGTGGGTAACTGTCGAGATCCTCGTTTGCACCGAATTGCATCGGGTTGACAAAAATACTGACAACCACGTTGTCGCATCGTTCTAACGCTGTTTTAACCAGCTGCAGGTGACCATCGTGCAGGTTGCCCATAGTCGGTACTAAAGCTACTTCAGACTGCTGTTGACGCCATCTGCGAAGCTCAGCAAGTGATTTTAAAATTCTCATTTGTAGCTATGCTCTGCTGTCGGGAACTCGCCTGAGCGCACCTGTTCCGAATATAAACGGAATGCATCAGCAAGCGAGCCGCCCTGAGCCAAAAAGTCTTTGGCAAATTTAGGCAGATAGTCACTGTTCATGCCGAGCATATCGTGCATAACCAAAATTTGTCCGTCGGTGTCTGCACCTGCGCCAATACCAATAGTAGGAATAGATAGCTGCTCGGTAATACGTTTACCCAGAGACGCGGGTACGCATTCCAGAACAAGTAATTGCGCGCCGGCCTGTTCGAGAGCCAAAGCCTGGTTCAGTGTGTCGTCGGCCTGTTGCTGCTCTTTGCCTTGTACTTTATAACCACCAAGAACATTAACCGATTGCGGCAGTAAACCAAGGTGAGCGCAAACCGGAATGCCCCGGGTTTTCAAGCCTTCAATGGTTTCAACCAGCCAGTGACCACCTTCCAGTTTGACCATGTTGGCACCTGCCTGCATTAAAGCTGCCGCCACATCATAGGCTTGTTCGGGCGTACTGTAAGTCATAAATGGCATGTCTGCTATAACAAAGGCATTGCTGGCACCACGACGCACACACTGAGTGTGGTAAATCATATCATCGACAGTTACCGGCACAGTTGAGTCGCGTCCCTGCACAACATTACCCAGTGAATCGCCCACCAGAATAAAGTCGACGCCTTGCTCGGTCATGAGTTTAGCAAAACTTGAATCATAGGCGGTGAGGGAACTGATTTTGGTTCCTTCCCGTTTCATTTTTTGTAAAGTTGCAATGCTGGTTTTGGTTGTTGCCATGACGCACCTTCAGCAGTTTTAGATGGTTATATCAGACCGACAGATTAGCACGTCCAGACCCTCTTCGGTAAGAGTCTCTGTTTGTTGTTTTACGGTATTGCCATTAGGCAAAAGTTTGTCGGCGGCTATTTCGGCCAGAGGATAAAGTACAAAGCTGCGTTCGTATAACCCCGGGTGAGGAACCCTGAGAGAGTCCGATTGATGTTGTTGCTCATCAAACAGCAGCAGGTCAAGGTCCAGTGTGCGCTCGCCCCAATGCCTGACTCGTTTACGACCAAAAGCATCTTCTATATCGTGTAAGGCTTGCAGAAGCTCGGCCGCCGGTAAGCTGGTGCTTACGGAACAAACGGCATTAACGTAGTCGGGCTGGTCTTGCGGGCCCATAGGTTTGCTACCGTAAAGAGAGGAATAAGCTAATAATTGCCAGCGTGAATCATTATTCAGCGCCTTTAAAGCCGATAGAATATTGTCCACCGGCTTACCCAGGTTACTACCCAGCGCAATAAAGGCTTTATGTTGCGTCATTACCTTTATTTTCCTGAGGCTTACGGCGTGGACCACGACGACGGCGCGGTTTGCGTCGGCCTGATCCCGCCTCCGGCTTTGAGGACTTTAATTGCGCCGGGTTGTCCTGCGCTTTACTCCAGTGCTCTGCCAGTCCGGCTAATTTTTTATCGCTATTTTCCGCATAAGAGCGTAACAATAAAAAGTCGTAAGCGGCGCGGAACCGCTTATGTTCAAGCACTTTTTGAGCCCGCACACCTTTAGTGATATTCAAACGACGCTGTAACTGCCAGATATCTCTGGCTGGCAGACTGAACCGCTTGGGCAACGAAACACGTTGCGACTGTCTGTGAATAACATCAGCGGCGGCAACGTTTAATGCGTCCATAGGTGGCAGACCACCTTCGTTCTCAAGTTGTTCGCGTCGAGCCTGTAATGGCCACCACAACAACACGGCAATTAAATAGGCCGGAGTAACACGCTGCTCTTCTGCAATGCGTCTGTCGGTGTCTTTAAAGGCTTTCAGCATCATTTGGTAGGCCGGGCTTTGTTCGTCAGCGACGTAATCTTTCAGCATTGGGAATAACTGCTGAAACAGTCCGAAGTTGGTCATCATCAGGAAGTTAGCTTCAGCTTTGCCCGACATAAACATTTTCAGAAATTCGTCAAATAAACGCGCCGGTGGAATGTTTATCAGTAACGGCGCTAGTTCTTTTAATGGGCCGCTGACCGAGTTATCCATCTGCATATTCAGTTTTGTGGCAAAGCGAACGGCGCGAAGCATGCGCACCGGATCTTCACGGTAGCGTACTTCCGGGTCACCAATCATCCGCAAAATGCCAGCGTTAATGTCATCAACGCCGTTGGCAAAATCGTAAATGGCGAAGTCAGCGATATTGTAATACAGCGCATTGGCGGTAAAGTCGCGACGCTCGGCGTCTTCTTCTATGCTGCCATAGACATTATCGCGAACCAGCTGACCGTGCTCGTCCTGGTCTGCCGTGCGGTTTTTCTTATTTTCTTCCTGCGGGCTGTCACCGTGGTGGCCGCGGAAAGTCGCAACTTCAATAACTTCTTTTCCAAACACCACATGGGCCAGGCGGAAGCGACGACCAATTAGGCGACAGTTACGAAATAGGGACTTAATTTGCTCTGGTGTGGCATTAGTGGTGACATCAAAATCTTTTGGTTCAAGCCCCAGAAGAATATCGCGGATGCAGCCGCCAACCAGATAGGCTTCAAAACCACTGTTGTGCAGGCGGTAAAGAACCTTTATTGCATTTTTACTGATATCGTTGCGGGATACTGGATGTTTGTCCCGTGAGATAACTTGTAATTTGGGTAACCGGCTGGATTCAGGCTCTGCCGCTTTACTGGAAAAGGCGCGCTTTGCCAGTGCTTTTATTCGCTTAATAATGGTGGTTCTCCCTTACCATTGTTTTTATTTAGAATCAGTTGTTGTCTGCATATTGTACCGTTAACGACCTGCTATATGCCACTTTTTGCACCAACTTTGCAACGCCTGTTGCAATATTTCACTGACAGGGCTGTGTCGCAGCTCTGGTTCTGGTTTAATACCCAGATAATCCAGCGCTGTGAAAAGGTTATTACTTGCCTGGCTGGACTCAATTGACGGTGCATGGTTTTGCTTACTCAATTTGAGTCCATCGTCATTCATTATCAGAGGTAAGTGCGTCATTCTCGGCTGCTTTCCGGTGAAATACTGCCATAAAGTCAGCTGCCAGAAGCTTGGAGTTATCAAGTCGCTGCCACGCACAATATCGGTAATACCCTGTTCAATATCATCAACGACCACAGCCAGCTGGTAAGCATACAATCCGTCGCGACGCTTCAGTACGAAGTCTTCACTGACTGAGGCTGAGTGATCTTCTAATAAGCCGTGTGCGCGGTCATTAAATGTATCAACCGGGTTATTATTAATGAAGCGCAGGGCGTAAGGGGTTGAACGAGGCTGGCGGTTACGACAGTAGCCATCGTAGTGATCGCTGCGGGCACGAATAGCCCGGCGACTGCAGTCGCATTGATAAAGACGTTGAGCGTTTTCCAGCTGATTGAGCTGATGCTGGTAAACCGAATCGCGCTGGCTTTGGTATAAAACGGAACCGTCCCATTCTAAACCATGGGCTTCCAACTGCGTTAAAATAGTATCGGCCGCTCCGGGCACGGCTCGCGGTTTATCGACATCTTCAATGCGAACCAGCCACTCACCTCTATGCGCTTTAGCATCTAAGTAGCTACCAACGGCAGCTACTAATGATCCCAGGTGCAAAGGCCCTGAAGGCGTTGGAGCGAAACGGCCACGATACATGAGCCTTTAGGCTCCGGTCATTTGCTTCTCTTTCATCTCGGCCAGCGTTTTACAGTCGACGCACTGGTCAGCTGTTGGGCGAGCTTCTAAACGGCGGATACCAATTTCAATTCCGCACGATTCGCAAAAGCCAAAATCATCTTCTTCTATCTTTTGTAAGGTTTTTTCAATCTTCTTAATCAACTTACGCTCACGGTCACGTGTACGCAGTTCGATACTGAATTCTTCTTCCTGCGCAGCGCGGTCTACCGGATCAGGGAAGTTCGCTGCTTCGTCTTTCATATGATGCACTGTGCGATCAACTTCCTGACGTAATTGACGACGCCATTCTTCCAGAATACGACGAAAATGCGAACGTTGCGCATCGTTCATGTACTCTTCGCCCTGTTTTTCCTGATACGGCTCCAGGCCGGCCATCGCCAGGATGCCATGGGTTTTCTTATCCTTGCCTTGAGGCATCATGGATCTCCTACATTCTCTATAAAAGAGTGCTTAAAAAGCAGTACATTAAAAAAAGGACGCTACGTATACCAGAAAGGTTTACGGTTGGCAACGTCATTCGGATTAAATTTCTGCGGTGAAATTGTGAAGGCATTGAGTTTTAAAGGCTTACGGGAACTGGTCTCTCCAGTTTTATTTCTTTCGCCGACGCGCGGCACTTTACTGCATAAAACTCGACTCCGACTGACGCTGCTTTTCTACACAGCTCAGCATACTGGCTGTCAATATGTGCGGCGGGAGAAACTCGTTCGATACCGTCGTGCATTACCATGTAAAGCTGCACTGCGCGATGACCATCGGTCACAACCTGCATCAGTTCATTAAGGTGTTTGTGAGCGCGTTGGCTGACTGCGTCGGGAAAGTAACCTTGACTTGCGTCCGCTAAAGTGACGCTTTTTACTTCAATAAAGCATTCACGGTTATGCTGGTCTACGCCCCACCAGTCGATGCGGCTTTTTTCCTTACCGTAGCGTTGCTCTGGTTTTAGCTCTTGCCACTGACTTAATTCAGGTACAAGGTTGGTTTGTAGTAACTCTCCGGCCATGCGGTTAGCGTGCTGTGTATTGACTACAATCATTTCACCGTTGTTATTCTGAGCGAGCTCCCAGGTCAGTGAGTATTTACGTTTGGGGTTATCGGAAACACTGCACCAGGCTGTAAAGCCGGGTTCTGCACACCCGGTCATGGCTCCGGTATTAGGGCAGTGGGTTGTCGTCGTTTCGTTGTCACCAAAATCAATGTCGGCGAGAAAGCGCTTGTATCTTTTTTGCAAAACTCCCTGGCGCAGGGGCTTGTTAAATTGCATCAGAGACCTCATAACTCTAGTATAAACAGACAGCAAATTATCGGGAGAGGTACAGAATGTCCAGCGCACTCGCAATCTATTTAACTCAGGAAGCCCCCGCAAGTTATTGGAATCCAAAATCAAACTTAGTCTTTGGTGACAACAAAGCACAAATCATCTTAGTTGAAGATGAAGCTGAAAACTTGCGGCGTATTCAGAAAGCAGGCCGGACTCTGGACAACACCGGAGCAGTAACCATTGAAGCTGCTGGCAGTGACTGGAACCTGGAGCGTCAGTGGGCGCTGTCACAAGGTTTTACTTCAACCTTGTCGACCAATCAGGTTATCTGGAATAAAACTGACGAGCCTGCAGTCAAAGAACTTGATGCCATGCGTGAAGCGACTCGTTTCAGCCGTGAACTGACCAATTTGTCAGCGGAAGAAATTTACCCTGAAAGTTTGGCGCAACGTGTAACCGAACACTTTAAGGCTCTGGCGCCAGACGCCATCAGTGCGGAATTTATAAAAGGTGAAGCGCTGAAAGATGCTGGCTGGATGGGAATTTACACCGTAGGTCGTGCCAGTCAGCACGCACCAGGCTTATTGGTATTAGATTACAACCCAACCGGCGATGACAATGCGCCAGTAGAAACTGCGTTAATAGGTAAGGGTATTACCTACGACAGTGGTGGTTACAGTATTAAGCCGAGCGAAGGCATGCTCGCTATGAAGTGCGACATGGGTGGTGCAGCTACCGTATCCGGTGCATTGTCGCTGGCAATACGCCGGGGTCTGAACAAGCGCGTGAAGCTCATTCTTTGCTGTGCCGAAAACATGATTGATGGTCGCGCGTACAAATTAGGCGACATTATTCGCTATAAAAACGGCCTGACGGTTGAAGTTGTTAATACCGATGCCGAAGGTCGTCTGGTGCTGGCCGATGGCTTACAGGCAGCGGGTGAGTTTGGTGCGAAACAGATTATTGATGCGGCAACGCTGACCGGCGCCGCGCAAATGGCGGTTGGTAATGAATACAACGCGCTGTTTAGTGTGGATGAAGTGGCTGCCACTAAAGCATTGGCTAATGCGGATAAAGAAAATGAGCTATTGTGGCGCTTACCTTTAGCCCCATGGCATAGTGAAAACTGTCCGTCAGCTTTTGCTGATACGGCAAACAGCCGTCCGCAAAAAGGCGGTGGTGCCGGTGGTGCAAGCAACGCCGCAGGCTTTTTACTGCGCTTTGCGCCGAACAGCGGCAAAGGCTGGCTGCACTTCGATTTAGCTGGCGCTTACCAAAAATCGGCGACCTCTATGTGGGCGACAGGCGCTACCGCCGCCGGTGTGCGCACCATAGCCGCAACCGTACAAGGTGATTAATTTGGCATGACCTTGCCAATTGAGAGCGTGCTGCCAGAGCTGGCGAAAGCCTTTCCGGCAGCACGTGTCGTTATTGAGGCACCGCCCGGTGCCGGCAAATCAACACAACTTCCGTTATTTCTGTTGCAGCAGGGTATTGCCGATGACGGCCTTATTGTCATGCTGCAGCCCCGGCGTGTTGCTGCGCTGAATATTGCTCATTATTTGGCTAAGCAGTTGGGCGAGTCGGTAGGGGAGCAAGTTGGTTACACGGTGCGCGGCGACAGCAAGCGCAGTAAGAAAACTAAGTTACTTATCATTACGGAAGGTGTATTGGTTCGATGGCTGCAGGACGATCCTGAACTTAGCGGCATTGGCACGCTAATCTTCGATGAATTCCACGAGCGCAATTTGCACAGTGACTTAAGTCTGGCGCTGGTGATTGATGCCCTGCCATTGCGTCCGGATTTAAACCTGCTGATTATGTCGGCCACCTTGCCCGCAGAAAATCTGAAACTCTGGCTAGAGAATTACTGTGATCAGGTGCAGGTTTTGCGCAGCGAAGGCCGCAGTTATCCGGTTGAGTATCACTATCGCCCAGCATCTCATGTTACTCAATGGCTGGCTGAATTACCCAAAGTGGTTGTCGAAGCCTTTGCTGCTGCCGAAAAAGGTGTTCTGGTTTTCCTGCCGGGCGTTTATGAAATACAAAAGATTGCGACTGAACTGAGTCAGCGAATGCCGCCGGGCACACTCATCTTACCCCTGCATGGGCGTATCCCCTTGCAGCAACAGCGGCAAGTATTAAAAGCATCGGACGAAAAACGCATTATTCTGGCAACTAATATTGCCGAAACCAGCTTAACTCTGGACGGTATTGATGTGGTTGTCGACAGTGGTCGCGAGCGCCGGGCTCAGTACCTGCCTCAATACGGATTAAGCCAGTTAACGACGCAACGTATTGCTAAAGCTTCAGCAACACAGCGTGCCGGGCGTGCGGGTCGTCAGCAGGCGGGGCAATGTTTTCGTTTGTGGGCGCGCTCCGACGAGCATGGCTTTGCCGATTATGCGCCTCCGGACGTTGCCACTCAGGATTTATCAGCACTGGTACTGGATGTGTTGCGCTGGGGCAGTGAGGTGAGCCAACTGGCCTGGTTTTCTCAGCCTGACCCGGGGCATTGTGCCGCGGCGACCGATTTTTTAGCCAGTACCGGCTTAATAAGGCAGGGGCAGTTAACCGCAAAAGCCCGTCAGCTGGAGTCCGGCGGTTTTGATCCCAGAATTTTACTGGTGGCGGATGCAGCCAAAATGCTGAAGAACGAGCAGCAAGCCGCTATGGCTCGTGTTCTGGCGACACTGGAAGAGCCGCAAACTAGCATAAAATCAGTCGATCTTTCTGAACGTACCCAGCAGCATTATCAACAACGAAACCAGGCGCCTTTGTGGCAACAACGCTGGCGCTATTGGTTAAACCATTTTGGGCTGAAAGAAGCTGCAGAAACCGCAGAAGCCAGTGCTGAAGGACTTGCCGTCGCCTTACTGCAGGGTTACCCCGACCGAGTTGCAAAGTACGATGTCAGCCGAGGTGACTTTCAACTGGCTTGTGGTGGTCGGGTCAGTGGCGACAGCAGTCGCCTTAAGCAGCCAGCCTGGGCAATTATTTTTGATGTCACCTTTCATGAGCAAGACACGATAGGCCGCAGTCGCTGCCTGTTACCTGTGGACGGTGCCCAGGCGTTACTGAAAGAAGCAGGCATTCCTTTGCAGACCTTGCAAACAGCTGAATGGGTAGGTGAGCAGCAACAACTGCGACAAATAACTCGTACTCAACTGGGCTCCCTGGTACTCAGCCAGACTACTAATAGTGGACAGGTTTCCAATGAACAAAAAGCCGAAGCCTTCTGCCTGTGGTTGCGCGATAAAGGACTGGATAAACTCAACTGGAGTCAACGCGCGAAACAGCTACAACGGCGGGTCTACTGGTTGCAACAAGCCGGAGAGCTGAGCGCCTACGACATGAGCGATGCAGGATTACTTAATAGCCTGGAGCGCTGGGCGGCGCCGTATTGGACGAATTTCCGGTCACTAAAACAATTGCAGCAGTGGGATCCATACGAGGCCTTGTGTTATTTTTTCGACTACTCAGAACTGCAACGTCTTAATTCGGCTTGTCCTGAATGGTGGCAAACTCCGACAGAACGTAAAGTGTTTATAAATTATCTGGACGACACCCCCCGGGTTGAGGTCAAATTACAGGAAATGTTTGGTGTCTCTGAGTCGCCTAAAATTATCGATAACCGACAAGTTGTGACCGTTGATCTTCTGTCGCCGGCAGGGCGTTTGTTACAGCGAACCAATGATCTCGCGAGTTTCTGGCAAAATGCTTACGCCGACGTGCGCAAAGAAATGCGCGGTCGCTATCCTAAGCATCCGTGGCCCGAAGACCCTCTGAATGCAACCGCAACGTTTAAAACCAAAAGGCAGCAGTAGTGATAAAAAGTCGATGGTTTCAATACCTATTCTGGACAAGCTTTAAGATAGGGCTGGTACTTATCGCCGTTATTGGGCTTTATGCCATTTATCTGGATGCCAGTTTATCCCGTCATTTTAGTAACAAGCGCTATCAGGCCCCTGCTTTGGTTTACGCGGATGAGGTAACGCTGAGAAACAATCATCCTATGCGGCTGCAACGGCTAGTCGGCATTCTGGAGCGAGTCGGTTATCAGCGTAATAGTAATACCGAGCAGTCGGGTTACTATTCGGTGGGTAAAAATAATGTCATGGTGCATCGTCGACCTTTCGACTTTTCCGATGGTCCGCAAATGGCGCAAAGAGTGCAAATCAACTTTCACGGCGACCGTATTAAGTCTATTAAGAGCTGGCCCAGTGGCAGAGAGCTGGAAAGCTTTCGCCTGGAACCTGAGCTAATAGGCCGCATTAGTACCTTAAGTAAAGAAGACCGTTTGTTAGTTGGGCTGGAAGTCGTGCCTAACTTACTCATTGAAACCCTATTAAAAGTTGAAGACAGAAATTTTTATCATCATCAGGGGGTATCGCCCTGGTCAATTTTAAGGGCGTTGGCTGCCAACCTGAAGGCGGGCAGGACGGTTCAGGGCGGTTCTACGCTGACTCAGCAGCTGGTCAAAAACCTCTACCTGAGCCGAGACCAGACGTTATGGCGTAAGTTTCACGAAGCCATGATGTCGCTGGTTATCGATTACCGGTTTGATAAAAACACCATATTAGAGACCTACCTGAACGAAGTGTACTTTGGCCAGGACGGAAGCAACGCTATTCACGGTATAGGACTTGCCAGTCAGTTTTATTTTGGTAAGCAGGTACAGGAGCTGAACCCAAGCGAAATTGCTTTAATGGTGGGGATGATAAAGGGGCCTTCTTATTATGATCCAAGACGCTACCCCGAGCGTGCCCGTAGCCGCAGGGACACCGTGCTTAAAGTCATGTTTGAACAGGATTTACTCGGTAAAGATAACTACGTTGCTGCGGTTGAACAGGCGCTTGACGTTAAAGAAAGCCGCCGTCTGGTTGAGCATCCTTACCCCCATTATATGGACTTAGTACGTCGGGAAATGAAGCGTATTATTCTGCCGGAAGACTGGCAGGAAACTGGGCTGAAAATCTTCACGCATTTGCAGGTGGATGCACAAAATGCAGTACAACGCTCGTTAGCACAACAGCTTATGGCTGACGGCGAAGATGAAAAGTTAGAAGGGGCAATGGTCGTTGCTGATTACCGCAACGGCACTATTAGCGCGCTCGCTGGTGGCCGCTTAAGTCAGGCTATAGGTTATAACCGGGCGTTGTTGGCACTGCGGCCAATAGGCTCATTAATGAAGCCTATTATATACGCAGCCGCGATGCAGGATTCAGACATTGGTCTGCATACTCCGGTTGCAGATGAACCCATTACTTTATCGGATAAAAAGGGAAAAGAATGGAAGCCGCAAAACTACGATAAAGAGTTTGATGGTAGTTTGCTGTTGTACGATGCGTTGGTTCAGTCGCGCAACTTACCGGCAGTTCGGGTGGGCATGGAAGTGGGTATAGACCAGTTAGTGAGTTACTTACGCGAATTAGGTGTGACAACGCCGTTACAAGCCTATCCATCGTTGACTTTAGGATCAGCATCGTTGTCTCCCGTAGCGGTGACACGAATGTACAGTGCGCTTATGAATGATGGCCGTTATCAGCCTTTAGCTGCGGTGTCGTCTATCACCACCCATCAGGGCGAGGTGCTGTATCGGCGTCAGAAGCCTGAAGCAGATGTGGTCTTCGATAAAAATGTGTCTTATCTGACTCGCTATGGTTTACGGGGAGTGGTGGCTGAGGGTACCGCAAGTCGTCTGCAACGTGCTTTAGCCGGTCAGGTAGTTGGTGGCAAGACAGGTACGACGAATGATTATCGCGACAGCTGGTTTGTTGCAGTAGATGGTGAGCACGTGGTTACGGTCTGGTTAGGTCGTGATGATAACCAGCCGGTTGGCTTAACCGGAAGTAGCGGCGCTCTCAAAGTTGTGGCGGATTTTTATGATTACTTACCGCCGTTGAGCATGGCTTTAGATGTACCGGAGCCTCTGCAGATGCAAAATTTTCACCCGACAACGGGACAGCGAATTCCTGAAGACTGCAACAATGGTCGGAAATTACCGGCTGAGGAAATCAGGCTCCCCGAGGATATTACCTGTGAAGGCACTATCCGCGAGAAAAGCTGGTGGGAACGTTTATTTGGTGGCTAAAAGCGCCCGGGCCAAGGCCAGGCGCTACAGCCGTAGAGTTACGCTAACTTAGCAAAAGCTTTTTCAGCGGCATTCAGAGTGTTTTGAATGTCTTCTTCGCTGTGCGCTGCCGACATAAAGCCGCCTTCAAAAGCCGATGGCGCAAGATACACGCCTTGCTCTAACATGGCGTGATAAAACGTCTTAAAGTGCTCCATATTACACTGTGTGGCCTGAGCGTAAGTGGTTACTTCGGGCTCTTCAGTAAAAAAGAAACCAAACATAGAACCGGCGCGATTTGTTGTCATTGGCACGCCAGCCCGGTCAGCACGCTCCTGTAAACCGTCAAGCAGTGTGTCAACGCGTTGGTAAAGCTGGTCGTAAAGCCCTGGGGTGGATAACTGCTGTAACGCTGCCAAGCCTGCTGCCATGGCGACTGGGTTACCCGATAAGGTTCCTGCCTGATACACAGGGCCAACCGGTGCAATGTAGTCCATCACTTCCTTTTTACCGCCAAACGCGCCAACCGGCATGCCACCGCCAATCACTTTACCTAAAGTCGTGAGGTCTGGTTTAATCTTATAGCGATCCTGAGCGCCGCCCGGAGCTACACGGAAACCGGTCATAACTTCGTCAAAAATCAGAACTGAACCGTGGTCGTCGCAAATGCTGCGTAAGCCTTCCAGAAAACCTTCAACCGGTGGAATGCAGTTCATGTTACCGGCTACCGGCTCAACAATAATGCAGGCAATCTCGTCGCCCATTTCAGCGAAAATTTGTTTCACCGATTCAATATCGTTGTAAGTTGCGGTTAAGGTATGTTTCGCAAAGTCTTCCGGAATGCCGGGAGAGTTAGGAACGCCCAGAGTCAAAGCACCTGAACCAGCTTTAACCAGCAAGGAGTCGGCATGACCGTGGTAGTTACCTTCAAACTTCAGAATTTTATCCCGACCAGTATAGCCGCGTGCCAGACGAATGGCAGTCATAGTGGCTTCAGTACCGGAATTCACCATACGCACTTTTTCAATAGAAGGGACTATTTTGCGAATAGTCTCCGCCATGGTGATTTCAACTTCCGTCGGTGTGCCGAAGCTCAGGCCTCGCTTGGCGGCCTGCAGGGTGGCTTCTAACACTGCCGGGTGGTTATGCCCCAAAATCATTGGGCCCCATGAGCCGACGTAATCGATATAACGTTTGCCGTCTGCATCAATCATATAAGCGCCTTCAGCACTCTCAAAGAAGATGGGGCTGCCACCAACGCCGTTAAAAGCCCGAACCGGCGAGTTAACGCCGCCAGGGATACTGATTTGTGCTTGAGTGTATAATTCTTCTGAGCGACTCATGTCGTAACTACCTCTTTACTGTTGGCTTTTTTCGCTGTACCAGATGACATCACATTGGTGTTTATCAACCTGATCAACGACCCCTAGTGTTAATGCAAACAGAGCCATACGAATGAGAACTCCGTTGTCAGCCTGACGGAAAATAGCCAGGTTGGGGTTTTGGTTTAAGTCGTTATCCAATTCATTAGCTTCGGCGCGCGAATCCCGCGGCAAAGGATGCATGATGACCGTATTGGGTTTGTAGTGTTTAGTGTAAATGTCCTGATTTAAACGAAACTTACCGCGATACTGATCAGCGTCTTCCGGGCTGGCAAAACGTTCTTGCTGAATTCGAGTCTGATAGACAATATCAGCGTCGACAATACCGTCGACTTTTTCTGTAACCGTTACACGGTGACCTGCGTTTTCCAGCGTATCTAATACGGAGCCCGGCATAGAAAGTTCACGTGGCGAAATTAAAGTGAACTTAATGTTCTTGTACATAGAGAGTAAAGTGGACAGTGAATGTACTGTACGTCCGTACTTCAAGTCGCCAATCATGCAAATGTGCATGTTATCAATGCTCTGCTGATGGTACGCCAGTTCTTTCTGGATAGTGTAAAGGTCCAGCAATGCCTGAGTCGGATGCTCGTTTGCGCCGTCACCGCCGTTAATGACCGGTACCCGACTGCCTTCAGCAAACTCTTTTACTGAGCCCGACTTGGGGTGGCGCATGGCAATAACGTCGCTGTAGCTGCTTAATACGCGAGCGGTGTCGTAAAGCGATTCGCCCTTTGCAATGGCCGAGCTTTCCATGCCGGTGGTTTCGCGGACTTCGCCCCCTAACAGGTTGAACGCCGTGCCGAAGCTTACCCGGGTACGAGTCGAAGGTTCGAAGAAAAGATTACCAAGGATAGCGCCGTCAAGAACTCGAGTGCGTGTTTTACGCCTGGCGTAAGGTTGCATCTTGTCCGCAACGGAGAATATGTAGTCAATGCTGTCGCGATTGAACTGATTTACAGAAAGAATGTTGGAGCCGGTGAAATTCATCTTTGGGTGCGCCTCTGCCGCAGAATGTCACTGGGCGCACACTATAGCAAATCATGCGGCACAAGAGAATCTAATAAGGCTTAACTACCGCTAAAATGATAATAGCGAAAAGTGCCAGTACCGGGAGCTCGTTAAACACTCGGTAAAACCGGTGGCTGCGGCGGTTGGTGCCGGTTTTAAAGTCTTTCAATAGTTTGAAACAGTAACCGTGATACACAAAAAGTAGTAACACCAGTACCAGTTTAGTGTGCATCCAGCCACTGGCAGCAAACCACGCTGAGCCGTAGGCAAAAATAAGCACCACACCGAAAACGAGGGTAAGAATGGCAAAGGGGGTGACGAAATACAGTAAACGCCTTTCCATTATACAGAGTTGCTCGTCCACGGCAGGCTTGGCGTTCATTGCGTGATAAACAAACAAACGTGGTAAGTAGAAGATGCCGGCAAACCAGGCCACCATAAAAGCAATATGCAGGGCTTTAACCCAAAGTATCCATGTCATGCGAGTTCTCTCTGTAGGGCTTTACGAACAAGTTCCCAGGTAACAATGCCACAGGGCTGGCCATCATCGGTCTCATAAATGTACACAGCCCCCCGACGCTTGGGTCCAATTTCATCATACACTTCGGCCAGAGTCGATGTGACCCGAACTCCTTTGATAGGAGTGTAACTCAGGCTGGGACTGTCCCCGGCGTTTATATCATAAGTTACCAGACGATAAAGTGCCTGATTATCTTCATCGACTGACATGACAATAACGGTTTTCGCCTGCGCAGATTCAAGTGAGTCAACCAGTTCGTTCTGAGTGGGCTCAAGCAGCAATTTGAAATCTGTTTCCATGACGTTTTCAACACCGGTTTTCTGTAATGCGACATGCACCGGAGCCAGCTGGTAAGGCAAACCCTGCAACTCTAGCTGGGAGATGAAAATGGATTTGGATTTCAGTAACTGACTGGAAATGAGATAAGCAGGTACAATCACTAGCATAGCGGGGATAATAATTTCCACACTGCGAGACAACTCGACAATAGCGAGCAGAGCTGCCATTGGTGCGTGAATACAGGCCGCTAAAATGCCTGCCATTCCCAACAGAATGAAGCTGTCGAAGGACAGTGGCTGTTGAATATCCAAACCGTTAACTGCACCGACAAATACCGCTGCAATAATGGCTCCAATACCGAACACGGCACCAATTAAACCGCCGGGTATACCCATGCCCAAAGCAATAGCTGAGGCAAAAAGCTTTGCTATGAGCAAGGTGGTCAGCAGCGACATTTCACCCTGATGATTCAATACCTGCTCAATGGCTGTAAGCCCCGGACCTAAGCTGCTGGGAATTATGACGGCCAGCATTGCCGTTATAAGGCCGGCAAAGAGCAAACGGGTAAGCAATGACATGTCTTGTACGGTTTCCATGACATCCAGCATGAGCTTTTTGAACAAAACCCCGACAAAACCCAGTACAACGCCCAGTAGCATCACCCAGGGTAACTGTGTGGTGGGGATATCCTGGGCTGAGAGCACGGCCAGCTCAGAAGCGACACCAAAAATTTCTTCGGTAATGAGCGAACCAGCCACCGCCGACAGCATAACCGGTATAAAAACGTGAACTTTGTATTCCCGCAGTACCACTTCCATTACCAGAACCATAGCGGCCAACGGCGTGTTAAAAGAGGCCGCGATAGCTGCGGCGATACCACAGGCGGCAAGGGTTCGTACAGCGTTTTTGGGTGCGTCGAAATGAAAACCAAGCCAGGTAGCTGCCGCCGCGCCTAAATGAACGGCTGGCCCTTCGCGGCCAACACTGAAACCGGCAACCAGCGCAATTATTCCGCCAAAGAACTGGTTCACCGTACTGCGCCAGGGAAGCATGCCGTAGTGCTGCTTCATACGATGAATAACGTAGGGAATACCCATGCGTACGTGTTTAGAGCCCGACAGCCGAAACAAAACATAAACAATGGCGGCGGCAATAATAGGTAGTAAAAAGCGGTAAGTAGTTGGTAAAGGCTGTTGCCAGTAGCTGTTATTCCCGACAAGATAAGCGCCTTGCTCTATTGCAAAACGAAACCCGGCAATCATAAGAGCGGCGAGAATACCGCCGGCTAGTCCCATTAAACAAATGGCGATAGTGGTCGATGGCATCGCCAGCTGTTTGCGCAATTGTTGTCGGAGTACCGAGTTAGAGGCCATTTAAAATAAGATCCTTACCTTAAACCGTGGGATGGCGCTTGCATATTTATCAATAACATATCAGCATAAACGCTTGATGGAAATGAGCTGGAAGTTATGAAGCCCTATTTTAACCTGAAATACTGGCAACAACGCTGGGGATCCTTCCCGGTATTTGTGTTGTTGATCTGTGTTGCTGTTTTGGTTGTTTACCTGGCCTACTTAGCTGGAGTGTGGCACGCAAAGGCATTAAAAGAAGAAGTTTCGAAGCAGTCGCAGCAACTTGAAGAGCTTTATCAGCGACTTGAGCAGATGGAGTATCAACGCCATGTGCTGCAAGTTGAGTTAGATATTGAGCGTTCGGCTAACCAAAGTTTGCAGGACGAGTTGGGTGCGTTACAAAATGATAACTATGGTTTGCGTCGTGACTTAGCATTTTATCAGAAGATTATGGCGCCGGAGCTACAGGAAAGCGGCGTTACTATAGACTCCTTAACCGTTACTCAGAATCGTTCGGAAAACCATTTCCATTTCTCTCTGGCGGTTTTACAAATTGAGCAGCGTCGCAACTTTGTTCAGGGAAATGTTACTGTTGAGCTGGTTGGCCGTATCGATGGCAAGAAAAAGCGTTATGACTTACTGAAACTTGCTAATATAGCGCAAGACGATCGCAGTTTTTCTATGCGCTATTTTTCCTTGTACGAGGGCGACTTCTTTATGCCGGAAGGACTGGCTCCTGAGCGGGTAGAGGTGAAAGTCAGAATTACCAAAGGTGGTAACGGCACGCTGGATCGAACGTTTTTCTGGAAAGAAATTAGCCGGGGAGATGCTAACCCCGGTGTGCGTAGTGACGGCGATACTTGACCAAAATACTCAGGTAAGAGAAAATAGCAATAGAGTTCAACCAAGGTAGAGAAATCATGAGCAGTGCAGCAGAGCAGGCAATGCCGATTGAGTTCACTGAACAAGCGGCAAGCAAAGTGGGTAAGCTGATTGCTGAAGAAGAAAACCCAAATTTGAAGTTGCGTGTTTACGTAACCGGAGGCGGTTGTTCGGGCTTCCAATATGGTTTTACCTTTGATGAAAAGAAAAACCCGGGTGATATGGAAATAGAAAAAAACGGCGTCACCCTGCTGGTTGATCCAATGAGTTTACAATATTTAATGGGTGGCGTGGTCAGCTACGAAGAAGGGCTGCAGGGCTCTCGCTTTTTTGTCGACAACCCGAATGCCACAACAACCTGTGGCTGTGGCTCCAGCTTTTCCGTTTAGGCTTTAGCTTCCCCCCGGGAACAGCTGAAATTTTTCGCCTTTTCCGCTAGAATAACCTCACAATTTTTTGTGAGGTTTTTTTATGAGCGCGTACGCAGAACACATCAAGACAGTATGTAGCCGCTTTGATAAAGCGTTAGAGGACAACAATTTTGAATCGGTACTGGTTTACTCGGGCCAGCCACGAGTCGATTTTCTCGATGATAACGCGCCGCCGTACCGGGTTAATCCGCTATTTAAATACTGGGTTCCGGTCACAGAAAGCCCCAAAAGTGCTATTTTTTATCGCAAGGGCAGCCAACGTCCTACGGTTTACTTATTTCAGGCCCGGGACTTCTGGCATGCTCCGGTTAACGTGCCGGAGGAAGAATGGCAGCAGCACGTTGATTTAAAAATTATCGACGACTTAAGCATGCTGACTGAAGACTTAGGCAGCGATTTAGAGCAGTCCGCTTTTATTGGTGAAGACTTTGCTCAGCCAGTCAGTGACTGGAAAGTAAAAGCACGTAACCCACAGGCATTGATTGATCATCTGCATTTCCACCGCTCAATAAAAACACAATGGGAAGTGGACAACTTGCGCGAAGCCAACCGCTTAGCGGCAAAAGCCCATGTTGCAGCAAAAGAAGCCTTTTTTGCCGGTAAAAGTGAGCTTGAAATACACCATGCTTATCTGAGTGCTATCGACTTTCGTGAGTCACAGGTGCCTTACAACAGCATTGTTGCATTGAACAGCCATTCCGCCATTTTGCATTACGACGTATACGACACCGTTCCGCCTAAGCAAATCCGTTCGTTCTTAATTGATGCTGGCGCACGCTACCGTGGTTATTGCTCTGATATAACCCGCTCATACGCTTATGAAGAGGGTTTCTACGCGGACTTGGTAGAAGCTATGGATAAAGCTCAGCAAGAGCTGTTGAGCGAGATTAAGCCCGGTGTGAGCTATTACGACCTGCATGTGTCGATGCATCTGAAAGTCGCGCAAATTTTAAGTGACTTTGAGTTTATTAAAGGTGATGCGCAAAGCATTTACGACAAAGGTTACACCAGTGCCTTTATGCCGCACGGGTTAGGTCACTTTATCGGTTTGCAGGTACATGATGTTGGCGGTTTCCTGAAGGACGACAAAGGCAACAGCTACGAGCGCAGTGAGCGTCATCCGTTCTTACGCTTACTACGGGATATTGAAGTTGGTCACGTCTTCACTATTGAGCCGGGCTTATATGTGGTCGATCAGCTACTGGAAGAGCACAAAGACAGTGCAGATATTAACTGGGAGAAAGTTGATGAGCTGCGTCCATACGGCGGAGTGCGTATTGAAGACAGTATTGTGGTTGGAACTGATGGGAACGAAAACCTGACCCGGGACGCCTTCAAGGAGCTGGGTGCTGAATAAGGCTTCTATTGATGTAGGACTTTAGCGCCTAAAACCACCGGGTGACTGGCTCCTGTAACTTCAGGCTGGTTACCCGGTTTTTTATGCTCATAACACCAGCCTAACCAGGCAAACGCGATTGCCTCAACCCATTGTGGGTCAACGCCTAAACTCGCTGTAGTATCGCATTGAATCGGCGCTAAGAGCTCAGTTAAGCGCTTCATTAATAATGGGTTTCGGGCGCCTCCACCACAAAAATAAGCCGTATCGGGCTGTTGTGGCAAGGTTGTCAGTGCATCTTTGATGCTAATAGCGGTAAGTTCGGTCAAAGTGCGCTGTACATCAGCCGGGGATATATTCTGCCCGGCCAATTGTTGTTGCAGCCATTTTAAATTGAACTCCTCGCGCCCCGTACTTTTGGGTGCTGGCTTAGCAAAAAACGGATGCTGCAATAAACGCTTTAGCAGGTCAGGCTGAAGTTTGCCTGCATTCGCAAACTGGGCGTTTTCATCGAAGCTTTTACTTGAGTCATTATGCTGAATCCATTGGTCCAGTAGAGTGTTAGCAGGCCCCGTATCAAAGCCCAGTACTTGGCTTTTATGGCCAAGCCAGGTGACATTAGCTATACCACCTAAATTAATGACTGCAATGCATTGATTCTTGCGGGCAAAAACTTGCTTATGAAAAGCCGGAACCAATGGCGCACCCTGGCCACCTGCAGCAATGTCTTTGCGACGAAAATCGTAAATAACATCAATGCCGGTCCCCAAAGCCAACCGTGTAGGGTCGCCAATTTGACAGGTGTAGGCTGGTATTGAATTGGGCTTGTGGCGAACGGTTTGTCCGTGACTGGCTATGGCGGTAATGTCTTTTGCTGCGATACTGACTTTTTCAAGAAGCCGCTCTACGACTTTGGCACTGAGCTCGGAAAAAGCAATGTCTAAACCGGCCAGTTCATCGGCCTGCCAGTTGTCTGTGTGGCTTAAAGCCAATAAGCGAGTACGCAATTCCGGGGGGAAAGACAAAGAGTGATGAGCTTCAAGTCTGGGCGTGCCTTGCGCATCTATCTGGACCAATGCCGCGTCAACCGCATCCATACTGGTGCCCGACATCAGTCCAATATAACGCTGAAACATTACTGCATCGCCAGGTAAACGCGTCTGTTGTCGTTTAGTATGGCCATTACCTGATCCGCGTGTTGACGGAAAGCCGGTAATTCTGATTCACCTAGCGACTTGGCTTCCGGCAATTCCACCGTACGAGGGTTACGATGTACGCCGTCAACAAGGAATTCGTAGTGTAAGTGTGGACCCGTTACCCGGCCTGTCGCGCCAACGCGACCAATTACCTGACCCTGTTTAACACGGTCGCCTGTTTTCACGTGCTTACGGCTAAGGTGTAAATACTTAGTCACGTAGCGTTCGCCGTGTTGCACAAAAATATAATTACCATTCAACGAGGTATAACCAGCCGCGATAACTTTACCATCACCAGAAGACATTACTGGCGTGCCAGTAGAGGCTGCGTAATCTATACCATTGTGCGGGCGCACTCTTCCGGTAACCGGATGTAAGCGGCGAGGGTTGAAGCTCGAGCTTATGTAGGTAAAGTTAACGGGTGAACGCAGGAAGGTTTTGCGCATGGCGCGGCCGTTCGGCGTATAATATTGTCCATTATCGTGAAGAATGGCCTGGAAGTTCTCATCGCGGTTTACAAACTCTGCCGCTAAAATTTTGCCGTAGCCAACAAACTCGCCATCTACATAGTGCGTTTCATAAAGTACGCTAAATTCGTCGTTTTTACGCAAGTCTAAGGCAAAGTCGATATCCCAGCCAAAAATATTGGCAATGCGCATAATTTGGTTGTCAGTCAAGCCCGAGTCGATACCGGCATTCCAGAAGCTGGAGTCAATAACGGCATGAGTGAATTCTGTACGAACTTCAACTTTTTTAGTTTCGATTTCAGCAACAAAGCTGTCGTTTTGACGAGTGATAATAAGCGTTTCTGTATCGTTTATCTGGTGCGCTAGCTGCACCAGGTTATCGTCACTGTCAGTCGCAAAGCGAAGCAAATCGCCAGGGTGAACTTTACGAAGATATTTGGCTTCATCGCCGGACTCGGTAACGCGATACAGTTGCTGGGCACTAAAGCCTACTTTGCTAAATATTTTAGCTAAGCTGTCACCCGATTTAATCTGATAGGTTTGCCATGTCAGCTCTGAGTTTTCGGTACTTTCATCTGAGCTGGGTTGCTCAAAAGCTAAATCGAGCTGGTAACGTTTACCTGGCATCAACTGCTCGGCTGAAGTACTGTTCTTAGATGCCGTGGCAGGTTCCGACGGAATGATCAGTAATAGCAAGAGGGCAACGCTGATCGCACTGATCAGAATTTTATGAGAATGCGGAAGTTGCAGAAACATCCGCTGAATTTTGGTGACAGATTTTAATGTCATATTATAGCGCACTTCACTTTCTTTATTGTGATTATCCAGTAAACATGTGTCAGCAAACACGGGGATTACCGCACCTGTTTACGACCACAGAATAACCTTATGGTTTCGAGGATAATACGAAAAAATGAAGAATACCAGATCATTGAGCTTAAAACAGTGGTAATAATGGCGTAAAATGGCTGGTTTATGAGTTTTTACAGTTGGAGATGAGGATGAAAACCGAAGTGGCGGAAGCTATTGCCGAGATTACTCGCGGTGCCGAAGAAGTTTTACTCGAGCAGGAACTGGCTGAGAAGTTGGCCAGTGGTAAGCCACTGACAGTGAAAGCTGGCTTTGACCCAACGGCACCTGATTTACACTTGGGACACACTGTTTTAATCAACAAGCTGAGAGTATTTCAGGACTTTGGTCATAAAGTGGTTTTCCTTATAGGTGATTTCACCGGCATGATAGGTGACCCTACAGGTAAGAATGTGACCAGAAAGCCGCTGACCACGGAACAGGTTATTGCTAACGCTGAAACTTATAAAGAACAGGTTTTTAAAATTCTCGATCCGGCTAAAACCGAAATCCGTTTTAACTCCGAATGGATGTCGAAAATGGGGGCGGCCGATAT
Organism: Idiomarina sp. 28-8; assembly: GCF_000320945.2. Lineage (NCBI taxonomy): Bacteria > Pseudomonadati > Pseudomonadota > Gammaproteobacteria > Alteromonadales > Idiomarinaceae > Idiomarina > Idiomarina sp. 28-8. The sequence continues at coordinate 39,599 of NZ_DF266792.1, forward strand.
GATTAAACTGGCTGCGCGCCAGACTGTAGCCCGTATGTTAGAACGTGATGATTTTAAAAAACGCTACCAGAACAATCAGTCGATAGCTATTCACGAGTTTTTATACCCATTGGTTCAGGGCTGGGATTCGGTTGAATTAAAAGCTGACGTTGAGCTTGGCGGAACCGACCAGCGCTTCAACCTGCTCATGGGGCGCGAACTGCAAAAAGAAGAAGGGCAGCGTCCACAAACTGTCATTATGACGCCGTTACTGGAAGGGCTGGACGGTGTGCAGAAAATGTCAAAATCGCTGAATAACTATATTGGCATTACGGAACCGGCAAATGACATGTTTGGTAAAATTATGTCGGTGTCAGATGAGCTCATGTGGCGTTACTTCCAGTTACTCAGCTTTCGTTCCATTACTGAAATTGACGAGCTGAAAGCGGCTGTAGCCGACGGCAAAAACCCACGTGATGTGAAAGTTTTGCTGGCAAAAGAAATCATCGCTCGCTTTCACTCGGAAGACGACGCTGAGAAAGCCGAACAGGATTTTATTCAGCGTTTCCAGAAAAATGCTTTACCGGACGATATTCCGGAAAAGACGGTGCAAGTCGGAGCTGAGGGAATGGCAATAGGTAATGTGCTAAAAGAAGCCGGCTTGGTTGAGTCCACCTCGGAAGCGTTACGAATGATAAAACAAAATGCCGTTAAAGTGGATGGCGAGAAATTCAGCGATTCGCGTTATCTGTGCACAGAAAAAGACTCTGGAGTTTATCAGGTAGGTAAACGTCGCTTCGCTAAAATTAACTTAACGGCGTAACAGCGTTAATTATTAAGGCAATAAAACCGTAAAATATAAAAAGGCGCCTTTAAAAGGCGCCTTTTCCGTTTCTGCAGTTCAGAGGTTTTTACTTTAGACTCTGAAACTCTTAATTGAGTCCTGGAGCTCATCGGCCAGTTTAGCGACTTCGTTAGACGCTTGAGCTGTTTGTTTGGAACCAGAAGCCGTTTGTTCGGCAATGGAAACAATAGACTCAAGACGCTCGCTGATATCCTGCGCAGTACTGCTTTGCTCTTTCGCTGCATTAGCAATATGGTTACTGCTGTCAGACGCCTGATGCACTGACTCAGTAATAGATTGAAGTGCCTGAGCTGCTTCATCGGACTGCTGCACACTGAGTTCAGCTTGCTCGCGGCCTTTATTCATAACGGTAACCGCTCGCTGAGAGTCATTCTGCAGATTCTCAATCATATCCTGAATTTCTTCGGTGGACTCTTGAGTACGGCTGGCCAGAGTGCGAACCTCATCAGCAACAACCGCAAATCCGCGACCTTGCTCACCGGCACGTGCCGCTTCAATGGCCGCGTTCAGTGCAAGCAAGTTGGTCTGGTCGGCGATACCGCGAATAACATCCAGAATGCCACCAATGTTTTTACTGTTTTCTGACAACTGATCGATAACTTCCGAAGCGCCTTTAATTTCACTAGCCAGGCCTTCGATAGTCGCACGGTTTTTGTCTGAAATTTGACGAACACGTTTGGCTTCATCATCAGAGTGCTGAATTTCGCGTAAGGCCTGTTCTGCACCGTCGGCCATTTCGCTGGCCGTACTGTTCATTTCCTGAGTGGCCGTGGCTACTTGCTCAATCTGACGGCGTTGTTCGTCAATGGCGTTAGTTGTCTCGTCAGAAACATTGGAAGATTGCTCCGCGGCCGTAGCCAGCTGAGTGGCGCGGTTCGCAATACCTTCAATAAGTTTACGTAAATTACCGGTCAGTTTATTGGTGTTTGAGGCGAGCTCACCAAATTCGTCCTGAGCGTTATAGTCAACACGTTCGGTTAAGTTACCATCCGCCATAATGTTCAGCATGTGGTTAACGCGTGACAATGGACGGCTGATGCTACGTACGGTGTACCATGAAATAAGCACAGCCAGAGCAATAGAAATAATGGTGATAATGCTATTGAGCCAACTACTGGTAGAGATAGAATCTGTTACTGAGACCCGTGTGCCATCGGCTATTCCGCGAACCGCAGTTTGCAAACGGTCGGCTTTTCCCATCAATTTATTTAACTGAACTTCTGATTTATTAAGTGAATCTTCTGAGTCAACGCGCAGCTGCTGGCGACGAATGACATTGTCAGGATAAGAACCTGCACCCTGCAGGCTGTCGAGCGCATCGCGAACGGTTGCAATTGCGTCGTCAACCATTGTCCCGGCAGCCCCTGTTGGTTCGTCGTCTAATACCTGAAGGCGCGGGCGGATGCTGTCGATATTAATATCAATTTCGCTGCGGATGATTTCGGCACTGTCTAACTTATTTGCTTTGTTCAAGTCATACATTAAGGTGATAAGGCTGGACAGCGAAGACTCGATGTTGTTGGCTTCACGAGAGATGACCTCGTTATTAGAGGCATCCATGGTGTCCAGCAGCATAATAGCCGCATCATCGATATTGAATGCAATTTCATCTAACTGAGAAGCGGTAACGTTTTGTAATTCCAGATATTCGCTGTGCTGACTAAACAGGCGGTCTATCAAGTTAATGTACTGGCGTGAGTCTTTTTCAAGCTCGTTAATCTCGTCACTCTGACCGTTACCTTGAATAAGCTTTTTAAGCTCCTCAAGAGAGGAAAAAAGCAACTTGTTAGATTCGTTGAACTCTTTTTTGTGAGCTTCGACCTGCTCTAAACTTTCGTCATAGAAGGTTTCTAGCTGAACAGTTCCTAGCTCAAGAATATCGACTTTAATAGCCGAAACTTGATTCAGTGCCGGTACCGCCTCATCGTTGAGTTTATCAACCGACGAGCCGATGCTGTTGATATTAAACAACGAACTTAAGCTAATGATGAGTAACAGCAAAGTAATGATGGCAAAACCACCGATAACTCGCATGGCAACAGTAATTTTCATGAAACTTTCCTCAGCACTGCATAATTATTATTGTCACTTTCCGGTCAAAGCCGGTTCATGAAAGAAGGTTTTATTCTCAACGCTATATAACGTCATATACTGACCCCAGACACAGCCAGTATCCAGCGCTATCACATCCTGACGCCGGGTTTCGCCCATTAGCGCAGCCCAATGCCCGAATAATACTCGATTCTCGGATTCTGACCAAAAGTTAAACCATGGCTTATACGAATCCTGCGATGAACGTTCATATGGATTATCTTTTTGGGAAAAATCCAGTTCACCTTCCGGATTACAGTAACGCATTCGGGTAAACGCGTTCACTATAAAACGGTATCGGTCAAAACCTTGCAGACTTGAGTCCCATTTTTCCGGCGAGTTGCCAAATAACTGCTGCATAAAGTTTTTAAACTCATTGCCAGTAAGAACTTTTGTCACTTCCTGTGCGTATTGACTGGCTTGTTTGAGTGTCCACCATGGGTAAATACCAGCGTGAGTTATTACCGTATTGTGCTCTTCTAGCTGATGCATCAAAGGTTGGTGACGCAACCACTCTAACCAGTCATAGCGATCACTGTCTTCTAATAACGCATTGAGTTTGTCTTTTGGGTTAGGCTGCCGATAACCCAGCAACACTGCCATTAAGTTTAAATCGTGATTACCTAATACGCTGTGTACCGAGTTACTGTTTTCATAGAAAAAACGCAACGCATCGCGCGAACTGGGGCCGCGCGCGACAATATCACCTACACACCATAAAGAGTCGTTTGCAGGGTTAAAACTGACTTGGGTAAGCAGAGCTTCAAGTTCGCGGAAGCAACCCTGGATATCACCGACAACGTAATTGCTCATAATTAATGAATAATATTAGGGATGGCCAGCCGGAACGAAGGAATAGGTGCTTTAAACTGCGAGCCCTGTTCATCTATCATTAGGTAATGCCCTTCCATAGTGCCTATAGGCGTAGCCAGAACGGTACCGCTGGTATAACTGAATGATTCACCGGCAGCCAGTTTAGGCTGTTGTCCTACAACGCCATCTCCAGCCACTCGGGTTATTTTACTGTCAGCGTCGGTAATTCGCCATTCGCGGGCAAGCAACTGCACTAACTGGCTGGACTCATTGGTTATGGTTATGGTGTAAGAAAACACATATTGTCCGGCATCAGGGTTTGACTGCGCCGCTAAATATTGCGTTTTTACATCAATTTCAATTTTACTGACTGTCATTCTTTTCCGCTTGTTTTGTGAGCGAGTGTTCAGTGAGCCAGTCGGATATCCTGCAGTAATCGTCTACAGAGAGCGTCTCCGGCCTTGCGCCCGGGTCAATACCAAGGGCTTCCAGCTGCTCCGCAGGAACCAACTGTTTAAGGTTGTTTCTTATTGTTTTACGGCGTTGGTTAAACGCTGTCAAACATAAGCTATGCAGTTGCGCTTTATCTTTAACTGGGTGAGGGCTTTCGGCATAGGGTTCTAACCGAACCACCGATGATTCTACTTTCGGTGGCGGCGTAAACGCTGATGGCGGGACAGCAACCACCGGAGTGACTTTACAGGCTTGCTGTACACCGACGCTGATTCTGCCATAACTTTTTGAGCCGGGCTCTGCTGCTAAGCGATCAACCACTTCTTTTTGCAGCATAAAGTGCATATCTTTTACATCATCGGCAAACTTCAGCAGATGAAAGATAAGCGGCGTGGAGATGTTATAGGGCAGGTTACCGAACACTCGTGCCGGACTCTCTTTGGCAAACTGACTAAAATCTATGCTTAGCGCATCGGCTTGAATCACTTCCAGTTTTGAACTTAAAAAAGGGTGATGCTGAAGCCTTTCAACTAAGTCACGGTCAATTTCGATAACTTTTAAATGGCCACTGCGATCTACTGTCGGCTCAGTTAGTGCTGCTAACCCCGGGCCAATTTCTATTAGGTTTTCACCGGGCAAAGGGTTAATGGCATCAACAATCTGCTCAATAATATAGTCGTCATTCAGGAAGTTCTGGCCAAACCGTTTACGTGCCCGGTGGCCCAAGTGGGTTTTACTTCCGCCCTGGTGTTTATTCCCACCTTGTTTTTTACTCATAATACGCTGCTCTTGCCATATCTATAGCGGTCTGCATTGCCAGGCGGCAACTACCGTCGCTAATCTTGCCAGACCCGGCCAGCTCAAGTGCTGTACCGTGATCAACAGAAGTCCGGATATAAGGTAACCCGAGTGTAATGTTTACGGCCTGCCCGAAACCTTTATATTTTAGCACCGGAAGACCCTGATCGTGATACATAGCAACTACCGCACTGGCATCTTCAAGGTACTTTGGCTGAAAAATGGTATCTGCGGGATACGGGCCGTGCAAGTTCATGCCTTGCTTTTTAAGTTGTTCCAGAACCGGAATAATAATGTCTATTTCTTCCCTGCCTAAATGTCCCGACTCTCCCGCATGAGGGTTTAATCCGCAAACCAATATTTTGGGCGACGACTCGCCGAATTTCTTAGTCAGGTCGTTATGCAGTATGGTAATAATGTTGGTCAGACGCTCCGCGGTAACGGCTTTTGCCACATAGGCCAGCGGAATGTGAGTCGTGACCAGCGCCACACGCAGGCCTTCTGTAGCCAACATCATAACGACATCATTGCAGTTCGCTTCATGAGCTAAAAATTCAGTGTGTCCTGAAAACGCCACGCCGGCTTGATTAATCACACCTTTGTGTACAGGGCCGGTAACAATGGCATCGAACTCGCCTGAGAGATTACCGTCAGAGGCTCTTTTTAAGCAATCAACCACATAATGACCGTTGGCTGTACATAACTCGCCAGGAGTCACGTCTTCGCACACTGGAATATGTTCTACCCAAAGATGTCCGGGTTCATGTTGCGGCAGTTCTTCACCTTTTCTATACCTGTGCAAGGTAATAGGAAGGTTCAATTGCTCGGCGCGTTGTTTTAGTAAATTTTTATCTGCACAGACAACGACAGCAGCCGACCAGGGCTGCTGCGCTATTTTTATAATTAAGTCCGGGCCAATACCTGCCGGCTCACCCGGTGTAAATACAAGAGTTGGTATACTCACTCAGCAACTCTTCTGATAAACGCCTGGTCGCGAACTTCTTGCTGCCAGTTATCAAGCTCTTCGCGGAATTTACGGCTAAACAGCATTTGGTATGCGCGTTCTTGCTTGTTTTCTTCAGTGGCATCCAGAGTTCTGCGACCGGTAACTTCTACAATGTGCCAGCCAAACTGTGTGCTGAACGGTTCACTTATTGTGTCTTGTTCAATGCTTTCTACTTTTTGCTTGAATTCTGGTGCGTATTTATTGGGACGAGCCCAGCCCAAATCGCCGCCACGAGAGGCCGAACCAGGGTCAGCTGAATGTTCACGTGCAAGTTCAGCAAAAGTCTTTTCGCCATTGGCAATTTGCTCACGGTATTGATTGAGCATCTCTTTCGCTTTGTTGTCTGACAAAATAACGGAAGGCTTGATTAAAATATGACGTGCTTTAACTTCTTGTACTTCGACTGTTTGCTCTCCGCGCTTGTCCTGTACTTTCAAAATATGAAAGCCGATACCACTGCGGATTGGGCCGACAACGTCACCTACAGACTTCCCATCTACCGCTTCCGCAAACAAGGTCGGCATGCCATTAACTGTCATCCAGCCCAGGTCACCGCCATCCAATGCCGCAGAACCGGAGGAGGAACGTACCGCCAAGTCAGCAAAGTCACTACCTTTGTCCAGTAAATTCAAAACTGTGTTGGCACGCTCTTTGGCTTTTTCAAGTTCGGCTTGTGATGAGTTTGAGTCAGCGGAAATCAGAATTTGAGCCAAACGATACTCTGTCTGAACTTCCTGGTTGCTCTCTATGAGTTTCACCAGGTTATTAATTTCTTGCGGTGTGATAGAAACGCGTTGCTGTACAGCTGCTCGTTGAACTTGCTGGATAACCAATTCGTTACGAATATTTTCGCGGTAGGCTGCCCAGCTCATACCACTACTGACCATGTTTTCCCGAAGCTCAGCTGTTGTAAGGTCTTGGTTATTTGCTATTTCGTTGATGGCTTGCTCTAACTGGTTGTCGTCAATCTCGATACCCATGCGGTTAGCCATTTGCAACTGAATTTCCTGCAGAATCAGGCGTTCTATAGCCTGAGTTTCCAGAACTTCGTCTGAAGGCGCGTTACTCGAGTTGAAGTTCTGACCGTTCTTAACTTGTTGGATAAGTTGGTCAATCTGGCTTTGCAGCACTACGCCGTCATCGACTACGACGACAACGCGATCCAGTATTTGCTGAGCCTGAACGGTGTTATTCAGCAAAAAAGACGATGCAATCAGCACAGCTGCTGAACAAAACGATGCAATTTTTTTCATTATACCTACCACTAGTTACTGAGATAAAAAGGACGGCGGTAACCGTACGTACTTTTCTCAAGCATGTTAATTAGACCACTGCTATCAGAAGCTAAACCGCTGATAATAAATTGTATACTAATGCCATTGTCAAATTGAGTTTCGCCGTTTATCTGAGTCGCACTAAAAGCCGGCTCAAGATCACGGTTTATGCGTCTGTACGCGCTAACCCGTAAGGCCCAGCAGCAACTGCTGTATTGAATGCCCACCATAGCATCATTTAAACGATCATGTGTGAGATCGTAAAAGACATTTGATGCGACTTGCCAGCGCGAACTTGCTGACCAAACTGCCTGCGTTCCAACTTGTTCAATATCGTTGTTCAGAATGTTGGTTGCGGTGCGATGACTGACCTGTATCAAGTTTGATTCATCTTTACGGAACTCTACCGCGGTCTGACTCTTACGGGTGGTGTTAAGTTCCGTATCGTATTGAATTGAGCTGCGTATTGACCAGTTCTCATCAACAGCCCAGTTAATGTCGGCAACCCACTCACTGTTACTGGAGGTTGTGGTTTCTTCATCGCTGGCAAACAGTTGCGTACGACTGTCATTAATATTGTAAATTTGCCCAATACTGGCTCGCAGCACTTCGCGTTCATTCTGAGTGAATAAGCTGCTGCTGACACCGTACGTTATCTGGTTAGCCTCGGCGATGCGATCCAACCCCGAAAAACGGCGGCTACGGAACAGCCCGTGGTAATCGTCCTGCAATAAAGAGGTATCATAAATGCCGATGTTCTGTTGGTTTTCATAGGGCACATACAAATACTGAATTTGCGGCGACAGGGTTTGACGGTACTGGCTGTCACCCAGTTCAATGGCTCGCTCGAGATGCAAACGAGCCCTTACACGAGCGCGGGGAAGCGCACGTGAAACTTCCTCAGCAATCTTGTTGTCCGGGCTTTCCTGCCAATAGCGCGTATAAAGATAAGAAAGCTCGGCTTCTGTATCAAAAGCAGGCTTCTCAAAACGGTACTGAATGCTCGGCTCTATATGTGCCCGGGTCGCGTATTCGCGGGTCTGATCCTGATTCTGAAAATAGGTTAGTTCGTTGTATAAGCTGGCGCTAAAGCCGGTGAAGTCGCCAGTGTTGTAATCGATACTAAGCTGCGGCAGTGTGCGATAGGGGCTGCGGTAGTCGCCAATAAGCTCGTAGTCTTCGGTACGTAATTGTGCGGTCCAGTTTTCGTTGTCGTAATCAAGCTGGGCTACGCGATATAAGTGAGTGTCAGCCCGGCCTGCAAAATCACTACCAAAGTCATTCAGGTAGTTGTCGTCACTAATTTCGGTCGCATCCAGGTAAAAACTCAAGTCCTGGTTTATTTGCGCCGAATGCTGAACGTGCCAAAGGTAGCGTTTTTTATTTGCGATGCGAGTGTCGTCATTGCCTAAATATTCTAAATTGAATTGTCCGGCATTTTGCTCAAATAAATAGCGATACTCGCCTTTCATCATGGTGCCGCGCTCGGACATATAAACCGGAGCTATTGTCGCATCCATATTGGGAGCAATATTAAAGTAGTAGGGAACTTCTACTTCAAAACCACTGTTTGATGATGAGTCGAACGTGGGGTAGAGCAAACCGGTTTTACGCGCGTCACTCAATGGAAAATTAAAATACGGTAAGTAAAGCACCGGTACGTCGAATAACTCAAATCGGGCGTGCCAGGCTTCACCGAAGTCGCTGGTTTCATTTATCTGAATACGTTCTGCGCGTAATTGCCAGGCCGGAGTCTCGCCCGGGCAGGTGGTGAAGCTTGAGTCCTGTAATAAAACTTCCTGCCGGGACAATGAAAGCAACTCTGCGTGGCCACGCGCGTTATGATTTCGCAGTCGGTAATCACTGTTGTAGAGTTTGGCCTCGTCATCGTTTAAGTCTAGCGATAACGAATCACCCGTAACGCTTAAATAGCCGTCATTAAAAGTAATGCCGTCTGAGGCGATAATCTCACCCCGCTGCTGATCGATAGTGGCTTTTGAAGTTGAAAGCCACTGTCCGTTACGCTGAATGATGACGTTACCGGTAAAATACGCTTTTTCATTGGCCAGAATTTCGGCGCTACGCGATTCAACACCAATAGTTCCTGCATCGGTTTCCTGCAACTGGACGGCGGTAATCGTACTCTCAGTAGACTGAGGCACGGTGCAAGTCATGTGTTGTGGTGCGTCTTGATTTTGTAAAGCCGCTAGCGCGCTGCCGGGAAAGGGCAGTAGCATTAGCGAAGTAATAAACCGTTGCAGCAATTTAATCTTCCGTCGTTGTTGTTAAATGCATTTATTCTGTTTTGCAGCGCGAGGGTATAATAAAGCAATTTTGTTTGTTTCGCTATTTGGTACACTGCTAGTTTTAAGGCTTTGCGACAAATTTGGTGGAGGATATTTTGGAAGACAAACGAGAAGTGGCTCTGCAGGCTTGGTGTGAAGCCCAGACAGGTGTTTCACAACCAACTTTAGAAGTTGTATCCGGTGATGCCAGTTTCCGTCGCTATTTTCGGGCAACTAATGGCCAGGAAAGCCTGATAGCGGTCGACTGTCCTCCCGAAAAAGAACCAATGAAGCCTTTTTTGGCCGTTGCACAAGCCTATTCTGAAGCCGGCGTTACTGTGCCAGAGATTATTGCGGCGGATTTAGAACAGGGCTTTATGCTGCAATCCGATTTTGGTCAGATACTGTTGCTGAGTAAACTGCATCCACGAAATGCGCGGCAATACTACCAGCAGGCACTTACCGCGCTGCCTAACATTATGTCGGTACGCCGGACTGAGCAGGGTGAGCTGCCCGCTTTCGATACCGCTTTGTTGGAACGTGAACTGTCTTTATTTAAGGACTGGTTATTAAAACATCACCTGAACTTAGACTGGCATACCGGGGACGATGAAGTTTGGAGTCAGTTTAGCCAACAAATGATTGATAACGCATTGCAGCAACCGCAGGTGGGAGTGCATCGGGACTTTCATTCACGTAACTTAATGCTGCTGGACGATGACCGTATTGGTATTATCGATTTTCAGGATGCGGTGCTGGGTCCGGTGACCTATGACGCGGTGTCGTTACTACGCGACTGCTATATTGAGTGGCCAGAGGAATTGGTCAACGAATTGAGTGAAGGGTTAAGGCAACATCTGGTTGAGTCTGACTGCTTAGCGGCGCAGGTTGAACCACAACAATGGCAACACTGGTTTGACTGGATGGGGCTGCAGCGGCACACCAAAGCGGCAGGTATTTTTGCCCGGTTGGCGCATCGCGATCATAAGCCCGGCTATTTACAGGATGTGCCCAGAACCCTCGGGTATTTGCAGCGAGTAAGTGCTAACTATCCGCAGCTTTCAAATTACAACCGCTGGTTGCGTGAGCGCATTATCCCAGCCTGGAAGGACAGCCTATGAGAGCGATGATTTTAGCTGCCGGACGGGGCAGTAGAATGCGCCCGTTAACGGATAATCAGCCAAAGCCTTTGTTGCCGGTAGCGGGAAAACCCTTGTTGGGTTATCACCTGGAAAAGCTGGCAAACGCAGGTGTTAATGAAGTGGTTATTAATCATGCCTGGCATGGTGAGCAAATTGAAGATTTTGTCGGGGACGGCAGCCAGTGGGGTCTGCAGGTTTCATTCTCTGCGGAACCTGAGGGTGGACTTGAGACTGCAGGGGGTATTATTAAAGCCTTGCCACTGCTCGGAGATGACCCGTTTTGGGTTATTAATGGTGATATCTGGACAGACTGGGATTACCGGGATTTACCAACGGATCTGGAAAAAGGGCTGCTGGGACATTTAATTATGGTGGATAATCCGATTCATCATTCAAATGGTGACTTTGCTATTGAAAATGGATTGTTGGTTAATGGGGAAAATGAGAATGATGCCCGTAAAACTTTTTCCGGTGTTGGTCTGTATCGCAAAGAACTGTTGGCGCCATACCCTGAGGGGAAACGGGCATTAAAGCCTTTTTTCGACAGGGCAATTAATAAGAAGCAACTGGCAGCAAGCCATCAGGATGGATTTTGGACAGACGTAGGTACACCGGAACGCCTGCATCAAGTTAACCAGCGGCTGGAGAAATAACATGGTTTGGGGAAAGGTAGTCGGCGCACTGGCTGGCTTTGCGTTTATGAAATGGCCGGGTGCTATTCTGGGGGCGCTCATTGGTCACTGGTTTGATCGGGGCATGGCTCAGGACTTTTCCCAAAAAGGCGCCTGGGGGCGTTTTTTGTATGGGGCAGAGCAAGCCGCCGGGGACGCTAATTTTATTTACACACTGTTCGCAGTAATGGGCCACGTTGCTAAGGCAAAAGGTAAAGTCACCACTAGCGATATTTCTCAGGCTCAGGAGCTAATGCGTCGTTTGAATTTAAATCAGGACGCGACCCGCGAAGCACAGGAAGCCTTTCGCGAAGGTAAAGAACCGACGTTTCCTCTGCAACAAGTGATGAAGGATTTTAGTGCCTCCTTTTACGGTAACCGCGATGTTCTGCAGCTTTTTATGGAGCAGCTGATTGGTCTTGCGTTAAATGACGGTGTGTTGGAAAAGTCAGAGCATGAAGTTTTGGTTAACGTGGCTAAGCACCTTGGGTTTACTCGTTTTCAGCTGGACCAGTGGTTGATGATGGAAAAAGCGGCTTTTCGTTTTCATCAGCATCGTCGGCAGCAGCATCAGCAACAGCGAAAAACCACCAGCCAGGATGAAATAAATAACGCTTATGAAGTGCTTGGCGTAACAGCTCAAAACAGTAACGCCGAAATTAAGAAAGCGTATCGTAAATTAATGGCTCGGCATCATCCGGACAAGCTGGCTTCTAAGGGGTTACCGGAAGAGGTAATGAAGCAGGCTCAGCAACGTGCTCAGGACATTCAGGCGGCTTATGAGAAGATCAAAGAAAAGCGCGGCGTCCGTTAAAAAAGGGTGTTAAAACTGGAAAGGTTAAAAGCCGTGAAATTCCAGCCAGCCTTTTATAGTAGAGATTAATTCACGCTGCCCGGTGTTACCGGAATTAACCAGCTGACGCTGGCGGTACGCTGGGTGCTGGTATTTATTCGCTAGTTTTTTACGCAAGGCCCAGTGTTCACTCACCCAACGGTTAGCTTCCGCACTGCGAATATCGAGAACCGGCAGTTGCGACTGGCTAATGCGTTCAGCAAGAGTGCGGTTATACTGAAACTGAGGCACATAAGCGTTAACCAATACAATAGCATCGGGCATTATTGAAGGCTCACTTTCCAGCAAACGCAGGGCTATGTCTGCGGTAATTCCTTCTACTACCCATACAGAAAAGCCCGGGCGGTCCAGGGTTTCGTTCAGCAGCAGAGTCATGCGTTGCTGCAAAGCATTCACTGGTGCCGTAAAGACCTCTTCGTCTGCAGCCTCAGGGAAATGCGTTGTCGTAGCAGGTGTCTGCAAATTGTCTGTACGTATGTCGTTGTCGGGCGGGGTTAAAGCCCAGGTGGTCCAGCCAAAATCCGGTGCGTTTTCATAAACCGGGCGAATATAAAAAGACTGCAGTGGATGGTAGTACCAATCTGGTAAAAGCACCATTTGCCCGCGCTCAAAGGCCTGCAAGTACTCTTTCTTTAACGCCAAATAGCGTTCGCCGTCATTTCCGGTTAACCAATGGAGCTGGTCTTGCGGCAAATAACGTTCTAGGTCGTCCTGGCTTACTGCGGGGTTGATGAAAACAACCGCCAGCAGAATTAATAGATAGCGCTTCATGCAGCCTGTATCGGCTGAAGCGGCGCTAGCTTGAGTGCAAATTGCTAAAACTGAACGGGGCTGAAAAACTCTATAGGTTGTTCGGTTTGCGGATGGGTTACGCCAAGGTATTCCGCATGCAGTAATAAACGCTCAGCAGCAGCGAAAGCATCGCTGTGTGCATAGAATTTATCTCCAAGTATCGGGCAGCCAAGGGCCTGCATATGAACTCTGAGCTGATGTGAGCGTCCGGTATGAGGTGTCAGTTCAAGGCGGCTACAACCGTTATCAAAATCCGTTACACGATAAAAGGTCGTGCTGGGTTTGCCGGTGAAAAAATCCATGTGCTGGCGCGGGCGATTCGGCCAGTCGCAGGACAACGGCAACTCTATTTCCCCTTGCGGAGAAGGTGGTTTGCCCCAAACTCGGGCAATATACCTTTTACTGGTTGTGCGATTCTGAAACTGCCGGTTCAGGTGACTTTGCGCGGCTTTAGTTTTTGCCAGTAAAAGAACTCCGGAAGTTGCCATATCCAGCCGGTGGACCACTCTTATTTCTGGGTGTACGCGCTGTACGCGGGTATAAACCGAGTCTTTATGTTCTGGTCGCTTGCCCGGAACACTGAGCAGCCCGCTTTGCTTATCAACCACCAACAACTGGCTGTCCTCATAGATAACCTGAAGAAATGGCGTTGTCGGCGGCTGATAATGGAGCAGCGTCATTAATGGTTATTCACCAGGATACGCACTGCCTGAAGCGATAACTGCGGGCTCTCCAGCGCCGCCGTAATTTGCTCTTCGCGCCAATTTATCGCCTCTATTTCACTGCTGCGCACCGACGGGTTTTTCTGTCGTAATTCCAGCAAGCGCGTGCGTTCGTGTTGCAGTGCAGCCAGCGCATTTTGCTTTACTTCATCCAGCTGCTTTTGCTGCCACTCACGAGCCTGTTGCTGGCCGGACTGAATAATCTTTTGCGCCGGGTCACGTAACTGACGCAATATCTGTCGCGCGGTCTTTTTATCAATAAAGCTGGATTGTTGGTCCAGCAGCTCGCGTGACACTTTAGCGGACAGCTCCTGACCCTGACCATTAAACAACAGACGTAAACTCTGCAATGGGCAGAACTCCTGCAATGCCGCGGCTTTAGGCGCCGGTACTATGCTGGCAAAGTCCAGTTCCAGGAACCAGCTGCCAGCCGGAATAGCCGGGTTTTTCAGCTCTGCAACGCAGGTGCTGCCAAAGTCATCTGCAGTCAGCAGTTCAAGCGCAGCCTGCACCATGGGGTGATCCCAACTTAAAAAGTCAGTATCTTCAAAGTTCAGTGCGGTCACCCTGTCAAAGGTTATGGTGATGCCATCATCCGGCAGTCCCGGCAGGCTGCCGACACGCATATGCTCACCCGGGCGAATAAACCAGCGCTCTTCATCCAGCACTTCGTTAGTCACGCCAAAACGGTCAAAGAAGGCAATCATAAAGTCTGCCAGAGTGTCGGTATCGCTGTCGCTATGAATTTGTTCTATGATTTTTTCAGCAGTTTCAGGACGACAGGCGTTTAGTGCCTGCAACTTGTCCTGCCCTTCACGGTTCCGTTCCAGCCAGGTTTTGTGCAGTTCTTTCGTCTGCTCCAGCAATTCGTCACTGAGTGGCTTCTGCTCAGCAACAGCCTGCTCAATGTCCTTACCAAAAGCATCGTACAGTTTACGGCCTATCGCATTACATTGAGAGAAGGCGTTCATACCCTGCTCGTACCATGGCAGCAATATGGCTTCCGCCGAGCCTTTGCAGTAAGGCAGGTAAATATCAATATTTTGCTGCTGGCCAATGCGGTCTAAGCGGCCAATACGCTGTTCCAGCAGGTCAGGGTTCGTTGGCAAGTCGAACAGAATCAGTTGATGAACAAACTGAAAGTTACGACCTTCACTGCCAATTTCTGAGCACAGCAGAATAGGGCTGCCGTCTTCTTCGCTGGCAAAAAAGGCGGCGGAGCGGTCACGTTCGGTCAGCGTCATACCTTCATGGAAGGTTGCCGCCTGTACCCCCGCCAGTACGCGCAAGGCTTCCGACAAATCCAGTACTTGCTCTGCCGTTTTGCATATCAGCAGTGCTTTTTCCGAGCGGTTCTGTTTAATGTGATTCAATAACCAGTCAATGCGCGGATCTTCCATCCACCAGGGCATGTCTTCATCGGGTTCGCATTCATCCAGTTCTACCGGATGAAAATGGCGTTCAGGAAAACCGCCAATATCGGCCCTACGGTTACGGAACATAACGCGGCCAGTACCATGTTTATCCAGCAGGTCATCGAGTTCTGCCGGGTCAGTAACAGACTCGGCTTGTTCTGCTAATTCTTTATACTGTGTTTGCTCTTGCTGGAAACTGGCAAAGTCGGAGAACCTGTCCGGGTCCAGTAGCTGCAGTCGCTGGAAATGACCTTCGGCACCTTCTTGCTCCGGGGTTGCCGTTAACAGCAACAAGCCGGGAACCGCTTCGCAAAGGCTTTTAACCGCACTAAATTCCGGTGCCTCGGGCTGTAAATGGTGTGCTTCATCAATTATCAGCAGATCGAATTCCGCCTCAAGCAACGCCTGACTCCAGCGCGACTCGTGCATAAAGCGGCTACTGATAATAATGTGCTGTTCAGTTAAAAACGGATTTTCACTGTCGGCTTCCGCCTGCTCGCAACGCTCATCATCAAACAGAGTAAAGTTCAGCGCAAAGCGGCGGCGTAACTCAACCAGCCACTGATGCATTAAAGATTCCGGTACCACAATTAAGACCCGCTGCGAGCGGCCGGTATTCAGGCGGCGCTTGATGATCATGCCGGCTTCAATGGTTTTACCTAAGCCCACTTCATCGGCTAAAAGCACTCGCGGGTGGTAACGGTCGGCAACAGTTTTGGCAATATACAACTGGTGCGGCAGCAAATGGGTACGAACACCTAATAAACCGGCAACCTCACTGGCCTGATGATGCGCCAGGTGTTCACTGGCTTCGCAGCGCAGCTGATACATATCCAGGCGGTCGGCCTGGCCGGCCAGTAAACGGGTTAATGCCGGATTACTGTCCACCTGATGTGATAACTGGGTTTCCGGAACCACAACCGGCTCCTGGTTGTCATCGCGTAAACCATGGTAGGTCACAATACCCTGTGACTCTGTCAGCTCCTGAATTGTGAAGCTCCAGCCATCGGCGTGTTTGCCCTGTTGCTGTACTTGCAGTTGATAACGGGCCAGAGGGGCTTCCTGAGCTGAATACAGTCGCACTTCACCGGTTGCGGGGAACATCACGGTTAAGTGACGCCCTTCGGCCTGGGTGATCATGCCTAGCCCTAATTCGGTTTCAGTTTCACTAAGGTAACGCTGTCCAACTCTAAACTCGCTCACTACACACTCCCGCGCGCCATTTACCAAGGTCGCAATGGTACTTAATTCGCTCGCCAATTCCGAGGAAAAATTTATTTCTGTAACCGTTGTGTCATGAATTTTAGGCTAAGCTGTAAGAAAAGAATAATCACATGCAAAGGTACGCGCTAATGACAACAAACGCTGGCAAGTTCTTTATCCTGGATACCAACATTCTTCTGCACGACCCTCTCGCTTTTCTCAACTTCGATGAACACAACGTGGTTATCCCCATGGTGGTTCTGGAAGAGCTCGACAATATAAAAGATCGCAATAGAGATGTGAGCCGCGAAGCACGGGTCGCCATTCGCTCGCTCGAGGAGGTTTTGAAAGAGGCCACACCGGAAGAAATTGTTGCTGGTGTTCCGTTAAACAGGGTGCAAGGCGAGCATACGGCGAACGGAACCCTGGCCATTTTCCCCGACTATCAGCTGGAGCAGACCGAGTCAGTGTTGTCGCTGGCAGAGAACGACCACCGCATTATTCAGGCGGCACTGGAAATTCAACGGGAGCGCTCGCCGGCTGGCGTGGTGCTGGTTACCAAAGACATCAATATGCGCCTGAAAGCCAAAGGCGCAGGTATGAAGTACGTTGATGATTATCGCACCGACCAGCTTATTGACGACATTCGCTTGCTGACCAAAGGGTTTTATAAGTTTGAAGGTGACTTCTGGTCGCAGGTGGGTGAAGTCCAAACGCAGCAGGAAGGCCGCGATGCTTACCACACGGTGAGTCGCGAACTGCTGCCTCAGGTTTTTGCTAATGAATACATTATTGACTCAACTAATAAATTTGCGGCACGGGTGGAAGAATACGACAGCGAAACTGTAACGCTGATGGATTTAAGCGTAGAACGGATGATGTCTTATGGAGCCTGGGGGGTTCACCCGAAGAATATTTATCAGGCTATGGCATTGCACGCTTTACTGGATACCAGTATGGATATGGTGACTCTCACCGGCCCGGCCGGTAGTGGTAAGACGTTTCTCGCCCTTTCAGCAGCATTGCAAATGGTGGTGGAGCAGGGCATTTATGAGAAAATTATCGTCACCCGCAATACGCCTGAAATTGCCGAATCTATTGGTTATTTGCCCGGCACCGAAGAAGAAAAAATGGCACCCTGGCTGTCGGCCATAACAGACTCTCTGGAAGCTCTGCATAAGCAGGATGAGAGCATGGAATCGAGCCTGAATTACATAATGAAAAAGGCCAACATTCAGTTTAAATCGCTGAACTTTATGCGCGGGCGTAGCATACAAAATGCCATTGTTATTCTGGATGAAGCTCAGAATTTAACCGCGTCTCAGCTAAAAACGCTTATTACCCGCTGTGGCGAGAACACCAAATTAGTGGTGTCGGGTAACCTGGCGCAAATTGATAGTTACTATTTAACCGCGGTAACCTCGGGGCTGACTTACATCGTTGAGCGGTTTAAAGACTATCCGGGTAGTGCAACCATCAACTTAAACGGTGTGGTGCGAAGTCCACTTGCTAAATTTGCGGAAGAGCACCTGTAGTCAGTTGAGTGGTACCACGGTGTACTGCTGAGTTTCTACCTGAAATTTAGTCTTTTCGCTAACCTGGCCCATCGGCATTGCTGCGGGGCCAGTTACATCAACCAGCACGTAATTACTCCCTTGGTGTTTAACTGCCGTATCCCCGGGTTGCCTGCTAATAGCAATGCCAAAAACTGCGTGCTCAGGCAAATAAATAATGGCCATTTTGGGCGTTTCGATAATTTGCTTTATAACCGAGGTCATTAAGGTGACTTTGCTGTCGCAGTCCCCCTGATTGTAATAAAGCAACTGGTTTGGAGGGACAAAGCCATCGCCCCGGCTATCCAGTTTGCTGTTTAAGTCGTTGTACGGTATTTGCTGAATAAAACTGGCGACATAGTTGATGTAATTTCTTTGGGTATTCGTACCCAGCTGTTCACCAATGGCCTGTATTAACGGTCTTAGAGTTGGAGTAACTTCACTGGCTATAGCCGGGTGGTCGGGAATAATACCCTGCTCTCCGGGAGGCAGGGTCAACTGACGGTAGAAGTTTGCATCCAGATAGTCATGCCAACGTTCGTTATAGTAATCACGCAAACGCCTTTTGTAGTCGTTAAACTGTTGCTGTTTTTGTGCTGTTCTGGCGTTTGCCGTAACTAACTCAACGGACTGCTGGCGCGGAGTTAAACGAGCCTGAATGCCTTGCCACTGCTGTTGCTTAATGTAACGGTTGAGTTGATGTGCCAGTTCGCGTTGACTGCGTTCACGATTAAACCCGCGGTAACGTTTTAGTGGCTGTAGGAACTCTTTTTTATCGACCTGGAAACTGAATGACTGTTGACGGTCATCGAAATCGCGCCACTGGTAAGAAAAAACAAGTTGTTCGTTATCGGTTTCATTAAGCTGGAAAAAGTTTTGGCTGTAGGCGACAGAGGGGATGACAAAGAGTAACCAGACAACAGCACAGAGTTTATGTGTCATTCTGGTTACTCCCGTTAATTTCTAGAACTTCATTTCTGTAATAGGACTGTCTTCAAATTTAAGGTCAACTTGATACTCGACGCCACCGGCACGAACAAAAAAGTAGGTTTTATCTTTTTTAAAGACTTCCTGCAGAGTTACAATCCGGAAACCCGGGCGACGCTCAGCCGACATGTCCGTTAATTCTACAGAGCCGCGCGAAACCAATATGTTTTGGTAACGAGGACCAGTAATTAAAAGCAGTTTTTTATTTTCATCTTTCAGTAAAATGGTGTTACCGGTTACTGAATAGGGTTCTTCATTACCAAACAAGGCCAGCTCCTATCGCTTTAACTTATTACTGACGACACTATAACGAATTATCGCTTTTTGGCAAATAACCGTTCATAAAATCTTCAACAATAATTAATGCAGCCTGACTATCAACCGCACCTTTTTTCAGTTTACGAAAGCCTCCTTCAGCAAACAGGCTTTCTCGTGCCGAGGTCGAAGTCAGGCGTTCGTCCTGAAATGCTACGGGTAAACCGAAGCGCCCATGTAAACGGTTACCAAACTTTTTGGCTCTTTGAGTTAGCGGCTGTTCGGTGCCATCCATATTTAAGGGCAGACCCACTACCAACTGTTCGGGCTGCCATTCGGCAAACAGCTTTTCAATCAGTTGCCAGTCGGGAATGCCTTCTTTGGCCTTAATAGCTGCTAAAGGCGATGCGGTTGCTGTTATGGTCTGGCCCACTGCAACGCCAATACTTTTGGTGCCAAAATCAAAGCCTATTACTGTGCTCATGCGTGTCCTACATCCGGCCCCAGTTGCCACACGTCAAACCCCAGTTGCTCGGTGGCTTTTCGCCAACGTTCGGAGGGTGGAGTATTGAACAGCAGCTCCGGGTCTGCCGGAATAGCCAACCAGGAATTTTCCCCTAGCTCCTCTTCCAGTTGTCCGGCCTCCCAACCTGCGTAGCCTAAAGTCAGAAGAAACTGCGGTGGCGCAGCCGATGATCCAAGAGCTTCCAGAATATCGCGCGAGGTGGTCACCATAATATCGTCACTCATCTTCTGGCTTGCGCGCCAATTGTCCTGCGGAGGGTGGATCACAAAGCCACGCTCACGGCCTACAGGCCCGCCCTGATAAACGCTGCCCTGTAAGTGCTGGTTATTTTCCGGGTAAACAATTTCCAGTTTATCCAGCAGCGAGGTTACGCTTAAATCGGCCGGCTGATTAATAACTAAGCCCATAGCGCCTTCTTCATTGTGCTCGCAGATATAGGTCACGGTCCGTTTAAACATTGGATCGTTCAGCATAGGTGTTGCTATCAATAAATGGTTCTGCAAACTGTTCATCGATTCACCGACTCCTTAACGATAATCTCTACTTACAACATGGGGGCGCATAGTTGAATTTCAATTCAGTTTTGCTTCTATTGCCTTAAAGACCTGTTCAGCAATATTAATGTCGTAGGCGTTTTCAATTTCGCGCATACAAGTTGGGCTGGTCACATTTATTTCCGTAATGCGATCACCAATAACGTCCAGGCCAACAATAATGAGCCCACGTTTTTTCAGTTCCGGTGCGACTTTACGAGCCAGAGCCCAGTCACTGTCAGATAAAGGCTGAGCGCGCCCGCTGCCTCCGGCGGCAAGGTTTCCACGGGTTTCTCCGGCGCTGGGAATACGCGCTAAAGAATAAGGCACAGGCTCACCATCAATAATTAAAATGCGCTTGTCGCCGTCTTTAATCTCTGGCAAGTACTTTTGCACCATGGCGTAGCGCTGACCTTTCTCAGTCAGAGTTTCAATAATAACGCCTAAGTTACTGCCATCGGCGCCCACTTTAAAAATTGAAGCGCCTCCCATACCGTCCAGCGGTTTTAAAATCACCTCACCATGCTTTTTATGGAAAGCTTTAATGACATCCGCTCTGGAACTCACTAGCGTGTCGGCAATAGAATCCGCGAACCACGAAGTAAAGAGTTTTTCGTTGCAGTCACGCAGGCTCTGCGGTTTATTCACCACCAGACTACCGCGTTGCTCGGCCAGTTCCAGAATCTGCGTGGCGTATAAAAACTCGCTGTCAAAAGGCGGATCTTTACGCATCATAATGACGTCAAAATCCTCCAGCGGACGGTATTCACTGTCGCTTAAGCTGTAAAAGTCCGTCTTTTGATCTTGAACGCGAACTTCCCGTGCAAAGGCCATTGGTTGACCGTTATCAATAACTAAGTCGCCCATTTCCAGATAGAAACACTGATAACCACGTGCCTGAGCTTCCAACAATAAACGAAAGCTCGTGTCTTTTTCGGTTTTAACGGTGGCGATAGGGTCCATCACCATAGCTAATTTCTTCATGTAAACTCCTTTA
Organism: Idiomarina sp. 28-8; assembly: GCF_000320945.2. Taxonomy (NCBI): domain Bacteria; kingdom Pseudomonadati; phylum Pseudomonadota; class Gammaproteobacteria; order Alteromonadales; family Idiomarinaceae; genus Idiomarina; species Idiomarina sp. 28-8. The sequence goes on from NZ_DF266792.1 coordinate 60,812, forward strand.
GCTTAAATCGCCAAACTGGTACTGCACGGCGGTTAGCGCTGAAAGCGCGGCGGTCTCTGTTCTTAGTACTCTTGGTCCTAAACGCATGGGTTTAAACCCTTGCCGCTCTGCGGCACTGACTTCAGTATCAGTGAACCCGCCCTCTGGACCAATCAATAATTGTATTCCCTTATCGGCCTGCTGGAATGACGACAACGGCTGGGTGGCGGTTGGGTCTAAGGTTAGGCGCAACCCTTCAAAGCTGCTTTCAATAAACTCAGTGAGTTGCTGTGCTGGCCTTACTTGTGGAACCACACTACGGCCACATTGCTCGCAGGCAGAATGGACAATTTTCTGCCATTGCAGCTGTTTCTTCTCCAGCCTGTCGCCACTTAATTTAACACAGCAGCGCTCACTAAACAGTGGGGTAATTTCGGTTACCCCCAGTTCTACCGACTTTTGCAGTACAAAGTCCATACGGTCACCGCGCGAAACAACTTGTGCTAAATGAACATTGACCGATGACTCAGATGCGTTAGCCTGACTGTGGGTGGCAATAAACTGTGCTGATTTTTTTTGAACCGAGGTAATTTTCGCCTCATAGTTCTGCCCGTCACCGTTAAATAAAACAATGCTATCACCTACGTTCAAACGCAATACTTTGATCAGGTGCTGGAAAGCATCCGGACTCAATTCGGTTTCAGTTTGTAAGCTTATAGAGGCGGGGTGATAAATCCGCGGTACTCGCATGTCGTCAGCCTTATTCGGACTTTTAGACGTCCAGAAGTAGAAAAAAACAGAGTGATCGGTTACATTATGCAACCAGTATTAAACGATTTCATTAAAATTAAGGAATAGTGGGCATATGTCACGTCACCTGTTTACCTCAGAGTCAGTGTCCGAAGGGCATCCGGACAAAATTGCCGACCAGATATCCGATGCAGTTTTAGATGCAATTTTAGCAAAAGATCCTAAAGCCCGTGTTGCTTGTGAAACCTACGTGAAAACCGGCATGGTACTGGTTGGTGGTGAAATTTCGACAAAGGCCTGGGTTGATGTCGAAGACTTGGCGCGTCAAACCGTAAAAGATATTGGTTACCGACACTCTGACATGGGTTTTGATGGTGCTTCGTGTGCTGTCTTAAATGCCATTGGTAAGCAAAGTGGTGATATCAATCAGGGCGTTGACCGTGCTAACCCGGAAGAGCAGGGCGCCGGTGATCAGGGCTTAATGTTTGGTTATGCCTCAAACGAAACCTCCGTTTTAATGCCTGCTCCTATTACTTACGCGCACCGGGTTATGCAGCGTCAGTCGGAAGTACGCAATAACGGTACACTGGACTGGTTGCGTCCGGACGCGAAAAGTCAGCTGACCTTCGTTTATGAAAACGGTAAGCCAGTCGCCATTGATACAGTCGTGCTTTCCACTCAGCACCGAGAAGACATTACTCAGGAAACGCTGCGCGAAGCGGTGATGGAAGAAATTATCAAGCCTGTATTGCCGGAGCAATGGGTTTCAAAAGACACACAGTTTCACATTAACCCAACCGGCCGTTTTGTGGTCGGCGGGCCTATGGGCGACTGCGGGCTGACCGGGCGTAAGATTATTGTCGATACCTATGGCGGCATGGCGCGTCATGGTGGTGGAGCCTTCTCGGGTAAAGACCCGTCAAAAGTTGACCGCAGTGCGGCTTATGCCGCGCGTTATGTTGCTAAGAACCTGGTCGCTGCGGGTCTGGCTGAACGTTGCGAGCTGCAAATTTCTTACGCCATTGGTGTGGCTGAGCCAACCTCAATTAGCATCGATACCTTTGGTACGTCTAAGCACTCAGAAGAGCAATTAATTGCGCTGGTTCGTCGTCATTTTGACTTACGTCCATATGGATTAATCAAAATGCTTGACCTGGAACGCCCAATCTATAAACAGACAGCGGCATACGGGCATTTTGGCCGGGACAACCTGCCGTGGGAACAAACCGACAAAGCTGCCGATTTACAGGCTGATATTTAAACAAAATATTGCCTATAAATTTGCTTGTACCCCCTGAAATGTGGAGAATACGCGCATCGCAAGTTGCTCTTCATCTTCCAGGGGGTTTTTCATGTCAGAACGTCAATATCTCGCCAATGCCATCCGCGCGCTTAGTATGGATGCGGTTCAGAAGGCCAAGTCAGGCCACCCCGGAGCGCCCATGGGTATGGCGGATATCGCAGAAGTTCTCTGGCGTGACTATTTAAAACATAACCCTCACAACCCAGGCTGGGCTGATCGCGACCGTTTTGTGTTATCTAACGGGCACGGGTCAATGCTAATTTACTCGCTATTGCATCTGTCCGGTTATGACCTGAGCATTGAAGACATTAAACAATTCCGTCAGTTAGACTCAAAAACCCCGGGTCACCCTGAATACGGCTACACCCCTGGTGTAGAAACCACTACCGGGCCGCTGGGCCAGGGACTTGCAAATGCCGTGGGTATGGCGCTGGCCGAGAAAGTACTGGCTGCGCAATTTAACCGCGACAACCATGAAATTGTTGATCACCACACCTACACTTTCCTGGGCGACGGCTGTTTGATGGAAGGCATTTCGCACGAAGTTTGCTCTCTGGCCGGCACTTTAGGCTTAGGTAAGCTCATTGCCTTTTACGATGACAACGGCATTTCCATTGACGGCGAAGTAGAAGGTTGGTTTACCGACGATACCGCAAAACGTTTTGAGTCTTACGGCTGGCACGTAATTAATAAAGTTGATGGACACGATTCAGCTGCCATAACCCGTGCGATTGATGAAGCCCGTGCGAATGACGACAAACCGACTCTTATTATCTGCAAAACGGTAATTGGCTATGGCGCACCGAACAAACAAGGTTCTGAAAGCTGCCATGGAGCCCCGCTGGGTGACGACGAAATTGTTGCTGCGCGTAAGCAATTGAACTGGCCGCACCAAGCCTTTGAAGTACCGGCCGATGTTTACCAAAAATGGTCTGCGGTGGATAAAGGCGCAGCAGTTGAGTCCTCCTGGAATAAGCGCTGGGTTGCGTATGAGCAGGAGTATCCGCAGCTGGCAAAAGAACTGAAGCGTCGTTTAAACGGCGAACTGCCTGAAGGGTTTGAGAATACGGTGCACAATTACGCGAAGCAGTTACAGAGCAGCCCTGAAGCGGTAGCGACTCGTAAAGCCTCACTGAACGTACTGAATGAATTCGGTCCTAAACTACCGGAACTGCTAGGCGGCTCCGCCGACTTAGCTGGCTCAAACTTAACCTTATGGAACGACGCAAAAGGTATTACTGCCGATGACGCCAGTGGTAACTATGTGTTCTACGGAGTCCGCGAGTTTGGCATGTCTGCCATAATGAATGGCGTTACTTTGCACGGCGGCTTTAAAGCCTATGGGGCTACCTTCCTGATGTTTATGGAATACGCGCGCAACGCCGTGCGTATGTCTGCGCTTATGAAGCAGCCCAGTATTTTTGTTTACACTCACGACTCTATAGGCTTGGGTGAAGACGGGCCGACGCACCAGCCGGTCGAGCAACTGGCTAACTTACGTCAAACACCAAACCTGCAGTGCTGGCGTCCGTGTGACCAGGTTGAAACAGCCGTAGCCTGGGGAGCCGCAGTACAAAGCAATAAAACTCCGTCTGCTTTAGTGTTCAGCCGTCAGGGTATGCAACAGCAAGAGCGCAATGACGACCAGTTAACGAATATTGCCCGCGGTGGTTATGTGCTGAAAGACAGTGACGGCGAGCCGGACGTTATTTTAATTGCGACAGGTTCTGAAGTTGACTTAGCCGTTAACGCCTTTGAGCAACTGACTGAAGAGGGGCACAAGGTGCGCGTTGTTTCTATGCCGTCGACCAATGTGTTTGATATTCAGGATGCTGAATACAAAGAGTCGGTGTTGCCATCGAGCGTGACTCGCCGCGTTGCCGTTGAAGCTGGTATTGCCGACTTCTGGTACAAATACGTGGGGCTTAACGGTGACGTCGTTGGCATGACAACCTTTGGTGAATCTGCTCCGGCCGGCGACTTATACAAACACTTTGGCATTACCACAGAAAACACCGTGGCTGCCGCTAAACGTTTGTTGGGAGCTTAAATGAGCGAACCGGCTCGTATTGCGATTAATGGTTTCGGCCGCATTGGCCGGAGCTTTTTGCGCGCGTTATACGAAAACGGCTATCGCGACAGCGTGCAGGTAGTGCTTATTAACGAGCCTGCGGCGTCGGAAGCGATAGCGCATTTGCTTAAATACGACTCAAGCCACGGTCGTTTTGGAGAAAAGGTAACACAGTCGGGCGATGCGCTGACGGTTGCCGGAGATGATATCGCTTTAACTCATCAGACCGAGATTGAAGCCATTGACTGGCGCGCTCATGAGGTCGATTTTGTTGTTGATTGTACCGGTGTATTTGGCAGTCAGGCCGACGGTCAGCTTTATCTGCAGCAAGGCGTAAAACGAGTGTTGTTTTCTCATCCCGGCAAGCCGGACGTTGATTTCACCGCAATTTATGGCGTGAATGAAAAAGAGCTCACCGTTGACCATAAAGTGGTGTCGAATGGCTCCTGCACAACAAACTGCATTGTGCCGGTCATTAAAGTACTGGACGATGCTTTCGGAATAGACTCCGGTGCGATTACAACCATTCACTCAGCTATGCACGACCAGCAGGTTATTGATGCATACCATCCGGATTTAAGACGAACCCGCGCCGCCGGACGTTCTATTATTCCGGTAGACACCCGGCTGGCACGAGGCATTGAACGAATACTGCCGCACTTAGAAGGCCGTTTTGAAGCCATTGCCGTGCGCGTGCCAACCACCAATGTGACCGCTATGGATTTAAGCGTTACGCTAAACAGCGACGCCACTATTGAGCAAATTAATCAGGTTTTACGTGAGCAGAGCGAGCGGCAGCTGGCGGGTATACTGGATTACACCGAAGAGCCTTTAGTTTCAATAGATTTTAACCATGACCCACATTCATCCATTGTTGATGGCACGCAAACCCGTGTTAGTCACAAGCGGCTGGTTAAGCTGCTGTGCTGGTGTGACAACGAATGGGGTTTTGCGAATCGCTTGCTGGACACAGCAAAAACGATGGCTGAACAAACAGAACATTAAGCTTAGAGAGGATATCGCATGTCTGTCATTGCTATGACTGATTTGGATTTAAGTAACAAGCGCGTACTTATTCGTGAAGATTTAAACGTTCCGGTTAAAGACGGAAAAGTCACTTCCGACGCGCGTTTGAAAGCCGCACTGCCCAGCATTCAGCAAGCGTTGAAAGCTGGCGCTAAAGTCATGGTAATGTCTCATCTGGGTCGTCCAACTGAAGGCGAGTACGACGAAGAGTTTTCGCTGCAGCCTGTTGTTGATTACTTACAAGATATGCTGGATTGCCCGGTACGCTTATGTAAAGACTACCTCGACGGTATTGAACTAAAGGCCGGGGAACTGGTAGTTTTTGAGAATGTCCGCTTTAATGTTGGCGAAAAGAAGAATAATGACGAGCTTGCTAAAAAATTAGCCAGCTTATGTGATGTCTATGTAATGGACGCTTTTGGCACCGCGCATCGAGCTCAGGCATCCACTCATGGTGTGGCTAAATACGCACCAATTGCTTGCGCAGGGCCTTTGCTGGCCGGCGAATTAGACGCTTTAGGCAAAGCACTGGAAAATCCGAAGCGCCCGCTAGTGGCTATTGTCGGTGGTTCTAAAGTATCGACAAAACTGACGGTATTAGAGTCCTTGTCCGGTGTTGTTGACCAGTTAATTGTGGGCGGCGGTATTGCGAACACTTTTGTTGCGGCGGCAGGCCATAATGTGGGTAAGTCGCTTTACGAAGCGGACTTAACCGACGAAGCTAACCGTTTAATGGCGCAGGCAAAAGCTAAAGGCGGCGACATTCCATTACCTGTCGATGTAGTAACAGGTAAAGAGTTCAGCGCAGAAGCCAAGGCAGAGACTAAAGCCGTTAATGCTGTTGCTGACGACGATATGATTTTTGATATTGGCCCTGACACCGCAGAGCAATTAGCGTCTATGCTGAAAAATGCAGGAACCATTGTCTGGAACGGGCCGGTAGGTGTGTTTGAATTTGAGCAATTTGGGCATGGTACAAAAACCATAGCCGAAGCGATTGCGCAAAGCGATGCGTTTTCAATTGCCGGAGGTGGCGACACTTTAGCAGCAATTGATCAATACGCTATCGCTGATAAGATTAGTTATATCTCGACAGGTGGTGGGGCATTCCTTGAATTCCTCGAAGGTAAAACATTACCAGCCGTTGCTATTTTACAAGAACGGGCTAACGACGCCTGAACACAAGTTTTTTAATTAAGGAGTATTTTTATGGCCCTGGTGTCATTACGACAGTTACTAGACCATGCCGCAGAACACGATTACGGCGTACCGGCGTTTAACGTCAACAACTTAGAGCAAATGCGCGCCATTATGCAAGCCGCCGATGCCACTGACAGCCCGGTTATCGTGCAGGCCTCAGCTGGTGCTCGTAAGTACGCCGGTGCACCTTTCCTGCGCCACTTAATTCAGGCTGCGGTTGAAGAATGGCCCCATATTCCGGTGGTTGTTCACCAGGATCACGGTACTTCTCCGGCGGTATGTCAGCGTTCTATCCAACTGGGCTTTAGCTCGGTAATGATGGATGGCTCATTGCTGGACGATGGCAAAACGCCTGCAGAGTACGATTACAATGTAAAAGTAACCAGACAAACCGTAGAAATGGCACACGCTTGTGGGGTTTCTGTTGAAGGCGAATTAGGTTGTCTGGGCTCACTGGAAACCGGTGAAGCTGGTGAAGAAGACGGTGTTGGTGCTGAAGGTAAGTTGTCACACGAACAGCTACTGACTGACCCTGAAGAAGCGGCGGAATTTGTTAAAGCAACAAACGTTGATGCCCTGGCAATTGCCTGTGGTACGTCACACGGTGCTTACAAGTTTACGCGTCCACCAACAGGCGATATTTTAGCCATTGACCGCATTAAAGAGATTCATCGTCGCATTCCGGGTACACACTTAGTTATGCATGGCTCATCATCTGTACCGCAGGAATGGCTGAAAATTATTAACGAATTTGGCGGCGAAATTCCGGAAACCTATGGTGTACCGGTTGAACAAATTCAGGAAGGTATCAAACATGGTGTGCGTAAAGTGAACATCGATACCGATTTACGTTTGGCTTCAACGGGTGCTATTCGTCGTCATTTGGCCGAGAATCCGTCAAACTTTGATCCGCGCAAATTCTTTACCGCGGCAACCAAAGCGATGGAAGACATTTGTCGCGCGCGCTATGAAGCCTTTGGTTGTGCGGGTATGGCGAGTAAAATAAAGCCAATTAATTTAGAAACAATGTTTCAGCGTTACGAAAACGGCGAATTAGACGCCATAGTTAAGTAACGAAGAACTTTATAAAAGATACAGATACGAGGTTAGTGTGCGACTTTCTTTATTATTCGCTAGTTTGTTTTTACCCGTTGTAGCAAGTGCGCAAACGTTTATGTTTGACGATGCTGACGACATTGATACTGAAACCGTAGAAGAGTGGGAAGCCAGCGCCGAATTCGGCCTGCTTTACACCTCAGGTAACACTGAAACAGAAAGTCTGAAAGGCAAGTTTACCGCATCGCGGGACGTGCAGAACTGGCGCCATAAAGGTGTTTTCGATTATTACACCTCGGAGCAGGAGAACCAGGATACTGGTGAGAGCGTAGAAACCGCTGACCGTATGTTTATATCGGCTCAGAGCAACTACAAGTTTGCACCAGATAGCCGTGACTCATTGTTTGTCTTCGGTTCCTATGAAGAAGATGAATTCAGTGGTTTTAACTATCAGGCTACTGTCGCAACGGGTTATGGTGCTCGTTATCGTTATGATCAAGACATTTACGCCGACTATGAAATTGGTCCGGGTTATTCACGCACCAAACCTGTGCAGGTTGAAGGTGAGCCGCCGGTTGAATCCGATGGCTCAATGATTCTGCGTGTAGCTGGTAGCTTAAACTGGAAAATCAGTGAAAACTCACGTTTCAGCGCCTTACTTTCTTCTGAAGTTGGTGAAGACAATACGAAGAGCAAAGCCGAGTTGTCAGTCTCAGCAAACATCAACAGTTCGCTGGCTATGAAGGTGTCACTGGGAGCAAACCATAACTCTCAGGTTGCTGATGAAAGTATCGAGAAACTTGATACTGAAACAGCTGTTACGCTGGTTTATTCTTTCTAAGAAAACTTAGCGTTATACCTCAGAAAACCTCAGAGCCGTGGCAATTGCCGCGGCTTTTTTCATTAAGCTGTCATAAAAACGTCTTAAGCTAGCCCGGTGATATCAACTGGGCTTATTTATGCGCGTTTCAACTTTTAGTCGTGTTTCTTCTTTTTCTTTGCTGGGCTTGTCGTTGGTGTTTTTGTCAGTGCTTATTTGGGCTAATAGTCAATTGCAGCACTTTGAACAACAGCAGAATATTTACTCATCGATAAAAGAGAAACTGATGGTTGAAGTAGTAACCGAGCTCAGTGGTTATCTGCAATCGGGGAATGCGCTTTTACTGAACCAGGCCGAGGCCTCGGTCAATGAGGTGAACGCCCAGCTTGGTACACTGAATTTAGTCTCCACTTCGGTTATGCAGGAACAGTTGGATATCATCCGCAGCAGAATATCTGACGACTACCGCGCCATAGGTAAACTCTCTGGTCAGGAGGCTGCTCTGCTAGTAAATGCCGAGCGGTCTTTATTTAACGAATTATCTCGTTTGTTTGACTACGTGCAAAAAGGTAGCAGCAATAACCCGGCGGCTGCCGAAACTTATCAAAGTATCGGTAGCGACTTAGTGTTATTAATTGCTGACCTGGTGCATACGCGGGAACGTTTATCTAATGGTGAGGCCGAGGAGCAGGCACTGGAGCAAGTGCTTACCGCTATGCAAAAAGAAATTGCCCGGCTGCAGCAATTACCCAAGCTAGGTGTAAAAGAAGAGCTGCCCGACCAGTCAATGATGCTTGTACCGCGAGAAGCCAAAGAGCTGGGGCCGAAAATCATTTCAGAAATGAACAGCTTAATTCAGCGGTACCCAAAAGAGCTGTCCTCTACATTACAGCTTATTCAGTCGAGACGTGAAGCCTTTGCTTCGATTTCCGATGACATTGCCAACATTCAGTCACTGGCTGTAAAGGTAGAGCAGAGTCTCTTGAAAGATCAGCAAGCCAGCCTGATGCAGATAAAGCTGAGTCTTGTGGCCTTGGTGGCGGTGCTGTTGGTGTTTGCCATACTGAACTTTGTGTTACTTAAACGCATGGTTCTGACGCCTCTGCGAAGCTTACGCAATGCCATGGAGACTTTGTTGGTTAAGCAGGAACTCAACTATTTACCTAACGCCGATCGTGACACCGAGATGGCGGAGATTGCCCGGTTCTTTAACGGCATACTTGAACAGACTCAGCGTAGCGACGAGGAAAAGTCTCAGCAAATGACGGTAGTTAATGAAGCGTTGAAGCGGGTAATACAAGAGTTACAGCAGATTGTGCAATCCTCTGCCGATACGCAGTCATCCGCATCGGATACTATTCACGGTATTACTGAACTGAGCGAATTAACTGAAGAATTAAACCAGTGCACCAATACTCTGGAAAAGAATGCGCTAGATACCCAAGACTCAATGAAACAGAGTCGCCAACATATTCTTAAATTAAGAGACGCCTCAGAGCTGAATGAAAAAGCGATTGAGACGGCCAAACGCTCCGCCGAAGAGCTGGACCATTCGGTAAATGAGGTAAAAGACGCGCTGTCCATTATTTCAGGCATTGCCGATCAAACCAATTTACTGGCGCTGAATGCCGCCATTGAAGCTGCCAGAGCGGGAGAGCAAGGGCGCGGTTTTGCAGTGGTGGCTGACGAAGTCCGGCAGTTGGCGCAGAAAACACAGTCCTCTCTTGGTGGTATTAACGACTCTCTGAACCAACTGACGGACGCATCGCTTTCCATTGAAAAAGGCTACCAGGACATTGCCGAGGCAAGTCATTCGCAACAGCAATTCGTTGAACGCCTGGTAGAAACTGCAAATGAGGTTTCTGCTCAGGCGCAGGCTTCAACCGAGGAAGCTAAAACTTCATTTCGGTTGGCGGAGCAGCAAACAGACAAAGTTAACGGATTCTCAGTGCAGTTACAGCAATTAGTCAACGAAATGGACAACGCACACCAGTTGTTAAGACAAGTGGAAGCTGAAGTGGATACTCAGCGAACTCAAATAGAACGGGCGTTCAGCGAGTGATGAATTAATCAAATCTTACGGTTCCCTTTACCTTTAGATTTCGCTAACATTCGCCGCAGCTAACATCGGCTGAAAAAAATCGGATAATGTTATGTCAGTGAACTCATTTCTTGGGGTATTTGCAAAGTCCCCTATTAAACCGATGATTGAGCACATGGACGAAGTGCACCGCTGCGCTTATGCGCTTAAAGATTTCTTTAAAGCGGTTTATTCGAAGGATTGGAAAAGCGCAGAAGTGGCTCGTGCAACCATCGTAAAACACGAATCAACCGCGGATGATATGAAGCGTAAAATCCGTTTGAACCTTCCCAGTGGCTTATTTATGCCTGTAGAGCGAGCGGACTTGCTTGAGCTGGTTTCTCAGCAGGACAAAATTGCCAATAAAGCCAAAGACATCTCCGGTCTGGTTACGGGGCGTGAGTTGATTATCCCGGAACCACTGATTAAAGATTTTGATGCTTACTTAAACCGTTGTCTGGATGCGACCGATAAAGCCCGCGAAACCATCGGCGAGTTTGATGACTTGCTGGAAACTGGTTTTAAAGGACGCGAACGAGACCTTGTCGATAACTTCATTATAGAACTTGATGCCATTGAAGCCGACACCGATCAACTTCAAATTAAACTGCGTCAGGATCTACGTAAAATCGAGCTCGATATGAACCCTGTAGATGCGATGTTCTTATACCGTATTCTTGACTGGGTTGGCGACTTAGCCGACCTGGCTGAACGAGTCGGTGCACGTTTCGAACTAATGCTAGCGCGCGTCTAAGCGGAGTCTGATTTATGGATATTATTTCTAGCTATAGCGTCCTGCTTATCGGGATGGCCGCGGTTTTCGGTTTCTTTATGGCCTGGGGTATCGGCGCAAATGATGTTGCCAATGCTATGGGTACCTCCGTTGGATCCAAGGCGCTGACCATAAAGCAGGCGATTGTTATCGCAATGGTTTTTGAGTTTGCGGGGGCTTACCTGGCGGGTGGTGAGGTTACCTCAACCATTCGGAAGGGGATTATTGACTCGGCTTACTTTGTCAATCAGCCAGAACTGCTTGTGTTCGGTATGATTTCAGCGTTATTAGCTGCCGGGTTCTGGCTCTTAATTGCCTCTTATCTTGGCTGGCCGGTATCAACCACTCACTCCATTATTGGTGCCATTGTTGGTTTCTCTGCTGTCGGCGTTAGCATGGAGTCGGTACAGTGGGCAAAAGTCGGGGGGGTGGTTGGAAGCTGGGTCGTCACTCCGGCCATATCCGGGTTCATTGCTTACCTCATATTTATGAGTGCACAGAAGCTCATTTTTGACCGCTCTAATCCGTTAGCAATGGCCAAGCGTTATGTTCCTTACTATATGGGGTTAGCGGGCTTTGTGTTGTCGCTGGTCACCATCAAAAAAGGTCTTAAGCACGTAGGGCTGAATCTTGGCAGCATTGAAGGTTTCCTGTGGGCATTAGGTATTGCGGTACTGGTGTTTGCTATCGGAAAGTTTGCCATTGGACGTCTTAAATTTAACCCCTCAGACGACAAAGACATGCACTACACCAACGTAGAGAAAGTCTTTGCAGTACTGATGGTGGTCACTGCCTGTGCGATGGCTTTCGCGCATGGCTCAAATGACGTGGCTAACGCTATTGGTCCTCTTGCTGCAGTGGTGAGTGTGGTAACCAGCGGTGGTGATATTGGCAGTAAAGCGACATTGGCCTGGTGGGTTCTGCCTTTAGGTGCGGTTGGTATTGTTGCTGGTCTGGCTATGCTGGGTAAACGTGTTATTGCCACCATTGGTAATGGTATTACGCACTTAACCCCCAGTCGTGGTTTTGCGGCGGAACTTGCTGCTGCGTCAACCGTGGTTCTTGCCTCAGGTACCGGGCTACCAATTTCTACTACCCAGACTCTGGTAGGTGCGGTGTTAGGTGTCGGTATGGCGCGAGGCATTGCCGCTCTTAACCTCGGTGTTGTGCGTAACATCGTTATATCCTGGGTAGTTACACTGCCTGCAGGTGCTATTATGTCGATTGCTTTCTTCTACATTTTAAAAGCAATTTTCGGCGTAGCATAAACTTGCGATAAACAGGCAGCCTGCAACAGTGACAGGCTGCCTACTTTCCAGTAAAATCCGCGCTTCACTACATCTCGCAATTACAGCACGGATATGTCAGATACCAATCATTCTACTTTAAAAGTCAGTGACTTTTCATTTGAGCTACCCGATGAGCTTATTGCCCGCTATCCGCAGGAGCAACGTAGTGCCAGTAGGTTGCTCTCGGTAAAAGCCAGTGAAAACAGCATTGAGCATAAACACTTTAAAAATATTGTGGATGAGATAAACGCCGGTGACTTGTTGGTGTTTAATGACACCCGGGTTATTCCTGCGCGTTTGCTGGGCGAAAAAGTGTCCGGTGGTAAAGTCGAGGTTCTGGTCGAGCGACTACTGGATGACCATAGGGTGCTTGCGCATGTCCGTGCTAACCGCGCTCCCAAAGCGGGTGCTGAATTGCTGTTGGAAGGCCACGTAAAGATAACCATGCTGGCGCGCCACGACGCACTCTTTGAACTGAAGTTTGAACATGACAAGACGGTACTGGAACTGCTTGAGCAATACGGGCATATGCCTTTGCCGCCGTACATTGACCGTCCGGATGAAAGCTCTGATAAAGAGCGTTACCAAACCGTTTATAACCGCGAGCCGGGTGCTGTTGCTGCCCCTACCGCCGGTCTGCATTTTGACGACGAGATACTGCAACAGCTGCGCGATAAAGGCGTGAACTTTGCCTATGTGACTCTGCACGTAGGCGCCGGAACCTTCCAGCCGGTGCGTGTGGAAGACATTAACGACCATGTTATGCATAGCGAATACGCGAAAGTCAGTGCTGAAACCTGTAACGCCATTAAGCAGACCAAAGCCTCGGGTGGCCGGGTTATTGCTGTAGGCACAACTTCGGTTCGTTCGCTGGAATCGGCCGCTCAGGCATCAACTGATGAAAGCATAAAACCGTTTTTTGATGACACCGATATTTTTATTTATCCGGGTTATGAATTTAAAGTGGTCGATAGCATGATAACCAACTTTCACCTGCCCGAGTCCACGCTCATTATGCTGGTTTCGGCATTTGTTGGTCGTGATTTAATTATGAAGGCTTATAATGAAGCCATTAAAGAGCGCTATCGCTTTTTTAGCTACGGCGACGCCATGCTGTTACAGCGCTAAACTTAATACACTGAAGTGAATACTTATGACAATGAAATTTGAATTAGACAAAACCAGTGGTCGCGCGCGTCGTGGGCGCATGGTATTTGAACGTGGAACCGTAGAAACGCCAGCGTTTATGCCGGTAGGTACTCTGGGTACCGTAAAAGGTATGACACCAGAAGAGGTAAAAGACACCGGCGCACAAATCTGCCTGGGTAATACCTTTCACCTAATGCTGCGTCCGGGGACGCAAATTATCCAGCAGCATGGCGACTTGCACGACTTTATGAACTGGGACAAGCCTATTCTGACCGACTCCGGCGGTTTTCAGGTGTTCAGTCTGGGTGAGCTTCGTAAAATTACCGAAGAGGGCGTGACTTTCCGTTCGCCCATTAACGGTGAGAAAATACTGCTGACCCCGGAAAAGTCTATGCAGGTTCAACGCGAGCTGGGTTCAGATATTGTCATGATATTTGATGAATGCACGCCGTTTCCTGCCACGCAGGCAGAAGCACGCAGTTCAATGGAGCTTTCGTTGCGCTGGGCCGAACGCTCTAAACAAGAACACGGTGAGAGCAAAGCCGCGTTGTTCGGTATTATTCAGGGCGGCATGTACGAAGAGCTGCGCGATATTTCTCTGAAAGGTCTGACCGATATCGGGTTCGACGGTTACGCTATTGGTGGTTTGTCGGTAGGTGAGCCGAAAGAAGATATGATGCGCATTTTAGAGCACACTGCGCCGCAAATGCCCGAGCAAAAACCTCGCTATTTAATGGGTGTGGGCAAGCCGGAAGACTTAGTTGAAGCCGTGCGTCGCGGCATTGATATGTTCGACTGCGTTATGCCAACGCGTAACGCGCGTAATGGTCACTTATTTATTAGCACTGGCGTAGTAAAAATTCGTAATGCAGTGCACCGTACAGACACCTCTCCGCTGGATGAAAACTGCGACTGCTACACCTGCAAAAATTATTCGCGGGCGTATTTGCACCATTTGGATCGTACCAATGAGATGTTGGGGTCACGCCTGAATACCATTCATAACCTGCGCTTTTATCAAAAAGTAATGAGTGATATGCGCGACGCACTGGATGCCGGTACTTTTGATGACTATGTAAAAGAGTTTTACCGCTTAAGAGATCAATCCGTCCCGGCACTGGACTGAGACTTATCGATTTCAGTACGTAATTGCTGGTAGCGATCGACATCAGGCTGGTGCTTGATCGCTGCTTCTACTGAACTCAGCGCAGATGCTTTCCATCGTTCAACTAAATGTGGTTGTTCGCTATTAAGTTCAGCGAGACCTAAATACATTTCTGCCCGCAAATAATGGGCAGCCGCTTTTTCTTCATAGATATCCGGGTTACCCAGTTCATTAATGGCATTAAGCAGCATAGTCGTGCGTTGTGAGCGGGTAAAAATGTTGTCTGAACTTAGCACAAAATGAGCGCGTTCAGAGTGGTACTTAAGCAGCTCAGGACTGCTTGCTACAGCGTCGTCGAAGTGGGTAAGCGCTAACTCAGCCTGCTCCGCTGCCTGTTGAAGCTGGCCGCCGTTGGCAAGATGTCGTGAATAATGAGCAAAAACAAGCGCATGTGCGTATTGGTTCTGTTCAACCGAGTAACCATCCAGCAAATGTCGGTTTGTCTGCTCCCGCAAAAAAATGAACAAGACAAAAATAATAACCAAAATGGCAGCACCACCAGCCCCCAGCCAGAAGAAACGTTTTCTTAACTGATAGTTTCGGAGCCAGCCATCAAGCTCCTGCTGAAGCTCACGGCAATGTTGAAAGCCCTCGTTCGGTTCTGCGGAGAGTGCCTTCTTTATTATGCGACTGAGTTCGGCAGGAAGTCGGTTACGGTGCGCTATTGGACGCAGAAAAAACTGCTCCGGCTTCATGTTGGTCAGTAACAACAACAATAACGCGCCCAGTTGGTATATATCGCGCTTAATGGTTGTGGGTGAACTCGGCGCTGCAATACTCAAATCAACCAGAACCGCGGAATTATTGCTCTCGCCTTCAGCTTTGTCTGCTGAGCGGATCATAATGTTCTGGGCGGTAATATCGTTGTGAGCGTAACCGGCCTCGTGCATACGACAAACCCCGTCAGTAAGAGATTTAACCACTTTGGCGGCGTCATAAACAGACAGGCAACTGCGTTGTTTGCTTAAAGGTTTTCCTTCAATGTACTCAAGCACCATAAATAATGAAGAAGAAGAAACTTCCGGCTCGCCAACATCAAACACGCGACAAAGAGCAGGGTGGTCAACGCTGGATAGCAAACGCGCTTCATTTACCAACCTGTGCCGACTGACAATAGAGGGCGAGCGGGCAAACTTAATTGCAACCGTGCGTTTTAAACGCTGGTCGTAGGCTTTATAGACCAGGCCACTACCACCTTGCCCCAGTAACTTTATCGACTGGTAACGTGCTGGTATTGGATAGGGAAAATTGTTGTCCGGATGTACTTCAGCCAAACTTTTATCCTTACTACTTAAGCTCAAATCCAGTCTAACGATGACAAACACCAAACAACAGGTTTTGAGGAAGAGCTTACAGTGTATGCATTAAATGACGTCAATTGACATCAAATAAAAATAATTGGTCTATTGCTTAAAAAATATTCTAGATAGGCTATGATAAGTTTCATAAAAATAATAAAGCAGGGGTTAACACTGATGCGGGAAAACAGCGATGTTTTGGCAAACAGTGGATTCAGGCAGTCCGTCGAAGTCCAAATTAAAGATAACCAGAGCTATAAACGTTTAAATATGACGCTGGTGGGTCAACAGCATCCCGATTATCTTATTCTGGAACTTTCCAGACAGTATTGCTGGCAAGATATCTTGCCAATGCTGGCTACAGAAAAGAATGTTGCAATAAAAACGGTCTCTCCAAAAGGCGAGCAGGTAACCGGCGTGGTCGACATTCTCCACATTACTCAATACCCACAAAAACTTTTGTTTGTCAGTTACCCCAGAAATGCCAGTGTGGAAATTCTGCGGTCGTCACCAAGGGTTGGCGTAAATTGCGATGCAAGACTCCAGCTGCAGCTAAAAGATAAACTCGGTGAGCCTCTTACCGGTAAAATTGTGGATATTTCCAATAAAGGTATCGCATTTAATTACTTTGGCACCTCGCCGGTTAATATCGAGGACAGCAGAGGCTTAGAAGCTGAAGTCAGAGTCAAAACTGACGACGAAACCATTTTGCTTCAGCAACTGATAACCCGAAGTATTCGGTCGGTCGGCCCGCAGTTATGGCAACTCGGTTTGTCGTACAAAGAAAAACCAAATAATTTACAGGATTTAGTCAGTAAGCTTTTCCTTCACTCTACGCCAGTCCGCGAACTGCTTAGCGATAATGACCCTGGATGGGATGCTTCGGATAACACTTTACAAGGCGAATCTGAGTCGGTACAATTCAGCACCAATTGAACCCGTAGTGGTTAATTTTTAACCGAAACAGATAATTTACCCGAGGTGATTTTTTAATGCCAGTCGTTAAAGTGAAAGAAAACGAGCCGTTTGACGTAGCTTTGCGTCGCTTTAAGCGCTCTTGTGAAAAAGCAGGTGTTCTCTCTGAAGTTCGTCGTCGCGAGCACTATGAAAAGCCGACTTCAGAGCGTAAGCGCAAGAAAGCTGCTGCGGTAAAGCGTCACGCGAAAAAACTGTCTCGTGATAACGCTCGTCGTACTCGTCTTTACTAAGACCATACCTACGACAATTTGAGTGTTCACTTTTCCGTAAAGTGCTGAAAGCCGTGACTATATCGTCGCGGCTTTCGTGTTTCTGCTACTTTTTGTTTTCGCAACTTTCTTGTTTTCGCAACTTCGGTATTGAAACAATATGGCAGGCCTGATCCCCAAAAGCTTTATCCATGATTTGCTCGAACGAGCAGACATTGTTGAAATAGTTGATAGCCGCGTACCGCTGAAAAAGGCCGGTAGAAACCATCAGGCCTGTTGCCCGTTCCATAATGAGAAAACGCCGTCGTTTACCGTTAGCCAGGATAAGCAGTTTTACCATTGCTTTGGCTGTGGGGTGCACGGTAACGCTATTGATTTTCTAATGGAATTTGACGGTTTAAACTTTCCCGATGCGGTGGAAGAACTGGCCGGCATTATGGGAGTTGAGGTTCCTCGGGAACAACCGGAGAACCCTCAGTTAGCACAAAAGAAACAGCAACAGATGCAGGACGACTCCGAGCTTATGAGTAAAACAGCTCGTTTTTTCCAGCATCAGTTAAAGCACCATGAAAACTCAAATCGGGTTATAGACTACTTAAAAGGTCGGGGCTTAAGCGGCGAAACGGTAAAACGTTTTCAAATTGGCTATGCACCCGACGCCTGGGACGGCCTGCTAAGCACATTTGGCAGCTCGGCCCCACAACGCCAGCAGTTACTGGAATTAAAGCTTATTAACCGTAACGAGAAAGGCCGGCATTACGACTTTTTTCGTGACCGGGTCATGTTTCCTATTCATGACCGGCGTGGCCGGGTGGTGGGCTTTGGTGGTCGCATTATTGATGGCGACGGACCTAAGTACTTAAACTCTCCGGAAACCCGCCTGTTTCACAAAGGCAGTGAGTTATACGGTTACTGGCATATGCAACAGGCCGTAAGGAAACCAGAACAGGTTTGTATTGTCGAAGGGTATATGGACGTGGTGGCTTTGTCCGAAGCGGGCATTCACTACGCCGTTGCGTCGTTGGGTACGGCTACTACCAGTGAACAATTACAGCGTTTATTCCGTACTAGTGGCAGAATTGTTTGTTGTTACGACGGTGACCGCGCAGGCCGCGACGCTGCCTGGCGTGCATTAGAAAATGCGTTGCCACTGTTGCGCGACGGCCTGGATATGGCGTTTCTGTTCTTGCCGGAAGGTGAAGACCCAGATTCAGTTGTGCGCGAGCACGGTGCCGAAGCCTTTGAGCGTGAATTAAAAAAGGCGACACCATTCACTGAATATTTCTTCGAGCATTTACAGGCCGACATTGACGTTAGTAGCGATGCCGGACGCTCTCAATTACTGAATATTGCAAAACCCTTAATTGAGAAAGTGGCGAGTGAATATTATCGCGACACCTTAATGCAGCGGTTAGCAGAAAAGCTTCGCCGCGAAACGTCGCAACTGGAGCGTCAGTTTGAAAAGCCGCAACGTCAGTCGCGACCAAAAGAAAGCGTAAAAATGACGCCGTTACGCAAAGCCATTGCTTTGTTACTGCAATACCCGCAACTGGCGCAATCGGTTCCGGTTCGTGAGGAACTACGAGAACTGCAGGTTAGCGGCATTGATTTACTAATAGCTTTGCACAAGCAGTGTGCAGAACGCCAAATGACCACGGCGCAGGTGTTAGAAGGCTGGCGCGATACCGAGTATTACCAGCCTTTGCTGAAACTCGCGTTATGGCAACATCAGCTTGACGAAGATAACGTTGAGCAAGAATTTAACGATATATTTATTTATCTAATTGACCAATATTTTGAGCAGCGCGCGAACGCACTTTTAAAGAAAGAGCAGGAAGGTGCATTAACACGAGTTGAGCGTCAGGAATATCAGACGCTGATTCAGTATTTAAGTAAGGCAAGATAGTACATCAGGGTACGCCTTACGCTAGCTTCAAAATCAGTATTCTGATATACTATTTGGTCATTTTGGATACTCTACATTCACAGTCACAGGTGGAACGTCTGTATGCAGCAGAATCGGCAATCGCAACTTAAGGTCCTTATTGCGAAAGGCAAAGAACAAGGGTTTTTGACATTTGCTGAGGTCAATGACCATTTACCGCAGGAAATTGTTGATTCCGATCAGGTTGAAGACATTATTCGCATGATCAACGACATGGGTATTCGCGTGTTTGAAAGCGCACCCGATGCCGATGATCTGATGATGGCAGAAAGTGCTGCAGATGAAGACGCTGCCGAAGAAGCTGCGCAAGCATTAGCCTCTGTCGATGGCGAAATTGGCCGCACAACTGACCCAGTGCGCATGTACATGCGTGAAATGGGGACCGTTGAGCTACTGACTCGTGAAGGCGAAATTGACATTGCCAAGCGTATTGAAGAAGGCATTAACCAGGTTCAGTGCTCTGTTGCAGAATACCCGGAAGCCATTAACTTCTTGCTTGAGCAGTGGGACTCTTACGAAGCCGAAGAGCTGCGCTTAACCGACATTATTTCCGGATTCATCGACCCAGACGAAGTAGACGAAGCGCCTGTAGCCGCTACTAACGTTGGTTCTGAACTTCCAACCGAAGAGCTGGAAAAATCAGACGACGATGATGACGAAGACGAGGAAGAAGCGGATACTGGTATTGATCCGGAATTTGCACGCAGCAAATTTAATGCACTGCGCGAACAATACGAAGCTACACGTCAGGCGATTGCTAAGCATGGCCGTGATGGTGCCGGTGCTCGTGTTGAAATCGATAAGTTAAGCGACTTATTCAAACAGTTCCGTTTGGTTCCTAAGCAATTTGACCGTTTGGTTAAAGACATGCGTGCCATGATGCAGCGTGTTCGTGTGCAGGAACGTATTATTATGAAGATAAGCGTTGAACAGGGCGAAATGCCTAAACGCAACTTCATGAAAGCTTTTGCTACCCATGAAAACAACATGGCCTGGGTTGATAAAGAAATTGACTCTGGTGCAAGCTACTCCGACACATTGAAAGAAGTGCGCGGCGAAATTGAACGCTGTGTAAACAAGCTGGTTGATGTTGAACGCGAAACTGGCTTAACCATTGGTAAAGTTAAAGAAATTAACCGTCGCATGTCCATTGGCGAAGCCAAAGCGCGCCGTGCGAAAAAAGAAATGGTTGAAGCTAACCTGCGTTTGGTTATCTCCATTGCGAAAAAATACACCAACCGCGGCTTACAGTTCCTGGACTTAATTCAGGAAGGTAACATTGGTTTGATGAAAGCCGTGGACAAATTCGAATACCGCCGTGGTTATAAGTTCTCAACTTATGCAACCTGGTGGATCCGTCAGGCAATTACCCGTTCAATTGCGGACCAGGCGCGTACTATTCGTATCCCGGTTCATATGATTGAAACCATCAATAAGCTGAACCGTATTTCTCGCCAAATGTTGCAGGAAATGGGCCGCGAGCCACTGCCGGAAGAACTGGCAGAGCGCATGATGATGCCGGAAGACAAAATTCGCAAAGTACTGAAAATAGCGAAAGAACCTATTTCAATGGAAACCCCAATTGGCGACGATGAAGATTCGCATCTGGGTGACTTTATTGAAGACAGCACGCTGGACTTGCCAATTGACTCGGCAACATCAGAAAGCCTGCGTAACTCGGTTCGCGATGTGCTTGGTGGTTTAACGGCACGTGAAGCGAAAGTATTGCGTATGCGCTTTGGTATTGATATGAATACCGACCATACTTTAGAAGAAGTGGGCAAGCAGTTTGATGTGACGCGTGAACGAATTCGTCAAATTGAAGCCAAAGCATTAAGAAAGCTTCGCCATCCAAGCCGCTCAGAGCAGCTTAAATCGTTCTTGGATGAGTAAGATATTCTCTGACAAAGGAGGCAGCATGGGTAACAACCGTGACAATTGGCCGAAACGTATTATTGACTCGCATTTACACATTTATGATGACGAGTTTCCGCTAATTGAAAACCAAGGTCATATCCCTGAGCCTTTTTACATTGATGACTATCGTAACCTGGTACGTGGCATGCCTATTGAAGGCGGAGTCATTGTGTCAGGTTCGTTCCAGGGTTTTGAACAGCGCTACCTGAAAGCCGCGCTGGAAAACCTGGGCAACAACTTTGTGGGTGTTACCCAGTTGCCGGGAACTGTTAGCGATGAAAAAATTCAGCAGTTGAAAGAGCACGGCATTCGCGGTGTGCGCGTTAACTTGAAGCGCGGTGTGCATCGTGATATTGAAGGTATTGTTGATTTTGGTAAGCGCATTTGGGACTTAGCCGGATGGCACCTGGAAATCTATGTTGACAGCCGCGAGCTGGACGACATGGTTCCTACTCTGCTTAAACTGCCGAAACTCAGTGTTGACCACCTAGGTATGGCGAAGTCGGGCTTGTCTCAGGTTCGTCGTTTAGCCGAAGGTGGCGTAAAAATTAAAGCCAGTGGTTTTGGTCGTACTGAAGTGAATATTGAAGAGGCCATTAAAACCCTGAATGAAACGAACCCGGACGCGTTGATGTTTGGTACCGATTTACCGGGCACACGCAGTAATCGTTCATTCGAGCCTTCAGATATCACCAATATTGTGAATGCTCTGGATAGCGAAGAGGCAGTTGATAAAGTCTTTTATCAAAATGCCCGCAGTTTTTACAATTTACCTTAAAAATAGAGAGTGAGGTAAGTGCAGTCTCTCTCATCTCACACTAAACATAACCGCCGTCTGGCTATTGCGTTAATTGCAGTGGCTGTCGGCGGTTTGCTAGTTGCGTTCTGGTTTTCTGCAGGCGAAACCCTGCAGCGCAATCAAAATGCCATGAGTCGCTCCTGCCAGAATGTGCAATTAGCGGTAAATAGCCTGTTCCCTGCTTCTGAATCACCGCAACAACAAGTAGCCAACCCCGACTTAATGCATCAGGCGCTCAGCGACGCTATAGCTGACACTAAGGGCGTTAAAGGTGGTTTCTGGCACACAGCCCAAGGCTTTATGGGATTTGCATTCCCAACCAGCGGCAGTAGCGCCTCGGAAATTGGCATTAGTAATGACGATGTTCCTATTGTTCGTTCCGCAGTACAGCGCTCTTTAGAGCAGCAACGCGAGGTAGTTTCGGTACAGTCGAATGACCGTGTGGCAACCGTGGTCGCCGCCTGCCCCGAGACCAACCATTACAACCTGGGCATTTGGCTGAAAAAAGAAGTGCAGCTGGTACCGGCAGACTTCTCTATTATTGTCAGCGTACTCTTTGTTTTGCTGGCCATTATTGGTGGCATATTGGTGGTGTGCGAGTCGGTGTTTAACCGCAACTGGCACTCTGAACGTGACCGCATTGTGGTGCAGGCCGAAGACAGCTCTCAGGCCGTTACCGTTACCACCGAGATACCAGAAATTCAGCCATTATTGCTGTTGTTGTACCAGGCGCGTCAGAAAATTCAGGCCAAAGAGCGTGAGCTTAGCCAGCAGATGAACAAAGTTATTATGGCTAACCAGAAAACCCTGGTAGGGCGCATTGCGCGCTCAATGACAGCGCTGGTATTAGCCGATTTGGAAGACATGCAGCGCAAGCTCTCAAAAATGAGTGAAGACGACATTAAGGGCAAGGTTTCGCAGCTAACCGAACTGTTTAATTCGTTTGAGAAAGTTACCTCAGAAATGGGCAATGGCAAAGCCGTGTCACTGGATGTAGAAGACTTTCTGCAGAACCTGGCCGACTACCACGAAGGCCATAGTAACGAAAAAGATATTACGCTAACCGCCATAGCAGAAAAAGGGCTGAAGCTAGAGGCTGACCCCTTACTTGTGCGTTTTGCAATGGACTATTTAATACGCCATATAATGAGCTTTGTGCCGGTAAATTCCGAAATTATGTTGCAGGCAACTGCTGAAGAAAACTTTATAAAAATTGCCGTTAGCGACGAAAGCACGGGCATAGAAGAGAAAAACAAGCATTTACTTTTCCACGCCGACGAGCTGGCACCAACCCAGTATGGCATAGGGCTTAAGGTAGTGCGGGACACACTGCACAGCCAGGGTGGCGACATCAGTTATGAAAAAGTTGATAAAACTTCACGATTTAACGTGCTGATACCCATGACAAAAGCCTAAAAAGTTCGTATAATTTGCGCCGCTTCACAGCTTCCAATCAAAAATGGCCCCTTAGCTCAGTGGTTAGAGCACCCGACTCATAATCGGTTGGTCCCCAGTTCAAATCTGGGAGGGGCCACCATTTTTAAAGGCTTTCAGTATTAGTTATTACTAATGAAAATTAGTTGGTGAGTCGATGGTTTAACTACAAGATTAATGTCGATTTAACTAACACTGTCAATTAGAGTCGTGAGCGTTTATAGGCCGCATAGGCTTGAACGTGCTGTAGAATGATTTTTAGCGAATCTTTATTGTCTAGCTGGTCGCAGGGTAAGCCGTTAATATTCTCAAGATCTTCCGATGGATAAAGTGGTTTTTCAAGCCACTTCCAAGCTTTAGCAGGACTTGCTTCTAGGGTTTTATCACTTAAAATTGATATAATTTTTTCAATTTCTTCGGGGTGCTTGAACCAGCTAAAAGGCCTTATTGCCGATTTTCTTGCGCCTCGAACGCGGCAAGGCATCTGAGACTGAGCAAGCTCACATTCATCTATAAAATGAATAGTCCAATCGGATAGGGTGCTTAAGCTATTATTGGGTTTACGGTAGTCTTCGTACCGTTTTATAGGAATAACAACACCTATTTGTATTTGACGATGACGGTTTAGTTTGTTGTATTCTCGAATTTTCTTTAGAGCAGGTACAAAGTCTGTGTCGTTCGTTACAAAAACGACTTGTTCTAGCTCTGGTTCCATCATCGCGTCGTAAACAGCTTCAAGCGCAAGGTGAACATCACTTTGTTTTTCTTCCATTTTCCAGATTTTAATGCGTTCAGAAGCGCGTGGCTCTAACTCCCTACCGTCGTTACCGTACTCTACTTTAGGGAATTTTGTTTTATCAATTGAGTAGCTACCTTTGAAGGTTTCCAGACGGTCACCCAAGTGGAGCTTGAGAGCTAAGTGATAAGCACGTTGATCATTAAGAGAATTGGAGTCAGCAGCTGCTCGTTGACTAATTTCAGCTGTGAAAAATTTAACTGCAAGCGGGTCTAACTTCGAATTCGGAGCGCCTGAGCGAGTGAGAAGTTTTTCAGATAACGAGACTGGGTTAAGCCATTTATAGGGAGTCCCCTTTAAACAGCCAAAATACAAATTGTAGCCATCGATATAAATTCTTGTTCTCAAACTTTCCATCCCTGAAATGAAAAAACCGACGCAAAGGTCGGTTCTTTCGCCCAACTCCAGGGGTCTGTATGTCGCCACGCGTGGAAGATGGGTAAGTTGTTGTATAAAGTTATACTATTAGTTGACAATCTGCAAGGTGTTTTACGTAAAATCTTTCTAGCGATCTTCGAATTTAAAAAAATCTGTGAATTGTAGTGGTCAACTAAATGTGGTCACTTAATTAGAAGCACTACTGTCACGCTAAAACACATCTCACCCCATCCGCGCAAAACGCTGCTGTCGCCAATGAGTTAGTCGGGGCAGTAGCAGTCCTGAAATGACAACCGCCATACCAAGCAGCTGCAAACCGGTAACGTTCTGGCCAAAAGTTACGGCCGTAAGTGCAGCGAAAATGGGCACGAAGTTAAAAAACAAAGAGGCATTTGCTGCACCAAGCTGTTTGACGCCGGAAATCCATAAAAGGTAGCCACCCACGGTGCCAAAAACACCAATAAAGAGTAAGTCGGCTAAGACAATTTGGCTTATTGCCAGGCTTTCCTGAACAGGGTGGGCTTCCGCGCTAAACGCCGCTACTACAGAAATAACGCCAAGGCCGGCTAACATGCCAATAAAGGTATAGGGGATCATGGGCATCCAGCGGCTAATGCCTTGCGTTAAATAGGTGTACAGGCTCCAGCACAGCATACCTAAAAAGATGATCTGGTCGCCGTGGTTGAATTCAAAACTGAGTAAGCGTTTCAGTTCGCCGTTGGTCAGCACAAGCAACACGCCCGACAAGCACACCACCAGGCTGAATACGGCGCCGCGGGTCAGCAGCTTACGCTGTAATAAAGAACCAATTAGCGATGTGGTTAACGGGCTTAGCGCCATAATCAAAGCGCAACTCACTGGATTGGCCGACAGTTAACCAATATTCGTTTTGCTATTTGCGGTCCGGCAAATTTGGACGTATCCCACATTAAGGCTCCCGCCGATTTAGCCGGGTTACCCACTGTGCTGTGTTCGCCTATGCTGACCTGGAGTCTGCAGCATATTCACTCGGGTGAAAAGCAGGCTTATACGGCTACCGACAACATACGCTTAAAAGTGGATGACATGAGCTTACTGACTGAAGTGATAGCCGGTGGCATAGGCGTTGGCTTTATTCCCGACTACCACGCACAACCTTTGCTCGAGTCGGGCAAAATTCAACATATTTTACCGGACTGGAGCAACCAGGCTCGCGGGTGCGAAATGCTTTACAGAGACCGGGAGAATATTCCTTATAGGGTGCGTCTATTTATCGATTTTATGCTACAGCGTTTCCAGGGTAATAATGGAGTGATGTAAATAGCAGCAAACGAACGGCTTCCTCACAAAAATTTTACATTTACAGTTTATTTACATTCGCGAATATAATAACCTTAACTTGTTAAGGATAAGTAATACCCCTCAAGTCATTTTATAGGTTCCTACCGTGGATAAAATCAGTTCATCACTCATTAACTTCTTTGCATACGTGCCCGTGTGTTTTCTGGCGGTGTTGTGCTTGGGTAGTGGTGTGGCTGAAGCACAGGAAAAAAGCTATTCCGATTGCGCTTACATAGAGTTCGACGACGTCGACCCCAGCACGCTGACTCTGCAAGAACGCATTGCGCTTGAAGAGGCTGCGTTGTTTGCCTCTTTAGATGACTCTGCCGAGTGTATGGAAGAGGCCACTGCGTCGGCTTCCGGCAGCCTTGCTGATGCTGCCAGCGGCAGCGGTTCTGGTGCGGCGGGCGGTGCTTCGGGCTCTGATGGCAGCTCGGGTAATAGCGGCGCAAATTCGAGTGAGCAGCAACAACAATCTACATCTACGGCATCGGAAAGTTCGGTGGACACCAAAGATCATCCGCGTGGCAACACGGGTAGTGGCAGTTCGGCCGTGTGCGACGCTGTGAAAGAAGGCATGGCTTCGGCAACAACGGAAGCTGAGAAAGAGCATTTTAAAGGCTTAATGGCCGAGTATGGATGTTAATAATTAACGGAAGAAGAACCATGAATACACTAGCTCAACTAAAAAAACTAAAACGATTTTCAGTCGTTATGACGCTTTCTGCAATGTTTACATTAGCCGGCTGCCAGTCAACCCAAACTAATGTTACCAGCGTTGGCCCAAGCATGAATGGTCCGTCAGACTCTAAAGCCTTGGGCAAAGAAGAGCGTAGCTACAGTTACAACTCTGATATTTACCTTAATGTGGCTATTCCGGTGTTTGACCCGGGCTTGCCGAAAGACAGTTCCGGCAATATTGATGATGAAGCCATAGTTGAAGAAGACATTTGGCCACAGGTACGCCGTTTAGAAGCGAACCGTTTTGCGGTAAATACCCGCGAAGCACTTTCTGATACTAAAGCCTTTGGTGCTGTGAACGTCACTCCTAATGCTAACGTCAGTGCCGATGTTTATGTACTGGGCAAAATTAATTACTCAGACACCGAAACCGTTGAAATTGGTGTTCGTGTTATGGACGCCAGTAACCAAATTTGGGGCGAGGAAGAGTTTGAGTATCAGGTAGGCGCAGGCTTTTACCGTGATGCGCTAAGAAAGGGCGAGAACCCTTACGGCCCCATTTTTAAAAGCATTGCGGGTTATGTTTACGACTTGCTAATTCAAAAGTCTGAAGAAGAAAAGAAAACCATTCAGGCGGTTTCAGATATGCGTTACGCCTCTATGTACAGCCCTGAAGCCTTTGGTGGCTACCTGGGCGAGTCCAGCAGCTTTTTCTCGAACCGTTCAACTATTACATTGAACGGAGCACCGGCTGAATCGGATCCTATGTACCAACGGGTAAATGTGATTAAAGCGAAAGACCAGCAGTTTGTTGACTCATTACAGGACAGCTACGACACGTTTTACGCAACCACTCATGACGCATACCGCGCTTATCAGGAAGAGACTTTACCGGTTGCTATTGATATTCGCCGTAAGAAAGCAGAAAGAACCCGCGCGCAGGTTGGTGCGGGTATTTTAGCTACGGCGGCTATTTTGCTGGGTAAAAACTCGGGCTCTACTGCGGGGCAGGTGGCAAGTGCTGCGGCAGGTTTAGGTGCGGTTTACAGCTTAAGCGAAGCAATAAAAACCAACCGTGAATTAGGTACTCAACGCGCATTGCTTGATGAAATGGGACAAAACCTGGACATAAAAGTAACGCCGCAGGTGGTAGAACTTAATGACCAGAACATTGAATTAACCGGTACCGCTGGTGAGCAATACGCGCAATTACGCGAAAAGCTGAAAGAGATTTATGATCTCGAATCAACGCCGTTAACTCAGCTTTAATTCACTCAGGGAAAGGTAACGATGTCGTCTGTTGATCAGCAAATAGCAGAAAACCGTGCTAAAAAGAAAAAAATGATAGTAACCGGCGTAATTGCCTCTGTTTTTGTCTGTTTGCTGATTGGCGTTGTCGTTACTTTGCTCGCTTATTTCCCGGTTTCGGGTAACGCGCCGGTAGTCGCGGAAAAACAAGAGAAAAGCGAGCCGCAGATAAGCTCTGCTAACCAGGCAATAGACAGAAAAGCGCTGCAAACGGCCTTAAATGAGACCAATCAGCGCGTTTCTGAGCTTGTTGCTACCCCGTATATATCGACGTGGCAGCCCGCCAAAGTTGAGGCTTTTCAGGCCGACATAGCTCAGGCTTTTAATGACTATGGCGCCAGTAATTACGGCCAGGCGCAAACCACTATCGAGCAACTTAATACGGATATTGCAAACTACCAAAGCGCGTTTGAAAAGGCTTATAAACAACCTTATGCAGACGCAGCAAAAGCCTTTACTGCAGACGACATTGATGACGCCGCCCAGTTGAATGCTCAGGCTTTAAAGGTAAAAGGCGATTTTAGCGACGCGCTGGCGTTGCAGAAACGTATAGATACCTACCATGAAGTCGCTGATTTGTATGAACAGGCCAGAGTAGGCGGTGTAGAAGGCAATATAGAGAAGCAGCGTGCTGCTTATCAACAAATTCTGAAGCTTGATCCGCAACAGCAGGAAGCAAAGGCAGCCTTAGCGAAAGTGGAACAGCAAATTAAACAACAACGTTTTTCCCGTGCCTTGGCAACGGCGGTCAATGCCATTGATAGCAAGGACTTTGATCGCGCCCAGGAGGCATTAGCCAAAGCTTCGGCTATAGACAACAACCGGCCGGAACTGGCAACCCTGCAGGCGCAAATTGACGCTGAACTAAAAAGTCAGGGTGTGAAGTCGTTAGAAAAACGCATTCAGGTGTTTGCCGGTGCCGACGAATGGCAGACGGTACAGATGCTGGCAGAAAAGGGTTTGGTCGATTATCCGGACAGCCGGGTTGTGCAGCAGGCTAAACAAAGCGCGGAAGAAATATTAGCCGCCAGCAGTGCGCTGGATGTTTATATTGAAAGACCGGGCCGGCTTGCTGACAACAACATTCGCCAAAATGCCGTGAATGCGGTGTCCAAATACAGTGGGCTCACGCAATTGAGCGCAAAGCTGGGTGAAAAAATAAACCAGGTTGAGCAGCTTATTGAAAACGAAAATCAGCCCATAGATGTGACCATTCGCTCCGACAACCGCACTTATATAAAAGTACTGGGCGTTGGTGTTGTGGGTGAGGTAAGAGAGAAAACCATCCAGTTAAAGCCGGGTAAATACCAATTAGAAGGCCGCCGCGAAGGCTACCGCTCAACCATTGTCGATGTTGTGGTGGAGAAGTCGGGCACGCCAATTGTTATTAACGTTCAGTGTAACGAACGCGTTTAGCATAATTTAGCGTAGAATAATTAAAAAACAGGAGAGACTTCGTGGCCACACTTGACGAAGCCATTGAGAAAGGACGACGTAAACGACGGTTAATGGCTATTGGCTTCTCGGTCAGTATTCTTGCACTGCTGGTTATTTATTTTGGCTGGCTGTTTTTAACCAAAGGCTACAGTTTTACTGTAAAGCCAGCAGAAGCGGCGCAAACTCAGCGCTTTGCGGTTAATTCCGGTATTGGTTTTTTCATCGACAATAAATATTACGCGGTAGGCTCTGGTGGCCTTGTAGCCGTGTCTGCCGACAAGTACCAAAGCAAAGAAGTGCAGGTAAATGACAACAGCCCTTCAACCATTGAAGTTGAGCTGGAGCCTAAGCCGGCAAAAGTGACGATAACAACAGAGCCGGGCGCAAATGATATTGTCTGGTCAGTTAACGGTGAGCAGCGAGAAACAGCTTCTACCTTTGAGGGGGAATTTGCTCCCGGAACTTATACGGTGTCGGCCTCGCATCCGGCTTACGAGCCTGCTTCAGTGGCAATTGAGGCGTTAATAGACGGTAAGGTTGAAGAGCAAATTCGGCTAACCCCTATTAGTGGCACTATCTCTATTAATTCCAGCCCGGCTGGCGCGTCGGTTACCCTTGACGGCAAAGAGGTTGGTTCAACACCGGTAACCGTTGCTAAAGTGGGTGGCGACTACCCTGTGGTGGTGAATTATCCGGGGTATGAACCGGTAACGGACACCGTGTCTTTAACCGTGCGCAATAAAGAACCTAAGCGTAATTACCGTCTTCAGCCAGTGCAGGCAACCGTTAATGTTTCGGTGAGTCCGAAGGGCGGAGCGTTGCTGGTTAACGGCGCACCGGCAAAAAATCCAATTAGCGTTGATGCCAATAAAGAACACGTTATTCGTTACGAAAAGGCTGGCTACATTAAGCAAAGCCGGACCATTAAGCTGGGTCCAGCCGAAAACCAGCAGCTGACCTTTAACTTAGACCCGGAAATGGGTGACGTAGCTTTTACCGCCAACGAACCCAGCGACCTGTACATTAACGGACAAAAGCAGGGCGTTACGCCGCTTCGCACCAAGCTACAGGCTTTACCGTCAGAAGTTGAGTTTCGTAAAACCGGTTACCGTACGGTCAAGCAAGAGTTTCAGCCAAGCAGCGAGCGGCTGGTGAACGTAAAAGCCGAGATGCTGCGCGAGTTTGATGCCAGAAGAAAAGAAGGCAAGCCGTTGTTTGTCAGTACTTTGGGCATTGAAATGAACCGTCTGTCGCCGAAAAAATTTACTATGGGCTCGCCGGTTAATGAACCTAGTCGCGGGCGCAATGAGCACCAGGTGAAAGTGGATTTCTCGCGTGATGTATGGATATCGCGCCATGAAATTACCGAAGCGCAGTTCGCCGCGTTTAAAGGCTCGGGCAGCAAAACTAAAATGCCGGTCACCAATGTGTCCTGGGACGAAGCTGCTTTATTTACTAACTGGCTGAGTGAACAGGAAGGCTTGCAGCCTTTTTATAAAATCAGTAATGGTAAAGTGGTAGGAACCGATGCGAGCTCGCGTGGTTACCGCTTGCCGACCGAAGCCGAATGGGAATACATAGCCAAAATTAATCGCAGAGCCGACTCCACTATTTATGTATGGGGCAGTCAGGATCACCTGCGTGACAAGCAGGGCAACTTTGCCGATGAGTCAGCAAAAGGTCAGCAAACTTTCATTTTACGTGGCTACAATGACGGTTTTGCCGGTAAAGCACCGGTAGGCAGTTTTAAAGCAGAGCGCGGCGGTTTTTTTGACTTAGACGGTAACGTCAAAGAATGGGTGCACGACAGCTACACTTTAAACCCTCCCGACCTTGACCGGGTTTACACCGATTACCTTGGTGCGGCTCGCGGCAATGGAAATGTGGTAAAAGGTGCGTCTTATAAAACTGGACGGTTGAAAAATATTCGTGCCAGCGTTCGCGACGGCGAAAGCGCTTCGGCAGAGGATATCGGCTTTAGAATAGCCCGGTATCATGAGTGATGAGGAGAAACATCATGAAGAAACGCGTGATTTTGGGCGTCATACTGCTGGCTTTGGCCGGCAGCGCGACGGCCTACTTTGTGTCTTTGGATGCACCACAAGATTTCCCCACCAACATTTAACGCCCGGAATGCATAATGTCTAAAAATAATACGCTTTCAATGAGCCCTAACTTTTTTGTCAGTGGTGGTGTGCTACTGGCTATTTTTACCCTGATACATTTGCTGTATGCAGGACTTATTCGCCCGGCGGCCGAAGTGGCAATGGCAGAGAAAGGGACAGAAGCTTTAACTGCATTTTCGGTCATCTTCAAAGATGTTGAACAGCAGGTGTGTATTTCGCTTATGTTGTTCTGCTTATTCCTTATGCTGTACAAGCTGTGGCGGCTAATTGACGAAGAAGAAATTTATTCGCGCGACTTACTGGAAAGCTACGACAAGTCGGAAGCGCTGGACGTTGATGCGGCATTAAATGATTTAGAAAGCTCGGCCTATAAAGAAACCCCCGCATACAGCACCTGGATTAACTGTATTCGTCGTTTTAAGAACACCAAAAACGTTCAGCATGCGGCTGACACCATCGAGTCGTCGGTAGACAATATTGCCATTCAGTTAGAAAGCGGCAACAACATGATCCGCTACATTATCTGGGCTATTCCGTCTATTGGTTTCGTGGGTACGGTTCGCGGTATTGGCTCGGCGCTGGCGCAGGCCGACAAAGCACTGGATGGTGACATTGCCGGTATGACTGCATCGCTGGGTGTGGCTTTTAACTCAACTCTGGTGGCACTGTTCATTTCTTTGATTCTGATGTTATTTATGCACTTGCTGAATAGCCGTCAGGACAAGATGGTGATCCGTACGCAAGAGTCCTGCGAGAAACACTTGCTGTCTCATTTACACAGTTAATTGAGCGACTCAGATGCGACGAACACGCCAGGCTGGCGACGGCTTTAATTTATCTTTTCTGGATGTCATGGCATGCGGGCTGGGCGCCGTCATTCTTATTTTTATCCTGATAGATTTTAAAGCTTTTACGCCCGACCCTTCAGAAGAAAAAGAAAAGCTTGAGCAGGAGCTGGCGGCGTCAATGGACGAGCAGCAGCGTCTGAAAAAATCCATTGACGAAATTAATGACAAAATTGCGCTGGAGTCGGCTAAGCAGGAAGATTCCGAAGAAGCGAAAAACGACACCACCCAGGAACAAACCAAAGCTCTGCAGGACTTGTCGACTCAGTTGGCCGTAGTTGCCGATCTGGAAAACCAGTTAGCGGCCTTGTCCAAAGAAGTTGAGAAGTCAGCAAACGTTGAGCTTTCGGGTACGGGTGAGCAGAACTTTATCACCGGCATGAAAGTGGAAGGCGAGCAAATAGGCATTCTGGTGGACAAGAGCGCCTCCATGATGGGCGACAACTTAATTGACGTGCTGAGCAAACTGGCTTTAAGCGACAGCAAAAAAGTGTCTACTGCTAAATGGATAAGGACACGGCGGGTTGCACAATGGTTGCTGGCACGGCTGCCGCAAACCTCAAAAGTGAGCGTGGTGACTTTTTCCGATACCGCCAAACGACTGGGCATGCGTAATGTGAGTACAGCATCAGTCAGTGGCTCTATGAATTCTATTGTGAAGGACTTAGGCGCGGTTGTGCCAGAGGGCGGCACCAACCTTCAGCTGGGCATTAGTACGTTATTTGAGACGAACCCGGATATTACCGACGTGTATATTGTAACGGATGGCCTGCCAACTCTGGGTGACGGCCTGCCGATTTCCTGTCGTAACTTTATTTCGACGAAAAAGTCCATCTCCTCAGACTGCCGTCAGGCATTGATGGTTGAGACCATCAAGCGCGCGCCTAAAGGCGTTCGTTACAATATTATTCTTCTGCCGATAGAAGGTGACCCCTACGCTTCACCGCTATACTGGAACTGGTCGCGGGTCAGCGGCGGCACATTCTTATCACCTGCTCCGGAGTGGCCATAATGAGAAAAATTCAGCGTGCGCCAATAGAGGTTTTTAACCTCTCTTTTCTGGATATTATTTCCTGTGCTTTTGGTGCGGTGATTATGCTGGTGTTGTTAGCGAAAAATGGTACCGAAGACACCGAGCGTGGGCCAGCTAACCTCAGTACCTTAGTTGCAGAAGTATTGCAGGCGCAGCAGTCGGTGGAGGAGCTTCAGGGAGCTTTATCAGACAAACAGGATGAACTGTCCGCTGCCGAGCAGAAAACGGCGTCAGTCACCGAACAGGAAAAGAATTTAGAAAGCTCTATTCCGCGGGCACAGAAAACCCTGCAACAGTTGCAGGATAAAGCCTCGTCGTTAAGGGCTGAAATACGGCAAGCCACCGCAATGCTAAACACGCCGAACAGCACTGACACACCGGATGATGACGTAGGTGGTATTCCAACCGACGCTGAATACGTAGTTTTTGTTATTGATAATTCCGGGTCTATGTCGGGGGGCCGGGGCTGGAACCGGGTCATTAGCGTAGTTAACGACATTATAGAAAGTCACCCAAAAATGAAGGGCTTCCAGATTATGGCTGCCGACGGTGACTTTATGTTCAGCAGTAAAGCGGGTGACTGGTTACCTGATAGCAAACGGTTCAGACAAATGGCCATGCAACAAATGCCAAACTTTACCGGCGGTAAAAGTGCGCCTGAGCTGGGTATTCTGAAAGCCATTAACCTTTATAAAAAAACCAAGGGCACAACCAGCTTGTACGTTTTTGGTGATGACTACCGCGCCAGTGACTTAGACGCCATAGTTCGGCAAATAACCAGCCAGAACCAGGGAGCCGATGGCAAGCCGGTAATGCGTATTCATGGAATAGGCTTTAGCCGTGCACAAGGCAACGCAGAAACCTTCGCTGCCTTTATGCAGGCTGTTGCTAAGCGTAACCGCGGCGCCTTTGTCGGGCTGAACTTTTAGTTTTGAACCTGCCGTTCAGCCCGTGCCGCATGCAGCTTTTTGTAGCTTTCTATTAAGCGTAAATGTCTGTCCAGACCTTCAAGCTGCATATTGGTTGGTGTCAGGCCGTAAAAACGTGTGGTGCCTTTAACAGAGCCTATAACGGCCTCAATGGTCTCTTCACCGTACATGCGGCCTAAGTTGTAGCGGTAGTCTTCTAATTCCAGTTCTTCGTCCAGAGTAATTTCCAGCACGGCCTCAACAGCACGATAAAACAGCGTGCGCTCAACGGTGTTGTCGTTGAATTGCAGGAACATTTCTACATATTCGAAGGCGTCGTCATGGCGTTGCAGTGCAAGGTAAATTAGCAGCTTCAACTCGAGAATAGTGAGCTGGCCCCAGACGGTGTTTTCATCAAACTCAATGCCAATCAGGGTGATAATATCCATGTAGTTATCAAGCTGACTGTCTTCCAGGCGTTCGACCAAGTCTTCTAACTGATCATCGGTTAAGCGGTGCAGGTTGAGAATGTCTTCACGGTATTGCAGAGCAATATTGGTGTTGTCCCAAATAAGGTCTTCCACAGGGTAAACTTCAGAATAGCCCGGTACCAGAATACGGCATACCGGCGCGCCTAAATCTTCATGCACGGCTACGTAAGCTTCTTTGCCCATGTCCTGCAAAATACCAAACAGCGTATCGGCTTCTTCCTGGTTAGAGCCGCTGAAGTCCCACTCAACGAATTCAATGTCGGACTTAGCGCTAAAGAAACGCCAGGACACCACACCCGACGAATCAATAAAGTGCTCAACAAAGTTATTTGGCTCGGTTACGGCCATGGAGTTGAAAGTTGGTGCCGGCAGGTCGTTTAAACCTTCAAAGCTGCGGCCTTGCAATAACTCGGTCAGGCTGCGCTCTAGCGCCACTTCAAAGCTTGGGTGCGCACCAAACGATGCAAAAACACCGCCGGTTCGTGGGTTCATTAAGGTAACACAGGCCACCGGGAACTGACCGCCCAATGATGCGTCTTTAACCAACACCGGGTAGCCTTGTTCTTCTAAGGCTTTTATTCCTTCAAGAATATTCGGGTACTTGTTAAGCACCGCTTGGGGTACGTCCGGTAGGGCAATTTCGTCTTCAATAATGTGCTTTTTAACCGCGCGCTCAAAAATTTCTGATAAGCACTGAACCTGTGCTTCGGGCAACGTGTTACCCGCACTCATACCGTTACTTAAATACAGGTTTTCAATTAAATTCGACGGAAAATAAACCGTCTCGCCGTCGGAATGACGCACAAATGGCAAGGACACAATACCGCGGTCAGCACGGCCTGAGTTAGTATCAATTAAGTGTGAACCACGCAGTTCACCTTCCGGGTCATAAAGCTCACGGCAGTACTCATCGAGGATCTCCGCGGGTAGCTCGTCGTTCGCGCCGGATTTAAACCATTTTTCGTTGGGGTAGTGTACGAATTCGGCGTTTGCTATTTCTTCACCAAAGTACTGGTCGTTATAGAAGAAGTTGCAGCTTAAACGTTCAATAAACTCGCCCAGTGCGGAGCATAAAGCGCTTTCTTTGGTGGCGCCTTTGCCATTGGTAAAGCACATAGGGGAGGCGGCATCGCGAATATGCAGCGACCAGACATGCGGGACAATATTACGCCAGGAGGATATTTCTATCTTCATGCCCAAATTGGCCAGTATCGCCGTCATGTTAGCTATGGTTTGTTCCAGCGGTAAGTCTTTGCCTTCAATAAAGGTTCGGCTGTCGCTGTCCGGGCGTATGGTCAGTAACGCCTGAGCGTCCTGAGTAATGCTTTCAACGGCTTCGACGTCAAACTCTAAATCGTTTTCTATAACGCGCTTAACAGCACAACGCTCGGCTGCACGAATAATGGCTTTGCGGTCTTTCTCGGAAATATCGGCCGGTAACTCAACCTGAATTTTAAACAGCTGCTTGTAGCGGTCTTCGGGGTCGACAACGTTGTTTTGTGAAATACGGATATTTTCGGTTGGAATATCGCGTGTGTCGCAATAAAGTCGAATGAAATGTGCCGCACACATAACCGAAGACGCCAGAAAGTAGTCAAAAGGGCCGGGGGCGGAGCCGTCGCCTTTGTATCGAATAGGCTGATCCGAAATAACCGTGAAGTCATCGAATTTTGCCTCAAGGCGCATATTGTCGAGAAAGTTTACATTGATTTCCATTTAAGGGGCACCGCGGTTGATAAGTTGACTGCTGTCAGCGAGCAATAGACGCCATTATCCCATTTTTTTACTTATTGATCATTATCCGCGTGGGTTTCATTAACCTTCCTTTACACTCAAAAACTTTGCCGTTATTAAAAAGTTTCTGTATCATTTACAACATTATAATTACAATCCAGCCCTATAAATGAAAGGTATATTATGAATAAGAAAGGACTCCTTGGTGGCGTCGGTATCGTCATAGTTGCAGGCGCTCTAATTGGCCCTAAATTCGTTGGCCCTCAAGTTGAGGGTGCGTTAAAGCAACACGTGGAAGTGATAAATCAATTACCCGCTTATAACGCTCGTATGGTCTCGTTTGATAGTGGCTGGTTCGGTTCAACTGCAACAATATCGCTGGGCGTAGATTTCGGTTCTATTTACCCGGAAGGGTCAGCACCTGATGACTTGTCTTTTGAAGTGGTTATTGATGTTCAGCACGGTCCGGTTCTGACTCAATTTTCTCCTGGTCTGGGTATGGCTTCGTTTGAAGCTCATGCCAAGGACGATGGGTTACGTGAGTATATTGAATGGGAAGAGAACACGCCTTTTTATCACCTGACGGGTTCAGCAGGTTTTTTTGGTGGTGTTAGTTATGACGATGAAATTGTCGCGTTCAGTTCTAAACCGAATGATGAGCAAACGTCACTGACCTTTACTGGCTATGAAGGTGAAGGTTCCATTTCTTCGGATGAGTTCAGTTACGAAGGAAAACTGGAAGGCGCAGAAGGTCTTATTGAGGGCCAGGCTATCAGCATTGGTGAGTTTGAAATAAGCACTGAAGCTAAAGGCAACATGCTGGAAATTGTGAAGGGCGAGCTTTATGAAGGCGAAATGTCTATGAAGCTTGATAAAATCATTGTAGGCCAGCCGGATGATGTCGACCTGTTTGAATTGAAAGATCTTGGAATTGAATTCGTTAGTTATTTCAGCGACGACAAAGAAAGCATGAATATTGATATGAACTATTCTGTAGAGTCGCTGAAAGCCGAAGACTTTGACCTTGACGATCTGAAGTTAAAGATGGCTTTTAATAACATCGATTCTGAGTTCTTGCTTGCTTATAACCAAATGATGCAAAAGATTTATGACCAGAACCCCGACGAAATAGAAGTTGCGACGCAAAAGCTGGTAAAGGAAAACCTACCTAAGTTACTGCAGGCAGAGCCTGAGTTCGTTATTAGTGAATTTAGCGGGAAAATGGAGCCGGGCGAATTTAAAGGTGATCTAAGCGCTAAATTGGCGGGTGTAAACCAAATGCCGGACAATATGGAAGACACGCAATTCTGGCTTTCCAGCCTGATTGTTGACTCATCCATTGCTATTGATAAGCCGTTGTTGAAATGGGTTGCTGAACAGCAGATGTTGTCAACAATGCGTATGCAAATGCCTGGTGCCGATGAAGCTGAACTGCAGAAAATGGCTGAACAACAAGCACCAATGATGATTGATATGTACATACAACAAGGTTTGCTGAAGGAAGAAGACGACGAGTACCGCAGCGAATTCCAGATGGAAAACGGTGAAGGTGTACTGAACGGTCAGAAAATTCCAATCGCGAAAATGATGTAATTATTGTTTGGTGATAAAAAGATGGTAATGAAAAGCCTCAGCCGAATACATCGGCTGAGGCTTTTTTGTTTCAGGTTACGGTATTACGACTTTGCCAACGAGAATCGAGATGTTCTTTGGCTTCAATAACTTGCCGCAACTGCTCAATGGCCTTCCAGATATCTTCAAAGCTGTTATAAAGAGGGGTAAACCCAAAGCGGATATAATTTGGGGCACGAAAGTCAGCTATTACGCCTCTTTGAATAAGTGCCTGACATAACCCATAAGCGTGCTCGTAACGATACGACAACTGACTGCCTCGCTGTTCACGTTGCTGTGGAGAAATAAGCTGTAGGCTGCTACCCAGTGCCGCGTCTTCTAATAATTGATGAAAAACCTCAGCCAGCTGTAAAGACTTTTCTCTTAACTTTTCCAGGTCCACATTCTCAAAAGCTTCGAGCGCCGAGTCGATCGCGGCCATAGCGAGAATGGAAGGAGTGCCGGTTAGCATTTGTTGAATGCCGTTAGCGGGCTCGTAGTCTGGTGTGAAATCAAACGGGCGGGCATGTCCGAACCAGCCGCTTAAAGGCTGACTCATATTCTGATGATGGCGTTTTGCGGCATAAATAAAGGCTGGCGCGCCGGGGCCGCCATTTAGATATTTGTAAGTACAGCCAACCGCAAAGTCTGCTTTCCAGTCGTCCAGGTGCACGGGCATTGCCCCTGCGCTGTGGGCTAAATCCAGAATAACCAGGGCTCCGTGGCTGTGTGCGCTGGTAATAAGTTGTTTAGCGTCAAGCCGTCTTCCGGTTCTGAAATTCACTTCAGTTGCTAAAACTATTGCGGTTTTATCGTCAATCTGTTGCTCCAGCTCGTTTTCATCAACCAGCTTTAGCTGACAACGGTGTTCACCAAAAAACTGTGAAATTCCCTGCACCATGTATAAGTCTGTCGGGAAGTTGTCTTTGGTGGATAGCACTATGTTGCGGTCGGAATCCTGACGTTGCGCGATGGTTAGTGCCGCTGCCAGTGCCTTAAATAAGTTGACCGATATTGAGTCACAGCAAATGGTTTGCTCCGGCTGTGCGCCAATAAGGCTGGCAATTTTCTCGCCGACGCTTTGCGGCAGATTAATCCAGTCATGTTCGTTCCAGCTACTGATAAGATCCTGCGACCACTGCTGCTGAATAACCTGCTGTAAGCGGGTTGCCGTTCCTTTGGTCATGGCACCCAACGAGTTACCATCCAGATAAACCTTATTAACCGGCAACTGAAATTGTTCACGGTGCAGGGCAAAGGGGTCAATGCTGTCGAGTTCTTTTATGTCAGTAAGGTTCATGGTTTTAGCTCTTTGTTCAGTCGCTGAATAATGGCTTCCCACGCGGAGGAATTCGGGTGTATCAAGTCAAAATGACCTGCGCCTTCAAGTTGTTCTGTTTTTACGTCGAGATCGGCGGTTTGGCTCATGGGGACAATTTTGTCTTTGGTACCCTGCATCAGCCAGGTGTTGGCGTGGAGCTTTTGTGCTTTGGGGCTGGCAGTACGGTAGTCCTCTTCGCTGGTGTAAGCTGTTTTCATTAAGTTGCTGGCGGCGCGGTTACAACTGCCTTGCGCCTGAGTGTAACTGACCATATTAGTAATGGCGGCCAGACCAATAACTGCGTTTATACTTTCAGCCGAGGGCGTATTCCGGGTGGTAGCCAGAAGTGCGAGGTGCCCACCGGCAGAGTGGCCCATAACCGCTACCGGCTGGTTATTGAGCTTTTGCTGTATAAAGCGAATTGCGGTTTTCACGTCATTGAGACTCGCTGGCCACTCTCCGCCTTGCTCGCCCAAACGGCGATATTCAACAGACCAGACATTAAAGCCGGCTGTTCTCATTGCGCTGCTTGCCGGGTTGGTGTGAGTAATATCGTATTCTTTTAGCCAGCAACCACCGTGAATAAAAATCACATTAGCGGCCGTGTC
Source organism: Idiomarina sp. 28-8 (assembly GCF_000320945.2). Classification (NCBI taxonomy): domain Bacteria; kingdom Pseudomonadati; phylum Pseudomonadota; class Gammaproteobacteria; order Alteromonadales; family Idiomarinaceae; genus Idiomarina; species Idiomarina sp. 28-8. The sequence goes on from NZ_DF266792.1 coordinate 100,649, forward strand.
TGGCTGCTTTGGTGCATTCCAATACTGAATAAACTGGGAGGGGTGAGAGCCGTAACTGTAGCTGTTATCGGGGCTGCCGGAAGGCAGTTCGAGCACTGACTGGAAAGACACTTGCTGCAAAGAATTGTCACCAGCAGAGGCATGAGAATAAGTCAGGCAGAAAATAATAAGCGCGCAGACTGCCAGTTTTGGAGGAAGCTTTATCAAGTAATACCACCCGCTTTAATGTTTTTAAATATAAAGGACTAGAGACCATACAAGTATTTATAAGGCGGCTCAACAAAATTGACAGATCAGCAACAAATGCGTCATTTATTCGTCATCGTATCGTCAACTGACCTCAGTACATTAGCCCGGCGTTAACGCGTTAACCACTCACATTAAGGTTTTAAGGGTTATGACTACTTATAAGAAAACATCGGCATTACCGTTCCCAACAAATAAAGTATTAAACTCTGTTGTTGCTGCGCTTTGTGCGTTAAGTGCGCCGGTTGCTTTTGCGCAACAGGACACCTCAGATGAACTTGAGCGAATTGAAGTGACTGCACAAAAGCGTGTGCAGTCTATTAATGATGTGCCTGCCAGTATCAGTGCGTTTGAAGGAAGCCGTCTGGACGAGCTGGGCTTAAACGAACTGGATATGATTTCCGATCTGACGCCGGGTTTGGTTATTCAGGAACAAAGCCCGAATAACCCTGGTTTTGTTATTCGTGGCATTACCTCAGACAGCGGTTCGGCTCAGGCATCTCCGCGGGTGTCGGTTTATTACAACGGAGTGGATGTCTCACGCTCACGTGGCTCCTACTTTGAACTGTTTGATATAGAGCGTGTTGAGGTGGTTAAAGGCCCGCAGGCAACGTTATTTGGTACGGCTGCATCGGTTGGCGCCATTAGTGTCATAACTCGTAAGCCAGAGCCTGGCTTCTCCGCCGAGCTAAGCGCTGGTGCAGGAAATGAATCTCAGAAACGACTGGGTGGTTTCATTAATGGTGGTAGCGAGTTAGTCAGTGGACGGCTGGCGTTCAGTTACCGCGAACGCGACGGGTTTATTGAGAACATTGCGCCGGGTCAGGACGACATGAACGGCGTTGACAGGCAAGCCTTGCGTGGTTCTCTTCGCTTTCAGCCCAGCGATGTGGTGACCGCTGACTTAATTTACAGCTATGAGAAAAACGAAGATACCGGAACCTCCTTTAAGAATGGCATTTTCGCGCCGACCGGCGGCGACACCAGCCCCTACAGTTTTGTTGAAATGACAGGTAGCCCTTACTCGGCCTCGGTATTAGGCCGTGAAAAGCTGGGTCTGGAAAGAACCGTCGATGACATTAATTTAACCGTAGACTGGACTATTAGCCCGCGCTTAAGCTTTACCTCGGTGAGTGGTTATCGCAGCTTCGACTCACTGGAAGTGTTCGACGCAGACGGCACCCAGGCATGGTTCCTGGAGTTTGGGGAAGATGCAGAAGGTGACCAGTTCAGTCAGGAGTTTCGCTTTAACTACGCCGGCGATAATCTCTTAATGCTGTGGGGCATAAATTACTTCACAGAAGACGGCAGCCAACGCGTACCGTTCAGCACAGAAGAATCTATTTTCCTAAATTGCGCCGGTGCTTTGCCAAGTGGTTTGCCTTGTATTAATGCTGACGGTTCGGTTAACCAGCTAACGCCGGTATTAACGGGTGGCGCTTTGCAGGAAATTCCATACGCAGGCGAGTTTACAAACTTTGGTGACAATGAGTCCTGGTCGGCTTTTGTCGATTTTACTTACCAGTTAAACGATAAAACCGAAGTTGCTGCGGGTATCCGCTATGTTTCAGAAGATCGTGAAAGTGGCTTTGCTGCGACCATGCCGAACAGCCAATTGCTGCCTTTGCTGGGCCTTCCAACACAAACCTTGTTGCCGACTGTTTCAACTGACGGCGAGGTATTTTCTGCAAGCAACAGTTCAGACGCCTGGTTACCTCGCTTTAATATTCTTTATAAGTTGAACGACAACAACAATTGGTTCGCTACAATTTCAAAAGGTCGGCGCTCTGAAGTTGTTGATGTAAGCTCGACTCTTGATGCAGAGGGTGAAGCAGTGGGGGATTTTGGTTTAATTCCGGCGGAAGTTATCTGGAATTATGAAACCGGCCTTAAAGGAAACTTAACCGAAAACCGTGTACGTTATTCTGCGTCGGTGTTTTATCAGGACTATTCAGACTTTCAGGTAACGCTGCAGGACGATTCGGGCAACTTTTACACCGCAAACGCAGGCTCTGCGACGAACTTTGGTGTCGAAACTGAAATTAATGCGAATTTAGGCGCAGGCATTGAGCTGTTTGGGCACCTGGCGTACCTGGATGCGAAAATTGATGACGACAGCACCAACGGCAGTTTAGCCGGCAACCGCTTCCGTCTTCAGCCTGAATGGACTTCAAGCCTTGGGGTTATATACGAGGCGGCGCTTTCCAGCCAATACGCATTGCGTGGCTCTGTAGTCGGCACTTATCGGTCTGAAGTGTTCTTTGAGCCAGAAAATGCGCCGGTAGCGGGTCTCGATATTAGCCAGGATTCAGTCTCTTTAGTGAATGCGTCGCTGGGTCTTTATAATGACTCTGCCGACTGGAGTCTGGCGTTGAAAGCAACCAACTTATTCGACAAAGAATACCTGGTTGATGCCGGGAATACGGGCGGAAGCTTTGGTAACCCAACCTTTATTGCTGGTCCACCGCGTTTGTTTTATTTAGAGTTTACCAAGAAGTTTGGTATGTAAAACTGTGCTAAAACGAGAAAAGGGAACCTGTGTCATGGTTCCCTTTTTTATTTTACGAGCTAGAAACTAACTTCCCGTGTAGCGCGCTTTGTGCTTATTCACTACCCGATAGTCTTTGCTGCGAATCGTGTCCACGAATACCCATTCTGCTTCTACCGCGTCCTCGGATGCAAAGAGATTCATATAACCACGCTGATGCAGGTTGGTATATTTTAAGTCTTCTATAAGCGTAGGGAGTGCTTTTGCCAGCTGTTCTGCAGTTTTTGTGTCCAGACTTAGGTAAGTTTCCATTCCGGGAGATGATACCGAAGACGTGGCAAACTCCACCCCAATGTGAGCTCCATCTGAACTGCGCAGCTCGCTGTGCCACGCGTTATGAGTGTCACCGGCAATAACCACCAGCTGTTTATTGGCTTTTTGCGCCGCCCGGTAGAGCATTTCTCGTTCAATGGGGTAACCGTCCCATGCATCAAGGTTATAGGGAGTAACCTGAGTGACCATTGCCTTTTGCTGGGCTGTTAACTCTTCGCCGTTCTGCAGGCGCTTTTTAAGCTCTGCTATTTGTAACAGCAGTGGTGTGACTTTACTGCGGTCATCTGCCGCGAATGCGGCCGAAGGAAAGTTCATTTTCCCCATAAGCAATTGTTGACCTAAAACTTGCCAGCGCGCTGAGCTGTTATTCAGTTTATTAACCAGCCACTGTAACTGCTTTTTGCCCATGATGCTGCGGTCAGAAGACATGTCCTGCTGGAATTTTTGGGTATTGAACTGACCGCTTTCTGCATCGCGGTAGTCGTCATAATTCAGCTGTTTATCACGTCCGATAACGCGGGTATCCAGCATGATCAAATCAACTAAGTCACCGAATTTGAAATCACGATAAATAGTGAGGTTGGCTTCGCCCTGTGGCGGACGAATAGGCAGCCACTCATAATACGCCTGAACTGCGGCTGCGCGCCTTTCAATAAAGCTGCCTTCATCTTCCTGGTGGTTTTCTGCACCGTTTTTCCAGGTGTCATTGCTAATTTCATGGTCATCCCACACGGCAATAAAAGGGGCATGTGCGTGCAGTGCCTGTAACCCTTCGTCGGTGCGGTAAAGCGCGTAGCGGCGACGATAATCAGTCAGGGTAAAAAGTTCTGTATTATTGTTGTCGGGTAAGCCGCGGCCAATTTCTTGCGAACCTTGGGTGGCGTAACCGCCTGCGCCATACTCGTAAATGTAGTCACCTAAATGAATGACCGCATCAATAGAATCGTCCTTTGCTGCTTCGGAGTATGGGTTAAAGTAACCGGCGGGGTAGTTAGAGCAGGAGAAAACCGCAAACTTCAGCGGTTTTAAGCCAGATTCAGGAAGCGTTTGCGTTTTGCCAGAGGGGCTTTTGCTGTTCTTACCTAAAAAACGATAGTAGTAACGCTGGTTTGGCGATAATTGAGTAACGTCGACTTTAACTGTGTAGTCTCTGCTGGCGCTTGTTGTGGCTGTTCCAGAACGAATGATACTTGAAAAGTTTTCATCGGCGGCCAGTTCCCAGCCCAGCGCTACTTGTTTTTCTGTACTATTTTCCGGCACGGCGCGCGTCCACAACAAAATGGCGTTTGAAGTTGGATCGCCACTGGCTACGCCATGGTCAAACTTGACGGAGCTGCGCTCACTGGTTTTGCCAACACTTGCACAGCCCTGTAATGCGGTTGATACGGTGACTGCTGCGCCCGTTGCTGCAAATAGCTTTAAAAAGTCACGTCGGTTAAATTGCTTCACTGTTTTACTCCATGCATTTTTCCCAGAGTAAAAGAAATTACTCCGTAAACATGAAGACTTAATGACAGTAAAGTGTTAGTTCAGTCTTAACTTATTCATCATCACTTTTGGGTTTAAGCTCCAGCGCTTGTACCGCCGAACGAACGTCCTGCCCTGAGGTTTCCTGAAAAACCTGTAAGTCAAATTGTGGCAGTATGGCAAACAAGTGATCAAAAATGTCGGACTGAATACCTTCGTAGATTTCCCACGCGGTATCGTTACTAAAGCAGTACACTTCAATGGGCAAACCCTGAGGCCCCGGGTTTAACTGACGAACCATCAGTGTCATTCCTTCGTGTATGTCGGGTCGCTGCTTGAGGTACTGTTTCACGTAGGCGCGAAAGGTACCAATATTGGTTACCTGACGTCCGTTTATAGGGTCGAAGCCTTTCTTTTCCAGACCCGCGTTCCATTCAGATATATCTTTTTCTTTTTGTTCCAGATAATCGCTAAGTAGCGAGAAACGTTTCAGCTTTTTCTTCTGCTCAGCGGACAAAAAGTGAATACTGTTCTGGTCAATGTATAACGCTCGTTTTATACGGCGTCCACCGCTTTCCTGCATGCCCCGCCAGTTTTTAAACGACTCGGAAATAAGACGTTTGGTGGGAATGTTCGTAATGGTTTTATCCCAGTTTTGAACCCTAACCGTATGCAGTGCCACATCAATGACATCGCCGTCAGCGTTTAACTGGGGCATTTCAATCCAGTCGCCGACACGAAGCATGTCATTAGATGAGAGCTGAATACTGGCAACCAGTGACAGAATGGTGTCCTGAAATACCAGCATGGCAACCGCACCCATGGCACCAATTCCTGATAGCAGAATAACCGGAGAGCGGTCCAGCAATGAGGCAATAATGAGAATAGTCGCCACCACATAGACCACTATTTTCGCAATTTGCAGATAACCCTTTATTGGCTTTGTATGCGCGTCAGGCTGACGACTGTATATTTCGTTAACGCTAGTCATGGCCGCGCTAAACGAACGCGCCAGAGTCAGGATGAGGTACGCAATACTGATGTTGCGTATGATTGTGGTGGCGGTTTCCGGTAAGTCCGGCACCAGATAAATACCACCGGACAGCACTAACGCAGGAACAACCTGAGCCAGGCGGCTGACAATAACGCGAATGCCTATACCCGGGTCACTGCCCAACTGGGTTTGAGACAGCAGACGGGAAATACCACGCAGTAAAACGTGTTTGGTCACAAGCTGAGACAACCAAACCGCTATAACAAGGAAAAAGCAGGCTCCAATTGTGTAGGCCCAGGGTTGGGTTGCCGCCCAATCATGAAACCACTGCGGGTAATCCAGTTCCATCATAATTTTTGTTCCACCGCTGCTTTTAAGTCCTTTCTAAAGCCCAACATAAATACGACTTCTGCTACGACGAATAAGGGGCCAATGGCTAAGCCCATAATATCATCAACAAAAGCCGGTTTGCGGCCTTCAAAATAATGGCCGATAAATTGAAATACCCAGCCGACAACAAACAGACCAATGCTCCAGCTAAGCCATAAGCTGGTTGGTAATGCGGCTATGTCGCGGCCAACTGACAGCGACAGCCATAGCAAAATGGTCATGAGCAAACCTAACTTGATATCCAGACGGATATAAAAAATAACCGCCGCCAGAACAACTAAGTTGGCGGGGGTAATCAAAAAGTAGTCCAAGGGTAGCGCAGGCCGTGATAATAAACTAATGATGCCGACAACAATCAGTGGAATACCGACAAGATGAGTCATGACATTCTTACGGTTCCGATGATAAGCCGCATACTGTGCCAGGTGATCAACGATGGTTTTCATAGTCTGTGCCGCTTGATAGCAAAATAGAGGCTTAGATTGCTACGCACATGGCTTGATGTCAATGGAGCTCAATGCTTTCAGGCTTTTATTTTTCTATTGCTCAGCAGTTAACTTACCGCTAACCTAAAGCCTTTATTTTTTATAGGCATATAGAGTAGGGGAAGTTCGGTGGCGTTTGATTACGGTTCGATTGATCTTGGATTAAAAAATCCGTTTAAAACAGAGGGCTTGGTAACCAGTATTCGTGGGGTTGTGCAATCGCTGTTTGGTGTATATTTGCTGGTAGCAGGTGCTGGTTCCGTAAAGCAAGATCCGATTATGGGGTGGGTGCTGGCTATTTTCGGTATTTCGCTTCTGGCAGTCGGCATTAAAGTACTGAGCGGCGGCATTATGGCAATGCTGCGTTACTTTGTTGGCCGTAATCACCCTACGTCACTGGCTCCTAACTTTAGTAAGTCTGAGCGCAGTACCGCGCAGGAAGAGTCGCGTTATGTTGCTTATAACGATCAGGCTCTGGAAGAAATGCTTATGGGCCGTAAAAACAGCACCTTTATAGAGCCCAAAGGCTTACTGGCGCGAATAGCTCACACGGTATTTCCAAAATTACTGTTTATGCCTTATCCCATTCGTAATATGGCGCAACGCCTGTTAGGCGCCTGGGTGCGTACTCTTACGGCAATGGTTGCGTTTGGCTTTGCTGCCTTTGTGTCCCTGGCTGGTTTTGCCGGAGATGCAGGCGTGCTGGCTTTCCCTGTCTACACTGTTTTATTGACGCTTTACATCATGCACGTATGGAAGGCCGCTGGTAAGGCGATATCCCGCGGGGCAGAGCAGACTATTGACTCTATGGGCAGTGGTGATTTGGTCAAGATTATTGCTTTCGCCTTGTTATTGCCTGTTGTGGTAGGGCTGGTGGTTAGCTGGTGGATGGCTTCAACAGACGTAACGGCGGCAACAGTTGAGCAATATTATGCGGCGTTGCCGGACTTTCATGCGGGTTGGTACTTATTTGGTATTTTTGTTGGTGCTTTAATTTGCACGGCTGTCACTGTGGTGTTGCTGAAAAGACGTTTAGCCCATGCGAATCCGGTTTCTGAAGTCTCTGAATTACGGGAAAACTGGCAGGAGTCGGTGCACCCTAAAGAGATTTTTATCAACCTGGACAATCTGGTCATGGCAAACCGTCGTTATCGCGAAGTGCCAAACCGTGTGTATCGTGAATTGGATCCTAACTTGCAGGAACACGTTGACGGCAAAGGAGCCTTTAGCGGGGAGATGATTCAGGAAATTCAGCCTCAGGTAAAACCTATGGGACTGGGCGGGTTATTTGATAAATCGCGCTTGGTCAGCTTGTTGCTGGGTAATAGCTTGTTCATTATCGGTGTGGTTTTTACGTTTTTCTTAGCCTATGCAACAGTCGATGTGGTCAAACTTCTTGATAGCATGAACTATAGGCTGACTGAAGAGACTCCCTATAGCGACTTAATGACCTTAGCAGGCGTAGTCATGACTGCCGTTCATTTTTATCTTATTGGCTATGTCCTGCGGGCATTTGCGGGTTTAGCCGCTAATATCGCGCATCTGTTTTATGCGGAAATTCAGTTTGAATCCATGCTTATTTACTTTAAGTGCGAAGGAACCTTTACTGAGTCTAAAATTTCAACCGGTACCGGTATTCACGACAGTACTCGCTCAGAAAATACGCTGGTTCGCAGTAGTATTACTCCCTGGGTTATCGTGTCACGTATTGTGTCGACAACTTTTGCTGCAACCGGAATGAAAAATCTGGAGCATCCGCGACATATTCTGGAAATGCATAAATCGGATGACGAAATGGCGTCTATCCGTAAGGATGTTATCGACTTCCTGAAAGACCGCGAGTCTATTGCTTCTATAACCAGTAATCGCGATTTGGGCAATGCCTCACAGATACATCAGTTAAATGAGCAGACCCGCGCCATTCCAACAGACCAGGACAGATTGCAGCAATCGCAGTCGAAGACTTCTGATGAAGAGGCCGCTGGTTACCTTCGTCAGCAGGAAGAATTGGGCTCAGACAACGACTCTGATACCGACAAAAATCGTTAATTTCCAACCTTAAAAACCGCAGGCGGGTGCGTTGCCCGTCTGCACCTGCTACCAAGGTCGTAGTGCAGCAGCATAAAGTTTCATGGAAACTGTTCGATAATTATACATGGTACGTTGCGTTTTTTACGCCTTACGGAAGCAGATAAATGTCCACAGTTGATGTGAAACCTCCTTTATTGATAACGGCTTTGGCAATAGCCGCCGGTGTCCTTGTCCTTGCTTTTGTGCCCTGGTTGTGGCTGCAGTTATGTCTGCAAAGCTTATTATTTATTGCCCTGAGCTGGTTTTATGCCCGTTATTTTAGCGCCGCCGGAATAGCGGATGATGAAGAGCCCTCTGAGGGAGACGGCACGGATCAGCTGGCCGAAAACTCCGGTAAAAATGCAATAGCAACGGCAGAGCTTAGTTTTGCGATAAGCCGTTTTAAATCCGTTTTGGCAGATATTGTCGAGCGTTTGAAAGAAAGTGTGGATAACTCGTCACGAGTGAGCGAACGGGCGAAGGGAATAGAAAGCTTTTCATCGGAAGTGGCTGTTGCTGCAGAGCAAACCAAGCAGATAAGCCACGAAGGCCGCGAGAGAATAAAGCAACTCACTCAGAAGATAGCTCTGGTAGTGGCGGACAGCCGAGAAAGTGCGGAAGCGGTCAGAGGTCTGCAGGCTAAAGCCGATGATATTCGTAAAGTGACCCAGGTTATTGACAGTATTGCAGAGCAAACCAACTTGCTGGCGCTGAATGCATCGATAGAGTCGGCGCGTGCCGGTGAACATGGTCGTGGCTTTGCGGTTGTAGCCGATGAAGTCAGAACGCTGGCCGGACGAACTTCGGATGCAACCGTAGAAGTGAGTAATTTGGTGGAAGCGATTCATAATGAAACCACGGTTGCGGTCAATAATATTGAGCAACTGTCAAAGCACATTGAACAGCAGTCGGAAACAACCGAGGGCATTATTGAACAACTGGCCAGCATTGTAGAACAAGCCGAAACCGTGGAGCAGCAACTGCAAAAAATTACCGGGTTAATGGGTGAGAACGCAGAGGATCTTTCCCGTAATGGTGAGCTTCTGCATTCTGTAAACTCAGACTTATCTGAACAATACCAGCAACTGGATGACGTAAGCGGGCAGGCCGAGCAACTGGAATTGCAGTCGGAGCAATTGTTCGCGCACTTGGTTGAAAATGATGCCGATGCTGAACATAAAGTGATTTACCAGGCCGCAACCGACGCCGCTAAACAAATTGGGCAACGTTTAGATCAGGCTATTGAGCAAGGCGAGCTGACGTCCTCTCAACTGTTCTCCCGGGATTATCAAGCGGTTCCCGGAACCGAGCCGGTAAAATACAAGACACCATACACGGAGTTTTTCGAGAGTATATTACCCGCTATTCAGGAGCCTACTCTGAAACGACATGAACACATTATTTACGCTATAGCCACTGACCCGAAAGGCTATGTAGCGCGGCACAACGATGCGTTTAATAAGCCGTTAACAGGTGATCCGAAGAAAGACCTGGTCGGCAACCGCTCGCGTCGGCTATTTAATGACAAAACCGGGGCACGTTGCGGAGCTCACACGCAAACGTTATTGTTACAGACCTACAAACGCGATACCGGCGAGGTTATGCACGACTTATCGGTACCCGTTTATGTAAATGGAAAACATTGGGGCGGCTTCCGTATCGGCTACAAGCCGC
>NZ_DF266792.1:111650-186943 GCF_000320945.2 Idiomarina sp. 28-8
ATTCATGTCAGGTGAGATATAGTTCCTGACGTAAACGTCAGGCTACAAAGCACCAAGCGAGAATAGGCAACTGAGCAGTATGTCACACGATACCATTGCAATGAATAAAGAGCGGCAGGACTTAAGTGGCCTGGAGGCTGTCTGGTTATTTGGTTATGGCTCACTGATTTATAAAGTCGACTTTCCGTATCTGGAACGGGCGGCTGCCTCAATACAAGGTTGGTCACGACGTTTCTGGCAAGGGTCGCACGACCATAGAGGCACACCAGAAGCTCCGGGCAGGGTACTGACTTTAACAGAAACTCCGGGTGAAGAATGCACGGGAATGGCCTACAAAGTCTCACCCGATGTGTTCGAGCATTTAGATCATCGTGAAAAAAACGGTTATTTAAGATTTACTACGCCGATGAGTTTTCGTGACGGCAGCCAACAAGAAGGCCTTGTTTATATTGCGACAGAAGACAATGAAGCGTTTCTTGGCGAGGCTACGGCGTCGGAAATTGCCAGCCATATCGCTCGTTCGTCCGGCCCCAGCGGGCCCAATGCCGAATACCTGGTCAAGTTGCAGTTGGCGCTACAGCAACTGGGCGTCAACGACCCTCATATTACTGAGGTTTATGAGGCCTTAATGGCAGACCGGGCTAGTTAGTGTCCTGAGTAAATACGGTGTCGGCGGTTTGCGGTAACATGTAAAGCTTACCCTGCCAGTAGTGGCAACCAAATTCGGCGAGTGTATCTAACTGTGCTTGGTTTTCTACGCCTACCGCTTGTACTTCCAACCCCAGCTCTGAGGTCATGCGAATAACCGCACGCACCAAATTGCGCGAGCGTTCGTTAGTATCAAGATCGCGAATAAACTCTCTTTCTATTTTAATTTTGCTCACCGGCATGGTTTTCAAATGCAGCATGCTGGCAACGCCTTTACCGAACCGGTCAATAACCAGAGTTATACCAAGCTGATGTAACTTCTCAATAATTTCCAGAGTGTGCGGCAGGGGTTCTTGTAAGCTGCTTTCACTTAAATCAAATTCCAGTTTTGCCGCTAGCTTTGGGGTCTTTTTAACAAACTGGCTGACTGTCTGATAAAGCTTCTGTGAAATTTGCTCGGTTGCCAAATTAATACCGATTTTTCCCGGAACGGTGTTTTGCTCCTGCCAGAGATCAATTTGCTCGATAACCTGTTCAACCACCCATACTCCCAGGGTGTCCAGCATGCCATTGGCATCAAATTGTGGCAGGAACTGGTCGGGTTTTAATGAGCCAAGGTCGGGGTGCTCCCAGCGCAGCAGAGCCTCAACGCCGACCACCTGATGCTGCATATTAAGAACGGGTTGATACACCAACTGCATTTGCCCGGTTTGCAACACACTGCGGACGTCTTCTTCTAATTGAATTTCATCGTAAGAGCGGGTTTCCAGCTCTTGTTTAAAGTAAGTGCTGCTCTCATTGTGCTCGTCTTTAGCAGAGTTCATTGCCAAATTGGCCTGAGCCAGAAGCTTTTCGGCATCGTAGCCGTCGAGTGGGTAAACGCTGGCGCCAATGCTGGCTGCCAGTTGCACCTGCCGCTGGCTGTCCGACAATATGAATGGCGGTTCGTACGCGGCCTGAATTTCCAGAATAATGTTCTGAATATCGATGTATTCAACAATATGATTCAAAACGACGGCAAATTCATCACCACCGAGGTTATAAAGTTTGGTACCGAAGGGAACGGCTTTTTTCAGTCTAAGCGCCAGGCGCTGTAAAATTTTATCGCCAATATGATGGCCATACTGGTCATTCACCTGATGGAAATGATTAACGTTCATTACAATGACGGCAGCCAATCTGTCGCTGGGCAATTCATCTAATAACCGGGTTAAATCCAGTGCCAGCGAGTTGCTGTTAGGTAAGCCAGTTAAGTCGTTAAAAAAGGCCAGCTTCTGCAATTGCCGCTGCTGCAATTTCATTCGGGTGACATCGCTTAAGGTCGCAATGTAGGCCGCTTCCCCGGGGAAACTAGCCGGGGCTTCACGAACGGTTAAAATGGCAGAGTAACGCTGATTATCTATATCGCGACCCACTATCAAAATACTCTGGTTACAGGGGAAGCCTCCGTCAATATCATCAATTTCCGTTGCTGATAGGAGTTCCTCGAGTCTTGAATTCAGACAGGCTGATTCGTTCAAGCCGGAAATGTCGGTAAATGGTGTATCAATCGCTATTACCCGACGGCGCCCGTCCAAAAGCGCAATGCCTGACAACACGTCATGCTCTGAGTTCTTCCCGGAATTAATGCTGGTGGTATCATAGTAGTCGGCAGAAATATTCGTCCAGGATCCCTGAAAGCGCAGCGGTTTCTGACTGCTACGGCGAACCTCGTCTCTAACCCAAACGTAATGCCCCTGTTGGTGACGAAAGCGATATTCACAAACAAATTGTTCTTCTTCAAAGCCGCGTAGAGCTGTTTTCTTTACTGTTTTTACGTCGTTAGGATGAATGTTGTTCAGCCACCAGCCCGGTGCCATTACCTCTTCTGTTGAGTATCCCAGAATGCGTTCGCAGTTTGTGCTTACCCAGTCGACGCAGAAGCCGGAATCGAGAGCCCTAAGCTCGTAGTGTACGGTTGGGCTGTTACCGAGATAGCTATGCAGTAACTCACGAGACTTTTTAAACCGTAAAAACCAAATGCGGCGAATAAAGAAAAACAGAAAAATGATGGATAGTGCGACAAACGCCCAGGGCTCCCATTGAATTAAGGTGCTTTTCGTGTCGGCTTCCACCGGTAACTTAGGAATTAAGGCGTTAGCGCCTATTTCCCAGATGATAGCGGCTATTATATAGCTGAGCGCCAGAATAACTTCCGGTCGTTTGAAAAATCGTTTACGCGATGCTCTATGCAGTGTTAACTCTCTTTCATTTCTCATTATCGTATCCGTGCCCAGGGTATTTCTGATTTCTTCAATGACTTACTGAGAATAGAGCCTTGTAATTCTTCACACCCTATTTGCTTTAACAGTAGTAGCTTAGCGCGATCATTGATGCCCGTAGCTATGGTTGTTAAACCTCGCGCTCTGGCCATTTTGACCATAGAGGCTAACTCTCTTTTTTGATCGCTGTGAGACGTGGCTTTTTGCACTAATTCCTCAGACAGTTTTACCGCATCTACAGGCAGCACAAAAAGTGACTGTATAGTGGAGCGGCCTTCTCCAAAGTGCGAAGCGATAACATTACAACCAATGCTGCGCAAACGTTCCAGGTAGCGTTTCGACTTGTCGGAAAGTGACATTAAGGCTCGCTCACTTACTTCTATATTAACATTTTGTGCCGGAAACTTAGTGTCCTGTAGCTCGTGCGCTAAAACATTGAGTACAAGCGGGTCAACAATGTCATTAATGCTAACGTTTATAGAGACCCGTACAGTGACTTTTTGTTTTTGCCATACCCGCAGGTCTTTAAAAGTTCGTTGAATAATCCATGACGTAAACTGCTGAGTTAAAGAAACCTCCTCTATCATTGGCTTAAACTCTTCTAAACTCATGCTGCCGCGCTTGGGGTGAACCCACTTAGCCGAAACTTCCAGCACGGAAAAGTAGCCTGAATTAGTATTGAGACGTGGCTGGTAGTAAAGTTGAATATCGTTATTTTTCATGGCCTCGCTAAATTGACGCGAGAAAGTGACCTCTTCAATTTGGTCAATAGCCCCATTTTGATCCAGAAAGGAAAACTGCTGTTTCTTTTGAAAGGCATTGAAAGCATGAGACTGAGCTTCGTCGAAAACTTTCTGGTGGTTTTCTTTAAGTTGTTGTTGTTTTACTCGAAGAACCCCAGCGGTGCTGTCCATTTGATAAGAAACACCGTCAACTACTATGGGTTGCTCCAGAAAACTCTCTATTTTTTGTTTTAGCTCTTTTGAATCTTCTTCAGCCTCAGAGCGAACTCCGACCAGCTCATTTCTTGATGTTTGACCGACGTGAACCTGGTCTCCAAGGAGCTTTTTCAGTTGTATTGCCATTTGCTTAACCAGCTCGTTGGCTTTTTCAGTCCCGACTTGCTGTTGAATTTTATCCATATTCTGTAAGCGGAAGTTGAAAATATCGACCAGGTCATCGGGTGAGCTACCTTTTCTATGACCAATGGCTTCTAGCTGCTTTAGCAGGGCGTTTATATTGGGAAGATCCGTTCCCTGATATTTGAATTTAGCCGTTTGTTCGGCACCGCTTAACTCTTTTATGACTTTGGCAATCATCCCCGCCATAGTGGCCACAAGAGTATAAGCGACCATGCGAAGCACCCAGCCGCCGACAATTTCATTACCGTTTATCAGCGACTCGGAAAAAGAAAAGGGGCTGAGTAATAAACCACACATGAAACCAGCCAGGGCACCAATGCGTGAACCCAGCAGTAAACCGGCAAAAATCAAGGGAAAGTAAAGCAGGTGCTCGTAAAGACTCGGAAGCCCGCCTGTTATCTCAATAACTCTGATAATCACGGCAATAAGTACGGCCAACACGAAGCCCATGAACACCTGCTTTTCGGCGTTCATCTCGGTGAAGTTGACGACACTTTCTTTGAGCCAGCTGGTAAAGCTGTTTGGGTCTTCAAGTTTAGGCATTTATTCTTATCAGTTGTGATAAATTAGGTAGTTAGCTACCTTGAGGTTGTTATCAATCTTAACTTCTGTCAAGTATTTAAGCCGAGAATCATTAACATCAAGGAATGAGCTATGCGGGAATCTTTAGAAAGGCGGGCATTTTTACTGACAATGGTGTTAGTCAGTATCGCCTTTGCCTGGGTACTTATACCGTTTTGGGGCGCCATTTTTTGGGCTTGTGTGGTGGCTGTAATTTTTTACCCGCTGCAACAAAAACTGAAAAAGAAATTTGGAGACAAACCCAACCGGGCAGCTCTTGTAACTTTGCTAATTGCCTTGGTTATCGTGGTGATCCCTGGGCTGGGTATTTCATACTCTTTCGTGCAGGAAGGTGTCAGCTTTTATCAGCGTCTGGACGAAGGCAAAATTAACCCAGGTAAGCTCTTTGATGATGTTCAAAAAGCCTTTCCGATTATTAGTGACTTGCTTTCTCAGTTTGATATTAAAGCCAGCGACGTGCGGGAAAAAATATCTTCGGGCGCAGCCAGCGGCAGTAAATTCTTAGCTGAAGAGGCTTTAGCCTTTGGTCAGAATACTTTTTCTTTTCTTATCAGTCTGGGGTTGATGATTTATCTAACCTTTTTTCTGCTAAGAGACGGGCAGTCTTTAATTAACCTGATGGTAAAAGCCTTGCCTCTGGGCGATGAGCGCGAGCGCCTGCTTTTTAGTAAGTTTGCCGGTGTGACCCGGGCGACAGTGAAAGGAAACATTGTTGTTGCTATAGTTCAGGGGGCACTGGGGGGCATAATTTTCGCCTTGCTGGGTATTCCGGGTGCCCTGCTATGGGGTGTGGTTATGGCCTTCTTGTCGTTAATTCCGGCGGTTGGTGCCAGTTTGGTATGGTTACCGGTATCTATTTATTTGTACGCGACAGGCAGCTGGATAGCCGCCACCATACTCGTTGCCTACGGCGCAATAGTGATTGGCCTGGCCGACAACGTACTGCGCCCAATTCTGGTCGGGCGTGATACTAAGTTACCGGATTATCTGGTGCTGTTTTCTACTTTAGGTGGTATGTCGTTGTTTGGTATTACCGGCTTTGTTTTAGGGCCGCTGATTGCAGCCCTGTTTTTGGTCTTCTGGAATATCTTTATGACAGAATTTTAGCAGCCGGGTTAATACGGCCTCTTAAAGTTGAGGCCGTAAATATCCTCCAACCCTGCCCTTAGGAGATAACACCCATTGCCACAATTGAATGTCGCGGGCACGGAACGCACCTGCGCAGGACAGTAAATAGTATTTCCACATACGGTAAAATTCGTCATCAAACTGTGACTTAATAGACGGCCAGGCTTTATCGAAGTTTTCAAACCAGGCCATTAAGGTTTTATCGTAATCGGCACCAAAGTTGTGCAGGTCTTCGCAGACAAATTTTTCTTCCAGTGCCGTTCCTATTTGTGAAATAGACGGAATTTCGCCATTCGGGAAAATGTACTTGCTGATCCATGGGTCGGCTGCGGTGTCACTGACATTTTTACCAATAGTGTGCAGCAGGAACAGGCCGTCTTCTTTGGTGCAGCGCAGAGCGACATCCATATAGTCGTCGTAGTTTTTCTGACCGACATGCTCAAACATGCCTAAGCTGATAACGCGGTCAAACTGTTCGTCCAGCTCGCGATAGTCCTGTAGCCGGAACTCTACCGGAAGCCCTTCGCAGCGCTCCTTGCCAAGGGCTACCTGCTCTTTAGAGATAGTGACTCCAACACATTCGACACCGTAGTTTTCAGCGGCATACTGCATGAAGCTGCCCCAGCCACAACCAATATCAAGAACGCGCATGCCAGGCTTCAGTCCCAGTTTTTTACAGCACAGTTCAAGTTTATGTCGTTGTGCTTCATCAACGTTTTTGGCTTTTTCCCAGTAACCACAGGTGTAAACCATACGCTCATCAAGCATGGACTGATAAAGGTCATTGCCCATGTCGTAATGATGCTGACCAACCTCCCAGGCTTTGGATTTACTTTGTAAGTTGAATACTCGGCTTTTTAAGGAATGAAAAATAAGGCGGGCGGGGTTAACTTCATCCTGAATGCCAGAGCGCAGTAGCTGGAAGAAAAACTGGTCAAGCGATTCGGCGTCCCACAAACGAGCCATATAGGATTCACCCAAGCCAAGATTACCGCGCGACAGTGCCTGATCAAATACGGTTTCATCGTGAACCTGCATATCCCAGGCTCTGTCACCGTTAATGCGGATATCTGCTTTTGCTAAAAGCTCTTCAACATACTCTCGTGATGTCGACATATTTGTTCGCCCATTCCGGAAAATGATGGTTAAAAACGTTATCAAGAATGGGCGAAACTGGCAATAAAAAGCCTTTTACCCGTCTTTTTTCGACGTAAACTCAGGGTAAGCTTCAACGCCGCAATCGACTTGATCTAAGCCGATATATTCCTGCTCTTTAGTTACACGAATGCCCAATATTAGCTTCAGTATAGCCCAGACAATAAGACTACTGAAAAACACCCAGCAGAAAATGGTACCGACACCGGCTAACTGAATAACAAAGCTGGCACCGTCATCGCTGAGCGGCACCACAAGGGTACCGAAAATACCGACCACACCGTGTACCGAAATAGCACCGACCGGATCGTCAATGTGGAGCTTATCCAGCCCAATAATGGAGAGCACGACAATAAGCCCCGCAATAAAGCCGATAACGCCGGCAAGCCAGGGTTCTGGGGTAACAGGTTGTGCGGTAATGGCAACCAGACCGGCTAAGGCACCGTTTAAAATCATGGTTAAATCGGCTTTTTTCCACAACAGCTTAGTAAATAGCAGCGTGGCGATAGTGCCAGCTGCGGCCGAGGTATTAGTGTTTACCATGGCGCGGGCTATGGCATTGGCATCGTCAACGGTGCTTAGCGCTAACTGTGAACCGCCGTTAAAACCAAACCAGCCAAACCAGAGAATGAAGGTACCCAGCGCGGCCAGTGGCATATTAGAGCCGGGTAAAGCGTTGATACTGCCATCACTCAGGTATTTACCGGAGCGCGGGCCAAGTAAAAGAACCGCAGCAAGTGCCGCTGATGCACCGGTTAAATGCACAATGCTGGAGCCGGCAAAATCGACAAAGCCCCATTCTGTCAGCATTCCACCGCCCCAGGTCCATAAGCCCTGTACCGGATAAATGACCGCACTAAGCACGACACAGAACAGCAGAAAGCTCATTAGCTTCATACGCTCGGCAACGGCACCTGAGACTATCGACATAGCAGTAGCAACGAACACCATCTGAAAAAAGAAATTAGCGTCAGCCGCGTAAGCTGAGGTTGAAGGATCGGGGTACATGACTTTGTAGCCGATAACCAGGTAAACAATACAGGCGATGGCGTAGAGCACGATGTTTTTGGTCAGAATTTCGGTGGTGTTTTTGCTTCTGACCAGACCCGCCTCCAGCATGGAAAAACCAGCCGCCATCCACATAACCAGCGCCCCGGATATGAGTAAGTAAAAGGTGTCTACCGCGAAAGTGAGTTGTTGTAAGTTTTGTGCTTCCATGATGGGCTCCTTAAAGGGCGTCTTGGTCGGTTTCGCCAGTGCGTATGCGAACGCATTGCTCCAGCGGCATAACGAATATTTTTCCGTCGCCGATATTGCCGGTATGAGCCGCGGCAATGACTACTTCCAGAGCTCGTTCGACGGTTTCGTCGGGAACCGCCAGTTCAATTTTCATTTTGGGCAGGAAGTCGACTTGATATTCGGCGCCCCGGTACAGTTCGGTATGCCCCTTTTGACGTCCTACTCCCCGGACTTCGGTTACTGTCAGGCCTTTACAGCCAATTTCAAACAGCGCTTGCTTCACATCCTCCAGCTTGAAGGGTTTGATTAACGCAACGAGCATTTTCATGGTGCTTTCCTTATTAAAATATTGTTAAGCAACCCTTTAACTTCACGAAGCGTGCCAGAATTTAACTAGCTGATATTTATGAATAAATAATATTTACGTAATTTTTCTGCACAAAAAACGTGCGCCCCTTCTGTGCATTGCACCAAAAGTGCTATTGAACCAAAAGGGTACAGGGGAGATACTATTTACCTACAGTAGCGAATGATTAAGGGTGCAGTGGCATGAGAGTTGGCGCGCGGCAGAGCGATCTTATCGGGCAGACGGATTTACTTCGTATACCGTCGCTGTCTGATTTAACCGGATGCGATATCTTTATTAAATGCGAGTTCCAGAATCCGGGCGGCTCCATTAAGGATCGCGCGGCTAAGCAACTGATTGATGACGCTATGGAACGCGGCGAGTTAAAGCCGGGTATGACGGTGGTTGAAGGTACCGCCGGTAATACCGGTATTGGCCTGGCTGTTGTGGCAAAGTCTTACGGCTTGCGTATGTTAGCGGTCATGCCCAATGACCAGACACCGGAGAAAGAGCGCATGATCCGCTTGCATGGCGGTGAACTGATGGCGGTTGATCCGGTTCCTTTTAAGAACGAAAACCACTTCTACCATACGGCGCGCCGTTTAGCGGAAGAACGCGATGATTGCTGGTGGGCTAACCAATTTGAAAACACCAGTAATGCTCGTGCGCATTACCTTCATACTGGCCCGGAAATATGGGAACAAACCGAAGGGAGAATTGACGCTCTGGTGTCTGTGGCTGGAACCGGTGGCACCATTGGTGGTAACTCTCGCTTCTTAAAAGAGCAGAACCCGGAACTGGATGTTTGGGTGGTTGACCCGGATGGTTCCGGTATCTATGAGTTTTTACGCAGCGGCGAATATGTGTCGAATGGCGGCTCTATGACGGAGGGCATTGGTATTATGCGGCTAGTGGATAATTTCCGCCAGGCACGTATTGATCACGCGGTTAATTTGCCCGATCAAGATTTAGTGACTTTGTCACGTTATATCCGAGACGAAGATGGTATTGTTCTGGGGAGTAGCTCGGCGCTAAACGTGGCTGGTGCGTTGGCCGCAGCTTTACGAAAAGGTCCGGGACACCGCATTGTGACCTTTTCCTGTGACTTGGGTGAACGTTCGGTGAGTAAGCTGTACAACCCGGAATATTTGCGCGGACGCGGGTTAAACCCTGACCCGGAACCCATTGACGTATTAATGACGCGTTATCGCGAGCTTGGCGATAAGGTACTAGAGGTTAACTGGAACAATGACTAAACGTATTTTTGGGTGTTTGTTTTTATTGGTATCAGCAACCGCAGTTCAGGCGCAGGACGAGACGCCGGATGCGCCGTTCCATGACCTTCAAGTTCCGCAGTTTCTGGACATTGCGCACCGCGGTGCTTCCGGTTATTTACCCGAGCACACTCAGGCCAGCACCGTTATGGCTCATGGGCTGGGAGCGGACTTCATAGAGCAAGACGTGCAACTGAGCCGTGACAGCGTTCCGGTCGTTCTGCATGATGAAATTCTGGACCATGTCACCAATGTCTCCGAAGTATTCCCGGAAAAGCACCGACCCGATGGGAAATACTATGTGGTCGATTTTTCGCTGGAAGAGCTTAAACAGTTAACTATGGTCGCCCGGCATAAAGATTATGAGCTGGTTTACCCTAAGCGGTTTTCTCACCCCGATGTTCACTTTCCTATACAAACGCTGGATGAGGAAATCAAACTGATTCAGGAGCTGAATCGCGTTCGGGATATGTCGACAGGCATTTATATCGAGATCAAATCTCCGCGCTGGTATCAGCAGCAAGGGTACGACGCGACGGCGGCAGTGATGTCTGTCCTGGCTCACAACGGATACCACGACAAACGGCCAACACCGGTTTATCTGCAGTCTTTTGACCCGGAAGTGTTACGTCGCTTAAAGCGTGAATTTAACTGGGACTTTCCGTTAATTCAGCTGGTGGGTGACAATGAGTGGGGAGAGACCGATATTGATTACAGCGCCATGCGCACGGGCGCCGGGCTGGAGTCAGTAAAAAGCTACGCTGAAGGTGTCGGCTTGTGGGTAAACCACGTATTGACCGGAGTGAATGAAAACGGTGAGCCTGAATGGGACAGTGTTTTAAAGTCAGCGGAAGAGAAAGGTCTGGATGTTCATGTTTATACCTTGCGGGCCGATGACTTACCCGAAGGCGTGGAGTCTCATGCGCAATTGCGCCAGTGGTTAAAACAAGCTGGCGTAGAGGGCGTGTTTACTGACTTTCCGGACAAAAAGTAAAGCGCATTTTGAAACCGTCGCTGCCGTCATCGTAGTATTCCGGCAGAATATCGATGGTTTCGAAACCACAGCTTTGATACCAGTGAATAGCGGCCTTGTTGTCGCTTTTCACTTCCAGCGACATGGCATTAGCGCCGGCGGTTTTCGCCGAATTCAGCACTTCATTCATAAGCAGATTACCTACCCCTAAACCGCGAAAGTTCTGAGCTACGGCTATTGAGTACAGGCGCCATACTTTGCTGTTACGCCGGGTAAAGGCAATAGCATACCCGGCTAAATCGTTACCTGAACGTGCTACCCAGCAATAGTTATGGCTGGATTCAATTACTCGTTTAAAACTGCGACGACTAATGCAACTGTAATTAAAAGTTGCACGTTCTAAAGAAACTAATTGTTCAAGGTCGTTCTTGTCTGCCCGCTCAATGCGAAACTCAGTATTCATCCAGGCGTCGTCCAAAATCAGCCATAATCAGCCGGTACAGCTCATAACCTAAGTGTTTGTCTTCCACACCAGATTCAATTGACGGGTTGTCATTAATTTCAATAACAACAGGGCCTTGCGGTGTTTGTTTAATATCTACACCGTACAGGCCGTCACCTATTAAGCGGGTTGCCTGTAATGCCAGCCGCACCACATCTTTAGGAGCCTGATGCACGCCTAAAGTGGCAAAAGAACCGCTTTTACCTCGTGAGGACGACTCGCTGTGGTTATAAATTTGCCAGTGGTTACGCGCCATAAAGTACTGGCAAGCGTATATGGGTCGGTTATTCAGTACACCAATACGCCAGTCGTAGTCGGTTCTCATATACTCTTGTGCCAGCAGTATAGTGGACTGCTCGAAAAGCTCCGTTGCCACTTGTTTAAACTGGGCTAAGTCTTCTGCTTTTTCCACGCCAATAGAAAATGAACCGTCAGGAATTTTCAGCACAACCGGGTAACCCAAACGTTCGCCTATTGCTTCGTAGTCGATATCTGATTGGCTCAACAAGAGTTCTGTTTTTGGTGTCGCTACCTTATGTTTATCCAGTAACTCTTTTAAGAACACTTTATTGGCACATTTAACAATGGAGTCCGGGTGGTCAATGACGACCATACCGTTGGCTTCGGCTTTTTTCGCAAAGTGGTAGGTATAATGATTAATACGGGTGGTTTCGCGAATGAAAAGCGCATCGAACTCCAACAGACGATTGAAATCGTTTGCGGTAATCAGCTCAGCTTCAATATCGGCCTCTTTGGCGGCTTTTATAAACAATGACAGTGCTTTTTTGTCACTGGTCGGAATGGCTTCGTCCGGATTATACAAAATGGCCAAATCAAAACGGTACTCTTTGCGGGTGCGCGCTTTGCGCCACACTCGTTTACTGAAATGATCCAGTGAGTTACCAAAAAAGCTTTGTTGCTCATCAGTTAACTGATTCAACGCACCTGATGTCAGCTTGTTAATATGCCAGCGACCGTTAAATTCCAGTTCAACTTTTAAAATAGGGCATGGGTAGCGCTCAAATATTTGGCGTGCAAAAGAAGCCAGTTCAGGCTGTTCGCATAAGCCAAAACAAATCAGTAGCGACAGCGACTTTTCGTCACGATTCTGCAAATATTTAGTGAGTGATCGGTCGGCGGTATTAATCAGTAACTGATAATGGGAAAAGTTGGTCAGGTCATTAATAGTCGCAACCGACGGCATAACTCTTTGTCCGCGAGCCTCTGCCAGCAGACTAACGTAGTAGCCGGTTGACAGGTAAGATAAGTCGTTACACAAATTTAGAACATGATAACGACTCTGCAAGTGTGCCGATTGTAAGTATTCACTTGCGGTGAGTAGGCTTTGACTAGGGTAATAAGGCTGCCAGTCGGCGGCGTTATCTATGATAAGGTGAACGTGTTGCTGCATGTCGTAAAGTACTCAGAAGTCGTTAAAAATAATGTAAGTTATTTGCTTATTATTTGCGTAATAAATGCAACTCACACTATATTAGAAAGACGACGGATAACAAGCAGATTTGCTGTTTTATCTTTTTCAAAGGAGTCAGGTGAATGCTGACAATTCTGGCAAAGCTGTTAAAAGCTTTGAATTCTGAAACCAGCGCCTGGGCACTGGCGTTAGCTGTAGTACTAGGAATGTTTATGGGGGTAACCCCGCTATGGCGAATTCATAACTTAATAATTTTATTGGCGGCATTAATATTCCGCGTAAACCTCAGTCTATTCATTGTGTCTTTTGGTATTTTCTCGGGTATTGCTTACCTGCTGGACCCTTGGTTCCACAGTGTCGGTTTGAGCTTATTAGAAGCGTCAGGCTGGCAGGGCATTTATGAAGCACTGTATGCAACTGCCTTAGGACGCCTGTCTATGTTTAATCACACCATAACTATGGGCAGCTTTGTTATCGCGTTGATTGCCGCGCCGCTTGTAGCTGCGTTGAGTTACTGGGTTATTGCCAATTACCGTAAAAGAATTCAGGCTCAAATAATGAAAATGCGCGTGGTGCAGGTTATTCGCGGTAGCCGTTTCTGGCAGATCTATACGGACTTGAGGGGGTGAGTATGAAGCGCAGTATCATTCGCTGGCCGGGACTGGCCGTTTTCGCCGGGTTCGTATTGTTGTTGGTCGCTATTTCCTGGTTGTTTCTGGACGCTATTATAAAAGTTACATTAGAGCACACGCTGGGAAGACTGAACGGCGCTGAAGTTAATATTGAGCGAGTGGAGCATAGCTGGGTACCTTTATCTCTGACTTTGGCCGGTATCCAGGTCACCGACCCTAATGCACCGAAAAATAACCGGGTACAGGTTGGTGAAGCTTCAGCGGACATCAGCCCTACAGAAATTGTGCTTGGCCGAACCTTAATTGAACAGCTGACTATGACCGGCGTTCGTGTTAATCAGCCACGGGAAAGCGAGGGTGACGTTTATGTCATGCCGGATCAGGAAGACGTGCAGAATTGGGCCAGTCAGTCCTGGGATAAACTGACCATGTCTTTACCTTCTGTGGACGATATTGTCAGCCAGGTTGATTTGCGTACAGAAACGGTGATTGATGAAGCCAAAGCTGCCTACGAGCAGCAAGAACAAGAGGTTAAAGCAGCTAGAGAAGCTTTGCCGAGTAAAGACAAAATAAAAGAATACGAAGAGAAAATTAAGCAAATTACCGAAGGCAAAGTAGAAGGCCTGGCTGATATTGCGGCGAGAAAAGAGGCTTTAGATGAGTTAAAAGACTCGATTCGGGCAGATAAAGAGGCGGTCAGCAACTTTCGTGATGAAGTGAAGCAGGCGAAAGAGGTGGTGCAACAGCAAATAGCCGACCTTAAGAACGCGCCGGGTAACGATATTGACCGAATTAAGTCGTTTTTCAGTCTGGACGGAAGTGGTTTAGAGAACGTGACTGGTTTGTTATTAGGCGAAAAAGCGCGGGAGTGGAGTAAGTACGTACTTCTTGCCTATGAACAGCTGGGGCCTATGCTGGCGCGTTCGGACAACTCTGCAACGGTAGAGCCGGTGCGCGGCGAGGGGCAGAGAATTTCCTTTGCCGATGACAACGCACCACCGGAGTTTTTAATTAAAAAGGCGCGCACCGAATTTATGGTTGGCGGTACGGTTATTGATGTCGACTGGCAAAATATTACCCACCAGCATAATTTACTGGGTCAGCCGACGACGTATCAGGCTCGGGCCGATAACAGCGACTTGTGGAATGCGTTTAACCTGAATGGCGAATTATCGCTGACTGACCTGGGCATTGATGCGAAGCAGCAATGGCAGTTAAAAGGCGCAAAACTGAATAACCTAAAGCTTAGTAATAGCAGCGAACTCAGTGCCAATATTTTATCGTCCATGATGGACAGTGATGGAACCGTGCTAGTTCGTGAGAATAAACTGGACGGGAAAGCCATGGTACGCATGCTGAATCTTGACTTAGAAGCCGAGGGCAGCAGCAAACTGACTTCTGCGGTTGCAGGTGCTTTAAAGCAACTACAGCGGTTAGATATTACCACCAACATTGGCGGTGATATTCAACGGCCATCGCTGAGTTTTGAATCCGATTTAGATGACCAATTAGGCGATGCGTTGGCTCAATCCGCGATGGGCGAGGCCGACGAAAAACTGGCCGAAATAAAAGCTGACCTTACTGCCAAAGTTTCAGAGCAATTAGGTGGTCAGCAAGGCTTGCTGGAAAATCTGACTCAATGGGACAATGAATCTGGTGAACAGAGCAAACAACTGGAAGAGCTGTTAAAAGCCAAAGTTGGAGACAGTCTTAAGGATAAGCTCAAGGGCCGCCTTTTGGGCGGCTCTTGAGTTCCATTTTTATAGCATAAACAATCCAATAGCCACGGCTAAACCCATTAATGGCACCACAACAGTTACTGCGGCAACCGCCCAATAAGCGGCGCTGTGTTTCTCGTTACAAATAGCGCGAATAGTGGTAACTACGTAGCCATTGTGGGGCAGCGAGTCGAGCGCTCCTGAGGAGATCGAAACAATACGGTGCAATTGCTCGGGGTTAACCCCCGCCGCCATGTAGTGCGGGCCTACTTCAGGTAAGGCGATAGCCTGCCCACCGGATGCTGAACCGGTTAACCCAGCAATAACACTTACTGCAACCGCTGCGCCCACCAACTCATTGCCTGGCAAGCTAGTCATGGCAGTAACGGCGGCATCAAAGGCCGGAGTTATTTTGGCGATGCTGCCAAAGCCAACCACTGCCGCAGTATTACCAATAGCCACTAAAGCCCCTGTGGTAGCTTCATGAATGGCGGTCTGGGGTTTGTGAAAATGCTTAAAGTTAATAACGGCAATAGCAATTACACCGCCCAGCAAAGCTACTATCAGGGCGTTTTGCTGCAAGGTGTCGTGAAAGGTAAAAGATAGCCCCAGAACAACTAACAGTGGAATTAAGCCACTAATGGGTGAGGGCAGTTTCCGCTCCAGCAATATCGGGTCGCCTTCACGTGCTTCAAACTTCTCACCATTAGCTATGGCGCGGTTAATAATCTTTCTTAACCACCAGTAGCCAAAGGTTGCCATTAATACTGCGACTACCAAACTGACTTCCCAGGCAGCATAAGGCGAAGTGCCGAGGTATTTTACGGGTATCCAGTTCTGGATTTCCGGTGAGCCGGCTGAGGTCATGGTAAAAGTGACGGAGCCAAAAGCCAGTGCTGCCGGAATAAAACGTCGAGGCAGGTTGGCATCTTTAAATAAACTGAGCGCCATTGGGTAAACCGAAAAAGCGACAACAAAAACGCTGACACCGCCATAGGTTAAAATGGCACAGGCCAGTACCACCGCCAGAACTGCCTGCTTGCGACCGAGTTTATTGATGATCCAACTCGCGACACTGTCGGCTGCTCCGGTATCCTCCATGAACTTACCAAATAGAGAACCGAGTAGAAACATAAAGAACCAGGCGGCAACAAAGCTGGCAAAACCATCCATATAAGCACTAACGAAATTGACCTCGCCGGTCAGTAGCGGCACTCCACTACACAACGCGACTATAACAGCGCACAGAGGGGCACTGATAAACAGGTTTACTCCTTTTAAAGTGAGTACGATAAGCAACACAAGGCCGCCAACCAGACCAATCATACTTAACATGAGTTACCCCGCGGATTAAAGAAACAAAACATGCTCAACATAGCTAATGATCCTGATGATCCCGGAACACGGGCAGTGACCAGTTAAACTTGATTGCTCCAAGTCTAATGAGCAAAGTTGAGGTCATGCCCGCAGCTAATGCGACTAAAGGTTGATAGGGTACAAGCACGACATAAACGGTAGCGCCGATAATACAGGTGGTAGCGTACAGTTCACTTTTTAAGACCATTGGAATATCGCGCGCCAGAACATCGCGCAACATACCGCCAAAACAGGCCGATATGGTGCCCATGATGATAGCGATAAAGGGTGGGAAACCGGCTGATAGTGTTTTTTCCGCGCCCATAGTGGCGAAAAAGGCCAGACCAATAGCATCTGCAACCATTAGTGTGTTCATGGGAATATAGGCTTTAAATCGCAGCCATATAATGGTGAGCAGAGCGGCGATAATTATGGTGTATAGATAAACTGGGTCGTGTGTCCAGAATACCGGTAATCCAAGAATAAGATCGCGCGTTGTACCGCCGCCAATCGCTGTCGCTGAGGCTAAAACGAGTACGCCAAAACCATCCATCTTTTTGCGAAACGCTAATAACGTACCGGCTACCGCAAAAACCGCGACACCGGCGTGATCTGTCCAGTAAAATATTAATTCCATGAGTCATCAAAAAGTAGCAATGGTATAACTTAGTTTGTCATTAACCTTTATTGATTCCCAGCACAAATTGATTGGCTATTTAGACTTCATAATTTTATGATGGCATCAATTTAAAAGCTGCTGTTGGGCTAAGGATCAGCGAGAATGAGTGCAACCGAGTACACGACAAAACATGTAGTTGATGATCTCGTTAGTAGCTACCAACGAGTTCCAATGTTAGTGATCGCAGTGCATCCTGATCGATCCCGGATTGGTGAGCGCGCAGCGTTAATGGATTTGTACAGTCAGGGAAGTGACTACTTAAGCAGGGTCAAGCCTGAATTCGCTAAAAATGGTAATGCTGGCAGAGCGTTGCTTGATGAGTTTATCAGCCGCTCGCCAATCATTTTTCAGCGCGAGTCAGGTGGTCGTATTAAGCTAAAGGCGCATAGCACAAAAACAACGGTCACCATTGCCGGGCGCGGTGTTCAGGACGAATATATTCTGAAAGAGAGCGACCTTGATAACGGTGTCGTTATTGGTTTAAACCACCGCATCGTTTTACTTTTAAAGTTATTACCACTGCAAGATTCCTCGGTAGATGATAACGATGTGTTGTTTGGTATTAGCTCTGATATTCGAGCTATTCGTGATCGTGTTTCCCAACTGGCCGGGATGGACTTACCGGTTATGATTAGAGGTGCCGCCGGAGTGGGGAAGCAACAGGCCGCCTTTGCAATTCATCAGGCCAGCGAACGTCGGGAGCAGCCTTTTATTAGTGTAAACCTGGCTGCAATACACGATGCAGTTGCAGAAGCTGAATTGTTTGGTAGCTATCGTGGTGGTAGCCGCCAACCCGGCTATTTTGAACAAGCTGGTGGCGGTACTATTGTGCTGGAAGATATCGAGGATGCCTCGCCGGGCCTACACCGTTTGCTTTATACTGTGCTGCAAAGCAAGTCTGTTGTACCTGTTGGTGCAGAAGAAACACTGCCAATTAATTGCCGTATTATGCTGACCAGCCATCAGGAATCCAGTAGCGTCGAAGAAAATTCAATGCTGTCCATGCTGATTGAAAAGCTTTCAGCTTATCAGTTGTTCATTCCGCCATTAACCGAGCGTCGTGAAGATATCGGTTTATTATTCGACTACTTTGTACGTGAGCAGTGGCGCAAGCTTTACGCTGACCGCTCTCATGACGTCAAAATTCCTGGGGAATTGATGAGTCAGCTGCTGACCTTTCATTGGCCTGGGAATGTACGACAATTGCGAAATGTAGCGCGTCAGGTCGTTATTGATAGCCGTGAGCAAGAGCAACTGCACCTCGATCCGCAACTTTTATCTATGCTAAAGCCGAGTAACCCCGGTCACTGGGAAGATGAAACCAGTGTTCATCGCAAACCCAACAGTATTAGTCGAGATGAGCTACTGGAAACACTGCGCAGCTGTCGGTTTGAGCTGCAGGCAACAGCAAAAACTTTGGGTATCTCCCGGGCATCGGTATATCAGCTTATTCAGCGCTTTGAAGGGGTTCGTACAGCGCAGGATTTGTCGGAAGAAGAGATTAAAAAAAGTTATGAGCAGAACCGCTCTGATACCGAAAAAATGATGTGGGATTTGCAGGTGTCTCAAATAGGTTTACGGCGCAGGCTTAAAAGTTTGGGATATGATATTTGATAATACTGAGCGCCGTTAAACTTTCTGATAGTATAGCGACCTTAGAAAAACTGAATTGCATTCTGGAGTAACTGTCCCCATATCGTGAGATGGTTATCCGAAATTTAATAATAAATTTAAATTAACTGAGGGAATTTTATGGACTTTTTTATTAGCTCAGCATACGCGCAAGACGCCGGCGGACAAAGCAGTGGCGGTATGGAATTGATTTTCATGCTGGTCATGTTTGCGTTAATTTTTTACTTCATGATTTATCGTCCACAGGCGAAGCGTGTCAAACAGCATAAAGAGCTGATGGGTGCTTTGAGCAAAGGCGACGAAGTGCTGACTCAAGGTGGTTTGGTCGGTAAAATCACTAAAGTAAGCGAAGACAAAGACTTTCTTGTTATTGCTTTGACTGACGAGCTTGAAGTAACCATTCAGAAAGGTTCTGTGACTTCCGTTCTTCCGAAAGGAACAATGAAGTCTCTCTAATCTCTGACATTAGAAACAGGGGCACGACGTGTTAAATAAATACCCGTTGTGGAAAAACCTGCTGGTTATTTTTGTCGTATTGATGGCAGCGCTTTATGCGCTGCCAAACATTTACGGCGAAGATCCAGCAGTTCAAATTTCCGCAAACCGAAATGCGACCATCGATACCAGCACCATGGATCGCGTGAAGAGCAGTCTGGAAAACGTTGGCATACAAGCTAAAAGCATTGCTTTAGAAGAAGAGCAACTCTTAGTTCGACTGAACTCCGATGATGAGCAGTTAAAAGCCCGGGAGAGCATCCTGGAGAGTTTAGGTGATAATTACATTGTCGCTTTGAACCTTGCTCCTGCAACTCCTGAGTGGTTGAAAAGTGTTGGTGCTCAGCCAATGAAGTTGGGGCTGGATTTACGTGGCGGTGTACACTTCTTAATGGAAATCGACATGGACGAAGCCGTCCGTAAAATAGTCGATGGTATGAAGGACACGATTCGTGCCGAACTGCGTGAAGAGCGCATTCGTTACAGTGCTGTTCGCGTTAATGACACCACGGTTGAAATTGAACTTCGTAATGAAGAAGCTTACGCGGAAGCTGCCGAGTATCTGGATGGCCGTTATCAGGGCTATACACTTCTGGAAGACGATGAAAACCAACTGCTGCAACTGCAGATGAGCGATCAGAAGCTTGCTGAAACACGCGATTACGCGGTATCTCAGAATATTACCATTATGCGTAACCGGGTTAACGAGCTGGGTGTTGCCGAGCCGCTTATTCAGCGTCAGGGTTCAAACCGCATTGTGGTAGAACTGCCGGGCGTACAGGATACAGCACGGGCGAAAGAGATTTTAGGGGCTACAGCAACGCTGGAGTTCCGTATGGTTGATTCCGAGAACGATGTGCGTGACGCACAGAACGGTCGTGTTCCTTTTGGCAGCGAACTCATGCCAATGCGTGACGGTCCGGATCAATTGTTGAAAGAAGACGTTATTCTGACAGGTGACCATATCGTTAACGCGGGAGTCGGTTATGACGAATATAACCGCCCGCAGGTTAACATCACCCTGGATGGCGCTGGCGGTAACAAGATGTCTTTATCGACTAAAGACAATGTTGGTCAGCCTATGGCTACCGTCTTTATTGAATATAAAGCCACAGACGAGCGCGATGAAGAAGGTAACTTACAGTTCACTAAGAACGCGGAAGTTATTAACGTAGCAACAATTCAGTCTCGTTTGGGCAGCAACTTCCGTATTACCGGAGTAGGCGCAAACGAAGCTCAGAACTTGGCGTTGTTATTACGCGCCGGTGCACTTATCGCGCCGATTCAAATTGTCGAAGAGCGCACTGTAGGTCCAAGCTTAGGTCAGCAGAACATTGATTCTGGTACTCAGGCAATTTTCTGGGGCTTTGTGTTAGTTCTGGCCTTTATGTTGTTGTACTACAAGAAGTTTGGTCTGGTTGCGAACTGTGCTCTGGCAGCAAACCTGGTTCTTATTATTGGTGTTATGTCGATGATTCCGGGAGCCACACTGACCTTACCGGGTATGGCAGGTATTGTACTGACGGTTGGCATGGCAGTAGATGCTAACGTACTTATTTTTGAGCGTATACGCGAAGAAATAAAAGCAAAACGAAGCCCTCAACAGGCAATTCATCACGGTTACGACAGCGCCTTGTCGACCATTGCCGACGCGAACGTAACAACGCTGATTGCAGCGCTTATCTTGTTCGCTATTGGTAACGGCCCTATTAAAGGCTTTGCTATCACTCTTGCTATCGGAATTATAACGTCCATGTTTACCGCGATAGTTGGAACCCGTGCCATTGTTAACTCAGTTTGGGGCGGCAAAAAGCTGTCTAAACTGTCTATTTAGGGGGAGCCATGCAAGAGATTATAAAAACTGATGAACGACTTCCCTTCATGCGCTTCCGCGGAATTATGGGCCTTATCAGTGCATTACTGGTGGTGGCGTCCATAGTTTCGTTGTCAGTCAACAAGCTCAATTTTGGGTTGGATTTTACTGGCGGAACCTTGCTTGAGGTTGGTTTTGAAAGCGCGGCCGATTTAAGTCGTGTTCGTGGTGCATTGGATGAAAGTGATTTCGGTGACGCTGTAGTACAGAACTACGGCTCGCAGGAAGATATACTGATTCGCCTTGAGCCTCGTGAAGGGGTTAAAGCTGAACAACTGGGTACTACAATACTCGAGTCGTTGCGTACCGAGTTTGATCAGACCGTTGAAATGCGCCGCATTGAGTTTGTTGGCCCGAATGTTGGCGACGAATTTATCGAGCAAGGCGGGCTGGCTATGCTAACCGCTCTTATTTGTATTTTGCTCTACATTGCAATGCGTTTTGAGTGGCGTTTAGCCGTGGGTGCTGTAGCAGCACTAGCGCACGATGTCATTTTAACGTTGGGACTATTCTCTATATTGCAGTTAGAGTTTGATTTAACGGTTCTGGCAGCTTTACTGGCGGTTATTGGTTATTCAATTAACGATACGGTGGTGGTTTGTGACCGTATTCGGGAAACCTTCCGTAAGTTTGCTAAGTTAACGCCAATTCAAACCGTTAACCGGGCACTAACCGATACCTTAAGCCGTACAATAGTGACCTCGTTGACAACGATACTGGTGTTATTGACCTTATTCTTCCTTGGTGGACCATTAATTCATGGTTTTGCTACGGCGTTATTATTTGGTGTGGTTATTGGTACCTATTCATCCATTTATATTGCCAGTACAGTCGCACTGAAGTTTGGTGTGAGCCGTGAAGACTTAATGCCACCAGAAGTGGAAAAAGAAGGCGCGGATCAAGATCCGCTGAACTAGTCTTACGGTATAATTTGAATGGAGTGCATAGACATGTTGGCCGTTGTTTCACCTGCTAAAAACCTGGATTACGAAAGTGACTTGCCGGAACTGAATGTGACGCAGCCACGGTTGCTGGATAACGCCGAAGAACTGGTTGAGGTTTGTCGGCAATTAAGCCCGCAACAACTGGGGTCGCTAATGAAAATTAGCGATAAACTGGCAGGTTTGAATGCTGCTCGATTTGAGCAGTGGCAACGGCCTTTTAATGAAGACAATGCACGTCCGGCTATGTATGCATTTAACGGTGATGTCTATACCGGCTTAGAGGCTGCCAGCCTGAATTCAGAGGCTATTGATACGGCACAAAAGCAGTTGCGGATTTTGTCTGGTCTTTATGGTGTTTTACGTCCCCTGGATTTGATGCAGCCGTACCGACTGGAAATGGGTAGCAAGCTGGATAACCCTAAAGGCAAAAACCTGTATGAATACTGGGGCGATACTATTACGCAGATGCTAAATGACGACCTGGCTGAGCTGGGTAGTTCAACTTTAGTGAATTTAGCTTCTAATGAGTATTTCTCGGCGGTTAAGCCAAAAGCATTAAATGCGGATATTATTACACCCGTGTTTAAAGATGAAAAAAATGGTCAATATAAAGTCATCAGCTTTTATGCCAAGAAGGCGCGGGGATTAATGGCACGATTTATCCTGAACCAAAAGCCAAAATCCGTGTCTGATCTAAAAGAATTTGATGCAAATGGCTATAGTTTCAATGAGGCTATGTCCAGCGATAAACAATTGGTTTTTTGTCGTGCTGAGCAAAAATAAAGGAGCGCACAATGAGTGACGACCAGGTTGAAACATCAACGGCAACAGAAGAAGCAAGTCGCAAAACGACTTGGATTGTTGTTACGCTTATTGTGCTGGCGGTTATCGCTGCCATAATATGGTGGTGGCTGCCGGCTTCTGACGACAAGAAGCAACAAACCGAAACAGTAGAGGTTGATCAACAGCAGTCAACGGAAGTTCAGGTTGAGGGTTATGAACAAGAGTATGAAGAACCTGAGCCTGAAATTGAGCCAGAACCGGTTCCAACCGAACCTGAATCTGAACCGGAACAAGAGGAGGCTGAACCTGAGCCAGAACCTATTGCTTTACCGGAACTGGATAACAGCACACCAACGGTGCTTCAGAATCTTGATTCAACCGACGTTAACATTCGTCCATTAAAAAGCTCTCAAATTATTCGTGACGCAGTTGTACTAATGGACAATATCAGCAACGGCAGCATTGTTCGTGAACGCACTATTGTGCAGCGTCCCGATGGCCGTTTTAGTGTGTTGGAGGTTGATGGTGAACTCTATATTGACGAAAGCAGCTACCGCCGATACGACGCTTTAGTCGACTGGTTTGTGAGCCTGGAGCCTGATGCACTGGCTGAAAACTATGAATTATTTAAGCCATTAGTGCAGGAAGCTTACGCAGAAATTGGCTATCCAGAGTCAGATTTTGACGACACCTTGCTGGAAGCCATTAATGTCATACTTGAAACGCCGGTGCCAGAAGGGCTGGTTCAGGTAGAAGATGACAGCGTTATGTATACTTTCGCTAACGACTCTTATGAATCATTACCGGCAGCGCAAAAGCAATTACTGCGCATGGGCCCTGAAAATATTCAGCGAGTGAAAGAAAAGTTACGCGAAATAAGACAGGTACTACAGTAATTTTATGACCGATAAACAAGTAATACCGGAATTTGTTAAAGGCGAATTTCCTGTTACCCAGAACCGCTTTTTACGTTGGGTAGGCCGTTTTGGCTTACGTGTATTGGGCGGCTGGAAAATTAATGGTGAAATGCCTCACGTAAGAAAAGCGATTCTTCCGGTTGCGCCGCACACATCTAACTGGGATTTCCCGGTTGGAGCCTGCGTCATGTTAGCTATGGGTTTGAAGCTGAATTATTTAGCTAAGAGCAGTCTGTTCCGTTTTCCGCTGAAAGGTTTGTTAACCAAGCTGGGCGGACTTCCTATAGACAGAAGTAGCGCGAATGGCGTTGTTGGCAACATGGTGAAAGAGTTTCGGGAAAAGAACGAACTGATTTTAGTGATAACTCCCGAAGGCACAAGAAAGCGGGTTAAAGAGTGGAAGAAAGGCTTTTTACACATGGCACAGCAAGCTCGTGTCCCTGTTGTTCCTATTGCTTTTGATTATGCGCGTAAAGCTATCGATATAGGCCCGGCGTTAATGATTGGCGATGAACTGGAAAAAGAGCTTGCGCGGGTTAAATCTTATTTCGAGCACGCGCAGGGTAAGCATGGAGAAGCGTGTTGAGAATGCTTCTTCGGAGTTTTCTTCTCCTGTCAGTACTGTCGTTATTTAATGCGGCAGTAGCGGCAGACTTCTGGCAAAAAGAATGGGCTGTTCCTGAATATGCCGAGGGTAACAGCTTAATTATTCGCCCCATTGAACGTTCCGATGCCGACCGCTTTTTTCACAGCTATATGACCTCGCAGAGGTGGCTTTATGAACGCCTGGGTTGGTCCTGGCCGTCAGAAAAAAGCACCCCTCAGCAAAACGAAACCATGGTGAATTACCATCTTGAGCAGGCAAAAGCGCAAACAGCTTTTACTTATTTGGTGATTGATAAGGAAGATAAGTCCATTATTGGTGCCGTTTATATGGTACCGGTGGCTGCCAGTAGACAAGAAAAGAATGGCATTTCACGTAATTCCTATAATGCGGAGGTCAGTTGGTGGCTTTTAGAGTCGGCCATTGGCGATAACTTGCACAATGATTTTTTTGTGCTTTTAAAAGACTGGCTGGAAGCAAGTTGGCCCTGGCGCCAAGTGTTGTTTCCGGTATCAGAAAATAACGAAACCGCTTTGCAACTACTGGAAAGTAGCAGTGCCCGCTCGCTGGGTCGTGATTTAGATGCTGAAGAAAGGTATTTCTCCTACTCAATTTCACGCAAATAGCCCCACATTGTGCTATGATCGCGCGCAATTAACGAACGGTTAATAAGGAAAACTCATGCAGGTAATTGAAGGTGGAATAAACGCGGCTGGTAAAAAGTTTGCCATTATCGTTTCTCGCTTTAACCATTTTATGGTTGAAAGCTTATTAGACGGTGCTGTGCAGACATTAAAGCATTATGGTGAAGTCGCGGACGACGATATAACTGTTGTGCGTGTTCCCGGCGCTTATGAAATGCCGGTAACAGCGAAACGTCTGGCCAGCTCTGGTAAATACGACGCAATTATTGCGGTCGGTGCGGTTATTCGCGGTGGCACACCACACTTCGAGTTTGTTGCCGGTGAATGTAATAGCGGTTTAGGCCGGGTTGCGACCGAGTTTGATTTACCTGTCGCATTTGGTGTTATTACCACAGATACGCTGGAACAAGCCATTGAGCGCAGTGGTTCTAAAGCCGGAAATAAAGGCTCGGAAGCCGCATTAAGCGCGCTTGAAATGGTCAATGTACTGAAACAACTCTGAGATACTTCAAATGAAACCCGCAGCAAGAAGAAAGGCCCGCAAGTTGGCCGTGCAAGCAATTTACTCATGGCAGCTATCGCAGAACAGCTTTAGCGATATTGAGGCTCAATTTTTAACGGAAAATGACACCAGCAAAGTGGACGTTGACTACTTTTTAGAGTTAGTGCGTGGTGTTGGCGGGCATTACCGGACACTGGACGAAGCGCTGGCACCGTTTTTAGACAGGCCGATTAAAGAGCTCGACCCCATTGAACTGGCCGTTTTAAGGCTGGCAGCTTACGAGTTGCGTGAGCGCGTTGATGTGCCATACAAAGTCGCTATTAACGAAGCGATAGAGCTGGCTAAATCTTTCGGTGCCGATGAAAGCCATCGTTTTGTCAACGGCGTACTCGATAAAGCAGTAGACACATTCCGCCCAACCAGGCAGTAACTTATGCCCCGCGATGAATTTTCGCTTATTAATGAATACTTCACTCATCGCTCCGCAAAACGGGGCGATGTTGCTATGGGCATTGGAGACGACGGTGCCGTTGTCCGACCAATGCCTGAGCATGACCTGGTCATTGTTACCGATACACTGGTAGAAGGTGTGCATTTTGATATGACCACGCCACCCCGTGCTATTGGTCATAAAAGTGTTGCTGTGAATTTAAGCGACTTAGCCGCCATGGGCGCCCAGCCATGCTGGATTAATCTGGCTTTGACGCTTCCGCGTATGGATGAAGACTGGCTACAGGAATTTAGTGGTGGCCTGGATGAAATTTGCAGTTATTACGATTGTCAGTTAATTGGTGGTGACACAACCAAAGGCCCGCTGACAATAACCATTACGGCTCACGGACAACTGCCTTCGGGTAGCGCGATACCGCGTTCCGGCGCAAAAGCGGGCGACTGGATTTATGTCAGTGGCTCTTTAGGTGATGCGGGTTTAGGCTTGCAGGTTACACAAAATAAAGTCAGCACAACCGGTCGGCATTTGCAGCAGGTAATAGAACGCTTGCATTATCCCACCCCCAGAGTTGCTTTAGGCCAAAGTCTGCGGGGCGTCGCAAGTTCCTGCATTGATGTTTCTGACGGTCTGCTGGCCGATTTAAGACACTTAATGACAGAAGCTGGCACTCAGGCGCAACTGGAACTGGAAAAGCTGCCACTGTCACTGGCGTTAACCGAAACACTTAAGGTGGATGACGCACTGGCTTTGGCTTTGACTGCCGGAGATGACTACGAGCTTTGCTTTACCTTGCCCGAGGAACATCGGGGGCGTATGGAAACCTTAACCACGCATCTTAAGACCCGGCCTGTGTGTATTGGTCGTGTAGCGAACGGTGAGTCCGGTGACATTCAGCTGCGCTATAATGGTGAAGACTGGTTGCTGGCTGAAGGTTATAGCAGCTTTAATCATTTTCCACAGAACGAAGCTACTAAATAAGACGCTTAAGGAGCCGCAAGCCCATGTCTCATGCGAAACTTTCATGGTTTAACCCCATACACTGGCTTGCGTTAGGCTTTGGCTCAGGTCTGGCTCCTAAAGCTCCCGGTACCTTTGGAACCCTTATTGGTATTCCGGTTGTCTTTCTGTTAGCTCAACTTAACTGGTGGGAATATCTGCTGGCACTGGTGGTAATGACGCTGGCCGGTATTTGGATATGTCAGTATACCGCTAAGGCCATGGGAGCCCATGATCATCCATCAATTGTCTGGGATGAGATAGTTGGCTATGCCGTTGCCATGTTCGCACTGCCTGTAGAGCCTTTTTGGTTGCTGGCGGCCTTTGTGTTGTTCCGCATCTTTGATATCTGGAAACCCGGGCCAATTGGCTGGGCAGATAAGAAACTGAGCGGCGGCAACGGTATTATGATGGATGACGTGCTGGCGGGGATTTTCTCGGCAGTATTACTGCATTTAGGTTGGTGGTTGTCAGGTCTGCTGGGCTAAAGCAAACCTGACCTTGTCATACTTCAGCTTTTCTTAATAAAGTCATTCACCTGCCGCTCAATACCTGCGGCATCCAGACCCAGTTCGGCACGAACTTCACCTTGCGAACCATGTTTAATAAACTCGTCCGGTAAGCCTATTGTTAACACTTGCGGGCTTGCTTTGTGTTGGGCTATGTATTCGCTCACTGCACTGCCTGCGCCGCCTGCTATGACGTTTTCTTCTACGGTTACCAGTACCGAATGGGTTGTCATTAACTGGTCCAGACAAGCGGTGTCCAGAGGTTTTACGAAACGCATATCGACAACGCTGGCATTAAATTTGGCTGCCGCTGCTTCCACTTCAGGCAGCAGGGTACCAAAATTAAGGAAAGCAATATTCTGCCCCTGAGTAAGGGTTTGAGCTTTTCCTATATCAATAACTTTACCCTGACGAAGCTCCAGACCAACACCCGCTCCACGGGGGTAACGAACCGCTGCCGGACCTTTGTACTGATATCCTGTGGTTAGCATGTCCAGACACTCTTGTTCATTACTGGGAGCCATTACCACCATATTAGGTATGCAACGAAGGTAACTTAAGTCAAAAGCGCCCTGATGAGTGGGGCCGTCAGCACCGACAATGCCGGCACGGTCAATGGCAAAAAGCACATCAAGGTTTTGCAGGGCGACATCGTGAATGAGTTGATCATAACCACGCTGTAAAAAGGTGGAGTAAATGGCGACAACTGGTTTCAGTCCTGAAATAGCCAGGCCCGCTGCGTAAGTCACACTGTGCTGCTCAGCTATAGCCACGTCAAAGTACTGTTGTGGATATTGCTGTGAGAAGGTCACCATACCAGAGCCTTCACGCATAGCCGGTGTTATGGCCATAAGTGACTTGTCATTACTTGCGGTATCGCACAGCCATTGGCCAAAAATTTCAGAATAGCTGGGAATACCCGGTGCTTTCTCAGGCAGGCTGGACTCTTTGGGATCAAACTTTGGCACGCCATGGTAACCAATAGGATCTTTTTCTGCAGGTCGGTAACCTTTGCCTTTTTGCGTCACAATGTGCAGCAATTGCGGGCCGCCTAAACTGCGCATGTTCGATAACGTGTCGACCAGAGTATCGACATCATGGCCGTCTATCGGACCTATGTAATTGAACCCCAGCTCTTCGAAAATAGTTCCCGGCGCCATCATGCCCTTCATGTGCTCTTCGGCACGGCTGGCAAAATGGCGAATATGAGGGAGCGGGCTGAGTAATTTTTTGCTGCCTTCCCGTAAAGAGGTATAAAAACGACCTGACAATAAGCGGGCAAAATGATGGTTCAGAGCGCCAACGTTTTCTGAAATAGACATGTCATTGTCGTTCAGCACGACCAGCATATCCGGTTTTATATCACCCGCATGATTCATGGCTTCAAATGCCATACCTGCGGTCATTGCACCGTCACCGATAATAGAGACGACTTTCTGTCGCAGGCTTTGTCTTTGTGCGGCGACCGCCATTCCTAAAGCTGCTGATATAGACGTACTTGAATGCCCGACTGAGAGCACATCGTATTCACTTTCTTCGCGCCAGGGGAACGGGTGAAGCCCGTCTTTTTGACGAATAGAGTGCAACCGTTGTTTACGCCCGGTCAGAATTTTATGTGGGTAAGCCTGATGGCCAACGTCCCAAACCAGCTTATCCTCTGGTGTGTGATACACATAATGCAGGGCAACCGTCAGCTCTACGGTGCCTAAACCTGACGCGAGGTGGCCGCTGCTTTGGCTCACTGAGGTCAATAAAAACTGTCTAATTTCTGCGCACAGGTCCGGCAATTGCGTTCGTGGTAAACGGCGCAGGTCAGCGGGGGAGTTAATTTTATCAAGTAACGGATATTGTTGAGTCATTCAGTTAGTGGTCCCGCTTTAACAGCAAGTCGGAAAATTGTTCAAGTCTGTCTGTATTGTAAGGGATATCGCTTAACGACTGTAGTGCTTTATGGTGTAAGTTTTGCAGGCGTTGCTGAGCACCTTCTATCCCAAGCAAACGCACGTAAGTTGACTTCTCAGACGCGGTATCTGAACCCTGAGGTTTGCCCAGAGCTTCAGTGTTACCTGTTACGTCGAGGATATCATCCTGTACTTGAAATGCCAGCCCCAGGTAATGAGCGAACTGCTCAAACTTTTTCCGCCATTGTTGTGAATTGTTATTACCGCACAACACACCCATAGTGGCGGCGGCTGTTATCAACGCGCCGGTTTTACTTAAATGCATTTGCTCCAGAGCGTCTTCAGTGAGGATTTTAGCTGTCGCCTGTAAATCTATTGCCTGACCTGCACACATTCCGCGGGCACCGCTGGCTTTAGCCAGTACCTGAACCAATTGCAGCTGTCGTTCACTGGGCAATTGTTCCATACGGTTTTCGGTTAAGACTTCAAAAGCCAGTGTCTGTAGCGCATCTCCGGCTAAAATGGCTGTCGCTTCGTCGTAAGCAATGTGGCAAGTCGGCTGACCACGGCGCAAGTCGTCGTCATCCATTGCTGGCAAGTCGTCGTGAATTAACGAATACGCGTGTATTAATTCCACTGATGCGGCGGCTCTAAGAGCATCGTTTTTATTAGCGCCACAAATATCGGCAACAGTCATCAGCAGGTAAGGGCGAATACGTTTTCCGCCCATTAACACACCGTGCTGCATGGCCTGATTCAGACGCGAATTCAGGGTTAACTGCGCAAGCGTTTGCTTTAAGAAGGTATCGACTTGTTCTCGTGTTGCTGCTGTTAACGAGTTAATCGTCACATCAGTTCTCCATTGCTTTCATCAGTTTCAGATTGCTGCTCGGCCAGCAAGGTTGTCACTTTTTGCTCGGCTTGCTGCAACTGCTGCTGGCTGGAACGTGATAAGGCAATGGCTTGTTCGAATTTCTTCAGCGATTGCTCAAGCGGTAAGTCGCCTTGTTCCAGTTCATTAACCAGCTGTTCTAACTGCTCCAGAGCCTGTTCAAAGGATTGCTGTTTCTGTTCGTCTGCCATAGCTGAGTCTGCCTTAATATCTGTGATGAGCCGCATTGCTAATAGAATGAAAGTTAATTATCCGATAAAGAATCCGGAATGTCAGCCGATGATCTCATTATTCCTGTGTAAGATGAACAGATGTCGCTTGTAAGCGCGACGCGATTGTTTAAGAATGAGCACAGCAGCATAAATGAAAACTCAAATCGGGGAGGAAGGCTGAGTGGATATAGCAACGCTCGTAGGAATTATCGGTGCCGTTGGCTTTGTCATTGTTGCTATGGTTCTGGGTGGGGATATTGGTCTGTTTTTAGATACTCGCTCATTCTTTATCGTATTCGGCGGTTCATTATTTATAACCTTAGCGAACTTTTCTCTAAGCCAGTTTCTGGGTACGGGGAAAGTGGTTGTTAAGGCGTTTTTCTTTAAAATTGAACACCCGCAAGAGCTTATCGACACTGCTGTTGAAATGGCAGACTCTGCGCGTAAAGGTGGTTTCCTGGCACTTGAAGAAGCGGAAATTCCGAACAAATTTTTTCGCAAAGGCGTAGACATGCTGGTTGACGGTCACGATGCCGAAGTTGTCCGCCAAACCTTGTCTAAAGACATAAAAATGAGCTTTGCCCGCCATGAAGAGGGCGCCCGGGTATTTAAAATACTGAGCGATGTAGCACCGGCTATGGGTATGATTGGTACCCTGATTGGCCTGGTTGCTATGCTGTCTAATATGGATGACCCGAAGGCGATAGGACCAGCTATGGCCGTTGCTTTGTTAACAACGCTTTATGGTGCCTTTTTAGCCAACGTTATTGCCATTCCTATTGCTAATAAGTTATTGCTACGGGCCGAACAGGAAAAGCTGAACCGGCAACTGATACTGGATGCCATTTTAGGTATTCAGGATGGTCAGAACCCTCGTGTCATTGAAGGTATTTTACGTAATTACTTAGCTGAATCTAAGCGTATTGGTAACGAGGATGAGGACGAGTAGTTATGGCCTCAGAGAAAGTCAGAGACGAAGAAGAAGAGGACTGCAACTGTCCGCCCCCGGGATTGCCCATGTGGATGGCAACCTTTGCCGATCTCATGACTTTGCTCATGTGCTTCTTCGTGCTCTTGTTGGCTTTCTCGGAAATGGACGTGCTGAAGTTTAAGCAAATAGCCGGTTCAATGAAGTACGCTTTAGGCGTGCAGAATAAAATTGAAGTGAAAGACATTCCTAAGGGTACCAGTGTTATCGCTCAGGAGTTCCGTCCCGGGCGGCCAGAGCCAACGCCCATTGAAACTATCCAGCAGCAGACCGTGGAAATGACGCAGCAGATGCTCGAGTTCCAGGAAGGTGAATCCGACTTTGCCGGTGGTCAGCAAACTGAGCGGGGCGGTCAGGAGTCCGACAGCGCGGATGACGAAAAAGAGGCAGAAGCGGAAAACACTGAGGCTATGACGCAGGTATCTAAGGAGCTTATGCGTCGTATCGAGCAGCAGCTTGAGAATGAGATTAAAGCCGGTACTATTGAGCTTGAGCAGCACGGTCAACAAATTATCATTCGCATACGTGAACAAGGCTCATTTCCTGAAGGCTCGGCATTTTTACAGCCGCAGTTCCGGCCTATTATTCAGCAGGTCGCCGGGGCACTGAAAGATATTCCGGGTGAGGTCACTATTTCTGGCCATAGTGATAATGAAAAGCTGGTATCGGAAATCTACTCATCAGACTGGGATCTCTCCAGTAAGCGGGCGGTTGCGGTTGCGGAAGAAATGCTGAAAGTAGACGACTTTAGCGAAGACCGTCTGGTGGTTATGGGCTATTCCGATACTAAGCCATTGGTGCCGAATAACTCGGAAGAAAACCGCAAGCGAAACCGTCGTGTTGAAATATCCGTCATGCAAGGTAAAGCGGCAGAATCTGACCCGGTTGATGTTATCGACTGAGCGCTGGTTTCTGCCGGGCATGACACGTATAATTGCCCACTTTCCTAAAGACTTGACGATTTTGCTATGAAGTTTGTTGTTCGCCTGCACGCTGAAATTACCATTAAAAGCCGTTCTGTTCGTAAGCGTTACGGTAA
This sequence comes from Idiomarina sp. 28-8, assembly GCF_000320945.2. Classification (NCBI taxonomy): domain Bacteria; kingdom Pseudomonadati; phylum Pseudomonadota; class Gammaproteobacteria; order Alteromonadales; family Idiomarinaceae; genus Idiomarina; species Idiomarina sp. 28-8. The sequence goes on from NZ_DF266792.1 coordinate 144,100, forward strand.
AGTACTGACTAATAACCTGCGTAAAATACTGGCTCCGGTTGACGACTCGGTATACGTCAAGTGGCTATGGGATCGCATCGAAGTTTCTGCTGATGGCGACGACTCTCAGGTACGTAGTGAAATCAAAGAGATTCTGCAAAACACCCCCGGTATTTCCTGGTTTGCCGAAGTTATAGAACAGCCATTAACCGATTTTGATGCGGTTGCCGAACTGGTTGGTGAGCACTGGTTAAAGCGTTTGCCGGGTAAAAGCTTTGCTATGCGGGTTAAGCGCAAAGGTAATCACGAATTCAGCTCACAACAGCTAGAACGTTACGTCGGCGGTTATTTGCTGGAACGTGTTCCGGATACTTCTGTAAACCTATCTAATCCGGACCTGGACATTGCGCTGCAAATTACTAATCAGATTGTTCATTTGGTTGGAGAACGAGTGAATGGCTTAGGTGGTTTTCCTATTCCGACTCAGGAAACCGTACTGTCATTGTTAAGTGGTGGCTTTGATTCCGGCGTTGCAACCTATGATTTTATCCGGCGCGGTGCGCGAACTCACTTTTGCTTTTTTAATTTAGGCGGTGACGCCCATGAAGTCGCAGTGCGTCAAATAGCCTATTATTTGTGGAAGCGATACAGTTCGTCGCACCCCATTAAATTTATTAGTGTTGATTTTGCCCCTATTGTTGACGACATTCTGACAAACGTGGATAACGGTCAGATGGGCGTGGTGTTAAAACGGCAAATGCTAAGGGCTGCGGATAAAGTCGCTCGTTATGTAAAAGCGCAGGCGTTGGTAACCGGTGAAGCTATGGGGCAGGTATCCAGTCAGACTCTGTCTAACCTGAGGGTAATTGATCAGGCTACGTCAGCGTTGGTTTTACGCCCGCTAATAACCAAAGACAAACAGGAAATTGTGGATGAAGCAAAGCGCATTGGTACCGAACCATTGGCTAAATCCATTCCTGAATATTGTGGTGTTATTTCTAATAAGCCCACAGTTAAAGCCATTCCGGCGGTTATCGAAGCCGAAGAAGCAAAGCTTAACAAAGATTTACTGGATCAGGTGGTACGGGCGTCAAACGTACTGAGCATGCAGGATATAGCGACGCAAACAGACGCAGAACTGGCACTGCCGGATACCACAACGGAACTCAGTAGCGACACAACCATCATAGATATTCGAAACGATGAAGAAATTGAAGCAGCACCCTTGTCAGTAGAAGTTGAGGTTATTGAAATTCCATTTTTCAAATTAGCCTCACAGTTTGCTGAACTGGATCAAAGCCGGGAATACTTGCTGTACTGTGATCAAGGCATTATGAGCCGGATGCAGGCTTTGTTATTGCACGAAAATGGCTATAACAACGTATCGGTTTATAAGCCCTAATTTAGAGAGAAGTAGACTATGCTGGCAAGAGCCCTATTTTTTGTTGTGTTATCGACAGCCACCTTTCTCTTTTTGTGGCAGTTTCCAAGTACCGGAGCTCAGAGCATTCCGCATCTGGATAAGCTGGTTCACTTTGGAATTTTCTTTGTTCTGGCACTGACCTTTCACAGAGCGTTTGCATTGTCAGCTAAGCTGTCGCTACTGATTCTGGTTTGTTATGGCTTATTAATAGAAATAGCCCAGTCTTATGCGCCCGGGCGTAGTGCCGACGTTTATGATTGGTTGGCAGATGCCAGTGGGGTTGTTGCTTACTTTATTTTGCACCATTTACTAAGCAAGAAGTCGCGTTAACGCGACTTCTTCTTTTTATCCGTTTTCTTTTTCACTTTTTTCTTCGACCGGGACTTTTCTGTCGACGGAAACTTATATTGAGGTTTTAACCCTTCAATTGTTCGTCTGTCGAGTTTGGCGTCCAGGTAACGCTCGACACGTCCCAGTAATAAAGCATCATGTGCTTCTACCAGTGATATAGCCGTTCCTTTTTGTCCGCCGCGGGCTGTGCGCCCAATACGGTGCAGATAAACATCGGCCTGTTTAGGTAAGTCGTAGTTAACAACCACGGTAATGTCGTCTACATCCAGCCCTCGAGCAGCTATATCAGTAGCTACTAAGGTAATGTCCGTAGTTTGTTTAAGCTCGTTCATGATGCGCTGACGATCGCTTTGTGGCATATCGCCCCGTAGCGTGACAATTTTACGGCCGGTACCAAACTGGCTGCGCAGGAAGTTTGCAATAAGTTCCACGCGTTCACGTGTTCTGACAAAGACAAACTGCCGGCCAGGATGAGTCTGAAGCACATTCATTAGCAGTTTGCGTTTATGTTCATCGGTATCCGCTAAATAAACCCATTGAAGAATTTTACCACGCTCACGCTTTGGTGGTTGCACATCAATGTATTCAGGTTCTGTTAATAACTCGCGGGAAAACTTAATAACGCCAGAGCTGTTTAATGTTGCCGAAAGTAACAACGACTGCTGGCGATGACGTGCCTGCAATGCCATTTCTTTTACTGTTGCTGCAAACCCCATATCCAGCATGCGGTCGGCTTCATCAATAATAAGCCACTCAATGCCTTCCAGGTTGTATTGCTCGGCTTCGAGCAAATCCATGAGTCGGCCAGGTGTTGCAACCAATATGTCGTGTGTCTTTTCTAATAACGACAGCTGCGAACCATAATTGATGCCCCCGGTGACAACCACAGAGGTTAATCCGGTTTTGCCCTCAAACTGTTTAGCCTGTTCATGAATTTGTTCAGCCAGTTCGCGCGTTGGAGCCAACACCAGTATACGAGCTGGTCCCGGTTGCTGACGCGGGAAATCCAGCAAATGCTGCAGTGCCGGCAGCAGGAAAGCCAAAGTTTTACCTGTTCCTGTTGGTGCGCTAATGAGTAGGTCGCGACCATCCAGGGCGGCAGGAATACTTTGCTGTTGTACTTTTGCTGGTTTGTTCAGTTCGGCATCGCGAAGAACCGCTATTAAGCGGTCATCGAGGTCAAACTCTTCCCAGTCTGGCGTCATGTTATTTTCCTTGAAATCGTCTTGTCTGCTGCAATTAACGTAGCAGCAATAAAGCGGAGTTAGTTGTCTGTAGCAGGCTGGTCGTGGTGCTGCCTACTAAAAACTGACGAATACGCGAGTGACCATAAGCCCCCATGACCAGAAGATCAATATTGTGCTCTTCCTGGTACGCATGAAGTGCAGACTCAACTTCGCCAGAGCGTATTTCAAACCGCGAATCATGTCCCAGCTCTCGCAAGTGGTTAGATGCCGCTTCTATGGATGCGCGGCTGTCGTTGGTATCAGCGCCAACCATAACCAAATGTAACGGAAGGCCTCTGAAAATAGGGCTTTCCGCAAGCATGCGAATACCTTTACGGGAAGAATCACTGCCGTCAAATGCTAACATCACATTTTTAGGTTTAGTAAATTCCTCAGGTGCGACCAGAATGGGTCTGTGCATGGTTCTTACAACGGTCTCAAGTTGGCTTCCGACACGATTGGTACGGGTAGTTTCTTCGCCATGAAGACCCATAACAAGCAGTCTCATGGAATCTTCTATTTCTAACAAGGATTCCGCCAGGTCGCCGTGTCGCTGGCGTAAGTTAACTTGTTCAACACCACTTTGGGCTGCGCGCAATTTTGCACTTTCCAACATGTGATGGCCTTGTTCTAAGGCCAACTTGCTGCGTTGCTGGTCAAGTTCTGCTAGTTGTTCAAGCAAAGCTTCCCGGCTGCCTAAGCCGATGTTTCCGGTCATATTGGTTTCGGTCGGGTAACGCGCTTCGTCCAGAACATGAAAAAGCGTTAATGGCGTTTGTAAGCGTAATGCTGCCCAACTGGCGTAATCACAGACAGATTGAGTTGACGCAGAACCATCAATACAAGCAACAACATGTTTCATTATTAAATCCTTTTCCATTAGTGCCCGCCCATCAGCTTATCGACAGCGTCGGGTTTGTCATGTACGCCAAAGCGATCAACGATGGTCGCGCTGGCTTCATTAAGCCCTATAACTTCCACTTCAGCACCTTCACGGCGGAATTTTACTACAGCACGGTCAAGTGCATCGACGGCGGTGATATCCCAGAAATGGGCCTGACTGAGGTCGATGACAACCTGCTCAACCCCTTCTTTGAAATCAAATGCGCCAAGAAACTTTTCAGATGAGCTGAAAAATACCTGACCAATGACCCGATAAGTGCGTTTTATGCCGTCAGAGTCAATCTCTGACTTAATGTACAGGTAATGCCCAATTTTGTTCGCAAAGAACATAGCGGCCAACAGCACACCAACCAATACACCATAAGCCAGGTTATGTGTTGCGACAACGACCGCAACTGTTGCAACCATGACAATATTGGTGGACAGCGGATGTTTCCTTAAGTTCTTAATGGAACTCCAACTGAAGGTACCTATAGAGACCATGATCATTACGGCAACCAGTGCGGCCATAGGAATTTGCACCAGCAGTTTGTCCAGAACCAGAACCATAATCAGCAGGAAGATACCGGCAGTTAATGTAGACAACCGTGTACGACCGCCCGATTTCACATTAATAATGGACTGACCAATCATGGCGCAACCGGCCATTCCGCCTAACAGACCTGCGCCGATATTCGCAACGCCCTGACCTTTACATTCGCGGTTTTTATCGCTGGGGGTATCGGTTAAGTCGTCGACAATAGTCGCTGTCATCATGGACTCAAGTAAACCCACTACGGCAAGCGCTGCCGAGTAAGGGAAGATAATGGCTAAGGTTTCGAAGTTTAACGGAACGTCAGGCCATAAGAAAATAGGCAGGGTGTCCGGCAATTTACCCATATCACCAACGGTACGAATATCCAAACCTAAGAATACGGCGACGATAGTTAGGGATACAATACAAATCAGCGGAGAGGGCAGTATTTTCCCAATAACCGGAACATAAGGAAAACCGTAAATAATGGCGAGACCAGCTACGGTCATGGCATACACATGCCAGGTTACGTCAGTTAGCTCCGGCAGCTGCGCCATAAAAATCAGAATGGCCAGAGCATTTACGAAACCGGTGACCACCGAGCGCGAGACAAAGCGCATCAGCTCGTCCAGTTTAAGGTAGCCGGCAGCAATTTGCAGTAACCCGGTCAGTAAGGTGGCCGCTAACAAGTACTCAAGCCCATGCTCTTTGACCAGCGACGCCATAAGCAACGCCATGGCGGCGGTTGCGGCAGATATCATCCCCGGACGACCGCCGGTAAAAGCAATAACAACGGCAATACAGAAAGAGGCATACAGGCCCACTTTCGGATCTACGCCCGCGATAATAGAGAATGCGATGGCTTCAGGAATAAGCGCTAAAGCGACCACAATACCTGACAACAAATCACCACGTATATTAGAAAACCAGTTCTGCTGGATAGACTTCAACATAGATAGATAACACCAAATTTTAATCGTAATTATAAAGCGGCCGGAATGGCCAGAAAAGCAGAGAACAGCCTACTGCGCACCTGTGACAGGAAAGTGACGGCTAGGGTGGCGTAATACGCGTCAGCACGTAGGTGGCTCCTTATGGTTTGAGGCTGGTCAAAAAAAGAGCGCGAATTTTAGCATAAAATGTGCCAACTACAACCGAAAAAATTATTTTCGGTCGCTGTCTGGGGCATTGCGTTGTGAGGGGTCACTTTTAAAGTCGCTGACCAGCTTGCGCGGGTTCAGCGCTTCGCGTTGCTTTTGTGCCGCCTCGGCCCACCAGCATAGCTGATTCAGAGTGCGGCCGAAATATTGGATCCAGCGCTCAGTGTCTTCAACCTCCTGAGTGAATTTGCCGTTTTCCTCAAATACTGTTTGCGCTTTAGGCACGTGGATCATAGCGGATACCGGTAGGCAGCCTAATTCAGACAGGAAGGTGCGCATATTAACCGCCGCGCGAACGCCACCCCACTGACCAGCCGAATAAGTCGCAATGGCACTGGGTTTATAAGAGTACAAAGACGCACCGAAGTGGTTCAGTAAGTTTGCTAAAGCAGGACTCATGGAGTGATTGTACTCAGGGCTGACCATAACGTAAGCATCGGCAGCTTCAATCTTTTTAGCCAGAGCGTCCAACTGTTCGGGGACGTCTTTTTCATGGTATGAAAAATGTGGCTTAAAAACATCCTCAAATGGGTAATCTAAAGGGTCAATAAGTTCGACTTCTGCGTTATCGAAGCTTTGTTCCAGGTAATTAACGCAGGCCTTTGCCACACGTTCGCCCAATCTGGCTGGCTTGGGCGGCGTACTGTCACGTACCGTACCTAAAAACACTAAATATTTCATTGTGGTTCCTTAATAGTAGCCTGACATTTACGTCAGGTCAGATATCGCACCTGACATAAATGTCAGGCTACGACATATCAGACGCGATGCTGCTCCCGCTCGGGCAAAAAGCTAATTGCTGCCGTGGATAATAGCAATAACAGTGTTGATATCATTAGGCAAGCAACCAGCCCCCATTGCTGATACACCCAGCCGGATAAAACGGTACCCATTAGACGCCCGGCTGCGTTGGCCATGTAGTAAAAGCCTACGTCCAAAGACACCCCGTCGGCGCGAGAATAAGAGACAATAAGGTAACTGTGCAGCGACGAGTTAATGGCAAACAGAATGCCGAACAAGCCTAAACCAATAATAATGCTCTGGGTAACAGGTAAGCCCTGCCACAGGGCCAGAGCAAGCGCGAGTGGACTCAGAGTCAGTAACGCATTCCATACCACGGCCTGAGTTTTAGGTACGTCCTGGCCACTTTTTGTGAATTTAGGCGCAATGCTTTGTACAAAGCCGTAACCAATAACCCACAAGGCTAAGAAGCTGCCGACTTGCCAGTGGTTCCAGTCCAGCTGGCTGGCTAAGAACACCGGTAAGGCCACCACAAACCAGACGTCGCGGGCACCAAAGAGTAAAAAGCGAGCACCCGATAAAATATTGATAGGCCGGCTTTTGGATAAAATGTCCTTAAACTTAGGCTTGAACTTTGCTTTGCCCGACTCTTTTTTCAGAAAAATTAAACTGGCTACCCAGACCAGGCTAAGCATAACCGCCATGGCCAGCACCGCACCCTGGAAGCCAATTAACGTGAGCAGTAAACCACCAAGGAAAAAGCCAACGCCTTTTAAGGTGTTTTTTGAGCCGGTGAGTATCGCGACCCATTTATACAGCTGACCTTGTTTGTCGTCAGGCACCAGTAGCTTAATGGTGCTTTTGGCGCTCATTTTATTGAGGTCTTTGGCAATACCGGACAACGCCTGGGCGGCCATCACCCAAATGACGGTGAGCATAGAACCCGGTACCAGCAGCATGGCAAGCGCCACAATCTGTATGCCAAGCCCAATATTCATGGTTCTGTTGAGCCCCCAACGAGCGCCCAGCCAGCCACCAAATAAGTTAGTGACTATGCCGAAAAACTCGTAGAACAGAAACAGCATAGCCACTTCCAGCGCACTGTAACCCAACTGGTGGAAGTGCAGCACCACCAGCATGCGCAGCGCGCCGTCAGTCAGGGTAAAAGCCCAGTAGTTACCCGTAACAATTAAGTATTGGCGTATAGCCGGCGACAGCTGACTGAGCATTAGCCGACTTTTTCCACCAGTTCAACTGCGCGGTTGGCATAACCCCATTCATTGTCGTACCAGGCATAAATTTTCACGTGCGTGCCGTTAATAACCTTAGTCGACAGAGCATCGACTATGCTTGAGCGAGGGTCGGTTTTGTAATCTATTGATACTAACGGACGCTCTTCATATCCCAGAATGCCTTTGAGTTCGCCTTCGGCGGCCTCTTTCATCCAGCCATTAATTTCCTCCACGCTGGTGGATTTCTTCACTTCGAACACGCAGTCGGTTAATGACGCGTTTGCTAAAGGTACACGTACTGCGTGGCCGTCGATTTTATCCTTCAGCTCCGGGAAAATTTCCACAATGGCCGTTGCTGAACCGGTGGATGTCGGAATTAAGCTCATGCCGCAGGCACGGGCACGGCGTAAGTCTTTGTGCGGCGCGTCCAGAATGGTCTGGGTGTTGGTTAAATCGTGAATGGTGGTAATTGACGCGTGCTTAATACCAATTTTGTCCTGCAGTACTTTGACCACAGGTGCCAGACAGTTGGTTGTGCAGGACGCGGCGGTGAGTATCTGATGCTTTTCCGGATCGTAAAGGTGGTCATTAACGCCCAAAACAATGTTCAGCGCGCCGGGTTCTTTGACCGGAGCTGATACCACCACACGTTTAACGCCCTGCGACAGGTAGTCGTTAAGCACCTTCACGGTTTTCATCTTGCCGGAGGCTTCTAAAACCACATCACAACCACTCCAGTCGTTCTCGGCAATGGTTTTGTGTTGAGTGAAAGCTATGCGTTCATCACCAATTTGAATGGCGTTGTCCTGAGCTTCGGCTTCATAACCCCAGCGACCATGCACCGAGTCAAAATTCAGCAAGTGTGCAAAAGTAGCCGCATCAGCACCCGGGTCATTCACCTGAACAATTTCCAGGTCAGGGTTTTCCCATGCCACGCGAAGCGCCAAACGACCAATACGACCCAAACCGTTAATTCCAACCTTAATCGTCATAAAAGACTCCTTTTGTGTATCTCTTACCTGCCTACTTTTGGGCTTGGGGGGGAGTTTGCTGTCTTGTTTCGCTTGAGCATTGCGCCCCCTATGGCGGAGACGCTACAAGCTCATCCATGAGGGCTTGTCGAAGGCCATCCTTGGCCTTCGACACTCCACCATAGGGGGCGCAACACTCATAACGCTTACAAGACAACAAACTCCCCCTCCCATATCTAAAGGGTTTTTGCGCTCATCACTCCACGCCTTAACTTGATGCAAACCAGTGTTTGGTTCTATTCGCGAACCAGACTAATGAGAGCATCACCGGTACTTCTACCAGCACGCCAACAACCGTGGCTAGCGCTGCGCCGGACTGCAAACCAAATAGTGAAATAGCTACGGCTACTGCTAACTCGAAAAAGTTTGAGGTACCAATTAAGCAGGCCGGAGCCGCTATGCGGTGAGGCAGCTTAATTAGTAACGCAATAATAAAGGTAATAGCAAAAATGCCGTATGTCTGTACCAATAATGGCGTAGCAATCATGGCGATATCCAGCGGACGGGTCAGCAAAACCTCAGCCTGAAAACCAAATAACAGCACTACAGTCAGAAGTAGACCGACGATTGACCAGGGCTTCATAGTCTGGTCGAAATTGGTCAGCGCTTTATTGTTGTCATTATCGCTATCTGAATTTGAGCGGGTGATGTACCGGCGCGTTATAAACCCAGCAATAAGCGGGGCAATAACGTAAAGGCCAACACTTAATAGCAGGGTTTGCCAGGGCACAATGATATCGGTAACACCAAGTAATAAGGCTGCAATGGGCGCGAACGCGAAAATCATAATAATATCGTTAACCGACACTTGTACCAGCGTGTAGTTAGCATCGCCTTTGGTCAGCTGGCTCCAGATAAAAACCATGGCAGTACAGGGTGCAACGCCTAATAAAATGACTCCGGCCAGGTATTCGTTTGCGGTTTCGGGTTCAATAAAGTCGGCAAATATACCTTTGAAGAATAACCAGCCTACCAACGCCATGGTAAAAGGTTTCACCAGCCAGTTAATAACAACCGTCAGAATTAAACCTTTGGGCTCTTTCGCTATTTGTGTGATAGCGGCAAAGTTAACCTGCACCATAACGGGGTAAATCATCAGCCAGATAAGTACTGCGATAATTAAATTAACCTGAGCAAACTCAAAAGCTGAAAGCCATTCGAAAGCGCTTGGAAAGAAGCTCCCCAGGGCCGTTCCTGCAATAATAGCTAAGGCTACCCAGGCAGAGAGAAAACGTTCAAACACACCCATTATCGATATCCTTTATCAGTTGGGGGTTATAGTTGGCGGTGGTAATAATGATTTTACGCATCCAGTCAGGTAGTGCCGGATTCAGTTGGTAGTAAACCCAGCGCTGGTCTTTGCGGTCAATCAGCAGCCCATATTCGCGCAGCTGAGCCAGGTGGCGCGACACTTTAGGCTGCGACATGGCGGTAGCATCAACAAACTCGCACACACAAAGCTCTTTGTGCTTGGCTAACAGGCTTATCATGGTTAAGCGTAGCGGGTCTGCCATGATCTTGAAGAAATCTTCCGGTGCATTAAATAAATGCGGCTTGCCACTGTTCTTGCGCAAAATGAGCAAAAACATCTTAATGCGGTCACTTAACTCATGAGCGGTCTTCTTAAAGGCATTGGTTTTTTTGCTGCTTACCGGGTCGGGAAAGTCCCAGGCTATAAAGTGGTTCTCTTTGTATTGTAGCTGGCATTCAGAGCGGGCGCGGTCGCATAAGCTGATAACGTAATCAAATTCATCGATGCTTAAATCTGAAACGGCCTTTGAACTTAACCCTTCGGTACTAATCCCGAGGGCTTGCAGCGCTTCAAGAGCTTTAGGTTCAGGCTGGGTTGGCTCAGTGCCGGCACTGTAAACTTCCAGCTCATCATTACCAAACTGTCGCAAAATGGCTTCGGCCATTAGCGAGCGAGCCGAGTTGGCGGTACAGAGAAACAGAACTTTCGTGGTCATGGGTATCATCATATATTCGATATTTCATATATATGGTAGATCGAATATGTAGAAGGTGCAACAGGATAGGGACTGAACCAAGAGCGCTGAGGTTACAGGAACCATTGTGGAGGACGCCCGTGAATACATCCCTGTAGGGCTTGGGCAGCGCCATCCGTGGCGCTGCACACCTCCACCGTGGTCCGCTGTAACCGTCGTACGCGCTCCTGTTTCAGTCCCTATCCTAATATCAATGCCAGGCTGGATCTCGCAGGTGTAGATAGGGTAGGTTGCTCATTTGCAAGCGTTATGAATGTTGAGCCCCCTGTGGCGGAGTGTCGAAGGCCAAGGATGGCCTTCGTCAAGCGTTCAAGGATGAACTCGTAGCGTCTCCGCCACAGGGGGGTCAATGTTCAAGCGAAGCAAGTGACAACCTGGCCTACAGCCCAAGCACCTCTTTGCCCTGGTCAAAGGTGACGTCAACCGGTATACCGGCGTCGGTTAGTTTGTCCAGGTCGGCTTTTAGCTGCGGGCTGACAACACCTAGTGTTGCAACCAGTTCAGCTACGCCGTTGTAGTCGCCGTCGCCTTGCAGTGTCAGAATTTTTTCCGACAGGCTGTTCATGGCGCCACGCATTTTTTCCATATTAATGGCGTATTGGCCGCTGGCGTTACGCTCAAAGGCACCTGCGTCGGCAAAGTAGTTAAAGCGGATCATGTTGGCTTTGCCGTGTGCACTTGAGGCACCAAAACGAACGGAGCGGAAAATACTGGCCATAAAGGTGGTGTAGTAGTCTTTTAGTTCGCCTTCGGCTAGAACGCCTTGCTCGAATAACTGTGTCACCATGTACAGACCCAGAATATCGGCTTTACCCTCTTCTAAAGCTGAGGCGTGCTCTTTTAACGCTGCGCGCACGGTACCTTTGTCATTCAGAGTATTTTTAATGCCTAAGCCGTGAGCCACTTCGTGAAACATGGTGTTGGCAAAAAAGGCGTTAAAAGTAATGTCTTCACGCTGTTCTGGCACAATGAGCTGCTCGGCAATTGGCACCAGAATTTTATCGAACTTAGCTTGCATGGCGTTTTTAAGCTGCAGGCGACGTGTGCCTTTTTCTAACTGAACTTCTTCGTCGTTAGGCAGGTTAATGGCAATGGTTTTGCTACCGGCATTGGAGTGACCAGCATAATACACCACATCGTATGCGTTTAGCTGAGCGTTAGCGCCGGGTTTTTCTGCTTTGTAAGCCGACTCAACCGGCAGACCTTCCTGCAATTGCGGCAAGTATTGAGCATACTTTTCCAGACGTTGGCTCCAGGCTTTATCTTTTACTAACACATAAGACTCAAACGCTGTTTTGTAACCAAACAAATGGTCTTCATAATTCTCAATAGGACCGATAACCACATCAATATCGTTACCTGTCATGTCCATCCAGGCCATGTCGGAAGGCTGGTATTCATTGCTTAAAAAGGCATCGGCGCGCAAACGCAGGTACTCTGAGAAATCTTCGTTTTCTGCTAACTCGGCGGCTTCACGGAGTAAATCGGCAGCTTTAGTTAAAGACTCTTTATAAGCTTCTGAGTAAGCTACTGTTTTCAATTCGCCTTCATCGTCGCGACGCAACAAGGTATATAAGCTGTCTTTGTCCGCAAGCTCGGCGTTTTCAAATTCCGTTTTGGTCATGTCGGCAGGGTAAAAGTTAGCGCCTGCAGGCTTGTCTTCAAAACCGGTTAAGAAGGGCTGGTTATTGTTTAGCCTATCCCACGGACCGTAGTTAATAACAGTAAACTCCCGGGCTTTTTCTTCAACCTGGTTTAAAAGTTTTTGTTTATCACCCGGAAACGCTTGCTGCCAAAACAGGTTGTCCATAATTTTTGACGCGTCTATAAGTAAACCAACCATTTTTTTCTGTTCGTCTGATAAATGCGACAGATCCGTTTTTAGTTGGTAGGGCGTGTAGATATCAAGTCTTTGTTCTGTCCCCTCAACTAACTCGTAGTGACTTTTTTGTTCGCTATCAGGGCTTTGTGTTGTGGTTTGAGGCTCGCTGCAACCCATTAAAACCAGCGCAAGTGGTGCTAAGCTAAAAAGTGTTTTTTTCATAATAGGACGTTTCTAAAAATTGAGTTGTTGTAAAGTTCTGTTAATCTACTTCCAAGCTTTTTCAGAAGCAAGAAAACCATAATAATAAGGAAATAAAATGTCATCGCAAAATGCACTATACCTGCTAATTGACGAGCGACTCAGACGTGATGAACTAAAACTTCCCGGCTTACCTGAAACGGCGGAGCAAGTGCGTAATGCAACCATGGACCCGGACTGCAACCTGCACGATCTCAGCCATATTATCCAGCAAGATACCGCGTTGACAGCGCGGCTTATTCGTCTGGCCAACAGCGCCTACCTTGGCGGCAGAAATAAAGCTGAGAGTTTAATGCAGGCGTTAACTCGTATTGGTATGCGGCGCATTCGGACACTGGCATTGGCGATGGCTATGGAGCAGGTATTCAAGCCGGGTAACGACATAGTGCAAATGTTCTCTCAGCAGTTTATTGTCGAAAGCAGAGAAATTGCCGCAGCAGCCGTTGTTATAACCGAAGACTTGCAGCGCAGAGGCATTGGTCATCGGCTGCATCAGGACGTTGCGCTGTTAGCCGGTATGGTGTCGCGCATTGGCGTTGCCCCAATTTTGCATATGGCGAATGAGTTTGAAGACAGCTTCGCCAACCCTTCTTTTATTAAAGAGTGTATTAACCAGTTCAGTTCGCCTTTAGGCAGTAATATTCTCAGCTATTGGCAGTTTACGCCAAACCTGGTGCAGGTGCCGCTGCACTATTACAACGGCAGAATGAGCTTAAACGATGCAATTACCGTGAACTACTGTGACATTGTGCATTTGGCTGCTTTGTTAACCGGAAATGTGAAACCTGGCAAGGACAGTGTGACTCTGGTTGAGTATCAAATGTTGGGGGTGATTAAGACCGATGATTTTTGGCAGCAGGAGTCTGTGCAGAAATCCTACCGCCAAATGCTGGACTTGCTGTCTTAGCCAAAAGCTTTCTTTAAATCGTCAAACAGAAGCCCGACTTCGGCGCTAACCAGAGCAAAGTCGGCGTCGATTTTTTCTTCCGGGCTAGGGTCAACTAAATCGTCTTTGGCGTCGAGCAGACGGTCTGTTGGTTTGACTCGTTTTAACGCCATATCCGACTCAATAATAAATTCTAAATTTTCCTGCCATACCAGACCTAAACGAGTGACTTGCTTGCCACCGGCTAAGTGTGCCTGAATGTCTTCACGGGTTAAGTCTTCCTGCTTGCAGCGAATAATGCCGCCGTCCGCTTGTGGTGAACGCAATTCTGCTTCATCACCAAACTCGAATGGATTCGGTAATTCAGCACTTTGTAACCAGGCCGTCAGGTAAGTTTCAACTGCGTCACTTGGGCTTACCGGGCGCACAGGTAACGAGCCGACAGAACCACGCAACAAACCTAAAAAGTCTTCGGCTTTATTGGCTGCTGACTCATCAATAGCAATAATTTGGCGGTCTAGGTCGATGTAACCCCAGCTTTGGCGGAAACGGCTGAACGCCTGTGGCAGAAGCTGGTGAATTAAGTCTTCTTTTAAGTTTTGTTTTTCTTTGCGCGGCACTGAGCGGCCTTCGGCTTCACTGATCTGGCGTACTTTTTCGTCCAGCTGGGCGTTAACAACCGTGCTCGGAAGTACTTTTTCTTCTCGTTTGGCACACAGCAACCAGCAATTACCCAGGCTGTGAGTCAGTACTTCATTGTCTGCGCCAAAAGGCGAAGACCAGCCAAATGAGCTTTGGTCCGAGCGCGAACAGGGGTGAAAGCTGTGCTCAGCTAATTGCTCAGAGAAATCATCTGGCAGGGAAAAGGTTTCGCTGAATTGATAAAAACGAAGATTTTTAAACCACATAGGTAAGCTGTTCCTGTCGCAACAAATAAAACAAAAATAAGGGCAGGGATTGTAGCCCGTTAGGGCAGAGCTGTCAGTTTAAAACCTGTACAGAAAATGAAAAGAAATAGTTTAAACCTTTACCGGGTTCACTTTCCGCGCTGATTTCACCAGACAGAGTCTGAGTGACCAGGTTCCTGACAATATGCGTACCCAGGCCGCTGCCACCCTGGTCTCTTTTCGTGGTAAAGAAGGGGTCGAATAAGCGTTTAAGTTGAGCTTCGGATAAACCATTACCATTGTCAGAATAGTGAACCTGAAGGGTTTCACCATCGAGCCGGATAGAAATGGTCATAAGGCCTTCATCAATGCCGTCAAAGGCATGCCGTAGCGAGTTAAGAATCAGGTTGGTAAAAATTTGTGATAAAGCACCCGCCGGGCAACGTATGAAAATGTCATCGGCACATTCAAGATGCACCTGATGGTTGGTCTTTTTAAGGTGAGGCTGCAAAGACTGAACTAAGTCTTCGATATAACTTTTCAGGTTAATGTCGCGGATAGCGTCCGACGCCTGGTCGACAGCCACTTGTTTAAAGCTGCTAATAAGATCAGACGCGCGGTGCAGGTTGCTGTCCAGTAAGTTCAGGCTTTCGCGACCTTCCTCTATAAATTTCTTCAACTGCGTTTGCGTCAGTTCTTTATTAAGCAGCGACTGATCAAGCGTGTCGAGCTTTTCGCGTAAGTAAGAGGACGCTGTAACGCTAATGCCTATGGGCGTATTCACGTCGTGCGTAATACCGGCAACCAGCCCACCCAGCGACGCCATTTTTTCCGACTCAATAAGTTGCTGTTGAGTTTCACGCAAGTTATTCAGCGAAGACTCCAGCCGCTGGTTAGACTGACGCAATGTATTTTCAATGGCGCGGCGCTGGCCAACTTCGCGCTCCAGTTTCTCCTGACGCATTTCCAGCTCGTTCTTACGTTGTTCAAGGTCAAGCATAACCTGACTTAAACTGGAGGTTTTGCGCGCCACCTCCTGCTCAAGTATGGCATTTTGCTCGTCGAGCTGACGGTTAGCCGCTTTGAGCTTCTTCTGGGTACGGTCCAAATCGGACTGATATTCCTCAATATTATCCAGCAGCTGGTTATAGGCTTGCTCTACCAGTACCAGTTCATTGTTGTGCTGATCCGCTAAGCGAATTCTGGAGCGTTCTAGGTTATCCAGCCGGAAACCTTTAATTTGCTGAGTTAAGTCGCTGAGTGGCCGGTTCAGCATGCGGTTAAAGGCAATAGTGAAAAGCACAATAAGGAAGATACTTTTAATAATGGCGTTACCGATAATAAAGCCAAGGCTCACTTTAATACGGTCAATGGCAATGTCGCGGGTCGAAAACAGGCTGACATCACCCACTTTGGTGGAATGACCGGAAAATTCAAATATGAGTGAATCGTAGTAGCCGAAAATGCCGTTACGTTCAGGTAGCAACGCTCCTTCGCTATTGTCGTCGGGCAAGTCGCTCATTTCTGTGGTTTCGCCCAGCTGCACCAAAATATTACCGGCATCGTCGCGGATAAGAACACCGGCAATAGCGGGAATACTAATAAGGCCGTCGGCAATGGTATCAATCTGGTTGCTGTTGAACTCCCAAAGCGAACGCGTCAGGGAGCCATTAAATGTGCTTTGCTGGTTCTGTAGTTCGGCAATCAGTACTCGTTTGGTATCAAAATATTCAGCTCCAATTTGTATCGCGGTCACAATTAACGTCAACAAAAAGTAGACGGAAAGCACGCGAGTTAATAAGGAGGATGAAATACTTTTGATTGCCATAGACTGAGGTCAACGAGTTGTACAGATAGGGATAAACTAATTCATTGACTGAAATAACGCAATAAAGCAATCCCGCCAATAAAAAGCACTGACACAAAAATGACATATTACAGTCATTAAGCTGTCACGAAAAGTGACTAAAGTCGCCACAAATTAATTCACAAAGGTCATAATTTATGAAGTTAATTACTTCTGCTGGCGCTTTAGCTGTTGCAGCCTTAGTTGCGGCTCCGGCTTATTCGCAACAGGACACACTGGAACCTGTGGTTGAGCAGGCATCCTCTATTAATGAATCTGCCCGTCAGTCGCAACTGACTATAGACCAGATTTCCGATGATATGCAGGAACGACTGCAACAGTATAAACGCATCATGAAAGAAATTGATGGATTAAAGGTTTATACCGCGCAAGTCGAGCAGCAAATCGATAGCCAGGAAAGTGAAAAAAGCGACATTAATAACTCTATTGATCAGGTCAGTTATGTCGAACGCCAAATTACTCCACTAATGTTGCGGATGATTGACTCGCTTGAGTCTTTTGTTGAATTAGACGCCCCGTTTCTGCAGACCGAGCGAAGTGAACGCTTACAGCAGCTGAATGACTTGATGGAAAGAGCCAACGTCGATGTCTCTGAGAAGTTCCGTCGGGTTATGGAAGCTTACCAGATAGAAGCTGACTACGGCCGCAACATTGAAGCTTATACCGCTGAACACGAAATTGATGGTCAGCAACAAGACGTCACCTTCCTGCGTGTTGGCCGTGTCGCTTTGATTTACAAAACCCGCGACGGTCAGCATCTGGGATTATGGAACCAGCAAACGCGCAGCTGGGAAGAGCTTGATAGTAAGCACTTACCAGAAATTGACGAAGCCATTCGTATTGCCAGAAAACAACTGGCGCCAGATTTACTGATGATGCCGCTGTTCGCGAATAAATCGACCAGTTCTTCTAACAACGGCAGCGGCCAATAAGGAATGATAGCCATGAGATTAAGTAAGCAGATTGCAAAATGGTTCTCAGTAACGCTACTGGCCATCACTTCTTCCGCAGCTTTGGCGGCACCGGTTCCGCAGGAACCCATTAATTTAGATGAGCTTCTGCAGCAGTTGCAGCAGGGCAAGTTCTCGCAGTCAGAGAACAACAAAGAACGTGAACAGCGTTTTCGTGAAAGAGAGCAAGAACAAAAAGCTATGCTGGAAGACGCCATTGCCGAGCGCAATCGTCTGGAGCAGCGCGCAGAGCAACTGGAAACTCAGTTCGAGCAGAATGAAGTTGATTTGGGTAACTTGAGCGATACTTTAACGCAGCGCATGGGCTCACTGAAAGAGCTGTTCGGTGTTTTGCAGCAGGTGGCTAACGACGCCTCAAGTAACTTTGATAACTCGGTTATTTCTGCTCAGTATCCCGGGCGTGCCGAGAATTTATCGGAACTGGCTGAACGTATGGGCTCGTCGTCTAAGCTGGCCTCTATTGAAGACATAGAAAGCGTCTGGTTTGCCTTGCAACAGGAAATGACGGAATCCGGTAAAGTTGCTGAATTTACCACTCAGGTTACCGCGGCAAACGGCGACAAGTCAGAAAAAGAAGTGGTTCGTGTCGGTGCATTCAACCTGGTTGCAGACGGTAAATATCTGGAACGAGTGGGTGAAACCGGTTCGGTTGCCGAACTGGTACGTCAGCCAGCAGGCCGCTACCTGAGTACCGCAGAAGAGATTCAGCAAACCGACAGCGGCATTGTGACTTTTGGTCTTGACCCCACTGGTGGTTCAATTCTGAGTCTGTTAGTTCAGGCGCCAAGCCTGAGTGAGCGTATTGATCAGGGCGGAACCGTTGGTTACATCATTTTAGCACTGGGTGCTATTGGCCTGCTGTTTGCACTGGAACGCTTTGTTTCGCTGATGCTGCTGGGCAATAAAGTGAAGCGTCAGCTGAAAAAAGATAAGCCGAGCGATGATAACCCGCTGGGCCGAGTGATGTTGCTGAAAGACAAGTATCCGCAGGCTGACACTGAAACCCTGGAATTGAAGCTGAGTGAAGGGATTTTGCGTGAAGTGCCGAAGATTACCCGCAACCTGACGTTCATTAAAATTATTTCAGTGGTCGCACCGCTAATGGGTCTGCTGGGAACGGTCACTGGTATGATCAACACCTTCCAGGCAATTACCTTGTTTGGTACGGGTGACCCGAAACTGATGGCAGGTGGTATTTCACAAGCCCTGGTAACGACGGTACTGGGCCTGGTGGTTGCGATTCCCATGACGTTACTGTTCGCGACGTTACACACGCGTAGTAAAAACCTGATTCATATACTGCAGGAACAAGCATCCGGCATTATCGCGGAGCGGTCTGAGCGAGGAGAGTAACCGTGTTATTCCTCATTGAATTCAGTAATGCGATTAGAGATTTCATCGAGTCCGGCGGACACGTTCTGCTGGTCATCGGAATCCTCATTTTTACCATGTGGCTGATGATTCTTGAACGCATTTTTTATTACTTCAACGGGCACCGTAAAAATGTGAAAGAAACGCGGCAACGTTGGCAGCAGCGGGAAGATAAATCGTCGTGGAATGCAGAGCAAATTCGGCAGGCGATGATTTCGCGGGTCAGTTTGGCGTTAGGCGGAAACTTACCGATTATTAAGGCGCTGGTGGCCTTGTGTCCGCTGCTGGGGCTGATGGGTACCGTAACCGGCATGATTGAAGTGTTCGATGTCATGGCGGTAACCGGAACCGGTAGTGCGCGCTCAATGGCGTCGGGTGTCTCTAAAGCCACTATTCCGACCATGGCGGGTATGGTTGGCGCCTTGTCAGGTGTATTTGCCGCAACCTGGCTGCAACGTACGACTCGCCGTGAGCGCATGAAGCTGGAAGATAAAATTTTATTGGAGCGTCACTAAGGTGATGTCGAGGACAGGATTATGAAGCAGCATTTTGCCAATTTAATTGAAGAAGAAGAAAGTGCTATCGATATGACACCCATGCTGGACGTGGTGTTCATTATGTTGATTTTCTTCATTGTCACGGCGTCTTTCGTGAAGGAAGCCGGTATTGATGTGAACCGCCCGGATGCGGCCACCGCAGTGCAAAAAGACCGTGCCAACATCTTAATTGCGATAAGTGAAAGCAACGAAATCTGGATTGATAAGCGCCAGGTGGATGTGCGGGCAGTGCAAGCTAACATCGAACGTTTGTACGCGGAAAATCCGCAAGGGTCTGTGGTGATTCAGGCGGACCAGGAGTCAAACACCCGGGTGTTAATTAAGGTAATGGATGCAGCCCGCTCAGCGGGGGTTTACGACGTTTCTGTAGCAACGGATGAAGAGTAAATGATGAGATTCCTGGCAGCATTACTGGTTGCAGCTTTTGTCACCATTGGTTTGTTTTACCTGATGCAGTCCTTGATCAGTGGTGGCGAGGGCGCAATGAGCGAACCGCCCCGGGGCAGCGTGCTGGACTTTGTGCGCACGCCTGAGCCTGAAGAAGTTCAGGAGAAGGAGCGCAAGCCTGAACGCCCCCCAGAGCCTGAGCAGCCACCTGAAGATTTGCCCCAGCCGCAAATGAATAATGATATTGCGGATACTGACGGCGGATCAGGTTATGACTTTTCGGCCAATATGGACAGCGGTGCAGACATTGGCAGTGGTATGTCACTGCAGGCAAGCGACGGCGAGTATCTGCCTATTGTGAAGGTTCAGGCTGCATATCCGCGCCGGGCTTTGCAGCGCGGCATAGAAGGTTACGTGGTGGTGGAGTTTACGGTGACAAAACAAGGGTCGGTGCGAGATCCGGTGGTTGTCCAGGCAGAACCGGAAGGTATTTTTGATCAGGCCGCAATGGATGCCGTACTGAAGTTTAAATACAAACCTCGGGTTATTGATGGCGAAGCGGTGGAAGTGGATGGTGTCCGCAACCGCATGACCTTTGAAATGAACTGATTGGGTGACTTATGAAATTTAAATTCATTACTTTTGCGGCTTGTAGTTGCTGGCTGGCCTTTGCCCACCCGGTGTTGGCACAACAGACTGAACGAGTGCCGGCGTTACGGGAAAAAGTTTACGGACAACTGGCGCGGGCGCAGGAACAAGCCGATAACGGTAACCTCGCCGAGGGCATTTCGATACTGGGCGAAGTGGCGGAAAAAGCGGATAGCATGAACAGCTACGAGCGCGCCATGATGTGGAACTTTTACGGTTTCATGTATTACGAGCAGGGCAATACCAAAGAGGCTATTAACTACTTTGAAAAGGTTGTAAAAGAGTCGCCTATTCCTGAATCTTTGGAAAAAAGCACGCTGTACAGCCTGGCTCAACTTGCCTTAAGTGATGGCCAGTTCCAGCGCGCAATTAGCTTTTTAGACCAATGGGAAGGCCTTGCGGAAGAAGGTGAGATGGGTAAAGCCTGGGTGTTAAAAGCACAGGCTTATTACCAGGCTGATAAATACCAGGAAGCTTTGTCTCTAATTGATAAAGCCATTGCAGCTGTCGATGCAGAAAACAAAATACCAGATGAAAACTGGTTGATTTTAAAACGTGCATTGCACTACGAGCTGGAGCAGCCAGAGCAGGTTGCCAAAGTCATGGAGCGTTTAGTGACCAGTTACAGCAAGCCGGAGTATTGGGTACAACTGGCTGGTGTTTACGCGCAGTTGGAACAGGACGAGAAACAGCTGGCGGTACTGGAAGCCGCGCATCAACAGGGGTATATCGAAACAGGCAGTGAGTGGAGGCAGTTAGCTCAGGCTTATTACTTTAATGAATTGCCGTACAAAGCGGCAGAAACCATGCAGGAAGCCATGTCTAAAGGCAAAGTTGATGCCTCTGTCGATAACCTGAAATTTGTTGCTCAGGCCTATACTCAGGCAAAAGAAAATGAAAAAGCCATTAGTGCCTATATGAAAGCGTCAGAAAAGGTTGAGCACGGAAACTTTGCGGCGCAAATAGCTCAGCTGTATCTGGCACTGGATAATAATGAAAAGGCAGTAGAATACGCGAAACAGGCCTTTAGCAAAGGTGAGCTGGACAACGAGGGTAATTTGTATCTGGCTGAAGGAATGGCGTTACTGAACTTGAAACGTTATGAGCAGGCTATTGAGTCTTTTGAGCAGGCTGCAGAAATTGAAGGGGCGGAACGCTCTGCAAAACAATGGCTTAAATACGCGAAAAGTCAGTATAAGCAGCAACAGCAAATGGCAAACTTATAATAAGCGAGTATTTATAACTGTATCCTAACAATAATGTCATGTGATTGACTAAAAAACGAAAAAAACTGTAATAATTTTTTCATTCATTATAATGTGCGCGAAATTTATACAGGTTTTGTTTTTTTGTGAGGATAATGATGACAAAGTACTCGGTTCCGTTAATGATTGCTGCCACTGCAGCCAGCTTTTCGGCTTTCGCTAATAATGATGACAGTTTAACGGTTTACGGCCGGGCAAATGTTTCGTTTCAAAGTAATGACTATGGTTTTGGTTCAGAAACTGAGGTGGTAAGTAATTCATCACGTTTCGGTTTTAAAGGTGCCAGCGAACTGGAGTCCGATTTAGAAGTCTTTTATCAAATAGAGTTTGGCGTTGATTTAGCCGACTCTGATGATGAAGAAGACGCCGTAACGAATCGAAACCAAGTTGTCGGCCTGCGCGGCAATTTTGGCGAAGTGATGATTGGCCGTTATGATACTTTTTTAAAGGATTCTCAAGGCTCGGTTGATGAGTTTAAAGACTTTGAAGCCGACTTGAAAAGTTTATTCAAGGGTGAAAACCGTCCAGACAACACCTTGACCTATTACTCACCTTCTTATAAAGGCTTTAGTTTCGGGGTTACTTATATAGCGTCAGAAAATGACAATGTTGACGACGGTCTTTCCTTTGGTCTGTTGTACGGTGACAGTAAGCTGAAGAAAACCAATTATTATGCTGCGTTAGCTTTTGATCGTGATGTGAATGGTTATGACGTAACCCAATTAACCGGCGCTACTAAGTTTGGCAAAACCCGAGTCGGTGTGGTTTTGCAGCAATTTGAAACTATTAATGGCTCAAATGATTCTGACGGTTACTTAATCAGCGCTGCTCATCCTTATGCAAACTGGGTTTTTAAAGCACAGTATCAGGCAATAGATGATGACACCGATAACGACGCTTCATTATCTGTCGGTGCCGATTACTTCTTCAGTGGCGATACTCGTGTTTATGCCTGGTACACGGGTCGTGAGTGCGACATCAGCTTGTACTCAACCAAGGGTTGCGGCGCAACGCCAGGTATTGAGCAGGACTTTGTTGCAGTCGGCATTCGCCACGACTTTTCCTGGTAAGCGTTTCCTCTGCAGAAAAACACAAAAGTAGCCTGACACTCTTTGTCAGGCTACACTATAGCGGTCACTCTCAACCTATCTGTACGCTATGATCAACCTCGCCGTATTGGGGCTCTATTTACTTATTGGTTTTATCCTCAAGCGTACCGGCAAGTGCCCGGAAAACAGCGCGCAAGTTCTTAATCTCTATGTTATTTACGCTGCCTTACCTGGCGTTATTTTCAGTAAAGTTCCGGCTCTGGAGTTTTCCACTGATCTGCTAATTCCGGTTGTTATTCCCTGGGTTCTCTTAGCCTTTAGTGCTGTTTTCATATGGTTGTTAGGGCGAGCTTTTAAATGGCCCCGGGAAGTGGTTGGCGCGTTACTTATCTGTGTGCCACTGGGCAATACTTCGTTCTTTGGCTTTCCGATGATAGAAGCCTTTTATGGCAGTGACGCTATTGTCTATGGCCTGTTATACGATCAGTTCGGTTCCTTTTTTGGTCTGGCAATTTACTCGACCATTGTTATCGCCCTGTATCGCGAGCAGGACAATAAACCCACAGTGGCCAGTGTTACCCGTCAAATTGTGACATTCCCGCCTTTTATCGCGCTCATTATTGCGTTGTTAACGAAATCTCTGGTTTATCCGGAAGTTTTTCAGCGGCTTATTGACTCGTTGGCGGTGACTTTAGTGCCGGTTATTATGATAGCCGTGGGTTTTCAGTTGAAATTTCGCCTGCCTAAGGGCAGTAAAACACCATTAACGATAGGTTTATTGACGAAACTGGTTCTAATGCCCCTGATTACCGTTGGCTTATTGTATGGTTTCGGTTTTGACAGCACCCTGGTTCAGGTGACTATTTTTGAAAGTGCTATGCCGCCTATGATCACAGCAGGAGCAGTGGCTATTATGGCTGGGCTGGCGCCGCGTTTGTCGGCGGCTATGGTCGGTTACGGTATCTTGTTTGCCTTTGTTTCCTTGCCCATTGTTTACCAATTATTGCAGTTGCTCTCTGCGCATTGATATAAGAAATTTGACAGAGATGTGTCTAGATTCATAAAAGTGTCATATTCTTTAGTAATAATTGAACCATCAGTTCATATTAGGGAAACAATGCATGTCACGTAGAATTCTAATTGTTGAAGATGAAGCGCCTATTCGTGAGATGTTGAGCTTTGTTATGGAACAACACGGTTATCAAGCTGTGGAAGCCAACGACTTTGACGCTGCTGTCGATAAAATTGCCGAACCCTATCCGGATATGGTGTTACTGGACTGGATGCTTCCGGGCGGCTCAGGTCTGCAGCTGGCTAAAAAAATTAAAGGCGATGATTTTACCCGTAATATTCCTATCATCATGCTCACCGCAAGAGGCGAAGAAGAAGATAAAGTTAAAGGCCTGGAAGTGGGTGCTGATGACTATATTACCAAACCTTTTTCCCCAAAAGAGCTTATGGCCCGCATGCGCGCCGTTTTTCGCCGCGTTGCGCCAACCGTGCTCGACGAACCGCTGGAAGTTGAAGGCTTAAAACTTGATCCGGTATCGCACCGTATTTCGGTCGATGACAAAGGCATTGATATGGGCCCGACAGAGTTCAAACTACTGCACTTTTTTATGACACACCCGGAGCGGGTATACAGTCGTGAACAGCTGCTGGACCACGTTTGGGGCACCAACGTGTATGTGGAAGACCGAACTGTTGATGTTCATATTCGCCGTTTGCGTAAAGCCCTGACCGAACATGGTTATGACCGTTTGATTCAAACGGTTCGGGGAGTTGGCTATCGTTTTTCAAGTCGCTAAGCGCAGGCTGATTTAGTATGGACAGGAACTACTCCAACTGGCAGTCACTGACCAGTCTTGCCTTATTCCTGCTGCCGTTTTTATTTATTGGCTGGCTGTTTGACCTGTTCTGGCCGGTAACGGCTCTGGCCCTATTAGGACTGGTTTGCTGGCACTATTACTACCAGCAAAAGCTTATTAAGTGGTTATGGCAAAGCCGTACCTTAATGCCGCCTTCCGCGCCGGGCAGTTGGTCGTATATTTACGACGGTATTTATCGCTCGCAGCGGCGCAGCCAAAAACGTCGTAAGGCTTTAGCGCGCTTATTACGCCGTTTTCGTGAAGCGGCTGAAGCTTTGCCTGACGCTGCTATTGTGTTCCGTGCTGACGGCGCGTTGTTGTGGAGTAACAAGCTGGCGCAGTTCTATTTTGGTTTGCGTTGGCCGGACGATGCCGGACAGCGG
Organism: Idiomarina sp. 28-8; assembly: GCF_000320945.2. Taxonomy (NCBI): domain Bacteria; kingdom Pseudomonadati; phylum Pseudomonadota; class Gammaproteobacteria; order Alteromonadales; family Idiomarinaceae; genus Idiomarina; species Idiomarina sp. 28-8. Next base: position 168,888 of record NZ_DF266792.1, read on the forward strand.
TTATCGAACCTGATTCGGCATCCTGAATTCTATGCCTACCTGAACGCCGGTAATTTTGACGAAGAACTGACGATTCCTTCACCCATTCGCGAAAGCCTGGACATTGAAATTCGCATTATGCCTTACAGCGAAGACCAGTTTCTTCTGGTTGCCCGTGACGTCACTCAGGTAAAACGCCTTGAGAACTTACGTCGTGAGTTTGTGGCTAACGTGTCTCATGAACTGAAAACGCCGCTGACAGTATTACAGGGTTATCTGGAAATGATGGATGAGCCGCAGCAGACGCCACCGGCTATGCTGAAAAAAGCGGTCGAGAACATGAATGCGCAAAGCACTCGTATGGCTAATCTGGTAGATCAGTTACTCACCCTGTCGCGCATGGAAACGCCAAGTAATGATGTCTTTGATCACGAAGTGGATATGCCAGCTTTGCTGGAACAGTTAGAGTCTGAAGCGAAGCGTTTAAATGAAGTGAAACAACATAAAATTGAGTTTGACGTTGCGCCCGTGCGAATTTACGGCAAGGAAAACCTGCTGCGCAGTGCGATGCAGAATTTAATAACCAATGCTATTAATTACACACCCGACGGCGGTGAAATAAAAGTCACCTGGAAAACCGTAGCCGGTGGTGTTGAGTTCAGTGTTAAAGATAACGGTAAAGGTATTGCTGCAGAACACTTGCCGCGCCTTACCGAACGTTTCTACCGGGTTGAGGATGATCGCAACAGTGCCAGTGGTGGCACCGGGTTGGGGCTGTCGATAGTGAAGCACGCAATAGAACATCACAACTCGCAACTAGACATTAATAGCTCGCTGGAAAAGGGCAGCCGTTTCTCATTTCGTATACCGAGCGGGCTATTAGTCAGTTAGTCATAAAATTTTCATATTGTCATAAAGTTGTCACATAACCGTCTTAAACTGACCACAATTCGAAAACAGTTCAATAACCCTTAGAGGTGAATACACTATGTTTCAATCAACTTTGAACAAAACATTAACCGGTTTGGTTGTTGCAGGTTCGCTGGCGTTTAGTTCGTTAGCTGCGGCAACTGACGATTTACCAGAATACGAAAAAGTCAGCGGTTTATCAGGCAATTTATCTTCAGTTGGTTCTGATACCTTAGCTAATATGGTGACCTTCTGGAGTGAAGAGTTTAAGCGCAACTATCCAAGTGTGAACATTCAGGTGCAGGCGGCAGGTTCTTCAACCGCGCCTCCAGCTTTAACCGAAGGTACCTCAAACTTTGGTCCTATGAGTCGCGCAATGAAATCAAAAGAAATTGAATCTTTTGAAAAGCGTCACGGTTACAAGCCGACTCCGGTTCGCGTTGCCATTGATGCATTGGCGGTATTCGTACACAAAGATAATCCAATTGAAGGTCTGACAATTCCTGAAGTTGATGCAATATTTTCATCAACTCGTAAATGTGGCCTGAACGAGCAAGTGAACCGCTGGGGCGACCTGGATATGGATGGTGAATGGAGCAACCGCGACTTACAGCTTTATGGCCGTAACTCGGTATCCGGCACTTACGGTTACTTTAAAGAAGTGGCGTTATGTGATGGCGACTTCCGTTCGAACGTGAATGAGCAGCCAGGTTCAGCGTCTGTTGTGCAGTCAGTCTCTACCTCAATTAATGCGATTGGTTATTCCGGTATTGGTTATGTAACGTCAGGCGTTAAAGCGGTACCTATCGCCAAAGCCGAAGGCCAGGAATTTATTGGCGCGACAGCTGAGAATGCGTTGGCAGGTCAGTATCCATTAGCGCGCTTCCTGTACATTTACGTGAACAAGCACCCGACTAAACCTTTGGGCAAAGCGGAAGGTGAATTCCTGCGCATGATTTTGTCAAAAACAGGTCAGGATATCGTCAATAAAGACGGTTATATCGGCTTACCAAAAGCGGTAGTTGAAGCTGAACTGAAGAAGCTTGGTTTAGATTAATTTAACCTTCTAAAGGAATAGCCGGTAGCTTGCTGCCGGCTTTTTTTATAACTATTACGGCATTATTAAGAAATTATGACAGCGGTGTAACAATACTGTCATATTATTCAACTAAACTGTCTGCAGACTTTTAGTAACGCGTATTCAAACTTGAGGTTTCTGATGGCATCACTGTCAGCTCAACAACTAGCCGCTAATCGGGGCCGATTATTTAAAGATCGTGCCGCACGCTATGGTGTCACCTTAGGTGGTATTATGGTTCTGGTAGCACTGTTGCTTATCTTTTTCTACCTACTCTATGTTGTCCAGCCAATTTTTCGCTCAGTTGACTTAACTGAGCAACAAAGCTTCTCTTTGCCAAACAGTGCCGGTGTTAATGCTGTGGGTATGGAAGAGCAGGCCGAAATTGGTTATCGCCTGATGGACACCGGCGAGTTTCAGTTTTTTGCTTTACAGGATAAAGCGGCTGCTGAGCGCAAAGCCGGTGATATTATTAGCTGGGAGCAGGTTGCCGATAGCGACAAAATTACCAGTTTTGCCAGTAGCCTTCCGGTAAACAAGCAATATGCCTACGGCTTAAATGACGGTTCCGCGGTTGTTCTGCAACCTAAATTCGGGGTCACTTTCGCGGAAACCCCGGAAACCGGTCTAACCGAGCGCACCATTACGCCACGCATTGAGACCCTGAATGATGGCGAACCACTGGTGGTTGATGAGAATGGCGAGGCGCTGGAAAAACTGGCTTACGATACCGATGGCGAAGCAATGCTGTTTGCGGCTGTTCAGGGCGGCAATAACTTATTGATTACTAAGTACGCCGCTGAAGAAAACTTCATGACCGGCGAGGTAACCTTAAAGCCCGTTTTTCATCGCGTCAGCCTCAACGGCAATATTGATGATTTGATTGTCACCCCGGATTTGCGTCAGGTTATGGCTCGTCGTGGTAACCGGGTACACGTCTTTGATGTGGACTTAGCCGGGAACGTAAAAGAGCGCGAACTGATCATTATTGATTCTCGCGAGCAAGGCAATGCAACGGGTATGTACTTGTTGGCCGGCGCCAGTTCGGTGCTCTTAACTCACGACTCCGGGCTTATTTCTCAGTGGTTCCAGGTATCGACCGACGAGGGGCGTGAATACCAGTACATCCGCTCTTTTGACGCAGGCTCTCCGGTTGAGAACATTGAAGTTGAATACTATCGCCGGACCTTTTACACGGTTTCTGAAAATGGCGATTTGGGTATTTTCCACACCACCTCTGAAGCCGATTTATACCGGGGCAAACCATTAGAAGACAAGCTACAGAATGTCATGGTAGATCCGCGGGCAAATTATCTGATTATGCAAAGCGGCGATCGCTTTAGTGTCTTCGATGTTGATAATGAGCACCCTGAGGTAACCTGGAGCGCTATGTGGCAGGAAGTCTGGTACGAAGGTTACCCGGAGCCTGACTACACCTGGCAGTCGACCTCCGGCTCCGATGACTTTGAATCTAAATTCAGTTTGGTGCCTATTTCTTTCGGTACTATAAAAGCTGCCGCCTACGCGATGCTGTTCGCAGTACCCATTGGTTTAGCGGCTGCGGTTTATACCGCCTATTTCATGTCGCCTTCGGTGCGTAAATACGTAAAACCGACGGTAGAAATCATGGAAGCTCTGCCTACCGTTATCCTTGGTTTCTTAGCGGGTCTTTGGCTTGCACCTGTCATAGAGAGGTACCTGCCCGGGCTGATAGCGGTGCTGTTGCTGGTGCCGGCAACCATCATACTAACGGCATTTTTATGGTCAAAGCTACCGCCGAATATTCGTAACACCGTAACTGACGGTCGCGCTGCATTGCTGCTTATTCCTGTGGTTCTGCTGGTTGGCTGGTTCTCGTTTGGTCTGAGTCCGTGGGTTGAGGAAGTCCTGTTTGACGGTAATGTGCGTGGCTATTTAACCAATGAACTAGGCATAACCTTTGACCAACGTAACTCGCTGGTTGTGGGTATCGCCATGGGCTTTGCGGTTATTCCAACCATCTTCTCTATTGCCGAAGATGCGGTATTCAGTGTGCCTAAGCATTTATCTAATGGCTCTCTGGCATTGGGTGCTACCCCATGGCAGACACTGACTAAAGTCATTTTGTTAACTGCAAGTCCGGGAATTTTCTCGGCGGTTATGATGGGTCTGGGGCGCGCTGTGGGCGAAACCATGATTGTTCTGATGGCTACCGGTAATACGCCAATTATGGACTGGAACATCTTCGAAGGTATGCGCACCTTATCTGCCAATATTGCGGTCGAGATGCCGGAATCTGAGGTTGGTAGCTCGCACTACCGAATCTTGTTCCTGGCAGCTTTTGTGCTGTTCATATTTACCTTCTTCTTTAACACCATTGCTGAATTTGTCCGTCAACGCTTGCGTGACAAATACAGCTCGATGTAATTCCGGAACAGAGGTTTATAGCAATGAATACATGGTTTAAATCCGGAAAGCCCTGGATCTGGTTAACCGCCGGTTCAGTTAGTATCAGTCTGATAGCCGTTATCGGGCTGGTGCTTATGATTGGCTGGCGCGGGCTGTCTTTTTTCTGGCCTTCAGCTATTCACGAAATGTCTATTGAACAGGCTGACGGTTCAACGCGTACGTTAATTGGCGAAATTTATGAAAGCGAGTCGGTGCCAACTTCACGAGTGAGTGACGCCGGCACTATCATGGACGGCTATGAAGAAGAGGAAGTGACTCGTTACCTAATGAAAATTGGTAATCGTGAGTATGTGCCTCTCGATTTTGCCTGGGTGTTAGGGCCTGCGATTCGTGCGGACGAAACGCCAATTGATCTGGCCGTTATTGAACGAACCAAAGACGGTAACTTTTATGGTTATCCAGTTGCGATTGAGCAGCAGGGGGAGCGAGTTGCGACACAAGGCAACTTGCGTGAAGAGCTGTTTCAACGCATGGAACGAGCGGTAGAGCTTAATGAAGAAGCCATGGCGCTGCAGGAAGGCGAAATAGGTGCGGTTAATTACAAACTAAACCAGCTCAATCTTGAGAGCCGCAGTCTTGAGCTTGAGGGGAACTTAACTCAGGAAGCCATGGACGACATTGAACGTCGTCGCGAAGAGCTGCATAACGAGTATCTTGAGTATGAAAAAGAGCTGTTTGCACTGCGCGATAAAGCGGGTCGTGATTCATTAATTATGCGCGACATGCGCGGTGAGGAAATTAAAGTACCGATGTATCAGGTGCTGGATGTGAACTTCCCTAACGACATGGGCTTTTTCTCAAAAGTAGGGCACTTTTTCCAGCAAATTGGTAAGTTTGTGTCAGAGCCACCTCGCGAAGCGAATACCGAAGGCGGGGTGTTCCCGGCAATTTTCGGTACCGTGTTCATGGTGCTGTTAATGTCGATTATTGTGACGCCCTTTGGTGTTATTGCGGCTGTTTACTTGCACGAGTACGCGGGTAAAAACGCCGTGACCAAGCTGATTCGTATAGCGGTTATCAACCTCGCGGGTGTGCCATCTATTGTTTATGGTGTGTTTGGTTTAGGTTTCTTTGTTTACATGGTGGGCGGTAGCCTCGACCAGGTATTCTATCCGGAAGCTTTACCCAGCCCGACATTTGGTACACCGGGCGTGCTTTGGTCTGCGGTAACCCTGGCTATTCTGACGCTACCGGTGGTGATTGTATCGACTGAAGAAGGTTTGTCCCGTATTCCACCGTCGTTGCGCGAAGGCAGTTTGTCTTTGGGCGCTACTAAGTGGGAAACCATTTGGCGCATTGTTCTGCCTATGGCGTCACCGGCTATTATGACCGGTTTGATTCTGGCCGTTGCCCGTGCCGCAGGTGAAGTTGCACCATTGATGCTGGTGGGTGTGGTTAAGTCGGCGCCTATGTTGCCGCTGGACGGAAACTTCCCGTACTTCCATCTGGACAGAAAATTTATGCATCTGGGCTTTCATATTTACGACGTAGGCTTCCAGAGCCCGAACGTCGAGGCTGCCCGGCCGCTGGTTTACGCTACGTCTTTCTTGCTGATAACCGTTATTGTCGGTTTGAACTTAACAGCCATTGGCGTACGTAACCACTTACGTGAAAAATACCGCTCACTTGAGCACTAACGTTGAACACGACAGTTGAACACGACAGTTGAACACGACAGTTTTGATGAATTAGCGAAAAGGTCTGAACTTATGATTTCGGTAAATCCGAGTACAAGCAACTTAGAAAAGCTGGACTTACACAACTTGCCAGCAGAACAGACTGCTTTAGATATTAAAAACCTGGATCTTTACTACGGTGAAGATCAGGCGTTGTATGACATTTCTATGCGCATTCCGAATAACCGCGTAACCGCGTTTATCGGGCCATCGGGTTGTGGTAAGTCAACGCTTCTGCGCTGCATTAACCGCATGAACGACTTGGTTGAAATTTGTCGTATTGAAGGTCAGATTGATATGCACGGCCACAATATTTACGACAAGAACGTTGATGTAGCAGCGCTGCGTCGTCGTGTTGGTATGGTGTTTCAGCGCCCGAACCCGTTTCCTAAGTCTATTTATGAGAATGTGGTTTATGGTCTACGCTTACAGGGTGTAAAAGACAAACGTGTGCTGGACGAAGCGGTAGAAACGTCACTGCGCGGCGCAGCCCTATGGGACGAAGTAAAAGACCGTCTAAACGCCAGTGCGTTCAGTTTGTCGGGTGGTCAGCAGCAACGTCTGGTTATTGCGCGTTCTATTGCCATTGAGCCGGAAATTCTGTTGCTGGACGAACCTACGTCAGCCTTGGATCCTATTTCGACTTTGACCATTGAAGAACTGATCACCGATTTGAAAGACAAATATACCGTGGTAATTGTTACGCATAACATGCAGCAGGCCGCGCGCGTTTCAGACCAGACAGCGTTTTTGTATATGGGTAAACTGATTGAGTACGCCGATACTGATACTCTGTTTACGACCCCGTCTGAGAAGCAAACAGAAGATTATATTACCGGTCGTTACGGTTAAGGAGAGTGTCATGGATAAGATGAATATGAACAAGCACATTTCCGGCAAGTTCAACGAGGAACTTGAGGCTGTGCGTAACCGTGTATTGAGCATGGGTGGCCTGGTTGAGAAGCAATTACAGGATTCACTTTTAGCAATTCAAAAAGGCGACGCCGAGCTGGCCGAAAAAGTGCTGAGCAGTGACCACAAAGTCAATAAGCTGGAAGTGCAGATTGACGAAGAGTGTGTGCATATTATTGCTAAGCGTCAGCCGGCTGCCAGTGACCTGCGTCTGGTTATTGCTATTATTAAAACCATTGCTGATTTAGAGCGTATTGGTGATGAGGCCGAGCGCATTGCTAAGGTCGCAAAAGAAAGCTTTAACAACGACCAGCAACAGCTGTTGGTGAGTCTGGAAAACCTTGGGCAGCAAGTATTAAGCATGTTGCATAAAGTTCTGGATGCTTTCGCGCGCATGGATCTTGAATCGGCTTACGACGTGCATCAGCAGGACGAACAGGCTGATCGTCAATATGAAGCGCTGACACGTCAGCTTATGACGTACATGATGGAAGACTCTCGTTCTATTCCAAAAATCATGAATGTTCTGTGGTCTGCACGTTCTTTAGAGCGTATTGGCGACCGTTGTCAGAACATTGCCGAGTACATTATCTTCTTTGTGAAAGGCAAAGACGTGCGCCATGTCTCACCTGAGAGCATGGAACGCACGGTTATGGGTAAAAAAGACTAGAATAAGCGCCGGGCGCGAATCGTGCCCGGAATGTCTTTCAGTTGCTGTAATACATCGGCACCGTTATCGCTGTCGATATCCATCACCACGTAGCCAACGTTCTCATCCGTTTGTAAGTACTGACCTACCACGTTAATTTCGTTGTCACTAATAATGCGGTTAATGGCGTTTAGCATACCCGGCTGGTTTTTATGAATATGCAGCAGGCGCTGCGCCGTTGCGTGTGTCGGCAGGCTAACTTCAGGGAAGTTCACCGCAGACAGGGTTGAGCCGTTATCGGAATAACGCACCAGTTTTCCTGCCACTTCAACGCCAATGTTTTCCTGAGCTTCTAAGGTTGAGCCGCCAATGTGGGGTGTTAACAGGCAGTTTTTCAGGCCGCGCAACGGTGAAAGAAACTCATCGCTGTTACCTTTGGGTTCAACCGGGAAGACATCAATAGCCGCGCCGGCCAGGTGTCGTGACGACAAGGCTTCGGCAAGGGCGTCGATGTCTACAACCGTTCCGCGCGAAGCGTTAATCAGCAGGCTGCCGGGCTTCATCCGCTCCATTTGGCGGCGGCCTATCATCCACTGAGTTTGCTCATTTTCGGGCACGTGCAAAGTGATGATATCGGATTGTGCCAACAAGTCATCTAACGTGGCTACCGACTGAGCATTGCCCATAGGCAGTTTGTCTTCAATATCGAAGTAACGAATGTGCATGCCCAATTGTTCGGCTAAAACACTCAACTGACTACCAATATGACCATAGCCGACAATGCCCAGTATTTTCCCGCGTGCCTCAAAAGACTGTTTAGCTGATTTTAGCCAGCCACCTTCGTGGGCCACGGCATTTTTTTCAGGAATGCCGCGTAACAACATAATAATTTCGGCTAAAACCAGCTCAGCAACACTGCGGGTATTTGAAAATGGTGCGTTGAAAACAATAACACCGTGCTTTTTCGCTGCTTCTAAATCAACCTGGTTGGTGCCAATACAGAAACAACCCACGGCAATGAGCTTTTCGGCAGCGGCAAATACACGGTCGTTCAGTTGGCTGCGCGAGCGTATACCCAGAATATGGGCGTCTTTAATTTTTTCGCATAGCTCGTCTTCGCTCAGCGAAGTCTGCAGTATTTCCAGATTATGGTAGCCATGATGCCGAAACAGCTGAATGGCGCTTTCATGAACGCCTTCCAGCAGTAAAACTTTGATTTTGTCTTTTGCCAGGGATATCTGCATTAGTCACTTACCTTCAGGGTTTGGACTCCGTCTTCACGAGCAATTAAAGCGATATTAGCGCCGCGCTGGGCAAACAGCCCGTTAGTGACCACGCCGACAATATTATTCAGCTCAGCTTCAAGCTTCATTGGCTCCATAATATCGAAGTTATGCACATCGAGGATCCAGTTGCCGTTGTCGGTGGTAAAACCCTGACGCCAGACCGGGTCGCCGCCCAATTTCACAATTTCACGGGCCACGTACGAACGCGCCATAGGAATAACTTCAACCGGCACCGGGAATTGCCCCAGGCGGCCAACCATTTTGCTTTCATCTGCAACGCAAACAAACTTTTTCGCTACTGCGGCAATAATTTTCTCGCGGGTTAATGCGCCACCGCCGCCTTTAATCATTTGACCGTGCTCAGTAATTTCGTCAGCACCGTCGACGTAAACGGGCACATCCACAACAGAGTTAAGCTCAAACACTTCAATGCCGTGCGATTTCAGACGCTCGGTTGAGGCTTCAGAACTGGATACTGCGCCTTCTATGTCATGCTTTCGTTCGGCCAGAGCATCAATAAAAAAGTTTACCGTTGAGCCCGTTCCGACTCCGACCACAGTGCCGTCTTCAATGTATTGCATAGCAGCTTCTGCTGCCGCTTTTTTGAGTGCATCAGCGTTGCCTGACATGAGCGTTTTTCTCCGTTTGATCTTCTATACGCGAGTATAAGGAATTTGTTGGTTTTTATCGACGTTTCTTTACTTCAGAAACGCCAGTGCTTTGCCGGTGTTATCACTTCCGGTAATGGAATGTCCCAGCTCTCGACGGGAATGCTTTCAAGCTGTTGTTCGTTATAGCTTAACCCTATGGGTGATAAGTTGGGTTGATAACCGCTATGCCATTGAGCCAAAGTGCGATCATAATAGCCGCCGCCCATACCCAGCCGGTTACCGTTTTGATCGAATCCGACAAGAGGCATAAGCAGTATCTGAATGTCCGATAGCGGCACCACATTCTGTACGTTTAATTCGGGTTCCTGAATACCGTACTTGTTGAGCGTCATTGGGGTATCAGGAGTATAGCGTAAAAACAGCAAATGACCTTTAGCAAACGGGTGAAGTACCGGCAAAACGGTGTTAAAACCCAGTTGCCATAGCTTTTCAATAACCGGAGCGGTTGGCAGTTCACCGTCAAAACTCTTATATACGGCCACTGTGGTTTGCTCTGGTTGCAGATGACTTAAACGAAGCTGCAGTTTATTGGCAACCTCGCGCGCTGCTGCCTGTTGTTGTTCGGCAGGTAAATTGCGGCGAATCTGCTGTAACTTGCGTCTAAGGTTCTGTCGGGTCATGCTAGAGTCTGCTTTTAGAAAAACGCTGAAGAATATCCTGAGGATAACCGATGAAAACAATAAAAACGATAGCTTTAGCCATGGTCGCCATGGCCTTTACGGTTGCAGCCTATGCTGTGCAAGCGCCACCTAAAGCCCCGGAACGTGACCGCGGCGAAGGCCCTTACGAACGCCTTATTTTACGTGGCGGAACCTTGGTTAACGGAGAAGGCGCGCCGCCCTTTGGGCCGGTAGACATCGTTATTGAGAATGACCGCATTGTCGATATTGTCAGTGTGGGCAACCCCGGCGTGCCAATTAAGCCGGAAGGGCGGCCTGAAGCGGGCGCTAACGACAAAGAACTGGATGTGAGCGGACAATATATTTTACCGGGCTTTGTCGATATGCACGCCCATATCGGCGGTTCCGCAAAAGGTATTCCTGCAGAATATGTGTTGAAGTTGTGGTTGGCGCACGGTATTACCACCATTCGCGAACCGGGCAGCTTTAACGGTCTGGACTGGGTGCAGTGGCATGAAGAGCGTGCTGCGGACAACCGTATTACGTCACCCCGAATTATTCCTTATGTTGGCTTTGGGCAAGGCCGGGATAAACCTATTTACAACGGTGAACAGGCGCGCGAGTGGGTTCGCTATATTAAAGACGAGGGAGCAAAAGGCATTAAGTTTTTCGGTGCCTCGCGTAAGGTGATGGAAGCGGCGCTGGACGAAGCCAACGAGCAGGGCTTAGGCACTATGATGCACCACGCGCAACTGAATGTGATGTCTATGAACGCATTAGATTCCGCGCGCCTGGGCTTATCCTCAATGGAGCATTGGTATGGCTTGCCGGAGGCTTTGTTTGAAGAGCAACGCGTGCAGGACTACCCGGCAGATTATAATTACAACAACGAGCAAAACCGTTTTGAAGAAGCAGGGCGTTTGTGGAAGCAGGCGGCAGAGCCGGGCTCAGAAAAATGGAATTCGGTGCGTGACGAGCTCATTGAACTGGATTTTACCATCAACCCCACCTTAACCATTTACGAAGCCTCGCGTGACTTAATGCGTGAGCGTCAGGCCATTTGGCACGACGAATATACTCTGCCACGGTTATGGGACTTTTTTGAACCCAGCCGCTATGCGCATGGTTCGTACTGGTTTGACTGGACCACCGATAACGAAATTGCCTGGAAAAAGAATTACCAGAAGTGGATGGCCTTCTTAAAAGATTACCACGCCAACGGCGGTCGCATCACGGTGGGTTCTGACGCCGGGTATATCTACAAAATTTACGGCTTTGGTTATATTCGCGAGCTGGAGTTATTGCGTGAAGCTGGCCTGAACGCTCTGGAAGTGATTCATGCCGCTAGCCTGGCTGGTGCCCAAGCACTGAATATGGAAGACGACATTGGCTCTGTGGCTATTGGTAAAAAAGCCGATATGGTCATTGTGAATGAAAACCCGATGGATAACTTTAAAGTGTTGTATGGCACCGGGCATTTCAAACTAGATGATAATAACCAGCCCATGCGTACTGAGGGCATTCAGTACACCATTAAAGACGGCATTATTTTCGATGCTCAGCAACTGTTGCAGGACGTTAAAGCCATTGTTGCTGAGGAAAAGGCGGATCGCGAAAAATAAGGGTGGCTTCCCAAGGTGCCGCTGCTGGCTGTAGCCCTTGAACCCATTGGTTCAAGGCGGGGAGCAAATGGTATCTGCCGTAGGCTTCCCGGTTCAAGCCGGGCTTGCTCATGGCAGGCCAGTGATCCCCTTTTAATACAAGCATCGGCTCAGGGACATAAGCCTGCTGGCAAACACCCCAGGAAACCGCAAAAGGGTTTACATTGTTGCTTTAGGTTAACCGTTAACGATTACGTTGTGAGCGTTGCTCACTCATAGCCTGTTCAATGGTTGCCTGAAGCAACTGAATTTTCTCTTCCAGTTTAGCAGTTTTTGCAGACTGTTCATTTTGATCCTGAATCCATTCATGACACAAATTCAGGGCTGTCATTACTGCTATCTGTTCCACATTGGTCAGTTGGGTCCGTTCTTTGGTTTCTTCAAGCCTTTCATTAAGCGCATCCGCCGCTTGCTGTAACGCACTCTCCTGCCCAATGGGGCAAGCGACCTTGTAATTACGTTCCAGCAATTTTATATCCATGGTTTTTGCGGTCATTCAAAGACTCCTTGCAACTGACTCAACAGCGTTGATAACGGCATTATGGCATGAGCTACCGGTGTTTGTCAGCTAGCGATTACGTAAAGCCAGTGTTAGGATTAGGGCAAGATTAACCAAAGGCAGAATGTGAATGTCGACTCGTTTTAATTATGACCGTTTAGTTGAGCTTTACGCACAATACGATATGACGCCAAGTGCGTCGGAAGTGCAGGGCATGTTAACCGGGCTAATAGCCACCGGTAGTGACGCCAAAAGCAATGAATTAATGATATTAATGTCAGACCTGGCATACGACGGCCAGGGCCTGCCCGTCGAGCTGGAGAACTTGCTGCAACAGCAGGCAGAAGAAATTGAGCACTCGCTGGGCGACGAAGATTTAGGCTACCGCTTGTTGTTACCTGAAGACACCACGCCGTTGTCTGACCGCTTAAGCGCGCTGGCTGGCTGGGTTAACGCCTTTTTAGTGGGCTATGGTGTGAATCAGGAAAATATGACCAACTTAAGTGGTGACTTGAAAGAAGCCATTGAAGACATGGTCGAGCTGGCAAAAATAGAATTTACTGACGACGGTGATGAGGAAGAAGAACGAGCCTACACCGAAATTGTCGAGTATCTGCGTATTTCAGCCATGATGTGTTACACCGAGTTAGGCCGAAAAGAACAGCCGGCGAACCAGCCGCCTAAAACTTTACATTAATTACTGACGGAGTTGAGGTCGTTGATGAAAGACGTTATTCCGCAGGACGAATTTAACCAGCGCCGGCAGCAGTTATTGCAATTGTTGCCGCCAAACTCACTGGCACTGGTTGCAGCCAGCAGTGAAGTTACCCGTAGCAACGATACCGAGTTTCCGTTCCGGCAAAACAGCGACTTTTTCTATTTAACCGGTTTTAACGAACCGGACGCTGTATTGCTGCTGATCAACGACAGCAACCCACGCAGTGTTTTATTCTGTCAGGACAAAGACCCAAAGCACGAAGTCTGGCATGGCTTGCGTCTGGGTTATGAAAATGCCGTTGAAGCCTTAGCTGTCGACAGCGCAGAAGACCTAGATACCTTGCCCGAGCGCTTACCCGAATTGTTGCAGGGCATTGAATCGGTTTTTTACCCCATGGGTGAAGATTCAATATTGGTCGAGTTAGTCAGCGAAGCTCGTGATGAAGTGAGTGTTAAAGCCAGACGAAGCGGTAAGCTGGCGCCTCAAAGCTTGTCTGATTTACGGCCTAATCTGGACGCCATGCGTTTAATTAAGTCAGCCGCAGAAATAGCGGTAATGAAAGAAGCGGCACGTATTAGCACGCAGGCGTTTCGTCGCATTATGCGTTTTGTCGAAGACGGAAAGCACGAATATCAGGTAGCAGCGGAGTTGCATCATGAGTTTGCTATGAACGGCGCTTTGCATCCGGCCTATGGCATTATTAGCGGCGGCGGTGCAAATGCCTGCATTTTGCATTACACCGACAACCGCGACGTTCTGCATGACGGCGATTTACTGTTAGTGGATGCCGGTGCGGAATATCAGGGCTATGCTGCGGATATTACCCGCACCTTCCCGGTGAATGGCAAGTTTAATGAGCCACAGAGCATACTTTACAATTTAGTGCTGAAAGCCCAGCAGGCCGCCTTTGCTGAAATAAAACCCGGCAGTAACCTGGTTAATGCGAGCGAAGCCGCAGCGCGGGTCATTAGCGACGGTCTGACGGAGCTTGGTATTTTAACCGGTGACGCTGAAGAGAACTTCAAAGAGCAGCGCTGGAAAACCTATTTTATTCACGGATTAGGTCACTGGCTGGGTCTGGACGTTCACGATGTGGGTCGTTATCGCAACAGTGAAGGCGAGCCGGTTTCCTTTAAGCCGGGCATGGTGCTGACGGTAGAGCCGGGCATTTATATTCCGGAAGACGCCGAAGTTGATGAAAAGTGGCGTGGCATTGGCATTCGTATAGAAGACGACATAGTGGTAACAGCCGATGGCTTTGACAATATGACTGCGGACGTACCGAAAACCATTGAAGAGATTGAAGAATGGATGAAAAGCCAGTAATTCAGGCTGATGTGGTTATAGCCGGAGGCAGCTTAGTGGGTGCCTTAACCGGCTTAATGCTGGCGCAGCAGCGGCCGGACTGGCGTATTGTGGTGTGTGAACCTCGCGAAGAAGGCCCGCCCGCCGACAAACGCATTATTGCGCTGGCAGCTGCCTCAGCAAAGCGGTTACAAAGCCTTGGCGCGCTCGATGGCATTGACAGTACCCCAATAAAACACATCCATATTTCTGATCGTGGTTTTGCCGGCGCTGCCGAATTACACGCTGAAAACGAAAAAGTTGAGGCGCTGGGGCGCGTGGTTTCGGCTTCAGAGCTGGTCAATAACCTGTACCTGAGTTGCCAGAAACAGCCTAATTTGAACTGGTTGTCCGGTGTGCGGCTGGAGTCGCTGAAACAGCAGCTGGATCAGGTTGAACTCACTCTGGATAACGCGCAGAAATTACAGACTAAGTTGCTGATTGGCGCCGACGGCCAGAACTCGTTAGTGCGCGAGCAGCTTGAGTTAAAATCTGATACCTACGACTACGGTCAGTTTGGCTGCATTGCCACCTTAGATATGAAACAACCCTTAGATGGCTGGGCTTTTGAGCGTTTTACCGAAGCCGGGCCCATTGCTTTGTTGCCCATGCAGAATTCGCAGGCCTCACTGGTGTGGAGCTTTACTGAAAAACAACGTGAAGCGGCCGAACAATGGTCAGATACCGAATTTCTACATCGTTGTCAGCAGGCCTTTGGCTACCGCGCGGGCTTATTTACCGGGGTATCGAAGCGGGTGTTTTATCCGCTTATTTTACGCCGGGCTAAACGCTCAACCCATCACCGCAGTGTTATTATTGGTAACGCCTCGCATGCCTTACACCCCATTGCCGGGCAGGGGTTTAATCTGGGTTTGCGGGATACCGAAGTGTTGTGTGAGGTACTGGCCACAACCGATGACCCCGGTAATTTCCGCGTTTTACAAGGCTACGAGCAGAACCGCGAACGCGACTATCAGGCCATTATTAAGCTGACCGACGGCCTTGTGCGTGGTTTCTCCAACCATTATTTACCCACCGTTGTGGGCCGCAACAGTGCGCTGATGTTACTGCAGCATTGTTCGCCGCTGAAATCCGCCTTTGCACGCTTAACCATGGGGATGCAGCCATGACCATGAAACGCAAAAAGTTAGATGTTGTGATTGTCGGCGGCGGTATGATTGGTCTGAGCCTGGCGATACGTCTGGCTCAACAGAACCGGCGAGTGATGGTGCTGGAAAGACATTCGCAGCCTGAGCTTTCTGAAGAGCTGGCTTTACGGGTGAGTGCGTTGAATGATCGCAGTCGCAGCGTATTAAAAGACTGTGGTGCCTGGCCTTTAGTGGAGGAACACCGAAGCGGCCCCTATCAGAGCATGCAAGTGTGGGACAAAGACAGCCCGGCGCATATTGAGTTTTCAGCAAAGGAAATTAACGCCGCAGATCTAGGCGCTATAGTTGAAAACAACGTTGTTGAGCACTTTTTGTGGCAACGCGCGGAGCAGGCCGGTGTGGAGATATTACAGACGCAGCAGTGGACAATGGTTCACGGCGGCGATGAGTCTCATCCTGCGGAAATAGAAGTTGGTGAGTGGTTACTGTCAGCTGATCTTATAATTGGTGCCGACGGTGGTCGCTCGAAAGTGCGTCAGTATGCTGAATTACCAATCTCCTTCTGGGACTACGGACAGCAAGGCATTGTGGCGAACATTCGCACGGAGCAACCGCATGATGGCGTGGCTCGTCAGGTATTTTTACCTACCGGGCCGCTGGCGCTTTTGCCAACGCCTGACTCCCATACGGTTTCCATTGTCTGGTCTGCCGATGAAGCTCTCGCCAGAAACTTGCTTAATGAGCCCGCTGAGCGCTTTGCTAAACAGGTGGAAACAGAGTCAGGGCGGGTATTAGGCGGTTGCGAGTGTGTTTCTGATATAAAAGCCTTCCCGCTTAGAATGCAGTACGCTCGCCAATGGTATCAGCATCGTATTGTTTTGGCTGGCGACGCGGCTCACACCATTCATCCGCTGGCCGGGCAGGGCGCAAACTTAGGTTTTGGTGACGTGAAAGCCTTAACCGAGAAACTTGAGGGTGTGGATTTATCCTCGCTGGCGCAATTGCACCGCTCGCTGAGTACGTATCAGCGCGAGCGCAAAGCCGACACTCAGTTAATGATAGCCGCAATGGAAACGTTCAAACGCGGTTTCGGCACAGCAAACCCAGTAGTAAAAGGCCTACGAGCCCTGGCTTTCGCACTGCCAAACAAACTCACCTTTTTAAAACGCAAGCTAGCCGAAGTGGCTCTGGGCTAGGTGGCGGTGGTTGCTACATACTGGTCTGGGAGCCGCCCGTGAACCCATCCCTGGGGGGCTTGGGCAGCGCCATCCATGGCGCTGCACACTCCCTGACCAGTACGTACCAACCATAGGCGCCACCTATTCCGTAGCTCAGCTCTCGTAGCCTGACGTTCACGTCAGGTGAGATATCGAACCCACCACCATCGCTTTATTATTCAAACTGCTCATCTGATCATTTAAACATCCCACCTGATGCAATAGCATCAGGCTACCCGACATCCGACCGGGCATGTAATGTTCAAATCCTCGCTTTCAGATAATCCGCCAGTTGCGAAGCTGCACTTGAAGCGCCGCCAGCCAGGCGCATAATCACGTTGACGGAGCCTGGGGCTGGTAATTTCTTTCCATTAGCAAGTGCATCTATTACCGAAACACTATCCGGTACCGTGCTACGGGCCAGTACAGTTATCCCCAAACTGCTGTGCAGGGCGGCGGTAAGCCCTGAGAAGTCGGTGTTGGTGTAGGTAATTCTGTAGGGTTGGTGTATCCGTTGCAGACTCTGTTCGGCACGGCGGCGGTAAATGCACCCTTCCGGAGCCACAACCAAAGGCAAGCTGGCTTGCTCAACTAATGCGGGGGAGCCCACCCAAACCAGCTCTTCGCGCTGGATCAAAACATCGCTTTTATTGGTTTGTTCGCGCAGTGCCAGAATAATATCGAACTGTTGCCCTAGTCCGGACAGTAAGTCTTTACTCAACGCTGAAGTCACCTGCAGCGTAACCTGTGGGTAAACCTGAGCAAACTGACCCAATACTTTGGGCAACAGGCTGGACGCGAATTCACTGGTAATACCCAGCCGGACTTTACCGCTAACCTGTTGCGGTTCGAACTGCGCCCAGGCCTGGTCATTTAGCGCCAACATTCGCTGGGCGTAGTCAAACAGCACGTCACCGTCGGCGGTAAGGGCAAAGCCACTGCCCTGGCGGGTTAGCAGTTCAACGCCCAGTTGCTGCTCAAGCTTTTTAAGCTGCAGACTAATAGCTGGCTGAGAACGCCCCATGCGTTCGCCGGCAAGTGTCATACTGCCCAGCTCAATCACTGCACTAAAACTGCGTAAGGCTTCTAAGGATAAATGTTTCATTGGTTCGCTTTATAAAGTCATTACTGGGTATTTGAAAAATTAATACCATTATAAGCATTATTGATTTTAAGTTTAAACGAATCACGCCTATAATTTGCGCCCATACACACGCATATAAAGTGAACAGAAAAGGAACACGGTATGGGTAGCAGAACGCCACTGTACGAAGCACACG
>NZ_DF266792.1:187129-256483 GCF_000320945.2 Idiomarina sp. 28-8
GAAAACGGCGGTGTTATTGATGACCTTATTGTGTATTTCTTCTCAGAAACCGCTTACCGCATGGTTGTTAACTCAGCAACCCGTGACCGCGACCTGGCATGGATTGAAAAAGTTGCTGCCGATTTTGATGTCACCACCAAAGAGCGTGACGACATGGGCATGCTGGCCTTACAGGGCCCTAAAGCCGCTGAAAAAATCCAGGGTGTATTAACCGCAGAGCAGTACGCAGAAATTGACGGCATGAAGCCTTTTGTCGGGAAAGACGTTGGTGATTACTTTATTGCGACCACAGGTTACACCGGCGAAAAAGGCTACGAAATTGTGGTTCCGGCTGAGCAGCTTGAAGCCCTGTGGAATGACTTGCTAAAAGCCGAGGTTGCTCCTTGCGGACTGGGTGCTCGTGATACACTGCGTTTAGAAGCTGGCATGAACCTGTATGGTCAGGACATGGATGAGAACATCACGCCGCTGGAAGCCAACATGGGCTGGAGCGTCGCGTTTGAACCGGCTGATCGCGATTTCATTGGTCGTAAAGCATTAGAGCAGAAAAAAGCTGAAGGTCACGACAAGTTAGTCGGCCTTGTGATGGAAGAGAAAGGTGTACTGCGCCACGGTCAAAAAGTAACCGTTGAGGGTGGCGAAGGTATCATCACTTCTGGTACATTCTCGCCTACACTTGGTTTCTCAGTTGCAATGGCTCGCGTTCCATCAAGTGTTGGTGATACAGCGGAAGTGGAAATGCGTAAAAAACAAATGCCGGTGAAGGTAGTTAAGCCAGGTTTCGTCAGAAACGGTCAATCTGTTTTATAATCGAACAAGATTCAATACATTCCGGGTACGCCGGTTAGAAGGAAAGTAAAATGAGCAATATTCCAGCAGATTTGAAATACGCATCAACTCACGAGTGGGTTCGTGACGAGGGCGACGGTACCTTTACTGTAGGTATCTCTGAGCACGCGCAGGAACTTCTTGGCGATATGGTGTTTGTTGAGTTACCTGACGTAGGTGACAAAGTGGCAACAGGCGACGACATTGCTGTAGCTGAATCTGTAAAAGCAGCGTCAGACATCTACGCACCAATGACCGGTGAAGTGGTTGCGATTAACGAAGACCTGGAAGATGCCCCTGAAACCGTTAACAACGACCCTTACGGTGACGGCTGGTTATTCCGTATAAAAGCAGATGACAGCAGCGAGCTGGACAACTTGCTGGACGCCAACACTTACGAGGCTTCAATCGACGAAGACTGAGGCCATTGGCGCATAGCACCAATGACACAGAGCGTCCTGAGCCCCGGAAATTAGCCGGGGTTCATTGTTTTTTGTATCCGATAAGTTTTCGATAAATTTCCGATAAATGTACGAGGCTGAGTTAAATGAGCAGTACTACCCTGACGCAATTAGAGCACCACGATGAATTCATTAGCCGCCATATTGGCCCAAGCGCTGATGAGCAAAAAGCCATGCTGGCTGAGCTGGGTGTAGATTCTTTAGAAGCATTAACCAAAGACACTGTGCCTGGTGCGATTCTGCGTGAACCGTTCCTGCAGACAGGGGAGCCGCAAACTGAACGCGAAGCTCTGGCTCGTCTTAAAAACATCGCGAAAAAGAACCAAATTTGTACCTCGTACATTGGTATGGGTTACTACGACACCGTAGTGCCAAACGTTATTTTGCGTAACGTGCTGGAAAACCCGGGTTGGTACACAGCGTACACGCCGTATCAGCCGGAAATTGCGCAGGGTCGTTTAGAAGCACTGCTTAACTTCCAGCAAATGACTATGGATTTAACCGGCTTAGATTTAGCCAGCGCCTCATTGCTGGACGAAGCCACTGCCGCCGCCGAAGCAATGGCCATGGCGAAGCGGGTTTCTAAAAACAAAAAATCCAACGCGTTTTTCATTGCTGACAACGTTTACGCGCAAACGATTGACGTGGTGAAAACCCGTGCCGAATACTTTGGCTTCGACATTATTGTCGGACCGGCGCGTGAAGCCTCTGATCATGACGTGTTTGGTGCGTTGTTGCAGTACCCGGACAAACAAGGCCAGCTGCACAACATTGAACAGTTAATTGGTGAGTTGCAGGAGAAAAAGGCCATTGTCGCCGTTGCTTCTGACTTAATGAGCCTGCTAATGGTGAAATCACCGGGCGAAATGGGCGCGGACATGGTGTTCGGTAACGCTCAGCGTTTTGGTGTGCCAATGGGCTATGGTGGTCCTCACGCCGCGTTCTTTGCTACCCGGGACAAATTTAAACGCTCTTTGCCAGGCCGTATCATTGGCGTTTCGAAAGACTCTCGCGGACGCCCTGCATTGCGTATGGCTATGCAGACCCGTGAGCAGCATATACGCCGCGAAAAAGCGAACTCAAACATTTGTACTGCGCAGGTTCTGCTGGCGAACATGGCGTCGTTTTACGCTGTGTATCATGGTCCGGATGGCTTGCGTCGTATTGCCAACCGCATTCACCGTTTAACCGACATTGTCGCGCTAGGTATGCAGGACAAAGGCGTGAAGCTGGTGAACAGCCACTGGTTTGACACTTTAACCTTTGAAATGAAAGAAAACGCTGCAGACGTTTTGGCGCGCAGCAAAGCGCTGGGTCTTAACCTGCGCGTAGACGGCGAAGGCGTATTTGGTATTAGCCTGGACGAAGCCAAAACGCGTGATGACGTTGAAAACTTATTTGCCGCGTTGTTTGGCGACAACCACGGTTTAGATATCGACGTACTGGACAGTCGTGTTGCTGGTGGTGACGTGGAATCTATTCCTGCTGATTTAGTGCGTACTTCTCAGTATTTACAGCACCCGGTATTTAACGAGTATCACTCAGAAACCGAAATGCTGCGTTATATTAAAAAGCTGGAAAACAAAGATTTAGCCCTGAACCATTCCATGATTTCTCTGGGCTCATGCACCATGAAACTGAACGCCACCGCCGAGATGATTCCGGTCACCTGGCCTGAGTTTGGTCAGTTGCATCCGTTCTGCCCGGCAGAGCAGGCGCAGGGGTATTACGAGCTGGTTGAAACCTTGTCTGAATGGTTAATTGACGTAACCGGTTATGACGACATGTCGATGCAGCCGAACTCTGGTGCCCAGGGCGAGTATGCTGGTCTGCTGGCTATTCAGAAATACCATGAAAGCCGTGGTGACGGGCACCGCAACATTTGTCTTATCCCAAGCTCTGCGCACGGTACTAACCCGGCTTCTGCTCAAATGATCAACATGAAAGTGGTGGTTGTCGACTGTGACAAACACGGCAACGTGGACATGGACGACTTAAAAGCCAAGGCCGAAGAAGCGGGCGAGAACCTGTCGTGCATTATGGTGACTTACCCGTCCACACACGGCGTTTACGAAGAAGGCATTAAAGACATTTGTGACCTGGTTCACAGCTATGGCGGCCAGGTTTACATGGACGGTGCCAACATGAACGCACAGGTTGGCGTAACCTCACCGGGTTACATTGGCTCGGACGTATCGCACCTGAACCTGCACAAAACCTTCTGTATTCCACACGGTGGCGGTGGCCCGGGTATGGGTCCTATTGGCGTGAAGCAGCATTTGGCTGAGTTTCTGCCGAACCACTCTGTTATTAATATCGAAGGCCCTAAAGCAGGCAACGGTGCAGTATCTGCTGCTCAGTTTGGTAGTGCCAGCATTCTGACCATTTCATGGATGTACATTGCCATGATGGGCGGACGCGGCTTACGTGAAGCCTCAGAAACCGCTATTTTGAACGCCAACTACCTGGCTGAGAAGCTGAGTAAGCACTTCAAAATCTTGTATCGTGGCCGCAACAACCGTGTCGCGCACGAATGCATTATCGACTTGCGCCCAATGAAAGACGCTGCCGGCATTGCCGAAATTGATGTGGCTAAGCGCCTGCAGGACTACGGCTTCCACTCACCCACCATGAGCTTCCCGGTAGCGGGTACCATTATGGTTGAGCCGACCGAGTCTGAGTCTAAAGCTGAGCTTGACCGCTTTATTGAAGCCTTGGTAAGCATTAAAGCCGAAGCCGAGAAAGTTGCCGCCGGTGAATGGCCAAAAGACAACAACCCGCTGGTGAATGCACCGCATACACTGGCTGACATTACCGATGCAGAATGGGACCGCCCATACGACAGAAAAACGGCAACCTACCCGGTTGAAGCTGTTGGCTACGACAAGTTCTGGCCAACCGTTAACCGTATTGATGATGTATTTGGCGACCGTAACCTGATGTGTTCATGCCCGAGCATTGAAGAGTATAGGTAAGTCTTGCGATGTTGTAGATCTCGAATAAAGAATGCAACTATCGGAATTAAGTTTGCAACTCAAATAAAGTTTTCAGCCGGTAGTTGAATCTAGAGATCAGTAAATATGAAAAAGCGAACCAGTTGGTTCGCTTTTTTGTTATTAGAAATTAATTCTTACAGGATATCCTAACGCTCTCAAAGCTTTATTTGTTCTTCCGTTACGAGGAGGGGTTGTTTCTGGCTGAGCCCAACCAACAACTTCGGCGATTGAGTTTATGCCGTAATGTGGTAACCATAGATCCTCTGTTTTACTTGCATGGTAAATACGTTCCCAAATATTTTCAGGTTTGCCTGAGTAAAGAACATCGTAAAGTACACTTCGAATGTCTTGCCCTTTTTTATTTCTTTGTTTCATAAACCATTCAGTAAATAATGGAACACGCTCCGCAAGTGTTAATGATGCAGCATCAGATCGTCCCAAGGTTGAGGCTTTCATCTTTATAATGTGATCTTTTGTGGCGTGGGTACACCAAAAAACCTGTTCCATGTCACTTATAGTCAGCGAGAGAAGTCCCTCTTTTGCAAGTAGCTCGCGTAATTTTGGAGCGCTGTAATTAAAGGTATCGTCTTCATTTGACGGAGCGCTATCTTGGCTTTTCCACCAAGCTAGAGCATTTAATAATGCCGATTGCGGGTCACTCTGATGCTTATTGTAATATCCTTCAAAAGGGTAAGTGTTATCTGATTGTTTTACCTGATTGTAGTAATAAGCATGTAAAAATTGATCAACTTGCCAGTAGGCAGGAGTTTCAGGCATTACCCAGGTTGGACGAAAATCAGTAATCTGCGAAGCAATATTATCGATTGTGGAGAGCGTTGCGTGCCACTCCTTGCGGAATGAATCTTTTTTCTTATCAACAGTTTTGTTCTGCGTGTAATCACTCACACCCTCAAAAAGTGGAATTTTGCGGCTTAATTTTGATTTAGTTTCAATTTCATCACTACCTAAACTTTTGCGTAGTGCCAGAATTGCTTTTTGCTCATTGATAATATCTTGAGTCAGTGAGGTAGACTCTTCCAGTTCACTGATGTTAAAAAAGAACGTTTCTAATTGAGGAATTAAGTTATTAGCAACGAGTTCTTCGTCAGTAAAAAACATTCCAGTTTCAATATTTGACCACCAAGCTCGGTTGGTTAAATTTGCTGAGCCTATATAAGCTCCATAGCCTTGCCACCAAATAATTTTTGAATGAAGAACGTCAGGGATAAGCTGGCAGAAAATATTGTTTTTTAAGTTTTGTAAGAGTTTCGTCAGTAATCGAGGTTTGACAGGTACAGTGTGGTCATATCGCATCCAAATATCTAAACGGTATTTATTTTCCAAACAATTTTTGAGCAATGTATCAGTATCATCGCCATAAGCAATTGCTGCCAATACACCATCGACCTCATCGTCTGGTTTCGGCATAAAAGAGGCTAAAAACTGTTTGTTTAGTCCATTTGCAATAAACTTCACATCTAGGGCCCTCTATTTCTGGAATACCGCTGCGATCAAAGCTTCAGGAGCTTTTTTGCGTATACAGGCCTCTGCAATTGACGAAAACTCAGCGTCATATTTCACTTTGTCTTTTAATTGTGCAATCGCCATTTCTTTCATTAGCCATATTAAGGCTTGTGCGCCATGTGCTCTAGCAACTTGATATTCTTGGATATGCTTTAGGCACTCGTCCCATTTTTTACCGCGCTTTTGGTTTAAACGATCTATTCGGTTCAAACCTAAAATTTCAATGGTCTTTTCGGCCTTGAATCTTTCTAGGTCGTCAATATCACCGGCAAGCACAGCGATACATCCATCGTCGTCGCGGTCATATGAGATCAAGCGTGTTTGCTCTGTGAGCGGGTCAATAAGTACAGCGCCTTCTAATCTCAATTGCATTTCTGAACAATTGACGATGGCGCGGCGCTCTCCCTCCATTAATGGAAAAAGGTCGCTCTTTTTCGTGTTAATTAAGTGACCTGCAATGACATAGTTTTTCCAGTTGAAAGTCAGCCACCAATAGCCATCTTCATAACTGCCATCTAGGTTTTTTACCCGACCTTTGGGGCGAAAATGATCAACGTGAATTGGGGAAGTGGATTCTTCGGCTTCTGTGTACCAGCATTTATTGGCGAACTGGCCCATTAGCCAGCCGCGTATTCTTTCATCACGCCAAAGCTTTTCGTGCTTATCAACGATCGCTTGGCGAGCAGCGTCATCAGCGGCTGTTTGTAACTGTGCGGTAATTGCGTCGGCCTCGGCTACCCAATCTGCTGGTGGTGTGCCTGTAATGATGACTTTTCGCATGCTTACCTCCTTAACTTCTCAGCTAATTCTTGCGCCAAGGACGACAAATCCTCTTTGCGTTGAGCCTTTACAAGTTGTTCCATAATTTTTTCTGCCAAGGCATTTTGTTCTTGTAACTCCTCTTCACTAAGTAACTCATCAAGTGGCTTGCTGCGGACTTGATACATCTGCTCAATAAAAAGTTGATACATTGGGTCGCGGTATTCACGTGAGAACCCCAAGTCATCCAGACGAACCACCAAACAATCGAGTTCTTGCTGCTCATCATGGTTTAACCCTTCATGCTTTCGCTTAGCGAGTAAGTCATTGCGGCGTTGCAGCGTGTTTAAAGTGTGTCGGTCGAGCGTGGACGGCAAACCAAACATTTCACTTTTTAGCAATCCTGATACTCCCATGCCTTGAGGGTGTTCATCCGGTTGTTCAACAAGAGTTTTATCGCCATTATTTTTGATTATATGAACTTGCTCTTTCTTAAGTGAACCAACCATCATAGGATCGTGAGTGGTGATGAGAATCTGCGATTCACTTTGTGAGTTAGAGTCTTTTTTAGTTAGCACGCCCTCGATGTCGTCGAAGTAACGAAGCTTCCAAATTGGATTTAAATGCGTATCTGGTTCATCAAGTAAGAATAAACATTGGTCTTCTCGGGTGATCCGCATAAGGCCAAGAACTGTCAGCATCTGTAGTTCACCCTCTGACAGTTGTGTAAAACTCACTTTTCCACCGTGTTCATCGCGTTTCTTGACGGTAATTCTTACCTCATCAATCAAATCGCCAATGTAAGCACCTTCGGCATAACGGAAAAAGCTATCTGGGCTGCCAACCAACTCACCTAGTTCCTTTAGTTTGTGTTTGTCAGGTACAAATAAATAAAGCTGTTTTTGCTTTTCTGTACGACCACGAAAATCAATTTGCTTAGTTGCTTCTTGTTCAATCGGTGCCCATGAGACTTGCCAGAGTTTATCAAGGAATTCACTGACCACATTACCTCGGGCATACCAAAAGCGGGCATCGCCTTCATTGAGTTCATTTTCATCGAATTTGCCGCTACGGCGTTTTTCGCGCAAACGGTGGGGCTCTTTAAGAACGAAAAGGGCTGACTCTAAGGACTCAATATGTAAGTTATCCAAAACTTTTTTAAAAACAGGATCATCAGATAGTAAGCACGCCAATAAAACCAATTGGCTATGGCCGCCACGGCAGTAGAATAGGCGGCGAAGTCGATCATCACCAGCTTTCTTAAGTCTAGCTTCTCGACGACGTTTGGCTTCTTCAATTGCTCGGATATCAGCATCGGAGGCGGTGAAGTTTTCTAGCAGATCTTCAGATAAAACTTCGTCGGTGGTGATTTCCTGACGTTTGTTAAATCGGCGCTGGTGTTCCTGAAATAACTGTTCGATGCGCTCATTCCGGCCTGAGTAATAGGCAAATATGTGTGTTGGTAAAAGTCGTGAACCGCGACGCTTATCCTGCGGGACTTTGTCCGGCGGGTCATTTTTAATCAGATACTCTTGGCTAACACGATCACCATCTACCCAAACGTAAGGGCGCTTCTGTTTGGCAGTATCTGCCTGAATACGCACTATGTGACCACGAATTTCGTACTCGAATGTGTAATCAAATGCCGCCTCACGGTCGAGATCTATGTCACGAAAGAGCGTAATTAACGCTTCAATTAAATTAGATTTACCTGTGCCGTTCTGTCCTATTAACGCATGGCTTCGAATACGCTTAGACTGCTCAAATTTGTCGGTACTTGAACTATGTGATAATTCAATGGCAAAGCTCATTTCTACATCTCGTAAGTTGCGAAAATGAGGAATGGCTAAATAACGTAACTGCATAATAAATCCTTTTACTCTTCTATTTTTTCTAGCATTTCAGCCTTTTCTGGTTCAAGTATCCAGCCATGGGCGACTTCGACTTTTAATTGTGAGTAAAAAGCATCTATCTCACCGCCAAAACGTTGCCATAAATCTTTAGCACTCATCTCGCCGTTATGGCGAGCTAGAATAGTGGCCAAAGGGGCTTGGGCTTTAACATCGGGCGGTGTGCCTAAACGTACAGGTGCCACCAGTTCAGTTTGTGGTGCTTTCATAGGTTCCTCTTCTTGTTCGATGGTGATGCCTGTAAGGGTGGAGACCGAGCTTGTTACCAAGTTCTCAGCAATGCGCTGCTTTTTCGAAAGCTGCTTCTCAAAGCGCTCACATATTTCAAAAAGCGAGTCAATTATATTCACGATTGCGTCTTGCTCTGGCTTTGGTGGAACGGGAACTAAAAGATCCTCAACACCACCGACACGCAAGTGTTTTACGGACATTCCGATAGCAGCCTCAATCATTCGAGTTTGAAAGCTAGGACTTCGAATCACATACAACAAAAAGCGATTGTTAAATAGTTCTGGAAACAAGCGGATAAGCATTGTGCGCTGACCAAGACATACTTTTTCATTCTCAGGAACGATTGCTGCTTCACCCATTGGTGCCTCACGAGTGAAAAAAATGTCTCCGGCTTTTGGCGGCATTCTTCTCGCCCAGTAATCAAAAGTTTCTTCAGTGATTTTCTTCGTGTTTGTGAGGCTCATTTCCCCGTTTCGAATATCGGTTGTTCGAACTAAGTGAATACCGTTTGCAACATAAGGCGCCGTTTTGTTATGGCAGTCGATCACGGCCTGCGAAACCTGTAAAAAGGTCGCCCAAGTCCAATGAGACGGGAGCTTTGTCTCGGGAATATTTATTGTTTGGGTGCGCAATTTTCTTAGCATGGCCTGCGCTTCCTTTTTCTCCTGACCTTCTGCTTTTTGTGACCAGACACTTCTTCGCTGAGTTATTGCTTCCAGTAACAACTCGCCTGTTGGGGAGTTACGATGCTCAATGTTGGATAAGTTACCGGATACAGCCAAGTCGAGAATTAATCCTTTGAAAGCCGACACATCCTCTGGCTCGGAAAACAGTTGGCCGAAGTTAGTTTGCAGGCTTTGCCAGCTTTCTTGCAGTTCGTGTGGGCTTTGGCTGGCGGCGACGGCTTGTAAGATAGCTTGACGTAAGTTGTTTTGCAGGGTGCGGCGTTTTTGTTGCTGCGCTTCTAGCTGATCGCACAGGGCCATCAGCTCATCAACTTTGGCGACAATGCGGGATTGCTCTTCGATTGGAGGCATAGGGAACGGGATAGACGCTAACGCTTTCCCCGACATGCTCGAGATGCCCATTCCTTTTCGATAATCATTTATCTCACCTGTTAAGCTGATTTTTTGAAATAGTCGAAAAGCAAAATACGGATCTACACAAGCGTAAAATCGAGCCCTATGCACATGATTCTGGAAGCAAATGTCGTAGTCATAGTTCCATACTGCTGCACGGCCTGCATCGCCACCTTCGCATATCAATAGGTCCCCTTTTTTTGCAGTGCATTTTTCGAGCTCCTTATCTTCGATTGGAACCTTCTTAACTTCACTCAGGTTAAAAGTGGCCCAATAAAGGTTGGAGGTTGTAATGTAGTCCCTTCTAGTGCCTGTGTTCCTGCGTTTGTCGAGTGTTTTTCCGGTATTGTGTTGAGCAATATTCCCAAACCGAACCCACACCCAATGTTCGGGAATGGTGTGTGGAATTTCCCTCTGCTGCAAATCAGGTACGAATTTTTGACGAGGTATTGCCTTTCTCTCAATCAAATTCTGTTTGGTTTGTTCGATCTGTTCGATATTGTCTTCGATTTGGCTATCAGTAGAAATTGGAACTACCAAGCGACCCTGCATTGCAAGAGTTAAAATTAACTCCCTCAATCGCTCCACGCCTCCCGGCGCATTGGCAATATGCCCAAACTCCGCCAAAAACTGTTGTGCGTCCATCAGACTTCCTCTTCATGGAAGTGATGGGCTAGCGCAGCGGCTAGCTCGTTTTTTAATTGATTTTCGGTTTCTTCAATTTCGCCTATTAGCTTTTTGTATTTAATCAGCAGTTCGTCTGGGTCGTGGCTTTTTTCTTCAGGTGCATTGGGATTTTTAAAATCCAAGTTATAAATCGGCCAGTAAAGGCGATCACCAGCAGCTTGGGCGTCGCGGGCTTTTAGGCGCAGGCCGTCGCTTTGCGCTTTCAAGCTTTCGATTTCATCTTCTACGCTTTGTCGCTGGGTTTTGTCGCTGACGCCTTTAATAGAATCACGCAAATCACGGATGCGATTATCCAGTACGCTTGCTTGGTTATTTAAGCTTTCGGCATTCGCCCAGTGAGGCGCAGCGGCGGCTTCGGCTTGTTCACGTTTGCTTTTGAAATCGACTTTCCAGGCGAATTCGTTTTCTTCACGGCTAGCAAAGTCATCACTTTCGTCGCCCCACCAATCCTGCTCGGGTTTAAATTCTTCCAGGCGGATAGGTTTGGTTTTGCTGTAGCTTTTGTAGCCTGGTGGGTAAGGGTGTTCGTAAAACCAGATGGAGTCGGTGTGAAAATGTTCGCTGCCGTCGTCTACCCGCGCGCCTTTTGTAAAAAACAACAGGTTGGTTTTAATGGTCGTGTAAGGGGCGAACACGCCTTTGGGCAGACGAATAATGGTGTGTAGTTTGCACTCTTGCAGCAGTAGTTTTTTAAGTGTGCCTTTAATGCCGTCACCAAATAAAAAGCCATCGGGTAGCACCACGGCAGCGCGGCCATTTTCTTTTAATAGCTTTTTGATGATCAACGCCATAAACATATCGGCGGTTTCGCGGGTTTTCAAATCCGCTGGGTAGTCGCTGCCTACACCGTCGTCTTCATAGCCACCAAATGGAGGGTTGGTGATGATGCAATCGACCTTTTGGTTTGCGCTCCATTCGTTCCAGCCGATGCCTAGCGTGTTTTTGTGTTCGATCTGACTGGGTATATCTATGCCATGAAGCAGCATATTGGTGGTGCAAAGTAGGTGTGGCAGTTGTTTTTTCTCTATGCCGCGAATGAGGTCTTCAATAGCGCGCTTGTCTTCGGCACTGGATTTCGTGGTTATTTGGTTGCGCAGGTGATCAATAGCGGCAGTTAAGAAGCCGCCGGTTCCGCAAGCCGGGTCCATTACTGTTTCACGATTATTCAACCGAGGGTTAATGCGGTCGGCCATAAAGGCAGTGATGGCTCGGGGTGTGTAAAATTCGCCGGCGTTACCTGCACCGCGCAGATCGTTAAGCAGTTGTTCGTATACATCGCCGATATTGGCGCGGGTTTTAAAGTCATGAAAGTTAATTGCTTCTTCGAGCTTTTCGATTACTGCTAATAATTGAGTGCCAGACTTCATGTAGTTGTTGGCATCTTCAAAGACACCGCGAATCACTTTGTGGAGGGCAACCGAAGTTGCATTGTTCTTCTCTGCATCGAACACAGGTATTTCCAGCTCTTTTAATGCAGGGAACAATTGGTTGTTCACAAAGCCAATGATGTCGCTAGCGGCTTTTTGTGGGGCTTTTTTGCCATCTACACCTGGAACATAAGCCGCCCAGTTTCGCCAGCGGAGCGCCTCTGGTAAAGGCGATTCATAGCTTGCGTCATCGTCTTCCCATTCTTCTTCGCGTTGATCGAATACTTTTAAAAACAGCATCCAAGTTAATTGGCCGAGTCGCTGTGCATCGCCATCAACACCATCATCTTTTCGCATGATGTCTTGAATACTTTTAATTGTGCTACTTAAGTTCATTTATTTTCTAATCTCAATCTTTATATGATGACTATGCAGTTAAACCATCTTTATATAATTCGGTTTCTAATTCTTTAATAGCGTTTTGGTATTGGTCTACACTGCCAAAAATACCGCGCCGAATCTGAGTTTTACTACCTAACTGATCAAAAGGAGGTAGCTCTAATACCTGAGGGTTTTCAATGTCTTGAACTCCATGTTCAGCAAACTTTTCAACCAACCCTTCAAGTACAGCCTTGGCTTGTTCGCCATATTTCCCGAATACATCACGTTTTTTAACGTTGTTTGCTCGTTCTTTGCGGGTTAAGGGCTTCTGGTTAAATGCTACATGTGCTACTAAGTCGAATACATCTAGCTCTTCGCCGTTAGGAATAGCTTGTTGAAGTAATTCTAACTTAATACCTTGCTCTACCAATTCATCGATTATGGCTTGTTTCTTATCGCTTTCGTCCCAGCGTTTTAAAAAAACATTAAGTGTACCAAAACTCTCTTTTAATGACTGTTCGATTTGGCCTTTTAGCAAAACTCTATAATCTTCAGTGATGAGTTTACCATCCGCGTCAAGATACTGAGAGCGCTCTGCGGCTAGGTCCACATCATCTAAATTAAATTTCTTTTTGGGTTCTCGGATCTCAGAGGTATCTTCTGGCTGTGGCGGCGAAGTGTCATCTAGCAGCGTTGAATCATCAGGCGCAATACCTTCCTCAGTTTCTTCTGGCGGAACTACTGGAGCATCTTCATCAGGTTCATAAATAATGACGGGTTCACCATCAAAGTCAGGATCTGAAAATAGGCGAGTAGCACCCTTGAAGTCCATAATGGTGAAGTAGAGTTTGTTATAGTCTTCTCTTAATCGAGTTCCTCTGCCGATGATCTGCTTGAACTCAGTCATTGAGTTTATGTTTTGATCAAGAACAATCAGTTGACAGGTTTTAGCATCAACTCCAGTTGTTAGTAACTTAGAGGTGGTTGCTATCACTGGGAAAGGTTCGTCGTTATCAATGAAGTATGATAATTGAGCCTTGCCTTCGTTATCGTCGCCAGTAATTCTCATAACGTAGCGGCGATTATTTGCAGCGGCAGGTATAAGTTTGACCAACTCTTGGCGCATTCTTTCAGCGTGATCCTGTTCGTCACAAAACACGATAGTTTTTGCCATTCGATCGGTATTTTCTAAGTATTCCCATACTTTTTTCGCGACGAAACGCGTGCGCTTTTCTAAAATCAGATTTCGGTCGAAGTCTTTAGTATTGTATTGGCGTTGCTCTACTTCTTGGCCGTATTTATCCGTTTTTCCCTTTTCAGGGGTGTAACCTAGAGCATCAACGTTCGTTGCTATACGAACAACCTTATAAGGTGCTAGAAAGCCATCTTCTATTCCTTGCTTTAGTGAATAGGTGTAAATGGGTTCGCCAAAATACTTAATGTTAAATTCAGGGTTTATAATTTCGCCATTAACTGGCTTTTTCTCTTTTGGTGTAGCCGTCAGGCCTATGTGCTTAGCGCTTTCGAAATATTTAAGAATGTCATGCCACGCAGAGTCCTCTTTTGCACTGCCACGATGACACTCATCAATCACAACTAAATCGAAAAAGTCAGCAGGGAATTGATGATAAATCTGCTTCCATTCTTCTTTACCAGTAACTGCTTGGTAAAGAGCAAGGTATATTTCGTAATTCTTCTTTGCTTCTCGATTTGTGACTTTATGCATCACTTCACCGAAGGGGGCGAAGTCTTGTTGCATTGTCTGGTCAACCAAGATGTTGCGATCTGCCAAGAATAAGATTCGCTTCTTCGTTTTTGATTTCCATAGCCGCCAAATAATTTGAAACGCGGTATATGTTTTACCTGTTCCGGTAGCCATAACAAGAAGGATTCTATTTTGCCCTTTGGCAATCGCTTCTATTGCTCTGTTGATGGCAACACGCTGATAGTACCTAGGTTCTTTTCCACTCCCATCACTGTAATAGGGTTGAGAAACTATCGATTCAGATGACTCTGTTGTTAAGCCTTTCCACTGTTGATAAATTGGCCATAACGACTGTAACGTTGGAAATTCGTCGAGACTTAACTCTCTTTCTACAGGTGATGTAATACCTGTTCTGTCATGAAAAAGAAATCCATCACCATTGCTGCTTATAGCGAATGGAGTATCTAGCATTTCTGCATAACTAAGGGCTTGCTGCATTCCATGTCCAACAGATACCGTATTCTTTTTGGCTTCAATTACGGCGATTGGAAGATTAGGCTTCGCATATAAGATGTAGTCGGCTCTTTTTGGGCCACCTTTTTTTTCAGGATTTTTAACGCGGGCCGCCAGTCGACCTTTAACCATCACGCGACCATCAGTCAGTTTTACCTCTTCTCGAAATTGATTTTGTTTCCAATCGGCTTTTTCAATTGCAGGTGTTATGTATTTGGTACAAATATCTCTTTCTGAGAGTGCTTTTTTATCCATGATGGTGCCTCAATCCTTTTGGAGTTGCCATGATTAATCTCCAAGCGATATTGAGATAGAAGTATGGCGCCTAAATTGAGCTAAGAGCGTACATTGGACTTTTTAGTCTGACAAGGTAATCTCGGATCTAAGTGTTGGATACGTTAGGTGAATTATGAATATCAAAGATCGACAAGACTGCGAATCAAATATCAGAAGAATTGAAGAGCTACTTGGCTGTGGTATTTTTTATCAAGAAAATGCTGGACACATACTTCAAGTGTCAGCATTCATTGATTTGATGATATGCCTCAGAGATTTGATGCATAAAACGGAAAAGTATGCTCAAAAAATCGATTTTACCGATGATATTTTGGTAAACGATTATGTGACAGACGTTTCCGATGCTATCAGGGCGGTTAGGGATGCATGCTGCCATATCGACTCGTTCAAGCGAAACTTTGATGAAAATGGAAATAGAGGCTCCCATAACATTGCGTATGGGAGGTGTAACTTTATGCGAAAAGGTGATTTAGAACTGAAGTCTGAATATGAAGATGACGCTGCAGTATTCTATGGTATGAACCGACTCTATTTTAAACGACATATTATAAGAGCCTTCGAAGAATCAAAGGCTTTACTGGCCGCTCATTTGAATGCTCCCTACACCCAACAAATAACGTAATTCGATGTAGCACAGTGGCGTGAATTAGCACAGCGCTAACGTCCGCTCTTGGCACGAAGCGGACTATCAATTCATATTCAAATCAAGTGTTATTAACAACCTTATTTCAAGTATGTTTTTATAGCCCTTTAAAAGTCTTGTAAGATGGATTAATCACTTTATAGTCCATACAAGGGCTTTTATATAAATATAATTACGTCCCTCAAATAGTCTGCTACACTCTAATTATCAGTTTAAAGTCTATTAAAGGTTCGTTATATGGATTCTAATCGTGTTTCAGCAATCATTGGTCAGCGAGTCAGGCAGTATCGGCTGAACCAGGATTTAACTCAGGAGGACTTGGCGACCTTAGCGAATGTCTCTCTGAATGCGGTTAAATCTGCGGAGGGCGGTAAAAGCACTTTACCGACGTATGTCGCTATTCTTCAGGCTTTGGGGCATATCGACAACTTACTGGCCGCATTCCCGGACGAGGGCGTTTCTCCTGTGCAACTACTAAAAAGTAGTACCAAACAGAAGAAGCGAGCCAGCGGTAAAACACGTGTGAAACCTGCTGACAATGAGGAGCTGGACTGGTGATTAATACCATTGAAGTTCGCTACAAAGGTGAGCCTGTCGGTGCCTTAAGTTATAACAAGGGCGACACGGCTGCGCGGTTCGAGTACTTATCTGAATTTGTCGAAAAAGACATTCCGCTTGCGCCTTTAACCATGCCTGCCGAGAAGGGACGAATTTACTCCTTTCCGGGGTTAAATTGGGATACCTTCAGAGGTTTGCCGGGCATGCTGGCGGACTCTTTACCCGACGACTTTGGTAATGCGGTACTGAACCAATGGGTTGCGCAACAGCCCGATCGCACAGAGCCCCTGAGCCCGCTTGAGCGGCTTCAGTATACCGGCGAGCGGGGCATGGGCGCTCTTGAGTATCATCCCGCGCGTAAGAATCAAACCAACGCCAAAAATAAAGACATTGAGCTCGAGAGCTTAATGAGGTTAGCGCAGGACGTGCTCGACGCTCGGACTGGCTTTCGTCAGCGCACGCATTTTGACGACGCGGCAGACAAAGAAATGATGCAGGCCTTATTAGCGGTTGGCACCAGCGCCGGTGGTGCACGGCCAAAAGCGGTACTGGCGTTTAATAAGGATTTCAGCCAGGTTCGCTCAGGGCAGGGGCTTGTGCCCGAAGGCTTTGAGCATTATCTGCTGAAGTTTGACGGCGTAAAAGAGCGCGACCCTTCTCAGCAAACCTTTGGTGACCCGCTTGGTTACGGTGCCATGGAGTATGTGTATTACTTAATGGCCACGCAAGCCGGCATTCATATGATGCCATGCCACCTGCTGGATGAAGGCAACCGCCGCCATTTTGTGACCAAGCGCTTTGACAGAATAGGCAATGAGAAAAAGCACATTCAAACGCTTACCGCTATTAAGCACGTGAACTATCACGACATTGGCGCGTTTTCTTATGAAGAGCTGTTTCAGGTTGCCCGCCAGCTACGGTTGCCACGGGCGGACGCTATAGACTTGTTTCGCCGTATGGTCTTTAACCACGTAGCAACCAACCATGATGATCACTCCAAGAACTTTGGTTTTATGCTCGAGGACAAGCAATGGCGGTTGAGCCCGGCTTACGACGTTGCCTTTAGCTATAAACCCGGAAACCCCTGGGTAGAGCAGCACTGGATGTCGTTAAATGGCAAGCGCAGCGGCCATACCCGCGCCGACTTTTACGCGCTGGCGGACGTTCAGTTACCAAAGGTAGAGCGCAAAGAAATAGATGCCATTATTGATGATGTGATTAACGCGGTGTCTCAGTGGCGGGAGTTAGCCACTGAACATGAGGTGCCCAAAGCGCTTGCCGACTCAATAGAGGATCACATCAGGCTGAAAGACTTTGCCTGAGAGGCGTTTAGGCGTTATCTGACTTAACTTTATGAATGAGCTCGCGCATAACGTTATTGTTGTAAGCATGAACAATTTGTTGTGACTTAAACAATTGTGGCAGCTCAATAATAACAATGCCGAGCAGAACGATAATTCCGACGATAGGAAAAAAGGGCAATAGAACCAGCCCGAGCAGCATGACGCAGAGGTTGATAACGCCGCGCTGCGTTTTACCCAGATAAAAATGGTGTAAGCCTGCCATTACAAGCCAGTTTAAAACGGCGTAGGTGTCGGGGTCTTTTATCTGCTCACCTTCAAGGCGGAAATATTCTTTTCGCTGTTCAGGCGTTAGCTCACGTATTTGCTTGCGCAGAGCTTCTTCTTCATCACGTAACTGTTCAGAAGACATTTCGTAAGACATAAGGGCTACCTTATTTAGGGCACTGGATCGTGCTTTTTATGCACGCAGTCAGGGTCATTACAACGCTTCATGCGTGCTAAACCAAGCTTTATACCGCGCCAGGGACCGTATTGGCTAATGGCCTGATAAGTATAGTGCGAACAGGACGGCTCAAAATTGCATTCGGTATTAAAGAAGTGGCGCGAACCGCCACGACGCTGATACCAACGAATTGAAGCTAAAATGAACCGCTTTATCATATAGTCGGCTTTATCGACCCAAAGTCACAATGGCCGCTTCGCGCGTCCAGAACAACCAGAAACGCTTTTGCTCCAGTACCTGAAACACGAGTTGCCAACCGTCAGCAGCTTCCTGGTTCAAAGTGGATTCAATTTTCTTTAACGGCAGACCACTTGAGCCCAGTAGCAGAGTGCCACAGCCACCTTCCGCTATATGAATGACTTTGTATTCCGTAAACTTAGACATGCTTTCTTCCTTGTTTTTGATTACTTCGGTTTAGTTGTAAGTAACTTACGTAAAAAGCTATGTAGCGTCAATTTTTATGAAATAGCCGATGCCAGCGTCGTCTGGCTTGTCTATCTTTTTACAATAATATTTTTACAATAATAAAATAACAACATAAAAGTAGTTTTTATATTGATTTACAATTTAAGTGTTGTATATTGACTTAATGTACAATTTATAAGTTGTTTTATGAAAACGATAAAAGACATTGCAGAACGATTAATTGCAGAGCGAAAAAAGCAGAACTTATCTCAAAAAGATATGCGGATGCTTATTGGTATGTCGCAGCAACAATATCAACGAGTTGAGTCTGGCCAGGATCTTAAAGTCTCGACTTTACTGCGTATCCTGGCTGGCTTAGGGCTTGAATTATCGATTACTGATCCGGAGCAGGTAGAGAACAGTCAAAAAGCTGAATCCTCCCATTCGGCTGATGATTTTTGGTCAAGTAAGCATAAGCATTTAGAGGACTAAAAATTATGACGGACTCTAAAAGAATAGAAAATGTTGAAGGATTACGGATCTCGGTTAACGACCAGGAAGTTGGGGTATTGACGCATTATTCTGGTGGCAAGAATATTTTCGTATTTTCGCCTAATTACATTGCGCTTCCTGAATCTGAGCGCCAGACCACAACCCTGACACAATTAGCCAATAAACAGTTTCTGCAGCAGCCATTAATTAGCACACAGCGATTAATACCTCTTTTGTCGAACTTATTGCCGGAAGGTGCGTTAAGAGAATGGATGGCTCGTTCACTAAAAGTTCATGCAGAGAACGAATTTCCTTTATTGGCTCATATGGGAGGAAACTTACCCGGAGCATTGCGTGCCGAGGCAATAAAAGCCGGTGAGGTACCTGATTGGGCGCTGGATCACCGTCAGCAAGTTGAAGCTGTACAAATTGATGTCGCACAGAGCCAGAATAAGTTCTCTCTGGCTGGCGTACAAATGAAGTTTTCGTCAGTAAGAGGGCAAGACGGGCGGTTTAATATTGGCGAAGATGCTAATAGTGATAGTTGGATAATCAAAACCCCGTCAACGATACACAAGCACGTACCCTATAACGAATATACCGCTATGTTACTGGCGCAAGCGGCAGGCGTTGATACCCCGGAAGTAAAACTGGTTGAACTGTCACAGTTGGATAATTTACCTGATATCCAATTACCGAATGAAACTCATGCTTATGCAATAAAGCGATTTGATCGAGATGACGGTCGCCGCATACATACCGAAGATTTTGCGCAAGTTTTTCAGGTGTACTCTCATGATAAATATAGAAAGTTTAATTACGAGCAAATTGCTAACTCTCTGTATCAGTATGGCTCGCAAGGGTTAAAAGATGCTCAGGAAATGGCACGGCGGTTGTTAGTTAACATTTTATTGGCCAATGGCGACGCACACCTGAAAAACTGGTCTCTAATTTATTCAGGCGGTGTAAGGCCGCGTTTGTCGCCAGCCTATGACATTGTATCGACGTTACCCTATGTCGATAATGAGCAAGAGTTTGCGCTGAATATGGCAAAGAACAAAAACTGGTATCAGGTAGATATGGCCTCTTTTGAAGCATGGGCAACCCGCATAGGTGTTCCGTGGCAGGCTGTTAGAGTTCACCTAGAAGACGTTATGGAACAAGCTAGAGCTCGTTGGCCTAATATGTTGTCAGAGTTACCTATGACCGACTCTCAGAAAAAGATATTGAAAACTCACTGGCGGAATCTACAACCAGATTTTCGTATTCAATAAGTCATTAACTGTTATTCCGACCATACAGCGTATTCATTCCCACTTGGGCAGGTAAACTGAAAACGCCGACCACCGGGAAAATCAAATATAGGCTTGAGGATTTTACCGCCTGCATCCTCAACGCTTTTCAGGGTTTGCTCAAGGTCTTTGCTATATAAAACCACCAGCGCACTGCCGGTAGATGTTTGAGCAACTAAGTCTGATTGGTAAAAACCGCCGTCAATTCCGGCATTTTGAATAGCCGCGTATTCCGGACCATAGTCTACAAACTCCCAGCCAAAGGCTTGTTGAAAGAAGCGCTTGGTTGCTTCAAGGCTCCGCGCCGGAAGTTCTATGTAATTAATTTTGGTTGAGTTCATGGTGTGCCTCGCATAGGGCTTTTTGAGAAACGATTTTACCTTTAGTTCTAGTTTAACCTAACGCTCATTTTTATCAGTATTATTGCTCATTTATTGTTGTATCGGCACAATATAGATAGATGCTATATGAATCCCAAAAATGGCCAAAATGAATAGCAAGATCCTCCGCGCCAACAAAGCGATAGAAGAATCGGGAATTCTGATTGAACTCAACGCCTATTCGCCGGAAGTAGTTAGTACGATATTTGTTTCTCTGGATACGAAGGAAAGCGACATCGATATCGTTTGTACGTACCAGGAACAAGAAGCGTTTATTGAGGCATTTGAATCGGCATATTCCGGCTATGAAGTGTACAGCATACGCCAACGCAAAGATCACGTTTTAGGTCAGTTTCACTGTAACCAGTTTTTAATTGAAGTCTATGCGTCGAAAACGCCAGTGGAGTTGCAAGCTGCATATCGGCACTATCAGGTGATGAAACGCCTTGTAAAAATCGGGGGTAATGAGTTCATCGACAGGATACGGCAGCTTAAAGAGAGCGGTCTTAAAACAGAACCTGCAATTTGTCGGGTTATGGGCATTTCCGGAGAACCCTACGCGGCAGTTCTTGAACTGGAGCACTGGTCTGAAAAGGAGCTTAAAGCGCATGTTGCAAATTGCATATAAAATTCGCAGGCAAACCGTGCAGCCCTTTATTGGGCATTCTTGTAAATTCTATTCCGGAGTAGGTGGAATGAAAATCGACGATATTGGCTCTAACTCCGATTACGCAGAAGAAGCGTTTACCTTTGAACAAACTGGCGAGTTATCCGGTGACGTTGTACTTGAGTTTGGCGCGCCCTGGTGTGGACACTGTCAGGCGGCAAGTTCTGCGATAAAAGAAGCAGTAACTGAATATTCAAGGCTACGTCATATTAAAATATACGACGGCAAGGGCAAACCACTGGGGCGTGCGTTCAAGGTAAAGCTTTGGCCGACTCTGATACTCTTGCAGAATGGTAATGAAGTGGCTCGTCTAGTAAGGCCATTACGTTCTGACGAGGTTCGTGAATTCATTTCTAAGGTCGATTAGAATCTGCTAACAAGTGAAGGCATCGGACGCTGTAAACTGAGCCGCAGCTTAAAGAGCGCTAGATGTATATAGGATAAAAAGTGGGCTGGATACATTTTCTTGAAGCATATTTCTCAGTCACCTATGTTGGGATGGCGGTGGGTGTATTGTATTCAATTTACACAGCCTATTTCAGCGCGAATTCTCGGACAGAAAGCCTTCTATTAAAAGCAAAGCCACCGCTGTCCGTAGTTTACGAATGCATTTTGAACGCCTTTCGATTCGGGTTCTACACTTTATTAGGGCTCGTGGCCCTGGGCTTTATTGCCAGCATAGTCTTATCCTTGTGGGCAATAGTAAAAGAGATAAGCATCTAACAAACATGGCATCAAATGACATGAATTATGATTAAAACGGAAAGACTGATACTTCGGCAATGGGATGACGAAGATCTCCTGCCCTTTTCGCAGATGTGTAGCGATAAGGACGTGATGGAGTTTTTTCCGAAGCTTCTGACAGCGGAAGAAAGTTTCAGTGGAGCGAGACGAATTCAGTCTCTCATTGCTGATCGAGGTTGGGGCTTCTGGGCTGTAGAGCTCCCCGGTGAGAGTAAATTTATAGGGTTTGTCGGGCTGCACACCCCCAAAGAAAATATGCCGTTCTCACCATGTGTTGAAGTTGGCTGGCGCCTGGCGAAACCATATTGGGGAATGGGTTACGCAACCGAGGCTGCTAAAGCGTCACTGCACTATGCTTTTACTCACTTGGGCTTAGAAGAGGTGGTCTCTTTTACAACAGCGCACAACATGCGTTCTCAAGCCGTCATGAAAAAAATTGGAATGTCCTATGCCTGTAATTTTAAACATCCGGATTTAGAATCTTCTCACCCGCTTTGCGATCATGTTTTGTATAAGATAAACAGAGAGCAGTGGGAGCAACATTCCTTATAATTTAGCCAGTTAAGGCGACGTTTACTTTCGTCTCCACTTCGCTGACGCGTTTTTAAAAGTAGCAGTAAGGAGGATAATAAATTGGAAGTCATTAGAAGTAAGCAA
This sequence comes from Idiomarina sp. 28-8, assembly GCF_000320945.2. NCBI lineage: Bacteria > Pseudomonadati > Pseudomonadota > Gammaproteobacteria > Alteromonadales > Idiomarinaceae > Idiomarina > Idiomarina sp. 28-8. Next base: position 209,512 of record NZ_DF266792.1, read on the forward strand.
TTCACAGCAGATAAGGCATGGGGTGCAAAAGATATTGCCAACATGAACGGCGTTACCACTCGATTGCACTGGACAGATCAACCTTATAAGTGGCACGTAAATGACGGCGAAGAGGTTTTCGCTGTAATGGATGGCACTGTAGAAATGTTGTACAAAGAAAACAACGAAGTGAAATCTGCGACACTAAACGCCGGGGACATTTTTTTCGCTTCAATTGGTACCGAGCATGTTGCTCACCCCAAAGGCCAGGCTCGAATTCTGGTGGTAGAACGTGAAGGTAGTGTATAACAAGGCACTTAATTCAGCTCCACGTATGCCGGGGCACTATAAATTTAATGAAACCCAAATATTGGAATAACAATACCACTACTGTTTTCGTATGGAACACTTCAGCAAAAAGAAGAAGGCATAATAAGCGCTAATGTTGCAAGACTCCCATTTTGAATATATGATTCGTATACACATCATATATTCAGGGGCTGCTATGGGAATTGTCAAAATTGATGACGAACTGCATGGGGAAATTCGCAAGGCGAGTTCAGTTATGGTTCGCTCTATTAATGCTCAGGCCGAGTATTGGATAAAAGTAGGTATGCTTGCCGAGGCGAACCCCGGCATGTCTTTTTCGGATATCATGCGCGACCAAATGAAGTTGGCCGACGTAGACATAAGGAAGGCTGTCGGTGGCTAGTGTAAAGCTGAAAAGTACTGACGAATTAAATGTCATGCGCGAGTCAGGCCGTCTTCTTGCAATGGTTTTTGACTACCTGGATGGCTTTATTGAAATCGGTATCTCAACCATGGATATCAACGATCTGGCGGAGAGGTACATCACAGATCAGCTGGACGCTCGTCCAGCGAGTAAAGGTCAGTATGGGTACCAATATGTTCTTAATAGCTCGGTAAACCAGGTTGTGTGCCACGGAGTTCCTTCAGCCACCCAAAAGCTAAAATCCGGGGACATCATCAACGTCGATATTACCCTGGAAAAGGATGGGTTCATTGCCGACTCCAGCAAAATGTATATGGTTGGCAATGTCAGTCCACTTGCCAAACGCTTGGTTGATAAAACCTATGAGGCAATGTGGCAGGGCATACGGAAGGTTAAGCCTGGCGCGACACTGGGCGATGTTGGTCATGCTATTCAGAGCTATGCCGAGAAGCATGGCTATTCTGTTGTTCGCGAGTATTGCGGTCACGGTATAGGCCGGGAAATGCATGAAGAGCCACAAGTTTTGCATTATGGCCATCCCGAGAAGGGGTTAGTTCTGAAAGAAGGAATGGTGTTTACCATAGAACCCATGATTAACCAGGGTAAAGCCAAGATTAAAGTTAAGAAAGATGGATGGACGGTTGTCACCAGCGACAAGAAACTATCTGCTCAGTGGGAACATACCGTGGCCGTTACTTCAGATGGTTACGAGGTGCTGACGCTCAGAACTGAAGAGCGTGTTTGACTATCACAGACACTGCGGCGGCCGTACGCCTTTGAAAAGAAGGCGGAGCACTCTCTAAATAGGCTCCCCCAGGAGCATGGTTTCAATGTATTTTTACTACAACTCATTGGCGAAGCGTTCAACTGCGTTGACCACCTGTTTGGCGCCTTCCCGAATCTCTATAATGACGGCACCCGACTGGTTGGCTAATTCCAGGCCTTGTTCTGCCTCCTCTCGGGTACTGGACATTTGACGCATCACCTCATCAGAGAGAGTCTGGTTTTTCTCGACGACGCTTACAATCTCTTCTGTGGCTTTACTGGTGCGGGCAGCCAGATTCCGAACCTCATCGGCAACCACAGCAAACCCGCGGCCTTGTTCACCGGCTCTGGCGGCCTCTATAGCGGCGTTTAGTGCCAGCAAATTTGTCTGCTCAGCGATGCCACCGATGGTTTGCACTATGGAGTTGATTTGCAGCGACTGTTTACCCAGTGCTTCAATGCTCTCGCTCGTCCCTTGCATTTGTCTAGCTATCTGCTGCATGGTTTCGACCGTCTTCTGAACCACCGCGGAGCCTTTTTGAGCGCTTACATCAGTTTGTTGTGAAACGTCGTAGGCGACGCTTGCACCTTCTCTTACCTGAGCTTCCCGTTCCACCTGGTCGGTGACCACGCTGGCAAATTTCACAACCTTAGATAAGTTGTCCTCGGCGTCATACACCGGATTATAAGTGGCTTCAAGCCATACTTCTTGGCCACGGCTGTCGACGCGCTTGAAGCGGCCTGCTACATACTCTCCGTTGTTTAGCTTTTTCCAGAATGCGGCGTATTCAGACGACTCGCTCTCTTCTGGTGTACAGAATATACGGTGGTGTTTGCCTGCAATTTGTTCGAGCCGGTAGCCCATGGCCTCCTGAAACTGCTTGTTTGCAGTAATTACGGTGCCATCAAGATTAAACTGAATAACCGCAGTGGAGCGGATCAGCGCATCAATGAATGCTTCACTTTCTTTTTTGCCTTCAACTGTTTTGGTTACATCGCGGCCATATCCCTGTACATGGGATAGTTTGCCGTCCGCGTTCTGTATCGGAAGCCAACTGATACGAAGCCAGACGAGGGAGTCATCAGCACGCAAGTAGCGGTAGTCATCGCTTATCGGTGCGAGCTTTGCAACGGCCTGATTAAAGTCTCGAAAACAAGCTAGCTTCGGAACGTAAGCTGGCACAATCTCTGACATGGGTCGTCCTAACAGCTGTTCGCGTTGGTAACCTAGAACATCAGCAAAGCTTTGGTTTACGGCAGATATGCATAAATCGGAGTTCAGTGTGATGGACAGCATCCCCCGATCCATCTGGCTAGCCAGTTGGCGGAGCATCGCTAATTCTTTACGCTGATCTTCGAGTTCATTTTTGAGGCGGCGATTAAACATCTGGATATTCCAGTCAACAATAATCCATCTTTATCGGCAGGTCTAACCAGCTCTTGAGCATAGGGGAAAAAAAGCGGGATGGGTCACCTGTTCCCTATAAAAATAAGTATGCTGACAATGATGACAACTAGTACGATTTTTACAGCACTCTTTATAAAGTAAACGCAGAGACAGAAAACCGGTTTAGCGATATCGTTGAAATCACTCATTTGAACGATGTGTGCAATAGTCACCGATGTCATGATGGGAGTTTAAGCAAAAGCTTTACCTCAAGCCCTCTCGGTTGATTACGTAAATTAATGCTACCGCCGTGGGCTTCAACAATATCGCGACACAGTGTTAAGCCAATACCTGAGCCTCTGACTTTAGTGCTGTAAAAGGGGATAAGCGCATGTTCAAGTTGCTGTTCGCTCATACCGCCGCCGCCATCTTGTAAAGTAATTTCCAGTTGCTGGCTGTGTTCGATGATTTGAAGGCGGATATGCTCTGGCTGTGAACCGCTTTCATGGGCATTTTTTAGCAAGTTCAACAGTACCTGATGCAGCTGGCCGGGGTCTGCTTGCCAGAGGCGTTTCGGTAAATCGCCAACCAGTTCAAAATCGTATAAGTTCTGCAATTGATTGATTAATCGGGGCCAGTTAACCGTAGTCATTTGTGGTGGTGGCAGTTTGGCAAAGTGGATATAGGCCTGCACAAACTGGTTGATATCGGCGGCGCGAGCACTGATGGTTTCAAACAGGCCGGCCAGTTCCGTCTGCTGTAATTGCTGGGCTCGCTGCTGACCTGAGTAGGCTAATGATGATAAAGGTGCCAACGAATTATTCAACTCGTGACCTATTACCCGTAGTAACTTCTTCCAGGCCGTCAACTCTTCTCGTTGTATCTCGCGAGTTAGGGGTTTAAGTAGATATAACCAGTGCTGGTTTTGATTGAGATTAAATTGATTAACCGATAGATGCCACACACTGTGGTCTGGTAAACGCAGTAAACCTTGTAGCTTTCTCTCTATTGCATCAGCCAAAACTGAAACCTTTGCTGCGGCGTCAGTCAGTTTGCTGCCATTAATTGCGTTGCCTGCGCTCAATAGCTGGCGTGCCGCCGGATTGCTCATAACGACGGTGTCACTGGCATCTGTTAATAGTAAAGCCAGCGGACTATTTTGTAATACCGTATCCAGTAACAATTCTCGCTGGTACAAACTCGCGCGTTCAGCCCGTAACTGGGACGACATGTTTTGTAAGCTCTCGGCAAGGCTACTAAGCTCGCGTATTTTTAATTGATTGGCGCTGGTATTAAAGCTGCCGTCCTGTAGGTTCTGAGCGTGCAGGTTGAGAGCTTGTATTTCTGTCATCAAAGGCCGTAGCATCCATCGCAGCAATCCTGCGAATAACAACCCTGCGACACAAATGGCACCGCTGATGAGCGGCGCATAGCCCCAATAAGCAAACTGAACGACTAACGCCAGTAAGGTTAGTAATATGCACACCAGAATGAGTCGATGACTCGTACCTAATCTAAATTGAGAAGATCTTAATTTAAGGCGTTTCAATACCGTAAAACTCCATGCGTCGATACAGTGCCTGACGGCTTATACCAAGTTGTTTAGCTGCGCGTGAAATGACGCCACCAGCTTGCAGTAAGGCCTGGTCGATAGCGCTTCGGTCAATATCATCCAATGCGCGTTTACCGGCACTTAATGTATCGGGAAGCCCTAAGTCGGCGCTGTTAATAGTGCTGTTGGTACTTAGCAGAAGCGCCCGTTGGCAGGCATTCTGCAGTTCCCGCACGTTGCCCGGCCAGTGGTAGCTTAACAAGAGTTGCTCTGCATCGTGGGAGAGGTTTTTTTCGCCGCCGAGAAAGTAACGTGCCAGTGGCAGAATGTCGTCCGGGCGTTCGGCTAATGCGGGGAGGGCAAGTTGCACCACATTAACCCGATAGTATAAGTCCTGACGAAACTCGCCCTGCGCAATAGCGGTAGTTAAATCGGTATTGGTAGCACTAATTAGGCGGACATCAACGCGGCGAGTGACGCTGGAGCCCAGGCGTTCATATTCACCCGTTTGCAGTACCCGCAGTAGCTTGGCCTGGCCGGATAATGACAAATTACCAATCTCGTCCAGGAATAGACTGCCACCATCGGCGGCTTCAAAACGTCCAATACGAGTTTTGTTCGCACCACTATAGGCACCGGCCTCAGCACCAAAGAGTTCAGCTTCCATTAAGTCGGCAGGCAGAGCCCCCATGTTGACCTTAACAAACGGCTTGTCTTTACGTGGCGAGTTAGCGTGCAGCACGTTGGCAATGCCTTCTTTACCGGCTCCATTGGGGCCGGTTATAAGCACTGCTGCATTAGCCGGAGCGAGCTGCAATGTCATTTGCACTAATTGCTGCATCTTATTGCTGGCGAAGACTAGCCCACAGAGATCTTTGCCGGCAAAAGCCGCCTGTCGCTCTTCGTCTCTACGCGCTTGTTGCTCGCTTAGCTGCTTTAACTTGAGCGCATTGGCCACAGTGAGCAATAAACGCTGATCGTCCCAGGGTTTGGCAATGTAGTCGGTGGCTCCAGCTTTCACCAGCTCGACTACCATATCCAACTGAGTCCAGGCCGTCATCAACACAATAGGCAAGCCAGGATATTGCTGGCGCAATTGGTAGAACAAGGCTTTTCCCTGATCCCCCTGCATTTCACCCACGGAAAAATTCATGTCCTGCAGAATCAAATCGATAGGTTGCTCACCTAACACCTGCCACGCCTGTTCAGGCGTTTTTGCGCAGCACACTTGGTAGCCCTGCAGAGAAAACAGCGTCTGCAGAGCCTGGCAAATGGATGAACTGTCATCAATAACCAATATATTAAGCATTGTTATAAAGCTTTGGTAGCAGTGGCGGGAGACACCCGGGTAGCAATGGTTGCAGGATACCATATGGCCAGGGTGACAGAGAATAACAAAATAGCGCCGGTCAACAACGGCAGCCACCAGTTGAGTGATGGCAAGCTGATAACCTGTGATAAACCATGGTTGAGAAGCAGCGCGCAACCGATGCCAAGCAGTGTACCGATTAAGGTACATAACCAACCTTCACTTAATAGCTCAATAAAAATCAGCCGCTTACTGGCACCCAAAGCGCGCTTGATGCCAATTTCCTGCTGGCGTTTTAATACCTGAAAGTGGGTACTGCTGTAGCTCGAAATCATGGTGACGACTAGCATTAAAGCACTGAGAATAGTGAGCAGAGTAGCCAGGCCATATTCATTGCGATAGAGCTGTTGCTGCTGCTCGGCAAAGCTCCGAATATGGAAAATTTCGATGTTGGGTTCGACCTGCTGTAATACGCTGGTTAATTGTTGGCGAACAGCTGAGGTTTGACCGGGCGATGTTCTTAGCAACAATGTGTACCCCCAGTCTACGCTGAAGGGACGGGTAACCTGAATGCTGTTATACATTACGTTCTCACCATTACGTTGACCATAAAAATCACTTATTACCGCACTTACCGAACCGCGGTTAAGCTGGCGGCCCACAGCTGACTGCTCTGGAAACAGATGTTCAGCGAGACTTTGAGTGAGGACCACGCTGGGGAAACTCTCTTTAGTAAAAAGGCTGGACTGCTGTGGAAGTCTACCCTGCAACACATCGACGCCCAGAACCTTAAAATAGTCGGCTGAGACGAAGTAGATTGGCACACTTGAGGTGTTGCTTCGCTCTTCGTCATCGACATTATAGACGTTGCCATTATTTCCTCCCTGGAGCAGCATGCCCTGATTGCTATAGGCTGCTGCGACAACACCGGGAATATTCCGCAGTGCATTGAGCTGACGTTCCAGCAGATCTTCTAATAGCGGGTACGCCCGAAGTTGCGGTGTGGTAGGTTTTATTTGTACCAACAGGGTCTCTTCCAAATCGAGGCCGGTTGGCTGATTCAGTTGTTGGTGCGTTTGCTGTGCCAGCAGCACACTGTTGAGTAAGAGTGCCAGAGTAATAGCCAGCTGTAACAGCAATAAAATGGTAACCACTTTACGGGTCAGCAATACTTTGAAAAGTAGTGGTAATGACATGGTGTTTATTCCTTTAACTGCTGATTCAATGAACCAAACGAGGCACGAATTGACGGGTACAGAGTGACTAGGTAACTACATAAAAACGCAGTCAACATTAGCCCTGCCATTAAGGTCAGATTCCAGTCAGAGAACAGGCTATTGCGGGGTAGTAGCGTATTCATTAATGAAACGCCTGCGTAGCCAATAATTAATGCGCCGGTAATGGAAAGGAATGTCATCAAAAGCACATCAGCAAGCATTTGCAACTGTAACTGGCTACGGCTGGCCCCCAACGCCCGGCGCAGGCTAAATTCATATTGATTACTCAAATAACGGTTGAGCGCTAAATGACTGGCATTAAACAAACATACTACCAGGAACAGCAAAGTGACCAGGGCAAAGGCTTTGATATCGCCGGGGTCGTCCCCAAAGTAGTCGACAATATTACGCATGGGTACAAGCTGATTATTGATCGGAGCCGGGTGGCGACCCGCTGCTTTTTCGTCTTCGGCCAGGCTTTGCATAAACTGTTTGTAAGCTTGCTGTTGTTCTTCAGTATCCAGTTGCACCCAGTATTGCAACTGGTGCAAGGCACCTGTTCGACCTTCCGTGGCTAATTGACGATAGTCTGTATCGTCAAAGGTTTGTGAGTTGGTTTTAGACAGATAATTTAGGTCGTAACCCGTTTCCAGAGGGAGAAAAATGTCTTCGCCAGCACTTAAATGATTACGTCCATTCGCATCATATAGGCGCGGTAACATCTGCCAGTCATCCAGAACCCCGATGACACTGACATTGCGGTCATCCAGCAGTATTGATTCGCCCACCACGTCGGTACGACCGAGTAGTTTTAATGCCATGGCGCGGGTAAGCAAAACTTCATTGTGGGCTTCATCGTCGGCCCACATCGAACCGTGTAATAGCGGCACCTCAAACATTTTGAAGAAGTCACGTTGGGTAATACGTATAGAAACTGGGGTTGGTGGCTGGTCAACGCTTAACCGGGCGTAACCATCGCTGCTATACATAGCCGCCTGAGCGGAAGGTATATCACTTGCTGACAGTTTCTGGACATTACTGTAACTAAGCACTCGGGGAGGGCGACAGTTATTGCAGTCGTTTGGTGTTATCAATGTCATGGGAAAAAACAGCTTGTCGCTTTTGTGCGGCAATGGGTCAGAGTTCAACTGGTAGTAGAAAGTGGCATTAGCGAAAAATACGCCCAGGCCGACACTCAGAATAAAAACGGTTAAGGCGTAAGGTAGTGGTGCTCGCTTAATGCTGAGTAGACTCACTTTAAGGTAATAAATAAACTGTTCCATAATCTTTCCTTTAAGCGCTGTGAGCTGCCAGTGGCTCGTACAGCGTGCTGTCATGCAGTTGGCCATCGACAATTTGAATATTGCGGGCAGCACGGCGAGCCTGATCCGGATCGTGGGTAACCATTAAAATGGTACAGCCTTGCTGATTAATTTTTTCTAACAGTTCCATAACCTGACGAGCCATTAACGAGTCGAGGTTACCGGTGGGCTCATCGGCAAGCAGAATGCGGGGTTGACCGGCAATTGCACGGGCAATGGCGACACGCTGCTGCTGACCACCGGACAACTGAGCAGGCAGATAGTCACGTCGTGCGTGGAGGCCGACGAGCTCTAATGCTTGTTCGATACGCTGTTTGCGTTCCGCTGCTTTTAAGCCGCGATAACGTAAAGGCAGCTCGATGTTGTCGTAGATACTGAAGTCTTTAATTAAGTTAAAACTTTGAAAGATAAAACCAATTTTTTCGTTGCGTAACTGTGACAGCGCTGAGTCCGACAAGCCTTTTACGGATTGCCCATCAAGTAAGTAGTCACCGCTATCAAAGCCCTCAAGGGTGCCTAGAATATTCAACAGCGTTGACTTGCCTGAGCCGGAAGGGCCGGTGAGAGCGACAAATTCGCCCTCGTTGACCTGCAAATTCACCTCGCGCAACGCATGGGTTTCAATGAGTTCAGTGCGGAAGATCTTGCTTAAATTTGTTAGCGTTATCATTGGTTGTTCCTTGTGTTAAGTCATAAAATTTGTCGTGTTATTAATTTAGATTGACCCTGTCCTGGCCTTTAAACTCACTCAGGTTTGAAATCACCCATTGCTCGCCTTCGGTGCCACCCTCAAGTATTTCTACCCACTGCACCGACAGTGCTCCGAGTTGTACCGGTTTACGCACGGCCTGATCATCGATAACCTGGTAGGCTTCTCGACCACCTCCTGAGCTGACAAAATCACCGCGGGCAATCATCAGTACATCTTCCTTATGTTCCAGAACCACGCGGGCGGTCACGCGCTGGCTTTGGCGTAACTGGCTGCTGTCCGACTCGCTAAAGCGCACCCGGGCGGTCACCTGATTATCGCGTACTTCCGGCGCTATGTAGCTGATGGCTCCGCGTAACTGTTGTCTGCCTAATTGCACTTCCACTTGTTGTCCGGGTAGCAAATCGCGGGCGTAGCTTTCGGGAACCGCGAGTTCCGCTTCATACTGGCTTAAATCGATGACGGTCAACAGCGCCTGCCCAGGCAATACGTGACTTTGTTGCTCGACCAGCCAGTTACCCAGCTGACCCGTGACCGGGGCGGTAATATTGAGAGCCTTCACTTTGCGTTGAAGCTCCTTAACTATCAGCTGCTGGCGGTGAATTGACTGGGTACGGGAATTCTGTTCAAAGCTCAGCTTATCGCGAGCCAGTTCGACTTTGCGTTTAGCATGGTCGAACTCAAGCTCGGAGGTTGCCACGTTGTCTTCAGCGATGTTGAAATCCAGTTGTCGGATAACACCGAATTCAATGGCTTGTTGGGCTCGTTGCAGTTCACGCCGCGCAGCTAGTAAATTAACCTGAGCCGTATTCATTACTTGCTCAGTATCTAATTGCTGTTCGCGTGCGGCTAATTCAGCACGCTCGGCTTCGCTTTGCATTCCGGCGAGCACGGCTTCTTGCTGCTGTAAATCATTCTGTAGCGCCGGGCTGGTGATAGTCGCGAGTAAATCGCCCTGTTTTACAGCTTCACCGGGCTGTTTAAACAGCTGCACCTGACCGATTTCTTGGCTGTACAGCGTAGGAGCGTTGGCAGCCACAATTTTACCTTGCACTGAAATGTCGCGTACTAAATCGCCACGTTGTACGGTGGCGAATTGCATCTGGTTACGCGGTAAAGTCAAACTGGCGCTTTGTCCAAACGACTGAAAAACAGCCACTGCCAACACAAGCAGAAGACTGACAGCAGCTACCCTAGGGAGAAATCGGCGTAGCGTGCTTTTCGCTGGACGCTGAATAATATGGTCTTGTTGGCTGGTTCCTTCAATCATGCTTTGTAATCCTGACGATGCAATAAGTGTAAGTCTTACCTCCTCTTTGCATTTTTGGTGCCAGAATTTAACCTTTTGATTTTAAAGGATTTAGTTATTTTTTGAGTTTTTAATCAAGTGTCCGCGGACAGTCACACTGTCCGTTATGATCTCGCGGACAATGGTCTGCTGTTTTGTATTCTTAATCAGCTTGGCTTTTTGCCATGCAAACGCGCTTTAACTTGATCTTTTGTATTGCGCTCATCGAATGTAGGTATTTGAGCGTTTACGCGAGTCAACGCTGGATATAGCAGCGAGCCTGTTAGGCATTTATCATGCGATCGTAAGATCAAGCTTCTGAACCTTATCTAAACTTAAGTTTTTTCCAGCATGCCATAAATCGTATGCATCCTGCATCGCTAGCCAACTCTCCGGACTTCTGCCCAAAGCTTTGGATAAACGCAACGCCATTTCAGGGCTTATACCACTTTGGCATTTCAAAACTCTGTTTAAAGTGGATGGAGAAACATTTAACTTTGTAGCTAAATACCGGCAACTCAAGCCAAAAGGCTGCATATAAGTTGCTAGAATAAATTCGCCTGGGTGGGCTGGGTTAAACATAATAGACATCAGTGATAATCCTCGTAATTAAGTAGATATACATGACCATCACGAAACTCGAAGGTTAAACGCCAGTTGCCACTAACCGCTATCGACCAAATATTTTTTCGACTACCTTTTAACGGGTGCAGTTTGTATCCCGGAATGTCGAGATCTGAAACTTTCATAGCTGTATTTAATGCCACTAACTGCATACGTAACCTTGCTGCATGGTTCGCTTGAATTCCACGAGTACTTCCAATTTCGAAGTAAAGCCTCAGTCCTTTGTGCTTGAAAGTTTTGATCATGAGCTCTTAGTGTAGCGTGTTGCGCAACGTTGTCAATTCGTGGTTTCTTTGTATTTTTTGCATACGCACCGTGTCTAAAAGCTTATTCACCCTCTACAACCTCCCTAATTCGTAAAAAGCTGGCAAAGCGTGGCACGCCATTACTGGTGTAGCCGTGATACTTGTAGGTAATGATACTGCCGACAGGCGGAGGGTTAGCGCGTTCCGCGTCGGTGAATCCGGTGCCAACAGAAAATTCAATGCCTTGCTGATTGCGCACGCGCAGCGCACCGAGCATGTCGGTGTATTTACCTTTGCCGGGTAAATGCGCGATGACCTCGGCCTCTTCATCGAAATAGGGCTTTAGCTTCAATAAAGCGTCGCTTCTACCCGACTGATGAAGCGCTGTAGCTAAGTGCAACATCAGGCCTTCTGCGCCTTGATCAACCATGGCTTGCAGGTGCTCGCTTAATTCATGATTGGAATGAAACCGCTGTTGTTGTACTGCTTTAATATGTTCAGCGTTTACTTGCTCAATTAACTTTGAGTAGTTTTTGTATCGTTCCTCAAAAGGTAGCTGTGCGTCAGGCATATCAAACACCATATACTTCACTTTCCGCCAACGGTTGTCCTTTGGTGTTTGGGTGCGCACAATAGAGCTTAGCGCCTCAAAGTTCTGACGTTTTGTCCACAGTTCACCGTCAAGCCAAACGGCGGGTAGCGGTGCAGTAAACCACTCCGGAGCTGATATCAGGTTGCCTTGCCGAGTCAGCAGTTTCGAGCCTGTCCAAATGGCCCGGATACCATCGTATTTTTCACTCACCAAATAGTCGCTGATGGGGTTGCTTGTGTCCTGTTCATACACTTTTGCGAGCTGAGTTTGCGTTGAAGCCTGCAATGCGGCAGCAGGCAAGGCACAAAAGGCAGCGATAAAAAATGCCGCTAAGTAAACGAGATGAATTTTAGAGAGTTTTGGCATCCTTGCCTCTTATTTTGGACTGAGTTGCAGCGCGTCTGCGCCGGGTGTCACAAAGAGACTAGCATTGCTTACTAAAGTTGGCAGCGCGGCAATGTCGTATTGTGGGCTAAGCAAAATGGTTATTGTTTTTACAATGCAGAGGCTGCCAAAAAAGCCAGAAGTGCTGCCACGCATGGGAACAACAGAAACCACTGCGGGCGCAGTAATATGCCAAGCGCTGTGCTGATATAAAATAACAGCCATAATGCCCATTGTTGCTCTGTAAAAATACCCGATAGCAGGATAAGCAACACGCCTGCCAGCGCTTTAACAAACGCATAAATAATGCTTTTACTCAGCTGAATTGACTGCTTCTCCGGCAAGCTGCCTAAATACAATTGATAGTGTTTTCTAAGTGCCTGGGTTCCAAACAAGCTACTTGCTAACAACAGTGCACTGACAAAACTGACCAAATTTAGAAGGTAGGGCTGAACGTCGGGCTCTATTTGAGAAACGCTGAGGCGAGTGACCGCTACGAGCAGTAGCAAAGTCACCAGTCTTAACTTCTCTCCGTTGGGGGATGCAATGTCGGCTTGTAAAAGCAGCCGAAACAGTCCTTTCGGCCATTCCCCGAGTGTTATTGTGAAGCTTGGTATAAAACGCTCAATCAGAACTGCGGCGCTCCACAGTAGCAGCCATTCGGGTTTGGTTAATTCCCAGGGCAATGCAAAAGCGATGAAAGGAAAAAGCAGCAAGCTGAACCAGGGAAGTCTGTTGTTAACGGCAACAAAACCGTAATAAGCTGCGAAGAGCACGACACCCGTTAAAGGAATGAGCTCAAACCAAAGCTGCCCGTCGCCGGACAACAGCCTTCCATTTTGCTGAAACGCCACAATAAGCAGTAAAGCCAGCGGCCCCAGAATAAAAAAGTTTGCTCCGTACAGTATTAACCCCAAATTACTGAAGGATTTGACGAGCGGCCTGGTCGGCAATGATTTTATATAAAGCTGGTAGTGGGTGGCGCAAATACCGTCCCGCTGAAAACTCATCCAGCTATACAGCAACAATAAATAGCCCCATAGGGTGTTCAGATAAACCGATGCGCTGGTTTCCGGGCTGGCCAGAATGCCTATCGACAAAAGCGGCAGCATAATAAGTACCGGCAGGGCGAGAGGAAATAAAGCCACCAGTCCCATGCTAATTTGCCTCAGGCTGTCCAACCACTGCTTCAGAGACTCATGGTAAATTCTGATTCGAAATAACCAGTAACTCACACCGCACCATCAATGATGTTTTCCAGAGCGATGTGCTGCACCTCGGTATTGTCTGAAAATACAGTCTCGTGGCTGGCGACGATAATCTGACCGTGATAACTGTTCAAAACCTTTTCCAGCACCGCGCGGGTTTGGTCATCAAGCCCATTACCGGGTTCATCCAGTAGCAGTAACTCCGGCTGGTGCATCAAGGCGGTAATTAAACTCAGCTTTTTATAATTACCCAGCGAAAGGTTGGACACTTTGGTCGCCAGGTATGGCTCCAGCCCAAACTCGTTAGTCCAGTTGTTAGTAGGGCAGTTAAATTGCAGCGCGTGAAATTTAAGTAACTCCTTCACCGTCATAAATGCTGGTAAGGCAACTTTGCTGGCGCTTATGCCTATGTTGTTTTTACTGCTTGCGAGAAGAACATTTTGCTTCTGATGGGTAATTTCCCCTTCACGCGGGGAGATAAGCCCTGCCGCTAATAAAAGCAGAGTGGTTTTGCCAATGCCATTGGGGCCGGTAATGCAAACGCGGGGCGCATCAACAGTTAAGGATAAATGACGGAAAATACACCGATGCCCGTTAAACTGACTGACCTTGTCGAAAACTAACAACTGCTGAGGTTCCTTAGCTGATGAATGGTTTATGTTTTTGTTATAGAGACTTAACTTTATACCATTGATGACCAGCGGGGAAAATAAGCCTTAGGCATTTGCAGACCGGTTTTCGCATTACATTATGAGTCAAATACGCAAAAACAGCGTATAAGAAGGTGTAATTCGCAAAACGGTGGTTCTAATGTCAGAACAAAGTTCGAAACTTGTTATCTTCTTCGACGGTGGATGTCCGCTCTGCGTAAAAGAAATGCGCCATTTAAGGAAGCTGGATGAACAAAGAAAGATCCAGTTTGAGAACATTAACGAGCCGGATTTTAACCAGCGCTATCCTGCAGTAGACGTTGTTAAGGCTAACCAGTATTTACACGGGCAGGCTCGTTCTGGTGAAATGATTTATGGTCTGGATGTAACCTATGCGGCCTGGTCGTAGGTGGGTAAAGGCTGGATGATCGCGCCTTTACGCTGGCCTTTCATTCGATGGTTTGCCGATAAAGCGTACTTATTTTTCGCGCGCTACCGTAACCGCATTTCTAAATTATTAACAGGGAAAGAGCGCTGCTCGCAGTGCTCGATTGACTGATATACTCTAACCAAAAAAATGATAACAAGAGTACTTTCAATATGAAAAAACAATATCTGGTGTTATTGCTGGCGCCAATAATGAGCGTGGCAGCCGATGATCCCCCCAAAGTTAGTGCGCAAGAGTTTGTGAATTTACAGCAGGGAGAAACCGCCCATGAAGGCTTTCGGCGTGCTCACGCAAAAGGTATTTGCCTCAGTGGTGAGTTTCGTTCAAACGGGCAGTTAGCCGGCTATTCAAAAGCGGCACTATTTGAAACGGGCTCCATGCCGTTTATCGGGCGTTTTTCTGTTGCAGGGAATAATCCAACAGCGCCTGACTTAAAAGCACCGGTGCGAAGTTTGGCTCTGAGCTTTGCCATGAGTTCGACCGAGCAATGGCGTATTGCAATGAATACACCGCCCGTTATGGCTGTTAAAGATCCGCATACTTTTTACCAGCAAATTCAGGCGATTCAGGCCGGTCCTAAAGCAATACAAAAGTTTTTTGCCGAACACCCTGAGAGCAGTGGCTTTTTAAGCTGGAAAGCGCAATACCAACCCAGCGGAAGTTTTGCTGCTGAAACTTATAACAGCATTAACGCGTTTTATTTTGTGAATTCAAACGGCGAAAAGCAAGCCGTACGCTGGAGTCTGCAACCGACAGTTTCAGTTTCTGCTGACAACTTAGAGGGTGTGGACGCTCTGCACCAAGAAATTACCAACAGGGTAGCGAAAGAAAACATCATTTTTGACTGGGTTTTTACTTTGGCAAATGAAGAAGATGACGAGAACAATCCAGCAAAAGCATGGCCGGACAG
Organism: Idiomarina sp. 28-8; assembly: GCF_000320945.2. Classification (NCBI taxonomy): domain Bacteria; kingdom Pseudomonadati; phylum Pseudomonadota; class Gammaproteobacteria; order Alteromonadales; family Idiomarinaceae; genus Idiomarina; species Idiomarina sp. 28-8. The sequence continues at coordinate 224,834 of NZ_DF266792.1, forward strand.
CCGTGAGCAGATTACGGCGGGGCAAATTATTATTACCGGGGTAACGCCGCAGTTACAGGGCGAATGCCACGGTATAAATTACGACCCTCTGGTGCTACCAACCGGTATTGAGGCAACCCGTGATCCCATACTACGTGCTCGTTCCGCGGCTTATGCCGAGTCTTATCGGCGCAGAGCAAAAGAAGCGTTAATGGGCGAGCTGGAGGAGCAGGGTAATGAATAACACACAACAGTTTTCCTTGTCGATGCGCTTGTTCCACTGGGCTATGGCGGCTTTGGTGATTTCGATGCTGGCGGCTGGCCTATTGATGGTTCGTTCTTTAGAGCCTTGGCAGTTAAGCATTCTAACCGTGCACAAAGCTTTTGGTGTTGTGGCTGCCGTACTGGTTATTGCCCGTTTAGTGAATCGTTTGTTCCATCAAATTCCGCCACTACCCGGAGACTTATCAAGCGTGCAGAAATTTGTCGCTAAGGCTTCTCACTGGCTGCTTTATTTGCTGTTGTTCGCCATGCCAATTTCAGGGTACTTAATGCAGTACTTTGCCGGGCGGCCAATTGAGGTATTTGGCTGGTTCCGCTTACCGGCCGCGCTTACTGTCGATATTGAGAACTATGTTGTATTCCGGGAGCTGCACGGCTGGCTGGCAATAGCTCTTATGGCATTGGTTGCTTTGCACGTTGCTGCAGCCTTGCATCATCACTTTATCCGCAAGGACAAGGTTCTGAAAAGTATGCTTTAGTGCGTTGTTGCTTAACGCTGTTTATATTGTGTTGGGCAGTAGCCGCGTGACACTCCCGCGGGGCGCAGTTTACGATGTTTAGTATTGCGCCCCGACACACGTTCCCGCCATAAGCGAAAGCTGCCGGGCTTTAGTTGCGAGCGCATAAACTTCACAACCTGCTTTTCCTGCAGGCCGAATTGTTCTTCAATAGCTTCAAATGGCGTGCGGTCTTCCCACGCCATTTCTATAACGCGAGATACTTCAGATTCAGTCAGGTTCATAAACAGGGTACTTAATGTCTTTCACTCAATTACGTTCGCCTTTGGGAATCAGATCTTCACGACTACACCGACTCTGTTCTACAAACCGTAAAGATGCTCCGCGTATCTTTATTTTAAGATGTGCTGTACTACACTTAATAATGAATAAGTTGAGAAAACGCACTGACATTTTAACGATTAAGGAGGCTGCTATGCCAGACGTTTGGCGTGACAAAGACGAGCGTATGTATCAGCATATTAAGCAGTCTCAGCTGGATGACGGAAAAAGTGAAGATGAAGCAGAGGAAATTGCCAGTCGCACTGTGAATAAGCAGCGACGCGAAGAGGGGCTTACCGATAACACCACTACTCAGGGGACAGGTAACCCCAATACCCGACTGGAAGAGCGCACCAAAGATGAGTTATACAATAGGGCGCAACAGCTTGATATTGATAACCGCAGCCAAATGACAAAAGACGAGCTGATTGAGGCTATAAGGCAAAAGCAGTAAGGGATTAAAGCTGACGAGTGACTGCTTTGGTGGTTTAATGAAATCATTGTGGCCGAATGAAGAAATGCTAACTATGCAAGAGTGCTTGGTGAAGACACAAAGCTCAAGGATGAGGAATAAAGCGTGAACGACAAGCAAATTCAAATATTTGAGAGCCAGGATGGGCAGGCACAATTGGAAGTGGCTTTGGATAAGGAAACGGTCTGGCTCTCTCAAGAGCAGATGGCGGAGTTGTTTGGGCGTGAACGCTCCGTTGTTGCAAAGCATATTCGGAATATATTCAAAGACGATGAACTCGACAGAAATTCAGTATGTGCAAATTTTGCACATACTGCTTCTGATGGAAAAACTTACCAAGTAGGTTATTTTAATTTAGATGTCATTATTTCTGTCGGTTACCGGGTAAAATCTCAACGAGGTGTGCAGTTCCGCCAATGGGCAACGAGAGTTCTGAAAGAGCACCTCGTTGAAGGCTACACTCTAAACCAACGCCGGCTCCAAGAGCGCGGCATTGAATTTGAGCAAGCCCTGAATCTACTCAGTCGTACACTGAGCAACCAAGGGTTAGTTTCTGAAGCTGGTGAGGCTGTTGCAGAGGTTATAAGTGAGTACGCTCGTTCCTGGTCGCTATTGCAAGGTTATGACGAGCAAGTTTTAGCTGAGATAGGTACCAGACAAAATGGTATGCAGGCTCTGGATCCGGATAACGCAACCGATGCCATTCAATAGCTTAGAAAAACACTTATAACTAAAGGCGAAGCCACTGAGTTATTCGGACAGGTTCGTGGCAACGGGCTTTCTTCGGCATTGGCTACAATAGAGCAAGGTTTTGCGGGTGAGTTGTTTTACCCCAACATAGCAAGCCGAGCTGCCCATCTGTTGTACTTTGTTATCAAGAATCACCCCTTAGCAGACGGTAATAAACGCTCGGGCTCTTTCCTATTTTTGTGGTATTTGCGATTAAATCAGCACTTGTTAGCTAAGCCCGTTGAAAAATTGATTAACGACAACACGCTAGTGGCTTTGGCACTATTAGTAGCCGAGAGCTTACCAAACCAAAAAGAGTTGATGATTCGTTTGGTAGAACATTTTATTCTCCTTAAGGAGCCTGCCGATAACTAAGAATTAAAGCTGACGAATGACTGCTTTGGTGGTTTAATATATCCCCTAATTCGCAAGGAAAAGCAGTCAAATTGTCATGGCCGACACGCAGTACATAACCAAAAATCGTCTTTCGCAAGAAGTGAATAAAGCCCGCGTATGGGTCGCTATTATTGGCGCGCCTATTGCGGGTTTTTTAATGTACAAATTACCAAACCTCTGGTGGATTGTCGGACTAATTTACCTCTTCAGTATTATTGGGGCGGCATCTACTAAGCGTTCGGGTGCCAGAGGCGAATTAAAAACACTGAAGCTTTTAGAGAAGCTCCCTGATAGCTACATTTTGTTTAACCAGGTTGATGTACCCAATTCGCGAGCAAAACGCGGCTTCACGGAGCTGGATTTAATTGTGGTGGGCCCTAACGGCGTGTTTGTAGTCGAAGTGAAGAACAACAATTCTAAAGTAATGGGAGATGAGCAATCTTCTAATTGGGTAGCTCATAAAGTAGGACGCAAAGGTGGCCGGTATACAGCCAAAGTTCGAAATCCAATAAAGCAGTTAAAAAAGCAAGTACATGTATTAGCAGAGCACTTGAAGAAAAACCGCGCATCTACCTGGATAGACGGAGTTGTGTTTTTTTCACACCGCAGCGCACGGGTTAAGCTGTCTTCACCTCCAAGCGTGCCCGTGATTGAACGTAAAGGACTGGTCGAGTATATTTTGAACTATCAGCCCAAGCGGGCACCTTCGAATATTGATACCGTCGTGCAGCAGTTAGTAACGCTTAAAAAGTGACAGATAAATGAATAAATACCATAGCTTCAAAGAGAAACTTAATGAGCACATGCTAAAAATTCCTAAATGGATAAGATTGGCTTTGATCTTTCTTCCCTATTTTCTCTTGTTTTATTTTGAGTTGGGATTTTGGGGACAATTGTATGGGGCTATGCTTGTGTTGTTGGCTTTTTATATTACCCCTGACGCTTTTGGGAATCGGTCGCACAACCGAAGCGAAGTAAAAAATATGATGGCGTTGCTGGGTGTACAGGGTGAGCAATTGCGTGTAGGACTTGAGCAGGTGCCGGCTAAAAAGTTAAAGCGAGTGGCTGTTGGTGAATATGATAAAAACTCAGCTATTTTGAGTTTTCCTTTTAACTACCAAATTAGCCATCATTATGTGTTTCCGATTCAGCAATTTGACTCCGTTCAGAACTTCTTTAAGACGAATTACCCCCAAGTTGAGTTGATCACCTAATTCTTCACACCTTCGCCATCATTTGTTAACAAAAGCGTAACAAAGTTCTTTTAATGTGGCCTGGTGTGTGGTACTTATGAGTTGTGGTTTTTTTGTTAACAAACAGATTAACTGCAGCGCTAATACCATAATTAAAAAAGTTGTATCAAAAAAGCAGAGGGTCATAACATGGATCATTCAGAAGAACTGCAAAAGGTTAATGACAAGTCTGGTAAGGGTCGCGCGGCAAAACGTAAATGGCGTGAAATAGAGCAGCTAAAAGAGAAGTACCGGTTGCGGGAAGAACTCTCTGATATGGATTACTCGCTTGAACTCGATTTAGAAGAAATCGAACTATAAAAAAGAACGCCGTCTGGGTGACCTCAGACGGCGTTTTGCTTTTGGGCTTACTGCTCTTGTTTTTAGAAAGAGCTTAGCGAATTTGTGCCAGCATTTGTTTTAATGCTTTTGGCGCACCTGCTGCTATGTTGCCTGACTGAATGTAGTTGTGGCCACCCTGAAAGTCACTGACTATGCCACCGGCTTCGCGAACCAATAATTCGCCAGCCAACATATCCCATGGCTTAAGACCCATTTCCCAGAAGGCGTCGTGGCGTGCTGCTGCAACGTAAGCTAAGTCCAGTGCTGCTGCGCCTGCACGGCGAACGTCGGCACAGTGCTCAAACAACTTGCTGAACATTTCCAGGTATTCCGGTAAACGGTTTTTCATTTTGAACGGGAAACCCGTTGCTAAAATAGCGCCTTTTAATTCCACTTTAGGTGAAATGCGTAAACGACGACCATTTAGCTGCGCACCGGCGCCGCGGGTAGCGGTGAATAATTCTTCGCGCATAGGATCGTAAACAACGGCCTGTTGAACAGAACCTTTGTGAAGTAACGCTATAGAGATACAAAAATGGGGGATACCGCGCATGTAATTGGTCGTGCCGTCTAGCGGATCAATAACCCACTGGAAGTCGTTTTCTTTTCCAGCCTGAGTACCGCTTTCTTCTGCGATGATGCCGTGATCAGGGTAAGACTTTTTGATGGTGTTGATAATAGCCTGCTCTGCAGCTTTATCCATATCAGTAACCCAGTCGTTCAAACCTTTTGATTCGGCTTCAACAGGACTGCCCTGGTCGAAATTTTTAACTAAAATTTTGCCGGCCGCACGCGCTGCGCGCACCGCAATATTTAACATCGGATGCATACCAATTACCTGTGCTGTAAAAGAACAATTTTCGGTCGCGGATCATACCAGTGTTACGGTATCATGCCAAACTTTTCCATAAGCCGAGAAAAACTCAAGGGAAACGCCATGCTTGATAACATTCGTATTGTTCTGGTGAATACGTCTCATACCGGAAACATTGGCTCTGTCGCCCGTGCCATGAAGACTATGGGGTTGTCTAAACTAACCTTAGTCGACCCTGTGCAGGAGCCTGATAGTCACGCATCGGCGTTAGCTGCGGGCGCAACCGATATTCTGGCGTCGGCGACTATTGTGGACACTCTCCAGGAGGCCATTGCCGACTGTGGTTTGGTTATTGCCACCAGCGCTCGTAACAGAACATTGGATTGGCCGCTGTTAGGCCCGAGGGAATGTGCGGCAAAAGTATTGGAGGAGACCAGTCAGCATCAGGTTGCTCTGGTATTTGGCCGTGAAAACAGTGGATTAACCAACGAAGAGCTACAGCAAAGTCAGTTTCATTTACACATACCAACTAACCCCGATTACAGTTCACTAAACCTGGCTATGGCGGTGCAGACGGTGAGTTATGAGCTACGCATGCAGTGGCTGGAATCGAAACAACGCGCCCCGGAAAACTTACCGGAATACCCGCGTGCTGAAGATTTAGAACGGTTTTATGAGCATCTTGAAAAGACTCTGGGTCAGACTGGGTTCATTGTTCCTCAGCACCCCGGACAAGTCATGACAAAACTGCGTCGTTTATTTAACCGCGCCCGCCCGGAAGAAAATGAAATTAATATTTTACGTGGCATCTTAGCCTCTGTGGACAAATCAACGGGTAATACTTGACTAAAATAGTCGGGAATGTAGAATCTCAATACATTAACGATGAATTAAACAGCAGAGGAAACCACCATGCGCCTGACGTCAAAAGGTCGATACGCAGTAACAGCTATGCTGGACGTTGCGCTTTTTACGGCAAATGGTCCCGTGCCGTTAGCAGATATTTCTGAGCGTCAGGGAATATCTCTGTCGTATTTAGAGCAGTTGTTTTCGCGCTTACGTAAGCACGGGTTGGTGGACAGTGTGCGAGGTCCGGGTGGTGGTTATCGTCTGGGTTGTGCCGCAAATGATATTTCTGTTGGTGCCGTCATTCATGCGGTGGACGAGTCAATTGATGCAACGCGTTGTCAGGGTAAAGCTAACTGTCAGGGCGGCGAACGTTGTCTGACCCACTCTTTGTGGGAAGGGTTAAGCGACAGAATATCCGACTTTCTGGACGGTATTACGCTGGCTGAGTTGATGAAGAAAGAGGACGTGGGTGACGTTCTGAATAGGCAGAATGCGTTGCATAACCACAGTGAAGAAGAGATTAAGTTAAACTCTCACCTATAATATTGCCTTTAAGTTGTCAGGAGCAAGCAAGTGTCTAAGTTACCTCTTTATTTTGATTATGCTGCAACCACGCCAGTCGATCCTGTTGTAGCAGAAAAAATGATGGGTTGTTTAACGCAGCATGGCTTGTTTGGTAACCCCGCATCGCGTTCGCATAAGTACGGCTGGCAGGCAGAAGAAGCTGTCGATATTGCCCGCAATCAGGTTGCTGATCTTATTAACGCTGACGCGCGCGAAATTGTTTTTACCTCAGGTGCGACTGAGTCAGATAACCTCGCCATAAAAGGCGCAGCTCAGTATTACTCAGATAAAGGCAAACACGTTATTACACTTAAAACCGAGCACAAAGCGGTTTTAGATACCTGCGGACAGCTGGAAAAAGAAGGCTTTGAAGTGACGTATCTGGATGTCGGAACTGACGGCTTGCTGGATATGGATTTGTTCCGCTCAGCCTTGCGCGAAGATACGGTGTTAGTGAGCGCAATGCTGGTTAATAACGAAATAGGTGTGCTTCAGGATATAACCGCTATAGGTCACTTGTGCCGTGAAAATGGCACAATATTTCATGTTGACGCCGCTCAGGCGTCCGGCAAAGTGCCAATGGATATGTCGGAATTACCGGTCGATTTACTATCTCTTTCTGCTCATAAAATGTATGGCCCTAAAGGTATTGGGGCGTTGTATGTACGCCGCACTCCGCGAGTTCGTCTGCTTGCGCAAATGCATGGCGGGGGTCATGAGCGTGGCATGCGCTCAGGCACGTTACCAACTCACCAAATTGTCGGTATGGGTGTAGCGGCGGAACTGGCTCTTAACGAGCTGGAACTGGAGCCCGCACGAATTGAAAACTTGCGTCAGCGACTATGGAAAGGGGTTAGCCAGTTAGAAGGTGTAACTTTGAATGGCTCTGACCAGCAACGGGTTCCGCATATTACTAACATCAGTTTTGCCGGAGTTGATGGTGAACTGTTGCTAATGGCGTTAAAAGATCTTGCGCTCTCATCGGGCTCGGCCTGTACGTCGGCCAGTGTTGAACCCTCGTATGTGTTAAGAGCATTAGGCGTTGAACATGAGCTGGCAATGAGTTCATTGCGCTTTAGTATTGGGCGTTACACGTCCGAAGCAGATATCGATAGTGCGGTAGAGCTTATCCACCGCACTATCGGAACCTTAAGAGGCGCTGCTTAGTCCTTTAGCAGGCCAGCAAAGGTTTTACGGAACTTAGCCAGCTTCGGTGAAATTACCGCCTGACAATACGGGTTTTCCGGGTTTCTGGCGTAGTAGTTTTCGTGGTAATCCTCTGCCGGGTAAAAAGTCCCTAACTCAGTCACTTCCGTTACGATAGGAGCTGCAAATGCTGCATCGGCTGCAAGTTCCGCAATAATACTTTCCGCTTCACGTTTTTGCGCGTCGTTATGATAAAAAATTGATGTGCGATATTGAGTACCCACATCGTTACCCTGACGATTCACCTGAGTTGGATCGTGCAAAGTGAAAAAGATTTCTAAGATTTGACGGTAAGAGATTTGCTCCGGGTCGTACTGGAGTTGTGCAACTTCGGCATGTCCTGTTTCGCCACTGCAAACCTGCTCGTAAGTTGGATCGACAGTATGCCCGCCAGTGTAGCCCGATTTAACCGACTGAATGCCTTTTACCTGAAGGAAGGCTGATTCAACACACCAGAAGCAACCTCCGCCCAGGGTGGCTTGTTCATATTCATTGTTCGCCATGTCAGAACTCCTTATCGTCAAATAGACGTCTATATGGCTATATAAGTTCTCTCATCCTAGCTGAGAATGAATGAAAAAACAATCACTGGGTATTCGATTTCTGCGCCGATCTCACGTATAATCCGCGCGACTGATTTATCCCTTAATTTTATTGGAGTTTATAACCATGGCTTTAGAGCGCACTCTATCAATTATCAAGCCTGATGCAGTTGCAAAAAACTTAATCGGCGCTATCTACAACCGTTTTGAATCTGCTGGTCTTCGCATTGTTGGTGCTAAAATGATGCACTTAAGCAAAGAACAGGCTGAAGGTTTCTACGCAGAACACAAAGAACGTCCTTTCTTTGGTGCTTTGGTTGAATTCATGACTTCAGGCCCTATCGTTGTTCAGGTTCTTGAAGGTGAAGACGCTGTACGTAAAAACCGCGACATCATGGGTGCTACGAATCCTGCAGAAGCACTGGCAGGAACTATTCGTGCCGACTATGCTGAAACTATAGACGAAAATGCGGTACATGGTTCAGATGCAACTGAATCTGCTGCACGTGAAATCTCTTACTTCTTCAGCGACGAAGAAGTTTGCCAGCGTACTCGCTAAGACTGTATTTGAATGTAGCCTGATGCTATTGCATCAGGTGAGATCTAAGATGTAGGCAGCCTGACGTTTATGTCAGGAGCTCACCTGACATGAATGTCAGGCTACAATACGTCGAAGCACATCAAAAAACCGGAGCTTTATGACCAACGCAATAGATAAAAAAGTGAACTTACTCGACCTGAATCGTGAGGGAATTAAAGAGTTCTTTCGTGAGATGGGTGAGAAACCATTTCGTGCTGAACAAGTAATGAAGTGGCTGTATCACTTTTGTGTCGATGACTTTGATGAGATGACGAATCTTAATAAAGCATTGCGTGAAAAGCTCAAGCAAGTCGCTGAAATACGCGCGCCTGAAGTTCGCGAACAACAGCAGTCATCGGACGGTACGATTAAGTTCGCTATGACCTTGTTTGACGGTCAGGACGTGGAGACAGTCTGGATACCCGAAGGGGATCGCGCTACGTTGTGCGTGTCATCTCAGGTTGGTTGTGCCTTAGAGTGTACGTTCTGCTCAACCGGGGCCCAGGGCTTTAACCGTAACCTCAGTGTGGCGGAAATCATCGGCCAGGTATGGCGGGTGAACCAGCTGTTAGGGGCTTATGGAAAAACCGGAATTAAACCCGTAACGAACGTTGTCATGATGGGCATGGGTGAACCCTTGCTTAATTTAAACAATGTTGTTCCGGCAATGGAGTTAATGTTAGATGACCTGGGTTTCGGTTTATCTAAACGCCGCGTTACTTTAAGTACTTCAGGTGTTGTTCCTGCGTTGGAAAAATTGCGTGAACGCATTGATGTAATGCTGGCTATTTCGCTGCATGCACCAGACGATGAACTCCGTAACGAAATTGTACCTATTAATAAAAAGTACAATATAGAAGAATTTCTGACATCAAGCCGTCGTTATGTTGAGCAGTCAAAAGCTCAGCGTAAAGTAACGGTAGAGTATGTCATGCTGGACCATGTGAACGACTCAACCGATCAGGCACATGCGCTGGCGAAAACCTTAAAAGATACCCCGAGTAAAATTAATCTTATTCCATTTAACCCTTTCCCGGGCTCGGACTACGGGCGCTCTAGCAATTCGCGAATTGACCGTTTTGCCAAAGTGCTTATGGAGTACGGTTTGACGGTAATGGTACGGAAAACTCGTGGGGATGATATCGATGCAGCTTGCGGACAATTAGTGGGCGATGTCATCGATCGTACAAAACGTATACTGAAACGTCAGCAGAAACAGCGTGGTGGAGAGGCAATAGCTGTAAAGACCACGTAAATTTACAGAGTCGCAGGCACAAGGAGTGTGATAATGCGAGCCGCTTTATTATTGATAGCCGTAGCGCTATATGGTTGTACCGCTAACCCTGAACAGTCGGTATCTGTGGGTAATGATGTACGGTTGCAGCTTGGACTTGCTTATTTGGCGCAAGGGAAATTGAAGCTTGCGTATCCGCATTTGCAAACCGCATTGACGAACAATCCCCGGTCTCTGGATGCCAATCTTGCCTTAGGGCAATGGTATTTAGCGACAAATGACGTTGATTCAGCTTTGTCACTTTACCAACAGACATTATCATGGCAACCTATGAGCGGTGCATTGTACAATAACTATGCGGTTGCGCTGTGTGTGGCTGGTGACTGGAAAAAAGCACTCAGGTATTTTGATAAAGTGACATTAGATCCAGCGTATCCACATCATGCCAGAGCAGAGGCCAATAGGGCCGAATGTCTGGCTCGGGTAAGTCACGACGCAGCTCAACCATAACAGGGAAACCCCTTACAATCATGACTGCTGAAAACGAATCAACACAAGATAACAAAAAGCCAGAATCGGAAGCGGCACAAGAACCCAAGCAAAAGCCGAGCAAAGGTCCTGGTGAAATTCTGAGAGAAGCCCGTGAAGCTAAAGGTTTAGAGCAACGCGAGGTTGCAGACCAGTTGCGTTTGCGAAAGCAGATTATTGAATTGCTGGAAGCCGATGATTATTCAACTTTTTCGACGGCAACCTTTATTAAAGGCTATTTACGCTCCTATGCCAAATTACTTGATTTAGACGATACCGAGCTGTTTGAGGCTTATAAAGCCAGAGGCTATAAAGAAGTTGAAAGCAGCCAGATGCAGAGCTTCTCAAGACGTAAAAAGCACGAGGAAAGTGACAACCGCTTAATGTTAATTACTTATGTAGTTATCATTATTGTCGTTGCCTTGGTTATTTGGTGGTGGCAAGAGCCGGATCTTGGTTTTAGTGAAGGCGAAACTGGCACACAGGAAAGTTCAGAAATTTCTCCGGTAAATACTGATGATGAAGCTGATAACGTCGGTGACATTGAAATTTCAAACCAGCCGACGGAGCCACAAATTGAGCCGAATGAAGATGAAGCCGTATTAGAGTCGGAAGTTGAAACCGATGATACGAATGTTGCGGTCGAGTCTGTACAAGAACCCGTTAGTGAAAACGGCGCGAATGATAACGAGAACAACGACGAGAATACCAGCGAGAATATCAGCCAGAATAACGACGAATCGCAAGCCGATAATTCTGAGTCTGCGGCTAATGATACCCAAGAGTTACCAACTGAAACTGCTGAGCCGACAGATAACGAAGTTGAAACTCCGACTGAGTCCGCGCCTGTTGAGCCGTCGTCGCAATCAGAAACTGTTTCAGCCAGTCTGGTGTTAGAGTTTAATGAAGAATGCTGGGTTAAAATTGATGATGCTTCCGGTGAAACTCAGGCGGTTGGTGTAAAAGCTGCAGGCTACCGTATGCCAGTTCCTGGCGAAGCGCCTTTTTCAGTAACACTGTGTAAACCTGAAGCTGTTAATGTCAGCTTTAACGGTGAAGCCTTCAGCATGGACCAGTTCCGGACTGGTCGTGTCGCGCGCTTCACCGTACCGTCAGAAGAGCAGTAGAGGTCAATTTAAGGTTATGATGCACGAAAATCCAATTAAACGCCGTCCTTCACGCCGATTGTATGTAGGCAATGTGCCTATTGGTGATGGCGCACCGATTGCTGTGCAGTCCATGACAAATACCGAAACAACCGATGTTGATGCGACCGTTGCGCAAATAGAAGCGCTGGCTCAGGCTGGTGCTGATATTGTTCGTGTGTCTGTACCAACAATGGAAGCTGCCGAAGCTTTTAAGCAAATAAAGCTACGCAGTCCTGTCCCCTTGGTTACTGACATTCACTTTGATTACCGCATTGCGCTTAAAGTTGCCGAATATGGTGCTGACTGTTTACGTATCAACCCGGGCAATATAGGCCACGAAGACAGAATAAAAGCTGTAGTAGATGCAGCACGTGAGCGTAACATTCCAATTCGTATTGGAGTTAATGGCGGTTCGTTAGAAAAAGATCTACAAGAAAAGTATGGGGAACCCACAGCCGAGGCGTTAGTCGAGTCTGCAATGCGGCATGTCAATATTCTCTACAAGCTGGACTTCTACGACTTTAAAGTCAGTGTTAAAGCGTCAGACGTTTTTCTAGCGGTTGAATCCTATCGTTTATTGGCGAAAGAAATTGATCAACCACTGCACTTAGGTATTACCGAAGCTGGCGGTAAGCGTAGCGGTGCGGTTAAGTCCTCAGTTGGTTTAGGCATGTTGCTGGCAGAGGGTATTGGTGACACGCTGCGAGTTTCGCTCGCTGCCGACCCTGTTGAAGAAATTAAAGTTGGCTTTGATATATTAAAGTCACTGCGTATTCGTGCACGGGGCATTAATTTTATTGCCTGCCCAAGTTGTTCCAGACAAGAGTTCGATGTTATCAACACCGTTAATGCCTTAGAGGAACGTCTGGAAGATATTACTATTCCCATGGATGTTTCAATTATAGGCTGTGTGGTTAATGGTCCGGGCGAGGCTCTGGTATCGCATGTAGGTCTTGCTGGCGCAAAAAACAAAAGTGGCCTGTACATTGGCGGAGCACGTCAAAAACTCCGGCTGGATAACCAAAATTTAGTGGATGAGCTGGAAGCTCAAATTCGCGAACAGGTTAAGTTCATAGAAGCTAATAAAATTGACGTAAAAGAAATTAACGGTTGATTTTACCCGCATCGACAAAGTCCCTATAATACCCGCTTATTTTCTGTATCGATAACCAGACGAGAAGGTTCCGTGGCGAATACAATCCAAGCAATTCGTGGCATGAATGATTTGTTGCCAGAGCAGAGTCCGGCCTGGCAGCAGGTTGAAGCAGTAATACGACGTGTTGCTGCAAGCTACGGGTATAGCGAAATCCGTATGCCAGTGCTGGAAAGCACACAACTGTTTAAACGCTCTATTGGTGAAGTTACCGATATTGTCGAAAAAGAAATGTATACCTTTGATGACCGCAATGGCGAAAGTGTGACCTTGCGCCCTGAAGGGACAGCGAGCTGCGTGCGTGCGGGTAATCAGCACGGTTTGTTGTACAACCAAATTCAGCGTTTGTGGTACATGGGGCCTATGTTCCGTTACGAACGTCCGCAAAAAGGTCGTTATCGTCAGTTTCATCAGTTTGGTATTGAAACCTTTGGTTTAGAAAGCGCCGATGCCGACGCGGAAGTCATTCTGCTTTCGGCTAGATTATGGCGCGAGTTTGGTATTGCTGATCAGGTCGAGCTGCAACTGAACTCTCTGGGGTCTAATGAAGCTCGGGCGAATTATCGCGATGCGTTAAAAGCTTATTTGTCTGACTATGCAAGCGAGCTGGATGAAGACAGTAAACGCCGGCTTGAAAGCAATCCGTTGCGTATTCTGGACAGTAAAGACGAAAATACTCAGAAGATTCTGGAAGGTGCGCCAAGCCTGTCTGAATACTGGGACGCAGAATCGAAAGAGCATTTTGAACAACTAACCGCTCGTCTGGAAGCGGCCGGTATTTCATACACTTTAAACGAACGCCTGGTTCGTGGTCTGGATTATTACAACCGTACCGTGTTTGAATGGGTTACCACGGCTCTGGGCGCTCAGGGAACGGTTTGTGCCGGTGGTCGTTATGATGGACTGGTTGAACAATTAGGCGGTAAGGCTACGCCTGCAGTCGGTTTTGCAATGGGTATGGAACGCCTGGTGCTGTTGCTACAGGAACAAGGCAAGCTGACCCCAAGACGAGTAGTCGATGCTTACTTGATGCAGTTAGGCGAAGAAGCGGAACTAAATGCCCCGCGAATTGCCGAACAGCTGAGAAATGAGTTGCCGGAACTGCGTCTGGTAAGCCACTGTGGCGGTGGTTCTATGAAAAAACAAATGAAAAAAGCGGATAAGTCGGGTGCTCAAGTGGCACTCATTATCGGTGCAGATGAAATCGCACAGCAGCAGGTAACGGTAAAACCATTACGCACTGCTGAAGAACAACAAACTCTGGGCTGGCAGGCACTTATTGAGTATCTGCAGCCAATGACGAGAGGGTAGTCAGGTGGATGAAGAACAGCAAGTAGAACGTTTAAAAGAGTTCTGGAAAGAGCACGGTAAAGGTATTGTTGCCGGTGTAGTCATTGGCTTTGGTTTGTTTTACGGCTGGCGTTACTATGACCAGCATACGCTGGAAACGCAGCAGCGTGCTTCGTCAAACTATCAGCAGTTAACGGCCGAGCTCTCTGAAGGTAGCGAAAACGCGATGCTGGAAGCGCAAGAGTTTGTTAGTGAAAACCCTGACAATGTTTATGCACAGTTGGTGGCTTTGCAGTTGGCTCAACATGCGGTCGAACGAGCTGACTTAGCAACAGCTGTTACTGCGTTACAGTCGGTAGTCGACAGCGCCGAAGATGAAAACATGTCAGCTTTAGCCAGTATCCGGTTAGCCCGGGTATTAATTGCTCAGGAACAGCTTGATACCGCTTTAAGTTTAGTTAAGAAACCTCTGCCAGAAGCTTATGCGGGCTTTGCTGCAGAGCTTGAAGGCGACATTCTGGCCGAGCAGGGGAATACCGAAGAAGCTCGTGCCGCATACGAACGCGCATTGCAGGCGGGTGAGTCATTGACTCCGGCACTGCAAATGAAACTCAACAGCCTGGTTAAGTCATAATGCAATTGATTAAACGCTTTACCAAAGGCAGTTTGTTATTGACTGCTGCAGTTCTTGTTAGTGGTTGCTCTATTTTTGGTGACGATGATGAAGAGCCCAAGTTCGCGGTACTTCAGCCAATTTCTGAGCAACTACAACCAAAAGTTATATGGGATGCTTCTGTCGGAAGCGGTATTGGTGAGCACTTTTCCCGACTGAACCCTGTGGTTGAGTATGGCAAGGTCTTTGCTGCTGACCGCAATGGCCTGGTCAGTGCTTTTGACAAAACCTCAGGTGAACGCCTGTGGCGAATCGACCTGCGTCAGCGCATTACATTTGATGAAGCAACCGATGAAGGTTGGTTCAGTGGTTTATTTGCAAGCCCGTTCCCAGCGCGCATATCGGGCGGCTTAGTTGCTCGCTATGACCGTATCTTTTTGGGTACTGAAAATGGTGACGTCGTTGCTCTGGATGCTGAAACTGGTGATGTCGTCTGGCATACCGAAGTGAACAACGAAGTCATGTCAGATCCTGCTGTCGGTGAGGGACGTGTGGTTGTGCATACCGGTGGCGGAAAAGTCATTAGCCTGGACGCTGAAACCGGTGAAGAGCAATGGGAATACGAATATCAGACCCCCATGCTGACGGTGCGTGGGGCATCGGCTCCGGCAATTATCAGTGGCGGTATTGTAGTTGGCGACAGCAACGGTTCCGGTATGGTGCTAATTGCTGACAGCGGACAACAAGCCTGGAGTCAGCCTATCGGTAAGCCCAGCGGAAGTACCGAGCTGGAGCGTTTAGCCGACGTTGACGCAAAACCGGCTACTCAGGGAACAACGTTATACATGGTCGCTTTTAACGGCGAACTCGTAGCGCTTGAACTCATGAGCGGTGAAGTGCGCTGGAAGCGTGACTACAAAGCCTTTGAAAATATGCTGGTGACGAGCGGCCGAATTTTCTTAACCGATGTGAAAAGTCACGTTTACTCACTTGACCAGAGCGGTGGTATTGAGCGCTGGAGTAACACACAGCTGTTTGGTCGTAAGCTGAGCGCACCTGCATGGCATCGCAGTAACGTTGTTGTTGGTGACTTTGAAGGCTACTTGCATTGGCTGGACAGTGAAAGCGGCAACATTGTTGGCCGTTACGAAGTTGGCGGCGATGGAGTCTATGTTGCTCCTGTCGTTGATAATAACATTATGTATGTACAAACTCGGGACGGTGATATCATCGCGCTCGATACTCAATCAGGAAATGAATAAGAGATGTTACCTGTTGTCGCGCTGGTCGGGCGCCCAAATGTGGGGAAATCCACGCTTTTTAATCGTTTAACGCGGACTCGCGACGCACTGGTAGCGGACTTTCCCGGGTTAACCCGGGATCGTAAATACGGTCAGGCAAATTACGACGGTTATCAATTTATTGTTATTGATACCGGTGGTATTCACGGTGATGAAGAAGGCATTGACGAAGAAATGGCAAAGCAGTCACTGCTTGCTGTTGACGAAGCCGATGTTGTTCTTTTCATGGTGGACGCGCGTGACGGTGTTACCGTTGGTGACCAAGCCATTGCGGATCATTTGCGCAAGCAGAATAAGAAAGTTTACCTGGTCTGTAACAAAATTGACGGTATTGATGCCCATTCGGCAATGGCCGACTTCTATTCGTTATCTTTAGGCGAACTATACGGTATTGCAGCGGCCCACGGTCGTGGTGTTGAGCAGTTACTTGAAATTTGTTTTAAACCAATAGCGGAAGAATACCCCGATGTTATCGTCCCCAAGGACGTTGAGTCTGAAGAGCTGGAGCATGATGAAATTGACTACGACAAACTGCCACTAAAACTGGCTATTGTTGGTCGTCCAAACGTCGGTAAGTCAACTTTAATTAATCGTATACTGGGTGAAGAGCGGGTTGTCGTTTATGACATGCCGGGTACCACCCGTGACTCCGTGTATATTCCGATGCAACGGAACGAGCGCGAATACGTTCTGATTGATACCGCCGGAGTCCGTCGTCGTGGACGTATTGGTGAGGCTATCGAGAAGTTTTCGGTAGTTAAAACTCTGCAGGCAATTGAAGACGCAAACGTTGTTCTTATTGTGGTTGATGCACGCGAAACCATTAGTGATCAGGATCTCAACTTAATTGGCTTTGCTCTAAATGCCGGCCGCTCAATTGTTATTGCTGTGAACAAGTGGGATGGTTTGCAAAACGACCACAAAGAAGAGATAAAGCGTGAGCTGGATAGACGCTTAGGTTTCGTCGACTTCGCCCGTTTGCATTTTATCTCCGCGCTGCACGGTACGGGCGTTGGTCATTTATTTGAGTCGGTTGAAGAGGCTTATGCTAGCGCAACCCAGCGAATTAGTACCTCTAAGCTCACCAAAATAATGGAAATGGCGCAGGAAGAACATCAGCCACCACTGGTTAGTGGCCGCCGGGTGAAACTTAAATATGCGCACGCAGGTGGCTATAATCCACCACGTATTATTATTCATGGCAACCAGGTGAAGGATTTACCGGGGGCTTATCAGCGCTATTTAATTAACTACTTCCGGAAGTCTCTGGGTGTTATGGGTACGCCAATAAAAGTAGAGTTCCGTGAACCGGTTAACCCGTATGAAGGTAAGAAAAACCAGCTGACTTTGTCACAGCAGCGAAAGCGCAGACGTTTGATGAAGTTCCTGAAGAAGAAAAAGTAGCTTTAAACGAGAAAAGCCTGCTTATTATGCAGGCTTTTTTGTATCTGTTAATTAAAGTCTGAAGGGGTAAAGCGGTACTCGGTCAGGCAGTAATCACAGGTCATCATAATTTCGCCTTCCTCGGCTAAAATTTCTTGAATTTCTTCCGGGCTTACTGAAGCCAGTGCCTCCAGAGTGCGCTCACGTGAACAGCCACAAACAAAAGTGACTTCCTGTGACGGATACAGATGCACTTGCTCTTCATGATAAAGACGATGCAATAGCTCTTCAGCCGGTAGTGTGAAAATTTCTTTGGCAGTAATGGTGTTCGTTAAAGTGGCCAGATGTTCGAACCCGGTTAAGTCCATGCCGGTTGCAGGCAGGCGCTGTAACAGCATTCCGGCTGCATGTTCGCCGTCGGCGTGCAGCCAGACCCGGGTGTGTAGCTGTTCTGACTGTTCAAAATAGTCTTCCAGCATGGCTGCAATTGAATCGGCGCTGGCACTGACAACGCCCTGATAACGCTCACCGGTATCGGGAGTCAGGGTTATAATGAGTTGGCCTTTGCCTATCATTGATTGCAAATCAGCGCTGTCAATTTCGGCTCTTAACCGGGCTATACCCCGAAGTTCCTGATTATGGTTGCCATTAACTGCTATAAAGTTAAGTGGTCCATCGCCCTGGAGTTGCACTGCAATATGACCTTCAAATTTTAAAGTGGCAGTTAATAATGATACTGCAGCCATCATTTGCCCAAGCAACTCCTGAACTGGCGCAGGATAGTCATGGCCACGGAGCAAAGTTTGGTAGCTGCTGGTCAATTGAACGAGCTCACCCCGCACATCGTGCTCTTCAAAGGTGTAGCGTGACAATTGATCAGTTGGGTATTCCATGGGCACTCCTGTTTATCGACAACAAGCGGTTTACTCACCGCTGTCTTTCATTCTGATAAGTTGACGGCGCTGCTTTTTGTCTGGCCGTCCATCCGGGTGCGGATTATACAACGCATTAAGCTTTCTTGCTTCCGCATTTTTTTCGCGCTTTTCTATGCTCTCAGGGGTTTCCCTATAGAGTAATTGTGCCTCGCTGGCACCGCGGCGTTGTTCACTTAATTCCATGACTTCAACTTCTTTTGTATCGAAGCCCTGACGCAAAGTGATAATAGCGCCAAGCTGAACAACCTTAGAAGGCTTGCTACGCTGCCCATCATAATGTACTTTGCCTGACTGAATCATTTGTCGGGCAAGTGCTCTGGTTTTGTAGAATCTTGCAGCCCACAGCCATTTATCCAGACGAATGGGACTTTCTTTTCGAGTTTTTGTCATAAAACCGCAACGAATTCGTTATAAACTTTGTGTTAACCGATTGTTGACTCATGTCGCCTGCGCTAGAATGCATGAATCGCCTTTTGTCAGTGTAACAAGAATAAGAATAAAGTGACTGCCCGACTCCAACAAATATTTAAAGATACTCAAATGTGGCGCCGCTTAATGCAAGCGCTAACGGCTTTCGCATGGTTTTTGGTTGCGGTATTGTTGGCTCGGTTTACCTGGTCACTGATTAACCCTGCAGAGCCCGACGACAGTGCGGTTTTACCTAAAGTGACGGTTGATTCTACTGCAACCAGTACCATGAATTTAGAGACCTTAACTGAGCTTAATCTTTTTGGAACAGCAGAGCGGCGGAGTCGTTCTGAAAACGTTCAAAACGCGCCCCAAACATCGTTAAACGTTCGTTTGATAGGCGTTTCTGCCAGCTCTAACCCGGAACGTTCTGCGGCTATTATTCAGCAAGGCAGCAAGCAACAAACCTACATTATTGGTGAGAGTCTTGGCAGTTCTTCGGTCACTGTAGAAGAGATTCATGCCGATCGCGTGATTCTTGATAATAACGGCCGGTTAGAAACACTGAAAATGGAAGATATTGGTGAGGACAGACCCGCGCTGTCGCTAATTGTAGGTGACTCAGATAATGATGGTGCGCTAGTCCCTGTCGGTAGTGATGACAGCAACCCGGTTGATGATGAGGCAACGGTTGAGCAGCAGTTGGCACAGGTTGCTGATAATCCATCGTCGTTACTCGATTATGTGAATATTTCGCCAGTACAAACCAATGGCGAGCTAAAAGGATACAAACTGAATTCAGGCAAAAATCCGGAGTTATTCCGGGATGCCGGATTCCAGAACGGTGACTTGGCAGTGGCCATCAACGGCTATGATCTGACCGACATGGAGCAGGCCATGCTTGCTAGTCAGGAACTGTCGGAACAAGAACAGGTCAGCATAGAAATTGAGCGCGACGGTGAAAGGATGGAACTGTCGTTTAAGCTACCGGTAAAACAGGATAATTGATATGACAGTGGCAAAGAGTGGCTTAAAAGCATGGTTGGGAGCTCTCGGTTTGGCATTCGCACTGATGAGTTCGCCATTAAGCAGCGAAGAATATGCCGCCAGTTTTAAAAATACTGATATTAACGAGTTTATTCAGGTTGTAGGCCGAAACTTAGGTAAAACCATCATTATTGACCCCAATGTTCGGGGAAAAATTGATGTGCGCAGCTACGATGTGATGAACGAAGAACAGTACTATCAGTTTTTCCTGAATGTGCTTGAGGTTTACGGGTTTGCCATTGTTGAAATGGAATCGGGCGTGCTTAAAGTAATACGAGATAAAGACGCAAAAACCTCTTCACTACCGGTGCTTGACAGAGATACCAGAGGCTCAGGCGATACTATGGTGACCCGGGTTGTACCGGTAGAAAACGTATCGGTACGCGAGCTTGCACCGTTATTGCGCCAGTTAAACGACCAAAGTGGCGGCGGTATGGTGGTCAGCTATGACCCGTCTAATGTGATTATGATGACGGGTCGTTCAGAAACCGTGCAACGTTTGGTAGAAATTATTGAGCGGGTCGATCAGGCCGGTGATCAGGACGTTGACATGATCAGCCTTGAATATGCATCTGCGAGCGAAATTGTTCGTATTGCTCAGTCTCTATATGAAAAAAATAATGAAGGTGTGCCGGCGCTTCTTATTCCTAAAATTGTTGCCGATGATCGCAGTAACAGCGTTATTGTCAGTGGCGAACCTCGTGCCCGTTCCCGCGTCGTCAAGCTTATCAAACAGCTGGATCAGGATTTGAAAACCGAGGGTAATACCCGGGTTTTCTATCTGAAATATGCAAAAGCGCCTGAAGTTGTCGAAGTGTTGAAAGATGTTAGCCGTTCTATACAGGCTGAAGTTGAGCAGCAATCAAGCACTGGAAACAATAATCAACGCCGCCGTAGCGGAGGTGATGAAACGGTCAGTATCAGCCCGCATGAACCGACTAACTCGGTGGTGATTACCGCTCAAAAAGATATGCTGGCATCGCTGGAAAAAGTGATTCGGGACTTAGACATCCGTCGTGCTCAGGTTCAGGTTGAAGCGATTATTGTCGAGATTATGGAAGGCGATAACGTTGACTTTGGCGTGCAGTGGATCAGCGAAGACGGCGGTATGGTGCAATATAATAACGGTAACCAGGTACCCATTGGGAGTTTAGCCGCTGGTGCTTATCAGGCACGTGAAAGGGAAGGGAGTACGGTGGTAACAGAAGGCGGAAGAACTGAGAATCCAGATCAGCCGGGTGACATCAGTTTACTTGCTAATCTTTTGGGCTCTGTAAACGGTATGATGTTCGGTACCATACAGGATGACTGGGCGGCGGTAGTACAGGCGGTTACTCAGGATACTCGCTCAAATATTCTGGCAACACCCAGTATTGTTACCGTAGATAACGAAGAAGCGAGCTTTTTGGTCGGTCAGGAAGTTCCTACGATTAGTGGCTCTACTACGGGTGATAACAACGACAACCCGTTCCAGACGGTTGATCGCACCGAGATAGGTATTAAGTTAAAGGTAACGCCTCAAATTAACGAGGGGGACGCCGTACAAATGACGATAGAGCAGGAAGTGTCCAGTTTAAGTGGCGCCACTGCGGTTGACGTTATTATTAACAAGCGTGAACTGAAAACCACGGTCATGGCTGATGATGGCGAGACCATTGTGCTTGGCGGCTTGATTGACGAAGACGTACAAGAATCGGTCTCTAAAGTCCCGTTATTAGGCGATATACCAATTTTAGGAAAACTGTTCAGCTCTACGTCAACTTCTAAGCAAAAGCGTAACCTGATGGTCTTTATCCGTCCGACTATAGTCCGCGACGGGAAACGCATGCGTGAATTAAGCTCGGCAAAATACAACTATATGCGGGCGCTGCAGTTAGATGAGCGGTCGCGTGGAATCTCACTCATGCCCTCTGAAGAGTCACCGTTGCTTAACGACTGGGACAGTAAGCTGACGTTACCGCCGGGCTTTGACGAATACCTGAAAAAACAAGGTAGCGAGAAGAGCGACGAGAAGAGTAGCGAAGAAAACGATAAAGAAATCGACGAACAGAATGAAGAGCCGCAAAATGACTGAAGCCAGTGCCATTGCAACAGCTCGCCTCCCGTTCAGCTTTGCTAAACGCTTTGGCGTGGTGGTAGAGCAGGGTGAGCCGTTAATTTTGCATTGCCGTGCCGGTATCTCGGCTGCTGCGTTAAAAGAAGTGAGGCGCGCGCTGGGGCAGCCGGTCACTCTTCAGGAGCACGCTGCAAGTGACTTTGAAAGCTTGTTAACCCGTGCGTATCAACGAGACTCATCAGAAGCTCAGCAGTTGATGGAAGATATTGGCAACGAGTCCGATTTATTTTCTCTGGCTGATGAGTTGCCGCAGACCGAAGATCTGCTGGAAAGCGAAGATGACGCGCCTATTATTAAGCTAATTAACGCCATGCTGAGCGAGGCGATAAAAGAAGGCGCTTCGGATATTCACATTGAAACCTTTGAGAAAGCTTTGCTAATACGCTTTCGCATTGACGGCGTTTTGCGTGAAGTTTTACGACCAAACCGTAAGTTGTCATCGCTGCTGGTGTCGCGCATAAAAGTTATGGCGCAGCTGGATATTGCTGAAAAGCGCGTTCCGCAGGATGGTCGTATTTCCCTGCTTATTGCCGGTCGAGCGGTGGATGTGCGGGTTTCTACCATGCCGTCTAATCATGGCGAGCGGGTTGTATTGCGTTTATTAGATAAGAACAATGCGCGGCTCAATCTGACTGAGCTGGGAATGACTGATGCTAACCGGAAAATTTTCCAGGAGCTGATTTACAAGCCTCACGGCATTATTTTGGTAACCGGCCCGACGGGGTCAGGTAAAAGTAC
Source organism: Idiomarina sp. 28-8 (assembly GCF_000320945.2). Classification (NCBI taxonomy): domain Bacteria; kingdom Pseudomonadati; phylum Pseudomonadota; class Gammaproteobacteria; order Alteromonadales; family Idiomarinaceae; genus Idiomarina; species Idiomarina sp. 28-8. The sequence continues at coordinate 247,494 of NZ_DF266792.1, forward strand.
AACTTTGTATGCCGGGCTTAGCGAAATTAACTCTAAAGATCGTAATATTCTGACCGTCGAAGACCCGATAGAATATGCTATTGATGGCATTGGACAGACTCAGGTTAACCCTCGGGTGGATATGACTTTCGCCCGCGGTTTGCGCGCTATCTTGCGTCAGGATCCGGACGTGGTAATGGTTGGTGAGATACGTGACGTAGAAACCGCGCAAATTGCTGTGCAGGCTTCACTCACTGGTCACCTGGTCTTGTCTACATTGCACACTAACACTGCCGCCGGCGCAATTACTCGTCTGGAAGACATGGGTGTAGAGCCCTTCCTGTTGTCATCGAGTTTATTGGCGGTGTTATCGCAGCGTCTGGTGCGGACACTCTGTAGCGAATGCAAACAGCCTCACCAGCCGGATGACGAAGAAAAGAATATGCTCGGCCTCGATGCTGCAGATACCAGTGTGATTTATCGTGCAGGGAGTTGTGAACGATGCAATTATACCGGTTATCGTGGACGTACCGGTATTCACGAACTGCTGCTGGTAGATGACCATGTACGTGAGTTAGTCCATAACGGTCACGGTGAACAGTCTATTGAAAAGTATATTCGGCAGTCGACGCCGGGTATTCGCCAGGACGGCTTAGCAAAAGTACTGAAAGGCAAAACAACGCTGGAAGAAGTGCTGCGGGTTACCCGCGAGGAGTAGAGGGTGGCAGCATTTGAATATCAAGCCGTTGAGGCTAATGGCAGAAAGAAAAAAGGTGTACTGGAAGCCGATACTGAGCGACAGGTACGTCAGTTATTGCGTGAAAAAGGCTTAATGCCTTTAAGCATTGAGCCGGCAGCTGATCAAGACAGAAAGAAAACGTTACAGCCCCGGTTTGGGCTTCCGCAACGTAAAGTTAAAGCACAGGATTTAGCGCTAATTACCCGTCAGTTATCTACCTTAGTAGGCTCGGCACTGCCTATTGAACAGGCATTATTAGCCGTTGCTGATCAGACCGAAAAGCCACGTCTGAAGAAACTACTGATGTCGGTACGCAGTAAAGTGGTTGAAGGTTACGGTCTTGCAGAAGCTATGTCAGAGTTTCCCGGTGTTTTTGATTCTTTATATACCGCTATGGTGGCTGCCGGGGAAAAGTCCGGCCATTTAGATACGGTACTGGATGAGCTGGCAAACTATACTGAGCAACGCCAGCACATGAAAAGTCAGTTGACGCAGGCACTTATTTATCCGCTTATGCTGACTTTGGTTGCCATTGGCATTGTGGTTTTTCTGTTGGTTTCCATTGTGCCGCAAATAGTGGACAACTTTTCAACCATGGGTCAGGATTTGCCGCCAACCACTCTGGCTATGATAGCCATTAGTGAATTTCTGCAAAACTGGGGGCTGTGGTTACTTATTGGCATTGCTTTGCTGCTGGTCGCTTTTAACCAGTGGTTAAGAAATGAAAAAAACCGCCTGAAATATCATCGCAGACTGTTAAAACTTCCCATGCTGGGTAAGGTCATAAGAGGGGTAAGTACTGCCCGTTTTGCCCGGACTTTAAGTATACTGACTTCCTCAGCAGTACCCTTGCTCGACGGGTTGCGCATTACCTCGTCGGTCATTGGTAATTTAGCCATACGTCAGGCGGTAGATGAAGCAGCCGGACGCGTTCGTGAAGGGGCGTCAATGCGCGGTGCGTTGCAGGAAACGGGATTGTTCCCACCAATGATGCTGCACATGATAGCGGCAGGTGAGAAGTCCGGTGAACTGGAACAAATGTTAAAACGCTCTGCCGATAATCAGGACAAAGAATTTGAAAACCTGGTGTCGGTTAGTTTAAAAGTATTTGAGCCGGTGCTGATAGTGACGATGGCAGGTATCGTATTCTTTATTGTGCTGTCTATCATTCAACCCATTTTACAATTAAATAATAGTGTAGGGCTTTAGCTATGAGACGTAATCAACAAGGTTTTTCATTGGTCGAAGTAATGGTGGTTATTGCCATTATCGGTATTTTGGCCACTATGGTGTTACCCAATGTATTAGGTAATCAGGAAAAAGCTAACCAGCAAAAAGTGATAGCCGATATTGTCGCTTTAGAAAACGCACTGGCTCAGTATCACTTAGATAACGGTATGTTTCCGACGACCGAGCAGGGGCTTGAAGCTTTAGTCAATGAACCGAACATGGATCCGCAGCCACGCAGCTATCGCAGCGGCGGCTATATTCGCCGCTTACCGCAGGACCCTTACGGTAATGACTATTTACTCCTGAACCCGGGTCAGTACGATGATGTTGATATTTTTTCTCCAGGCCCGGATGGTCAGCCCGGAACGGATGATGATTTTGGCAGCTGGATGATTGGCAACAACGATCGTGACCAATAAGCGTTGCCAATTTGGTTTTACTCTCATTGAAGTGATGCTGGTGATGGCCATTCTTGGTCTCATCGCCAGCGCCGTTATGTTTACACTGCCCGGTGGTGAACGGGGGCAGGACTCTCCTCAAAATGCAGCTGCGAGTTTACGTCAGCAGCTAAACTATGCCCGCGAATACGCCATGGTCCGACAGCAACCACTGGGATTAAAATTCCACGAAGATGGCTACCGTTTTTTGTTCTGGAAAGATGAGCAATGGCGCGAAGAAAATGCCCGGGGTTTGCGGGCACAGGACACCGAGTGGCCACTGCGTTGGCAGTTTACCAGCCGGGGGCTGAAGGTGCTTGAACAAGATGAGTCATTGGACGATGGCTTGTTTGCTGAAGATAGCGACGAAGACAGCACGATTCCCGATATTCTGATTCTGCCCAGCGGTGAGATGACACTCTTTGAAGTGCATATTGAGCATTTAAACGACCCCGATGCCGAGCGTTGGCTTATTGCCGAAAACAGCTGGCAGGTTAGTATTTCTGCCGAGGCTCCGGAGTAACTATGCGGTGGGTGCGCGGCTTTACCTTAATTGAAGTGATGGTAGCCTTGTCGGTGTTCAGTTTGGCAGCACTGGCCGCATTGCAGGCGGCCAGCGGGCATCTGACCGGGTTAAGCGCTTTACAGGACAAAACCTTTGCTCAGTACGTAGCGTCTAATCGTTTGGCAGAATTGTCGCTTGAGAAAGAGTGGCCGCTTAAAGATAAACGGAGCGGCCAACAGGAACAGGCAGGTGTTACCTGGTATTGGCAGCAACAGGTGGTAGAAACGGTAACGCCAAATGTTGTTGCAGTCACTGTGAAAGTGATGAAAAACGAGGACGGCCGTGAACACTTTCGGTTAACTCGTTATATGCGTAAACCAGATTCAGCGGGGGGAGCCGACAATGCGCGTTAACCCCGCAAACAAAGGTTTTACCTTAGTAGAAGTGCTGGTGACCATGGTGATATTTGCCATTATCGGTATTGCCAGTTTTCAGGTTCTGAACCAGATGGTAAACACCGAAGAGCAATCTCAAAAACAGCGTGAACAGCTGGAGCGTTTGCAGTTCAGCCAGTTGCTGATGCAGCAGGATATTCGCCAAATGGTCGCTAAACCAACGCGACCTTCCGGTGTTGAAGTGACTCATCAGTATTTGAGCAATGACCCTGGCTACTTTGATTCTGACGGCGGCGTACTGGCTTTTGTCAGAAGCGGCTTTGACAACCCTGGCAACATGATGCCCCGCAGCGAGTTACAGCCGGTAGTTTACCGATTATGGGATGGAAATTTGCAGCGGGTAACCGAGACTTTCGTTAACGATCGCTCCTCAGAACCATCCGTTCAGACCTTATTAGAAGGCGTTGACGAACTGTCTTTTCGATTCTACCGCAGTGATGGTGTGAGTAACGCGAATCAGGGGTTAGAACAAGGCTGGAGCGACAACTGGGAAAGTTCAGGTGATTTGCCTCAAGCCGTTGAAGTGACCATTCGTAGCAAAAACTTTGGCACCATCAGGCGCGTGTTTTTGATAGCTGCAGTGGGACAGCAGGTGGAAGGTAACGGCGGAGGGTTGCAACGTGCCAATTAGCCCGCGTAAGTCATCACAAGCCGGAGCTGCGCTTATAACGGTTTTGCTGGTTATTGCTATTGTGTCGGTTATTGCAGTGAATTTAGGCGGAAAACTGCAGTTGCAAATAACCCGTATGGGCAACTTGCAGCAGGCTGAACAAAGCTACTGGATGTGGTTAAGTGCAGAGGATGTTTTAAAAGAAGTGCTGCAAACTGAACTGGAAGAAAACGACGGGGTTGCGCACAAAGAGCAAAACTGGGCTCAGCGTAGTGGACCTTTTCCGGTAGAGGGCGGGCAGATTGCGGCCAAAGTCAGGGATTTATACAGTTGCTTTAACCTTAATAGCCTGGTTACGGATGAGGAAGATCCCGGAACTCTGGAAAAGCGCAAACGACAATACAAAGCGCTGCTGGAAGCACTGGAAATTGATAACTATCAGGCCGAAATTTTAATCGACAGTCTGGTAGACTGGCTGGATGAAGACAGTCAGTTGTCGGGCAGTAACGGTGCTGAAGACCCTGATTACGAGAGTCTACCTAAGCCTTACTTGGCCGCAAACAGCCAACTACTTGAGATGAGTGAGCTAAGAATGGTGCGGGGATACAGTGCTAAAATAATTACCGCTCTTAACTCTGTTGCTTGCGTTATTCCGAATGAGACAGACTTAAAAATTAATATTAATACTCTGGAACAGGATCAGGCTGCGGTTTTAACCGGGGTTACCGAAGGTAAGTTAGCACTTGCTGACGCTATGGCATTTTTGAATAACCGACCGCCTCAAGGCTACGAATCTGATGAAGAAATCGCTGAGTTGGCAGAACTCTCGGGAGTGCGGTCGGAATTAGAAGGTGAGTTACCGGAGCTGACCGTGAGTAGTGAGTATTTTCAGTTGATTGCGATGATTCAGTGGGGCGAAGTAGAAATGAGAGCGCGCTCGGTATTACATTTAAACGAAGGTCGAGTACAAACCTTGTACCGGGCGATGGGAGATTAGTTTATGCATGAAACACTGATTCTGCGGTTACCGGCTTATGGTACCGACGAACCCATACCCTGGTTGGTCTGGCATAAAGGGCAGCAAGAATTAATAGCCAGTGGAGAGCTGAGTTCGGTAGCAGAGCTTGTTCAGTTAAAAGACAAAGCCAACCGTTGCGAAGTCATTGTGGCCTTGCCCGGACAAGATGTTTCGATGACAAGAGTGACTTTACCCGCAGGCACAAAAAGGCACCTACAGCGCATTATTCCTTATGCTCTGGAAGAGGAGCTGGCAAGTGATATTGAGCAGCTGCATTTTGCCTGGCCGGATGCCAAAGGCACAGAGCTGCCAGTTGCTGTAGTCGCCAAAGAACGAATGAATTATTGGCTGCAGGTATTAACCGAAGCCGGCATTGATTCTGCTTTCTGGTTACCCGACTGCTTCTTGTTGCCGCATCAGAACGATACCTGGCAGGCCATTGAGCTTGCCGACAGTGTTATTGTCAGAACTGGTGAGTGGCAGGGCTTTACCATAGAAAAAGAGCAGTTTGCTCAGTTAGCACCAGCTTTTGCTGCTGAACAGAACAGTCCAACAGAAATTATTCACTATGGCGCGCTAAACTGGCCGCAATCGCCAGCACCTTTAATCCCTGCTGATATTGAAGTGCCTTTTACTATCGCGGTGCAAAGTATCGCGACAGGAAATCGTATTAACTTAAGGCAGGGGGCTTATCGCTCACAACGGGCAAAACGTTCAGTTGATTTACCCTGGAAGGGGCTGGCTACTGCTGCGAGTGTACTCTTTGTTTTGGCCGTGTTGTTAAACGGCGTACGCTATTGGCAACTGGAGTCTCAGCGGGGCGCTTTAAAAGCTCAGGCTGAGCAACTTTATCGTGATGCCTTTCCGGGTCAGACTCGTATTGTGAATTTAAAAGTACAGTTGCAACGACAACTGGAAAGCCTTGGACTAGGCAGTGCGGATGAAGCTTCAGTGCTTGCGGTTTTGCAGCAACTGGCTCCGGCGTTTAAGTCGCAGCCTGAACTGCAGCTTGAGTTACTGCGCTTTCAGAATAATGAATTGCGCTTACAGGCAACTGCCAGTAGCTTTTCTCAATTTGAGGCTTTTCAACAGGCGGCGAAAGCCGAAGGGCTAACTGTTGAAGCGGGTTCAATGAGTAACCGTGGTGAACAAGTTTCGGGTTCTTTAACCGTGCAGCTCGATGCTCAGGGAGCGCAGTCATGAACAGATTTACTCGTCAGTTAACGCCTTATCTGGATTTAGGCAAGCAGCGCTGGAGCCAGTTTAACCAACGCGAGCAGAGCTTGTTAGCTGTTTTGGCAGGCGTACTGTTTATTGCTTTTCTGTACTTTGTCATTTGGCAGCCCAGCTCCCAGGCAGTAGCCAATGCAGAGCGTCAGCTTGCAGCTCAACAGCAGCAATACCAATGGGTTCAGCAGGCAATAGCGCGCTATAAAAAACTGGAAGAGAGCAGCTCTGAACAACAAAGTGCATCAGGCTCTGTCAGTCAACGTATCAACCGTGCTGCAGCTGCGCAGGATATTCAAATTGCGCGTTTGCAGCCTCAGGGGCAGGAGTATCTGTTAAGTGTTGATGAGGTGGCTTTTTCTGATTTATTAAGCTTTTTAGCCGAACTGGAGCAACGCCAGGGGTTATCACTAAAAGCTGTTGATATTGCGAAATTAAATACGCCCGGACAGGTGCGTTTACGTAAACTATTAGTAAGTGAGGATTCATGAACTTAAAACGCTGGATACCCTGGTTAGTGGTCGTGTATCTGGTTGCCATGCTGGTGATGTTACCGGCAAGGGTCATCTACTGGTTTCCTTTGCCGGATAACATCAGGCTCTCTCAGGTCAGCGGGAGTTTGTGGAATGGTGTTGCCGGGCAGGTTGCAGTTGACGATATCGTACTGACTAACCTTAGCTGGAACTGGCAGGTGTCTTCTGTATTTCTGGGAGAGTTGGTCATGGATGTTAACTTGCCTGCCAAAAGTAACCCGTTTGCGCTGAATGGACGCTTACTGGCAGGGTCCACCAAAGTTGGAGCCAAAAATATAACAGCCAGTGGTGATGTTAATGCTCTGCTGCAGTTGGCAAACACCCGCTTGCCTTTAAAAACCGGAGGTAACTGGCGTTTGTCCTTAGACAGTTTTGTCGTTACTGCGCCCGGCCCGGTACGTTGGTGCGACGAGTTGAAAGGTCAGGCCCGGGGCGAGCAGATTCGGGTGTTGGTTAATAATCAATGGCAGTCGCTGGGAGATTTTCCGGTAGAACTTAGCTGCAACGACGATAACTCGGTGGGCTTAGCCATGAATGGTAATAACAGTTTAGGGTTAGACTTTCAGGGCAGCATTAACAGCCAGAGTTTCAATGCTGAAGGCACAGTGAAGCCGAATCTGGAAACACCTGAAGGGCTGGCTAAAATGATGGAATACATGGGAACGCCGGATTCGCGCGGACGTTACTCATTTCGCTTGTGATCCCACTTGCGGGCATAAACGTTTATGATTACTGTAATAATAAGTCACTAATTAAAGTCTCTGCGGAATAAGGAATAATTTGTATGGATAACATCGTCCAGTGGATTAATGATAATCAGGACATGCTGATAGGTTTCTCGATTAAATTTGTCATCGCTATTGCGATACTAATTGTCGGTAAAATCGTCGCTAACACCGTGACAGGTGTAATGACCAAAGGCATGAAAAAGCGTCAGGTCGACGGTGCCGTTATCAGCTTTGTCGGTGCAATTTTAAAAACGGTGATATTCATTGCCGCTATTATGATGGCACTGTCGCACGTGGGCGTTGAAACTACTTCCTTCATTGCCATATTAGGTGCCGCAGGTTTGGCAATTGGTCTGGCATTGCAGGGGTCACTGTCTAATATTGCATCAGGTGTTCTGCTTATTATGTTCCGCCCAATTCGTGCGGGTGAATACGTTGATGCCGGCGGTGTTTCAGGAACCGTGGAGCAAATTAATATCTTTCAGACTATTATGAAAACCCCCGACCGTAAGGTGGTTTTTGTGCCTAACTCTGAAATTATTGGCGGTCCTATTGTTAACTATAACCGAGAAGAATTGCGCCGTATCGACTTGGTTATTGGTGTAAGTTACAGCGCGAATCTGCAGCAGACGAAGAAGGCGTTGATGGATGTTATTACCAGCGATGAACGGGTATTAAAAGATCCTGAACCCGTTGTTACCGTTACCAACCTCGGCAATTCGTCGGTCGACTTTAACGTTCGTCCGTGGACTAAAAATGCAGACTACTGGCCTACCCGTTGGGATTTATTAGAGCGTATTAAAGACCGTCTGGATGAAGAGGGTATTGGTATTCCCTTTCCCCAAATGGACGTTCACCTGAAAAAAGACGACTAACGTATTGTTGTTCTGACAAAAGGCCACTTCAACAGTGGCCTTTTTTGTGGATGCTTAAACGAGTGCCTGAGAGATATCGGCAATAATATCTTCCGCATTTTCAATGCCAACACATAAACGAATAGCTTCTGGTTTTACGCCAACCGCGGCCTGTTCTTCAGCAGACAACTGCCGGTGAGTTGTGGAGGCCGGGTGGCAGGCCAGCGACTTTGCATCGCCAATATTGACCAGTCGCTTAAATAGCTTCAGCTTGTCGTAGAACGCAACCCCAGCATCGTAGCCGCCTTTAACGCCAAAAGTTAACAGCGACGCAGGAACCCCATTTTTAATATACTTTTTCGCTCGCTCGTAGTTAGTGTGCTCTGGCAGCGCTGCAAAGTTTACCCAGTCTACGCTTGGGTGCGACTGTAAGTATTCAGCCACTTTCAGCGCGTTTTCGCAGTGGCGCTCAATACGCAAAGGTAAAGTCTCCAAACCCTGCAGTAACAGGAAGGCGTTAAAGGGTGACAAGCAAGCACCGGTATTACGCAAAGCGACAGTACGAACGCGGGCTATGAAAGCCGCCGGACCAAAAGCGTCGGTATAGACTACGCCGTGATAAGCTGGCTCCGGTGAGCTAAACTGAGGAAAGCGTTGTTTTTGTTTAACCCAGTC
>NZ_DF266792.1:256865-380423 GCF_000320945.2 Idiomarina sp. 28-8
GTGTGTAGGTTCCGCCGTAGAGTTGTGGTGTCGTCACTATGTTATCGCCCTGACGGGCAAGGGTAATTAATGCGTATTCAATAGCTGCCATGCCCGAGGCTACGGCAAGTGCGGCCACACCATGCTCCAGTTCCGCGACACGCTTCTCCAGAACATCGTTGGTGGGGTTCATTATGCGCGTGTAAATATTTCCCTCAACCGCCAAATCAAACAGGTCAGCGCCGTGCTGTGCGTTATCAAACTCGTAAGAAACGGTTTGGTAAATGGGAGTGGCTACTGACTTAGTTGTTGGGTCAGTTTCATAGCCATGGTGGATGGCTAACGTTTCGTCTTTCATACGGACTCCAGTTCAGATTCAGTTAAAAAATGCGTTAAAGCCGATTGGTATTGTTCAACATTCTTGATAAAACCATCGTGGCCGAACGGCGTTTCAATAGTGACCCTGCCAAATGAGTTGGGAAGCAAGTTTTCCAGTTCATTAACCAGACTCGGTGGCGCAATGGCGTCGTTGTTAAAGTCGACTAGCTGTACTTTTGCCTGCACGCGGGTTGGGTCAATTGAGTAGTGGTTGAGTATCGGCGTAAGGTGTGTAAATAAGCTGCGGCAGCCATTGCCGTTTTGCTTCAACAGTTTTTCGCCCTGATACAGTAAGTATTCAAAGGCATCGTCCGCATGGTTAAAACGTTGTTCGAATTCTTCGGCGGTGCGATAACTCAGCATGGCCAGCGCCCGCGCCAGAATAATGCCTGACTGTTTATCATCGCAGCGTTGAATGAGCGCCTGCTGAAAATAACGCAGTAACGCTGAATGCACTGACGGTTTATGGGCCGCACCAATAGCACTTAAACGAGGCAGTTCAGTTGGATGGTCAGCGGCATACTGAAGTCCCAGAACGCCGCCGAAAGACCCCCCGACCCAGGCTTGTAGGTTGTCGGTTTCCTGTTTCAGCGCGTGCCGAATGGCTTCACTGTGTTGCTGCACCGTTAAAGGCACCGACGGACACTCGGAGCCTCCTATTCCTCCGGGGTAGTCGAAGCTGATGACTTGCACATCAGTCAACTCTGCAAAGAGCGGATGCAGTGACTGCCACCAGCCACTCTCATCAGCCTTCCAGATTAGGCCGCTGGCACTAATCCCGCCCTGAACAACAACGACCGGCTTATCAGGATCGCCATAGCGATAACCTTTAAGACGTGCGAACGGCGTGTCTGCGTAAAAACTGCGGGCAACTGGCTGAACCATAGTTAACCTCAATATTCTGAGTGAGGTTTTGACTGTAATAAATAGATATCAGGACGTCAAGACATTTAGACGTCTAAAATGGCTGGGTTTATTTCGCTGTCAGCGGAATATGGTATGATTTATTTTTAATTTCGAAACAAGAGTGACGCCCATGGTGTATTCGGTCAGCCAGTTAAATATTGAGATCCGCCAGTTGTTAGAGCAGGGCTTTGGTCAAATAAGCCTGGTTGGAGAAATCTCAAATTTTGCCGCACCGGGTTCAGGGCACTGGTATTTCACTTTAAAAGACGAGCGGGCTCAGGTTCGCTGCGCTATGTTCCGCAATGCGAATCAGCGTGCAAAGGTTCGGCCGCAAAATGGTATGCAGGTACTGGTAAGAGCCAAAGTCACGGTTTATGAACCGCGGGGCGACTACCAACTGATTATTGAGCAGGTTGAAGACGCTGGTCAGGGGCTTTTACAGCAGCGTTATGAACAGCTAAAAGAGAAATTGTCAGCCGAAGGGTTATTTGCGGCAGAACGCAAGCGCTTACTACCCGACCATATTCGCAAAGTCGGCGTGCTGACCTCACCCACCGGCGCTGCTATCAAAGACATTCTGGCGGTGATGAAACGCCGCGACCCCGGCGTCGAAGTGATTATTTATCCGAGCGCGGTACAGGGAGAGGCAGCGGTTCCGCAGTTGCAGGCTATGCTAAAAACGGCATTTGAACGTAATGAAGTGGATGTACTGTTAGTCAGCCGTGGCGGTGGCTCTCTGGAAGACTTGTGGTGTTTTAACGATGAGACTTTTGCGCGTCTTTTGGCAACCGCGCCCATGCCAACCATTAGCGCTGTAGGTCATGAGATTGATTTCACTATTGCCGACTTTGTTGCCGATGTCCGCGCTCCTACACCTTCCGCAGCCGCTGAGTTAGTTACCAGAGATCAACAACAACAACAGCAAAAAGCGCAGGCACTGCAACAGCGCTTAGGGCTGGCGCAGCAAAGATTGCTGCAGCGTTTACAGCAACGTTGGCAATTTTTACAAACCCGGCTGCAACAGCAGCACCCGCAACGACAATTGCAACAACAGTCGCAATTAGCCGATGAACTGCAAGCCCGAGCTAACCGGGCTTTGCAGAACCGGCTGGCGCGGCAGAAGCAGCAAGTGTCATATTTACATGGGCGCCTGCAGGCAATGCATCCGCAAAAAGAATTACAGCGTTTGCAGCAAAAACTTCAGACGCAGCAGCAACGATTACCGCAGGTTATGCAACGAGTTTTAAAAGACAAGCGAACTCAGCAGCAACAGTTGATGCAGGCTCTGAACCTTGTCAGTCCTTTGAATACTCTGGAAAGGGGCTACGCTATTGTCCGTACAGAAAAGGGTGATGTGGTTCGTAGCGAGAAGCAAGTGACTGTGGGTGAATCAATAGAAGTTCGTCTGGCTGACGGTAATATTACCGCTAAACGGCAATGATTCTGCGGCTATTGTCATATTCCTGACATTCGCGCTTTGTTATACTGACTAGGTTATTCACAAAGGAGTCGTGGTATGAAACTCAAAGCACTGGCAGCCGGTATTGGACTGGCGTTGGCATCTACAATGGTGCAGGCAGAAGAACAGAAACCCAATATTATTTATATTATTGGTGACGGTATGGGATTTGAATATATTAGCGCGTACCGTTATGCCATGTCTGATTTAGACAGCAAAACGATTGCTGAAACTGAGTTTGATGCCATGCTGAAAGGCGCCGCAACAACCTATCCTGATGATAATACCTGGGTTACTGACTCAGCTGCGGGTGCAACCGCTCTGGCTACAGGCGTTAAAAGTTACAATGGCGCTATTGCGGTCGATTCAGATAAATATCCGCTGCAGAGTATCATGGAACTGGCTCGTGAAAATGGCTGGTCAACGGGTTCGGTATCGACATCACAAGTTAATCATGCAACACCGGCATCGTTTTTCACTCATCACCCGTCGCGCTACGAATATAATCAAATAGCCGACAAAATTGCGACTCAGGTGGTTGAAGGTAAGCCGTCTTTTGACGTCATGCTAGGTGGCGGACAAAGCTATTTTAACCGTGACGACAAAAACTGGCTGGATGTATTGCCAGAGCATGGCATGCAGGTAGTAACCGATATGCAAAAGCTAAACTCGGTTGACTCTACGCCTGTAATGGGGCTTTTTGCAGAAAAAGGTCTGCCGTTTGCTATTGATGGCGATGTTGATGCGTTGGCCAATATGACACGTACCGCTTTGCGCTTATTGGATAAAAAGCAGCAGCCGTTTGCTTTAATGATTGAAGGCAGCGAAATTGACTGGTGTGGTCATGCTAACGACATTGCTTGTGCCGTACACGAAATGGACGGGCTAAACCGCGCCTTGAAAGTGGTGAGTGAATACCGCGAAAACAACCCCAATACCTTAATTGTTATGACGGCTGATCACTCAACTGGCGGTCTGACACTAGGGCGTGACGGCGAGTATGCCTGGCATTCTGACCGTGTTATGAAAATTAAAAGCTCTATTGCGTCCATGAGTAAGGAAATGCTGACCATGGATACGGATAGCTGGGCGGAGTATGTAGCTGACAAAGTTAACTTTGAGCTGACTCAGGAGTATCTTGATGAACTTGCTATTGCTGCTGAAAAAGAAGGTGAAGAGCAGCAGGAGGCTCTGCATCAGGCATTGGTCTATATAACGGGCGATATTACCGGCACTGGCTGGACAACCAGCGGACACACCGGCGTTGATGTTCCTGTCTTCGCCGACGGCCCGTATAGCGAGAACTTCGGTGGCTATATGGACAATACTGATATTGGCAAGCAGCTAATAAAAGTCGTTAAATAATCCCTCTTTGTAAGTTCCCTCCGACAGTCGCGTTTTATAACGCGACTGTCATATTACTGTCATAAAAATACAGTCCGAGTACGCTAGGCTAGTGGCATGATGTATCTGTTGCCATGTCTACGCTATGAAATTTTTTAATAAAGAACTAAGCTGGCTTTCCTTTAACGAACGAGTGTTGCAAGAAGCTGCTGACAGCACGGTTCCGGCAATTGAACGAATTCGCTTTCTCGGAATTTTTTCCAGTAATATGGATGAGTTTTTTCAGGTGCGCGTGGCTGACGTAAAGCGCCGTATTTTCTTTAGCCAGGGGACAGAAGAGCGTGAACAATATGAGCAGTTGATGGCACAGTTGCAAAAAAAAGTTGTGTTGCTGCAAAAACGCTTTGATGAAGTACTGGAAGAAGTCTTAGAAACCTTAAGAAAAAATGGTATTTCACTACTAAGCATTGACCAGCTGAACGAGGAAGAAAAGCAAAGGCTGAAGCGTTTTTTCACGGAAAAAGTACAGCGTTTTATTGTGCCTATATGGGTTAATGGTAAAGGGAACCTTTCTAATATTATCCGCGAAGATGAAACCTATCTTTGTGTTGAAATTATTAACGCTGACGGCAAACAGTATGCGCTGCTGGAAGTGCCATCTGATCAAATGGATCGCTTTATTAAGTTGCCTGCTAAGGGGCGCAGTAAAAAGCACAAGCTTTTGTTTTTAGATGACATTCTGCAACTGAATTTAGAAGTACTGTTTAAGGGAATTATTCCGTTTAAGCAGCTGCGGGCTTTTTCATTTAAGACCACCAGAGACGCCGAATACCGTCCTTCAGATGATATTGAACAAAGCTTGCTTGAACGTATGGAAGAAGGCTTAAAGCAAAGAGTAAAGGCTGATCCTGTGCGTTTGGTCTATGATCGCGCAATGCCTGAAGATATGCTCTCTTTTTTGAGTGAAAAGCTGCAGTTAACCCAGTTTGATTCCTTTGTCGCTGGCGGCCGTTATCGTAACACACGAGATTTCGTTAAATTTCCGCATTTGGGCAAAAAATCACTGACGCACAAAGCTCTGCCTGCACTGTTTCATCCAAAATTTTCGCATTTTGATAATGTGTTTGATGCCATTCAGAAAAGCGATATTGCCTTGTATTACCCGTATCATAGGTTTTCGCATTTTACGGAGTTTGTCCGGCAGGCCGCTTACGATCCTAAAGTTACCCGAATCTCAATGTGTATTTATCGTGTGGCGCCTAACTCTCGGGTGGTTCGCTCGTTGATGGACGCGGTACAAAACGGTAAGCATGTGACTGTTATGGTTGAGCTTCAGGCTCGGTTCGATGAAGAAGCAAACATTGAATGGGCTAAAGAATTAACCGACTCAGGTGTTCGTGTCAGTTTTGGCATTCACGGGCTTAAAGTGCACTCAAAGCTGGTGCTAGTTCATCGCAGTGAGGGTAGCCTCGACCGACGGTACGCGGTAATTGGAACCGGTAACTTTCATGAGGGAACGGCACAAATTTATACTGACTTTAGTTTATTTACCTGTCAGCCGGATGTTTGTACCGATGTTGAATCGGTATTTCATTACCTTGAGCAACCTTACCGGGCACATAAGTTTCGTCATTTAATGGTGGCGCCGGTCAACATGCGCCAGAGAATAAATGATCTTATCGAGTTCGAGATAGACCAGGCCAAAGCCGGTAAACCTGCCGAATTGTTTTTTAAAGTGAATAACTTAGAAGACGAAAGTTTAATTGTGCAACTTTATAGAGCGTCACGTGCCGGGGTTAAAATTCGGGGCATAGTGAGAGGCATGTGTTCTTTGCGCCCGGGAATTGAAAACCTCAGCGAGAATATTGAAATTCGCAGTATTGTTGACCGCTACCTGGAGCATGCGCGGGTGTACGTTTTTGAGCATGCCGGTAAGAAAGAAGTCTTTATTGCTTCAGCCGACTTAATGACCCGTAACTTAGACCATCGTGTGGAAGTTGCTGCGCCCATCTATGATGATGAGGTGAAAACTGATATTTTGAAAATAATAAACTTGCAGTGGCAGGATAAAGCGAAGTCACGCTTTATTGATGCGGAGCAACAGAATAAATACTGTTTTGAGTCGGATAGGCTGGCTCCTAAAGGCCGCTCGCTGGTGCCTTCACAAGTCGCTATTCATCGATATCTTAAGCGACGTAAGAGAGATTATGAAAGCCAACAAAAAGACCTCTAATAATGACCCAAAGCAGTTTGCTGCTTTGGATATTGGCTCCAATAGCTTTCATTTAATTATTGCGCGCTTAGTTGAAGGTCAACTGCAGCCTATTTTCAAATTCAAACAACCGGTGCAGCTGGGAGAAGGTCTTTCTAATCGCCATCTGAGTGATGCTGCGGTTTACCGGGGAGTTGAAGCGCTCCGGCAATGCGCTGTCCGGCTGGAAGGTTTCCATCGCGATACCGTCAAAGTTGTGGCTACACACACATTACGTAAGGCTAAGAATCGTAAGCGCTTTTTGGCAGAAGCGGCCAAAGTATTACCCTTTCCTATCGAAGTGATTTCAGGTCGGGAAGAAGCCCGGTTAATTTTTCGGGGCGTGGCAGAAACCAGTTCCGAATCTGCCGGTTCTCAGTTGGTTATTGATATTGGCGGAGGCAGCACTGAGTTTGCTATTGGAATGAATCGCCAGCCGAAGTTTTTAAGTTCACGAAGTATTGGCAGCCTGGCTTTTTCAAAAGAGTTTTTCTCATCAGGGAAAATGACCCTCAAACGTTTCGATAAGGCGGTTGTATCCGCTCGTCAGCATGTTGAACCCATAGCGAATTATTTGGCTGAGCACCCGGTAGAAAGTGTTTTCGGTACGTCGGGAACCATTAAGGCTATTTATCAGTGGATTGTGAAACGCGATGGTGAACAACCTTTGGGCATAACTTATTCCCAGCTTCAGGGGTGCCGAACAGACCTTATTGCTGCTGAGTCGTTAAAAAAACTGAATAAAGAATGGGTTTCGCCCGAGCGCAGAGAATCTATTGCCGGTGGTGTTGCGGTGCTGTTGGGTATTTTCGAAGAACTGGGAATCGAACGTCTGGTTCCTCACGACTCCGCGTTAAGAGAGGGCGTGTTGTATGAACTGGCAGGTGAAGTCTTGCTGCACCAGGACGTACGTGAGCGCACTATTAACAGTTTAGCGCAACGCTACTCGGTTGATTCAGCTCAAGCTCAGCGGGTGTTATCTACGGTTCAGCAAATTTGGGGGAGCGTAGCTGAAAACTGGGGACTCACCGGACAAGATTTGGAAGTGTTATTAGAGGGGGCAGCTAAGTTACACGAGGTGGGACTTAGTATTAGTGCCAGTGGTGTACAAAAGCATTCTGGTTATATTTTAGCTCACGCTTATATGCCAGGGTTTAATGCCGAAGAGCAGCGTTTTCTATCGACCATTGTCCGGTACTTTCGTAAAAAAATACAAACCGCAGAATTTCCTGACTTGATTTTGTTTAGCCAGAATCAGCTTATTAAAATGCTGATAATTATGCGTCTGGGCGTTATTTTAAACAGCGATAGACAAAACTCGAGCTCATTGGATAAGGCTGTTATTGAAGACGGGGCGTTGAAACTGCAGCTGAAAGGCTCTGCTAAAGAGGATTCAGTGCTTACTATGCAACTTGAGTCCGAGGCCAACGTTATGCAGAAATTAGGTTATGAACTGCTAGTCTGCTGAAAACAGCAGGCGCACAAAATAAAATACATTTCTTTGTGCGCCCGTATTTATTTTATTGATTAAAACTTATACATAGCCATCAGCTGTAAACGGTTTAAGTCACCGTCGACATTGGCTTCAGTTTCACGGTTCGCTTGTGAAATTTCAGCACCAAAAGTCAGGTTAGACGCTGGTGAATACATCAGGTTAAATGCCAGACGTTGCGTGTATTCAGTGTAAGTCGCTGGGTTGACAGATGCTAATAACTCTTCATCGTTATCTGCCCAGCCACGCGAGTAAACCACGTTAGAACGTAATTTCTCTGACCAGAAGTGGCGATAAGCAAAGGATACACCGGTTGAGTCAATGGCTTCTAACTCACCATTGCTGTCAATATAAGCACCATTCCAGGTGTTTAGACCTAAATAACGACCTAAACCTGAACCTGTGGTAACTGATGCGCGGATATCATCCATGCCGAAGGTGTATTTAGCGCCAAAGCTGACACCGTAACCAAAGGTGGTTTCATCATCGCCAGTTTGACTGACATCGTACGTTAATTGGCGTAAAAGTGCGGAAGCCTGCCAGGTTAAGTTGTCAGTTTTACCGGTATATTTAAAGGTTACGTCCGGTGCAAAACCGTCACTGGAAATAATACGACCGCCACCAACCGGTGTTACGGTTGTTTCAGGGTTTTCAATTGAGGCGCTAAAGCCACCGGAGGTGTAACGAATTTGTGCCTGGCGGTTGAAGATAATGCCATCGGTGATGCCGATAAAGTCGACGGATTCAGCCAGAATGTTTAGGTCCTGAAAGTTAGACCAGGTTTGACCAAAAGTCCATTTCCCATATTTTAAAAATGCGTGACGTAGACGCGGATTATAAGAGTTTGAAATACGTTGGTCACCGTCAGGGGTCAACATAAAATCCATTTCGATATGGCCGGTCAGCGTTTCACCATTATCTAACTCAGTGTCGGTGGTAAGGAAAAAACGCGACTGACGTGCGTGAAAATCGGTGACCATGTCGTCGCCTTCACCACCCACAGGGGTGAGGCTTGGAATATACTGTTGCCGAGCGATACTGCCGCTTGAAGGTGCCTGACCATCGGTGTAGTCCGATACCATCATGTCCAGTTTAACAAAACCACCAAAATCGATGTCAGTTTCGTTTGCCTGAGCTCCTAAGCTCATAACACCGAGTACGGCAGCGCTTGCTGCTGATACGGTGAATTTCTTTGCGATACTTGCTTTAGCCATGGTGTTCTCCCCTGTAAGCCAAGTGTTCGTTTTGATCGTGCATTTTATTGTTATGCCAAAGATAAACGCTGTTAATTCTCGTTAACTGGTCAATTTTTATCAATCTAGACTATGGTCTAATAGTGTTTAAGCCCTTTAAAACGTACAACAGATACCATCTTGCGAATAAGGAGGAAGAGGTAATGTCGCAACTGTATTCAGTTCCTGAACATATCAAAGCTAAAGCCAAAATCGATAATGACGGTTATAAGAAACTTTACCAACAGTCAGTAGACGATCCTGAAGGTTTCTGGAGTGAACACGGACAGCGAATTACTTGGTTCACACCTTACACCAAAGTTAAAAATACCAGTTTCGAACCGGGTAAAGTCAGTGTTAAGTGGTACGAAGACGGCACTCTAAACGCCTGTTACAACTGTGTCGACCGTCACCTTGCTGATAAAGCCGATAAAACCGCGATTATCTGGGAAGGCGACGACCCTAGTGTAGACAAACACATCACCTACCGCGAGCTACATAAAGAGGTATCCCGTTTTGCTAATGGCCTGAAAAAACTAGGTATAAGCAAAGGTGACCGCGTTGCTATTTACATGCCAATGGTGCCGGAAGCGGCTTATGCCATGTTGGCTTGTGCGCGCATTGGTGCGGTTCACTCGGTTATCTTCGGTGGCTTTTCTCCGAACGCCATTGCTGACCGTATTAACGACTGTCAGGCAAAAGCCATTATTACCGCTGATGAAGGTCGTCGTGGTGGCGGCACCATTGGTTTGAAAGCTAATGTTGATAAAGCCATTGCTGACGATGCTTGTCCAACGCTGGAGCACAGCATTGTGTGCCGTGTAACAGAGGGTGATGTTGACTGGACTGAGGGTCGTGATGTTTGGTGGCACGAGCTGGTTGGCAACGTCAGCGACGAGTGTCAGGCAGAAGTGATGAATGCCGAAGATCCGCTATTCATTCTTTATACCTCGGGTTCAACCGGAAAACCTAAAGGGGTTGTGCACACCACCGGTGGTTATATGGTGTACGCATCCATGACCCACGAGTATGTTTTTGATTATCATGAAGACGAAGTCTATTGGTGTGCAGCGGACGTTGGCTGGATTACAGGCCATTCTTATATTGTTTACGGACCATTAGCAAACGGCGCAACGACCCTGATGTTTGAAGGTGTGCCTACTTATCCCGGTGTTGGTCGTATTGGCGAAATTGTCGATAAACACAAAGTGAATATTCTTTATACGGCGCCAACCGCTATTCGCGCGTTAATGGCTAAAGGCGACGAAGCGGCCAAAACCTCAACCCGCGAAAGCTTGCGTATTTTGGGCAGCGTGGGCGAGCCGATTAACCCTGAAGCCTGGGAGTGGTATCACCGCGCTATTGGTAACGGTAAGTGCCCAATTATGGATACTTGGTGGCAGACCGAGAACGGCGGTATTTTGATTACTCCGCTGCCGGGCGCCACGGATTTGAAGCCGGGTTCTGCAACTCGTCCTTTCTTCGGTATTCAGCCCGCGCTGGTTGATAGCGAAGGCAACATTCAGGAAGGTGAAGCCGAAGGCGGGTTGGTTATTAAAGACTCCTGGCCGGGTCAAATGCGCACATTATGGGGTGACCATGAGCGCTTTGAGCAAACCTACTTCTCTACCTTTAAAGGTATGTACTTTAGTGGCGACGGCGCACGCCGCGATGCCGATGGCTATTACTGGATAACCGGTCGTATGGACGATGTACTGAACGTTTCCGGCCATCGCCTGGGTACCGCTGAAATTGAAAGTGCTCTGGTTTCGCATAAAGCGGTAGCCGAAGCAGCTGTTGTCGGATATCCGCACGACTTAAAAGGTCAGGGCATCTACGTTTATGTCACGCCGGTTGAAGGTGTTGAAGTTACTGATGAGCTGACTAAAGAAGTTCGTAACTGGGTTCGCTCTGAACTTAGCCCAATTGCAACTCCAGACTTAATTCACTGGACTACAGGCTTACCAAAAACCCGCTCCGGTAAAATTATGCGTCGTATTCTGCGTAAAATTGCCGCTAATGAGTACGAAAACCTTGGTGACACCTCTACGCTTGCCGATCCAAGTGTGGTAGATTCTTTGATAGAGAATCGAATGAATAAATAATGTCACTTAATCTGGAATCTCATGGCGAAATTTTTAATCGCAGATGACCACCCATTGTTTCGCGAGGCGCTGCAGGGCGCTCTCGCGAATCACTTTTCTGAGCTGACCTTACGCGAAGCTGAAGACTTAGACTCAACTCTGACTGCACTGAATAACGACGACGATGTCGATTTATTGCTGCTGGACTTACACATGCCCGGCAGTGGTGACTTGTATGGTCTTATTCGTGTCAGAGAAGACTATCCGCTGCTTCCTGTTGCCATCATCTCCGGTAGTGAGGATTCCTCGATTGTGGCCAAGTGCATTGGCTTTGGGGCTTTGGGCTTTATTCCAAAATCATTACCCTCTGCAGAAATAGCCGAAGCAATAGATACCATCCTGCAGGGCGACACCTGGGTTCCGAAAGAAAACAGAGAACGTCTCGATGTGATTTCGGACGAAGATCAGCAGCTTGCACAAAAGGTTTCGGAGCTTACCCCGCAGCAGTACCGGGTTTTGCACTTTCTTCATGAAGGCTTGCTGAACAAACAAATTGCCTATCAACTGGGCATTACTGAAGCAACAGTCAAAGCACACATTACGGCAATTTTCCGCAAACTGGGAGTGTACAGTCGTACCCAGGCAGTTTTGGTGGCTGAACGTCTGCAATTATGACCTGGTTACTGATATTTGCCTCGCTGGCTTATGTGATTTTCCTCTTCGCAGTTGCCACCTGGGGCGACCGTTTAGGCTCGTGGGCGAATAAAATCAGTCACAAGCCAGTTGTCTACTCTATGTCGCTGGCCATCTACTGCACGTCCTGGACGTATTACGGCGCTGTGGGTAATGCAGCAGTTGACGGTTGGGCGTTCTTTCCTATTTTGCTCGGGCCAATTTTGCTGTTCTTGTTTGGTATCCGAATTCTGGAAAAGCTGGTTTCGGTTAGTAAACAACAAAATATTACTTCAATAGCCGACTTTATTTCTTCCCGCTTTGGTAAACGCCGCCGGCTTGCCGTGGCTGTTACCGCCATTGCTGCCGTTGCTATTATTCCTTACATTGCGCTTCAGTTAAAAGCTGTGGGCATTAGCTTTGCGGTTCTGACTGAAAGCTCTGGAGTGATGGCACAGTTTTCGATAAAAGAACTGGGTGCTGCTGCGCTAATGGCAATTTTTGCTATGTTGTTTGGTACCCGCCACGTCGAAGTCACTGAATATCGCAGTGGCATGATACTGGCTATTGCTGTTGAGTCGATGATCAAACTGGTTGCATTGCTGGCAGCTGGTGTTTTTGCCTGGTTCCTGATTCAGGGAGACGCGCAATCGGACTTATTCAGTTCATTCAGTGACGCAACGAAACCTCAGTGGTCATTTGCAGCCTTTGGCGAGTTTGAGTTCATTGTACAAACCCTAATGGCGGCCGGGGCAATTTTGTGTTTACCCAGACAGTTTCATGTGGCGGTAGTGGACAATGTTGATGTCCGGCATTTACGCACGGCTCGTTGGGGCTTTCCTCTGTATCTGGCGCTGACCGCTGCCGCAATTGTCCCCATTGCTATTGCAGGAACTTTCTATTTGTCAGCAACCACCGACGGTTCAACGTTTGCGCTGCAACTGCCGTTACTCAAAGACCAGCTTTGGTTATCACTGGTTATTTTTATTGGTGGTATATCCGCAGCAACAGCCATGGTGATTATCGCGTCCGTAACCTTAAGCACCATGATAACCAACGACGTTATCATGCCCATTTTGCTGCAGCGCGAGTCGCGCTTGCCGCTAAAACATCGGCGTCGTGAATACGACCGGGCCTTACTATTAATTCGGCGTGTGGCTATTGCCGTTACTATGGTGCTGTCGTTCTTGTGTTATTACTTCTGGGCAGCCCGGACTAACCTGGTCAGTATTGGTTTGTTGGCGTTCTCGTTGGTGTTGCAGTTGCTGCCGGCGTTGCTGGCCGCTCTGTATTGGCGTAAAGGCCACGCGCGGGGTGTTTACGCCGGGTTGGCTGCAGGTTCAGTCGGCTGGGTTTTAGCGGTACTAATACCACTTTACACCGACTTGCAACTGACCGATGTGGAAATAATAACCCGCGGTACTGTGGTTTCTTTAGCCTTAAATTGCTTCGGGTTCATTGTATTTTCATTGTTGGCAAAACCACGTCTGGTTGATCGTATTCAGGCAACGGCTTTTGTTAAACCCCGAGCCGCTTTACCCGATTTGCATTTCAACAAAAACGACAGTGCTACCAATGCCGATATGTTGTTGCTGTTAAGGACCTTTTTAGGGGCGGAACGGGCTCAGCAGTTAATGCAGTATTATCAGCGTCCGGAAAACACTGAGCTTCCGCTGGAAGGTGTGGCTGAAAAAACCTTTATCAGTTTTGTGGAAAGAGCGATAGCTGGTGTACTTGGCTCTGCCACGGCGCGCTCTCTTGTCGATGCTGCACTGCGCGATAAGCAGCTAAATTTAGAAGAAGTTGTTCACTTCTTTGACGATACAACGCAAGCTCTGCAAACTCAGCAATCTATTTTGTTTAGCTCACTGGAGAACCTGGCTCAGGGCATTAGTGTTGTCGATGCAGAGCTGAGGCTGGTGGCCTGGAATAAACGCTATATGGATTTATTCCAGTACCCTGAGGGCATGGTGAAACCCGGACAGCCCATAGCGACCCTTATTCGCTATAACGCAGAGCGCGGTGAATGTGGTCCTGGTGACGTTGATGGGTTGGTTAATAAGCGTTTGCGTTATATGCAGTTGGGGTCGCCACACCGTTTTATTCGTCGCCGCGCCGATGGCCGGGTGATAGAAATGGTCGGTAACCCTTTGCCGACCGGCGGCTTCGTTACCAGCTTTACCGACATTACGTCGCACGTTGAAACCCAGCAGGCACTGGAAGATGCCAATATTGATCTGGAACAGCGGGTTGACGTTCGGACCCAGGAAATACGCGAGATAAACCAGGAGCTGACAGCAGAAATAGACAGGCGCCGACAAGTTGAGGATGAGCTGAAAAAAGCCAAGGCCGAAGCGGAAGCGGCCAATGCTTCTAAAACGCGTTTTCTGGCGCTGGCCAGTCATGATATTTTACAGCCTCTTAATGCGGCGCGTTTATACCTTTCGGCTATTCAGGAAAAAGAACTTTCGGAGCGGAACTTGTCGTTAGTTGGTAAGCTGGATACTGCGCTTGGGTCAACTGAGCATTTACTCTCTACCTTATTGTCGATAGCAAAAATGGATCAGGGGGCTTTAAAACCGCAGTTCCGGCATGTGCAGCTTAGCTCATTACTGGAACCGCTAGTCGAAGAATATGCGGTGCTAGCCGAGCAGCGGAAGCTGGATTTTCGTGCATTTTATAAAGACCGGCCGGTGTACACTGACCCAACGTATTTGCGCCGAATTGTGCAGAACTTTTTATCTAATGCCATAAAATACACCCAAAGAGGCAGCGTGTTGTTGGGTGTGCGCAAGCGCGGAGATGAGCTTCAGATAGCCGTGTGGGATACCGGGCCAGGTATTGCGGCTCAGCAGCAGAATAAAGTGTTTGATGCATTTTATCGAGTACAGAACCAAACTGTAGACGGTGTCGGCCTTGGATTAAGTGTCGCGCAACGTATGGGAGAGCAGTTAAACTGTGACGTGCAGGTTGAGTCGGTTGAAGGTAAAGGCTCGTGTTTCTCGGTACGAGTGCCTTTAGGTAATGCTGCTCAGGTTGTCAGCCGGCCGAAGAAACAACTGGAAGATGCTTTATCTGATCCTTTACAGCTTATTGTGGTCGATGACGACAATGAAAACCTAAACGCGTTGAGTGCGCTGCTGAATAAGTGGGGGTGCGAAGCCCTGACCTTTAATCGCTATAGTAAAGCTTTAGCTTATGCCAAGGCTCACAGCCAGAACAAAGCACCGCACGGACTGCTATTAGACTATCAGTTAGGTGACGGTGACGGCTTGCAGTTGGCGCAGGAATTACGTGATATTTGGCAGCAACAGATACCGGCCGCTTTGGTAACAGCCATGCGCGATGATGCTGTGAAGCAGGCCGCCCGCAAAAGCGGTCTGCAGTTTTTACCTAAGCCGGCTAAGCCTGCCGCATTAAAAGCATTTTTAAAATACATTAGTACCCGAAAGGCGGGAGGAGCCAGAAGTTGATAGAGCTTTCCGAGCGACACACATTTAAACTCCCGGCACAATGCCGTTCGTTAATTGAACTGAAAAGCAGCGACGACGTCGAGGATTTAGAATTTGAGGAACCTTATTATTTGCTTGGTGAGGGTAGTAACACCTTATTTGTCGATAACTTCTATGGAACCGTCATTTGCAACCGGCTACTGGGTGTCTGCATTGAAGAACAGGAAAGCTCGTATTTAATTACTTCCGCAGCAGGCGAGAACTGGCATAACTTTGTTGCTGACTTACGCGCAAGAAGTATCGACGGGCTGGAGAACTTAGCGCTAATTCCGGGCTCAGTCGGTGCTGCTCCGGTGCAAAATGTTGGCGCTTATGGGGTCGAGGTAGCAACCTTTATTGAGCAGGTAACCGCCTGGGATATTAAAGAAAAATGCTGGGTTTCTATGAACAGAGAAGCCTGCCAGTTCGCGTATCGCGACAGTGTATTCAAGCAACACCCTGGCCGTTGGTTGATAACTTCGGTGGTGTTTCGGTTGCCCAAAGACTGGCAGCCGGTTACCCACTATGCTCCGTTGAACCAACTTCAGGGGCATGTGAGTGCCCAGAAAATTTTCGATACGGTTGTGGAAGTGCGCCAGAGAAAGTTACCGGATCCAAAAGTTATACCCAATGCCGGCAGCTTTTTCAAAAACCCGGTTATCACCAAAGCGCAGCTTGATGAGCTGTTGCTGAAATGGCCTGACATGGTCTATTTCCCAGTAGCCGGTAACCAAGTGAAAGTGGCGGCTGGGTGGCTCATTGAACATTTAGGCTTGAAGTCAGCGTTTGTCGGCGATGCTGCGGTTAACCCGCGTCAGGCATTGGTGTTGATTAATAAAGCACAGGCCACGGGCAGTGATATTAAGCAACTGGCACTAAAAATTATGAAACAAGTGGCGGATGCCAGTGGCATTATGCTCGAACCTGAAGTTCGTCTGGTAGGCCAACATGGTCTTGTGCAGTTGGCGGTAGAGAAATGAAGCAGGCAGAACGTCTTGATCAGTTAATTACTTTACTGGCTAATGGTGAGTTTCATTCCGGGCAGGCTATTGGTGAGTCTCTGGCTATATCCCGGGCTGCGGTAAACCAACACATTCATAAACTTGAAGAGCTTGGGCTTGAGCTGTTTTCGGTAACCGGGCGTGGCTATAAGCTTGCCCGGCCGATAGAGCTTTTGCAGGCGGGGGTTATTGAAAAGGAAAGCCCGGAAGAGTGGCGACAGTCGCCGGAGTTTGAAGTGAAGTCGGTGGTTGATTCCAGTAACGACCGGGTTAAAGAGTTGGCCAAAGAAGGGCCTTTAGAAGCGGGGTTTTCTATTTTCGCCGAAGCTCAGACCGCCGGACGCGGGCGTCGTGGGAAAAAATGGATTTCGCCCTTTGGCAATAACCTTTACTTTAGTGTGTACTGGCCTTTAGATGACGGTATTCATGGCGCCATGGGGTTAAGCCTTGCGGCCGGGGTCGCCTTAGCGGAATGTTTTACCGACCTGGGTATTGAAGGCGTTAGCGTAAAATGGCCTAACGATGTTTATATTGGCGGGAAGAAAGTGACCGGAATACTGGTCGACCTTGAAACCTCGCCTGAAGGCGCTGCGCACAGCATTATTGGTATTGGCATTAATTTAACCATGCCAGAGCATGTTGGTGCGAGCATTGATCAGGCCTGGACGGATCTGAACTCCGAATTGCCGCGGCCAATGTCGCGTAATCATATTGCGGCGCAGGTACGTGCCTCTGTGCTGTCGGCTTTACAGCAATACGAACAACACGGGCTGGCTGCTTTTCAGCAAAGCTGGCGCCGATACGACTGCTTTTTGGATAAGCCGGTGAAGCTCATTATGGGGCAAAGAGTTTGTTTAGGAACCTGTCGTGGAATCGACGAAAATGGTGCGTTACTGGTAGAAGATGAGCAGGGCGTACGTCGTTATTTTGGTGGTGAAGTTTCATTGAGGGCGCAAGATGCTACTAATTGATGCGGGCAATACCCGCAGCAAGTTTGCATGGTGGGATGCTGACACCGATAAAATAGAGATTCTGGGAGCTATTTCTCATCAAAGCTGGCTAAACGATTTAAGTCAGCCGCTAAAAGATTTGCTTCTTGAGGTTATTAGCGGCCGTCAGCTAAAACGTGAACAACAGGCCATTGGTTGCAGTGTGGCCGCTGTTCAGGTTATGGATACGTTAAATAGCTCGCTGGCGGAACTGGGTATAAAAGTTTTCTGGCAAAAAACCAGAGCACAGCAAGCAGGGGTTACTAATGGTTACACTAAAGAACCTGAGCGCCTCGGCTCGGATCGCTGGATGGCCTTACTCGGTTGTCATGAGCAAGTGAAACAGAACGCACTGATTGTCGATGCGGGTACTGCACTAACCATTGACTGGCTGATGGCTGATGGCCGTCATCTTGGCGGCTGGATTGTTCCCGGACGACAGTTAATGCTAAATGCCCTGGGTCAGGGTACGGCTAATTTAAAGGGCATTACGGTAAATGATATTGAGCGTGATGGTTTAGCTGCCGGCCTGGATACTTTTGACGGTATTACC
The DNA here is from genome assembly GCF_000320945.2 of Idiomarina sp. 28-8. Taxonomy (NCBI): domain Bacteria; kingdom Pseudomonadati; phylum Pseudomonadota; class Gammaproteobacteria; order Alteromonadales; family Idiomarinaceae; genus Idiomarina; species Idiomarina sp. 28-8. The sequence goes on from NZ_DF266792.1 coordinate 274,697, forward strand.
CAAGGGGCTGAAGCAGCTTTAACCGGTGCTATTGCACAAGCGATTCAGTTGTCCGGCCGCTATTTTTCTGACCAGCCTTTTGATGTGGTGGTCACCGGTGGTGACGGTGAGCATTTGATGCGAACCTTGTCGGTTGAATTCTGTCGTTATGACGATTTGTTGTTTAAGGGTTTGCGACTCTGTGCCGATAACCTAAACAGTTAAGCTTTTAGGTATATTCAGAGAGACCACAGGCAACTTTATGAAGATAGTCATTCCAATGCTGATTGCTGTAGCCGGATTGACCGCTATGCACAAGGCGCAGGCGCAGGATGTTGAAGCGGTACAGTTATATTCAGACGCGGAACTGGTTGAGATGTTTGCAACTAATGCGCATCTGAAACGGGTACGCGATACCGATCGCTGCCAGTTGGCACAGGATATTGAAGCTCAGGCCGAGCTTGAGCGCCGACCGACTTATCAGTTTCTTTATGGCGACATGATGGCCTGGGGTGTGTGTTATGACCGTGATCCCGAACTTGGCCTGCTGTATATGGAGAAAGCAGCTCAGCATGGCTTACTGGAAGCTCTGGAGCAGTTAGGTCGCTATTACCATGAAGGGGTTTTGGTGCAAAAAGACATTGAGCGTGCCATTCTGTACCTTCGTGAAGCCGCATCGTTAGGGAATTTGCCTGCGCAACGACGCTTTGCCGATATTCTGCTGGCCGATGAAGGCAGCCCTTATGATTATGAAAAAGCTTATCATTGGCTGCATAATTCAATTACCGCTGATAAGCGGACTTATGCGGATATTGAACAGAAGCTTGCAAAGCTGGCTGAGAGAATGCCACCTTCGGTGGTTGAGAAAGCAAAAAGGCCACTGGATTAGTAGCCTTTTTCTTTAGATTTAGCTTAACGAAAAGTTAGGATAACCGGTTGCGGAAATCTTCGTAACTAAATTGTCGTACACAATCAAACTGACCATTTTCCCGCAAAATACCAATAGCTGGATGTTGAACACCGTTAAAGAACGAGGTTTTCACCATGGTGTAGTGCATCATGTCTTCAAACACTAAGCGATCACCAACAGCCAGAGGCTGGTCAAAACTGTACTCGCCAATAACATCACCGGCTAAGCAACTGTTGCCACCTAAGCGATAACTGAAGGCTTTTTCTGCTGGCAAACCAGCGCCGGTAATGACCGGGCGATAAGGCATTTCCAGCACGTCTGGCATATGCGCGGTAGCTGAAATATCCAGTAAAGCAATTTGCCCCTGGTTCTCAACAATATCCACCACCTCACAGACCAGCGGACCGGTTTGCCAGGCAACGGCGGAGCCGGGTTCCAGTATCACTTTCAGAGCGTAGGTTTCGCGCAGGCGCTTTAACTGTTTTATCAGGTGATCAACATCGTAACCTTTACGGGTCATGAGATGCCCGCCACCTAAGTTCAGCCATTTCATTTGTTTTAGCTGTTCGCCAAAACGGTTTTCCACGGCTTCCAGTGTGCGTTCAAGCGCAAAAGAGTCACACTCGCACAGGTTATGCACGTGTAAACCTTCAACGCCGGTTAAGTCCTGCTGCTTAAGCTCGCTGACGCGAATCCCCAGGCGTGAGCCGGGCGCGCTGGGATCATAAAGCTCAGTTTCAGCTTCCTGATGCTCCGGGTTAATACGCAGACCAATGGAAACACCGGCATCTGCGGCCTGTTCTCGGTACTTGTGCCATTGAGAGACACTGTTGAAAGACAAGTGATTCACTAACGGCAGCAGTTCGTCGATGTCTTCTTGTTTATAAGCTGGCGCATAAGCATGAACTTCGCGCGAAAATTCCTCTGCTGCCAGCTTTGCCTCCCAGACAGAACTGGCTGTGCAGCCTTTTAGATACTGACGAATAAGTGGAAAGGCAGACCACATGGCATAGCCTTTCAGTGCCAGAATAATGTCGGCACCACTTTGCTCCTGTACCTTTTGCATCAGCTCGAGGTTTTTGCGTAGCAGCTTTTCGTCCAGCACATAGCAAGGGGACGGAATTTCCGGCGATGTATATTGACTCATGCGTTGTCTTCTCTGTTACTTCTCAAATGGCTTATCGCATTCCTGAACTTGCCATGGCAGGCCATATTTGTTCAGGCGCTCCATGAACTCATCCGGGTCAAACTGTTCCATATTCCAGACGCCTGGTTCCATCCAGTGACCCTGCAACATCATCGAAGCGCCAATCATTGCCGGTACGCCAGTGGTGTAAGAAACCGCCTGAGCGCCCACTTCTTTGTTAGTTTCAGCGTGGTCACAGTTGTTGTAGATGAAGATGGTTTTTTCCTGACCATCTTTCATACCGGTGACATAGGTACCAATACAGGTTTTGCCGGTGTAACCTTCTGCCAGAGAACCCGGGTTAGGTAGTACGGCTTTCAGAAACTCCAGCGGTACAATTTTTTTGCCTTCAAACTCTACTGGCTGGATAGAGGTCATGCCGACGTTTTCAAGTACCCGTAAGTGAGTCAGGTACTGTTCACCGAAAGTCATCCAGAAACGCGCGCGTTTAATGGTTGGAAAATGCTTAACCAGTGACTCCAGCTCTTCGTGGAACAACAGGTAAGAAGGGCGGACGCCAACATTGGGGTAGTCCAGATCTTTACGCACACTGATAGGGTCAGTTTCGTGCCATTCGCCGTTTTCCCAGTACTTTCCTTTTTGGGTAATTTCGCGAATGTTAATTTCCGGATTAAAGTTAGTCGCAAATGCCTGACCGTGGTCACCACCGTTGCAGTCAACAATGTCCAGATAATGCACTTCATCAAAATAGTGCTTGGCGGCATAGGCGGTAAAGACGTTGGTCACCCCCGGATCAAAACCGGCTCCCAACAAGGCCATTAACCCTTTTTCTTTAAAGCGTTCCTGATAAGCCCACTGCCATGAGTATTCAAATTTAGCTTCGTCTTTAGGCTCGTAGTTTGCTGTATCAAGGTAGTGCACGCCAGTTTCCAGACAAGCATCCATGATAGGTAAGTCCTGATACGGAAGCGCAACGTTAATAACCAGTGATGGGTTAATACCACGAATAAGCTCAGCTACTTCAGCTGAATCATCGGCATCGACCTGATACACACCGACAACGCGGTCTTTACCGGCTTTTTCCTGCAACGCCTGACATTTTGACAGGGTACGGCTGGCCAGATGAATTTCAGAGAATACTTCAGGTAGGCCTGCACATTTTTGTACGACTACGCCAGCAACACCGCCGGCACCAATAATTAGAACTTTAGACATGAATGCTATCCTTCACAGAAATCTTTTAACTAATAAAGTTGCTGCGAAAGATAGCATATTTTTACTAAATCATCATTCAGAAGCGTTGCTTTGTACAACCTCTGAATTCATACCTAAATGCTTGTATAAAAAGGCCCAGTTTTCCGCGTGTTCTTCAATGCGCATCCAGGTTGGCGTACCGGCTCCGTGACCAGCGCGAGTCTCTACGTTTAACAGTATCGGCTGGTCGCAACTTTGGTCACGTTGTAATGCCGCTGCAAACTTGTAGCTGTGCCATGGAACCACTCTATTATCGTGGTCACCGGTGGTAATGAGTGTTGCCGGATAACAGGTGCCGCTCTCGGTATTGTGCACCGGCGAATAAGCATAAAGAGTTTTGAACTCCTCTTTATTTTCGCTTAAACCAAATTCACTACCCCAGCCTCGTGCATTAGCGCTGGGCAACTGGTATCTCAGCATATCCATAACACCAACGGCAGGAAGAGCCGCAGCAAACAGTTCAGGACGTTGAGTCATTGTAGCGCCAACCAATAAACCGCCGTTGCTGCGTCCCTGAATAGCGAGTTTATTCTTGTTGGTGTAGTTGTTGTTTATTAACCATTCAGCTGCGGCAATAAAATCGTCAAAGACGTTTTGCTTGTTTTCTTTCGTGCCTTGCTGATGCCACATTTCACCAAATTCACCGCCGCCACGAAGGTTAGGAATGGCCAGAACGCCTCCCATTTCTAACCAGACTAGGCGGGTTGTGTCGTAATCTGGCGTGATAGAAATATTGAAGCCGCCATAGCCGTATAAAAGCGTTGGGTTTTCACCGTTAAGTTCAATGTCCTTGCGGTGTACCAAGAACATCGGAACTTCGGTGCCATCGGCGCTGTTGTATACTACTTGCTCGGTTGTATATTGGTCTAACTCGGCCGGAACTTCGGTTTCATACCACAAGGTGGTGCGTTGTTGGTCAGGCTGATAACGATAGATTTTTCCAGGTTCAGTAAAACCTTTGAAGGAAAAGAACACATCGGGTGCTTTATGACTGCCTTCAAAACCACTGATTGAGCCTATACCGGGTAATGCCAGTTCCTGCAGCATGGTTCCCTTTAAATCAAAGATGGCTACTCGCGAGCGTGCATTCTGCAAATAATGTGCAAATAGTTGACCGTCTACCGCATGCACGTCTTTCAGTGTATGGGTTTTAGCGGCAATAATTTCTTTCCAGTTTTCAGGCTCAGGTTGCTTGGGATCAACGGCAATGACGCGACCTGTTGACGCTCCATTCGTGGTTTTAAAATACAGCTGGCCTTTTTGACTGGTAACGTATTGATATTGACCGTCCCATTCGGTGAAAAGCCCTTCGAAAGGCGCGTCTTCCTGAGCTAGCGGACGCAGATAGACCGCATTAGCATCGTAGCCTTTAAAGACATCAATAAGTAAGTACTTACCGTCGTCTGATACTTTTGCGTAAGGGTTCAGGTCGGGCTGGTTATCAAAAGCAAAAATCAGTTCGTCGTCGCTTTGTTTGGTTCCCAGTTTGTGAAAATAGACACTGACAGGTTTTGTATCATCAAAGCTGCTGTCTTTATTTTCAGGGTAGCGACTGTAATAAAAACCACGTTCGTTTGGCAGCCAGGCGACTTCAGTAAATTTTACCCCTTCAATAACATCGCTGGTGTCTTTTCCTGACTCGACATTACGGACTTTTATTTCCGTCCAGTCGCTGCCGCCGTCAGAGCTAGCATAAGCAACATAGGTAGCGTTGGGAGAAACGTTAATACGTGCCAGCGACACGGTTCCGTCATCGCTAAAGTTATTAGGGTTAATCAGAACATCAGGAGCACTGTTTAAATCTGTCATGGTGTAAAGCACGGACTGATTCTGAAGGCCGTCGTTTGAGAAATAAAAGTACCTGTCGGCATAGCGAAAAGGTGTGCTGATTTTTTCATAATTCCACAGTTCAGTCATGCGGTCTTTAATGTCCGCGAACGCAGGAAGCTTTTGCAATAAAGGGGTCGATAACTGGTTTTGCGCATCCACCCAATTGGCTACTTCCTGGCTATCCTGCTCCAGCCAGCGGTAAGGATCTTCAACCCGGGTACCGTGGTAGTCATCTTGCTGTTCGACGGTTTTCGTTTCCGGGTAAGGGCCATCAGGTTGTTCCTTTTCCTCTTTAAAAGAGCTACAGGCACTTAGTATCAACGCAGTCGAGCAAAGAATAAAAGCTGAATAACGGGTCATGGTTGGGCTTCCTGTTTAGATTCTGGGTTGATCATAGGAATTTGCTGTCAAAACAACAAGTCAGATTAGTGCAGTAAGCATACTTCTTTACAGAGATTTTCATTTGCCTGACGCTGAGATACTCCCCCCCAATACTCGCCCAGATGTTTGAGTGTTGTTGATGAGGTACACAGCAGTTCGGTAAGAGGGTGATCACTATGTTGCCAGTAAAACCACTGAGCTAAGGCAAAATGTGCCGCGTCAAAAGGGATGGTCTTAACACGATAGGCTTGAATAAGGCTTGTTCTTATCTCATTACTTTCCTCTGTCAGTTGCAGCATCTCTTTACCGCCTGACAACCATTGTAGCTGGTTATGTCCCCACTGGTTGAGCAATTGGAATACTTGGGATAAACCAGTGAGTTCATTGGATAGCGGTTGAGCATAAATAGCCGCAGGCCGCGCAGATACACTGTCTATACGGCTACTCAGGCGCCAAAGGGCATAGCCATTTTTCTTCCAGAAATTATCCAGTTCCTGTGACCAGGCAAAACTGGTTCCCAGCATCTGGTAGTTGTTGTCCAGTGCCCACCGGTAAATTTCAGCCAGCAATTCGGAGGCGGCTTTACGTCGTCTTTTCGCTGCTGGCACGGCAATACGTGCCACTCTTAGCCAATGTAAATCCATAGCCCAGTCTTGTTGCAGAAAATAGCCAATGGCCTGAGGCAGTAAATTCCCTTTGGGACGTCGTTTTCCTAGCCTGACTTCTTCTTTTAATGGAGAGAGAATGGGCCCTTCACTCATAAGCCAGGCAACCGCAGTAACTTCGCCGTTTGTGGAATGATATGCGAGCTTATGTCCGGGCTCGGTCAGCAGCAGATTAAGGTCATTCGGGCTACTCTGGTAATGCGCGTTGAGAAGAAGTTGAAAGCACTGTTGCAGCATACCTTCTTCAAGTTCCGATGCGTGTTCAATAAAAGTGCCGGACTCCCGGCTCCCGAACTGTGTTACTGGTTGCTCGTTCAGTAGAAAAGTCTCGGTTAGCCACTGCTCTAATGGATCATTTGCGGGCCAGCGTAATGGTTGAGTTAGCTGGTGAACAGATACCTGTGGCAAGGTTTTCCTGGCCCAGTCGGTAAAGTGCACAGCAAAACCACGACCACAACCTTCATAACCAGCAACGGTTGTGGCAAGCAACCAGGGATTAAATTTTTGGCATAGCTGTTCTGTTGCCCACAATGGCAGACCCGCAGCTTCATCAATAATTAATGTTACTTCCGAATTACCGGGTTGTTCCAGCAGCTTATCCCAGGCGACGAAATGAGCTTCCGGCGCTTGCTGTAGTAAAACTTTCGCATTGGCTTTTCGCGGTGCCGTCACAATAATCGAGCGGTGCTCTTTTGCTTGGGCAAGCGCCTGACCTAACAAGGTACTTTTACCGCGGCCGCGTTCGGCGGTAATGATATGAGTTTCGTATGGTTTTGCTGTGCTTTGTGTAAGAGCGTTAAAAATAGAGTTCTGCTCATTCGTTAGCTGTAGCGTCTCATTTGCTGAGCGTGTTTCAGTTTTATTGACCGATGAATAGGGTTTGATGTTTGATTCGGCAAAGTGCTTTGCGGCAAAACGCTCCATGCGGTGACTCATGGCGTTGCTCTCAGCCGGGAGTAAAATAGACAACAGACCACCGGCGGTAACGGTGCCACAAAGCGCTGCTATGGCGTCGGCGTGCAAACCGTCGTGGCAGTCTATCCAGACTTGTTCAAACTCATGCCCCAGATAATCGCGGTAACGGGAGAGTACGGCATCGGCATGAGTCTGTAGGTTTGATAAGTAGATAGAACTTTCAGAGCGAGCCTCGCAGTATTCGCGCCAGAGGCTCGCATCTTGCAGCAGTTGAAGTTGTCGGTAACCGCTGCGTTCTGCCATTTTAGAAAATGTTTATGCCCAAGTATTCAGTTAGTACTATATAAAGACTGATATTGAAAAAGTTAGTCAGCACTGTGTTCAAAAAGACCACCGTTAATATCAACGGAATAAAAGAACAGATTGATAAACGCACATATTTTGCCAATAGCGTGTTTGGGTAGCCGGGATTACCTTCAGCAAGCTCCGCATCCAGATTTTTGCGGCGCCAGTGGAAACTGACAAACAAGCAAATCAGCAGGCCATTTAACGGCAAAATAGTATCGTAAAAAACGTCGTAGATTACATCGAAAACCGACTTAGGCGTGTCAGCGTAGAAAGTAAACTCAGTGAATGCCGGAACAAAACCAAAAGAGGTCGCGGCAATAAGAGTCAGTACAGTAACGGCGATACCCATAACCAGCAGGGCTTTTTTACGGCTTATCTTCGCCTGCTCAATAACCGCTGCGGTTGGTACTTCAAGAATAGAAACCAAAGATGTAATAGCAGCAATAAAGGTCAGCAGGAAAAAGATAGTAGCGGCAATGCTTGCGCCAACATAGCCGACAACGCCTTCCAGAGCGATAAAGATTTGCGGAAAGAAAGAGAAAATCATACTAACCGAGGAGTCACTCAATGAATCCGGGTTGGTATTGGGATTGATGGCGAATATCGCGGGCAGAGTCATTAAACCGGCGGTAAAAGCAACGGCTGTATCTGTTAAAGCAACCAGTTTACCTGAGGTCACAATGTCGTCCCTGCGGCTGAAATAAGAGCCGTAGGTTATTAAAATGCCCATACCGAGCGATAACGAGAAGAAGGCCTGTGATAATGCGCCGTTGATTACTGAACCATCAATTTTTGAAAAGTCGGGAACCAGATAAAACTCAAGTCCGAGCACGGCGTTATCCAGTGACAGAACAAAGATAACCAGCAGAATGAGCATAATAAACAGCGCTGGCATCAGGAATTTCGCGGCTTTCTCTATCCCCTGACGAACACCACCAAGCAAGATAACATTGACGATTATTGTCACTGCAATAAGGAAACCAACAAAGCCGTAGTCGTTTACGAATTGGCCAAAGTATTCGGCGTCGGCCAGCATATCGAGGTTGCCGGTAACTGAATGCCAAAGATAACCGAAAATCCACACGGTAATGACCATGTAGAAAACCGCAATCATAAATGGCGTGATAACGGCCAGTAAGCCGGCAATATGCCAGCCTTTATTATTTGGCGATAACGCTTTGTAAGAACCTAAAGGGCTTTTTTGAGCGCGTCGGCCCAGGCCCATTTCCGCCAACATAACTGGCACGCAGATAAAGGCGACGAATAACGCATAGATAATTAAAAATGCCCCGCCCCCATTCTGAGTAGCAGCAACGGGGAACCCAACTAAGTTACCAATGCCGACGGCAGAACCTGCCGCCGCTAATATAAAGCCAATCTTAGAGCTAAATTGATCGCGTTGTTCGCTCATTCTGAACCTTCTTTTATCGTTTTTGTTGTCACGCTTTTAAGCGAGGCTGTTCAGCAAATTCCAGCAATCCTAGCAAGGCGTTAATTTAACGGCAAGCAGCTAATTACTGTTTGTGCGGCAGAATGCGGGAAATCCGGCTTGGAAACAAAACTTATTTTAACATCCATGACAATTGTAATATTGGAATTTGTTGCAAGTCATATAACATTTAATTAACTCAGTTTTAACACGCTGGTAAATACAGGGAATTCAACTCTCTGGAACAGATTGGCGTCTTTTTACCAGCGTGTTTCCCTGAACTGAGTCGCTCCATTGCTGCATTTCAAAAAGCCTCGAAACACAACGTCGAAAAGGAAAAGCCAATTGTCTGGCCTGATATAATTTATCGATGTCGGTTTCAGCGGTTACCAATAAGTGACATTTTCGGTCATAGCACTCATCGACCAAAGCTATAAAACGACGGGCTTCGTTATCCAGTTTACTGACAATATTTGTCTGATGTTCGCGCTGGTAGCTTTCCTCTACACCATGTACCAGGTCTTTATCTGGTATATAAGAAAAAGCCGGAACCTGATGCACCGCTATAGCGCCATAGCTGTCGGCCAGTTCCATATAGTCGCGCTGACTTCTGGGGCCGGAGCAGAGAGACATAAAGTCAAAACCAATCACTTTATTGTTGTGCCATAAGCAGGGAATTTCACGATTCATTATCCGAACTGAGGGTGTTTCTTTTGTGTGGCCGAAATGCCTCTCTGCGAGTGAACGGAGCTGTTGCAACGTGCCTTGCTTAAGGTAATAGGGTAAATCGGCTTCGTGCAGTCGGCGATAATCAACGCCCATACCTAAGTCCAGACAGTCACATTCCTTATTCAACAACTCTATTGTAGGTTCGAAGCGATGACGCGCCAAACCATCTCTGTAGAGCTCATTAGGTGGGGCGTTCGAGGTTGTTATTAAACTAACCTGCTCGTTGAACAGCGCATGCCATAGCCCGGCTAAAATCATTGCATCACCAATATCTTCAACGAAAAACTCATCCAGACAGATTATCGAATAGTGCTGTGACCACCTCTTTGCAATAATCTGCATAGGGTTAGCTTCGCCCTGAAGGCGATTCAGTTCTTCGTGGATTTTAGCCATAAAATGATGGAAATGCAGCCGAATGGCCTGGCTTTGAGGAAGGTGTTGATAAAACATATCCATCAGCAAGGTTTTTCCCCGGCCGACCGGACCAAATAAGTAAAGACTTTTGGGCTTATGTCCGCGTGCAAGTGAGTCCAGTCGTTGCTGCAGCGCTTTTACCGCCTTTAACTGATATTCATCGGGCTGGAGCACTCCTGACTGAATGCGTTGGTTATAATTTTCCTGCATGAGTTTATTATCACAAAACGTCCGGATAAAAAGAAGCCGGCTGGGGGAGCCGGCCAAACACTGCTGCTAGTTAACAACCATCAATACAAGTCTTCAATACATTGTGCTGTACAGTTTTCTACGATAGGTCGCTGCCAGAGGATCACCGTCGGGTAATGAATTGATAATGTCGAGTGCGTATTTTTTCGCATCAGCAAAATTGACGTCTTTACCTAATACAGTGAAAACCTGCTGCAGGGCTTCTTCGTCACGATTTGCTTCGTGAAATTTAAGTGCTAACTGTAATTTTAAAGCCTGGTCGTCGGGGTTACTTTCTACTTGCTCTTGTAACGCGCGTAACTCCGGAGAGTCAGCGGCATCCTCGGCCAACTCAAGCTTGCCCTTTATGCGCTGGTAGTCACCGTCTTGCTCGACCAGCGGAATCTTAGCGACCAGTTCTTTGGCCTGATCCAACCGACCGGCATCGACCGCCGCTTCGGCTAAGAGTTTAAGAGCCTGCATACTGGTATTGTCTAAATCGTAAGCTTGCTTAGCCAGCGTATAAGCCGTATTCGCGTCACCTTCGCCCATAGCTGTCTGAGCTTGTTGAATTAAGTCGTCTGACGGACTGGGCAGGTGTTTTGTCAGTATTTCCCGAATTTCACCTTCAGTTTTTACTCCGCCAAAACTGTCAACTGGCTGACCATCTTTAAAAAAGGCTACTGTAGGTAAACTGCGAATACCAAACTGTGCGGCCAACTCTTGCTGCTCATCACAGTTTATTTTGGCTAGAATAACCTGATCACTGTATTGCATAGCCAGCTTTTCAAGCACTGGCATAAGTTGTTTGCAGGGTTCACACCAGTCAGCCCAAAAATCGATAATAATGAGTTTTTCTTTTGAGCCTTCCAGCAAAACTTGCTGAAAGTTCTGCAAGTCAAGGTTAACGATATTGGATTCGGACATCAGCTGCGACGCTCCTGTTTTAATAAGTCATTTCAATCTCTGTTATCAGAGATATGCAGACGCGAACGCGTAATTTCAATGGTTAATGACTAAACCAGGATAAGATTTTATCTTTTAACTTGTTGTAGGGTGGGTAGTGTAAAGCGACGTCAAAGCGAAAACTGCGTTTCATCACGGGTTTTAAGTGGCTGAAGGTATCGAAGCCCCATTTACCATGGTAGCGGCCCATACCGCTGCGACCAACGCCACCAAAAGGCAATTCGTCGTTCAGCATGAACATGAGTGTGTCGTTGTAACAAACATTGCCGGCAGACACTTGTTGTGTAAATAAATCGAGCAGGCGCTGATTGTTGCTAAACGCGTAGAGCGCTAGTGGTTTTGGATGGCGGCGGATTTCCTCAATGGCGTCTGCTGCTGACTTAATGGTTATAATCGGCAATATCGGACCAAAAATTTCTTCCTGCATGAGCGCACTGCCGTCTTTTACACCATCCACTATTGTGGGAGCGATATAACGTTCGCTCTTATCAGAGTCGCCGCCGACAACCACGTTTTCGCCTTCCAGCATTTGCGTCAGACGCTGCCAGTGCTGCTGATGGATGATCCTGCCGTAATCACTGCTGTGCTGAGGATCTTCACCGTAAAAACTGATGAGTTCCTGCTGCATGGCGGCAATTAACGGTTCTTTCACGCTGTCCTCTACCAGCACATAATCCGGCGCAATACAGGTTTGGCCTGCATTAAGAAACTTACCCCAGATAATACGGCGGGCGGCAACTTGAATGGGTGCGTCGGTTAAAACTACTGCCGGGCTTTTACCGCCAAGCTCCAGCGTAACCGGGGTTAAGTTTTCAGCGGCAGACGCCATAATTGCTTTGGCTGCGTTTTCTCCGCCAGTATAGAAAATGTGATCGAAGGGCAGTGCTGTCAGTTGTTGTGACTCCGTTACGGATCCTGTCACGAGCTTTATTGCGGCATTGTCCAGGTAGTCTGGTAATCGGCGCGCCAGTAGGTCTGCTGTTGCTATTGCATGTTCAGAGGGTTTTATGACGGCACAGTTGCCAGCGGCTATGGCTGCAATTAAAGGCGCGAGAAGTAACTGTAAAGGGTAGTTCCATGCACCTAAAATCAGCACAATACCAAGCGGCTCAGGTACTAGCTGGCTTTTCGCCGGCCAGGCCAGTAAAGGATTACCAACTTTGCGAGGTTTGCTCCACTTAGGAAGAGCTTTAATTGTCTGCTTAATATCACTTTGGAGGAACTGTAATTCAGTTAAACGCGCTTCGCTAGGGTGTTTGTTGAGATCAGACTTGAGAGCTTGCAATAAAGACTTTTCGTTTTCAGTAAGAAAGCGCTGAAGCTGTTTAAGCTGATTTAAACGCCATGACAGCGGGCGAGTGAGCCCGCTGTCGAAGTGGCTTTGTAACTGCTTCAGTGTGTTTTCAAACGGGTTCATCCAAGTCCGCCAAGAGTCACCGTTTTTAACTCAAGATATTCGTCGATACCGTACTTAGAACCTTCACGGCCAACACCGGATTCTTTGATGCCACCGAATGGGTTATAAGCGTGCGATATGCCACCAGTATTTACACCAACCATGCCGTATTCAAGCGCATCACTTACGCGGAAAATACGTGCGGTGTCTTTGGCTGCGAAGTAAGAAGCCAGGCCAAATGGTGTATTGTTGGCTTTTTCAATGCCTTCTTCTTCTGTTTCAAAGGTATTGATAGCTACTACCGGACCAAAGATTTCTTCTTCGCTAATATCCATTTCTTCGGTTACGCCTGTAATGACCGTTGGCGCATAGAATAAGTCGCCTAACTCGGTCATTACTGAACCACCGGTTTCTATGGTTGCACCGTCAGATTTAGCAGCGAGCACTAAACGTTGTACTTTATCGACAGCATCCTGATCGATAAGCGGACCTAAGTCGACATTTTCTTCGGTACCTGGTCCTACTTTCAAAGCTTTCACTTTACTGACAACCGCGTCGGTAAATTTTTCAGCTACAGACTGTTGTACCAGTATTCTGTTCGCTGAAACACAGGTTTGCCCGCCATTGCGGAATTTGCAGGCTATTAGCTGTTCCGCGGCTTGCTCTATATCGGCATCGTCAAAGACCAGGAATGGAGCATTACCACCAAGCTCAAGAGACAATTTTGTGACGTGCTCTGAACATTGCTGCATTAGAATTTTCCCGACACCTGTAGAGCCGGTAAATGACAGCTTGCGAACCTGTGGTGAGGTCGCCAGACGTTTACCTACACTTTTAGCATCGCTGGTCGGAATAATATTAATAACGCCGTCGGGAATGCCAACTTCACTAGCCAGTTGGGCTAATGCCAGACTAGAAAGCGGAGTTAATTGCGGTGGCTTAACCACGATAGTGCAGCCCGCTGCCAGTGCCGGCGCAATTTTACGAGTGATCATGGCGTTGGGGAAATTCCATGGGGTAATGGCCGCACAGACACCAACCGGCTCTTTAGTGACCATTACACGCTTACTGCTATCAGCGTTGGGTAATATATCGCCATCGATGCGTTCAGTTTCACCGGCAAACCAGTCAACAAAGCTGGCGCCGTATTCGACCTCGCCAACGGCTTCGGCGACGGGCTTACCTTGCTCGGCACTCATTAATTCACCCAGTGCCTGCTTGTTGTCCATCATAGCTTCGTACCATTTACGCAGCAGCATCGCGCGTTCACGGGCGGTTTTCTTGCGCCAGCTTTTAAGAGCTGTCTCTGCAACGTTTATGGCACGTTGAGTTAAATCTTCGTCAGCGTCAGCAACCTCGGCTATTACTTCGCCAGTTGCAGGGTTAGTGACTGAGAAACGTTTGTCCGTAGGAACCCAGTGACCTTCAATAAAGCAGTCTTTCTTAGTCAGGGATGACATAGAATGTGCTGACATAATTCCTCCAAATTTGAGAATAACTCTAATAATGTAGGCAATATAAAAAGAAATGGTTCAACTTTTTCGATTATTTTGACGGAAATAGATGCGTTTGGTGAAAAAAAGGTCAAAGGCATTGCTTTTTGAGTAAAAAAACGTATAATCCGCCGTTCCTCAAGGAACACCGCATAACTGATGAGGCAGCGGTCACCCTTGATTCGTGGGGTTGCAGCGCCTGATTCCAGTCCAGACAGTTTAGAGACTGAACACTGATTCCTGTTGCCGGGCCATAACCCCTTTTTTATTGTGTTTGCCAATGGGCAAACGGGAATAAAGTGAGACAAATATGTCAAATACCCAAACGGGTCTGTCGTTTAACGACATGGCCTTACCTAGTGCTGTGCTTGAACAATTAAACGCAATGCAGTTTTTAACTCCGACTCCTATTCAGCTACAGGCTATTCCTGCATTGCTGGAAGGGCAAGACGTGCTGGGCGAAGCTCAGACCGGTACCGGTAAAACTGCTGCATTCGGCCTGCCTGCACTGGCAAAAATTGATGCGTCGGTTAAGCAAACTCAAGTATTAGTCGTAACTCCAACTCGTGAGCTGGCTATTCAGGTAGCTGAAGCGCTTGAAGGCTTTGCTGCGAAAATGCGTGGTGTTGGCGTAGCAACCGTTTACGGTGGCGCTCCATTTGGTCCTCAGGTTAAAGCCCTGAAGCAGGGAACCGCTATTGTTGTTGGTACCCCGGGTCGTCTTATCGACTTATTGAATAAAAACGTCCTGCAACTAGATGGTTTGAAAGTGGGCGTTCTGGATGAAGCTGATGAAATGCTTAACATGGGTTTCATTGAAGACATCGAGACGATTCTAAAAGCTGTACCGAATACGGCGCAACGCGCGTTATTCTCAGCAACTATGCCGAATGCAATTCGCAAACTGGCAAAAACTTTCCTGAAAGATCCGCTGAACATTCAGATTGAAGCTATTGCCCGCGAAAAAGCGACGATTAAGCAGAAAGCATGGAAAGTTCAGGGCATGACGAAAATGACCGCTCTGACTCGATTGTTAGAAGTGACTCCGTATCAGCGCGCACTGATTTTCGTACGTACCCGTCAGGATACGATGGATGTGGCTGAATTATTGCAACGCAACGGCTTTAAAGCGGCGCCATTAAGCGGTGACTTGAACCAGGCTCAGCGTGAGCAGACTGTCAGTCAGTTACGTAGTGGACACATCGAAATTCTGGTAGGGACCGACGTTGTTGCTCGAGGCTTAGACGTTCCTGAAATTACGCACGTTATTAACTATGACTTACCAAGCGATACTGAATCTTATGTTCACCGTATTGGACGTACTGGTCGTGCGGGCCGTACTGGTGAAGCGATTCTTTTCTTCCGTGCAAAAGAACGTCATTTGTTGCGTCACTATGAGCGCTTAACCAATGCACCGGTTGAGTTCTTTGAAGTACCAAACGCAAATGAACTGAGCAAGTACCGTCAGCAACAATTGTTAGAGAAGTTGCAGGCGTCACTGGCTCCTGAAACTGCAAGCGCCGATAAGCCTAAGCTAGAGAAACTGTTAGGCGAGTGGCTGGAACAGTCAGAGTTAAGTGCTGAAGAAATTGCTTTAGCGTTATTGGCTCAGCATAATGAGCAGCGCCCGTTGTTCCTGAAAGAAGACCGTCCGGTACGTGAAGCACGCAACGAGCGTAGTGAACGTTCAGGTCGTAATGAACGCAGTGACCGTGGCGATAAGCGTAAACCTCGTGCCGAACGTGGTGGTCGTGCAGCGGATGTCGATTTTGAAACCTACAAAATTCAGGTAGGCCGTGAGCACGGCGCTCGTCCGGGTGACATCGTTGGGGCTATTGCTAACGAAGCATCAATGGACAGCAAGTATATTGGGCAAATTCAGTTGTTTGATAATCATTCTTTAGTGCAGCTACCAAAAGGTATGCCAAAAGACATTATGCACGTACTGAAAAAAGCTCGTGTGCGTCAACAGCCTATGGGTCTGGAACTAAGTGATGAGCAAGTTAAACGTGCGCCACGCCCACCGCGTGACCGCGATGCTCGTGGCGGACCTAAGCGCAACTCCGGTAAGGGCGCTGCGCGTCGTTTTAGTTAATTAGCGTCTCTTAACTCGGCCGGATGATCAACAGTGATCATCTGGTCGATGTCATATCCCCACTCATGAGCCTTGGCTAAAGCGTAATCAATATCTGCCTGAGAAACATCAGGACTTCTCGATAAAAACCAGAAATACTCGTGTGAGTCGCTGGTTACTATAGCCTGCTGATAATCACCACCTAACCAACTTACGTAATAACCGCCATAAAAGGGCCAGAAGAAGGTGACCTGATATGCGGCCTCCATGTTTTCGACTGGCTCAGCCAATCCAATAGCGGTTTGCCATTCTTCATTTTGGGTGTGATAACCCCGGTTGGTCACTTCCAGTGTGCCATCACCATTTAAGCGATACTCTGCCGTAACACCCTGCAAGCCTTCTTCAAAGCTGTGTGGCATGCGGACTATTTCGTACCATTTTCCCAGGTAACGCTCGGCTTCAAAGTCGTCAACAACTTCGGCTACCGGCGTTGGTTGAGAGTTACAGGCACTCAGTAGAAACGTAAAAAATAATGACACCATCCATTTTTTCATTGTGCTTCCTTTTATAACTCGTTGATATTATCTAAATAAGTTTCGGCTTGTTTCATTAACGCCTGCTGTTCTTCTTCGGTTTTTTTATTCCAGACCTGATACATCATGCTCATTCTGTGATTGTCTTTAAAGCGTTCTTTATGACGTTCAATAAAATGCCAGTACAGGCTATTAAAAGGACAGGCTTTTTCGCCGATTTTCTTCTTCGGATCATAATAGCACTCTTTACAATAGTGCCCCATTTTTTGCATATAGTTGGCACTGGCAATGTAGGGCTTGGTTGCTATTAGCCCACCGTCGGCATACTGACTCATGCCGCGAGTATTGGGCAGTTCCACCCACTCAATGGCATCAATATAAATACCAAGATACCAGTCATCCAAAGCGTCCGGTGATACGCCGGCCAGCAGAGCGAAATTTCCGGTTACCATTAACCGCTGTATGTGATGGGCGTAGGCATAGTCTAACGACTGCCTAACGGCGTAATGCAAACATGCCATTTTGGTATTGGCAGTCCAGTAAAACTCCGGTAGCGGTCTGGTGTGGTTAAGTGCGTTAAGATTTTTATAGTCGGGCATATGCGCCCAGTAAATGCCCCGAACAAACTCTCGCCAGCCAATAATTTGCCGACAAAAGCCTTCAATTTGGGCTAGGGAAATGGTGTCTTTGTTTTTCGACCAGGCATCAATAGCAGCGTTAACCACTTCTAACGGATTCAGCATTTTGGTGTTTAGAGAAAATGAAAGCCTTGAATGATAAAGACTCCAGTGGGCCTTCCCAACGTTGTTTTCTGTTGCCATGGTGTCCTGATAACGACCAAAATCAGGAAGTCCGAATTGACAAAAATGTTCAAGCAACTGTTTAGACTGTTTTCGGTTAACCGGCCATATCAGTTGAGCAGCGTTCGCTTGTCCCATGGTTTTAATTTCACTGCTACGCAGCAGTTCATCTATATCTGATACGTCATTGGAGAAGATTAAAGGCAGTTCTACGTCATGACTTGCGGGAACCTTTTTCTGGTTTTCTTTATCGTAATTCCAGCGGCCACCAGTCGGACGTCCTCCCTCCATTAGAATATCGTATTGCTTACGTACCCTTCGGTAGAAGGTTTCCATTAAGTAGTTTTCGCTATTGGGGAAATACTCTTTTAGCGAGTTGCGGCCGGTAAGAAAGTGCTCTGTATCAAACCAGTTTAAATGAATGTTATTGGCGCCGGCCCAGCTTTTCAGTTGATGATCGAGCCGGTATTCGTCGGGTTGCTGACATTCCAGAGTGGTCACTTCGTACTTTTTCATTAACTGCTGAAGGTTCTGAGTCAGGCTTTGTTCATTAGTATCATCATCAAGTTTTATATAGTTTACCTGATGTCCTGCCGTGTTCAGAGCGTTACCGAAAGCCCGCATCGCTGCGAAAAAAGCTAATACTTTTTGCCGATGGTGAACAACGTAATCAGTTTCTTGTTTGAGCTCCATCATTACATAAAGTACACCCGCGTCCTTTTCTCTGAACCACGAATGTCTGGCATTGAGTTGGTCGCCAAGTATGAGTCGTAGAGTATGAATTTTCATAAACAGTGAGGAGTTAGGGTTGATAGCTTCATTACGTTCTATTCAGCGGTTCAGATCGGCATACCTAAATGCACCAAAATATGGCATGATGCGCGGTAGTTTCAGTTTCAGATTGGAGTAGTTATGAGCCAGGTAACGGATAACGAGAATTCATCAGAGCAAAAACCGGTCAATGTCATTTGCATTAAATGGGGTAAAAAGTATGGCCCCGATTACGTCAATACGTTGCATTCAATGGTCAGTCGCCACCTTAGTCGCCCGTTCCGTTTTGTCTGTTTTACCGATGACTTTGAGGGTATCAATGACGACATTGAAGTAAAAGCTATTCCTAAAATTGGCTTTAAAGACTTTGATGAACAAGTTCCTTGGTCAAAAGGTCACGGCTGGTTAAAGCTTACCTGCTTTGCGAACCCGCTTTATGATCTTGAAGGCCCCACCTTATTTCTGGATCTGGATATTATTATTGTTGGTAGTCTGGACGAGTTCTTTGAGCCGGAAGGTGAGTTTATGGTGATCAAAGAGTGGGATAAATCTGACGCTACCGGGAATACATCGGTATTTCGTTTTGATATTGGCGCTCATGAAGACGCGTTAGAACATCTGAAAAAAGATCCGAAAGCGGCTATCGCTGACGTACGAAATGAGCAGGAATATATTACCCATTTTGTCGATCGCCAAAACAAGCTGACGTACTGGCCGGAAAAGTGGTGTCGTAGCTTTAAGCGCCATTGTCTGCGTCCGTTTCCGCTTAGTTTCTTTCAGGAACCGCGTATTCCGGAAGAAGCAAAAGTTATTATTTTCCACGGCAAGCCGCATCCGGATGACGCGTTGGAAGGCCGAAGCGGCAAGTGGTACCGTAAGGTTCTGCCAACCAAGTGGATAGCCGAATACTGGCGTTAAATGATATGCAATTGTGGATCTACGGAGTATTAATACGGCTGGTCACTCCAGCCGTTTTTGTCTGGTTGTGGCTACGCGGCGGAAAAGACAGTCGCTACCGTCAGAACTGGTCAGAACGGCTTGCGCTGGGCTCTGTTGATAAAAAACAGCACGACTGTTTGGTTATTCATAGTGTTTCCGTTGGTGAAACCTTAGCGGCGAAACGGTTAATCGAGCAGCTTTTGCGTCAGGAGCCAGGTCAAAAAATACTCATTACCTGTATGACACCAACGGCCCGGGAACTTATCCAGCAGCATTTTGGCGACACTGTTAGTTGCCGTTATTGGCCGATAGATACTCCGGGTGCCGCGAAGCGTTTTGTGCGTAAGTTTAAACCTAAAGCCGTGTGGGTAATGGAAACCGAGCTTTGGCCGCAAATGTTGAACCAATTTTCCAAAGCGAATATTCCTGTCGCATTGTTAAACGCGCGACTTTCGGCTCGCTCAGCGGCAGGTTATCGGCGTTTTCATTGGTTGATGAAGAAGGTCTGGAAACAACTGACACTGGTTTCCGTTCAGAATAAAGAAACGGCGCGCAGAATGAAGGTTTTAGGTGTCCCCGATAGTGTGCTTTTTGTGGACGGAAACCTAAAATACGACATTGAGCTTTCTGTCACAGATATTGAGAAGGCTCTGTTGTGGCGGCAAAGCTGTGCGTCGCGACATGTGTGGCTTGCCAGTAGCAGTCATCCGGGCGAGCATGAGCTGCTGTTAGAGGCACATAAACTGATTCAACAGGACTTATCCAATTCCTGTCTTATCATTGCCCCGCGACACCCTGAGCAATTTGAGGTGGTAGCAAAAATGATACGGGAGTCCGGGCTTAAGCTTGCCCGCAGAAGCGAGAGTAATGCGATACCTGAAGATTGTGATGTCTTTCTTGCTGACAGCATGGGGGAAATGATGCTTTGGGGGCAATTAGCCTCAGCCAGCTTTGTCGGTGGCAGTATTATTGAACGAGGAGGGCACAACCCCCTTGAAGTTATAGCTGCTGGCTCCAATGTTATGTCAGGGCGGCACGTGTTCAATTTCCCGCAAGTTTATGGTGAACTGGCAAAAGCCGGTGCCGTTCAGTGGGTTAATAATGCCGGAGAAATTAAACAAGCTGTGGAGTTGATGCAGCAGACAGCTGTCATGAAAGCGCAACATGAAGCTGCTAAAAGCGTTTTACAAACGCACCAGGGTGCTACGTTAAGAGTATTAAAGCGGGCACTGGAATATACTCTGACAGGAAGCGGTATGATAAAAACAGAGCAGAGTCCCCAAGGGCTTATTCGCTACGACAGCGATATTTTTGAAACCATAGAAGATAAACATTTCACAGCCCAGTATTGGCAGCAACAAAAGTCAATTGCAGGAAACTCAACGGGACGCGCAACAGTCTGGTTTATTCAGCAAGGCGATTTGGGACTTTTACTGCGGCATTACTATCGTGGTGGTTTAGTTGGTAAAATTAATAAAGATCGTTTTTTACGTGAGCCGGCGGAAAAAAGCCGGGCAATTCATGAATTTGATTTGCTGCTAAAACTGCGGGAAATTGGTTTGCCCGTTCCGCGTCCGGTAGCCGCTCGTATGGAAAAAACAGCAGTTTTTAGTTACAAAGCAGACATATTGGTGGAAGTTATTCCGGGGGCTGTCGATGTTTTTCGCTTACTGCGTGAAAAGAAACTATCCGCGGAGCTATGGCAAAAGTTGGGAAGCGTCATTAAAGAATTGCATGATACCGGTGTCTACCATTCAGATTTAAATTGTCACAACCTTATGCTGGATGACAAAGACAAAGCCTGGATTGTCGATTTTGACAAGTGCGACTTCCGTGAAAACGGTGACTGGAAAGAAGCTAATATCCAACGGCTATTGCGCTCTTTACGCAAAGAAAAAGAGAAGAATGAAACCTTCTATTGGAAGGAGTCCCGTGACTGGCCAGAACTATTAACAGGCTATCGTCGTTAAGTTTTAAGCCATAAAAAAAGCCCCGGCCACTTGAAGTGACCGGGGCTTTTTAATGCGCTAAGCACTGAATCAGTCGCGAACCTGACCGTTACCGGTCACCACGAATTTTTCAGTTGTTAGTGCCTCAAGACCCATTGGTCCGTATGCGTGCAGCTTGCTGGTGGAGATACCAATTTCAGCACCCAAACCTAACTGGCCGCCATCAGAGAAGCGAGAAGAGACATTTGCCATGGTAACGGCTGAATCTACTTCACGAATGAAACGCTTAGCGGTTTCATCGTTTTCAGTGATAATAACTTCGGTATGACCGCTACCAAACTCCTGAATATGCTCAATAGCACCTTCGTAGTTGTCGACGGTGCGAACCGCAATCTCAAGAGCCAGGTATTCTTCACCAAAAGCATCGTCTGCAATCTCATCAGCGCCATCAAAGTAGCTTACTGAACGCTTATCGGCGTGGATGGTTACGTCTTTCTCTGCCAGAGCCTTAGCAGCCATAGGCAAGAACTTATCAGCAACGTCCTGATGAACCAGTAGACCTTCGAGCGCATTACAAACGCCGGTACGCTGAGTTTTACCGTTAAGTAAAATTGCCAGAGCTTTATCAAGGTCTGCGTCTTTATCCACATACAGGTGGCAAACACCTTTGTAATGTTGAATGACTGGGATTTTGCTGGTATCGCTAACGAAGTGAATCAGACCTTCACCGCCGCGAGGAATAACCAGATCGATATAGTCTTTCTGTTGCAGAAGTTCAGTCATCAGTTCGCGGTCAGGTGTTGGCACCACGGTGATAACGTCTTTAGGTAGATTGCTGGCTTCTAAAGCTTCGTGCAAGGCTTCAGCAATGGCTTTACTGCTCTCAATGGCTTCCCGGCCACAACGTAAAATTACTGCGTTACCAGACTTAAAGCATAGCGCTCCAGCGTCAGCTGTGACATTCGGACGTGCTTCATAAATCATGCAGATAACGCCGAGAGGAATACGCATTTTCTCAATTTTCATGCCGTTAGGGCGCTCATCGAGAACGTAGCTGTCGCCTACAGGATCTTTCAATGCAATGATCTCTTCAATGGCAGAAGCCATGCCTTCGACACGCTCTGGCGTTAATTCCAGGCGATCCATCATAGCGTCGCTTAGGCCTTTTTCTTTGCCTGTGGCCAAATCTTTTTTATTTACTTCAATAATCTTATCCTGACGTGCGCGAATAGCGTCAGCCATTTTTTGAAGTACGGCGTTTTTGTCCGTTTCCGATAAGGTTGCTACAGCGCGTGCCGCTTTTGCGGCGCGTTGCGAAATTTCTTTTGCTAGTTGCTGGCTCATGAATCCTCCAAAATCATTAGATCGTCGCGGTGAATAACTTCCGTAATTGGGCTATAGCCAAATTTCTCCGCTATATCTTCCGTTTGCTGCCCTTTAATATGCATCAGTTCATGTGCGCTGTACTGACAAATACCTTTTGCGATAGCGTCAGTATCGTTGGCGCTGCGAACCAGCACGGCGTCACCGCGATCAAAGTCACCTTGTACATCAACAATGCCTGAACTCAGTAGTGAGGCACCGTTCTCAATTAATGCTTTCTCAGCACCTTCATCAACCAATATTTCACCCTGGGCAACCAGAGTATGTCTTAACCAATGCTTTTTATTGCTAATTGGATCAGATTGGCGACGGAATAATGTGCCGGGGATGTCCCCCTGTAGTAACGATTCAAAAGTTTCACCCTTACGACCGTTAACTATGTAAGTATCGATACCGTGTGAAGTAGCTTTTTCTGCCGCCTCAACTTTAGTGCGCATTCCCCCGGTACCGACGGAACTTACTGAACCACCGGCAAGCGAATAAATGCTTTCGTCAATTTGTTCAACCACCGGTATTTTTTTCGCGTCCGGATTCAGGTTCGGATCTGAGTCATACAGACCGTCGATGTCTGAACAAATAAACAGCGCGTCGGCATCAACCAAAGTCGCGATCATGGCCGACAAGTTGTCGTTATCACCCACTTTCATTTCGTCAGTAGCAAGAGCATCGTTCTCATTTACCACCGGTAAAATGTCGTGCTCTAACAATCTGTTTAGGGTGTTTTTAATGCTGACGTAGCGAGCTCGGTCGCGTAAGTCACTGTGGGTCATAAGCAACTGGGCGCAGGGGGAATCGAAAAAGCGTGACCAGTAACCCATCATTTCATTTTGACCGACTGCGGACATTGCTTTACGCACAGCAACCGGTACTTTCTTGTGTTCAAAGTTAAAATGTTTGCGGCCGGCAGCAACGCTGCCTGACGAGACTAAGACAACTTCTTGCCCGCGTTCTCGGCACTCGTTAATAAAACGAGCTATGGGTAATAGGTATTTGGTGCTAACCCCAGTTTCATCTGGCGCGATGAGCGCACTCCCCACTTTCAGTACGGCTCTTCGCCAGGATGGCGCTTTCATAGAGACTCCCTTTTGTTGAATTCGTTAGTAGTCTAACAGATTGGCTGTCTAAGCTCCAGCGAGGCTCATAAGCCATACCTATTGTCAATATATTAGACAATAATTTCGATTTACAAGAAAAAAGAGTCAAGTCCGGAAATTCGTTAATGTAATGCATTAACTCTCTGGTGGGGTGTAGCCTTCAATTTCAGGGGCTTTTCCTTCGAATAAAAAGGCTGTCATCTGCTTTTCAAGAAACTCACGATCAGTCGGATCCATCATGTTTAACCGTTTTTCGTTTATCAGCATGGTCTGCTTCTTTTGCCACTCAGCCCAGGCGTCTTTTGATATATGGTTAAAAATACGCTCGCCCAGCTCGCCGGGGTAGAGTTGAAAATCGAGGCCTTCGGCTTCTTTTTGAAAATGCTCACAAAATACAGTGCGGCTCATGCGGTGTTCACCTATTTAGTAGTTAACTGCTCCATCAGTTTAACGGTTGGTGCAGCAAAGCCCAAGTCCTGATTGGTATCAGCCTTTACCCATAAATGTTGAGCTTCGTTGAGTAAAATCTCAGAGGGAGCGACATCAATCAGCAGAGGCTTGCAATCCAGGTGGAAGTGACTAAAAGTATGACGAAAAGGTGTCAGTTGCTGTCTTGCCAGTTCAGTGACACCGTATTGTTGGGCTAAGGAAGGAATGTCCGTTTCCTCATCACATTGTGGAAAGCACCAAAGCCCGCCCCATATACCAGACTGGGGGCGCTTCTCCAGCAAGAACTGATGATTATGCCGAAAAAGCAGCATGTGGGTTGTTTTTACTGGTTTAATCTTTTTCGGCTTCTTTCCCGGATACTGTGCTATTGTGTCCGTTGCTCTGGCAATACAGGTGCTATTGACAGGGCATTGCTCGCAAAGCGGTTTACTGCGAGTGCAAATCATTGCACCGATATCCATCATTGCCTGATTGTATGCGCCGGAGTCTTGCTTCGGGGTCAACTGTTCGCTCAGTTGCCACAGCTGCTTCAAAACATCTGCCTTACCAGGCCAGCCAGAAACAGCAAAATGGCGTGCTAATACACGCTTAACGTTGCCATCTAAAATAGGCGCGTACTCACCATGTCCAAGAGAGCGAATTGCACCCGCTGTTGAGCGGCCAACCCCAGGTAATTGTTCGAGTTCATGAACTTTTTTTGGAAATTCACCGTTATATTCAGTGCAAACAAGTTTTGCGGTTTTATGAAGGTTCCGGGCTCTTGCGTAATAGCCTAATCCAGTCCATAAATTCAATACTTTGTCTTGTGGGGCTGAGGCCAGTTCCTGAACCGTAGGAAAGGTTGCCATAAAACGTTCGAAGTACGGAATAACGGTAGTGACCTGGGTTTGTTGCAGCATAATTTCTGACACCCAGACGCGATAGGGCGTGACGTTTTTCTGCCATGGCAGATGCTTGCGCCCGTATTGCTGAAACCAATTGAGAACCTGTGAGCTAAATGTCTGAGTCAACTGTAAATCTCTGCAAATAAAAATGACTTATTCAAAAAATGTACTAGTCTTTATGTCATACACAGTGTCTCATATTCCGAGCATGATTGTTATTGCAATTAAAAGGAGCTTTGCAATGAAAACCTTAAATCTAATCACTATATCTTTGCTAACCGCTGGATTAACCGCTCCAGTTTTTGCACAACAAACTGAGGTTGAGCAAAACGACTTTTATCTGGGCGCGCGTTTAGGCGCATTTTCTGCCGACGATGATCGTGTTGCGGTAAAAAATGGTCAAGTATTCTCTGTTGATGACGGTTTCAAAACCATTACTTCAGGCGTTGAAGCCGGCATGATGTTTACTGAGGCATGGGAAGCCCGCATTTATTATGACTACATGGAAGCCGATCTGGTTGGCGCAGGCGACGCCTACGGCGACAGCTACGGTGTTGATGCGCTATACCACTTCAACAACAACTTTTATGCTGGTTTAGGTGTAAACAACACTGAAATTGGTGATGTGACGGATGTTGCTGCGCGAGTCACGCTTGGTCATCGTAGCTTTATAACCGATAATCTGGCCTGGCGTGTGGAAGGTGGAGCTCAGCGTGGTTGGGAAGAAGACTACACAGAAATGTTCGCAAACGTTGGTTTGCAATGGTTCTTTGGTGGTCGCGATACCAGCCCTGAACCAAGAACACGTCCAGAGCCACGTCCGGAGCCTCAACAAGCGGCACCTGAGCCGGAGTCTAAACCTGTAGATTCTGATGGTGATGGCGTTGTTGATTCAAAAGACAAATGTGCCAATACACCTAAAAATTACTCAGTAGATGAGACTGGTTGTATTCTTTATGAAAACGAGACCATTACGGAAGATTTGTTGGTTGAGTTCGACCTTAACTCTTCTAAAATTCGTAGCGGTGAGCAGTCAGATATAAAAGACATGGCGGAGTTCATGAAGGAACATCCACAACTGGATATTACCATTCATGGACATACAGACAGTACGGGTGAAGCGAAATATAACCAGTGGTTATCTGAGCGCCGTGCTGAGACAGTCGCTAATGAGCTAGTGAACAGATATGGAATTGAGAAGAGCCGCGTTGACTTTAAAGGTCACGGCGAATCTCAACCAAAAGTTCGCGAAGACAACGCTGCTGATCGTCAGGAAAACCGTCGCATTGAAGCAACATTGAAAGTCGTAAACCGGGTACCTAAAACTCGTTAATACCGATTGTATTGATTGCTCGAAATAGCGATAATAGCGCTACTCTAAACAGGCCTGATTTTTCAGGCCTGTTTTTTTGCTATTAGCTAAGTTATTCATTTTCAGGAAAGTCATGAGCCATTTTAAAACTGCCGAAGAAGCCGCCGCTGCGGGAAAATATGTGAGAACAGTGCGCAGCTTTGTGAAAAGAGAAGGAAGACTGACAAAAGGGCAGGCTGCTGCAATTGAGCGTCTCTGGCCTTCAGTAGGTTTAACTCTGGAGAATGGCCGACTGGACTTAGGCGCAGTGTTTGGCCGGCAAGCGCCGGTAACTCTGGAGATTGGTTTTGGTATGGGCCATTCACTAGTTGAGATGGCAGCTAATGCTCCCGAACGTGACTTTATTGGCATAGAAGTACATGAACCCGGTATAGGCGCGTGCCTTATGGCTGCTGAGGAAGCAGAGGTGGAAAATTTTCGGGTGTTTCATGAAGACGCGGTCGAAGTATTAAAACAGTGCATTCCGGATAAAAGTCTGAACTGTGTTCAAATTTTCTTTCCCGACCCCTGGCACAAGAAACGTCACCATAAACGACGCATTGTACAGCCCGAGTTTGTGCAATTATTAATTCAGAAAATTGAGACTGACGGAGTCATTCATCTTGCAACAGACTGGGAAAACTACGCAGAGCATATGCTGGAAGTTCTGAATGACGAACCCCGGTTAACCAATTTGTCGTCTTCAGGTGAC
Source organism: Idiomarina sp. 28-8 (assembly GCF_000320945.2). Lineage (NCBI taxonomy): Bacteria > Pseudomonadati > Pseudomonadota > Gammaproteobacteria > Alteromonadales > Idiomarinaceae > Idiomarina > Idiomarina sp. 28-8. The sequence continues at coordinate 301,721 of NZ_DF266792.1, forward strand.
TACGTACCACGTCCCGACAATCGCCCAAAAACCAAGTTTGAACGCCGGGGAGAAGGAAAAGGCCATGGCGTTTGGGACCTTCAGTTTAAAATCAACTAATCTGCCACGCTTCTGGGTTAATCCAGAAGCGTATCCAGAACCGAGTTTAAAAATCGGTGGCCGCGTTGAGTCAGTTGCCAGTTAAGCTCGTCTTCCATTACAAGCTCCAGAGTTTTGGCCTTCGTTAACTGCTTTGAGGCTACCTCTGCAGAAAGAGCCGTGGTTTGTTCAAAGTTACTTTTACTAACTGGCTCCAGTAAGCGGAACTGGTTCATGAAAAACTCAAACAAGCGGTCATCTACTGCAACTTCTTTTAATTGATAGCGCAGGGGCTTGGTTAAATCTAAATAGCCTTTGGGGTGCTTCACTTTTTCGCAACGCAGAATTTTATTTTCTTGAGGCAGAGTGACTTTGCTGTGGGCTCCGCAACCAATACCTAAATAGTCGCCATATTGCCAGTAGTTACGGTTATGCCTGCTCTGATGGCCTGGTTTAGCGTAAGCGCTCACTTCGTACTGAGAATAACCTGCTGCTTCCAGAAGTTTATGACCCTGCTGATAAATTTCCCACAGTGTATCGTCGTCCGGGAGTTCCGGGGGCTGGCTCGCAAATAGCGTGTTAGGCTCAATCGTCAACTGATACCAGGAGATATGCGGCGGGTTCAGGGCAATGACCTGACGTAGGTCGTCTAATGCCATTTCTACGGTCTGATCCGGTAAACCATGCATAAGGTCGAGATTGAAACTGGATAGCGGTAATTCACTTGCGTGCGCAGCTGCATCCTTTGCCTGTTGCGGATTGTGAATACGCCCCAGGCGTTGTAACTGATGTTCCTGTAAGCTCTGAACGCCAATAGACAAGCGGTTGATGCCTGCAGCAACGAAAGCAGAGAATTTTTCAGTCTCAAAGGTTCCCGGGTTCGCTTCCATCGTCACTTCACAATCGGAACTTAATGCGATGATTGAACGAACCCCGTCCATTAACTGCTGTATTGCTTTTGCAGACAATACACTCGGCGTACCTCCGCCGATAAATATTGACTGAATTTCCCGGCCCTGAACCCAGTCAATGTCGGCTCGTAAGTCTTCTAAAAGACGGCCGACATAACTTGCTTCAGGTACATCTCCGGTCAGTTTATGTGAATTAAAATCACAATAAGGGCACTTCTGAATACACCATGGAATGTGTATATACAGAGACAGCGGCGGAAGCGTCAGAGGAGAAGTCATTCAGCCAACTGCTCAAGTAGTAACTTTAACGCCTGTCCGCGGTGGCTAAGTCCTTGTTTTTCTGTCTTGCTTAATTGCGCTGCGGAACAGTTTTTTTCTTTAACCCAAAATACTGGATCGTAGCCGAAACCTTCTTCTCCAACCGGCTTGGTTAATATGTGTCCGTCCCAGCGGCCCTGGCAGATGATTGGTGTCGGATCTTCTGCACTTTGCATATAAACCAGTACGCAATGAAAACTGGCCTGACGCTGACTTTCTTCAATGCCCTCTAAGGCTTGCAGTAATTTATGTATGTTGTCGGAATCAGAGGCGTTGCTGCCAGCGTAGCGGGCCGAGTAAACGCCCGGAGCACCATTTAAAGCAGTAACAGCCAGACCTGAGTCATCAGCAATAGCAGGTAACCCCGTTTGCTGACACGCGTGGCGAGCTTTTATAATGGCATTTTCAACAAAAGTGGTGCCGGTTTCATCAGCCTCGGCGAAGTCCCATTCTGACTGCGGGCGAACTTGCCAGTCGGCGGTACCATGTGTCTGACTTAACATGTGACGTAATTCGGCAACTTTGCCCGCGTTGCCGGTAGCCAGCACTAAGGTTTTTTGTGACGTCATAAGCGAACCTGTACCCTAATTATCAAGGGGCACAGGATAAAGGGTTTTAACCGGATTTGAAATCTAACATTAGCTGCTAAGTGAAATCTGCTATGATGAACAAGCAGAGACAAAGATAAGGAGATTCTATTTGGATTCGGCTAACACCTTGATTTTATTGTGTGGCTTGCTGCTGGTTGTCAGTATCTTAGCCGCTGTAGCATCCAACCGGCTGGGTGCACCTGTGCTGCTGACCTTTTTATTAATTGGTATGTTAGCGGGTGAGCAAGGTGTATTAGGTGTCGAGTTTAATAACCCGGATGTCGCATTTTTTATTGGCTCTGCGGCCTTGGTCATTATTTTGTTTGACGGTGGTATGCGAACGCACCCCGAGCGCTTTAGGGTGGCACTTTGGCCGGCTATTAGTCTGGCAACCATAGGTGTTGCATTAACCTGCACTCTGGTGGCTTCTGCCGCGGTCTATTGGTTTGGTTTACCCTGGCCTGCGGCTTTACTAATGGGAGCTATACTCAGCTCAACAGATGCCGCGGCAGTGTTTGGTATATTTCAGTCCCGTGGATTGCAGATTAAAGAGCGGGTTGCATCAACCCTTGAGATAGAGTCGGGTAGTAACGACCCCATGGCCGTTATTCTGACTTTAACCATGACCGGTGCCGTAGCCAATGGCAACTTCCCAGACTGGTACTGGGTAGGCATGGATATTATCTGGCAGTTAATTGGCGGTCTGACCATAGGTTGGTTAGGTGGTCGGTTATTCATTATTGCGGCACGTAAGTTGCCTCTTAGTTTTAGCTTCTTTCCATTGCTGGCGGTAGCCTGCGCTATTTCCATTTATGCGCTAACAGCAAAACTCCATGCCAGTGGATTTCTGGCGGTCTATTTAATGGGTTTTGTTATTGGTAATGCACGACTTCCCCAACTGGTGCATATACTGCAGGTACAGGATGGTCTTGCGTGGTTAAGTCAGATAGCTATGTTCCTGATTCTGGGGCTGCTTGTTGTGCCTTCTCATTTAATGGCTAATGCGCCGTTGGCTGTGGGTATTGCCTTTACCTTAATTTTTATTGCCCGTCCGTTAGCTGTCGTTATTAGTTTATTGCCATTTAGCTTTCCCTGGCGTGAACAGGTGTTTATCAGCTGGGTGGGTTTAAGAGGCGCTGTTCCTATCATACTGGCGTTATTCCCCTGGCTGAGTGGCGTACCCGAGCAAGAGTTGTATTTTGATATTGCCTTTGTGGTGGTGATGATTTCGCTCATTATTCAGGGATGGAGTATTGCACCTGTGGCTCGTTGGTTAGGGCTTGAGGTGCCGCTAAAAGCTAAACCTCAGCAGCGTATGCCGCTGTCCTCAGTTCCCAGCAAGGAAGCGTTAGAAGTCTGGCTTTATCAAATAGACAAAAACTCGCCAGCTTGTGACCATACCTGGAAGGAGCTAAAACTAACGGCTCCGGCTACTTTTGTTGGGTTAATTCGCGATGGCGAATGGTTACAGCCAGAAACTCAGCCTATGGTGGAAGAGGGTGATGGCCTACTGGTCGCCGCAACGGTAAACGATATTGATGAAGTGAGCAGAATTCTCGCATCAGGAGGTAAGGGCTTAAAAGTATCGGAGAAAGACTTCTTTGGTGACTTTACTTTACGTGGCGACCTGACGCTGGCCGATGTCGGCAGTTTCTATCCTCTGGGTAACCTGGACGATGCGCTACTGAGTACCACTATTGCTGATTACTTCTCGCAGAAATTCCATCGCCGCGTTGTTATTGGTGACAATATACGTTTGGGCGACGTCATTCTGACAGTAAGGAAAATCAGTGATAAAGGTGATATTCAGTCGATAGGTGTTAAGCCGGTTTAAAGCTAGTCGTTTAACCAGAACTCCTGGTTAAATTTAAACTGTTGCTCACCAACCTGAATGGTAAAACGCAGGGTTTCAGCATTAGAGTACTCAAACTGAGCCAGATAATAACTGGCATCACCTTCTGTCACCTGTTGAAAATCGAGCTCTTGTATCTGCCCCAGCGGATTAACCACTTGCCCGGTTACCCCGGGTGTTTGCGCTTTTTGAGTGTTTTTATCCAATACCGCAATATTGAGCACGCCTTTCGATGCGCTGCGGGTTAAGTCGTATTGCGTCGCAATAGAGGGAGATAAAGAGGTGGAGTTAAAAGCGCTGTAGTGAACATCCCAGTCGCCGAGCGTCTCTTTCTGTTCAGCCATGACAATGCCTGAAAATATTAAAGAAACGACCATTACTGTTTTAACAAAGAATGCTTTACTCATCACTTTTTCCTCCACCAGTAGCGTTAAACGCCAATGAGTATGCGTAGAAATTGCAGGGCAATAATGACAACCAGTACCGATAAATCTAAGCCCCCAATTGGAGGAAGAATTTTACGTACAGGCGCTAATAACGGCTCTGTGATTTGATGTAGCATGGCTTCTACCGGGTTGTACCCCTGTGAGAACCAGCTGAGTATTGCCCGAATAACCAGTACCCAGAACAACATTGACAGCAAACTGCTTACAGCCGTTAATATTCCCTGAATAACAATCACCAGCGGGTCAACAACTAAGTTGTTAAGCCAGACCAGCGCCGCTACTTTTAGCATGCCTAATGCTAACGCAAAAATTAAGCTGGCTGTGTCCAACTTGCCCAGCATTGGCATAAAGCTGCGCAACGGACCCACTACTGGCTGGGTTGCCTTATAAATAAATTGACTGACCGGGTTATAAAAGTCAGCCTGAGTTAACTGCATCCAGAGTCTCAGCAGGACAATGATCAGATAAAGATCAATTATGGTTGCGACTAAAAATGTAAGGGCGTTATTCATAATGACTCCTAAAAGAGTTTCGCCATTTCCTGATTGCGGTTAACCGCGGCTTTAACCGCTTTTTCCGAAATGCCGTGTAAGTCTGAGTCTTGATAAGCTTCAACACCCTTGGCCGTTGAACCGCCTTTGCTGGTGACTTGTTTGCGTAAGTCTTCCAGTGATAATTCACTTTCCTTCGCCATTTGAGCGGCACCTAAACAGGTTTGCTGAACCATAGCGCGGGCTTTTTCGGCATCAAAACCAAGCTCTGTTGCAGCTTTTGCCAGGCTGTCCATAAACTCGAAAAAGTAAGCTGGTCCGCTTCCGGCTACAGCACCGAGAATATCGAGCTGATCTTCGTCACTAACCCAGAGAGTTTCACCTACGCCATTAAAGGCTTCGGTTACAAAGTTTTTATCCGCTTCGTCAACGGAATCGTCCGTAACTAAACCTGACATGCCCTGACCTACCAGTGACGGCGTATTTGGCATAACCCGGATAATACGGATGTTTTCGCCTAAATACTCGCGGTATTTTGGAATACGAATACCTGCTGCAATGGTAATAATCAATTTGTCTGTCAGGTTGTGAACGTTTTCACGTAAGTGAGCGCAAACTTCTGCCATTAACTGAGGCTTAACCGATAGTACGATAGCGTCAGCGTTATTCACCACTTCCAGATTGTCGTTACTGGTATTTACGCCCAGTTCGGACTTCATCTTTTCTAATTTGGCGTCACTTGGGTTACTGACCCAGACTTTATCAGCAGGGTAACCGCTTTTACACATACCGCCGACAATGCTTTGTGTCATATTTCCTGCGCCAATGAAGGCAATATTCCGAATGTCGTTCATTAGGACTCCCGTTCTCCAAAAATTGCTGTTCCAATACGTACCATGTTAGCACCCTCAAGCACTGCTTGTCGCATATCACCTGACATCCCCATGGATAAGGTATCAATTTGCGCTCCATAGGTTTGTTGCAGTTGCTCATAAAGGCGAAACATGTGCTGAAAACTTTGCTTGCGTTGTTCTTCCGTTGTTCCTGCTTTGAGTATGGTCATTAAGCCGCGTAATTTAAGCTTTGAGCAGCTCATCACATACTCAGCTAATTCTTCAACTTGCTCTGGCGCCAGACCCGACTTGTTGTCATCGTCGTCAATATTCACCTGTAGTAAAATGTTGAGTTGCTCGAGACTGTCTGGGCGCTGTTCATTCAGGCGGCGAGCTATTTTTTCCCGCTCCACGCTTTGTACCCAGCCAAAGTGCTGAGCTATGTCTTTGGTTTTGTTCGACTGAACCGGGCCGATAAAATGCCAATGTACCGGCTCGGAAGTTTGTTCTTTTAGCTGAGTAATTTTATCAACGGCTTCCTGAACATAGTTTTCGCCGAAATGCATTTGTCCGGCGGCAATAGCGGCTTTTATCGCATCCAAAGAGTGCTTTTTACTCACCGCCAGCAATTTTACTGACTGCTGGTGTGGCGATTTTTCAGATAAAATCTGCAATTGCTGACGTATTTCCGCGAGATTATTTGTTATCTTTTCTGCTACCTTAGTTGTCATTGCCACCGTCATCTCACTTATTCGGGGATAAGATATATGAATGTTAACGAATTACTGGCCTTCAGTGTGAAACAAAATGCTTCGGACTTACATTTGTCCTCCGGCAGTGTCCCTATGATTAGAGTGGATGGGGACATTCGTCCGCTAAATCAACCCGAGCACCAGCCGGATGAGCTGAAAGACATGTTGTTTGAGGTGATGACTAAAGGTCAGTGGCAGGAGTTCGAAGAAAAACTTGAGTGTGATTTTTCGTTTGAAATTGAAGGTGTCGCGCGTTTCCGTGCCAACGTGTTTACCCAACGCAAAGGCATTGCTGCCGCTTTTCGCATGATCCCCGCGGAAGTCACCACTTTAGAACAACTGGATGCTCCGGAAATCTTTAAGGACATTGTCAGTGCTAACCGGGGTTTAGTGTTGGTAACCGGACCGACCGGCTCCGGTAAATCAACCACATTGGCGGCCATGGTGAATTATTTGAACCAAAACCGCTCGTTGCATATTTTGACCATTGAAGACCCAATAGAATTTGTTCATGACAATCAAAAAAGTCTGGTCAGTCAGCGCGAAGTACACAGGGATACTCTTAGTTTTAGTGCGGCGCTTCGCTCAGCGCTGCGTGAAGACCCTGATGTGATTCTGGTGGGTGAAATGCGCGATTTAGAAACCATCCGTTTAGCTATGACGGCAGCTGAAACCGGGCACTTAGTTTTAGGTACCTTGCATACTACCTCTGCGCCAAAAACCATTGACCGTATTATTGACGTATTTCCGGGTGATGATAAACCCATGATTCGTTCTATGCTGTCGGAATCTTTGCGTGCCGTTATTTCGCAGAGCTTGCTGAAACGAGTAGGGGGCGGTCGTGTTGCCGCACATGAAATTATGCTGTCATCGCCCGCTATTAAGAACTTGATTCGCGAAGACAAAGTGGCGCAAATGTACTCTTCTATCCAAACCGGAGCAGAGCGGGGCATGCAAACATTAGATCAGGCGCTCAAGAAATTACTGGCTCGTGGCGATATAGAAGCAGAAGAGGCGCGCCACTGTGCGGTGACTAAAGAGGATTTCTAATGCTAATACGGGTCGTTTGGCTGCTTCTGTTGTTGGGGGGGGCGTTTAGCGCAGCTGCACAGCAGACAACACGAGTGGCTTTTGGCTGTTGCATTGACCATACCAAGCGACAGGAAGTCTGGGATGCGATTAATCATGCGCAGCCTGAAGTCTTTGTGTTCCTGGGCGATACTATTGACGAGAACGCCGGTGATATGGACGACTTACTGGATGCCTATGAGGTGTTTAACCGGTACCGTGGGCCGCGGGTTCTGCGGCGCAACTCTGCGGTTATGTCGGTATGGAACCGCAACGACTACAGTCTGGATGATAAGAGCGGAAAAAATAACCCGAATCGCTATGCTGTTCGCAACCACTTTCTGACTTTCTGGCGTGAACCGGCAACCTCGGAACGTTTGTTTCAAAGCCATGGTATTGCGAAGAGTGTGATTTTTGGGAATGAACCGCAACGTGTGCAGGTTATTGTTCTGGATGGCCGCTGGAACCGTGACCCACTGAGCCAGGTGGGCTGGGTAGAGCGTCAGACTCGCCGATTTAATGCTGATTTAGGCCCTTATCAGTCGAATAATACGGGCGATTTGCTGGGTGATGAACAATGGCAGTGGCTTGCGGAGCAATTACAACAGCCTGCCGAAGTCCGCATTATTATGAGCGCGACACCGGTAATAGCTCCTGCTAACGGCTATGACAGCTGGGCACTATACTTGCGCGAACAAAATCGTTTAAAAGAGCTGCTAACCGAACTGAAGCCTTCGGGATTATTGCTGGCCAGTGGTGGCCGCTTGTTTGGTGAGTTCGCTAAGTCAGATGAATTCCTGTCTTATCCACTCTGGCAGGTGACTCCGGGGTCTGTTAACTTTGACGGTGAAACGCCTTACTCGTCTGTTTATCGCGACGGTGAAGCATATGCCGAAAGCCGTTATGGTCAAATTGAAGTCATTTGGAAAGAGCAGCCGGAACTGGAGTTAACACTCCGCGATGTTGACGGCCGGCCGCTCGATACTCGTAAACTCAACCTTAGTCAGTTACAACCAGATTAGGCGGTTTACGGTGTTTAGTTTTCCCAAAAGTGTTCTAACTTCAGCGAGTCATGCGAATAAAAATCAGGTAAAATAGCGTCAATTGTCGGTAAATAGCAGAATTGGTTAGTATTATGCGGGTATTGGGTATTGAAACGTCTTGTGATGAAACGGGTGTTGCGGTGTACGACACCGAAAAAGGCTTATTAGCCCACCAGTTGTACTCGCAGGTGAAACTGCATGCCGACTACGGCGGCGTAGTGCCCGAGCTGGCATCTCGTGACCACGTGCGCAAGACCTTACCGTTGATTAAAGCTGCGCTCAAAGAGGCCGGGATTTCGCATCAGCAACTGGATGGTATTGCTTATACAATGGGGCCTGGGCTGGTTGGTGCTCTGTTAGTTGGTGCTTGTATTGGTCGTAGTCTGGCTTTTGGATGGAATTTACCCGCGGTTGGAGTTCATCATATGGAAGGCCATTTGCTGGCGCCTATGCTGGAAGAAAACCAGCCCGAATTTCCTTTTGTCGCCTTGTTGGTTTCCGGCGGGCATACTCAACTGGTTCAAGTAAAAGGTATAGGCGATTATCATTTGCTGGGCGAATCAGTAGACGACGCCGCAGGCGAGGCTTTTGATAAAACAGCTAAGCTAATGGGGCTTGATTATCCCGGGGGGCCGCGATTGGCTGCTTTGGCTGAACAGGGCAACAGCGATCGTTTTACCTTTCCCAGACCAATGACAGACAGACCAGGTCTTAATTTTTCTTTCAGTGGTTTGAAAACTTCTGCGGCTAATACTCTGGCCGCTAATGACAGTGATGAGCAGACCCTGGCGGATATTGCGCGGGCATTTGAAGATGCGGTGGTTGATACCTTGGTGATTAAATGTCGCCGGGCGCTAAAAGAAACCGGTTACAAGCGTTTGGTCGTTGCCGGTGGGGTCAGTGCCAATAAGCATTTACGCGCAAAACTTGAAGCTTTATTAGAAAAACAAAAGGGCCAGATATTTTACCCGCGTACGGAATTTTGTACTGATAACGGTGCGATGATCGCCTTAGCGGGCGCTCTGCGTTTAGAAGCGGGAGAACGTGAGCCATTGGCAGTGAAAACACACCCAAGATGGCCGATGACAGATTTGAAACCCATGGTGAATATTAGCGACGCCGTTTAAAGGCTTTTTCTTCGCCGGAGGACAAGCGCAGAATATTGGCCTGGTGACGCCAGAGTATTAATAGCGAAATCATAATAACCGGCACTGTGTATTGGGGTTTTATCCAATAGGCATAAAAGGGTGCCAGACAGACGGTTACTAAAGCCGCTAAAGAGGATACCCGGCTGACACGGAAAACCAGTAACCAGGTGGCAATGAGCAACAACGCCATTTCCCAGGCAACCGGAAACATAGCACCTAAGGCGGTAGCAACAGCTTTGCCGCCACGAAAATGAAAGTAAAGCGGAAAAATATGGCCAAGGCAGGCTGCAACCGCAATTAGCCCAAGGAAAAAGGGCTCAATGCCGAGAAAGTAAGAGCCCCACACCGGAACCATACCTTTTAAAACATCAAACCAAAGAGTTAATAACGCAGGGATTTTTCCGCCAACCCGGTAAACATTCGTGGCTCCGGGGTTGCCGGAACCTTCTTTGCGCGGGTCAGGTAAGCCCCAAAGCCGGCAGATAACCACAGCGCTACTGATAGAGCCCAGAAGGTAGGCTGAAAGTATCATCAGTAAAGTAAGCGCTGTCATGGGGTACGAATCCCTCGTTGGTTAAGGTAGACTGCGATTAAAACTCAATGTCCCTAGAATAAGCGGTTTTTTGGGCAATTACCACGGGTTAACACAAATGGAACAAGCAGATATTGATGTCGTTAGCATTGAAGGCTTAACCGTAGAAACCATCATTGGTGTCTATGACTGGGAAAAAGAAAAAAACAGCAGTTGGTGCTGGATATTCAGATGAGCTGGGACAACCAGCGCGCGGCAGTTACTGACAATATTGACGACGCTTTAGATTATGCACTGGTGAGCGAGCGAGTGTCGGCCTGGGTAGCAGAGAAGCCGCGTCAGCTCATAGAAACGGTTGCTGAAGGCGTTGCCAGCCTCATTTTGAATGAATTCGGTGTGCAGAACGTTGAAGTGCGGGTGGCTAAACCCGGAGCTGTGCCTAATGCTAAAACGGTGGCTGTAAGCGTTCGCCGAAGTGTTTTCGACAGCCCATTTGGGTAAGAGGATAAGTTGTGGCGCAAGTTTTTCTCGGAATAGGTTCTAATACGGATCGTGAAAAACATATTCGGGCAGGGTTGAAAGCCATTGCAAAGAGCTTTACCTGGCAACAACGCTCAAGAATTTTTCGCAGTGCCTCGGTAGGGTTTTCCGGAAGTGATTTTTACAATCTGGTGGTGGAGGTAATAACCAACCTTTCTGTTACCGAAGTTCTGGCTGAATGCAAGCGCATTGAGCAGGAAAACGGACGGATTCCGGGCAGTGCTAAGTTCAGCCCGCGAACATTAGACATTGATGTCTTATTGTATGATGACGTTATTCGGGAGCAACAACCGCAGTTGCCCCGTGGCGAAATTCTTGAAAATGCCTTTGTGCTCTGGCCACTGGCTGAAATAGCCGGGCACCACCTGCATCCGCTTTTAAATGTGAGTTACGAGCAGTTGTGGGAGCAATACCAGCAGACTCATAAAGACTCACCGCAACAATTAGAGCCTATTAGCGACACTTCTTGGCTGGAAGGTTAATTCAATGCCTCAGCCAGTATCTGCTCACGCTGTTCGCGTAAAGCATCGCCCAAGGCTTTACCGGTAAAGCCCTGCTGCTGCAAAGTCCCAGCATTAAGCGCTGCGGCTTTTTCTGCCCCCGAACGTAACTTTTTATGCTGAGCAGCAATACTTTTCTGCTGCTTAGATTCACTATATTCAGCTTGCCGTAACTGTAGCAACTGCTCCAGCTTCTCCGGTCGGCGCCAGTAGTCAATTTGTTTCAGTAGTGCAGCCAATTGAGCTTTTTCTGGGAGCTCCGGTGTGGTAATGAAATCTTCATGATTTCTTGCCAGCAAAGCGCTGTCACGATAATGATTCGGTATGGCCAGTTGCCTGCAGAACTGCTTCAGGCTCTCAGGGGTTTCTTGCTCTATAAATAAGCTGGCAAATCTTAGCGTCACTGAATCGGAATAAGCCGATGTTCTTTGCAATCGTTGCAGTTGTGAATCATCGGCGGTTATTCCGGGTAACACCTGAGAAAGCGCCTGTATGTCTCTAAGCAGAGTTAAAAAGACAGTTGGCGTTTGGGTTAACAGTGACTTCTCCCATTCCCGCCAGACCCTTTCCGGGACTAAGTGACTGAGTTCCTGACTGGCTGACATTTCCTGCAGCATTTGCTGAGTCTCTTCGGCGACGGTAAAATCTAAGTGGGCAAAACGTGCGGCAAAGCGCGCCACTCTTAATACCCTTAGCGGATCCTCAGTAAAAGCCTCAGAAACATGGCGTAACTTGCGCGCTTTAATATCTTGCACGCCATTGTATGGATCGACTATTTCACCGTCCTCACTTTGCGCAATGGCGTTAATGGTTAAATCCCGGCGGGCTAAATCATCTTCCAGAGTCACATCGGGAGAGGCAAAAACGTCAAAGCTGGTGTGGCCTTTGCCGGATTTTCGTTCAGTCCGGGCCAGTGCGTATTCTTCGCGGGTACTGGGGTGCAGGAACACCGGGAAGTCTTTACCAACTTGCAGAAACCCCTGTTTCAGCAAGTCTTCTGCACGGGCACCGACCACTACCCAGTCGCGTTCGTGTACTGGTAATTTCAGAAGTTTATCGCGTACTGCGCCACCAACTAAGTATACGTCCACTGTTCACCTCAACTTTGTTTGGCATGATCATGTCGAATCACTGGTCGATGTGCAAGCAAGTCGTTACACTGTTGAACAAATAATATTATCAGCACAGTAGCGGGCCGATATGTATCAGAACTATTTTGGTCTTCAGGCAGAGCCTTTCTCCATTGCCCCGGACCCAAATTACCTTTACCTGAGTGAACGGCATCAGGAGGCTTTGGCGCATCTTACACAGGGGCTACAAGGCAGCGGTGGTTTTATTCTGTTAACCGGGGAAGTGGGCACAGGTAAAACCACGGTATCCAGAGCGTTACTGGAGCAGTTGCCCGAGTCAACGGAAACGGCGTTCATCCTCAACCCTATGTTGAATGAAGATGAACTGCTTGCCAGCCTGTGCGATGAGTTTGGTATTCGTTATCAAAAGCGCTCTGCGACCCGTAAAACACTGACCGATAAGCTCAGCCAGTTTTTTCTGAAAGCTAATGATGATGGCCGCCAATGTGTGGTGCTCATTGATGAAGCTCAGCATTTGCGACCACAGGTTCTGGAACAGCTGAGGTTACTGACCAACTTAGAAACTCATGATCGTAAATTGCTTCGGGTCATTTTAATTGGTCAGCCGGAATTACAGGACTTACTGCGCCGACAGGAGCTTCGTCAACTGGCACAGCGTATTACCGCCCGCTATCATATTTTGCCGCTGACAGAGCAGGACACGCAACGCTACATTGCTTACCGCCTGCAGGTGGCTGGCGCAAACCGGCCTTTGTTTACTGCTGCTGCAGGAAGGAAGGCACACCAATTAACCCAGGGTATTCCCCGCTTATTAAATCTTTATTGTGACCGGGCATTGTTGGCAGCTTATACGGAATCCAGTAGCGAAGTGTTGCCAAGGCATATAAAGCAAGCGCATATTGAGCTGAATGGCACTACCGGTAGTCGGAATAGACAGCCGCACTCAGCTTTATGGCGTTGGGCGGGGGCTTTTTTGCTTCTTGTCGCCAGCGCGGTTGGCAGTTACACCCTGATTAACGATACGGAAAAACCGTTGGACGCAACGTCCAGCAGTCAGTATCAGGCCGCAAAAGAGTTGGCGAGTGTCTGGGGCTTGCCCGAACCGCCGGTAGATACTGATTTTTGTCAGTGGATAGAACAATATGATCTCGTCTGTCTTGAGTTAAACCAGAGCCTGCAGCAACTGCGCAGCATTAATTACCCGGCATTGCTTTATAGGCGAGATAAAAGCGCCGATTTAATAACCGATGGTACGGCGATAGATACTAATGGCTGGAACGGGGCTTTCCTTATTTTGTATCAACAGCCGCTGGCTGAAAGTGACGACGCACACCAACAGTGGGTTCGTGAACAGCTGATAAAACACCTGGGTTCTAAATGGCAAAGCAAGTCATCGGACGAGCAATTTAAAGAGCTGCAAAAAAGCCAGGGGCTAAGGGTAACCGGGAAACTAGATGAAGCGACAATGGCATGGCTGGCATCACGCGCGTCTGACTTTGGGCCCAGATTGAGTAAAGAAAGCGAATGAAAAAAGCGAGTAAAGAGAGCAAATAATGTCATCCTTATTAAAAGCATTAAAGCAGCAACAGTCGCCATTATTAAAACAAACCTCGGTGCTTGATGCCTCGCTTATGGCTAACGATAAACACGGCCGTAGCTGGAGTTGGTTACTTTGGCCTTTGGTGCTTATTCTCGGCGCAGTGCTGGGCTCTGCCGGAGCGGTATGGCTTGGTGAAACAAACCAGTCTGAACGTCCTGAAGCGGAAGGCTTCCGGTGGGGAGAAACCGCCAGTATTGAATCGGTTGAATGGGAAGCAGAACCCGAACCCGTTCCGGAAGAAGAACCCGAAGTAACACAGAGTGCTGGTCAACAGCAATCGTCAGAATCGGAGCCAACGGGACAAGCGGGGTCACAGCGGCAAGCTCTGGATCTTTCGACTGTTTCGCCAGATTTGTTGCAGCGTTTTGAAGCGGCAGTGAATGATACTAGTAGTAGCGATGATAATAGAGCCGATACCAGTGTGATACCCTCGTTAAGTGAACTTTCGCGCTCGTTTCAGCGACAGGTTCCGGCGTTTAGTTACGATAGCCATATGTATCGCTCCAGTGCATCTCAGCGGTGGATTGAGCTGAACGGACGGCGACTTTACGAGGGCGACGCGTTAAATCAACTGACAATATTGCGAATAGAACCGCAAAAGGTGGTTTTGGTGAAAGACTCACAGGCATTCTCCCAGCCCGCTTTAGAAGACTGGCAACCATAGAAATTATTGACATCCTGCGAAGGGATTCATACTCTTGTGCGATACAGTTTAAACAGGCGTTTAAATTATTAGTTTGAACGCTTTGTAATTTCTACAAGAGGTAATGATATGGCTGACTACAGAGCTCCCCGCGACGACATGGATTTTGTTTTGCATGATGTATTCCGCGTTGCTGATGACTGGCAGCAGACTCCGGAACTTGCCGACATGATGGACGTTGAAACCGCTGGCGCTATTCTTGATGAAGGTGCAAAAGTTGCGGAAAACTTGGTTGCGCCCATAGCCCGCGAAGCAGACGAAGAAGGTGTTAAGTTTAAAGACGGCGAGGTGACAACACCTAAAGGCTATAAAGAGAACTTTCGCCAGTTGGCTGAAGGTGGCTGGGTTGGTGTAACGGCAAATCCTGATTTTGGCGGCATGGGTTTGCCGAAATCTTTATCTGCTCAGTACGAAGAAATGCTTTGCAGCGCCGACATAGCCTTTTCTCTTTATCCGGGCTTAACCTCCGGCGCTATAATGGCAATTAACTCACATGGCAGTGATGAGCTGAAGAACCATTATTTACCGCGTATGGTTTCGGGGGAATGGGCAGGTACCATGTGCCTGACCGAACCTCATGCCGGTACGGATTTAGGCATTATTCGCAGTAAGGCTATTCCCGCGCAAGACGGTAGTTTCTCACTTAGCGGCACCAAAATATTTATTACCGGCGGTGAGCATGACTTAACCGACAATATTGTCCACCTGGTGTTGGCTAAATTGCCTGACGCACCGGCGGGTACAAAAGGTATATCGTTGTTTGTGGTGCCTAAGTTTTTATCCGACGAGCAGGGTAACCTGACCGAACGCAACAATGTTAGCTGCGGTTCTATTGAACACAAAATGGGGATTCACGCGTCAGCAACCTGTGTGATGAACTTTGATGGAGCTAAGGCCTGGCTGGTTGGTGAGCCTCATCGCGGTTTACCCGCTATGTTTACCATGATGAACTATGAGCGATTAGGCGTTGGTATTCAGGGGCTGGGCGCAGCAGAACGTTCGTATCAGAATGCTCTGGAGTACGCGAAAGACCGTATTCAGGGGCGTGGTGCAAAAGCAACTCGTAACGACCAGGCCGAAGCCGACTCAATTTTAGTGCATGGTGATGTGCGCCGTATGTTGCTGACCATGAAGTCTCTGACTGAAGGTGGTCGTGCGTTTTCTACCTGGGTTGGGCAGCAGCTCGATCGTTCAAAATACGCCGCAGATGATCAGGTTCGACAAAAAGCCGACGCCATGGTGGCGTTATTAACGCCTGTTGCGAAAGCATTTTTAACCGACACTGGACTGGAGTCGACCATTCATGGCCAACAGGTTTTCGGCGGGCACGGTTATGTCAGGGAATGGGGCCAGGAGCAATTGGTTCGCGATACCCGTATAGCTCAAATATACGAAGGCACTAATGGCATTCAGGCTCTGGACTTGCTGGGCCGTAAAGTTTTTGGTTCACAAGGTCAGCTACTGCAGCCATTTAATGAAGAGATTCAAAGCTTTCTGGATGAAACGGTTACTGGCAGCGAATGGATAAAGCAGCGTGAGCAATTGCAGCAGGCGCTAAATATCCTCAATGGTGTCAGTGAGGAAGTACTGCAAAAAGCAGCTGGTGATGAGAACTTAGTGAACAGTGTGGCGGTTGAGTATCTGCATCTGGTAGGCTATGTTTCTTACGCTTACCTGTGGTTGAAAATGGCAATAGCCGCCGAGCCACTATTAAGCGACAAGCCATACCTTGCAACTAAAGCAAAAACGGCACGTTTCTATTTTGCCCGCATTTTGCCTCGCATTCATAGCCTGGCAGCTGCGATAAAAGATGGTAGTGAAAGCCTTTACTTACATAGTGACGATGAATTCTAAAAACGAAAAAAAAGAAAGCAATGCACTGACGTTTTATCGTGATAGTCGCCGCCCTCAGGCCTGGGGCGGCTTCTTTTTAGCGATATGGATGGCAATTTATATTGGTGACGCGGTTCCCTTGTGGATTATCGTTACAGGCGCGCTGCTGACCATGGCTATTGTTATGGTAATTGTGGTGAAGTTTAGACCATTACAGCCTGCTGCTTTTTATCAGAACCTTGAGTTAACGGAAAAACGCCTCATTTTACCCCCCAGAACTTATCAGTTGGAACACCCGCCGGTACTGCAGCAGTATGAAAAAGATTTAGCCGGTTTGAGTTTTGTGGATGAAAAAGGGCGCAGGCAGGAAATTATTGTCGTTTTAAATGACAGCCTCAAACCGCAACTGGAAAATTACCAGATAGAGCTAAAAAGTTGCGAAGAAATAAACGAAGAATAAAGTAAAAAGCCAGCGATTTCTCGCTGGCTTTTTTGTCTCTTGCTGGTCTCTAATCGTCCAGAGACAACAAGGTGGCGTTACCACCAACGGCAGTAATATTATCACTACGCGTTTTTTCGGTAATAAAGCGGGTCAAGTAGTGTGGACCACCGGCTTTCGGTCCGGTACCTGACATACCGCGACCACCAAATGGTTGTACGCCAACAATCGCACCTATCTGGTTACGGTTAATGTACACGTTACCTACATCAATGCGGCTTGCCACGTCGTGAGCAAAGGTTTCGTTACGGCTGTGAATACCAAAAGTTAAACCAAAGCCTGTGTTATTAATACTCTCGATAACCTCGTCAATTTCACTGGTTTTAAAGCGAATAACGTGCAGAATTGGCCCGAAGTTTTCTTTCACCAGCTGGCTGATACTGTCGATTTCGATCGCTGTAGGCGCAACAAAGGTACCACCCATAGCGTAATCTGGCAGTGGCGCGCGAGCAATCAGTCGACCGGCCTGCTGGATATCAGATATGTGCTGTTCCAGGTTGGTTTTTGCAATGCCGTCTATAACCGGACCAACGTCGGTTTCATGCAGCAGTGGGTCACCAACTTGCAGCTCTTCCATAGCGCCACGTAGTAAGTCGAGAACACGATCAGCAACATCATCCTGAACGAATAGAACTCGCAGGGCTGAACAACGCTGTCCCGCACTCTGGAAGGCACTGGCAACGATATCGGTGACAACCTGTTCCGGCAGAGCGGTAGAGTCAACCATCATGGCGTTCTGTCCACCGGTTTCAGCAACCAATGGCACAATTGGACCAGTACGTGCCGCTAGTGCCCGGTTAATGGCCTGAGCGGTATAAGTTGAACCGGTAAAGCAAACGCCACCAATGTCTTCCTGGCTGGTTAAATAGCTACCGACCTCGGCACCACTGCCAGGCATAAAGTGCAATACGTTACCCGGAATGCCTGCTTCCAAAGCCAGCTGCACTGCGCGGTATGCGATAAGCCCAGTTTGCTCTGCCGGTTTAGCAATAACTGAGTTACCGGTAACCAAAGCGGCTGCAACCTGGCCGACGAAAATGGCAAGAGGGAAGTTCCATGGGCTAATACAAATGAAAGTTCCACGGCCTTCAACAAATAGCTCATTGTCTTCGCCTGTCGGACCCGGTAACTGAATAGGGCCACCCATGAGTTCACGCGCCTGATTGGCGTAATAGCGACAGAAATCAACGGCCTCGCGAACTTCGTCGATCCCGTCCTGTAAGCCTTTTCCTGCTTCTACAGAACACAGAGCGATAAGCTC
This sequence comes from Idiomarina sp. 28-8, assembly GCF_000320945.2. Taxonomy (NCBI): domain Bacteria; kingdom Pseudomonadati; phylum Pseudomonadota; class Gammaproteobacteria; order Alteromonadales; family Idiomarinaceae; genus Idiomarina; species Idiomarina sp. 28-8. The sequence continues at coordinate 319,810 of NZ_DF266792.1, forward strand.
GTTGCGGTTAGCTTCCATTAAGTCGGCAAATTTCTCTAAACATTCCGCTCGCTCGTCGGTAGGAACCTTACGCCAGGATTTGTAGGCAGCGTTCGCACTTTTCAGTGCCTGTTCAGAGAGTTTTTTATCACCCCAGTAGATACTACCAACCTGCTTCGAGGTTTCCTGAGGGCTGGTAATACTGACGTGGTGATCGGTTTCTATGGTTTTCCCATCGACGATGGGGCCGCCTTGCCATTGTTTGTCACGGTACTGTTGAACCGCTGCAATAAAATCATCTGCTTGTGAGTGAATATTCATATTCAATCCTAATGAATTTGTGCGATCCCCATACATTTCTGAGGGAAGTGGAATTTTGCTGTTTGCGTACTTCTCGTAGCCGGACGCGGTTTTCATCGGGTGCTCGACTAAGTCATTGACCGGTGTGTCTGCATCTAGCAGTTTGTGGACAAACGACGAGTTAGCACCGTTCTCTAGAAGCCGGCGGACTAAATACGGCAACAAATCTTTGTGAGGGCCTACTGGTGCGTAGATACGTACCACCATACCTGGATTTTGCTCCATTATGGTGTCGTATAAGCTATCACCCATGCCGTGCAAACGCTGATACTCAATTCTACGCTGGTGGGTCTCATTCATTTGTTGAATGGCCATAAAGGTTTGCGCGTTGTGAGTCGCGAATTGCGGATAAATGGCACCGTCAGTGTCGTCACTTAGTAAGTAACGGGCACAGGCCAGGTATGAAATGTCGCTGTGTGACTTACGAGTAAATACCGGATAACCAAGTAAACCGTTTTCCTGAGTCCACTTAATTTCGTTATCCCAATAAGCCCCTTTTACCAAACGAACAGGAATTTCATCGCCACACTCTTTTGCCAGTGCGGTTATCCAGCACAAGGTTGGTAGTGCACGCTTCGAGTAGGCCTGTACAACCAAACCAAAACGTGGCCAGCCTTTACAGACGCCGCTGCGGTAGACTTTCTCAAACAGCTCCATTGAAAGCTCGTGGCGATCGGCTTCTTCGGCATCAATGGTCACACCAACATCGGCTTCTTTGGCCAGCTTGACCAGTTCAGTCAAAGTGGTGGCCAGTTCAGTTAGTACACGTTCGTGATTTGATGCTTCATAACGAGGGTGCAAGGCTGACAATTTAATTGAAATTGTTGGCCGTGGTGCATCCGGGTTATTGAACTCTTCTTTGGTGATCGTCTTGATTGAGTTGACGTACTGCTGCTTGTAGTAATCCGCATCCTTCATAGTTAATGCGGCTTCGCCAAGCATATCGTAAGCGTGAGTGTAACCCTTGTCACGGTTATCACGGCTTTCTTTCAAGGCTTCCTCAATGGTACGTCCCAATACGAACTGCTTACCCATAATTTGCATGGCGGTATAGGTTGCCTTGCGAATAATGGGTTTACCGAGTTTGCGAACAAGACGACGGAAAGCACCACGAGGTGTTTCCATGGCTTTGCCTGTAGGGTTTGTCACACTGTTTGTCAGTGCCAGCCCCCAGGTACCTGAGTTAACTAACCAGGACGCGCTCTGGCCCATATGTTTCTGCCAGTCTCCGCCGGAGAGTTTATCTTGAATTAACGCGTCGGCTGTATAAGCATCAGGAATTCGCAATAGTGCCTCGGCAAGGCACATTAAAATAATACCTTCTTTGGTATCTAGGCTGTACTCTTGCAGAAATGCGTCGACGACGCCGTTATCTGCCTGTTCCCTCACTTGCTCAACTAACTTAGCTGCGCGCTCGGTTACTGCGCTAACCGTATCATCATCGGCAGGAACCAGCGGCAACAGCTCACGCATATATTCGTCTTCATCAACAATATAATTGTCAGTAATTGCCTGCTGTAAGGACTTTAAGTCCTCAGCCTGATGCTGTTTGGATAGCACCTCACTCGCTTTGAACATAGCATCTCCTGTGTAGCCAGGCCGAAGCTCGGCGTGCTTCCCCAAAGTTGGGAATCGGCGCAAGTATAAGCTTATTTTTGCGCGGGTAAAGACCCTTCATGGTCGGATCTCACGTTGCAACTTTTCACCCTTGGTGTCAAGTGAACTAAATGCCCGTGTTTGTTGACCGTTAGCCGCCAAGCCAGTACCTTTAATCTAACTTATTAAACGCATCGGAATCGATTTATGTCACAAGAAGTTGAGCTCAAGTTACTGATTGCTCCAGAACAGCGAGAAAAAGCGCTCGAAGTCTGCCAGTCGTTGGCGGATTCTCATCAGGCAAAACCCCGCAAAGAGCAGTTTGAACTCAAAAATGCTTATTTTGACACGTCCGATTTACGTTTACGTCAGTTCGATATTGGATTACGGATACGTAGCGATAAAGATCATAAAGAGCAGACAGTGAAATTGGCTGGTCGAGTTATGGGCGGCATGCACCAAAGGCCAGAGTATAATATTGACATTGATAGCGACAAACCCGACTTAACCTTGTTTGATAACGAAATATGGCCGGAGGACTTTCCGGTTTATGATATTCAGCGTGACTTGGACACCTTGTTCGTTACCGATTTCATCCGAACCCGTTGGCGGCTTCCTAGCGGCGAAGGTGTTATCGAAATGGTTCTTGATGAGGGATATATAGAGTCGGGCGAGCAGCGAGAGCCAATAGCGGAGATTGAACTGGAGTTACAGGGCGGTTCTTTGGCCGAGGCCTATCGACTGGCACAGGAGTTAGTGAAAAAAGCCGGTGCGCGAGTAGGCTCGTTAAGTAAAGCGGCAAGAGGCTATCTGCTGGCCGGAAAAAGCTTGCTGGAGCCTTTTACTCAAATGCATTACGTACCAATACACTCTGAGCAAAATGTTGGCCAGGCGCTTTATCGGTCGCTGGAATCGGGCTTGCGCCATTGGCAGCACAACGAAGCGTGCCTGGACTTCCAACCCAGTGTCCGGGCGGTACAGGGCATGGCGGACGGCATGCAAATGGTGCGAGTTGTGTTGGAACAACTTATTGAGAACGGGGTTGGTGAACGACGATTGCTGACCGGCATCTCGCAAATAACCGCAAAGCTGCAGTGGCTTAAGCGATTTGAAGGGCTGGATGAGTTAACCGCTGAAGATGGTGCTTATCATCGCGCGCTTAAGCGTTACAGCAAATTGTATGAATCTTTAGTCAACAGTCAGGAGGATGTTATTCGCCTGAATGAAGTTGCTGAACTGGTGCATTCTGCGGCATACCAAAAAACCGTACTGGGATTGTCAGAGTTTCTCTTGAAAGAAGAAATGACAGAGGAGCTGGAGCAGCCGGTTTTACCCTGGAGTAGTCAACTTTTGAAAAGCGACTGGCAACTGGTGCAAACGGCATTTTCTGAGCATGAAAAGCTCAGTGAAGAAGGGTATCTTAAGTTGCTTACACCCTTGCAAAACAGCCTTTTGATGGGAACTTGCTTCGGACATTTGTTTGATGCTGACTTGAGAGAAAGCTTCCGGCTGCCGTGGCAGGATTTAGCCCGGGGTATTCGTGAAATTACCGCATTGCATATTCTACATGAGCGTATTCGGGACCGCGACGACGAAGTGGATGAAAAACTAATGGACTGGCAAAAAGTCCAGCGAGAGTCCCTGCTAAAAGCTCTTGAATATTCGCGTAAAGCTGCGCTGAAACGTGAACCATACTGGTTAAATTAAGGTGGTTATGCAGACTCCCGACAACAAACTGATGAGCGAGACTGAAACAACCTGGGAACGTTTTAAAGAGGTTGCAGAGAGTATTACACTCACAGCTGAACAGGAGCAAATATTACGGGCATTATTCGCTGTCAGCCCGTTCATTGGCAGGGTTGCGGAAAGTTACCCAGAGCATCTTTTAACCGACTTTTTTGACGACGGTGGAACGAGTATTTGTTTGGTTGATGCTGACAGCTACGGTGACCGTATAGCAGAGTCGTTAAATCAAATAACGCATGACGATGACGCAAAAAAATGCCTCCGCAGGCTACGGCACTGTTGGATGGCGAAGCTGGCCGCAGCCGACATCCTGCAGCAAGTGTCGTTAAAAGAATCTTTGCACCACTACAGTACCTTTGCTGATGCAGCAATCAATAAGAGTCTGCAGTGGTTGTTTGAACGTTTTGTCCAACGTCACGGTAAACCGCTAGATGCTAATGATCAGCTAATGCCAATGCTGGTCATTGGAATGGGCAAGCTGGGCGGAAAAGAGCTGAATTTCTCGTCCGACATTGACCTTATTTTTGCTTTTCCTGAACAAGGCGAAACCCAGGGGCCCGGACGTAATCTGGAGCACGGGGTTTTTTACAAGCGGCTGGCGCAGTCACTTATTGGGTTACTTGACGAGACGACTGCAGACGGGCAAGTGTTTCGGGTCGATATGCGGTTAAGACCTTTCGGTCAGTCGGGTCCGCTGGTAACCAGTTTGAATGCGCTGGAACATTACTATCAGGAGCAGGGGCGTGACTGGGAACGTTACGCCATGGTTAAAGCCCGTATGATAGGGGCAGATGAACAGTATGAGCAAGCGTTTCAGCAGTTGATACGACCTTTCGTTTACCGCCGCTATATTGATTTTGGCGCCATTGAAGCGCTGCGTAAAATGAAGCTTTTGATTACCCAGGAAACCCGCCGACAGGGAGTTAAAAATAACATCAAGCTGGGTGCCGGCGGGATTCGTGAAGTTGAGTTTATTGTTCAGGCGCATCAGCTTATCCGCGGGGGGCAGGAAAAATCACTGCAGACACGTTCAGTTTATATCGCCATGAACGGCCTGGTGGAACTGGATTTGATAAGCTCGGAGCATGCCAGTCAGCTATTAAAAGATTACGAGTATTTGCGGGTTATTGAGCACCGCCTGCAACAAATTGATGACCAGCAAACTCAGCAATTACCCAGCGATGAAACTGGCCGCGCACGGTTGTGCACAATGCTGAATGAACCTGAGTGGGAAACCTTGCAGAGAAAAATAGACAAGTGCATGGAGCGCATTCATGCTGAGTTCCAGCAAGTGGTTGGCGCGGAGTCTGAAGATGACGAGGATGAACAAGGCTTGCAGGTTTTGTGGCAGGACATGCTGGATGATGATGCTGCGATAGAAATCATAGAGAGCGAGGGCGTTGATGAACCTCAGGCATTATGGACTCTGATTAAAAACTTTCGCCAGGAGAGCCGCCGTCGTAGTTCGGGCCCAAGAGGGCGTTCAGCGTTAGCTAGGTTAATGCCCATAATGCTCCGGCATGCCATTCAGCATCAGCACCCGGAGCGGCTACTGGAAAGGCTGCTTTCTATTATCAAGGCGGTTATGAGTCGAACGGCGTACATTGAACTGCTGGCGGAAAACCCCGGCGCCCGCGAGCAGCTTTGCAAATTGTGTATGGCGAGCCCATGGATCTCTGAACAGTTGGCTTTGCACCCCATACTTCTGGATGAACTGATTGACCCGCAGCAGCTATACAGCCTACCTGAGTCAAAGGACTACGCGGCAGTGCTACGCGAATACCTGCTGCGCATTCCTGAACAAGATCTGGAAACACAGATGGATGCGTTGCGTCAGGCTAAGCAGGCGCTGCAACTGAAAATTGCTGCAGCGGATATCAGTGGCGTTTTGGAACTGATGAACGTTAGTGATCATTTGAGTGCGCTGGCAGAAGCCACTATTTCTCAAGTGGTCGGTCTGGCCTGGCAACATCTGACTCAAAAACATGGGAAGCCCGCGGGAACCAGTATCGATAATACCGGGTTCGCAGTATTGGGATATGGGAAACTAGGCGGGCAGGAGCTGGGTTATGGTTCCGATCTTGATCTCGTTTTTGTAACGGATGCTAATTATCAGGGGCAGACAGACGGTCCACGACCGATTGAAGTTCAGCAGTTTTACTTAAGACTGGCGCAACGAATTCTGCATTTATTTACTACCCGTACCGTTGCAGGCATTTTGTATGACGTGGATTTACGCTTGCGCCCGTCAGGGCAGGCTGGTTTACTGGTGACGCAGGTGGGCTCTTTTGCCCGTTATTTGCGCGACGACGCCTGGACCTGGGAGTTGCAGGCACTGGTGCGTGCGCGGCCTGTATTCGGCGTTCCGGCTTTAAGGGATACGGTTATGGATATACGCCGGAGTGTTCTTTCTCAACAACGAGATGAACACGAACTGCGTCAGAATATCGTTAGTATGCGAGAAAAAATGCGTGAGCATCTGACCCAAAGAAACAGTCGGAAGTTCGACTTAAAACAAGACCCGGGTGGTATCGCTGATATTGAATTTATTACTCAGTACCTGGTTCTGCGTTACGCACATCAATATCCGGAGCTATGCAAATACAGTGATAACGTCAGGCTTCTGACTGAAGCGCAACAGTTACACCTACTTACAGAGGTGGACGCTCAGAATTTAATTAACGCCTTTCAGATTTTCCGCTGTGAGAGTCATTCGCTGGCGTTGCAGGGGGAGCAGTTATTGGAGGAGCACAACCTGGACAGCGAACGTCAGGCTGTGCTCAATTGCTGGAATCATTTATTGGAAGATGACTTGTAGTAGCTTGGCATGTCAGGGTCGGGGCGGGTTTTAAACCTGCGGTGAACCCAGAGGTACTGGGCCGGAGCTTTTAGAATGGCGTCTTCCACCAAACCATTAACGCGTTCTGCATCCGCTTTCTTGTCTCCCGTGGGGAAATTTTCAAGCGGCGGTTCGTAAAAGAGATCGTAACCGCTTCCGTCGTCACGTCTGACGCAACGGCTAACCATGACTTTGCAGTTCGGGTTGCGGGCAAAAAGCATAGTACCCAAGGTTGTTGAAGCATCTGGTACTTCAAAGAACTTAACAAACTCGACGCGACGACGGCCATAATCCTGATCCGGAAGATAGCCGGCGATATCACCTTCGGTCAGTGATCTCATCATCGCTTTAACATCGCGACGCTGGATCATATATTTGTTTGAACGCCCTCTGCCGCGGGTTTGTAAGAACTCCATGACCGCATTATTATGTGGGCGGTAAAGACCTACAGCTGGCTCGACAAAGCCATGTAAGCGGGCATGAACTTCTAAGCTCAGGAAGTGAAAGAGCAATAACAGTACGCCGCTGCCATCCTCCTGTGCCTTACGTAAGTGCTCTTCACCATGGACGTGTAGCTTACGTTTAATTCGCCAGTTCGGCCACCACCAGGCCATGCCAACTTCAAAGTATGCGATTCCGGTATTTTTCATATTTTCGGTTAGCAATGCCTCGATCTTCTCATTGCTGTATTCCGGGAAGCAAAGCTTTAAGTTGGTACGGGCTATATTCACCCTGCGCGGCATGAGTTTTTTAAACAACAAGCCCAACCCGCGCCCCATGGCAAGCTGTAGCCGATAAGGCAGCCATGACACGCTATACAGGATGAAAACACCGAGCCAGGTAAGCCAAAACTTAGGATGTAAAAAGTAGAATTTAAATTTGGGAGGTTCGATCACAGCTGATGTCGCTTATTATTCGCTATTTGCCGCGGATAGTAACATAAAAATTCTAAAATGAGGCACCGCCAATAGTCAGGCGGTGCCACGGTCTGCGCAACTAGTCTGCGGCAGTGCCTTGTACGTTTTCAGAAAGACTGCTGTTAATCGCCATTAGGTCTTGTTCCTGCAGCTGTCCAGCGGCTTTTTCCAGAGTCAGCACTTGACGGATGTAGCCATAGCGCGCTTCTGACAAGTTACGTTTTGCATTGTAAAGGTTACGAGTACTGTCCAGCACGTCAACAATAGTACGAGTACCTACTTCAAACCCTGCTTCTGTGGCTTTTAAAGCACTTTCGGCAGAAACAACTGACTGTTGAAATGCTTTAATACTGGCAATTGACGCAGAGACTTCATAAAAAGAGTTACGAACTTGACGCTCCACATTACGGCGGGTCTGCACCATTTGTTGACTGCTAACAACGTAGTTATCCCGCGCTTGCGCAATTTCAGATGACGTGCGGAACCCGGAGAAAATAGGAACACTGACATTCAGACCAATCGAGCGGCTGTCGAGTCGGGGCAAATTCGTTGTCTGCTCTTGTCCATTATCGCCGGTAATTGTGCGCTCGTTATCACTTGTGGAATAGCGTGCCTCTAAAGATACTGTAGGGTAGTGTCCACTTTGCTGCAGTTTTATTTGTTGCTCTGCAATTTCTACCTGTACCTGACTCTCCAGTAAACTCAAGTTAGCATTTTCAGCTTTTTTAACCCATGTTTCGATGTTGTCAGGAGATGGATCGCTCGGAGAAAATGTTTCAGTGTTTAGGGCCGCGAGATCTTGTGGGTAGCGACCAGTAATTTCACGAATGTCTTCCAAAGCAATTTTGACTGCATTCTTGGCCTGAATTTCACTAGCGACAGCACTATCATACTGAGCTTGTGCTTCGTGGACATCAGTAATAGCTGTTAAACCTACCGAAAAACGCTGTTTCGTTTGTTCAAGTTGGCGTTCAATGGCTTTTTTCTCAGCTTCAGCGAAAGATAAATCGTCGCGCGCCTGCAAAGCCTGAAAATAAGCATTAACAACACGGATCATTAAATCTTGCTGAGCGTTACTGTAGGCAACTTCTGCCTGGTATGCTTGTTTTTCTGCAATATCTGCATTTTTCCAGACGCTCCAGTCAAAAAGGCTTTGATTAAGACTTACACCTGCACTCCAGCCATTGCTGTCAGTATCAAAAACCTGAATGCCGGATTCAAAAACCTGAGGTGATTCGCTGGTCGAGTCAGTGTAACCTGCCTCACCTGAAATTTGCGGCAGGAATCCTGACTTGGCAATATCAATACCTTTTTGTGCGGCATTGCGTTCTGCTGCAGCACGTAATAAGGTCGGGTCGTTATCTACGGCTAAACGGTAAATTTGAGCCAAATCTTCAGCATTTGACGTAAAAGAGGCTGTGGTCAATGCCAGACCGACAGCTGCCGACAAAATATGCTTTTTCATGGTAGTCAGATTCCTGTTACTTGACATGCAATTGTTCAATGATTGCGCATAGTTTACATACAGTGTTGAATGATTACCAGTGTAAATGATTTGCGCAGATAGTTTAAGAAAAACATGGTTTCAGAATTCGCTCAAGTGTAACAGAATGTTTGTCTTTAATTACCCCTAAGAAAGGACAGTAAGTATGACGATTCGTTTTCACCGAGATGATGTGAAAGTAAAGGAAAAGGTACCCCTTTATCAAGGTTTTTTATCGGTTTATCGCTATTCTTTACAACATCGGTTGTTCTCCGGTGACTGGAGTCCGGAAATAAGCCGGGAGCTAATGGAGCGCGGGCACGCTGTCGTGGTTATTCCTTATGACCCAGTCCGCGACGAGCTGGTCGTTCTGGAGCAATTCAGGGTGGGTGCGCTTGATGATAAAAATGGCCCCTGGTTGTTTGAGTTTGTAGCCGGTATGTTTGACGCTGACGAGAGCGCAGAGGAAGTCGCCACGCGCGAGTTAGAAGAAGAGGCAGGGTTAAAAGCTAAACGCCTAATTTACGCGACCAGCTATTATTCTAGTCCCGGTGGCACAGACGAAAAACTGACCATTTATATTGCCGAAGTCGATAGTCAATCAGCTGCCAGTTTTGGCGGGTTAGTTGAAGAAGACGAAGATATCCGGGTTCATGTCTTACCCAGAACAGAAGTTATTAGCATGCTCGAACGTGAAGAAATCAACAACGCTGCTAGTGTTATTGGGTTACAATGGTTGCTATTACATCGTGATAAGATGTTCTCTGACCAGGAGCAAAACTGAGGTTTTATTATGCAACAGCGCTATGTTGTCGACGTTGCGGAACTGCACCGGCTAACTGAACGAAATTATGCAGGCTTGTTACCGCTGCTGTCTCAGCTTGAATCTGAAGCTGAGGTAGCGCTCTACGCGGGCGAAAACTTAGCCTTCAATTTACGTAATGTTAGCGAATCGCGCTACACCTCAGATATAGAAATTGAACAATTGAAGCCAAACTGGGCGGATTACTTACAGGCAAAAATGACGGTAAGATTATACCATGATGTGCGTATGGCTGAGATCATATCCAGTCAGGGGGTTACCCGATTAGCGGCACGTTATCAACAACCTAACCGCGAAATGCGACACCGTGACGAAAAGCATCAGGTTAATCAGTTTTTGGCTGACTGGTTAACATTGTGTCGTGAGCAAGGTCATATTCAACCAAAACTCAGTGAAGCCGTTCAGAAATTTATGCCTTACTACTTCAAATAGACGCCAGTTAGCGGTAAATTGAGGCACACTTTTCGCGGATCGAGCCAATAATAAAAACAGGGACTCATGACAGACTATAAATCCGACTCCATTGAGGTGCTGAACGGACTGGAACCGGTTCAGCGCCGCCCCGGTATGTATACTGACACCTCTCGACCTAATCACTTGGGTCAGGAAGTTATAGATAACAGTGTCGATGAAGCTCTGGCGGGGCACGCTAAATCATTAATCGTTGTTCTGCATCCCGATCAGTCGCTTGAGACGACAGATGATGGACGGGGGATGCCTGTCGATATTCACCCGGAAGAGGGTGTTCCGGGCGTTGAACTGATTATGAGCAAATTGCACGCCGGCGGTAAATTTTCAAATAAAAACTATCAATTCTCCGGTGGCTTGCATGGTGTCGGTATTTCGGTCGTTAATGCGCTCTCTAAGCGCGTTGAGCTGACTATTAAGCGTGATGGCCAGATTTATGAAATGGCCTATGAAAACGGTGATAAGGTCAGTGAACTGGAAGTTACCGGCACCGTAGGCAAGAGAAACACTGGTACCCGGGTTCATTTTTGGCCAGATCCTCAATATTTCGATTCGGCAAAATTCTCGGTGACCAAGCTCAAGCATATTCTACGTGCGAAAGCGGTACTGTGTCCCGGGCTTAAAATAACCTTCCGCAATAAAATAGATGACACAGAAGATACCTGGTTTTATCAGGACGGCCTGACAGACTACCTTGTGGAAGCGGTAAAAGATGTACCGACCTTACCGGAAATGCCGTTTGACGGAAGTTTTAGCTCTCAGACTGAAGGCGTTGACTGGGCTGTCACCTGGTTACCAGAAGGTGGCGAAGGGGTCTCAGAAAGCTACGTTAACCTCATTCCTACTACGCTCGGCGGTACACACGTTAATGGACTACGTCAGGGCTTGCTGGAAGCTATGCGCGAGTTCTGTGAGTTTCGTAACTTGTTACCCAGAGGTGTCAAATTAACACCGGAAGACGTCTGGGAACGTTGCAGTTATATTCTGTCGACAAAAATGCAGGATCCGCAATTTGCCGGACAGACAAAAGAACGCCTGTCATCCCGTCAGTCAGCCAGTTTTGTTTCCGGCGTGGTAAAAGACGCTTTTAGCCTCTGGCTGAACGAGCATACCGATCAAGCTGAGCTTTTAGCCGATGTGTGTATTAGTAACGCGCAGCGACGTTTAAAAGCCAGTAAAAAAGTTGTTCGTAAAAAAGTGACTCAGGGGCCGGCATTGCCAGGCAAGCTTACTGACTGCTCAAGTCAGGAACCTGGTCGCAGTGAATTGTTTTTAGTGGAAGGGGACTCCGCCGGAGGCTCTGCTAAGCAAGCCCGCGATCGTGAGTTTCAGGCCGTTATGCCTCTGCGGGGAAAAATTCTTAATACCTGGGAAGTTGATCCCGAACAAATTCTGGCTTCGCAGGAAATTCATGACATTTCGGTAGCTGTCGGAGTCGACCCAAATAGTGTTGATTTAGACAAACTGCGGTATGGAAAAATTTGTATTCTTGCTGACGCCGATTCCGATGGTCTGCACATTGCCACCTTGTTGTGCGCATTGTTTGTAAAACATTTCAGACCTTTGGTTGAACATGGTCATATTTTTGTGGCGATGCCTCCGCTGTACCGTGTCGATGTGGGGAAAGAAGTGTTTTACGCACTAGATGAAGCAGAAAAGCAGGGCATCCTGGACCGGATTGAAGCAGAGAAACGCAAAGGCAAAGTGAATGTGCAGCGTTTCAAAGGTCTGGGTGAGATGAATCCGCTGACACTGCGAGAAACAACCATGGATCCTAATACCCGCCGGTTAGTCCAGTTGACCATTGATGACGGCGAAGTAATGGAAGAATTAATGGATATGCTGTTAGCGAAAAAACGCGCTGGTGATCGCCGTACCTGGCTGGAAAGCAAAGGTAATATGGCCGATTTGGCTGAACTGTAAGCACTTGTGAGCAAGGAGAAGTCAGAATGTCGACGGAAGTTACAGAAACCCGCCCACTGAGTCGCTTTACCGAAGAGGCCTACCTTAATTACTCCATGTACGTAATTATGGACAGGGCATTGCCAAATATTGGCGATGGCCTGAAGCCGGTACAGCGACGCATTGTTTACGCAATGTCAGAGCTGGGTTTATCTGCATTAGCAAAATATAAAAAATCGGCTCGTACCGTGGGTGATGTGCTGGGTAAGTTCCACCCTCATGGTGACAGCGCCTGTTATGAAGCAATGGTATTAATGGCGCAGCCCTTTACCTATCGTCACCCTCTGGTCGATGGTCAGGGTAACTGGGGTTCGCCGGATGACCCTAAGTCTTTCGCGGCCATGCGTTATACCGAAGCCCGGTTGTCTAAGTTCAGCGAGGTACTGCTGAGTGAGCTGGGTCAGGGCACGGTTGACTGGATACCGAATTTCGACGGCACCATGAAAGAACCTCAGGTACTGCCGGCACGGTTACCACATATTTTGCTGAATGGCGTAACTGGCATTGCGGTTGGCATGGCGACGGACATCCCGCCGCACAATGCCCGTGAAGTAGCAAATGCCTGCGCGATGTTACTGGAAAAGCCCGGTAGCCAGCTTGAAGATATAATGGAAGTGTTGAAGGGCCCGGATTATCCGACAGATGCAGAAATCATTACGCCGTCGGAAGACATTGTAAAACTGTATGAAACCGGGCGTGGCAGCATTAAAATGCGAGCCTGTTACAGTGTTGAAGACGGCGAAATTGTTATTACGGCACTGCCACATCAAGCTTCCGGGGCAAGGGTTTTAGAACAAATAGCACATCAGATGCAGGCGAAAAAACTTCCTCTGGTGTCTGACCTGCGGGATGAGTCTGACCACGAGAACCCGACCCGGTTGGTTGTGGTTCCACGTTCAAACCGGGTCGATATCGAACAGCTAATGAATCACTTGTTCGCTACTACCGACCTAGAGAAGCAATATCGGGTTAACCTGAATATTCTTGGTTTGGACGGTCGGCCCAAAGTGAAGCCTTTGGTGGGCATTTTGAAAGAATGGCTGGAATTCCGCCAGACCACTGTTACCCGTCGTCTGCAGCATCGTTTAGATAAAGTGCTGGCCCGTTTGCATATTCTGGAAGGTTTGTTAATTGCGTATCTCAATATTGATGAAGTTATTGAGATTATTCGTACAGAAGACAAGCCGAAAGAAGAGCTGATGAGCCGTTTTGCGCTCACCGATAAGCAAGCCGAAGCGATTCTTGAATTGAAGTTACGTCACTTAGCTAAATTGGAAGAAATGAAGCTGACTGGCGAGCAGGATGAGTTGAATAAAGAACGAGAGAAACTTGAGACCTTGCTGGGTTCTGACCGTCGGTTGAAAACTTTGATTAAGAAAGAGTTGCTTGCCGATGCCGAGAACTATGGCGATGACCGCCGTTCACCTATTGTTGAACGCTCTGAGGCAAAAGCGCTAAGCGAACGAGACTTAACCCCTGCTGAGGCGGTCACAGTCGTGCTCTCGAAGAAGGGGTGGGTACGTACAGCCAAAGGCCATGATATAGAAGGCGATAAGCTCAGTTATAAATCCGGAGACAGCTATCTTGCTTCGGCTGAGGGTAAGAGTAATCAGCCGGTGGTGTTCCTGGATACTTCGGGGAAAAGCTTCTCCTGTGAAGCTCATTTGTTGCCATCAGCGAGAAGTCAGGGGGAACCTCTGACCGGACGTTTCAGCCTGGTTGCTGGTGAGAATGTCGAGCATGTTTTAATGGCAAAAGATGAAAGCCATTTGCTGCTGGCCTCTGACGCAGGCTACGGGTTTGTTTGTCAATTTAGTGATTTAGTCAGTCGTAATAAAAATGGAAAAGCCATTATTACATTACCGACCGGGGCTAAAATCCTGTCGCCGAATAACGTGAATGACCTGCAACACGACAAAGTCATTGTTATTTCCAACGAGGGCCGGATGTTGGTCTTCCCGGTTGCAGACTTACCGCAGTTGAGCAAAGGAAAAGGGAATAAGTTAATCAGTATTCCGGCCTTAAGAGCGCAGTCCCGCGAGGAGTATGTGGTTGCTCTGGCCACAGCAGCACCGGATGCTGCCATTACTCTCATCGCGGGTAAACGCAAGCTGACTCTGAAGCCGGCTGATTTAGAACATTATTACGGAGAACGTGGTCGCCGGGGCAATAAACTGCCGCGCGGGTTGCAACGTGTCGACGAAATAGTGGTTGAGGAAAACAAGGATTAATTGGGGAGTTTGGATGTTAGCCTTGTTGCGATGGTTGTTTCTTGGCGGTTTTGTTGTGGTGTTCGGTGTCGTAGGCTGCTTGTTTTGCATTGTCCGGCCTTTTCACCGCAACAATACCTATCGTTTTGCCCATATTTTTGGTTGGGCAATACGGGTTTTGGGGATGCGAATTGAGGTCAGCCGACACCCGGATATTGAAAAGGGCGGGCCTTATGTCTTTATTTGTAATCATCAAAATAGCTGGGAAATTTTCACCATAGCAGCAATGCTGCCAAAAAATACGGTGACTGTTGGCAAGAAGAGCCTTAGGTGGATACCCTTCTTCGGTTGGCTCTACTGGTTGGCAGGCAATATCCTTATAGACAGAAAAAATGCCGGTAAAGCTCATGGCACAATCGGGCAGACGGCGGATGCGATAAAGCAACGTGATATTTCGGTGTGGATGTTTCCTGAAGGCACACGCAGTTATGGACGTGGTTTGTTGCCATTTAAAAACGGTGCTTTTCATACTGCGTACCGGGCGCAAGTGGACGTAGTACCGGTTTGTGTATCTGAATTGCACGGTAAGATAAAAATGAACCGCTGGAATAACGGAGTGTTAAAAGTGGCGTTTCTTGAACCGGTGAGAATTGCGAATTATCAGCGAGAGAATCTACGTGAACTGAGTGCTCACTGTCATCAAAAAATGGATGATAAAATTAAGCAGTTAAACGCGAGCATTGAGCAAGAACAGGCTAAAAAGGAAAAAACATGAGTCGAGATCTTAATGATCTACTTACCCAAAGTGAAGAAACTGTACAGGCTTTGATTGCTGATGGTGCAGAAACAGAACTCTTGTATGAAATTGAGCATCACTTAGCCAGCCAGGACTTTACCAAACTGGAAAAAGCCGCTGTTGAACTGGTTAAGCAGGGGTATCATGTGGACGATGCCGACGAGTTTGAAGACGAACGTGGCAAGCGTTGGTTTGCGTTTATGGCGGTCACAGATGCTGAGCTCGATAACGACATTTTAAACCGTCAGGTGCGTGAAATAGCCGCTATTGCTGACGAATGCGAAGTGGAGTATGACGGCTGGGGCACGCTGATTGAAGACGAAGAACTTGACGATGAAGACTTAGATGATGGAGAGGAATGAGCCTCTCTCAGCCTTTATTGGTAATTAAAGCAATAGTTTTGTTTAGAATAGATAACTTTAGAAAAAAGCCCGAATCTAATGATCCGGGCTTTTTTTGTTCAGCAATGGCGTCGTACAAAATTAGAGAGCTTTAATTTTGTCCTGCTGCTCCTGCAACTGTTTTAGCGTTGTTTCAGCCTCTGAAAGCTTTTCACGTTCTTTGGCAATGACCGCTTCAGGTGCTTTACTGACAAAGTTGTCATTGCTTAACTTGCCATTCAGGCGTTGCCACTCTTTATTGGCTTTCTCAATAGACTTTTGTAGACGCTGCAGCTCAGCTTCTTTGTCAATTAAACCGGCCATTGGAATGTGCAGCTTCAATGTATCAACCAGTGCGGTCATACTGGCCGGGGCATCATCGTCGCTTTCAATAAACTCAATAGATTCCAGTTTTGCCAGGCTACTCAGGAAGCTTTCATTGTTTTGAATACGACCTTTTGCCATTGCATCGGCATTTGAGAGTAATAGCGGTAGCGGTTTATTCGGTGATAAGTCCATTTCACCGCGAATATTACGAATAGCCAAAATAACGCGCTTCAGCCACTCCATGTCCTGCATTGCCTGATGGCTGACGTTGTCCTCAACCTGAGGGAACGGCTGCAGCATAATGGTATCATCCGTATTACCAACCAGCGGCTTAACGCGTTGCCAAATGGTTTCGGTAATGTAAGGCATAACCGGGTGTAACAGGCGCAGTAACTGCTCTAAAACATTTACCAGCGTGTGACGGGTACCGCGTTGTTGTACTTCCGTACCATTTTGCAGCACCGGCTTAGTGAGCTCCAGATACCAGTCACAGAATTGGTTCCAGGTAAACTCGTACGCAATAGCCGCAGCCTGATCAAAACGGTAGGTATCCAAAGCCTGACGGAAATCTTTTACTGTGCTGTTAAAGCGGGCAATGATCCATTCGTCAGCCAGTGACAAAGTCATGTCGTCGTTTTCAAGGCCACAGTCATGCTCTTCGGTGCTCATCAGCACATAACGGCTGGCGTTCCACAGCTTGTTACAGAAGTTGCGATAACCTTCCAGGCGTTTCATGTCCCAGTTGATATCGCGACCTGTTGAGGCAAGCGCAGTTAATGTAAAACGCAGTGCATCAGTTCCGTGAGCGGTGATACCTTCTGGGAATTCCTTGCGGGTGCGCTTCTCAATTTTCTCGCGCATTTTAGGCTGCATCAAATTCGCGGTACGTTTGGCGACCAGCTCGTCAGCACTAATGCCATCAATCATGTCCAGCGGGTCTAATACATTACCTTTAGACTTAGACATTTTCTGGCCTTCTTCGTCACGAATAAGGCCGGTCACATAGACTTTCTTAAACGGAACTTGCGGCTGGCCTTCTTCGTCTTTCATAAAGTGCATGGTCATCATGATCATGCGGGCAACCCAGAAGAAAATAATGTCAAAACCGGTAACCAGCACATCGGTTGGATGGAAGGTTTTTAAGTCCTCGGTATTTTTTGGCCAACCGAGAGTAGAAAAGGTCCATAGTGCAGAAGAGAACCAGGTATCTAATACGTCTTCGTCTTGCTGAAGAGGCGTATCGCCTAAATTATGTTTGTCCCGTACTTCTTCTTCGGTGCGACCAACGTAGACATTGCCTTGCTCGTCGTACCATGCCGGAATACGGTGTCCCCACCATAACTGACGCGAAATACACCAGTCCTGAATGTCGCGCATCCAGCTGAAATACATGTTTTCGTACTGCTTGGGTACAAATTCAATGCGGCCGTCTTCAACCGCTTCAGTCGCCTGTTTGGCCATAGGCTCAACGCGGACATACCATTGGTCGGTTAAATGCGGTTCAATAGGAACGCCACCACGGTCACCATACGGTATTTTGTTGGTGTGCTTTTCAATTTTTTCCAGCAAACCGAGTTCGTCAAATTCAGCAATAAGCTGTTTGCGAGCCTCGAAACGCTCTTTACCGGCGTACTGCTCAGGTAGTCTACCGTTAAATCCGTTCAGCTCTTCAAGCGCTTCACCCGTACTGGTGTAAAGGCCTGCTGTTGCCATAACATGAGCCGTGTCATCAAAAATCGAAATCATGCCCGTTTGATGACGCTTGCCAATTTCGTAGTCGTTAAAATCATGCGCCGGGGTTACCTTTACGCAACCTGTACCGAATTCGCTGTCAACGTGATGGTCAGCAACAATAGGAATGCGACGGTTAACAATTGGTAAGTTAATGTGCTTGCCAACCAAATGACCGAAACGCTCATCGTCCGGATGAACCGCCACGCATACATCGCCTAACATGGTTTCCGGGCGGGTGGTCGCGACCACTAAATGATCTTTACCGTCTTCGGTTTTCTCACCATCGGCCAGCGGGTAGCGTAAATACCAGATAGAACCTTGTTGTTCTTTGTTCTCGACTTCTAAGTCGGAAATGGCAGTCTGGAGCGCAGGGTCCCAGTTTACCAGGCGCTTACCACGATAAATCAGGTTGTCTTCGTGTAGTTTTACGAAGACCTCGCGGACCGCATCTGAAAGACCTTCGTCCATCGTGAAGCGTTCGCGATCCCAGTCAACTGAGTCGCCCAGACGGCGCATTTGTTGGGTAATTGTGCCACCGGATTGTTCTTTCCACTCCCATATTTTATCAATGAAAGCGTCGCGACCAAGTTCCTGGCGAGTTTGTCCCTGAGCCGCCAACTGGCGTTCAACGACCATCTGGGTGGCAATACCGGCGTGGTCGGAACCGACTTGCCATAATGTATTAAGGCCATCCATGCGCTGGTAACGGGTCAGCGTATCCATAATAGTGTGTTGGAAGGCATGGCCCATATGCAGACTGCCGGTAACGTTGGGTGGTGGAATCATAATCGAGTAGGAGTCGCCTTTACCTGAGGGCTTGAAATAGCCCTTATTTTCCCATTGTTGGTAGAGATCTTGTTCTATCGCTGCAGGGGAGTATGTTTTATCCATAATGACCTTACTTCTGTTCGGATGTCAGGGGCTCGGTTTGCATTTGGCAACCGCGCGCCCTGTAATGTTTGTAACGCTCGCGAGCTGTTTTTTTGCCATTGTCATCGGCTGGAACAATGTCATAGAGCTGTTGGCTCTGCTGGGCTTGCACCGGAATTTCTTCCGCCAGATTAAACAGCGCATAACCCGGACGGTTTTTTACTGCATCGGCCTCAGGCCAGCAAAACTCTACCGGAGCACCTGTAGCCGGGCCTTCGCCGTGTAAGTTATGCGGAATAAAAGCATCACTTGGTTGTTGCCACAAAAGCTCGTCCAGAGCTTCAGCCTGCTGTTGATTGCGGGCCCAGACCCGCAACTTTTTATGCTTTCGGTACAGTTGCGCTATCTTATCGCAGATAAGCCGGTTTTGCTCATCTTCGGCTCCGTCCGGCATTAAGAAAAAGGTGGCTGACGACATGTTATTCAGCTGCCTCGGTGTTACACCGGTTAATTAAGAACTGAGTTAACAGTGGAACCGGACGGCCTGTTGAGCCTTTGTCTTTACCACCTTGCCACGCTGTGCCTGCGATATCCATGTGTGCCCAGTTGTACTTTTTAGTGTAACGCGAGAGGAAACAAGCAGCAGTAATAGTGCCGGCTTCACGACCGCCGATATTCGCCATATCCGCAAACGGGCTATCCAGCATCGACTGATATTCGTCCCAAAGCGGCATGCGCCAGGCTTTGTCACCACTTTGTTGAGCTGCGTTAAGAATTTCGTGTGCTAGCGGGTTGTGCTGGCTAAGCACGGCAGAAGCGTGACTGCCTAACGCAATAACACAAGCACCGGTCAGCGTGGCTAAATCAATCACTGACTCAGGTTCAAACCGTTCGATATAAGTTAGGGTATCGCACAGTACTAATCGCCCTTCTGCGTCGGTATTAAGCACTTCGACCGTCTGGCCGCTCATAGTCGTCAGAATATCTCCAGGGCGGTATGCTTTGCCATCTGGCATGTTTTCACAACCAGCGACCGCACCAATAACATTAATAGGCAGCTGCAATTCGGCCAGAGCCTGCATTGCGCCTAAAACGCCAGCTGCGCCACCCATATCGTATTTCATTTCATCCATATTGGCGGACGGCTTAATAGAAATACCGCCAGAATCAAATGTCAGACCTTTACCAACCAGCACAATAGGAGCCTGGTCATCGGGTGCGCCTTTATAATGCATTAATGTGAGCACTGACTCATGCTCTGAACCACGGCCAACGGCTAAGTATGCATTCATACCCAGTTTTTCCATTTCGGCTTCTTCAACCGTGGTAACTGTTAAGTTGTCGTAATTATCAGCCATTAATTTGGCTTGATCGGCTAAATAACGAGGCGTGCAAATGTTAGGTGGCATATTCGCTACGTTGCGGCAAATATCCATTCCGGTTGCCACCGCTAATGCGTGCTGCACAGCTTGTTCGCCCAAAGCCAGTTCTTTGCGGCTTGGAACGTTAAAAACCAATTTGCGTAACGGGCGGCGAGGCTCTTCTTTTTTACTTTTGAGCTCATTAAAGTTATACAATGTTGCCCGCGCAGACTCCACCGCCTGGCGAACTTTCCAGTAGGTATCGCGCCCTTTAACGTGCAGTTCACTTAAAAAGCACACCGCTTCCATTGAACCTGTTTCGTTCAAAGTGTTCATAGTACGGGCGATAA
Source organism: Idiomarina sp. 28-8 (assembly GCF_000320945.2). Taxonomy (NCBI): domain Bacteria; kingdom Pseudomonadati; phylum Pseudomonadota; class Gammaproteobacteria; order Alteromonadales; family Idiomarinaceae; genus Idiomarina; species Idiomarina sp. 28-8. Next base: position 340,011 of record NZ_DF266792.1, read on the forward strand.
TTTGGCGGTACTGACGCTCATCGAGTTCGCGTTCTTTACCACAGCCGACCAGTAAAACCCGTTCGGCAAGAATATTGGGTACATGATGTAACAGCAAAACCTGGCCGGATTTACCTTCGAGGTCTCCGCGGCGTAATAGGTTGCTTAAATAACCATCACTGACTTTGTCTAATTGTTCGGCAACGCCAGACAGACGACGAGGTTCAAACACGCCAACAACGATACAAGCAGAGCGTTGTTTTTCCGGATTACCACTTTTGACGCTGAACTCCATGACAGTGCTCCTGTTTCAGGTGGCTTCAATGCCTGCTATAGTTTCGCTATAAAGACACTTTGTTGTTAAAATAACAAGTTTACTTAAAAATCACAGCTATTCCAGTAAAAACCTAAGTTATGAGTGAACGCCAGTGCGCATATTCCGATATTTGATCAGTGAAACCTTGAAGTCGCAGCTTGCTGTACTTTTTATCCTGATGACGATTTTTGTCAGTCAGAAATTTGTCCGTGTGTTATCGGATGCGTCAGAAGGGGACATACCCGGCGCTATTATTTTTCAACTGCTGTCGTTGAACCTGCCTGCATTATTATCACTGATTTTGCCTCTTAGCCTGTTTTTAGGGATTCTACTGGCTCACGGACGTATATACGCCGACAACGAAATGACCGTTTTGCATGCCTGCGGAGTCAGTGAGTGGTACGTCACCCGGGTGACTCTGGTGCTATCACTGATTCTGGCGTTAATTACTGCGTCTTTTACTTTATGGCTGGTACCCTGGTCGCTTGATCAGGAACAAAAGTTAGAAGATAAAGCGCGCTCGGAAAGCGGGTTAACAGCGCTTATGCCCGGACGATTCCAGCAAGCCAGTAACCAGAAAGCGGTTATTTTTGTACAACGTGTTGGCGATGAGGGTGATTTGGAGGAAGTTTTTGTTGCGCAGCACACGCACAATCAGGGCGAATTACAGTCCGGTAGTGTAGTGATGGCCAAAACCGGTAAAGTGATTAGTGAAACAACGGGTTCGCAATGGCTGGAACTGGGGCAGGGGAAACGTTATGCCGGCGACGATGACAGCTATCAGATGATGTCGTTCGACAGTTATCAATTGCAAATTAAAGAGCAGCAGGCAAGTGAGCAATTACGAAAACTTGAGGCCTACCCAACGGTTGAATTGTTATCGCGGAAAGAACCGGCAGCGGTTGCAGAATTGCAATGGCGTATAGCTATCCCGCTGGCAATGCCGTTATTGACACTTATTGCTGTGCCGCTAAGTCGGGTGAACCCGCGCCAGGGCAAGTTCGGCAGAATGGCTCCGGCTCTGCTTATTTATCTGGGATATTTTTTATTGTTGATGGCAGCTAAGTCAGCTATCAGGGACGGCGTTATTCCGCCTATTATCGGCTTGTGGTGGATACATTTCATTTTGCTGATTTTTGGGCTGGCTCTGGTAGGTAAGGGGCGTCCGCTCGGATTGAGATTACTGGCAAACTTGCGCTTTGGCGCTGCGCGGGGGCACTGATGTTTAGTATTTTAGATAAGTACATTGGCCTTTCCGTATTACGGACGTCGCTTTTAAGTCTGGCCGTATTAACCGGGCTTTCCTCGTTAATCCGTTTCGTCGAGCAACTTAAAGCGGTTGGTCGCGGCGACTACAATGTTATGGATGCGGCACTCTTTGTGTTTTACAGCCTGCCGCGTGATGTTGAAACCTTCTTTCCTATGGCAGCCTTACTCGGAGGACTTATTGGCGTGGGCATGCTGGCCAGTAACTCCGAGTTAGTGGTTATGATGGCAGCCGGGCGGTCACGTTTAAACATTATTGGTGCGGTAATGAAGTCCGCCATTATTATGATGGTTGCGGTTATGGCCATTGGGGAGTGGATAGCGCCACCGATGGAAGCTCAGGGCCGGGCTATACGCTCGCAGGCTATTTCCGGCGGTAGCTTAATATCCGCTCAACAGGGTGTGTGGGCAAAAGATGGTTCGGACTTTATCAATATTGGCGAAGTCGAGGATACCGGACGGCTTAACGACGTATTGATTTACGACTTTAACGACAATCGTGAATTGCAAAAAGTAACTTACGCTCTAACGGCTAATTTTAGCGGTGATAAATGGCGTATGCAGCAAGTGACTGTTACGCAGCTTGATGATAGCCGCATGTTACGTGATGAAAAGCCAAGCATGGTTTGGCAGTCGAGCTTAACGCCCGACAAGCTCGGAGTGGTGACCATAAAGCCTGAATCGCTTTCGATTACGGGGTTGCTGGATTACTTAACTTACCTGGAGAGTAACCAGCAATCTGCGGAGCGCTACGAACTGGCGTTATGGCGGAAGCTTTTCGCACCGATAACGGTAGCGGTTATGTTGTTGGTGGCCTTGTCTTTTATTTTTGGCCCGCTTCGTTCAACGACAATGGGTGCCCGGATATTACTTGGTGTCATTACTGGTTTTGGCTTTCATGTCAGTAACGAAATTTTTGGGCCGTTGGCTCAGGTTTATCAAATTCCGGCTATTCTGGGAGCTTTACTGCCCAGTATTTTATTTGCCGGAGTGGCGGTTTACTTTATGCGGGGGCGTACGGCCTGACAATTGGCCGTACTTCATAAAGGCTAAAGTTCATTCCAGTAGAACAGCTGGTTTGCTTCTTTTGAAAGCGTGACAACTTCGGTGCCGGCAGCATAATCCTGCCAGGCTCGTTTGTTTTTAAAATCTACCAGAACCCAGAGGTTTCCAAGGCCGGCACAACAGGTAATCAGCCTGATAAAAACCTGGCGATTAGTCAGTCGTGAACCATCACGATTCTGGAGCTTCAGGCGCCATGCGCGCATGCCTAAGGTTTGACCCGAACGCTTCCAGAACCAGCCAAAAAATAGCGAAACAACGGCTATAAGATACAAACTGTACCATGGTCCCTGAGCCAGCCAGGCGGCGTGATCCATTCCTTCGGGCAGCACTAACCAGTCAAATGCAGTTAGCAGTGCGGCAAAGAGTAAAGCCACAGCTGAAGCAAGCATAATAATAGCTACTGCGACTAAAAAGTCATAAACCCAGGAAACAAAACGTCTGGGAAAGCCGGCACTGGGGAAGCTGGCGTGTAATTTTTGTGCTTCGGAACTCATGTGAAACTCATTTAACTCAATCGTGTTTTAATCATATCATGAGCTAAGCGGGCTGACAGCTACCTCAGTTCACTCTCAGTTGTACTCTTAGCTGTATAAGGAATCAGCAGTTAGTTGGATTATAAGGTGTTTTAGTGAATTATTGCTTGATTAGAGAGAGTGGACGAGTATAATTCCGTCCCGTTGCTTTGTTACGCAACGGCTTCACCTTATAAAGCATGGCGCTGTGGTGGAATTGGTAGACACGCCTGATTCAAAATCAGGTTCCTTCTGGGAGTGACGGTTCAAGTCCGTCCAGCGCCACCAAGTTTTTCCCTTCGTAGTTAGTACTGAAAATGCCAGAAGCGCAAAAGCACTTCTGACATATAACCGACTTCAGTCAATGACCTCATGATGATTTATCGCTGAAATAATTTCAGCAAAAGTTGAGGGCAGGTGATAAACGTTCACTGACTCACCTGTTAATTCAGCTATTCTAAGCGACGATACTACGCCACAGACTTCTCCCTCGTTAATCACAAGAAGAAAGTCACGACCACTGGCTTTGAGCGTTGCTGCCGCGTCGCCGATTTTCGCTTTCTTTAAGTCTTCAAGTTTGACCTGTGGTAATGCAACCAGAGGCAACATCAACTCTTTTACTGCTAATTCCCGCCAGCCAATTTGTTTGACGGTACTTAGCTGAGTTGCTTTACGACCGTGAAGCTCACGCAGCGCAAGTAAACCTGTCATTTCATCACTTTGATTTTTTATGCAGGCATAACGACGGTTGGCACCACGAAGTTTTTGCTCGGCGTCGCTGACCAGAGTGCTCTCCCTTATTTCCAGAGGAGATACTTTTGTGAAATCATCAACAACATGCATAGCGCTATCGTGCCAGCTAATTAATGGTTGATGCTCATAGTTGTGGTGTATTGCAATTTTATCGGCTGCAGAAGACCATTGAATTTCTTTAAACTCACTCATGACAAACTCCTTTAAAAATTAGAAAAATACAGAATTTTTAAAGGTGAGCGGGTGGTCCCCGGACAAGATGCCAATTCCACTGAGTTAGTTTCGGTTTACTTTTTCTCTGAGCGAGAGGGACAAGCGCCTGAACGCTTTGAAACACTCTTGATGAAACATCTATTGTTTTGTCGAATTCGGGCTCTTCAGCCTGAACCTCAAAAACGGATGACGAGAGATCGGCAACGAGAACAGAGTCAGGGGTTGGTTGATCCGTTAGGTGCTTCTCGGCGTTTTCAGCCGATGCCGCGTAGCTGGAAGTACTAAATGCGACAAGCAATAAGCACAGCAGTAGCTGATAGCATCCTTTTTGGAGCCAGTTTATTTCAGCTTTATGTACTGCGTATTTTTGCATTTGTTTGATCTTAGTAAATGTCTCAGTTCACAAATTAGAGTATATAGGATGATTCGACAACTCATTTTTTACCTATTAAGTAATACATGGGTATGTTTTGTTCAAAATACAAGCTAAGCACTGACATTATGACTTTCAGCACGTATACTGTTGCCCATCGGTTCTCCTTAACCGTGCAACTACAATAGGATTCTATGTCAGATAATCAACAGAACAACAGTACGCCAGAATATGAAGTTGAAATTCCGGGCCGTGAGCAATTGCTTGAACTGGTAACCTCAAACAGTAAACCAGTTCAGTTTGATGAGTTCATTCGTCATTTTGGTTTAGATGATGAGCGCCAGGCAATTGGTTTGAAACGGCGTTTGCGCGCTATGGAGCGAGACGGACAGCTTATATACAGCAAAGCGAATGCTTATGGTCTGCCTGAGCGTATGGATTTGATCAAAGGTCGTATCATTGGTCATAAAGACGGTTTTGGATTTTGTCAGACTGAGGATGGCGGTAAAGACTTGTTTATTCCGCATCATCAAATGTATTCAGTTTTGCATGGTGATCGCGTACTGGTCAAAACCAGCGGTAAAGATAGCCGTGGTCGCACCGAAGGCCGTATCGTCAGAGTTACAGAGCCTCGCGACAGCAATATTGTAGGGCGCTACTTTATTGAACATGGTCTGGGCATAGTGGTACCGGACGACGGCCGTGTCAGTCAGGATATTCTTATTCCGGATGCGGATAAAAATGGCGCGCGTCATGGACAACTTGTGGTCGTTGAAATTACCCGACGCCCAAGCCGCCGTACCAGCCCTATTGGTCGGGTCAGCGAAGTGCTGGGTGAACATATGGCACCGGGTATGGAAATTCAGGTCGCGATTCGTGAACACGATATCCCTAATGAATGGCCTGCTGAGGTTGATGGAGAACTGAAAAAATATAGTGAAGAAGTTCCGGCTGAGGCTTACGAGGGCCGTAAAGACTTACGTGATCTGCCGCTTATCACTATCGATGGTGAGGACTCCCGCGACTTTGATGATGCCGTTTGTTGTGTGCAGGAAGAGAAAGGCTGGCGCCTTTGGGTCGCAATTGCTGACGTGTCTTATTATGTTCGTCCGGAAACCGTTCTTGATAAAGCGGCAACGGAACGCGGTAATTCAGTTTATTTTCCCAGCAATGTAATTCCAATGCTACCGGAAAAGCTGTCCAATGGTTTGTGTTCGTTAAACCCTGATGTCGACCGTTTGTGCATGGTTGCTGAAATGGAATTAGGGCCTCGCGGAAAACTGAAGTCTACAGAGTTTTATCCGGCAGTAATGAAAAGCCATGCGCGGTTGACTTACAATAAAGTTAAAAAGCTACTGGATGGCGATGAAGAACTGCAACAACAGTACCAGCATGTTATGGACAATGTGCAGGAACTGGAGCGACTTTATAACGCATTAAGTGCAGCTCGTAAGCGCCGCTCAGCTATTGAGTTCGATACGCAGGAAACCCGCTTTATTTTTAATGCTCAGCGTAAAATTGAGAGTATCGAACCGGTTAAACGTCATATTGCTCACAAAATTATTGAAGAGTGCATGATTATGGCAAACGTGGCTTCTGCTCAGCTTATAGAGTCTGATAAAGAAGTTGGCGCGTTGTTCCGGGTACATGAAACTCCGGCTGATGAACGACTGAATAATTTCCGCAGTTTTCTTGGTGAACTGGGTCTGAACCTGGAAGGCGGTGATGAGCCATCTCCAAAAGACTACGCGACTTTGCTTGAGCAAGTGAAGGATCGCCAAGATCATGAACTGATTGAAACCATGTTGTTGCGCTCTATGCAGCAGGCGGTATATCAACCAGAGAATAAAGGGCATTTTGGCTTGGCATTGAAGTCTTATGCACACTTTACGTCACCTATTCGTCGTTATCCTGACCTGATTTTGCACCGCGCGATAAAAGCAATTTTGCGTAAGAAAAAAGGCGAAGAGAAAGGTTTAGTGGGTGCATGGGCATACTCAGAGAAGCAATTGGACGAACTGGGTGTACATACTTCAATGACCGAGCGACGTGCAGATGATGCCACCCGTCAGGTTGACGAGTGGTTGAAATGTGAATTTATGCTCGATCACGTCGGCATGGAATTTGAAGGGATTATTTCCTCGGTAACTAACTTTGGCCTGTTTGTGCGCTTGAGCGACTATCAAATCGATGGGCTGGTTCACATCAGTAATCTTGATAACGACTATTATCACTTCGATCAACAGAAAGGCATGTTGGTTGGCGAAAACAGCAACAGCGTTTTTCGCTTGGGTGACAATGTTAAAGTCAAAGTAAAAGACGTAAATCTGGATGATCGAAAAATTGATTTAACGTTGCTGGAAGCGACGAGTCCGGGCGGCCAGAAACGCAATATGCCAGCTAAAGGTTCAGGCAAAGGTAAGAGAAAAGGACAGTCTCGCGGAAAAGGCGGCCAACGGAAAAGTGGTAATCGCGGCAGCAATAAAGGACGTAGTAAGTCATGAGTCAAAAAGTGACCGTATTTGGCTTGCACGCGGTGCGGGCCATATTAAAAAATCATCCGGATCGTTTGGTGGAACTCTATGTTTCTAAAGAGCGTCAGGATGATTCGGTACGTGACATTGTCAATCAATGCCACGCGACGGGCGTCAGACCTCAATGGGTGCCTAAACAAGCTCTGGAAAAACGCGCGGAAGGCGGTAACCATCAGGGCGTAGTCGCGACCGTTCAGTCGCCGCCTACTTTAACCGAGCATGACTTACCTAAATTACTGGAACAAAGCCAGCAAGCCGGGTTGTTCTTAATACTCGATGGCGTGACTGATCCGCACAATTTAGGTGCATGCCTGCGCACGGCCGATGCAGCAGGTGTTACGGGCGTTATTGTGCCAAAAGATAAGTCGGCTCAAATTACCCCAACCGTGCGTAAGGTGGCATCCGGTGCAGCCGAGAACGTTCCTCTTATTGTGGTAACCAACTTAGCCCGGGCGCTTCGTGACTTACAGGAGTTGGGCGTGTGGGTATACGGTACTGCAGGCGAAGCGACTCAATCTGTTTATGATGTTGATTACAGAGGTCCTGTCGCTTTGGTTATGGGAGCCGAAGGTAAAGGCATGAGACGCCTTACCCGCGAAACCTGTGATGATTTAGTCTCCATTCCTTTATCTGGTAGTGTCAGTAGCTTAAATGTTTCTGTAGCCAGTGGTGTTTGCTTATTTGAGGTTGTCAGACAGCGTAATGGATCTTAAACGTCGCCTTTTGCCTATAGCTATTGCTCTGGCAATGATTGCAGTATTGTTTGTCAGCTGGACGCCTAACTGGGAATCGCCTACCTGGCTGCGTTCAGAGAAACCCTATGCTAACTTTCACTTTGACGTAGAGGATGACGCGACTCAATCTGTGCAGAATCTAGCCTTTGATATTAGTAATCGACTCGATGTCAGGCACGAGTGGCACAGAGTTGAGGACAGTAATGCTGAATGGCAAGTCACTCTGGTGTTCGCTGAACAACAGGATGCGGTACAAATTGATGCTACAGCACGTCGCCAGGGTAAAATAGTGGACCACATTGTAGTTCGTGGCGAAAAAGCCGTAGCAAACGAATTAGCCGACCGCATTGTTGCTTTACTCAGCTCCCGCATTGAAAAAGCCCATAAAAACGCCGATTAATTTGCAATTGGCGTTCATTTTAGTTAGTATCGCGCGGCTTAAATCAGCCATATTTTCATTTTACTGAATGTGTTCCTTGCTTCTATGTTAGTGCGGCTGAGCTAAACTGAGGCTATACGAACCAAAAGGAAACTGTAATGCGTCATTACGAAATCGTATTTATGGTCCACCCGGACCAAAGCGAGCAAGTACCTGGCATGATCGAGCGCTACAGCGAAACGATCAAGCAAGGTGGTGGTGAAATCCATCGTTTAGAAGACTGGGGCCGTCGTCAATTGGCTTACCCAATCAACAAACTGCACAAAGCGCACTATGTTCTGTTGAACATTGAAGCGTCTGCAGAGGTTGTGGAAGAGCTTGAAACTGCATTCCGTTATAACGATGCAGTATTGCGCAATATGATCATGCGTAAAAAAGAATCTATTACTGAGCCTTCGCCGCTGACTAAGCCGAAGGAAGATCGTAAAGGTGACAGTGAAGCAGCGTAAGCTTGCTGACTTTCAATAACCCTTATGAATCGACTGCATTTAACCGGAACGCTTGGCAAAGTACCTAAGCTGGAAACCAGCCCGTCAGGTATTGAGCATTTACAATTAGTGATTGAGCATCGGTCTATGCAACCGGAAGCTGGTATGAATCGTCAATCTTATGTGCGTATTCAGGTCGTTTTAAGTGGTGAAGGTTTACAACACTGGTTAGAAAAATTGACGGTGGGTTGTGAAGTTTTAGCAGAAGGTTTTCTGCACCGTCACGAGGATAGCAATGGCTCACCTCGTTTGGTACTTCATGCTCAGCATCTCGAATTGATTTAAGGAGACCATCATGGCTCGTTTTTTTCGTCGCCGCAAATTCTGCCGCTTTAAAGCAGATGGCGTAAAAGAAATTGATTATAAAGATATCGCTACGCTTAAGAACTACATTACTGAAACTGGTAAAATCGTTCCTAGCCGTATTACTGGAACATCCGCTAAGTATCAGCGTCAGTTAGCGCGCGCTATCAAGCGTGCTCGTTATTTGTCACTGCTGCCTTATACTGATTCACATCAGTAAGCTAGCACCGGTTCGATTACCAAAAGTAGAGGTAGCGAGAAATGAATGTCATTTTGTTAGATAAAATTGCTAACTTGGGAAGCCTTGGCGATCAAGTCAGTGTAAAATCTGGTTATGCACGTAACTTCCTTTTCCCTCAGGGAAAAGCTGTACCTGCAACCAAAAGCAACGTTGATTTATTTGAACAACGTCGCGCTGAGTATGAAGCGAAGTTAGCTGATCAATTAGCAGCCGCTCAAGCTCGTGCTGAGAAAGTTAACGCTCTGGAAGCTGTTACTATTGCTTCTAAAGCTGGCGATGAAGGCAAACTATTTGGCTCTATCGGTACTCGCGACATCGCTGATGCAGTAACAGCTGCTGGCGTTGAAGTGAAGAAGAGCGAAGTTTTAATGCCGCATGGTACATTACGTGAAGTAGGTGAGTTTGATATTGAACTGCACTTGCATGCCGATGTATTTGCAAACATTACATTGAAAGTTGTACCGGCTGAATAAGTCAGTGCACTGTCTGAAAAAGCTGCCTTCGGGCAGCTTTTTTTTTGCAAAATTTTCATCACTAAAGTGATTCTTATGGCAATATGCTGTAACGGCGGAAAAAAATAGGGAGCGAAAAGTGAAAAAGATATTATCGTTAGTTGGATTCATACTATTGACGGTCAGTTCGGTTAGTCTGGCGCAGGAAAAAGTTGATGAGACACTTTCTACGTCGCCCGGGGCTCAAGTGTTAATTGACAACATGAGAGGGAAGGTCGAACTCATTACCCATGATAAAGACGAGATACGGGTCGTTGGTACATTAGATGAAAAAGCCGAGAGGTTTATTTTTGAACAAAGGGGAAGTCGTATCCAAATTAAAGTTGAGACCCCGCAAGAAAGAGGATTTAACTTTTCTTCGGATGATAAAGGTTCCGATCTGAAAATATACTTGCCTGACTCTATGGATATAAAAGTGAATGGCGTGTCTATGGAAGTCGTTGCTGAAGGCTTTAATGGTGGGTTGGAAATTCGGTTGGTTAGCGGGGATATAACAGTCAATCAAGTTGCCAATCGCATACTGCTGAAGACGGTTAGCGGGAATATTAACGCTGAAAAGATAAGCGGCGATGTTCGTTTTGAGACGGTCAGTGGCGATATTAAGGATATAAATAACAGTGCTGACTCCGCAACTTACCAGTCTGTTAGTGGTGATATTACCAGTCAATCGGATTCTATTTCTGATTTTACGGCACAATCGGTTTCGGGTGATATTAGCGCAAAAGTCGGCACACTGAATAAGGCTAAGATGACTACGGTTAGCGGCGATGCAATATTAACTGCCGGTCTGTCCGAGAGCGCCCGTATAGAAACAAATTCAGTCAGTGGCGATTTAACTTTTAAGTGGGTAGGTGACATCCACGCAGACTTCAATATTAAGTCTAACGCGGGCGGTGAAATTACAAACCGCTTAAGCGACGAAAAAGCAACTGAAGCCGAGTGGGGGCCATCCTCTAAGTTAGAGTTTACAGTTGGAGACGGTGGAGCGTCTGTTTCCGCGACAACGGTTAGTGGTGAAATAATGCTCGATAGAAATTAAATCGTGCTGTTAGGTGTTGCTTCGCTTTCTAAACAAGAGGGGATTTTGTATAGTAATCCCCTCTTATTATTTCCCTTTGCGAGACAACTTTCCCCATGGCAGAGAAGTCAAAAAAACGCGACGCGTCAATAGAAGCACTGCGCTCAGCACCCCATTCAATTGAAGCTGAACAATCCGTTCTTGGCGGTTTAATGCTGGATAATGATGCCTGGGACAATGTTGCCGGTAGCGTTATCGCTGAAGACTTCTATCATCGTTCGCACAGACTCATTTTTAAAGCCATGCACGAGCTTGCTCAGCGCAGTCAGCCAATGGACTTGGTGACGGTTTCCGAAAACCTGGAAACCGCCGGAGAGCTTGAGCAAATAGGTGGTTTTGCCTACCTTGGAGAGATTGCAAAAAATACCCCCAGCGCGGCGAATATATTAGCTTATGCGAACATTGTTCGCGAACGAGCGGTGCTAAGGGAAATGATTGGTGCGGCAAATGATATTGCCGAGTCTGGTTACGACACTCAGGGCCGCAGCAGCGCAGAACTGCTCGATCTGGCTGAATCAAAAGTCTTCCAAATTGCAGAGAAGCGAGTCAGTTCCAGCGAAGGGCCGCAGGGTATTAACTTAATTCTTCAGCGCACAGTTAGCCGTATTGAGCAGTTGAGTAAACTGAAAAACAATAACGGCGTGACTGGTGTTTCTACCGGCTTTACGGATCTGGATCAGATGACTGCAGGCCTTCAGCCCTCCGACTTGATCATCGTAGCGGCACGTCCGTCTATGGGTAAAACAACCTTCGCTATGAACCTGGCAGAGAACATCGCACTCAATGATGACCGCCCGGTACTGGTGTTTAGTTTAGAGATGCCCGCAGAGCAGCTGATGATGCGTATGCTGGCTTCACTTAGCCGGGTCGACCAGAATAAAGTACGTACAGGTAAGCTTGAAGATGACGACTGGGCTCGCATCGCGTCCGTTATGAACATGCTAAACGATAAGAATAATATTTACATAGATGACTCGTCTGGCCTAACGCCGACCGAAGTGCGCTCCCGTGCTCGCCGGATCCATAGAGAGCACAAAGGAATCTCCATGATTATGGTGGATTATTTGCAATTAATGACAGTTCCGGGCATGTCGGAAAACCGGACTCTGGAAATTGCAGAAATATCTCGTTCTTTGAAGTCGCTAGCGAAAGAGCTGGAAGTGCCTGTGGTAGCGTTATCTCAGCTTAACCGTTCACTAGAGCAGCGCTCTGATAAAAGGCCCGTTAACTCAGATTTACGTGAGTCTGGCTCTATTGAGCAGGATGCGGATGTCATTATGTTTATTTACCGTGACGAGGTTTATCACCCAGATTCAGCCGAGCAAGGCCTGGCTGAAATTATTATCGGGAAACAGCGTAATGGACCTATTGGTAAAATTGAATTGAAGTTCCATGGGCAATTATCGAGGTTTGACAACTATGCCCGCCATGCCAGCGACGAGCGTTACTAGTCGTCGCTACTTGATTTTATCGAAGCAGATTTCGATGTAGGCTTTGCCAGAAACGTGGTTGAACGGCATAATCAGTTTCGAGCCTTCAGATTTGTGCGAAATGGTATGGTCTTTTCCTGAAACCACAATTGGAGTGGCCATATCAAAGTCGTAACCTTTTTCACCCAGGGTCTTTTTAGCTCCGCCGGTAACCATATTAGTGATTTCGCCGACCATATCGCAGACATCTTCGTTAATTGAGTTTGGTAGCTCGCCCAGCATTTTATTCATGATTTCACAGGCAAGGTTCTCCTCAAATGAAATTGAGAATGACCCTTTTATTTGTGGACCGACCATACCGATGATGCCGGATACATCGCCACGCGCATACTCATCTTTTTTCAGTTGCGCTTTACCGGGCTTCAATTCCATTTGAGCCATCATCGACAAGACATTTTGCAGTGCTTGAAGAAATGGGTTTACGAACTCGGCATTCATTTTCTATTCCTTTATCTCTTGCTGACACGTAATTGTGTCAGATGTATTTTCAACGGTCAGAATCAGGCTGCGATTGCCATGATCATCGACGACATTGATAGTGTTTACCTGGGCAGAAAAGCTATCCATTAACAGCTTATTTGAAACATCCCACCCACACAGGTTATCACGCTTTGGTATCTCCTGATAAACCCAAATTTTTTGATAGTCAGCTTCAAAACCTACCCAATTTGGCTCAACTTTATTGCCTTGCGAGTTTATCAGTTGAAATTTTTCAGTTATCCAGTCCCTGATATGTTTCTCAGAGCCTTCTTCTTCAAGTCTAAAAGTTTTGCCCAAACGCTTTTTAAGCACTTGTTGTACGTCATGCAAAGTATACTGATGAATGATTTCTATTGCCTGCGTGTTTTTATTCGCACTTATTTCGGTTAATCCGAAAAAATAGCGGTGCGCTGATACAGAAGGTATCAGCGCGAACAAAAAAACAGTAGCAGCAACCAGTTTAATCATCGTTGCCGGACTCCAACTCTTCGTTGTAGTCTTCCATCATGCTCTTATTACGGTCTTCACGCTTAAACAGTTCAATCCGGGAGGGCACAGCTCTTGCTGGCCAGTAGTTGTTACTGGTATCAACATCTGCTGTCTCCCAGTTAGGGTCAACAACAACCTGAGTTAAAGTTTTATCGCGAATTAGTAACTTACTCACTTTTTCCGGAGAGCGACGCCATACCTCGGCTGGAATACGAACATGCTCTTTACTGCCATCTTCAAAATGCAGATCAAGCAAAACTGGCATAACTAAGCCGCCTTTATTGGCGAAATCAAGTACATAGAAGTTGCTGCCATTCTTCAGCATTTCTTGTTGTTCTTCATTTAGCCCTTTTATGAGTTCTTTATATTTGTTGCGGTCAGCGTTAGTGACAGTGTAGTTATCGTTCTCATTATAAAAGTCAGCAAGATCCGGTTGCTGATGAATTTTATAATTAACATTGGCATTACGCTCAGTTGTCAAAGACTCTGGCTCAGCATCGTCTTGCTGCTTCTGCCATGCTTTTTCAATTTCAGGGTCTTGCGTGTTAATAGTTAACTGATTGACTTGCTCAAGGGCAATATCGACATGGTCGGTAGAGTAGAACCAACCTCTCCAGAACCAGTCTAAATCAACACCAGAGGCATCTTCTAATGTTCTGAATAAATCTTCTGGTGTTGGGCGTTTAAACTTCCAACGCTGCGCATACTGACGAAACGCGAAATCAAAGAGTTCACGACCAACGATTGTTTCACGCAATATATTAAGAGCGGTAGCTGGCTTTCCGTAGGCATTATTGCCGAACTGCAGAATCGACTCCGAGTTAGTCATAATTGGCATTTGGTTACTGCTGGCCATGTAACTGGTAATGTTACGCGGTTCACCGCGCCACGACGGGTAGTCTTTTTCCCATTTTTGTTCAGCCAGGAACTGCAGATAAGTATTGATACCTTCATCCATCCAGGTCCATTGACGCTCATCCGTATTGACAATCATTGGGAAATAAATATGACCAATCTCGTGAATGATGACTGAAATTAAGCCGTACTTGGTGCGTTTAGAGTAGTATTTTTCACCTGAATCTTCGTCAACGTATGGACGTGGGCCATTAAAGGTAATCATCGGGTATTCCATACCACCAACTGGACCATTCACCGATATAGCGACAGGATAAGGGTAGTCAAAGCTGTAATCGTTATAGTGCTCAATAGTGTGAATAATAGAGGCCGTTGAGTAACGTTCCCATAATGGGTTGCCTTCTTCAGGGTAAAACGACATCGCCAGTACATCGGTGTCATTCTTTTTGTAACCTTGGGCGTCCCAGATAAACTTGCGCGATGAAGCCCAGGCAAAGTCACGAACTTTATCGGCTTCGAAAATCCAGGTTTTAGTATTACTGGTGCCTTCTTTCTGGTTTTCTAATGCTTCTTCTTCAGTGACAATTTTTACCGGCTTGTCTGAACTACGGGCTTTTTCAAGGCGTTGACGCTGAGCAGAAGTAAGTACTTCCTCGGGGTTTTGCAAAACACCGGTGGAGGCAACAATATGATCAGCCGGAACCGTTATCTCCACACGGTAGTCGCCAAACTCTAAAGCGAATTCGCCATTGCCGATAAACTGTTTATTCTGCCAACCTTCTGCGTCGTAATATGCAGCCATGCGAGGGAACCACTGAGCCATCTCGTAAAGGTAGTTGCCGTCGTCTTCAAAGTATTCGTAACCTCCACGACCACCAAGTACTTCAGCTTCAATAATATTGAACTGCCAGTTGATATTAAAAGTGACACTTTCGCCGCTTTTAAGTGGCTCATCCAAATCTAGCCTTAGCATAGTGTCGTTAACGTAATGCGTTAGCGGTTCACCATCTTCGTTACTAATTTCAGTAAGCTCATAACCCGCCGGGAACTCTTCCTGAGTGAGCATACTCTCCATTCTGGAAAAGCTTACCCGATCTAAATCTCCGGTGGCTTGACTCTGTGGCCCAATGGAATCTTTCTTAAAACGGTTCTGGTCAAGCTGAACCCATAAGTAGCGCAAAGTATCGGGAGAATTATTGGTGTAAGTTATGGTGCTTTGTGCCGTAATACTTTGATTCTCATCGTCCAGAGTAACCTCAATTTTGTAGTCCGCTTCCTGTTGCCAGTAAGCATGTCCTGGAGCACCGGAAGCGGTACGGTAAATATTCGGACTACGGAATTTATCATCATTAAGTTGACGAAATTTGTCTTCAAAAGCTTGAGCAGTTGCCGCCTGATTAACGGTTAAACAAACCGCAGCAGTAGCAATAAGATGACTGAGCTTCATAGTGTTACCTATTGTTATTATTTAATAGCGCTATTATTTAAAGGCATTTGGTGCACAAACCATGTGCTTCTATAGTTTGGCTTTGAACCTTAAAACCTTGATCTTCGGCCTGACGCTTCAATTCGTCATAAACCCCTTCGGACTGAATTTCCTGAACATCGCCGCAGGAACTGCAGATTAACATTTGAACCGGATGTTGATGGTCGAAATGCGAGCAAAGAACAAAACTATTCGACGAAGTGATTTTATGAACGAAGCCTTGTTCTTGTAAAAAGTCTAAAGCGCGGTAGATCGTCGGGGGTTTAGCATTTGGTACAACTTCCCGCAGTTGATCAAGTAAATCGTATGCACCCACGGCTCCCGAATGCTCTGCGAGAATTGCGAAAACTTCACGGCGGGTATTTGTCAGGCGGGCACCGCGTTGCTGACAGAGTTTTTCAGCTTTTTGTATAAGTCGTTGTGCTTCTTGAGCTTTCATTATTGACTACAATTTATGATCATTTTAGTCATTGTAGAGAGTTTTAGGGGTAAGGAAAAGGGTTTTACGGAAGAGGCTGCTTACGGATGTATTCTGAGTTAAAATAGTCTGCTAACTATACTGACTTTGTCAGTTAACTTTTTACCGGGTGGATGTTTTGACCGAACCATATTCTTATAAGCTTTCTGTAGCCCCGATGCTGGACTGGACCGATCGCCATTGTCGGTATTTTCATCGTCTGCTGACCAGAAAGACCCTGCTTTATACCGAGATGGTAACGACAGGTGCGATTATTTTTGGTCAGCAGGACTTTCTGTCATTCAATGCAGAGGAACATCCGGTTGCTTTGCAACTTGGAGGTTCGGAGCCTGCGGCTATGGCGGAATGCGCACGTTTGGCACAAGAGCGGGGCTACGATGAAGTTAATATTAATGTGGGGTGTCCATCTGACCGAGTGCAAAACGGTAGCTTTGGCGCGTGTTTGATGGCTCAACCGGAAAAGGTTGCCGAGTGCGTAAAAGCAATGAAAGCAGTAACCGATATTCCGGTTACCGTAAAAACCCGTTTGGGCATTGATGAGCAGGATTCTGATGACTTTCTATATGAATTAACTGATGCCATTGTTGCTGCTGGTGTTGATCAACTGACTTTGCATGCCCGTAAAGCCTGGCTGCAAGGCCTTAGCCCGAAAGAAAACCGGGATATTCCAGAATTGCAGTATGAGCGGGTTTACCGGGCCCAAAAAAGATACCCTGATGTCCCCGTGGCGATTAACGGCGGAATTGTCGAATTGCAAGAGGTTAAGCAGCATTTAAACCAGGTTCATGGAGTGATGATTGGTCGGGCAGCCTACCAAAATCCGTGGTTACTTACTGAGCTTGATTCTTTGAGTGAAACGAAGCCGGCAGAGTTAACTCGTGAGGCTGTGGTTACCGCGATGATACCTTACATAGACAACCATATTCGACAGGGCGGGCGCGCCTGGCATGTCGCCCGCCATATGCTGGGACTGTTTCAGGGAATGACCGGAGGTAAGCGGTGGCGCCAGTATCTTAGTGTGAAAGGCCCCAGAGCTACTAGCGCCGAACAACTGCTTTATGGTGCTCTGGCTTTTCGCGATGATCACAGTCAGCACGTATCATCATTAACGTCATAAATTGACTAAAAGTTGGTGAAAAACACTAACCTGGAAAATCTTCTTTCTTTCAATTGAGAACGAAAAGTTATTATATAACAAATGGTTAGCGGTATTTAAAAAGATGGCACAACCTTTGAATTACATAGTGTGACTTAACTAACGCACTGTCATTTATTCAAAGGAGAAAATCATGAAAGCGTTAATCGTAAGTGTTGCCAGTGGTGTTATGTTGTTCAGTGCATCGGTCTCAGCTGCCGATGAGAATAGAGATTCTATCACTGCTGAGCTACAAGCTCAGATTGCTGAAATGTCTGAAGAAGCGATGCAAAGCATCAAACAGTCGGTTTCGGAGTCAATTGAAGAGTGGGTTATCGAGTTTATGCCCGACTTACAACTCGCTGAAACTGAGACTGACGCTTCCGAACAAAAAAATAAGCAGATTCAGTAAGGAGCCCCCGTGATTTTATTAGATCAATGGTGGCTCATTTGGTTGGCGGCGCCGGTAATAGGAACCTTAATTGTCGGCGCTGTCATAAGTTTCAGCGCATCACTGATGCGACATAGCTAGACTTTTGCTACTCTGCGTATATCTTCATATAAAAAATAAAAAGAGGAATACGTATGATGAAGTCTCTGATAGCCGCTTCTGTGCTGGCAGTTATTACCGGTTGTGCAACAGCAGGCCAAGCTGCAACCAGCGGTTCTGAACAAGCGGAATATACCGCTAGTGATAAAGCTGAAAAACTGGCGAAGCAGTATTTGCTGATAGACACACATATTGATGTACCTTATCGAATTCACGATAAGTGGGAAGATGTAACAGAGGCCACTGCAAAAGGGGATTTTGACTACCCTCGGGCAGTAGAAGGTGGCCTCGATGCCCCGTTTATGTCTATTTATATTCCGGCCTCTTATGAAGAGAGTGGCGGTAGTGTTCAGTTGGCTCATGAGCTTATCGATGGTATGGAAGCCCTTGTCGGACGTGCACCAGATAAGTTCGCAATGGCTTATAGCACTGATGATATCCGCGAAAATAAAGAGCAGGGCTTAATGTCAATTGCGTTGGGAATGGAAAACGGCACTCCTATCGAAGGCGATCTTGATAACCTGCATATGTTCTATGAGCGCGGTATTCGCTACATTACTTTAGCTCACTCATTATCTAATCACATTTCAGACTCTTCTTATGACATTCGCCGTCAATGGGATGGCTTAAGCCCATTTGGTAAAGAACTGGTCAAAGAAATGAATAATGTCGGCGTTATGGTCGATGTGTCGCACATTTCCGATGACGCGTTTTACCAGGCGGTTGAAATTAGTGAAGCTCCGGTCATTGCGTCGCATTCGTCGCTGCGTTCTTACACCCCGGGTTTTGAACGAAATATGAGCGATGACATGCTAAAAGCTCTGGCTAAAAATGAAGGCGTTATCCAAATTAACTTTGGTTCTTCGTTTTTGGCAGAGCAGGCCAATCGTTACCGTGACATGATGAAAAAACGGATTAGCGCAGTAAAAGAACAATACGGCGAAGACAGCGACGAAGCGAAACGTCGCATTAAGGACATTGAAGCCAATAATCCGTATCCATTTGCGACTTTAGATACCGTTTTAGACCATATCGATCATGTACGTGACTTGATTGGGGTTGAACACATAGGTGTAGGCTCTGACTACGACGGTGTTGGTGACTCCCTGCCGGTTGGACTAAAAGACGTATCTAGCTATCCAAATCTTGTTCAGGGATTGATGGACAGAGGGTACTCAGATAAAGAAATTGAAATGATTCTGGGTGGTAATTTAATGCGTGTTTGGGGACAAGTTGAAGATTACGCCAAAACACATTAAGGCCTTGACTCCAGGCCGTGAATCGGTATAATTCGCGGCCACGTCTTTTGAGTTTATCGGCTTTGGCCGTGTGAAAGGCGTTCGACAACAGTCCCGATTGGGGACTGAATGGTTGACGTAGAACATCGCACCCCCGGTATGTGCCAGGGAGGTTGCGATTTTCTGTGCTCTTTTTTAAATGCTCTTTTATTGAGGCTTTGATTTATTTATGGCTAATCAAAGAATTCGGATTCGTTTGAAAGCGTTCGATCACCGTCTGATCGACCAGTCGACTGCAGAGATTGTTGAAACTGCAAAACGCACTGGTGCTCAGGTACGTGGTCCTATCCCACTGCCAACACGGAAAGAACGCTTCACCGTGCTGATTTCTCCACACGTGAATAAAGACGCGCGTGACCAGTACGAAATCCGCACCCACAAGCGTCTGATTGATATCATGGACCCTACTGACAAAACGGTTGACGCGCTTATGCGTTTAGATTTGGCAGCTGGCGTTGATGTACAGATCAGCTTGGGTTAAGTGGGCAGTAATAGGATTACACACGAGAGGTTTTAACAATGGCTATAGGTCTAGTCGGTCGTAAAGTAGGAATGACGCGTGTCTTCCAGGAAGACGGCGCTTCTGTTCCTGTTACTGTGATCGAAGTGCTGGCGAACCGTGTGACTCAGGTTAAATCTGATGACACTGACGGTTACCGTGCCCTTCAAGTAACCACAGGCGAGAAGAAAGCGAGCCGTGTAACCAAGCCTTTAGCAGGTCACTTTGCTAAAGCTGGTACAGAGGCTGGTCGTGGTCTTTGGGAATTCCGCCTGCAAAATGGCGAAGGCGAAGATTACGCAGTAGGTTCTGAACTGACTGTTGATATTTTTGCAGAAGTTAACAAAGTAGACGTTACTGGTACTTCAAAAGGTAAAGGCTTTGCCGGTACTGTGAAGCGCTGGAACTTCAGCATGCAGGACGCTACTCATGGTAACTCATTATCTCACCGTGCACCGGGTTCAATCGGTCAAAACCAGTCGCCTGGTAAAGTATTCAAAGGCAAGAAAATGGCTGGTCAGATGGGTAATGAGCAAGTCACTACGCAATCACTTGAATTAGTTCGGGTTGATGCAGAGCGCAGCTTGTTGTTGATCAAAGGTGCGGTCCCGGGTGCAACCGGAAGTGATGTGATCGTTAAACCAGCGGTCAAGGCATAACGTCTGAGGAGAATAGTGATGGAATTAACATTGAAAGACGCAAAAGGCGCTCTTGAGGTTTCCGAAGCTACCTTTGGACGTGAGTTTAATGAAGCCCTTGTCCATCAAGTAGTTGTAGCTTACGCTGCAGGTGCTCGTCAGGGCACAAAAGCTCAGAAAACTCGTTCTGAAGTAGCCGGTGGTGGTAAGAAACCTTGGCGTCAAAAAGGTACTGGTCGTGCCCGTGCAGGTACAATCCGTAGTCCTATCTGGCGTTCTGGTGGTGCGACTTTTGCAGCTAAACCGCAAAATCACAGCCAGAAAGTAAACAAAAAAATGTACCGCGGTGCGATTAAAAGCATTTTGTCGGAACTGATTCGTCAGGAACGTTTGATTGTTGTTGAGAAGTTTGGTGTTGATGAGCCAAAAACAAAGCAACTGGCAGCGAAACTGAAAGAAATGGATCTGAACGACGTTTTGATCGTGACAAAAGAAGTTGATGAGAACCTGTTCTTAGCTTCTCGCAACTTGCATAAAGTCGACGTGCGTGATGTTCAGGGTATTGACCCTGTCAGTCTGATTGCTTTCGAGAAAGTGCTGATGACTGCTGACGCCGTCAAGCAGCTTGAGGAGGTGTTATCATGATGCGCGAAGAACGTTTGCTTAAAGTGATTTTAGCACCTCACGTTTCGGAAAAATCGACTAACACTGCTGAAAATAACAACACGGTTGTTTTTAAAGTAGCTGTTGATGCGACTAAAACCGAAATCAAAGCGGCTGTCGAAAAATTGTTTGAAGTTGAAGTCAAAAACGTACGTACAGTAAACGTGAAGGGTAAAACCAAACGTACTGGTTCTCGTTTCGGGAAACGCAGTGACTGGAAGAAAGCGTATGTTGCCTTGAATGAAGGTGCTGACATTGACTTCTCAGGCGGCGCTGAGTAACAGGAGGAATAAACATGGCTGTAGTTAAAAGTAAGCCTACGTCTCCGGGTCAACGCCACGTCGTTAAAGTCGTCGGTCAGGACCTGTACAAAGGCAAGCCTTACGCACCGTTGCTGGAAAAAAACAGCAAGTCTGGTGGTCGTAACAATAACGGTCGTATCACGGTTCGTCACATTGGCGGTGGTCATAAACACCACTACCGTGTAATCGACTTTAAACGTAATAAAGATGGTATCCCTGCAAAGGTTGAGCGTATTGAATACGATCCTAACCGTTCAGCGAATATCGCTTTAGTTTTGTATGCTGACGGTGAACGCCGTTACATTCTGGCTCCGAAAAACCTATCAGTAGGCGATCGTATCCAGTCTGGTGTTGACGCACCAATCAAGCCTGGTAACAGTCTGCCAATGCGCAACATCCCTGTGGGTAGTGTTGTTCACGCGGTAGAGTTACAGCCAGGTAAAGGCGCACAAATGGCTCGTTCAGCGGGTGCTTATTGCCAGATTCTTGCGCGTGACGGTGCTTATGTTACTGTTCGCTTACGTTCAGGTGAGATGCGTCGCGTTCAGTCTGAAGGTCGTGCAACTATCGGTGAAGTAGGCAACGCAGAACACATGCTGCGTCAATTGGGTAAAGCCGGTGCAAACCGCTGGCGTGGTATTCGTCCGACCGTTCGTGGTGTGGCGATGAACCCAGTTGATCACCCTCACGGTGGTGGTGAAGGCCGTACCTCTGGTGGACGTCATCCTGTGACTCCATGGGGCACGCCGACCAAGGGCTACAAAACCCGTAAAAACAAGCGTACTGATAAGTTCATCGTACGCCGTCGCAACAAATAAGAGTTGAGGATAAAACATGCCACGTTCTCTTAAAAAAGGTCCATTTATTGACCTTCACCTGCTAAATAAGGTGGAGAAAGCGTTGGAAGCCGGGGATAAAAAGCCAATTAAAACTTGGTCCCGTCGTTCAATGATCATCCCAGATATGATCGGCCTGACAATCGCTGTTCACAACGGTCGTCAGCACGTTCCTGTCTACGTGACAGATGAAATGATCGGTCATAAATTAGGCGAATTCGCGCCAACCCGTACTTATCGCGGCCATGCTGCTGATAAGAAAGCGAAGAAACGGTAAGAGGTAGAGAGTGATGGAAGCAATTGCTAAACACCAATTTGCCCGCGTTTCAGCGCAGAAGGGCCGTTTGGTCGCAGACCAAATCCGTGGACTTCCAGTAGAAAAAGCACTGGATATCCTGGCATACAGCCCCAAAGCAGCTGCTGGCTTAATCAAGAAAGTTCTTGAGTCAGCAATCGCGAACGCGGAACATAACGAAGGTGCGGATATTGATGAACTTAAAGTAAGCCGAGTCTTTTTAGACGAAGGTCCTACTATGAAGCGCATCAAGCCACGGGCGAAAGGCCGTGCCGATCGTATCTTTAAGCGCACCAGCCACATTACTGTGGTCGTGTCAGATAGCTAGGAGATAAATTATGGGTCAGAAAGTACATCCTAATGGTATTCGCCTAGGTATCTCCAGACCATGGAATGCAACCTGGTATGCGAATACAAATGAGTTCGCTGATAACCTGCACAGTGATTTTCAGGTACGTAAGTTCCTGAACAAAGAACTGCGCAATGCATCAGTCTCTCGTATCGTTATCGATCGTCCAGCTAAGAGCGTTCGTGTGACTATTCACACTGCACGTCCTGGCGTGGTTATCGGTAAGAAAGGCGAAGACGTAGAAAAACTGCGTAAGCAAGTTTCTAAATTGACAGGTGCTCCTGCGCAAATCAATATCTCAGAAGTTCGTAAGCCTGAGTTGGATTCGCAGTTAGTAGCTGACAATATTTCTGGTCAGTTGGAACGTCGTGTCATGTTCCGTCGTGCTATGAAGCGTGCTGTACAAAACGCCATTCGCTTAGGTGCCAAAGGTATCAAAGTTGAAGTGAGTGGTCGTTTAGGCGGCGCAGAAATTGCGCGTACTGAGTGGTATCGTGAAGGCCGTGTACCGCTGCACACATTACGTGCAGACATCGACTACTCGACCTCAGAAGCGAACACCACTTACGGTATCATCGGTGTTAAGGTCTGGATTTTCCGTGGTGAGGTTCTTGGTGGACTTCCAACTGAAGAAAAGCCAGCTCCTAAGCGCGGCAAGAACCGTAAGTAAGGAGAGACGATATGTTACAACCTAAGCGTACAAAATTCCGTAAGGTTCACACAGGCCGCAACCGTGGTCTGGCGCAGTCTGGTAACAAAGTCAGCTTCGGTACTTTTGGTTTAAAAGCTACTGATCGTGGTCGTATGACCGCGCGTCAAATCGAAGCAGGCCGTCGTGCAATGACTCGTCACGTTAAGCGTCAAGGTAAAATCTGGATCCGTGTATTTCCTGACAAGCCTATTACCAAAAAGCCTTTAGAAGTTCGTATGGGTAAAGGTAAAGGTAACGTCGAATACTGGGTTGCTCAGATTCAACCAGGTCGCGTTCTGTATGAAATGGACGGTGTTCCTGAAGAGTTGGCACGTGAAGCGTTCCGCCTGGCGGCACGTAAACTGCCTTTCAAAACCACTTTTGTGACTCGGACGGTAATGTGATGAAAGCAAGTGAACTGAAAGATAAAACCGTTGAGCAGCTGCAAGAAGAGTTGTTAGGCTTGCGTCGTGAGCAGTTTAATCTGCGCATGCAGGCAGCAACTGGTCAGCTGAATCAGACTCACATGATGAAACAAGTGCGTCGTGATATCGCACGTGTTAAAACCATCTTAAATGAGAAGGCAGGTGCGTAATGACTGACGAAAAACGTGTTCGTACTCTGCAAGGCAAAGTTGTCAGCGATAAGATGGATAAAACCATCACTGTAGCTGTTGAACGTCGTGTAAAGCACCCGGTATACGGGAAGTACATCACGCGTACAACTAAAGTACATGCGCATGACGAAGAAAACCAGGTTAAAGCTGGCGATACCGTGATTGTTCGCGAATGTCGTCCGCTGTCTAAGAATAAATCTTGGACTCTGGAAGAAATCGTTGATCGCGCTACTGTTGTCTAAACGCAGATAGCGATAAGAAATTAAAAAGCCTCCCTTGCGGAGGCTTTTTTTTTGATCTAAACCTTAATAGGTTTAGTACAAATATCTGAAATTAAATAAATTTCTTTTTAACATAAGAAATAATAAATACGCACATTAATGCGTAGTTCTCAGAGGGAGACAATTCATGTCAAAAAGTTTATTTTTTGCAGCTACTGTGCTTGCGGCAAGTCCGGTCATTGCTGCTCCTCAAGATAGTAATTCGGTTGAACAGGAAATACAGGCGTTAAAAGAACGCTTAGCTCAATTGGAAAAACGGCTTGAAGAAAAGGAAGAGCGTGAAAAAGAAGAAGTCGTTGTTGTAAAAGAACGAGAAGTAGAAAAAGGCAGTGAAACTGCCAGCAAAGAAAGCAGTTCGAACCGCAGAGTTGTCTATGACTCCGGAGTCCATGCGCGTTTAGACGAGCTGGAGAAGAAAACTGAAGAGAATGAAAACTGGCCGATCAAGATTCATGGCGCGGTTCGTTTTCAATATGAATACAACAATTATGACTCAGATAACGAAAACCGCGGTGGCGATTTGGACTTCGATATTTTCCGTCTGAACTTTGATGGAGAAATGGGAGGTGTCATCCTTTCTGCTGAATATCGTTGGTTTAATTATCAGGACGTTATTAAACACGCCTGGTTTGGTTATGACTTCACCGATAAACTGCAGGGGCAGGTTGGTGTTGTAAAAATCCCATTTGGCAACATGCCTTACAACTCCCACAGTTATTTCTTCAATAGTACTTTCTATGTTGGTCTTGAAGATGAACATGATAACGGCATTCGGTTTAAATACCGTGGCGATGAGTGGGATTTCGATTTAGCATACCTGAAATCAGATGAGCAGGGCGGTATTGATGGCTCAACTTCTGATCGTACAGCGCGCTATAACTATGACACCGTGGGTATTCGGTTACCCGGTCAGGGCGCTTACGATGAACCTGGTTTACCTGTAGGTGAGAGCAATAGTTATGCTTTCAGAACCGCGCGTAAGTTTAGCTTCAGCGACGATGAGAACTTAGAGCTTGGTGTATCTTTGCAAGGCGGGAATTTGTATTCAGGAACGGCCGCTGAAGGCTTTACAGATGCACAGGCGTATGAGAATCAGAATGTTGGTAATCGCATGGCCTGGGCCGCTCATGGTGTCTACAATAACGGACCATGGAACGTACAATTACAGTATTCAGACTATGACTACGATATAAAACTGGAAAACCGTGGCGTTTACATGGCTGCTTACGCTTATTACGACGCAATTCCTACTGAAGCGAAACTGTATACAGCCAATGTTGCTTATACTTTACCAGTAGATATTGGGCCTCTGACAAGCTTAACTTTCTATAATGACCATAGCTTAATGACCGATAAAATGGGTTATCAAGATGATACCTGGATGAACGTTCTAGGAGTTGCTGTTGCAGCCGGTGGCGGTTTTTATACTTACGTTGATTATGTAAGAGCAAAAAACCAACCGTTTATTGGTGGTAATACCGCAACTGATGGTGGCGAGGTCAATGACCGCTTTAATATTAACTTTGGTTATTATTTCTAAAGCGACTTAAGCTTTGACTGCAAAAGACATGGAACCTTATGGTTCCATGTCTTTTTTATTAGGCAGGATATGCTCGTAAGAATCCCCTTCCTGACGAAAGTCTTTCGTTCGATTAAACATCTTCAGTTCTGTATGTAATGCGGCTTTAGCCATAATGTGCGCACTAATAGGTGCCGTCAAAAACAGAAATATCGCAATCAATAGCTCGTTTAGGTTAATTGACCCTTGTACCGAAGTAATAAGAATGGAAGCTATGACTATGCCGCCAATGCCTATTGTGGTGTTTTTCGTGGGGGCGTGTAAACGGGTAAAAAAGTCCGGGAGTATGGCTAACCCCAAAGAGCCAATAAAGGCGAAAATAGCGCCTAATAAGATAAAGAAGGCCGCTAGCCATTGTGACCATGCCGGTAATTGGTTTAGTGCATCCATAAGGTTTTCCTCTTTATTCTATTAAGTCGCCACGCAGTAAAAACTTACCTGCTGCGATGGTGCTGACAAAACCGAACATGGCAATGAGTAACGCCGCTTCAAAATAGGTTTGCGTGTTTTGGTACATACCCAGCAAAAGCAGTAAAGCCAGCGAATTAATGTAAATTGTATCCAACGCTAATATTCTGTCCGGTAGATCGGGCCCTTTAATAAGGCGCCAAAAATTCATTAATACTGATAAACTGAATAATAAGAAGGCAATGTGCAATACCGTCGTTAACATTGGAATATCTCCTTCAGGCGACGCTCGTAACGGTTTCGAATTGTTTTTATGACTTCTTCCGGGCTTTCTTCTGAGAATGCGTGAATAAGAATGCCTTTTCGTCCACGAGTAATTTCACAGGATACCGTTCCCGGTGTCAGTGTTATGGTACTTGCGAGAAGAGTAACCGGAAGTTCTTCTTTCATATCCAGTGGGAAAACAAACAGCGCGGGTTTAATCGAGCGGGGCTTCCCAAGAATCATACCGGCAACCTTAAAGTTAGCCACGACAATGTCATTCAGCAGAATGAAAAAATAAACGACAGCAAGGTCGGGCCGCTTAACCTTCGCAAAATTAGGCCAGGCGTCACGGAATAAAAATGGAATAAACCAGGAAAATAAAGCGCCCAGTATGACTACCCCGGGCGAAACCGAGTTAAACAATAGAACCCATAGCGTCAATAAGAAAAAAGATAACAAAGGTGTCGGAAATAGCTTTTTCATAGTAATTATTCCACTCCTTCTGTCAGTACACGCGATGGGTACTGGTCAATGTCGTAAAGCTGTTTAGCGACATCATCGGTATAGTTACGGATTGGGCTGGCAAATAACGTCATAACAACCGATAACGACAGAAGCATAACAACGGCGGCTCTTTTTCCTAAAGGAGCCGATTGCTCATTCGCTTTACCTGACAGTGTGTGCCAGAGCATTTTACTTCCCGCCCGGGTCACTGAAATCAGCATAATAAGGGTTGCGCCTAACATGGCACCCCACAGCCAAAAAGTTGCACCGGTCGGGCTTGCCGATTCCATAATCATAAGTTTTCCGACAAAACCTGACAGAGGTGGTAAACCAATTATTGCTATTGCAGCAATTAAAAACATGACTGAATAAGCAGAGTGATTGGCCATTTTCTTGCCTGATACGATGCGTGATGCGGTTTTACCACGTTCGAACGCAATAAGGTCGGCTAGTAAAAATAATGCGCCAGTGATAAAGGTTGAGTGGATTAAGTAAAACAGCATGGCTCCGGTTGTCGCTATGCCATTCAAGCTGTAGGTTGCGATAAGTGTGCCAATTGAAATGACGACTAAATAAGCCACAAGCAAGCGCAAGTCGCGAGCCCCGATAATTCCGATAGCGCCGGCTAGCATGGTAATAAGACCCATAACCCAAAGCCAGTCATGTGCAATGAGTGCGAGTTCATTAGCTTCAGGGCCGAAAATGAGTGTGTAGACCCGAACTATGGCGTAAACCCCAACTTTTGTCATTATTGCGAATAGAGCGGCAACAACTCCGGTTGTTGTGGAATAGGCCTGAGGCAACCAGAAGTGCAGCGGCAGGATAGCGGCTTTAATGCCGAATACTATCAATAGCATCATACCACCGGCTTTAGCTAAGGCGGCCTGATCTCCGCTTAATTGCTGGACTTGGGTAGCAAGGTCAGCCATATTCAAAGTGCCTGTAACACCATATAGAGTGCCGACACTAATTAGGAAAAGTGCTGAACCTAAAAGGTTGAGCAACACGTAGTGCAAGGTCGTGCGCAAACGGAATTTTCCTCCGCCGTGCATCAATAGTGCGTACGAGGAAATCAGGAGGACTTCGAAAAAGACGAATAAGTTGAAAATATCGCCGGTAGCAAAAGCCCCCATAATGCCCATAACCTGAAACTGAAATAATGCCTGAAAGTGAGAGCCAAGATTATCTTCGGCATAACAACCGTAGATGAGCACCGGTAACGCTAGTATTGCCGTTATCAGCATCATCAGAGCACTAAGTTTGTCCACCATCAGGACGATTCCAAATGGCGCGGACCAGTTGCCTAAGGCATAAACAATCATCTGATCCTGGTTAACCTGAACAAGTAGGGCAATACTCAGTATCAAGGTTAATATACTAGACAGCAGGCCTATAGCCCTGCGTTTTGGCTGCGGTCTGTCTCCCCAGGGAAGAAGCTGTAGCAGCGCTGCCATTAACGGCACCAAAATAGGAAGTATCGCCAAATGTTGTTGCCACATTAGCGGTTGCCCTCCGTGCTGTTATCCTGCTGGTTCACTTCGTCTGTTCCTATCTCGCCACGGGCACGCACAGCCAGAATAATTGAATACGCTGTCATGGCGAAACCGATAACGATAGCCGTTAGAACCAATGCCTGAGGTAAAGGGTCGGCATAGGTTTCCTGAGTACCATAAATTGGTGCCCCGTCTATTGTCAGACGACCAGTTGAAAATAGAAATAAGTTAACGGCATAAGACAGCATTGTAATGCCGACGACCACAGGAAATGAACGGCCGCGCAGAATAAGAAAAACACTGCATGCGGTCAAAATACCAACGGTAACAGAATATAAAGTTTCCATTAATGCCCCTCATGCGTTGGGCGATGACGTGTCGTCATCTTCCCGAAGTTACTTAAAATCATCATAGTAGCGCCCACAACCGTTAGGAAAACGCCAAGATCGAAGAGTAAAGCCGTGGCAAATTCAAATTTACCAACCACGGGCCAGTCTAAATAGGTAAACCAGGAAGTAAGGAAAGGTTTACCAAACAACCAGCTACCAAGGCCGGTAAGCGCGGCAATTAAAACACCAAACGACATTAGAGATTGATAATTAACGCTAAAACGTTCTTTCATCCAGTCGACACCATTGGCAATGTATTGCAGGATCATCGCCGAGGCGACAATCAGACCCGCAATGAAACCACCACCCGGTAAGTTATGGCCTCTCAGGAAGATATAGGCAGCAACTACCATTGCCATTGGTAAAATAATGTTGGCGACAGTTGTTAACATCAATGGGTGTCTAATTCTATGCCAGGGACGTCCGTCAATATCACTGGAAGGCATAAATGGTTTTAGCTTATTAAGCAGCTTATGAATACCTGCAGCAGCTATTGCCAGAACGGTAATTTCCCCTAAGGTATCGAAACCACGAAAGTCCACCAGAATGACATTCACTACGTTGGTTCCACCACCACCGGATTTTGCATTCGCGAGGAAAAAGTCCGAGATGCTTTCAAACGGTGAGGTCAGTATTGCGAAATTTAAGGTAGCGACAATACCACCTATAAAGCTGGCAATGATTATGTCACGAAAAACTCGGTGGCCAGAAGAGGCCCGACTGGTTTTTTGTGGCATAAAGAACAACGCCAGTATCATTAATATAATACTGACCACTTCGACAACCAACTGAGTCATGGCCAGATCCGGTGCCGAGAAATGCGCGAAAGCTAATGACACGACCAATCCAACCACCGATAGCATCATTAACATCACAAAGCGATTGCGGTGCAGTGTAGCAGTGGCAAATGCTGCGGATATCAGGACGATAGCACCAACCATGCTAACCATATCAACAGGCAATTGAGGTTTGCCACCAGTCACCACACTTAGGTCACTTAACGAAGGCAACAACACCACAATAACGCTGATAAGAACAAAAGCAATGTAGCGTTGTAAGGAACCAGTGTCTAAGCGCTCGTAAAAATCAGCTGCGGCATCAGAGGTTTTTTGTACAAGGCGTTCAAAATTGTGTTTAGCGTCCTGTCCGTCAAATTGGCGATTAAATGTAAACAGTTGGTCGCGGGAAAGGTATATCAGAATGCCGCCAACCACTGCGACTACGCTCATTAACAGAGGCATGTTAAAGCCGTGCCAAAGCGATAGCTTTACTTCAACAGGAGAGCCGGTAACAGCCGCCGCAGCCTGGTCAAGTATACCTGAGACCATAGTCATTGGCGCGATGCCGATAGCGATACAAAGCAACCCAAGCACAGCAACAGGTGCGGACATCATGCGTGGTGGGTCATGTGGTTTTTTGGGTAGCTCTTTGTAGTCGCCGTTAAAGAAAACATCGTGAATAAAGCGAATTGAGTAAGCCACTGACAGCATGGCACCGACAGTAGCCAATATAGGAATAAACCATGACAGCCCGCCGAATAAATGTTGCTGTAAAGCCTGATCCAGGAAGAGCTCTTTAGACATGAACCCATTGAATGGCGGTATTCCTGCCATTGAGGCCGCGACAATCATGGCGAGAGTCGCTGTTATTGGCATCAGGCTCATAAGTCCTTGCAGCTTGCGCATATCACGAGTGCCTGATTCATGGTCAATAATACCTGCGGTCATGAACAGTGCGGCTTTAAAGAAAGCGTGGTTAATAACATGAAATAATGCGGCTATTACGGCACCTTGGGTGCCTATCCCCAGTAGCATGCAAATAAGACCCAGATGGCTTACCGTAGAGAAGGCGAGTAAACCTTTCAGGTCGTGCTTTAACAAAGCAAAGTAAGCGCCGACTAACATGGTAATTAAGCCGGTCAATGTAACCAGAGTAAACCAAAGCTCCGTTTCTGCTAGTACCGGATGAAAACGAGCTAATAGGAAGATGCCAGCTTTTACCATGGTCGCGGAGTGTAAGTAAGCACTTACAGGAGTTGGCGCCGCCATGGCATGTGGTAGCCAAAATTGAAATGGAAACTGGGCTGACTTAGTAAAGGCCCCTAATAAAACGAGTATTAAAGCCGGAACATAGTAAGCATGTGCTTTTATCTGGTCTGCTGCGGCGAATACGGTATCCAGTTGGTAGCCACCGGCTATGTGTCCAATGATCAGTAACCCGGCTAATAGGGCCAGACCTCCGGCGCCGGTGGTTGCCAGTGCCATGCGGGCACCGCGGCGTGCATCACTGCTATGGAACCAGTAACCTATAAGTAAAAAAGAAGAAATGCTAGTCAGTTCCCAGAACACCCACATTAGTAAGATATTATCTGCCATAACGATGCCTAACATCGATGACATAAATAAAAGCAGGCAAGCATAAAAACGAGCTTCATCGTCATTACTGCTTAAATAGTAGTGGGCATAGCCAATAATCAGGACACCTATGCCTAAAATGAGCCCCACGAAAAGCAGTGATAAGCCGTCCAGACGCACGGCGAAATCGAGCCCTATACCCGGCAGCCACTCCACCATTTGTTTAGGTACTTCACCGGCAAGCGTAGCGGGCGCGTACTGAAACAAAACAATTAAGCAGAAAATAGGAACAAGTAATGTAATCCCAGTCTTTATCGGTCGCGACGCTTGCTTAAATAATAGCGGTAAGAGCGCACCAAAGAATGGGGCAAAAATAATGAATAGCAGATTCATACCATAGAAGTCCCAAGTCAGCCTGTGCTCTTATAATAAGGTATACTTACCTGAGCAACGTAAAGTATTGAATTTACCATTGGTTCTGCCGCAATCCAACTAAACTAAACCCTTAAGATAGTGAATTCACCTTACGCCTACGAAATTTTCTGAGATTACCCTACCACTTCCAAAATTTATCTGTTACACTTCGCGACCCTTTTTATAAGGGAAAAACCAAAGGCAGCACGACCCGAGAGGGTCTGTTTTTTTAACTAAGCGGGGCACTGAAATGATCCAAATGCAAACTACCCTGGACGTTGCCGATAACTCCGGCGCGCGCAGCGTACAATGTATTAAGGTTCTAGGTGGTTCGCACCGTCGCTACGCAAACATCGGCGATATCATCAAAGTTACTGTCAAGGAAGCAATTCCGCGCGGTAAGGTGAAGAAAGGCGATGTAGTGAATGCGGTGGTCGTTCGCACCAGAAAAGGCGTCCGTCGACAAGACGGGTCGGTCATCCGTTTTGACCGCAACGCGGCTGTGTTGTTGAATAACAACCAACAGCCCATTGGCACACGTATTTTCGGGCCGGTAACTCGTGAACTGCGTTCAGAGCAGTTTATGAAGATTATCTCGCTGGCACCAGAAGTACTATAAGGAGTCAATTATGGCGGCAAAAATTAAACGTGATGACGAAGTAGTCGTCCTGGCAGGTAAGGACAAGGGCAAGCAAGGCAAAGTCCTGAAAGTTCTTACCGATAAAGATCGCGTGATCGTGGAAGGCGTCAACGTAGTCAAGAAACACCAAAAGCCAAATCCGGCTCTAGGTGAATCTGGTGGCATCGTTGAACAAGAAGCAGCAATCCACATTTCGAACGTAGCGATCCTTAACCCAGAGACAGGTAAAGCAGATCGTGTTGGATTTCGTATTGAAGATGGCAAGAAAGTTCGCTTCTTCAAATCGAACAACGCAATCATTTAATTCAAACTTGGAGTTTTACGATGGCGAAACTGCATGATTTTTACAGAGAATCGGTAGTTCCTGAGCTTATGAAAGAGTTCAGCTACAACAGCGTCATGCAAGTCCCTCGGATTGATAAAATCACCCTTAACATGGGTGTTGGTGAAGCTCTGGCTGACAAAAAAGTACTTGATAACGCAGTGGCTGACCTAGAGGCTATCTCTGGTCAAAAGCCAATTCGTACTGTGGCACGCAAGTCTGTCGCCGGTTTCAAAGTCCGTGAAGGCTTCCCGATTGGCTGTAAAGTAACTCTGCGCGGCGAGCGCATGTGGGACTTTTTGCAACGCTTAATTTCGATTGCAATCCCACGTATCCGTGACTTCCGTGGCCTGAACCCTAAATCGTTCGATGGTCGTGGTAATTACAGCATGGGTGTTCGTGAGCAGATCATCTTTCCGGAGGTCGACTATGACAAAGTCGACAAGGTACGTGGTCTGGATATCACCATTACCACAAATGCTGGCACAGATGACGAAGCTCGTGCTTTGCTAGCTGCCTTTAACTTCCCGTTCAGAAAGTAAGGTGTAGAGTTATGGCAAAACAGTCAATGAAAGCGCGTGACGTGAAGCGAGCTAAAATCGCTTCAAAATACGCAGAAAAACGCAACGCACTGAAAACGGTCATTAATGACCCTAAAGCATCAGACGAAGAGCGTTGGGAAGCCGTACTTAAGTTGCAACAGCTCCCACGTGATGCCAGTCCGACGCGTCAACGTAACCGTTGTCGTATAACTGGTCGTCCTCATGGTTTCCTTCGTAAATTCGGCATGAGCCGAATCAAGGTCCGTGAGATGGCGATGCGCGGTGAAATTCCTGGCTTGAAAAAAGCTAGCTGGTAAGCCACGAATCACGGGAGAAAGCAAATATGAGCATGCAAGATCCAATTGCGGATATGTTCACACGCATTCGCAACGCTCAAGGTGCTAACAAAGTAACGGTTAAAATGCCGTCTTCTAAGCAGAAAGTGGCGATTGCTCAAGTTCTGAAAGAGGAAGGTTTTATTACTGGTTACAGTGCCGAGAGTACTGTTAAACCTGAGCTTGAAGTCGAATTGAAGTATTTCGAAGGCAAGCCAGTAATTGAAACAATCGAGCGCGTTAGTCGCCCTGGTCTGCGTATCTACAAGAAACGCAACGAGTTGCCTAACGTAATGGGTGGCCTTGGCATCGCAGTAGTTTCGACGTCTAAAGGCCTGATGACTGATCGTGCCGCTCGCCAAGCTGGTCTTGGTGGCGAAATTATCGGTTACGTAGCGTAATTAGGAGGTAGGAAATGTCACGTGTTGCTAAAGCACCCATTGAAATTCCTGCTGGCGTTGAAGTTACGCTAAATGGCCAGGAAATCACGATTAAAGGTGCCCAAGGCTCACTGAGTCGTGTTGTAAACGATGCAGTTGAACTGGTAAAAGATGAGAGTGAGTTACGTACTAACGCCCGTGAAGGCGTTGCTAACTCAACAGCTCAAGCTGGTACGGCTCGCGCATTGTTGCAAAACATGGTGGTCGGAGTCACTAAAGGATTCGAACGTAAGTTACAGCTGATAGGTGTTGGTTACCGTGCGCAAGCACAAGGTAAAAAACTGAACTTGACGCTAGGCTTTTCGCATCCTGTGGAGTTCGAGATTCCTGAAGGAATCACAATCGATACTCCGACTCAGACTGAAGTCGTCGTTAAAGGTGCAGATAAGCAGTTAGTTGGTCAAGTTGCCGCTAACATTCGTGCATACCGTAAACCTGAGCCTTATAAAGGCAAAGGTGTTCGTTATGCTGACGAGCAAGTGCGCCGTAAAGAAGCCAAGAAAAAGTAGGGTAATACGATGGACAATAAAGCAGCTCGCTTACGTCGTGCTACTCGCGCACGTAAACAAATTAAAGAGTTGGGTGCAAATCGCCTGGTCGTTCACCGTACACCACGGCATATTTACGCGCAGTTGATCGCACCTAACGGTTCTGAAGTGCTGGCAGCCGCATCGACTGCAGAGAAAAGTGTCCGCGAAGGGCTTAAATCTACAGGTAATGTAGACGCAGCCAAAGTCGTGGGCAAAACTATCGCTGAACGAGCGATTGAAAAAGGCGTTAAAAACGTGTCTTTCGATCGTAGTGGTTTTAAATACCACGGTCGCGTAGCCGCATTAGCGGACGCAGCTCGTGAAGCCGGACTTCAGTTCTAGGAGACGAACATGGCAAATGTAGAAGCTCAAACCGGTGAACTGATAGAGAAGTTGATCACAGTAAATCGTGTAGCAAAAGTAGTTAAAGGTGGTCGTATCTTTAGCTTCACTGCACTGACTGTGGTTGGCGACGGTAAAGGTAAAGTCGGTTTTGGTTATGGTAAAGCGCGTGAAGTACCCGCTGCTATTCAAAAAGCAATGGAAAAAGCACGTCGCAATATGGTTACCGTTCAACTGAAAGGCGACACTTTACAGCATCCTGTTAAAGGACGTCATTCAGGTTCACAGGTATACATGCAACCTGCTTCAGAAGGTACGGGTATCATCGCTGGTGGTGCAATGCGTGCGGTTCTGGAAGTTTCAGGTGTTCATAACGTGCTGTCAAAGGCATATGGTTCAACCAACCCAATCAACGTTGTTCGCGCGACTATCAAAGCGTTGAACGGCATGAAATCGCCGGAGCAAGTTGCGGCGAAGCGTGGATTGCGCGTTGACGAAATACTGGGGTAGTGAACAATGGCGAAAAAGACAATCAAAGTAACACAGACGCGTAGCTCTATCGGTCGTTTGCCGAAGCATAAAGCTACACTACGTGGCTTGGGTCTCCGCCGCATTGGTCACACAGTAGAGTTGGAAGACACTGCTGCAGTCCGCGGTATGGTGAACCGAGTTAATTACATGATTAAGGTGGAGGGATAAGCGATGGAACTTAATACACTTGCTCCCGCACCTGGTGCAAAAAGCAGCAAAAAGCGCGTTGGGCGTGGTATTGGTTCAGGTCTTGGAAAGACTGGCGGCCGTGGTCACAAAGGGCAGAAGTCTCGCTCTGGTGGCTCAGTCAAGCCAGGTTTCGAAGGCGGACAAATGCCAATTCAACGTCGTCTGCCAAAATTTGGTTTTACTTCTCGCAAGGCTATGGTCACAGCGGAAGTAAACTTGGCAGAAATCGCGAAGGTTGACGGTGATACCGTTGAATTGGCGACTTTGAAAGCAGCAGGTCTCGTTCGTAAGAACGTACTACACGCTAAAGTCATCAAATCTGGTGAGTTAAGTCGTGCTGTGACTGTAAAAGGTCTTAAAGTCACCAAAGGCGCTCGCGAAGCTATTGAAGCTGCTGGCGGCAAAATCGAAGGATAGAGCAAATGGCTAAACCAGGATTGGAATCAAATCGAGCGCAAGGTGGCTTGTCGGAACTTAAGCGTCGCCTGCTGTTTGTGTTAGGAGCGATTATCGTTTTCCGAGCGGGCTCCTTTGTGCCTATTCCTGGTATTGATGCCGCTGTATTAGCTCAGCTATTCGAACAGCAGAAAGATACCATCGTTGCCATGTTTAACATGTTCAGCGGTGGTGCCTTAGAGCGCGCGTCAGTATTTGCATTAGGTATTATGCCGTATATTTCGGCTTCGATTATTATGCAGTTGGCTAGCGTGGTACATCCACGCTTGGCTGAGCTTAAGAAAGAAGGTGAGTCTGGTCGTCGTAAGATTAACCAGTATACGCGGTGGGGTACTTTAATACTGGCAACGTTCCAGTCGATTGGTATAGCTACAGGCTTGCCAAACTTAATGCCCGGACTAGTAATAGACCCTGGCTTCGGCTTCTATTTCACTGCTGTAGTGAGCTTAGTCACGGGAACTATGTTCCTTATGTGGTTAGGCGAACAGATTACTGAGCGTGGTATTGGCAACGGTATCTCTATCCTGATCTTTGTGGGTATTGTTGCAGGTTTACCTTCCGCTATCGGCCAGACGGCTGAACAAGCGCGTCAAGGT
The DNA here is from genome assembly GCF_000320945.2 of Idiomarina sp. 28-8. Classification (NCBI taxonomy): domain Bacteria; kingdom Pseudomonadati; phylum Pseudomonadota; class Gammaproteobacteria; order Alteromonadales; family Idiomarinaceae; genus Idiomarina; species Idiomarina sp. 28-8. The sequence continues at coordinate 376,576 of NZ_DF266792.1, forward strand.
GACTTGCACCTGTTATTGTTGTTACTAATTGGGGTTGTGGTTTTAGCAGTAACTTATTTCGTTGTTTTTGTGGAACGTGGTCAACGTCGTATCGTCGTTAACTATGCGAAGCGTCAACAAGGTCGTAAGGTATTTGCTGCGCAAAGCACACACTTGCCATTGAAAGTTAATATGGCTGGTGTTATTCCTCCAATTTTTGCGTCAAGTATCATTTTATTCCCGGGTACCATCGCCACTTGGTTTGGCTCTGGTGACGGTATGGTTGCAGACTTTTTGCAACAAGTATCGATGACATTGTCTCCCGGTCAGCCGTTATATGTGTTATTGTACGCGGCTGCGATAATCTTCTTCTGTTTCTTCTATACTGCGTTGGTATTTAACCCTCGCGAAACAGCTGACAACTTGAAGAAGTCAGGTGCGTTTATTCCGGGGATTCGCCCAGGTGAACAAACCTCAAGATACATCGATAAAGTAATGACGCGTTTAACATTAGCAGGCGCACTGTACATTACCTTTGTCTGTTTGGTTCCGGAGTTCATGATGATTGCATGGAATGTGCAATTCTACTTCGGCGGTACATCTTTATTGATTATCGTAGTTGTTATCATGGACTTTATGGCACAGGTTCAGACTCATATGATGTCGCATCAATATGACTCTGTCCTGAAAAAAGCCAATCTAAAAGGCTACGGCCGGTAAGATTGGGTAGAACGGAGAGTAGCAATGAAAGTTCGTGCTTCCGTGAAGAAAATCTGTCGTAACTGCAAAATCATCAAGCGTAACGGTGTAGTTCGCGTTATTTGCACTGATGCTAAGCATAAGCAACGACAAGGTTGATTCGAAGGAAAGGCTTGCGGCTTAATCGCCGCGGCCTTTGAAGTATTTGCAATTCGGCAATCGGTTGAGTATCCTAACGGGCTTTTCAACTGAAGCCTACAAACTGAAGGAGACGTGTTAGTGGCCCGTATCGCTGGCATTAACGTTCCTGACAATAAGCATGCAGTCATAGCTTTGACTGCAATCTACGGTGTTGGCCGTACTCGTTCACAGCAGATTCTTGCTGCTACGGGTATCGCTGAAGACACCAAGATTGGTTCATTGTCAGAAGACAAACTGGACGCGCTTCGTGACGCTGTATCAAAGTTCGCCGTAGAAGGTGATCTGCGTCGTGAAGTATCTATGAACATTAAACGTTTGATGGACCTCGGGTGTTTCCGTGGACTTCGTCATCGTCGTAGCTTACCTCTACGTGGGCAGCGCACTAAAACAAATGCGCGCACTCGTAAAGGTCCGCGCAAACCAATTAAGAAATAGGGGGATTGAGTAATGGCTAAAACACCAACTCGCTCTCGAAAGCGCGTTAAAAAGCAGGTCGCCGATGGCATGGCTCATGTGCATGCATCTTTCAACAACACCATTATTACCATTACTGATCGCCAGGGTAACGCACTAGCGTGGGCTACCGCAGGTGGATCAGGGTTCCGTGGTTCACGGAAATCAACGCCGTTTGCAGCACAGGTTGCAGCAGAACGTGCAGGTGAAATGGCGAAGGAATACGGACTGAAAAACCTGGAAGTATTTGTGAATGGTCCAGGCCCAGGTCGTGAATCATCGATTCGTGCCCTGAACGCCGTTGGTTACAAAATCACAAATATTACCGATGTGACACCGATTCCTCACAACGGTTGTCGTCCGCCTAAGAAACGTCGCGTTTAAGGCGTGAATCGATAGTTGGAGAAAGATCATGGCTAGATATTTGGGTCCAAAGCTCAAGCTGAGCCGTCGCGAAGGAACAGATTTGTTCCTGAAAAGCGGCGTTCGCGCAATCGATTCTAAATGTAAGATCGAAACTGCACCAGGACAACATGGCGCTCGTCGCGGTCGTTTGTCAGATTACGGTGTTCAGTTGCGTGAGAAACAGAAAGTTCGTCGTATGTACGGCGTACTGGAAAAGCAATTTCGTAACTACTACAAAGAAGCTGCACGACTGAAAGGCAATACCGGTGAAAACCTGTTGCAGTTGCTGGAACAGCGCTTGGATAACGTAGTGTATCGCATGGGTTTTGCGTCAACACGCGCAGAAGCTCGTCAGCTGGTCAGTCACAAAGCAGTTGTTGTGAATGGTCAGGTAGTGAACATTCCATCGTTCAAGGTTCGTCCTGAAGATGTCGTTTCTGTTCGTGAAAAAGCGAAGAAACAGGCACGTATCGGAGCAGCACTGGAGCTTGCAGAACAACGCGAGAAGCCAGTCTGGATAGAAGTAGACAACAACAAATTGGAAGGTGCATTTAAACGTCTTCCAGAACGTAGCGACTTGTCTGCTGAAATTAACGAACAGTTGATCGTAGAGCTTTACTCTAAGTAAAGCTTAAGCATAGAGAGAGGACACAATGCAGGGTTCTGTTACCGAATTCCTAAAGCCGAGGTTAGTCGACATCGAGCAAATCAGCCCGACTCATGCCAAGGTGACACTGGAGCCTCTGGAACGCGGCTTTGGTTATACACTAGGTAATGCGTTACGTCGCATTTTACTGTCGTCAATGCCAGGCTGTGCAGTGACTGAGGTTGAAATCGATGGCGTGCTGCACGAATACAGCAGCAAAGAGGGCGTTCAGGAAGATGTCATTGAAGTTTTATTAAACCTGAAAGGGCTGGCAGTCAGCGTTGAAGGTAAAGATGAAGCAACTCTGACTTTGAATAAATCCGGAGCAGGTCCTGTAACAGCAGGCGATTTCACCCACGATGGTGATGTTGAAATCGTTAATCCTGAGCACGTTATCTGTCATCTGACAGGCGACTATGAACTTGTTATGCGAGTGAAAGTCGAACGTGGTCGTGGTTACGTGCCTGCGGCATCTCGTCAGTCCGCTGATGATGATGAACGTCCAATCGGTCGTCTTTTAGTCGACGCGTCGTTCAGTCCGGTAGAACGCATTGCATATTCTGTAGATGCGGCTCGTGTTGAACAGCGCACCGACTTAGACAAGCTGGTTATCGAAATGGAAACCAATGGTACATTGGATCCAGAAGAAGCTATCCGCCGTGCAGCAACAATTTTAGCTGAACAGTTGGATGCCTTCGTAGAACTTCGTGATATCAGTGAACCGGAAGAAAAAGAAGAGAAGCCGGAGTTCGATCCGATCCTTCTACGTCCGGTAGACGACTTGGAATTGACTGTTCGATCTGCGAACTGCTTGAAAGCAGAAGCGATTCAGTACATTGGTGACTTAGTACAACGCACTGAGGTCGAGTTATTAAAAACTCCGAACTTGGGTAAGAAGTCGTTGACTGAAATCAAAGACGTGTTGGCTTCACGTGGTTTGTCTCTTGGCATGCGCCTTGAGAACTGGCCACCAGCCAGCTTAATTGACAACGACTAAGGTCACCTTAGTAATAGATTTACTGAGAAGGGTATAGGTATGCGCCATCGTAAGAGTGGTCGTCAACTAAATCGAAACAGCAGCCATCGTCAGGCAATGTTCCGCAACATGGCAAGTTCTTTGGTGCGTCATGAGATCATCAAGACGACTTTGCCTAAGGCAAAAGAGTTACGCCGCGTTGTTGAGCCATTGATCACAATGGCAAAACAAGACAGCGTAGCAAACCGTCGTCTTGCGTTCGCACGCACACGTGACAAAGAGGTTGTCGGCAAGCTGTTTAATGAATTAGGCCCGCGTTATGAAGAACGCCCAGGTGGTTACACTCGCATTATGAAGTGTGGCTTCCGTACAGGTGATAACGCTCCAATGGCTTACATTGAATTAGTTGGTCGCCCAGAAGTTGAAGAAGTTGAAGAAGTAGCTGAAGAAGTTACGGAGTAAACCGCTTCGGAAAGTTAAAAAGCCGGC
>NZ_DF266793.1:0-55175 GCF_000320945.2 Idiomarina sp. 28-8
CAAATGTGATCAAATCCAACATGAATAAAGGGCGTTGGCACATAAAGCCATTGATGCGTAAAATAGAAGCCTGACTAATTACTGGCAAATATGGCGTAACTTCATAATGACTTACAAACGAATCGATACATCTGAATACCCACAACAACTCGCACAGAAGACAGATCGGGTTAGAGAGATGTTTCGTCCTTTTCACATTAATGAAGTGGAGGTGTTTGAATCGCTTGCCAGTCACTACCGAATGCGTGCTGAGTTTAGGGTTTGGCACGAAGGTGACGACTTGTACTACATTATGTTTAACCCTGAAACGCGTGAAAAAATCCGCATGGATGAATTCATACCAGGGAGCCTGCTTATTAATGAGCTAATGAAAGAGCTTATTAGTTTATTAAAGCCGAATGAGGTTTTACGTCGCAAACTGTTTCAAGTGGATTTCCTGACTACCACCACCGGTGAAGCCATTATCTCTTTACTCTATCATCGCCCTTTAGATGACCAATGGGAACAGGAAGCCATCCAACTTCGCGAAGCGCTGACCTCTATAGCTAAGGTTGAAGTTATAGGAAGAGCTCGTAAGCAAAAACGCGTGTTATATAAAGAAAGCGTCACTGAAGAAGTTAAGGTTGATGGAAAAAGCTATCTGTCTCTACAAACCGAGAACAGCTTCACTCAGCCAAATGCCATTATTAATCAGCAAATGATCAGTTGGGCTAAACGCCACGCGGGCAACAATTCGCATGACTTATTAGAGCTCTACTGCGGCAACGGCAATTTTACCTTACCGCTGGCTGAGAACTTTAATCGCGTTTTAGCTACTGAAATTAGCAAAAGTTCTGTTGCGGCGGCTCGCGAGAACGCAGAATTGAACAATATTAAAAATGTCACCGTTGTTCGTATGTCTGCCGAAGAGTTTAGTGCAGCGTTAAGTGGAGAGCTGGAATCTAAACGGGCGGCTGATGCTGAGATTCACAGTTTTGATTGTCAAACCGTATTGGTTGATCCACCCAGAGCGGGTTTAGATAAAGACACGTTGAAGCTGGTGCTTCAGTATCAAAGAATAATTTATATTTCCTGTAACCCGGAAACTTTGACAGAGAACATTCATGATTTATCCAGTAGCCATAAAGTGACTGCAGCGGCAATGTTCGATCAGTTTCCCTACACAGACCACATTGAAACGGGCGTTGTTCTGGAAAGGAAGAGTTAACCTTGAACGGGCTCTTCAGCCACCGAGGAAAAATTAAGCTTGCGGCTTAAGCGAAGGTTCGAGACATGGGCATAAATAATGAGACCGGCACCAAATAGAATAATGACAGGTTCACCCCAGTGTCCCAGAATATCGCGTTGAGAATAGATAAATGCTCCTAGTAGTAACAATGACAGCAGGTGCCATTTACCGTGCTTCCGCGCACCACTAATAAGAGATAATAGCCCGATAACAACACTGAAGCCTAAAATGGTGTTTTCCAATAGGTCTTCGCCGATAAAGGCTAAACCCGCCATAGCGAGCAACGGCAGAATAACAGGCAGCAATAAGCAATGAATCGCACACAAAGTGGTGACCCAAATTCCTGCTTTATCCAAATTTTTGGATGCTGTTGCTGACATACTAGAAACGACCTTCTGCATAAACCTAAGCTGTAATATTATAACATACGAAAAGAATAGCCAAGGGAGATCAGAAAAAATTGTTTTCTCAGGCGATACTGATCAAGCAGTTTGAATAGAGAAAGGCAGCACTTCGGTTATTGATTTCGCTCCACAGGCAATCATTAGCAGCCGATCGAACCCTAGTGCTACGCCGGAACACGCGGGGAATCCCGACTCTAACGCCGCCAATAAACGAGTATCTTCGGGTTGTGTGGGCAAATTCAGCTGTTTACGTCGTTGATTATCCTGGCTAAAACGCAGACGTTGCTCAGCTGGATCAGCAAGCTCATTATAACCATTGGCCAATTCCACTCCCTGATAATAAAACTCAAATCTTCTGGAGACACGCGGATTATGCTGGTCAATTTTGGCCAAAGCAGCTTGCGACTTTGGAAACTCGGTGATGCAAATCGGTATCTCCGCAGGAAACTGGCCTTCTATTAATTCCGAAAATGCCACTTGAAGAATGGTATTTTCATCGTCTTCTTTTGACATCCAGTCCGTTAAAGCGGGTTGTTCAATAAGCTCTTGTCTGATGTTTTCAACACCGCAAGTCGTCAAAGGGTCTTCGCCAAGGTAATCAAGAAAACACTGCTGGTAGGTGATGACTTTAGTTTCCGGCGCGTCACAGACTTCAGTCAGCAGCTCTGAAACTTCAGCAATTAGCTGAATATCGTCGTACCCAACCCGGTACCACTCAAGTAAAGTAAATTCCGGATTATGGAAGCGCCCTATTTCGTCATCGCGCACCACATGGCTCAATTGATAAATATCTTTTCCATAGGCTGCAAGAATTCGCTTCATGGCGTATTCGGGAGAGGTCTGCAAATAGAGTGTTCTATTTCCTGAAGCCAGCGGATACTTGAATTCCGTGGTGAGATTATTCAGATGACAATCGGTTACCCCAAACTGGGACAACAAATGCGTATCGACTTCGGTTACCTTCCTTTCATAAAAAAACTGGCGGACTTGTCGCATGAAATCAGCGCGTTTAACAAGCACTGACCAATCTGCTGCTGGCCGCCAGTCGGTCGTCATATCTATTTACTTTTGAACGCGGGAAACGTATTCGCCCGAGCGAGTATCCACTTTGATCACTTCGCCAATTTGTACGAATAACGGAACACGAACAACCGCGCCAGTGCTCAGTGTGGCAGGTTTACCGCCAGTACCGGCAGTATCACCTTTAAGTCCGGGGTCAGTTTCAGTAATTTCCAATTCAACAAAGTTTGGCGGCTGCACATTAATTGGCTTCCCTTCCCACAGAGTCAAAGTACAAACATCTTGTTCGACAAGCCATTTCTCCGCTTCGCCTACCGCCTTCTCGTCGGCAGGAACTTGTTCAAAGGTTTCGTTATTCATAAAGTGCCAGAATTCACCATCGTTATAAAGATAAGACAGTTCCAACTCAATAACATCAGCTCCTTCAACGGATTCGCCCGACTTGAAGGTTTTCTCAACCACTTTACCGCTGATTAATTTGCGAATTTTAACGCGGTTAAAGGCCTGACCTTTACCGGGCTTAACCATTTCATTTTCAACGATCGAGCATGGCTCGCCGTCCTGCATGATTTTTAAACCACCTTTAAATTCACTCGTACTATAATTCGCCATAACAAGACTTTCCTTTGTAAATGCCTGATCATTTGCGCGCAATAATAAAACAAATAGCGACTTTTTTCAGGTAAAATATGGAGTATTTGCAGCAGTCGCGGAGGCGTAGTGCCTGAGCCAGCGTATCCTATCTCTATAAATGATCGTCCTGACTGGCAGTTTGAGCTGAAACAAGCCTATACCCAGCCAGAAGAACTGCTACGCGCACTCAAACTCGATCCCGCATTATTTAGTGAGGATATCAAAGCCCGTAAGCTCTTTGCTATGCGCGTGCCAAAGCCTTTTGTTGCGCAAATGCAAGTCGGAGACTCTAACGATCCATTATTACGTCAGGTGCTCCCTTTGCACAACGAGTTTGAGTCAGAGCCCGGTTACAGCACCGACCCTCTGCAAGAACAGCAAGGCCCCGTAAATGGTCTTCTGCACAAGTATAAAAGCCGAGTATTGTTGATACTGCAAGGCGGTTGCGCAGTCAATTGCCGTTATTGCTTTCGGCGTCACTTTCCTTACGACGAATTAACCTTCAGCAAACGCCAACTAACGGAGACACTGGAGTACATCCGACAACACCCGGAAATTAATGAGGTGATTCTGAGCGGCGGCGACCCTCTAATGGCAAAGGACGAGCGGCTTAAAGGGTTGATTAACGAATTTGAATTATTGCCCCAACTCACCCGTTTACGTATTCATAGCCGGTTGCCAGTCGTGATACCCTCCCGCCTGACGCATAAGCTTAAAGAAGTGCTCAGCAACAGTCGTTTGCAAAGCGTCTTAGTGCTTCATGCGAATCATGCAAATGAGATTTCTCCTGAGTTAGCCGGGGCACTCGATGACTGGCACCACGCGGGTATCCATTTACTGAACCAGAGCGTCTTGCTCAGCGGAGTAAATGATAATTTAACCGCGCTTATTGAGCTTAGTGAAACGTTATTTAGTGCCCGGGTTATGCCCTACTATTTGCACCAGCTGGACAAAGTTGAAGGCGCCAGCCATTTCGCGGTTAGTGACGAGAAGGCGCAAGCCTTGTGGCAAAAAATGACTCATGAATTACCTGGGTTTCTGGTTCCTCGCCTGGTCAGAGAGGAAGCTGGTGAACTCAGTAAAACCGCTATCATGCCGGACGGCACTAATACATTAACAGAGGAAAAACTATGAGCGATAACCTGGAAAGTGTAGAAAGCAAACTGCAGGATCATCTTCAGCAACTGTATCGTCAAGTTATTGATGCAGACCAGTACCTTGACGATCTGCGTCAACAAGGCAAAGCCAAGTTCCAGGGCGTTTTCGCCGAGCAAACGGTATTTGAAAGCACAGGCAACCGTTTTCAGCCCTACCTTAATGAAATTGCTGCCAACTTTGAAAAATGGCAGCAGGACAAAGAAAACGAGCAGCAGTTGCAGTTACTGGTACAACAATTACAGTTGATGACTGAAACTCTCGCTCGTCTTAAAGCTATTCGTCAGGCTGGTTAACAAAGGTTTCTTCGAACCACTGAGTCAGCATCTGCTTTTCAAAATATAAGTCATCCCGTCTCATCCGTGATGCCAGGCTGTCGTAATTAAACCCCATATTTTTTACGTGAGCCTGGCCTTCCTTTACAGCTTCTCCTGAGTTACTCATTAAACGATAATCAAATTCCATTCTAGGGAAGTCAATTTCCCGAACAATGCGCACGTAATTTGAACTCGAGCGTCCAAATGTCGGTTCAACCCGGCCGGTTAAATCAACGTCTGTTACGGTAATTTCCAGCTTCTGATCTTCAGGAAGCTTTGCCGCCAACTCCTGAAAATGCTCAGTCAGCTTATCCATCACCTTTTTCTGGTACCGATCACGTAAGCCATCGGCCGGTCGAATATCTGTGTAACTATCAACATCTTTCCAGGAAACTTCAGCCGTACCAGCATATGCTGTAAAGCTACAGGCTAATAACGCCGCTCCCACTATACCTTGAACACGCATGCTATCTTCCTCCCATACAATCGCCAAGGGTGTCATCTCTAGGTTAGAACACAAATAATGAAAAAAATTCCATAAAAAAAAGGGGAGCCATCAAGGCTCCCCTTTTCAAAAGTGCGTTGGGAGGCTTACATCATGCCGCCCATACCGCCCATTCCACCCATGTCGCCGCCAGGCATGCCGCCTGCGTTGTCATCTTGTGGGATGTCAGCAATCATTGCTTCGGTGGTGATCATCAGTGCGCCAACAGATGCCGCGAACTGAAGTGCCGAACGGGTCACTTTGGTTGGATCCAGAATACCCATTTCCAGCATATCGCCGTAAGTGTCGTTACCGGCATTGTAACCATAGTTACCTTCGCCAGCACGTACGTTGTTAGCAACCACAGAACCTTCGGCGCCAGCGTTCATTGCGATTTGACGCAACGGCGCTTCCATCGCACGCAGGGCTAAACGGATACCAACGTTCTGTTCTTCGTTGTCACCACGCAGTTCTGCCAGTTTGCTCGCAGCGCGAACCAAAGCAACACCACCACCAGGTACCACGCCTTCTTCAACAGCTGCACGAGTTGCATGCAACGCATCTTCAACGCGCGCTTTTTTCTCTTTCATTTCCATTTCAGTAGCAGCGCCGACTTTAATCACCGCAACACCGCCAGCTAACTTAGCCAGACGCTCTTGCAGTTTTTCACGGTCATAGTCAGACGTAGTGTCTTCCATCTGCTGCTTGATTTGGTTAACACGACCGTCGATAGCGGTATCGTCGCCATTACCGTCAACAACAGTGGTGTTGTCTTTAGTAATCACAACGCGCTTCGCAGTACCTAAGTCTTCCAGCTGCGTTTTTTCCAGCTCCATACCAATTTCTTCAGAAACCACAGTACCGCCAGTCAGAACAGCAATGTCCTGCAGCATAGCTTTACGACGGTCGCCAAAGCCTGGTGCTTTAACCGCAGCAACTTTAACGATGCCACGCATATTGTTCACAACCAGAGTTGCCAGCGCTTCGCCTTCAACGTCTTCAGCAATAATCAGCAGAGGTTTACCGGCTTTAGAAACACCTTCTAATACCGGCAGTAACTCGCGGATATTAGAGATTTTCTTATCAATCAGAAGAATGAACGGGTTGTCTAATTCAACCGAACCACTTTCCTGGTTGTTAATGAAGTAAGGAGACAAGTAACCACGGTCGAACTGCATACCTTCAACAACGTCCAGCTCGTCAGTCAGTGCCTGACCTTCTTCAACGGTGATAACACCTTCCTGGCCTACTTTGTCCATTGCCTGAGCAATGATTTCGCCAATAGTGTGATCAGCGTTTGCAGAAATAGTCGCTACCTGAGCAATGGCTTTGCTGTCGGCACAAGGCTGAGAAATTTTCTTCAGCTCTTCAACTGCAGCGATAACCGCTTTGTCGATACCGCGCTTAAGATCCATCGGGTTCATGCCTGCGGCTACTGACTTCAAGCCTTCGTTAACAATGGCTTGAGCCAGAACGGTTGCGGTTGTTGTACCGTCACCCGCTTCGTCATTTGCTTTAGACGCCACTTCTTTAACCATCTGCGCGCCCATGTTCTCGAACTTATCTTCCAGCTCGATTTCTTTCGCAACAGACACACCGTCTTTGGTGATAACAGGAGAACCGTAAGACTTATCTAATACAACGTTGCGACCTTTTGGACCCAGCGTCACTTTTACTGAATCAGCAAGAATGTTAACGCCTTTCAGCATTTTTTGACGTGCTGTGTTACCAAATTTGACTTCTTTAGCTGCCATTTTTGCTTTCCTCTTAAATTCGTTTAGTCGGTTGTGCTAGTAAGCGTTTCTGACGTCTTATTCTTCAACAGCCAGAATGTCGCTTTCGCTCATGATTAAGTACTCTTCACCGTCAATTTTCTCGGTTTTAACACCGTAGCCTTCATTGAACAGCACTTTGTCACCAGCTTTTACGTCTAGTGCACGTACCTCACCGTTATCCAGAATGCGGCCTTTGCCTACTGCTACGATTTCACCGCGAGTAGATTTTTCTGCCGCAGAACCAGTCAGAACAATGCCGCCAGCCGATTTCGCTTCGACTTCGGTGCGCTTAATAATGACTCGATCGTGTAAAGGACGAAGTTTCATTGTTGATAACTCCTCAACCTATTGTTGTTAGTGGTTAATACCCCTAAGGGGCGGATAAAAATGTGTGTGCACATTAAATGGGGGAGGAATTTTTGTTATCAAGGGGGAAGCTCAAAAATTTTTATGCTAATTTGCAAAACTGACAGGCGCTATAGGGAGGTTCTATGACTCAGCAACCACAATTGATTTTATGCACCACAGACAGTTCTGACTCGGCTAAACAGCTGGCGCGTTCTCTGCTCGAAAAAAAGCTAGTGGCCTGCGTCAACATAGTGCCTAATATGACCTCTATTTACTCCTGGCAGGGCGAATTGCATGAAGACCAGGAGTGGCTTTTACTGATAAAATCGACTGCGGAACGTTTCAGTGACATAAAAAGTACCATCAGTGCTATTCACCCTTACGATTCTCCAGAATTAATAAGCATCAATATTGAAGATGGTTTACCCGATTATCTGACGTGGATACAGGACTCAGTTAAATGATACAAAGATTCATCACATGTCTCGCAGCCTTAACCCTGGTTTTTGCCGTCGTTGCGCCAGCGCATAGTGTGCAGTCGAATCCATTCCAGCAGGACAATCAGTTTTTATCGGTAGATCAGGCTTTTGATTTCGACAGCGAAGTTAATGACAGCAAAGTGACGGTCAGTTGGGTTGTCGCTCCCGAGTACTATTTGTATCAACACCGCTTTAAGGTGGTTCCCGAAAATGCATTAGCAGCAGAACCCGAACTCCCGCAAGGCGAGTCTCATAGCGATGAATTTTTTGGCGAGTCAATTGTATACCGCAACTACGTTGAGTGGTCTTTTACACTTAACCCGGAGTTTTCCGGCGACACCATTACCGTTCAGTATCAGGGCTGCGCAGATGCGGGGTTATGTTACCCGCCCACTGAAAAGCAGATTAAACTCTCCAGTACTAGTGAAACGGCCCCCGCCACCGCACCGCCAAACACCGACAGCAGCCTGTTCGGTATAGGTGAACAACATTTAGTCATTACATTGTTACTCTTTTTTGCTTTGGGTATTGGCTTAGCTTTTACCCCCTGCGTGTTTCCTATGTACCCCATTTTATCCGGCGTTGTGCTGGGCAACCGTGAACGTAACTGGAAAAACACACTTTGGCTTTCCTTTATATACGTTCAGGGTATGGCCATTACCTATTCTTTATTAGGCCTGGTTGTGGCATCAGCGGGTATGCAGTATCAGGCTTACTTTCAGCATCCGGTGGTGTTAATCGTTCTGGCAGCGTTGTTCGCTCTTTTTGCTTTGAGTATGTTCGGAGCTTATACGCTGCAGCTTCCTATTAGCTGGCAGTCAAAACTGCAAAGCTTTAGCGGCCAGCAAAGCGGAGGCAATATCGTTGGCGTCTTTATTATCGGCGCTATTTCCGGCCTGGTAGCATCACCCTGTACCACAGCCCCCTTGTCAGGGGCGTTACTCTTTATTGCGCAATCGGGCGATATGGTAAGCGGCGTCGCTATTCTTTACGCATTAAGCCTGGGGATGGGCGTGCCGCTTATTCTATTTGGCTTAAGTGGCGGCAAGCTTCTGCCCAAAGCCGGCGCATGGATGAACGTAGTTAAGCAGTTCTTCGGTTGGCTGTTATTGGCAGTTACCTTATTCTTAATTGAGCGCCTTATTCCGACCAGTATCAGTATGTGGCTATGGATTTTCTACTTTATTCTTGCCGCCGTATCTCTGGCTGTTTCGATAAGCCAACCGCTTCGCACCACCACAAAAGTTATCACTGTTGTATTTCTGGCAGCGGCAGCTACTACAGGCAGTTACTGGCAGGTTAATAAAGCGCAATTGGAACAAAAAAGTCACGGTCTTTTTACTGTTGTCAGTAATGTAAGCGACATACAGCAACAAATAGCAGAGAGTGACCGTTGGGTAATGCTAGACCTTTACGCTGACTGGTGCGTGGCCTGCAAAGAATTCGAGCAGTACACCTTTTCTGATGAACAGGTTCAGACGCAATTTCAGAAATTTAAACTTATTCAGGCCGATGTTACCCGCAATAATGCGCAAGACGTGGAAATTCTGAGTCGCTACAAGGTGCTGGGTCTGCCCACTATTCTGTTCTTTGACCCGGAAGGCAAAGAACGCTCTGAATACCGGGTGACCGGTTATATGAACGCTGAAGATTTCAAAAAGCATCTGGAAAAGATAGTTTCCGAGTAAACTTGTGCCTAAATGCGCTGATAAGACCAGTAAAGTGCTGCAATCTTGCTTTTTTTCCCTATAATACTGTTGTTATAGGAACCCAAACTGAAAGTTGTGGTCACTTTTAATAGTTTTCGTAACTTCACAGCAAATGGCGGCACAATGGCAGAACGTTTTAAAATATTAGTGCTCAATGGCCCGAATCTAAATTTACTGGGGCAGCGTGAACCAGAGCTTTATGGTAAGCAAAGCCTGGATGATATCGCTGACTCATTGGGAGCCATTGCTAAACAAAACGCAACAGCACTCGATTTTCGTCAGTCCAATGCTGAACACCAGTTAATTGACTGGATCCAGCAAGCCGCCAAAGACTCTGTAGATTATATTGTGATTAATCCGGCAGCCTACGCACACACCAGTGTGGCATTACGCGATGCGTTATTGGCTGTGAAAATCCCTTTTATTGAAGTGCACCTTTCCAATATTTATCGCCGTGAGAGCTTCCGCCACCATTCGTATTTGGCGGACGTGGCCGACGGCGTTATCTGCGGGCTTGGCGCCCGTGGTTATGAATACGCATTACAAGCAGCTTTAACTACATTGAACAACACAGATAACTAAAGGTAGACGTTAGCATGGATATCCGAAAAATTAAGAAACTGATCGAGCTCGTTGAAGAATCTGGCGTAGCAGAACTGGAAATTACCGAGGGCGAAGAGTCAGTTCGGATTAATCGTTACAGTGCGCAGCCTGCACCGATGCAATACGCGCCACAACCGCAACACGCCCCTCAGCAAGCGCCACAATCAGCTCCGGCAAGCCAGCCAGCGGCAGAACCAGCAAGCGAAGAAATTAGCGGTCACGTTGTTCGCTCGCCTATGGTTGGAACCTTCTACGAAGCTCCATCCCCTGATGCAAAACCTTTCGTTACTGTTGGCTCTCGCGTTAATGCCGGCGAAACACTGTGCATTATTGAGGCAATGAAAATGATGAACCAGATTGAAGCAGACAAATCCGGTGTCGTTAAACAGATTTTAGTAGATAACGAAGAGCCGGTTGAATTTGATCAGCCACTGTTTATCATCGAATAAAGTAACCGCAGGTATTTGTCATGTTAGATAAAGTGGTCATTGCCAACCGTGGCGAAATTGCACTGCGCATACTGCGAGCCTGTAAAGAGCTCGGCATTAAAACAGTGGCAGTTCATTCAACGGTTGATAGAAACCTTAAACACGTTTTACTTGCAGACGAAGCAATTTGCATAGGTAAAGCGCCAGCAAACGAAAGCTACCTGAACATTCCCCGTATTATCAGCGCAGCTGAAATTACGGATGCAGCAGCTATTCACCCGGGTTACGGCTTTCTGGCGGAAAACGCCGATTTTGCTGAACAAGTTGAACAGTCTGGCTTCATTTTTGTTGGCCCCACGCCGGATCTTATCCGTCTTATGGGCGACAAAGTGTCGGCCATTAAAGCAATGAAAAAAACCGGCGTTCCTTGCGTTCCGGGGTCGGATGGCCCTCTGGATGACGACGACGAACGTAATAAGAAGCTTGCTAAGCGCATTGGTTACCCAATTATTATTAAAGCAGCAGGCGGCGGCGGTGGTCGTGGTATGCGAGTTGTACGCGAAGAGAGAGAATTGCTCAGCTCTATCACTATGACTCAGAACGAAGCTCGCGCTGCCTTCGGTAATCCTGTTGTTTATATGGAAAAATTCCTTGAAAACCCTCGCCATGTGGAGATTCAGGTTCTGGCCGATGGACAAGGCAATGCCATTCATTTAGGTGAACGCGACTGCTCGATGCAGCGCCGCCACCAGAAAGTGGTTGAAGAGGCACCTGCGCCGGGTATCACCCCTGAAATGCGTAAATTTATTGGTGAGCGTTGTGCCAAAGCTTGTGTAGAGCTGGGCTACCGTGGCGCTGGTACATTTGAATTCTTGTACGAAAATGGTGAATTCTATTTCATTGAAATGAACACCCGTATTCAGGTTGAGCATCCGGTTACCGAGATGGTCACAGGTATCGACTTGATTAAAGAGCAGCTGCGCATTGCGGCCGGTCGTCAGCTTTCGGTCAGTCAGGAAGACGTTGTCATTCGTGGTCATGCAATTGAATGCCGGATTAACGCCGAAGACCCTGAAACCTTTACACCGTCGCCGGGCACTATTACCCGCTTCCACTCTCCGGGTGGCTTTGGTGTGCGTTGGGACTCACACGTTTACGCGGATTACAAAGTACCGCCGAACTATGACTCGATGATAGGTAAGCTGATTACTTACGGCGAAAACCGTGATATTGCTATTGCCCGTATGCGTAATGCCTTAAATGAATTGATCATCGAAGACATTAAAACCAATATTCCTCTGCAAAAGTCGATTATGGCAGATGAAAACTTCCAGCACGGTGGCACCAATATTCACTACCTTGAGAAAAAACTCGGTATAGGCGGGCATTAATTAATGCCCTGGATACAACTCACCCTTTCCTGTAGTGAAGAGCATGCGCCCCAGGTTGGTGACATGCTCATGGCTAACGGCGCTCAGGCGGTAACTTACCGCGACGGCGCCGACACGCCCATTTTTGAACCCCGCCCCGGCGACGTTATATTGTGGGAGCACACTCTAGCCACGGGCTTATTTGACGCCGACGCGGACATCAAAGCCATTACTGCTAACCTGAAACAGTCCAACATTTTCGGCAGCGACTTGCAGTACAAAGTTGATGCACTGGAAGATAAAGACTGGGAACGCGAATGGATGGATAACTTCCACCCTATTCAGTTTGGCGAGAATTTATGGATTTGCCCCAGCTGGCGGGAGATACCAAAACCTGAAGCCGTTAATATTTTGCTCGACCCCGGCATGGCTTTTGGTACCGGAACACACCCAACAACCGCTATGTGTCTGCGCTGGATAGACGCCAACCCACCAACCGGAAAAACCGTGGTGGATTTCGGTTGTGGCTCAGGAATATTAGGCATTGCCGCATTACTATTTAAAGCAGAGCACGTAATTGGCATTGATATTGACCAACAGGCGCTGATTGCGACCAAAGATAACGCTGAGCGTAATAAGGTGGGCGATAAATTCAGCCTTTACCTACCCAGCCAGCAACCTGAAACCCAGGTGGACCTGGTACTTGCCAATGTCCTCGCCGGCCCTTTACGAGAGCTAGCTGATACCATACTCGGCTTTGTTGCCCCCGGCGGACAACTGGTTTTATCCGGTATACTGGAACGGCAAATAGAAGGGGTTATTGAGGCTTACCAACCCCACATAAAATTCGATACCCCGACTATAGACGGCGACTGGGCAATGCTCAGCGGCACCCGCGTTGGTTAACAAGCGTACGCTTTGTCAATAGTAAAAAATGAAAAAAAGACTCAAATTGCGTAATAAATAGCCTTTTCTTTATTGCGCAAATTCCCTAAAATTCCTCACCCTTTCGCTGAGTAGTTTTTAACCGATGCGGATTGGTCCATATCAACTCGACAATCAGGTCATATTAGCTCCCATGGCTGGAGTTACTGATCAGCCGTTCCGTCAGCTGTGTTACAGCACGGGGGCTGGGCTTACAGTATCAGAGATGCTGTCCAGTAACCCCAAGGTATGGCAGACCGATAAATCCAGGCAACGCATGGATCATTCGGGAGAGCTGGGCATTCGTGCTGTGCAGATAGCGGGCTCGGAACCGGCATTAATGGCCGAAGCAGCGCGCGTGAATGTGAGTATGGGTGCGCAGATTATTGACATAAATATGGGCTGCCCGGCGAAAAAGGTAAACAAGAAGATGGCTGGCTCGGCGCTTATGCAGCATCCCGGGTTAGTAGAAGAGATATTAACAGCTGTGGTTGCAGCTGTTGACGTTCCGGTAACACTGAAAACCAGAACCGGTTGGGATCCTGAACACAGAAACGGTATTGATATAGCGCAGCTGGCAGAACGCTGCGGTATTCAGTCTCTTGCCATTCATGGTCGTACTCGTGCCTGCATGTACAAAGGCATTGCGGAATACGACACCATTAAGGCAATTAAGAAGGCTGTTTCTATCCCGGTAGTGGCTAACGGCGATATCCGTACACCACTTCAGGCTCAACAGGTTTTAGAGTACACCGGAGCCGACGCCATTATGATTGGTCGCGGCGCGCAGGGTAATCCCTGGCTGTTTAGAGAAATAGCTCATTTTCTTGAAACAGGACAGGAGCTAAACCCGCCGTCCTTAACCGAAGTGGCTGAGACCGTTATTCATCACGTTGGCAAACTGCACGAATTTTACGGCAGTTACCAGGGTGTCAGAATCGCCCGGAAACACGTTGGTTGGTATTTAAAAGAAAAAGCCAGCAATGATGAATTCAGGCAAACATTTAATCGTCTTGAGGATGCCAGCGAGCAACTTAAGGCACTTGAAGATTATTTTGTCACTGTAGAGAAGAGATAAGCGCATTATGTTTGATCAAAACCCTAGTCGTGAGAACGTATCTCCCCTAACCACTATCGGCAATAACGCACAGCCAAAGCCACTGCGTGATTCCGTAAAACAAGCATTGAACAGTTTTTTGCGTCAGCTTGATGGTCAGGATCCTGAAGAACTTTACGAGTTAGTGCTATCTGAAGTAGAAGCACCGTTACTGGAAGAAGTCATGACTTACACCCGGGGTAATCAAACCCGCGCCGCAACCATGTTAGGCATTAACCGCGGCACCTTACGCAAGAAGCTGAAAAAATACGGCATGAATTAAGAAGTTTTTTGGGCGCCTTTTGGCGCCCTTTTTTTATTGACCTCCCCGTAAGTTAACTCAGTATAGAAAGGCAAAACAATGGAAACCCGTCCAATCCAACGCGCTTTAATCAGTGTTTCTGATAAAACCGGTATTGTTGAATTCGCTCAAGCTTTGGCTAAAAAGAACATTGAAATTCTCTCTACAGGCGGTACAGCCAAACTGCTTCGTGACTCAGGCATTGCCGTTATTGATGTTTCTGAACATACCGGTCAGGAAGAGATTATGGGCGGGCGGGTAAAGACACTGCACCCTAAGGTTCATGGCGGTATTTTAGGTCGCCGCGATGTCGACCAGAATGTTATGCAGGAGCAAAATATTGCTCCTATCGATATGGTTGTAGTGAATCTGTATCCCTTTGCTGAAACGGTTGCTAAAGAAGGCTGTTCTCTGGAAGACGCTATTGAGAATATCGATATTGGCGGTCCGACTATGGTTCGTGCAGCAGCTAAAAACCACAAAGACGTAACCATTGTTGTCAATGCCAATGACTATCAGCGCGTGCTTGCTGAGCTCAACGAGCACAATGGAGTCAGCCACAGCACTCGCTTTGACTTAGCGGTAGCAGCATTTGAGCATACCGCTCAATATGATGGCATGATTGCAAATTACCTTGGTAAGCAGCTTAGCGAAAACGACTTTGCGCGTACGTTGAACCTGCAGGTATCGAAAAAGCAGGATTTACGCTACGGCGAGAACTCGCATCAGTCGGCGGCATTTTATACTGAGCGCAATGCGCCAAAAGGTACCGTTTCCAGCGCCACTCAAATTCAGGGCAAGGCGTTATCCTTTAACAATATTGCCGACACAGACGCGGCGCTTGAGTGCGTAAAGAGCTTTGTTGAACCAGCCTGCGTTATTGTTAAACACGCGAACCCTTGCGGTGTTGCAATAGGTGAATCCATTACTGACGCGTATGACCGCGCCTTTAAAACCGACCCAACCTCCGCATTTGGTGGCATTATTGCTTTTAACCGCGAGCTGGATGAAGCAACCGCAACCGCTATTGTTGAGCGTCAGTTTGTGGAAGTTATTATCGCTCCGAGCGTCAGCGAAAGCGCCAAGGCAGCTGTTGCCGGCAAAAAGAACGTTCGCTTACTGGAATGCGGTGAGTGGTCGGACTCTGTTGAACAACTGGACTACAAGCGCGTCAACGGCGGCTTACTGGTCCAGGACACAGATAATCAGGACTTCATTCAGGACGACCTTAAAGTCGTCACCGAAAAACAGCCAACCGAAGCACAGATGACCGACTTATTGTTCTGCTGGAAAGTCGCTAAGTTTGTTAAGTCGAATGCCATTGTTTATGCCAAAGACGGTATGACCATAGGTGTTGGTGCAGGCCAGATGAGCCGGGTTTACAGTGCCAAAATTGCGGGTATTAAAGCCGCTGATGAAAACCTCAGCGTACCAGGTTCGGTCATGGCGTCGGATGCTTTCTTCCCGTTCCGTGATGGCATTGACGCCGCAGCGGAAGCCGGCATTACCGCTATTATTCAGCCGGGCGGTTCTATCCGCGACGAAGAAATCATAGCTGCTGCCAATGAACACGGTATTGCGATGGTATTTACCGGCATGAGACATTTCCGTCACTAAGCACCTTTGCTGATAACTGCAGCATTGCGTCAGTAACATTTGGGGGCTAGTCTTATAGGCTAGTTCTCAACTCTACAGGTGATAGTATGAAAAAAATAATAACTTCTGTTTCCGCCATTGCACTAGCAAGCGCCCTTAGCGCCTGTTCGCCGGCTCCTGAAGCCGACTCTTTGCAAGCCGCTGTTGACCATGAATCACGTACTGACAAGTATCAGGCTCGTGACGAGTTTCGCCACCCCAAAGAAACCTTAGAGTTCTTTGAATTAGAGCCAAATATGACGGTCGTTGAAATTTGGCCGAGCGGCGGTTGGTACACTGAAATACTGGCACCTTACCTTGCCGACGAAGGACAGCTTTACACAGCTCACTTCCCGGAGAACTCAGACAGTGACTACTACCAGCGTTCACTGGAAAACTTTAAAGAAAAACTCACCACGAATCCAATTTATGGGAATGTAGAATTAACCGAATTCTCTCCAGGCGAAGATACCGATCTTGCACCACCAAGAAGTGCGGATCGTATCTTAACGTTCCGTAACTTGCATAACTGGTACATGCAGGAAGGTGAAGACGGCGTGCTGCAAGCTTTCCGTCATTTTCATCAAACATTAAAGCCTAACGGAATGCTGGGTATCGTTGATCATCGCTTGCCCGAATCGGCAGATGCAGAAGCCTTTAAAGACTCAGGTTATGTGAAAGAAAGCTGGGTTATAGACTTAGCCGAGCAAGCAGGCTTTGAGTTTGTCGCCAGTGCCGAAATCAACGCAAACCCGAAAGATACAGCCGACCACCCTAAAGGCGTATGGACTTTACCTCCAACCCTAACTCTGGGTGATGAAGATAAAGAAAAATATGAAGCCATTGGTGAAAGCGATCGTTTCACCCTGAAGTTTCGCAAACCCGTTACAGACTAACAGGACAAAGCTAACCTTATGAAAGTATTGGTCGTTGGCGGCGGAGGCCGTGAACACGCTCTGGCGTGGAAAGCAGCACAATCAAACCAAGTTGACTGCGTTTATGTTGCACCCGGTAATGCAGGTACAGAGCGTGAGCCAAACCTGACGAATGTTGCTATTGGTGCTGAGGACATTGAGAGTTTGCTCAACTTTGCTAAAAGCGAAGACATTGAACTGACTATCGTTGGCCCTGAAGCACCGCTCGTTGCCGGTATTGTTGATCGCTTTAACGAAGCCGGACTGGCAGCCTTTGGCCCAACCGCAAAGGCTGCACAGTTAGAAGGCTCTAAAGCCTTCAGCAAAGACTTTTTGCAGCGTCACAGCATACCTACCGCCGACTACCAAAACTTTACCGAGGTTGAGCCTGCTAAAGCTTATGTCGCTGAAAAAGGTCTTCCTATTGTCATTAAGGCCGACGGACTTGCCGCTGGCAAAGGCGTTATTATTGCCGAAAGTCAGGAACAGGCAGATGCCGCTATCGACGACATGCTGGCCGGTAACCGTTTCGGCGATGCCGGGCATCGCGTGGTTATCGAAGAGTTTTTACGTGGCGAGGAAGCCTCCTTTATCGTGATGGTTGACGGTAAACATGCAATACCTTTTGCCTCAAGCCAGGATCATAAAGCCCGTGATAACGATGACAAAGGCCCAAATACTGGTGGTATGGGCGCCTACTCTCCGGCTCCGGTCGTTTCTCCGGCCATCCATGACTGGGTTATGCGTCATGTCATTAAGCCTACAGTGGACGGAATGGCTGCAGAAGGTGCGCCTTACAAAGGCTTCCTATACGCGGGTTTAATGATAGCTGAAGACGGCACCTCCAAAGTTCTGGAATACAACTGTCGCTTTGGTGACCCGGAAACTCAGCCCATTATGATGCGGCTGAAGTCTGATCTTGTCGAACTTTGCCTCCAGGCAATTGAGGGCAAACTCAACCAGGCACCTATCGACTTTGACGAGCGTGCCGCAGTTGGTGTGGTTATGGCCGCTGGCGGATACCCTGAAAGCTATGCGAAAGGTGACGTCATTCACGGTTTGCCGGATCACGCACCTGAAAACCAGAAAGTATTCCACGCCGGTACTAAAATGGATAACGGTAAAGTGGTCACTAGTGGTGGTCGAGTTTTGTGTTGTACGGCTTTGGGTGACACTGTTACAGAAGCACAAAAACTAGCATATCAACTGGTTGATCAAGTGAGCTGGAATAACGTCTATTACCGTACTGATATCGCTCACCGCGCAATAAAACGCGAAGGCTAAATACTTACCTCCTGTCATAGCACTGTCATAAAATAAAACTAAGCTTTTATGTTGTGCTGTAACAGGGGGTTCCATGTCAGGGTCTGATTTAACTAAAGAGCTGCTTAGCCTTATTCAGGACAAACAGCTTTATCCTCTATTCCAGCCCGTTATGGACACTTCCCGTGGAATTGTTATTGGCCACGAAGCTCTTATTCGCGGGCCTAAAGGACATCCACTTGAATTCCCGGATCGCCTATTTTCTCTCGCCAGCCAGGCACAGTTACTGTCTGAACTGGAACTAGCCTGTCGCTCGGCAGCTATGGAAGCGTTTCAAAAAAACGCTATGCAGGGAAAGCTGTTTCTTAACGTAAACCCTAACGTGTTGCAGGACGACAGCCACCCTCATGGCTCAACGTTACGCTTGTCTCAGCAATTCGGCATAGCGCCGGAACAAATCGTTATCGAAATTTCAGAGCGCTATCCAATTGAAGACACCAAGAACTTAAAACACGCCATTATTCACTATCAAAAACTGGGGTTTATGATAGCAATTGATGACTTAGGTGCCGGCTATTCAGGTCTGAAACTCTGGTCAGAATTACGTCCTGACTATGTGAAAATTGATCGATACTTTATTCATTCTATTGAAAAGTCCTCTGTAAAAAGAGAATTTGTACAAAGTATCTTATCGCTAGCCACCAGTCTGCGCACAAAAGTTGTCGTGGAAGGCATTGAAACGCCAGATGAGCTTGAACAACTGCAGGTTATGGGCGTTAATTATTGTCAGGGCTTCCTGCTTGGCAGGCCCGCGCCTTATCCGGTGTTGAAGGTTCCGTCCTCACTACTATTACCGCATCATCATGTTGCATTAAACTACCAAAGCACTATCGCCAGCGTGGTTGATACCATTCATTGCGTATCAGCTCATACGCGCTCATCGGAGGTACTTGATACCTTTACACAGGACAAAACCTTATCTTCCCTGCCCGTTATTCATGAGAAGAAAGTCGCCGGAATTATTCGCAGAGAAAAAATTATGGAGTTCTTTTCCGGTTCCTACGGTCATGCACTTTATGCCAACAAACCGGTTTCATACATAATGGACGAACACCCTCTTTCCGTTGACTGGCAAACGTCGCTGGAAGAGGTGAGCCAGCTTATTACCGATAACGACGAAGTCGATATTTATCAGCACATTATTGTGACTAAAAGCGATGTTTACTACGGTGTGGCATCCATTAAAAACCTATTACGCAGAATCACCGAATTAAAAGTTAACAATGCACGACATGCTAACCCCCTAACCCAACTGCCGGGCAACGTTGCCATTAACCAAATTATTGAAGAACAACTTTCCCGAGTACGATCATTCCACGTCGCCTACTTTGATCTGAACCATTTCAAGCCCTATAACGACATTTATGGGTACGAACAAGGCGATCAAATTATCAAATGGCTGGCGCAGATACTGCAAAAGCAACTATTCAGGCATGGTCATTTCATTGGCCACATTGGCGGGGACGACTTTGTGGCCATTTTCAAAGACATAGATAAAGAACAAACCGAAGAGCAATGTAATAAAATTATCAGAGACTTTGAGCAGGATATTACCCGCTTTTATCATCAGGAACACATTGATTTAGGAGGCATAAAAGCGTTATCCCGAAACGGTACGCCGGTTTTTTACCCTTTACTGGGCCTTGCTATAGGAGTTGTTCAGCCTGATCCTTCCGAGTGTTTATCGCATCACGATGTCGCACTGCTGGCCAGTGAAGCCAAAAAAGAAGCGAAACAATCTGACGGCAGCCGTTGCTACATGTGCCACCGCCAAAAACCCAGACGTTTACGCCAAATCAGTCCTCAACAATAAGGTCATCTTCGGTGTCCGAGGCTGAACTGAAAGTGTCATCAGCAAATTTACCCCGACCATACATACTGGCAACTTTAGGGCGATGAATTCGTGCCTGATACTTGGCCCAAACCTTTTCTACAGTACTTACCGGAGCTTGCTCACCTTTGCACGCGGCCAGTAATTCAATGTCTTCTTTTAACGTCGGCTTAAATTCACCGTTCAGCATGGCTGTAATCAAACAACCATAATGAGTCAATGCATCGCTTTCACGAATTGAAAAGTCGCCGGAGCGTGAAAAGCCATAAGGATAGTTGCGGAAATCGTTAAACGGTTTCTTTAACAGTGATTCACGGGTCATCTTGGTCATGGGTAAGCCCTTCCTACAGACTAAAAACCGAACAAAAGTCTGTCGTTGTATACGACAAAGACGATATAGAGCTAACTCAGAATTTTGTCAATGAAAATTTTTGTAAAATGCCTTTTAACAAATTTTTACAGCATCTATAAATTAGCCTCACGTAATCAAATATGTCACTTTGTTTCAAATTATTTCGCGAGTAAAAGGAAGAGCACTATGAATAAGTTAATGTTAACAACTCTGGCTACCGCTACATTAGGTCTGGCTGCATGCGGAGGATCAGATAGTAATGACACTAACGATGTCGCTCAGTTCTCTTTAGGTATCAGTGACGCCCCTGTCGACAATGCAGAATCTGTTGTCGCCTGCTTTAATGCCATTGAGCTTACGGGAAATGGCAGCTCTCCGCGGACTTTCACAGTTGGTGAAGATATCGAGGCTCCTGAAGAAAATGATCTTTGTACTAATGAGGAAGGCCAGCCCATAGCCAACACCATAGGTATTAACTTATTAGAATTCACCGGCAACGATTCAATGATGTTTCTGGAAGATGCTGAAATAGCAGCCGGACAATACGGTCAACTAAGACTGGTTATGGCGGATGGCTCATACATTATGACCGACACAAATGGTGACGGCGAAGCCGAGAAGGTGAGTATTCAAGTCCCTTCTAATGAACTTAAACTAGACGGCTTTATTGCCGATGCCGGTGGCAACCTTAACTTTACTGTCGAGTTTGACTTACGCAACTCAATGACAAATCCGGTAGGCCAAAGCCACTATATTCTTAAACCCAGAGGCGTTCGTTTAGTTGATAATTCTGCGGTCGGACACCTGAAAGGAACCGTCGCTGAAGGCGCACTGCTGTTTAACGACACTTGCACCGTGGCACCGGAAAACACAGATGAGCCAGTAGCTTACGTGTATTTATACGAAGGCAGTGATCTTGACGAAGCAACTCTGGCTGATAACGGCGGTTCGGAAGAAAATACGCCGTATGCCAGCACAGCGGTTTACTTTGATGGCGTTAGTACCTACGACTTTTCGCTTGGGTTTATTGCCGCAGGAGACTACACAGCCGCGCTAACCTGTAACGGTGACGACGACCCTGAAGCCGATGACGAAATTAATTTCCTATTTGCTGAAAATGTCAGTATTGAAGCGTCCAGCGAACCACAAGAACTGGAGTTTGTTGGTGCCGCCAGCGAGTAACCTCAAATTAAAATAAAGCTACAGGGACGTAGCTTTTACCTACCAAAACCCAAAAGCGGAACCAAGACTTCTGCCACTCAGCACTACAGAAATCAGAAAAATAATTGCGGCTAAAATATTTTGCAGCAGTGAGTTGCGATATTTTCCCAACAGAGGACTTTGACAAAGCCACCAGAGAAATCCGACTATTATGGGCAACAAGATGCCATTAGCCACCTGTGCAAACCAGATAACAGTTACGGGCTTAATACCAACGCTGGAAATAATAATGCCAATTACCAGAATCGTGAAC
This sequence comes from Idiomarina sp. 28-8, assembly GCF_000320945.2. Lineage (NCBI taxonomy): Bacteria > Pseudomonadati > Pseudomonadota > Gammaproteobacteria > Alteromonadales > Idiomarinaceae > Idiomarina > Idiomarina sp. 28-8. The sequence continues at coordinate 21,804 of NZ_DF266793.1, forward strand.
CAGATAATCCGAAAAGCTCTGCTGCGTAAATTAACGGACCAGCCCATAATTCCGCAGAGTGCATAAGCACTGGCTAAAGGCGCGGTTGTTGCCGACGAAATACCCGCAGCGAACAGCCCTATTGCCATTAAGTAGGTGGCTCCGTCTCCAAACAATGGTCTTAAAGATTCAGCCAGGTCGCCAGCGCTTTCTATCTCAATTTGCTGACCAAAAAAAGCTGAGGCGGCCGTAGCCACAATAGCCATAGAAATAAGGCCACCAAAAGGAATAGATAGGAAGAGATCACGCCGCGCGGCAGGCAGTTCTTCTGCCGTTTTCCATTTTTTTGAAACACTGGATGCGTGCAGGAAAATATTATAAGGAACCACGGTTGTGCCAATTAGAGCCACGACCGTTAAAGTCGCTCCGGTAGGCATGGAAAAACCAAAGGTACCAGTGAATACCGCCCCCCAGTCAGGGTCTGTTAATAGAAACGTACCAATAAAAGCCACGCTCATTAGCAGCACCATAACAATAAGAGCTCGCTCTATCACGCGGGCATTCCCGGACCAGAGTATCAATAGCGCAATAATACCAATGACAAGTGCCCAGGCATTACTCAGCCAGACATCAAGTACAGGTACCGATCCAAGCAGTTCGCTTGCACCCAGGCTAGCCCCGGAAAGGTTGCCCCCCTGATAGACACTGTTGCCAATAGCAATAGCACTAAAAATGAGCAACAACGCCAGCCACCGAAGCCAGCCCGAGGTTAAATTATTACGAATATTCTCGCCCAGGCCAGCTTGAGTTACCAAACCAATACGGGCAGACATTTCCTGCAAAATGACGCAGGCGACAACGGAAAATAGCAATGCCCACAGCAGTGCATAGCCGAAATTAGCGCCAGCTAATGATGCGGTAACCACCGTACCCGGACCAATAAAAGCCGCGGCGACCAGGGCACCCGGCCCAAAGTTAGACAGTTTCAACATAAATATCCCTGTTCCCCGGAGACAACAGAAAAGTTAAATTTATGAGTAACCCATTTATTGTTTTTATTTTGCATGGGAAGCATGTCCGTTTGACGGTAATTTAACCGCTGAGTCTATCTCACTTTAGAGGATTGCACAAAACACCTCACTGCGGTAAAACAGTGCTATGACAAAGACAAAATTAGACTGGTCAAAAATACTGAAATCCGGGCAGAGAATCTTTATAGGTTCTCACGCAGCGGTGCCTACGGCCCTTATTGATGACCTGATAGAAAATTCGAAAAACCTGCACGATATTGAAATTGTGCAGTTAATGACGCTGTCTGATAACAAATGGGCAGGTCCGCAGTATCAGCAACTCTTTAAGGTAAACACCTTTTTTATTGGTGGGGATACAGTACGAACTGCGGTTAACGAAGGACGCGCAGATTACACTCCCAGCTTTATTTCCGACATTCCGAATTTGTTCAGTAACGGAATTCTGCCGCTGGATGCGGCCTTAATTATGGTCAGCCCCGCCGACAAGTACGGCTACCATTCTATGGGCGTGTCGGTTGATGTGGTTGCCGCGGCAGCTAAGTCTGCCAATACGGTAATAGCGCAGGTTAACCCTAATATGCCGGTTACCTATGGACAGTCGTTTCTGCACACGAACCAGATTCACCATTTTTGGGAACATGCGGCGCCACTACCGGAGCTGCCGCCGCCAAGCCTGGAAAACAATAAAATCATTGAACGTATAGGCCAGTACATTGCTTTGCTGGTTGAAAATGGCGCGACTCTGCAAATTGGTGTGGGTACCATTTGCGCGGCGGCACTGCGTTACCTGAGCAATCACAAAGATCTTGGCATTCACAGTGAGCTTATCACTGACGATGTTATGCACCTTATGCTCAAAGGGGTCATCAACAATCGTAAAAAAACCTTTCACCCGAACAAAATCGTCACCAGTTTTTGTATGGGTTCTAAAGCTCTGTATGACTTTGTTGATCACAACCCCCACGTTGGTTTTTACCCTAGTGAGTACGTTAACTCACCGGCCAATGTCGCCCGCAACGACAAACTCGTGGCTATTAATAGCGCCATTGAAGTGGACTTAACCGGACAGATTGTTTCCGACTCCATAGGACATCAGTTTTATAGCGGTATTGGCGGGCAAGTTGACTTCAGTCGTGGCGCTTCCTTAAGTAAGGGGGGTAAGCCCGTCATTGCTCTGCCGTCAACCACCGAAGACGGCAAAGTATCGCGCATTGTGCCTTTTATTCGTGAAGGAGCCGGAGTGGTCACCACGCGAGGGCACGTGCATTATGTCGTAACCGAATTTGGGGTGGCGTCGCTGCGCGGAAAAAGTATCCGCGAACGCGCATTAGAGCTGATTCGTGTTGCCCACCCTAAATTCCGTAGCCATCTGTTACAGGAAGTACGCAAACACTACTGGGTGCCCAACTATCAGCAACAAACCCCTGTCGATGTGCCTGAACTTGGTGACATCGGCTTTAAAAAGCTAAAAATTAATAATGAGTCTTTCGACTTAAGACCTCTCTATCCATCAGACGAACGACGATTGCAGGAGTTTTTCTACTCTCATACCAAAGAAACCCTGCAGTTACGATACAACGCAGTGCCCACCAATATGACCCGGGAAAAATCCTGTAATTTGGTCAGCGTTGATCAGTCCAGAGACCTGGCCCTTTGTATTGTTCGCCAGAAGGGCTCAGCGGTTCAAATTCAGGCCGTAGGACGTTACTACTTCATTGAGTCTCAAAATAGCTGTGAAGTGGCTTTTGTTACCCGTGAGAAGTATCAGGGGCGGGGCATGGCGGGCATGTTACTGGATGAAATGATCCGTATTGCCAAAGAACGCAAGCTGGACAGTATGCAGGCCTATGTTCTGGCAGCTAATAAGCCCATGCTCAGCGTGTTCGAGCGCGGAGGCTTTAAGCGCCTACCCAGTGAAGAGCCCGGAGAAGTGCTGCTGAAACTCGAGCTGAACGAGGACGCAGACTAGCTATGTCTATCGTTGTTTTTAGTCATTCAGATTGCCTGGAGCATATTCCGGATGAACAACACCCAGAGTGCCCGGCTCGCATAGCGGCCATTAACGACCAATTGATCCGCTCCGGAATGGACTTTGTTCTGGTCAGAAAAGACGCTTCCGACGCGCCACTTGAGGCTATTTACAGAGCCCATACCAAAGAGCATGTCGATTTTGTTTTCGCGCAAATTCCGGAGTACGACCACGAGTGGATTGATCCGGACACCTTAATAACCGCAGGCAGTAAAGCCGCCGCCCTGAAGGCTGCCGGAGCCGCCATCAATGCAGTGGATGATGTACTGACCACTTACAACAAGCAGGCCTTTTGTGCCGTGCGCCCGCCCGGACACCACGCCACCCGCGACAAAGCGATGGGCTTCTGCCTGTTCAATAATGTTGCTATTGCCGCTTACCATGCTCTGGAAACGCACGGGCTTGAACGCGTTGCCATTGTCGACTTTGACGTGCACCACGGCAATGGAACAGAAGACATTGTTCAGAGCGATGAGCGTATTTTATTTTGTTCGTCTTTTCAGCAGGCGTTTTACCCCTTTACCGGCGAAGACACCAGCGCCGACAATATCCACAACGTTCCCTTACCCGCAGGATGCAAAGGCCCACAATGGCAAGAAGCCGTTAGCCAAAAGTGGTTTAAGGCGTTAGATGACTTTGCTCCACAACTCATGCTGATTTCTGCAGGGTTTGACGGCCACGCCGAAGACGACATGTCGCAGTTCTTATTGAAAGAAGAAGACTACCACTGGATAAGCCTCAAACTGAAAGAAATTGCCGATAATCATTGCGACGGCCGTATCGTATCTTGCCTGGAAGGCGGGTATAATCTCAGCGCTTTAGGCCGCAGCGTGGTTGCGCATTTAAAAGGCTTGCTCTAATTAGCTAAGGCTTAAATAGCGCCTAAAACAGCAAGCTTCCATTCGTAAAAACATTCATAAAAAGAGTCGAGTATTATGGGATTAATTCTTAAGCTAATTGCGGGTATTGTCGCCGGTATTCTCATTGGGCTATATATGCCCGAGTGGGTCAGCCAACTGTTATTGACCTTTAAAGCTCTGTTCGGTCAGTTGTTATTCTTTACCATCCCATTACTTATTTTGTTCTTCATTACCAGCGGTATTGCCAGCTTACCAAGCAACTCCGGAAAAATGCTCGGTAAAACCTTAGGTATAGCTTATGCCTCTACCGTCATCGCCGGTAGTGTTGCGTTTTTCGCCGCCAGCCTTGTCGTGCCCTGGCTGACCACCGATGCTCAAAGTGTTTCTACCGAAGCCAAAGCCACTATCGAACCTTTTATTGAACTGTCAGTTCCGCCACTTATGGAAGTCATGTCAGCTCTGGTTCTAGCCTTTATATTCGGGTTGGGCATTGCCAGTACTAAAGCTGAAAGTTTGAAAAAACTGTCGGATCAAGGCCGCGACATTATCGAGCTGCTGTTGGTTAAAGTTATTATTCCATTGCTGCCGCTGTATATTGCCGGTATCTTTACAGAAATGGCCGTTGCCGGCACGGTGTTTAATACCCTGAAAACATTTGGTGTCATTCTCATACTTGCCGTTGCTCTGCACTGGGTTTACATCACCTCTATGTACATTATGGCAGGCATAAAAACCGGTCGTTCGCCACTGTTTTTAATTAAAAACATGCTGCCAGCCTATTTCACCGCGTTAGGTACTATGTCCAGTGCTGCAACTATTCCTGTTACCTTACAAAGCGTGCGTAAAAACAAAGTCGATAATGACGTAGCCAACTTTACCGTGCCACTTTGCGCTACCGTTCACTTAGCTGGCTCCACCATTACCATTGTTAGCTGTGCGGTCGCGGTTATGGTGCTGCATAATTCACTGGCTATTCCCGGCTTCTTTACCATGCTGCCGTTTATTTTAATGCTTGGCATTGTCATGTTAGCCGCACCAGGTGTGCCCGGCGGCGCCGTTATGTCGGCGGTTGGTCTATTGGGTTCAATGCTGGGCTTCGGCGAAACTGCTATCGCCTTAATGATAGCCTTGTACATGGCACAAGACAGCTTCGGTACCGCCTGTAATATTACAGGTGATGGCGCTATTGCTATGTTTGTAGATAGTTCGAAGAAGAGTTAGTAAACGAAGGTTCAGAACACCTTGTCGCTGGTGCGTATTAAATTCAATTTAAACGTACTAGCGATTAAAACCTGGAGCGGGAAACGAGATTCGAACTCGCGACCCCAACCTTGGCAAGGTTGTGCTCTACCAGCTGAGCTATTCCCGCATATTGACACTTCTGGTGGAAAGACTGACGTTGGAGCGGGAAACGAGATTCGAACTCGCGACCCCAACCTTGGCAAGGTTGTGCTCTACCAGCTGAGCTATTCCCGCTTCGTCAGTGCGGCGTGTATTCTACTGATACCACCGATAAGGTCAATAGTTTTCACGCCGCAATTGGTTTATTTGCTGAAAAAATGCTCTCGATAGTGCTGTAATTCTGCAATAGACTCGCGAATATCCGCTAAAGCCTCATGCGCACCTGACTTTTTAAAGCTATTGGCAACTTCCGGGTTCCAGCGTTTAGCCAGCTCTTTTAACGTACTGACGTCTAAATTCCGGTAATGGAAAAACGCTTCCAGTCCAGGCATATGCTTTGCCAAAAAACGGCGATCCTGACAGATACTGTTGCCGCACATTGGTGATACGCCGGCATCAATGTACTGCTTTAAAAACTCAATGGTCTCTGCAGCCGCTTTATGCTCGTCGTGCTGACTTTTCTTTACCCGTTCAACCAGACCAGAACCGGTATGTGTTTTCACATTCCAGTCGTCCATCCTGTCCAGGTACTTTTGTGGCTGATGAACCGCAATGACAGGCCCTTCGGCCAGAGTGTTTAACTCGGCATCGGTGACTATGGTAGCCACTTCAATAATGTGATTTTCATCAGGCTCCAGGCCTGTCATTTCAAGGTCAATCCAAATTAAGCGTTGTTTCTTATTGTCCTCGGTCATTACCCTGCTCTCTCAATACAATTTGTTGTATGATAGCGTCATTTCTAGCACGACAACAGGTTAACGGGCTTGGTAAAACGCAGACGTCTTAACAAAGGTCAGCAACGGCAAGTATCAGTCAATCAGAAAAAGCGACTGAAAAACACTGATATAGAGTGGACTGACAGCCAGCTTAATGCACCGGAGCCCGGTCGCGTTATCAGCCGCTTTGGCCAACATGCCGATATCCGTGACGAGCAGGGAAACACCTATCGCTGCCATATTCGCAGGGTTATCAGCAGTCTGGTGTGTGGCGACAGTGTTTTATGGTCCAGATCTTCGGTTGAGCAACAAGGCATGAAGGGCGTAGTGGTTGCCGTTCAGGAACGCGACAGCTTGCTCTCGCGTCCCGACTACTACGACGGTCTTAAACCGGTTGCCGCTAATATTGATCAAATCTTTATTATCTCGAGCGTATTGCCAAGCTTCTCCTCTCCGATTATCGATCGCTACTTAGTCGCCTGCGAAGACATTGGCATAGAGCCGGTTATTGTCCTGAATAAAGCCGATTTACTGCCGGAAATAGACGAAGAAGAGCGCAACCATATCCAGCAGCGCTTAAAAGACTACGAGAGTATTGGCTATAAAGTCCTTAACGTCAGCAGCGCGACTCAGGATGGTCTGGATGCCCTGCAGGACATGCTGAAAGACAGTATTTCTATTGTGGTTGGGCAGTCCGGGGTGGGTAAATCCTCGCTGGTCAATCAACTGTTACCTGAGGTGAACGCCGAGACGAATTTAGTGTCCGATAATTCAGGATTAGGACAGCACACAACCACCGTCGCAACTTGGTATGATTTAAAGCAAGGCGGTGCACTGATTGACTCTCCTGGAATTCGGGAGTTTTCATTGTGGCATCTGGAACCCGAGCGAATCGCTCGTTGCTATGTGGACTTTCGCGACTATTTAGGCGGCTGTAAATTCCGTGACTGCAAACACGCAGACGACCCAGGTTGTGCATTACAGGAAGCTGTCAGCAACAATCAATTGCATGACTGGCGTCTTTCTAATTATCATCGCATTATTGAGACTATGAAAACACAAAAGCCCAGTCGGGCAATTCGAGGTAAATAACTGTGGCTAAGACCGATAAAGTCAAAATATTCTTCCAGCATGTCATGCCTAAGCATTTAATTTCCCGCTTAATAGGAAAGTTTGCTGCGGCGCGTGCCGGATGGTTTACTCAGCTGTTTATCCGTTGGTTTATCCGACAGTATAAAATTGATATGAGTGAAGCCATTGAAGAATCGCCAACAGCTTATAAAACCTTTAATGCGTTTTTTACCCGCCATTTAAAACCTGAGCTCAGACCCTTAGAAGCCAGCGAAAGCGAACTGGCTCATCCGGTCGATGGTGCCGTCAGCCAACTGGGCGACATTGAAAACGGACGTATTTTTCAGGCCAAAGGCCACGATTATTCGTTGCAGGAATTACTGGGAGGCAACGAAGAAGATGCGAAACCTTTCGTTGACGGTAAATTCGCAACCATTTATTTGGCACCGAAAGACTATCATCGCATTCATATGCCCTGCGACGGCGTGCTGAAAAAAATGATTTATGTGCCAGGTGACTTGTACTCCGTTAACCCGTTAACAGCGGCTAATGTCCCTAATCTTTTTGCCCGAAACGAGCGCGTAGTTGCCATTTTTGATACCGAAGTTGGCCCCATGTCATTGGTCTTGGTTGGTGCGACAATTGTTGCCAGTATCGGTACTGTATGGTCCGGTACCATAACGCCTCCTACCGGCGGCCGCATTCAAAGCTGGTCATATCCAACCTCGGGACACTCTGCTATACATCTTAAAAAAGGTGAGGAAATGGGTCATTTTAAACTGGGCTCGACCGTTGTATTGACCTTTGCTAAAGACGCCATTGAGTTTGATGATGGACTTAGACCTCAGTCAGTAACCCGCATGGGGGAAGTGATGGCAGAAATAAAAGAGAGCGACGATTGATTTTATGGGCTCACCGAGGGGCCAGTTATGAAGCCCCGGAGAATACGCTCGCCGCGTTCTCACGCGCAATGGACAGCGGAGTCCATGGCATAGAGCTGGATGTTTACGCCATTGATGGTGAGCGCTTTGTCTTTCACGACCGGTATTTAGAACGCCTGACAGCCACTCCGGGCAGATTAAAAGATTTAACCGCAGAGCAAATTCGGCATCTGAAAGTCTTTGGTCAGCAGTCTATACCCACGCTACGTGAGGCTTTAGCTCATATTAACGGACATTGTCATGTCAACATCGAGCTTAAAGGCGACGTACCCACTAAAGAGCTTCTGCTGGATGTTGATTACGCATTGGAAAACTCCAATTTCAAACCAGAACAGCTGCTGGTGTCTTCTTTTAACCATCATTGGTTACAACGCCTTAAAAAGCGTCGTCCCGGCATTAAAATTGGAGCGCTAAGCGCCAGTTGCCCTTTGAGCTATTGTTACTTTGCAGAAGAACTCAAAGCCTTCTCAGCTCATTTCGCTGTTGATTTTGTCACTCCGGAGCTGGTGGCAGACGGTCATCGCAGGGGCTTACAAGTTTATGTCTATACTGTGGATGGTCAGCACGACATTGAAGAACTGCACGCAATGGGAGTCGACGGTATTTTTACCAATCACCCTAGTTATGCACAAAACGTCGTTGCCGGCCTGACCACTGCCGGCAACGAACCTATTCTGCACTATTAGCACCGCAGGCCATCAACTATGATGGTCTGGATACTCTTCCTGTAAAGATTCCAGTTTACGCGTGATAGCCATTGGTGAGCTGGTATTCTTCGCCAGAGCGATATACAGAGCAGGAATAACAAATAACGTCAAAAATGCTGACACTGCAACCCCGGCAAAAATAACCGTACCAATGACCATACGGCTTTCAGCTCCCGGCCCAGAACCGAGGATAAGTGGCACGGAACTCATTAGAGTTGTGAACGCCGTCATCACAATCGGTCGTAAACGCTGTTGCGCAGCTTTAAGCACAGCTTCTTTGAACTCCACTCCTGAATCACGCAACTGATTCGCAAATTCAACAATAAGAATACCATTTTTCGCTGCCAGACCAATGAGCATTACTATGCCTATCTGACTGTATATATTGATGCTCATTCCGGCCAGATACAGCGCCATTAAAGCCCCAACTATAGCCATAGGTACCGCCAGCATAATGACCAACGGATGAATAAAGCTTTCAAACTGCGCCGCCAGAACCAGGAAGGTAATGACCAATGCCAACCCAAAAACAAAGACAATTGAACTACCACTCTCTTTGTACAGTTGAGACTCGCCTTTATAGTCAATTGAGACATCTTCCGGCAGTTTTTCCTGCACCACGCCTTCCAAATAACTCAACGCTTCACCCAGTGAATATCCCTCAGCCAGATTCGCTTCAATGGTGACACTGCGCATACGGTTGTATCGGTTAAGCCGGGCTGAAGTGGCCTGCTCAGTGATGGTTACGAGGTTAGAAAGCGGAATCAATTCGTCACTTTTACGCGAACGTACATAGATATTATCTATGGCGCTGGGGCTACGGTAATCGGCTTTTTCGCCCTCCAGCATCACGTCATACTCTTCACCGCGATCAAGGTAGGTTGTCACTCGTCTTTGGCCTAATACAGACTGCAAGGTGATACCTATATCCTGCACTGAAACTCCTAAATCAGCCGCGCTGGCTTCATCCACCTGAATCAGTAATTGTGGCAAAGTTTCTTTATAGTCACTGTCCAGATCCTGTAAACCCGGGTTGGTAGAAGCTTCCTCAATAACAATGTCACGAAATTCAGCTAAGCGCTCGTAGGTATTCCCCTGCAACACGAATTCGACCGGACGCCCGCCTCCGCCGCTAATACCACTCCGCATAAAAGCGAACGCCTGAACGCCGACAACCGAATCCAACTGAGAGCGCATTTCTTCCATTAGATCAAAACTTGACCAGTCACGCTCGTCAAACGGAACGGCACCGACGATAGCAATACCGGCGCTACCGCCCCAACCGGGAGCACGAACAATCAAACGGTCAATCTTGCCTTCATCAATATAAGGCAAAAGAATCTGTTCTATTTCGTCCATATGTCTGGAGCTGGACTCGAAACTTGCGCCTTCGGCACTGCGCACCTGAATATAAAAAGTACCGCGGTCTTCAGGTGGCGCGAACTCTTGTGGAATAAAGCTGAATAAACCGAACGCAACAACACCCGACATAACCACCAACACGATTGCCATCATAGGCCGCTTCACGCTTTTCTCAAGCACGCCACGGTAACCTTGTTCCAGCCAGTTGAAAGTCGCATCAAAAGCCTTACCAAATTTACTGGTACGCTCTTTTTTACTCAGTATTTTAGAGCTCAGCATTGGCGTTAACGTCAGTGCAGCAATACTGGAAAAAGCAACAGCAGCGGCTATGGCAAGGGCAAACTCCGTAAAAAGCTTACCGATATTTCCGTCTAAGAAAGCCAACGGTACAAATACCGAAATCAGTACCAGAGTTGTCGCAATAACCGCAAAGCCCACTTCTCTGGCTCCACGATAAGCAGCCAGAACCGGAGGCTCTCCCTCTTCTATACGGCGGTATATGTTTTCCAGCACGACAATAGAGTCATCAACCACCAGTCCAATAGCCAGTACCAGCGCCAGCAAGGTTAACAAGTTTATGGAAAAGCCCAGTGCGAATAGCACCATGTAGGACGCAATAATCGCCACAGGCACCGTCAGCGCAGGAACAATAGTTGCCCTTATATTTCCTAAAAACAGGTAAATAACGACAATAACCAGTGCCATCGCCACAGCCAGAGTATTATAAACTTCGTCAACTGAGCCCTGAATAAATATCGACGAGTCATAGCTGGGTGCCAGATACATGGTTTCAGGCAGGGTTTCCTGAATTTTTTTCATTTCCCGGTGAACGTTCTTCACCACATCCAGGGTGTTGCCCTTCGACTGTTTAATGACACCAACACCAACCATGTTAACGCCATTACCCCGGAAGTCGGTTTTGTCATCTTCGGCACCCAGTTCTACCCGGGCCACTTCACCCAACCGGACTAAGTAACCATCGTCGCCCTGTCGTATCACCAAGTTTTTAAAGTCTTCCGGCGATAAATACGCGCGTGCCATACGAACCGAGAATTCTCTGTCGGTTGACTCAACTTCACCTGCCGGAAGCTCAACGTTTTCTTCTCGCAAACGGCTAACAATATCGGTTACCGTCACCTGCCGTGCCGCCATAGCATCACGGTCCAGCCATACACGCATGGCGTAACGGCGGTCACCACCAATGACTACCCGTGCGACACCGTCGGCAACTGACAGACGGTCTACGATGTATCGCTCCGCGTAGTCAGTTAGCTCCAGAATCGACATGCTCTCGCTGCGAAGGTTATACCAGACAATGGTACTCTCATCGCTTGAGGCCTTTGAAACTTCAGGGGGGTCAGCTTCTTCCGGCAGGTTATCAAGTACCCGGGACACCCGCTCACGAACGTCGTTAGAAGCGGCATCAATGTCGCGAGTCAGATTAAACTCTATACTGATACTGGAGCGCCCGTTGCGGCTGCTAGAGCTAATGTTTTTAATGCCTTCTATGCCACTAATACGGTCTTCGACTAACTGCGTGACCTGAGTTTCTACAACTTCGGCAGAGGCGCCGGGGTAGTCTGTATCAATAGTAACTATAGGACGATCGATATCCGGATATTCTCGCAACGGCAGCATGGTAAAAGCTACAATACCGAAAACCACCAGCAGAATATTCAGTACGGTTGCAAAAACCGGACGTTTTACAGAAAGGTCTGACAACAACATACTTTAACCTCCCTGCACAGAAACGGGTACACCGTCACGAAGGCGAACAATACCTTCTATAATAACTTCTTCTCCGGGTTTAAGGCCGCCTGTAATTTCCACAATACCGGGCTTACGTCGACCAATAGTGACTTCTTTTTGGCGCGCGCGATTATCCGGTGTTAACACATACACATATTGTCTGTTTTGAATGGGGATAAGCGCTTTTTCCGGCAACAAAAGAGCTTCATCAATGCTCCGTAGCAAAGTAATTTGCAAAAGCATTCCCGGACGCAGGCGTTCATCATCATTGTTAATTTTTGCACGGACTTTTACTGACCGCGTTACCGGGTCCACACGAGAATCAATGCTGGAAATACGCCCAATAAACTGTTCGCCCGGATATGCACGGCTGCGGGCAATCACTTCCTGATCTACGGCAATACTAGCGAAATAACGTTCAGGAACGCTGAAGTCCACTTTAATAGGTTTGATATCATCAAGCGTTGTAAACACATCCCCCGGACTGACCAGAGAACCGGCGCTTATTTCACGAATACCGACACGGCCTGAAAATGGCGCATAAATCTTCATTTCTTTTAAAGTTGCTTCCGCAACTTCTAAATCGGCCTGGAGCCCATTTACCCGAACTTGTTGCTCATTAAGTTGTTGTTGTGAGGCTGCATTACCACGACGCAATTCGGTTATGCGTTCCAGCTGTCGTTTTGCTTCGTCTAAACTAAATTTGAGTTGTTGCACACGAGCTACTTCTATACGCGCATTTAACTCAGCCAGCAGTTGTCCCTGCTCAACTAAGTCGCCGCTTTCAAAATAGATTTTTTCAACAACGTCCTGAGTTTGCGCGGTAATACGAACCGTTTCATTGGCCATGGCGGTGCCTAACGCTTCAATAGTATCGCGGAACTCACTAATTTCAGCGGTCTGAGTTTTAACCGGAACCGACTGTTCCTTTCCCTCTTCAACCTTAGTTTCAGGCGGAAACCCAAACAAATACACAGCTGCCGCAGTCAGGACAACGACAACAATAGTAATGGGATTAATCCAGGAACGTTTCGCCATGCTTACCTCTAGGTTCTTTTTACAACGGTTTTAACATGGACTATTGTACGCAAAACACCGCCTAAAGGCGGTGCACTTAACGAGGATTCTGGCGGTTTAATCGCAAATTCAATCGTTTGAATGAAACGCGGGGCTGTATTTGTGAATAGCTTCAATAAAAGCAGCAGCATGCTCCGGATCTACTTCGGGGTGAATTCCATGCCCCAAATTGAACACATGGCCAGTACCTGAACCATAGCTTTGTAATATGCTTTGTACTTCTTCCTCAATCCGCGCTGGTTTCGCATACAGTACGCTAGGGTCCATATTTCCCTGCAGCGCGACTTGCCTACCAACACGAGCTCTGGCATCGGATAAATCGGTGGTCCAATCCACACCCAGCGCATCGGCACCGCTGGCAGCCATAGCTTCCAACCATTGCCCACCATTTTTGGTAAATAAAGTAACCGGCACTTTGCGTCCGTCGGCTTCCCGCGTAAGACCCGCTACAATTTTCTCCATGTAAGCCAGAGAAAATGCTTTGTAGTCACGTGGTGATAAAACTCCCCCCCAGGTATCGAATATCATGACCGACTGCGCACCTGCGGCAATCTGCGCATTTAAATACTGAGTAACGGACTCAGCCAGTACATTCAGCAAGGTATGCATAGCTTCAGGATCAGCAAACATCAGTTGCTTCACCTTGGAGAAGTTTTTGGTGCTGCCACCTTCAACCATGTAGGTCGCCAGTGTCCAGGGACTTCCGGAGAAACCAATAAGTGGCACACTGCCATTCAGTTCGCGACGAATAGCGCGCACAGCATCCATCACGTAACCCAGCTCGTCTTCCATATCGGGCACAGCCAGATTTTTAATAGCAGCCATGCTGCGAACCGGGTCTTTAAATTTTGGACCTTCGCCAGCCTCAAAATATAAACCCAGACCCATAGCATCCGGAATGGTCAAAATATCACTGAAGAGTATAGCGGCATCCAGGTCGAATCGACGTAACGGTTGCATGGTCACTTCACAGGCCAGTTCAGTGTTACGGCATAATGACATAAAGTCGCCAGCCTGACCGCGCACTTCTTTATATTCAGGTAAATAGCGCCCAGCCTGACGCATCATCCAGACGGGTGTGCGATCAACAGGTTGTTTTGCCAATGCACGAAGGTAACGATCATTTTTAAGCGCCGGAGCGGTCATAGCGAATCCAATTATTTATCAACATCAATGCCCGGCATTTTATCAGTCCACAGGCATTGGCTCCATGAAAACTTATGCTTACCTCTTTTGAGATAGGTCAATCAACGTTCTTGCTATGGTCCCTTCCGGCGGAATATTCGGAAGGCTGTCAAAAGCAAACCAGTCGCCTGTCACCAATTCGTGCGGATCAATATGCAATTCGCCTTCTGCCCAGTCTGCAGTGTATCCCATCATTAATGAATGAGGGAAAGACCAGGGCTGGCTTAAATGGTACTGAATGTTCTTAACGCGGATACCTGCTTCCTCATAAACCTCTCGCTCTAATGCCTGCTCCAGACTTTCGCCGGCTTCAACAAACCCTGCCAGTATAGAGTGCAACCCAGGCTTATGCCGCTTACCCTGAGCCAGTAAAATTTTGTCACCTTTGCGAATAGCCACGATAATGCATGGCGACACGCGCGGATAACAACGGTGCTGGCACTGATTACAATGCATTGCCAGCTCCCATTCTATAGTTTGCATGCGGGCTCCGCAGCGACCGCAAAAGCGATGAGTATTCAAAAAGTCGCTGAATTGCCGGGCTCTGCCTGCCATCGCAAACTTTTCCATGTCATCCACGGTAAGTAATTGCCGTAAAGGCACGAACTCACCACCAATGAACTGCTCATCCATATAGTCAGCCATGACCAAATAACAGCTACGCTCCCGCAGTTCTCCTATTTCCACTACCCGGTAGTCATTTAAGTCTGGAAAGCTCAGATCTTGCAGGCAGCCAAAAGGGACTTCTCCGCTGTCATCCAGAAAAAGATGGTCAGAGCTCACCACAAACCACCAGGCAGGTTCATCACCCGCCGGTTTTGAATACAAAGTCGCCATATTAATCCCGCGTATCAAATGCGTTTGGTTTTCTGTAAAATCAGTTGAGTTCTAATGCTTCTGAATTTACATTAGGTACTGAAACTATAGACGGAGAGTATCATGTTAAGCCGTAATGAGCAGGCAAAAAAGCGCTGGGGCGGCGCTCATAAAAGTATCGACCTATGGCTATCCGAGCGCCAGGACTTACTGGTGAATTACTTTAAACTTGCCGCGCTCCCGCCTTATGAAAGCATTCGCTCGGGCTTACCCGATGTCACTGATATCCGTAACTTTTGCGGTCAATTAGTCGACTACGTCTCAAGTGGTCATTTTGAAATTTATGATCAAATTGTGCGCGAAGCTTCATCTCAGGGAAACTCAGTTGATGATTTAGCTGACGAATTATTCCCTTTAATTTCTGACACCACTGAAATTGCATTAGATTTTAATGATAGATACGGAGAGATAAGCTCAACTGACCACTGTGAAACCTTCGATAGAGATTTATCGGCACTGGGTGAGGCACTGGAATTGAGAATGGAGTTTGAAGACAAACTTCTCAATCATTTAGACGAGCATAATTTAATAACAGCTTAAGCTAACTTTTATTGAATTTATAAAAACGCCGGCATTTCGTCGGCGTTTTTTTGTATAGAGGAAAGCGCAACTGAACTTATTCGGTATCCGGTTCGTCTTTTTGTACGTTGAGCAGTTCAACAGTAAAAATCAGCGTTGAATTTGGTGGAATTTGACCATCACCCAATTCACGATCACCGTATGCCAGTTCAGACGGGATAACGAAACGGTATTTAGCACCTTCCTTCATCAACTGCAGACCTTCAGTCCAACCGGGAATAACACGGTTTAGCGGAAATGATGTTGGTTCGCCACGCTCATATGAGCTGTCAAACACTTCGCCATTAACCAGCGTGCCTTCGTAATGAACTTCTACCATGTCGGTTTCTGATGGGCTAACGCCGTCACCCTCTTCAAGAACTTCATATTGAAGACCAGAGTCGGTTGTTTGAACACCTTCTTTTTTCGCGTTCTCGGCTAAATACGCTTTGCCTTCTTCCGCCGCTTTCTTACCCAATACGTTTTGACGTTGCTCCATAACTTCTTTGCGCATAGTGTTCAGGATTTTTTCAGCTTCCTCATCACTTAACTGAGGATCACCTTTAACCGCATCCACAAAGCCGGCAATAACAATATCACGTTCCAGCATGTAGTCCGCTTCTTCCTGACGATCCAGGTTACGCGCAATAAATCCACCAACAGAAGAGCCTAACGCGTAAGCCTGCTTATCTTTATCTGTTTTTAATTCCGTATCATTAGCCGGAAATTTTTCTTGCGAGCAAGCAGTCAGTACCAGCGCGATGGCTGAAATAGCTAACGGCTTTATCAGTTGTTTCATCGTTTTCTCCAATTATCGTCTTGCATCCTTTCGGACTATGCCATAATAGTGTTATCTAACAGAACCATACTACACAACCACAAGGAACTTGCCTATGCCTTTTCTCAAGCTGTGCGGTGCGTTTATGTTGCTGGTTGTACTCACCGGTTGCCAACCTGCACCGGAAAAGGTCAATAAAACAATTCACGCTGAAAACGGCACCTACGCCGCTGATATTTCCGACGACGGAAACTATAGCCTAGTCTCTACAGATGAAACTGGTTTACTGCTGTGGCCACGTTATGCCACCAACGCCAAGTACCAATGGCAGCATAATGAAAACACCGTCTCTCAGATTATAGACGTTGATATTAGCGCCGACGGGGAAGTGGCGGTTGCAGCATCGCGTAAAGAATTCTCCATGTGGGATATTAATAACGGCGAAAATCTGGGGTTCTGGCAAATAGGTTCAGGCGAGATACAAAAGCTGGTGGTCAGTAAAAAAGGTGGAACGGTGGTGCTTGGAAAGCAAGACGGTACACAGGTTGCTTTCAACCCCGCCTCGGGTCGACGTATTGAATTTTATGGGCATACCGAAAGTATTAATGTTCTTGATATTTCGCCCAATGGTTTTTATGTTCTAAGCGGTTCAAACGACCATTCGGCTATACTGTGGGATACCCGGAGCGGGCAAATTGTGCACCGTTGGCCACTGGAAGGGCGGATCACACAGGTTGCTCTGCACCCTGATGGTCACTTCGCGTTTATCTCAGATGCAATCGATAATTCGATTATTCACTCACTACCCGATGGCGAAATTGCCTCAAAACTTAAATTCATAGAGCGCCATAAAATTTTTAGTGCTGCGCGTTTTAGCGCATCCGGTGATTATCTCATTACCGGCTCGCCATCACGTCAAATTGCAATCTGGGACACCTCGACAGGAGAAGAGCTCACGCACTGGCGGGTAGATTTACGCGACGGAGGACGTCCCAGCAACGCTGCGGTGTTAGCCGTCGTCTTTGATGAAAAACAGCAACAGGTCATTAGCGAGAGCTCTGCCGGTCTTGCTGAGTGGTGGAATATTGATTTAACAGGTAGTAAAGAATGACAGTAGAGAAGATAGAAGCACAATTAACTAATCTGGAAATGCAGTTAACATTCCAGGAAGACACTATTGATTCACTAAATAAACTAGTTACTGAGCAGACTCAGCAAATGAGTGAAATGC
The DNA here is from genome assembly GCF_000320945.2 of Idiomarina sp. 28-8. Lineage (NCBI taxonomy): Bacteria > Pseudomonadati > Pseudomonadota > Gammaproteobacteria > Alteromonadales > Idiomarinaceae > Idiomarina > Idiomarina sp. 28-8. The sequence goes on from NZ_DF266793.1 coordinate 39,355, forward strand.
AAAAGCAAATTCGCTGGTTAGGAAAACGCCTAAAACAAATGCAGGAGAATCAGTCGACTGACTCAGATCCGGCAGACGAACCACCCCCTCCTCATTATTAAAGCGTTGGGTTTACCTTGACCTTAGCAAATCAGGTCAGTATAACAACTGTTCTTATTTAGTTTGCGAGAATGTTATGTCATCAAAGCACCCGATTATTGCCGTTACCGGTTCATCAGGAGCAGGAACAACCACCACAGGTCAGGCCGTACGCCATATCTTTCGTTCGTTAGATGTGAGTGCAGCGTTTGTGGAAGGTGACAGCTTTCATCGCTACTCCCGCCCTGAAATGGACTTGGCTATTCGCAAAGCTCAGGAACAGGGTCGTCATATCAGTTATTTTGGTGCCGAAGCCAACGACTTTGACCGGTTAGAATCGTTATTCCGCTCTTATTCGCAAACCGGCAACGGTAAAGTCCGTCGCTATTTACACAGCTTTGATGATGCGGTTCCTTATAACCAAATGCCCGGTACTTTCACGCCCTGGGAAGAACTGCCTGAAAGTACCGATGCACTTTTCTATGAGGGCTTGCATGGTGGTGTTTGCGGAGACGGCTACGATGTAACTCAATATGTTGATTTATTAATCGGTATGGTGCCCATTGTTAACCTTGAGTGGATCCAGAAATTAATTCGCGATACCTCGGAGCGGGGGCACTCACGTGAAGCGGTTACCACCAGCATTATTCGCGGCATGGAAGATTACATTCACCATATTGTTCCGCAGTTTTCGCGTACTCATATCAACTTCCAGAGAGTACCTACGGTTGATACGTCCAACCCTTTCAGCGCCAAGGATATTCCATCACTGGACGAGAGTTTTGTTGTTATTCGTTTTCGCGGTATTAAGAACGTCGACTTCCCATATTACCTGCAGATGATAGACGGCTCGTTTATGTCACGTACCAGCACCCTAGTTGTGCCCGGTGGGAAAATGGCCTTAGCCATGGAGCTTATTCTGACACCGCTGATTGAACAAATTATGGAAAGGAAAAACCAGGTTCGCCGTCAGGTTGACTGGATATCAAGTAAGTAACTACTCACCAACTAACCAGCGACTGTGAAAGTTGGCACCTTTATCCTGAGCCAGAGTCTTGCACAACACGGGTAACAGATGCTCGCTGTCCTGTACCACGCCATAAGGCGGATTAACCCAGAGAAAGCCACAGCCGTGAAGCCCTTTACGCTCATCATTGGTGCGTATATTCAGCTCCATGATCAGAGTCTTAGGCAGATCCGACAAAGCGCCAACGTCGCGATGAAAAGCCGCCGTTTTCAGCTCATCTTTAATGGGATACCAAACCGCAAAGCTGCCGCTTTTCCAGCGTTTTAAGCCCTGTTCAAGCGCGCTGACCACATCGTCAAACTCCGTGGTGTTTTCAAAAGGCGGGTCAATAAGCACCAAACCGCGCTTTTCAGCCGGGGGAAGTTGCGCACGCACAGCCTGATAACCGTCCATAGGAGCCAGTATTTGCACTTGTTTGTGTCGTCCCAAGGGGGTGTTTTTAAGAGTCTCTGCGTCTTCTTTATGCAGTTCACAAACAACTAACCGGTCATTTTCGCGTAAAAATTCAGAAGTTATGACCGGTGAACCGGGGTAATACCGAAGCTTATCCTGCTCTTCGTTTAATTGACGCACGGTGTTTAAGTATGCGGCGGCTAACGGCTCTTCAGCTGAGTGCTCAGCAAAACGGACAATGCCCTGTTCAGCTTCGGCGGTTCTTACTGCCTGATCGCCTTGCAAGTCGTAGTAACCGATACCGCCATGAGTATCGAGTACAAAGTAGGGCTTTTTCTTTTGCTGAAAATACTCCAGCGCCCGCGCCAACAGCAAGTGCTTAAAAACATCGGCAAAATTGCCGGCATGAAAAATGTGTCGATAATTCAAAGATCAGTCGTCTTGTTGAGGAGATTCAATACGGTAACTGTGGGTAATATTAACCGAAGCTTCCAGCATTTTAGCCACCGAACAGTACTTGTCGGCCGACAGTTTCACCGCACGCTCTACGTGCTTTTCGTTGATATCGGTGCCCACGACCACGAACTCCAGATGAATGTCGGTAAAAACCTTTGGTACTGAATCGGCACGTGTCCCTGACAACTCACAATAGCAGCGCTGAAGGTTCTGCTTAGCTTTTTGCAATATACTGACCACGTCAACTGACGCGCAGCTTCCTGCCGACATTAGCACCATTTCCATAGGACTCGGGGCTTTGCCGGGACTGTCACCATCCATCACCACTTGATGACCACTACCTGAGGTAGCCACAAAAGTCATATCCTCTACCCAGGTGACCTTTGCATTCATGCTATTTGCTGACATTGAAGATCCTTGCTGAACTCAATAAAAGACTACAGTCGGTAACTTTGCAGACGCTCATCGAAAAGGTTTTTTACCAGACCGACAAACTCGTTAATGAAGGCTTCCTGCTGCGGAGTCGGGTGATTATCCAGAACTTTCGATAGCACTTCTTCTAAATCGTAAACGATAGCATCCGTTTCCCGGACAATATCCAGCCGCACAGCCTCATCAAGCTCATTCTGCTCAAACACTGCCATCATGCTTTCTGACAAGCGTTCTTCCATAAAGTCGCGCAAAGTGTAGTCCGCAGTTTTTGCGCTGCTGCTTTGTTCAGTGAAGACCGGTAACTGACCTGTCAGGTACTGGATTAGCTCAATGTATCCGTCTGTTTCAACTATCATCTGTTTCTCTTTGTCACGCGGCCAGGCAACCCATACGTTGCCCAGCCACTAAACTAGCACAGATTGCGATTAAAATTTAAGCCCTGGCGCTAAACTCTCAGGTAAGCTCATGCTGTCAGCTTCCACTGAGGCAACCGGGTAAGCGCAATAATCCGCCGCATAATACGCACTAGCACGGTGATTACCGCTTGCACCGATACCGCCAAAAGGTGCAGCACTGCTGGCACCAGTAATCGGCTTATTCCAATTCACAATACCTGCGCGAATGTGTTTAAAGAAGTAACGATAGGTTTGCTCATCGTCACACAAAACACCGGCAGACAGGCCATAACGTGTGTTGTTCGCTTCTTTAATAGCCGCATCGATATCTTTAAAGCGATACACTTTCAGTAATGGTCCAAAATGTTCTTCGTCCGGTAAATCTTCAACTCCGGTTACATCCACAATACCCGGAGTGACAAACCCTTTCTTCGAGTCAGCCTGCTTCATACGAACTAATGACTTAGCTCCTTTATGTAACAGCTCATTCTGTGCATCGACCATTTCTCCCGCAGCTTTAGCAGAAATCATAGCACCCATGAATGGCTGTGGATCAGCTTCGTAGTCGTCGACCAGAATATTCTCAGTCACTTCAATGAGGCGTTCCAGTACAGCACGACCTTGCTCAGAATCTTCGATGAACAAGCGACGTGCACAAGTGCAGCGCTGACCAGAAGTGATGAAAGCCGATTGCACAATATTGTGTACCGCTGCATCAATATCAGCCACATTAGTCACCAACAATGGGTTATTACCGCCCATTTCCAGTGCCAGAATTTTATCCGGACGACCGCCAAATTGTTTATGTAGCAGGTGACCGGTATTTGATGAGCCGGTGAAATACAGACCATCAATTTGTGGATGCGCTGACAATGCTTTACCGGTTTCCACTTCACCCTGAACCAGGTTAAGAACGCCCGCTGGGATGCCTGCTTTTTCCCATAATTTCACGGTTTCCTGAGCCACCATAGGGGTCAGTTCACTTGGCTTGAACACCACGGTGTTACCCGCAATAAGTGCCGGTACAATGTGCCCGTTAGGCAAATGCCCCGGAAAGTTGTAAGGGCCATAAACAGCGACCACGCCGTGCGGCTTGTGGCGGATAAAGGCTTTTGCACCCGGCATGTCGTTTTCAACGGTACCGGTGCGTTCATGGTAGGCTCGTTCTGAAATAGCCACTTTTCCCATCATAGCGCCCACTTCGGTACGAGTTTCCCAAATAGGTTTGCCGGTTTCTTTGGCCATGGTACGAGCCAGGTGCTCTTTATTTTCTTCCAGCAATTCAGAGAATTTTTGGCAGATAGCCAGGCGTTCTTCAACACTGCGGCCAGACCAATCCGGAAATGCCGCCCGTGCTGCCAAAATGGCTTTTTCAACCTGAGTTTCACTGGCAGCTTCGCCACTCCAGATAACTTCGTTTCGTGCTGGATCAATCGATTTGAACAGCTGGCCTTCACCAGCTTCCCAACAACCGTCTATAAATTGAATACTGTTCGTCATACAAATACTCCTGCTTAGAGTGCAACAATGCGGGCTTCATCGCCGCTTTCTAAATGCATTGCCTGGGCTTGTTCTGTCGTCAATATGAGTTCGTCTGCACCTGCCGGTAAAGACAGTTTGGTCGCACGAAAGTTCTTCAGTTGCGTGTTGCAGACAATGTGAGGAATGCCTTCTTGTTCCGCTGTAGATTCGCTGACAGTTACCGTCACTAAACGACTGTTACGGACACTGTTCAGATTACACACTTCAGCTTCAACCGTTGGCCCTGCGTCAAATATATCGACGAACCCGCGGAAGCGGAAACCTTCAGATTCCAGTAATTTCAGCGCCGGACGGGTATTGTCGTGAACTTTGCCAACAACCGCCTGCGCTTCTTTACTCAGCAAGTTGGTATAAATAGGGAAGCGAGGCATCAGTTCAGAAATAAAGACTTTGTCGCCAATGCCACTTAAATAGTCTGCTTTAGGAAAGTCCATTGAGAAAAAGTTCTCTTCCAGCCAGTTCCAGAATGGCGAATCACCATTTTCATCTGAAACACCGCGCATTTCGGCTATTACCCAGTCGCTGAAACGCTGTTTAAACTGCGCTAAAAACAGCATACGGAAACGAGATAAAGTACGTCCGTTCATATTGTGCCGGTAGGGTTCACGCAAAAATAGAGTGCATAGCTCAGAAACACCTGTGTAGTCATTACACAAGGTTAAGGTTTCCAGCGCATTATAAATATTAAGCTTTTCTGAATGATGCACAACTTTACCCAAACGGTAATGCCAGAAGGCTTCATTCAAACCCACCGCAGCTTCAATACCACTGACACCTGCAATAGTACCGGTTTCGGTATCTTCCATAACAAACAGGTAGCTTTCATCGCCCGGTGTTTCAACGGTGTCTTTAGCGAATGCTTTTTGCGCCGCATTAATGCGGCGCTCCAGCAGCGACTGGTCTACCGGTAAGGAAGTAAAACCATGACCGGATTCAATCGCGCACTGATATAACGCTTCGTAATCTGACGGCTTAATGGGTCTGATTAGCAACATAAAACAGCCTCAGTTATTGACCGACGACCTGAGCAACAGCTTTTTCAAAGCGCTGCAGGCCTTCTTTAATGTCTTCTTCAGAAATAACCAGTGACGGGGTAAAACGCACCACATTAGCACCGGCAATCAGTACCATCACGCCATGCTCCTGACCGGCCAGCAAGAAGTCGCGCGCACGCCCTTCGTACTCTTTATTCATTGCCGCGCCAAGTAATAAGCCCTGACCTCGAATTTCGCTGAACACGTTATATTTTTCGTTAATTGCGGCCAGTTGCTCTTTGAACCACTGCTCACGTTGCTTCACGCCGTCCAGCGTTTCTTTCGTATTCACAACATCAAGTACCGCTTCTGATACAGCACATGCCAGTGGGTTACCGCCGTAAGTACTACCGTGAGTACCAGGTTTAAGATGCTCAGCAATTTCCGTTGTTGTCAGCATAGCGCCAATAGGGAAACCACCGCCTAAAGCCTTGGCTGAAGTCAGAATATCCGGCGTTACGCCCAGCTGTTCATAAGCATAGAGGCTACCGGTACGGCCAAAGCCTGTTTGTACTTCATCAAAAATCAATAACGCGTCGTTTTCATTACACAGTTCACGTACCGCCTTCACGAATTCCACGTCAGGGCTTACTACGCCGCCTTCACCTTGCAATGGCTCCATCATTACCGCGCAAGTTTTGTCGGAAATCAGTTCCTTAAGCGCGTCGATGTTGTTGTAATCCACATGCTCAATAGCACCAGGTTTTGGACCAAAACCGTCAGAGTAGGCTGGCTGGCCACCCACGGTTACGGTAAAGAAGGTGCGTCCGTGGAAACCTTTGGTAAAAGCAATAATTTGTTGCTTATGCTCACCGTGCTTTTCAATTGCCCAGCGACGCGCCAACTTTAATGCCGCTTCGTTGGCTTCAGCACCTGAGTTAGCGTAGTAAACGCGATCAGCAAAGGTGGCTTCGGTTAATTTCTTCGCCAGACGAATTGCCGGTTCGTTGGTAAAAACATTACTTAGATGCCACAACTTCTGGCTCTGTTCCTGTAGGGCTGACACCATCGCTGGGTGGCAATGACCAAGACAGTTCACAGCGATACCACCGGCAAAGTCGACATACTCACGACCTTCTTGATCCCAAACACGAGCACCTTCTCCTTTAACTGGAATCATCGATGCCGGGTTGTAGTTTGGAACCATTACATCATTAAACATTTCACGGTTTACTGTCTTATTGTCTGTCATTACTCTCGTCCTTATCGCCTTAGCGAGTTAACAAAGGTGTCAACAAATTCATCTCTAAAAGTAGCCGGCTATTATGCCAAAATTTGTGCAGTTTGTCTGTGATAATTCGGTTATAAATCCCTAATCCCGAGGGTTTACGCTTTTCTTGCATAAGATACGAATAGTTATGCTAATGCATACTGAAACCATGAATCTTTAGTCATTATTTTTTAGGTCACGAAAATGTTTTCTCCGAATTAACATTTAAGTACGCAGAATTACATTGATCTTTAACTGGTGTTAATTTAGCCTGACTTATTGAATAAATGTTCGGCAACAGAAGACGTTATGGAAAATCAGACTCCGCCCCTGAACGCCTCATCTCAACCACAGTTAAAGCTTACCTACTTACGTCCGGGCGACGTAATTGATGTTGAGTTTTCTTCGGCGACCAAGGTGCGCACCAAGCTTCAGGTTGTGGGCTTTGATACCGGTAACTATTTATTGTTAAAACAGCCGAATCCACGCACTGACGGCAGCTATGCCGATGTGTTATATGAAGGCAACCCGGTTATTGTTCGCTTGGTTTTAGAGGGAGAAGCGGGTGAATGCCTGGCGTTTAAAACAAAGATCCGGGCCGTCTCAAATATCCCGTTCAGGTTGCTGTATCTGGATTATCCGAAAGAAATTGAGAATCGCGCACTACGCGCACAGCGGAGGGTTCGAACACACATTCCAGTCGATGTTACTGCTGACGGCAGCCAGACTAACACTAAAAAGAAATTGGCCAGTGGTGTTATCGTCGATATCTCTTCTGCCGGGTGTCGAATTGTGTTTAAGGCGCAGAACCAGACAGGTAATGTCACTCATATGAATATAAAAATCAGTATTGGCTCGGGTTCTCAGAAAGAGCCTCTGACTCTTTCAGGTCAAATTATGAATCAGCGCAAAGAGCATGGAATGATAAGTGTTGGCGTGCGCTTCACTGACGAGGAAGCGCATATCGGTAAAGTGTTCGAGCATTTATTAATCGACACCGAGTTTGAGTGCTGACCTCTCTATTCCGGCACGACAATTGGCGGGCGTTTTAAGCTCACATTGTGCAAGCGAGCAACAGTTTCTGACGTTATTGAATGCTTATTGAGTAGATGTTTACCCTCTTCCAGACTGGCAAGGTCCACTTCCCGCAGCATTCTGAATTCGCAATAAGCATTAGCTTGGGCTAAGGCTTCCGCGTATTCAGATTCATAGCCTTTGTCTTTCGTTTTGCTTTGCGTAAAAGCCAATAAGTGTTTGCTTACCGGAACACGCTTTAACCCCCAGCCTTCAGCAACCAGATAGCTCACGTCTTTATCCTTTTCCAGCATTAAGTCGCGTAGAAAGCGTTCGTCCGGAGTTAAAGTGACAATAGTATTGTGGCGCTCGGGTGACTTATCGTTAACGCTTTGCATAGCGAATTCGCGCTGCACATCATCAAATAAACGCAAATACAGCTTGGTTAAGGCAATTTTTCCCAGCTCATGGAACATACCAATGGTATAGGCTAGAACCGGATCTCGCAGGTTACGCTCTACCGCAATATTGTGTGCAGCAATAGCCGTACCCAGCGAATGCTCCCAAATTTTGCGGCGGAATAAGGTGAAGGGTTGCGTTGCCGGCGGCAGCCAGTTTTGCATAATATAAGCGGGAGCCAGCAGGCGTAGGTTTTCGGTGCCCACAAAGCTCATGGCCACCCGAAGGTTATCAATTTTCACCTGCTTATTCCGATCAATAAACGGTGGTTGATTGACCGTACGGATTAACCCCGTATGAAACCAGTCCATACCTTGCACAACGGACTCAATCCGGCGCATAGAAGCGGCTTTCATGCTAAGCGTATCGAGCAATTCAGGTAGCTTTTCAGGTAGTGGGATCAAGCGCTCGCGAATGTAGTCACCATCTTCGATGGTTTTCAACGCACGATGATAAATCTCTTCATGCAATTCATCAGAAATACGATCGGCGTACCGTTGGCGCGCCTGCGCTTTACGATCGCGCTCTTCGTAATTGAGACGCTCAACTTCTAAAAGCTTACGTCGCTGTTCATGCTCTTCGTCGTCGGTACCATCTTCTTTTGAGCGAGTTTTACGCGCAAACGGGAAGCTTATCAGATAGTTGATAAAGCGTTTTTCTAAGCGCAGGGCGGGATCATTACTACCGCCTTCTGTGGTACCCGCAAAAAAGTGGAACATGTTACCTCGGTATTATCTGAACTGCGGCAGTATTATGTTGAATAAGCAGAGAAAATACTACTTACTGATTATCGTATATAACGTAAAAAATTCGCTAACAGATTATGTCCTTGTGCTGTCATCACAGACTCGGGATGAAACTGAACACCAAACAGCGGCAAATGCCGGTGCCTTATTGCCATAATCTCGCGCTGACCTTTTTCGGTTTCTGTATCGGCATCAATGACAAAATCTGTTGATAAGCTTTCAGGAGAAACAACAAGGGAATGGTAACGGGTCACTTCTAATGGGTTATTCAGCTGTCGGAAAAGTCCTTCGCCGGAGTGTTTAATCACACTGGTTTTTCCATGCATAACTTTTTCTGCCCGAACAACGTTTGCACCAAAAACCTGTGCCAATGCCTGATGACCAAGACACACACCTAATATTGGCAGCTTAGTCTGAAAGTGCTCAATAGCAGCTAAAGATATTCCCGACTCGTTGGGAGTACAGGGGCCAGGTGATATAACAAGTGCTTGCGGTGCTATCTGCTCTATGTCGGTAAGGGTTAATTCATTATTCCTGAAAACACTAACGTCTTCGCCTAATTCCCGAAAGTAGCGTGCAAGGTTGTGAGTAAATGAATCAAAGTTATCAATTAAAACAATCATACTGCTAGGACAGCCGCTCGCTTAGCCAGTCTTTAAAATGGACTGGCCGGGCGAAGTAGAACCCCTGCAATAAATCAGCGCCATTTTCTTTCAGTAATTTAACCTGAGTTTCAGTTTCTACGCCTTCTGCTACCGAGGAAACCGATAGAGATTTAGTCATATTCAGCATAGCCAGCAGCAGCCCCATATGTTTGTCATTCACCTCTGCGAGCTGAACAAACTCCCGGTCTATCTTTAGCTCGCCTATTGGCAGTTGCTGAATGCGCATGAAATTAGAATACCCAGTCCCAAAGTCATCAATAGAAAATACGACGCCGAGCCCGGCAAGCCGCGACATTGTTTGCTCGACTATTTCAGGGTCAGCTAACAGTAAGTTTTCAGTAATTTCAATGGTCAGTTGATTCAGCGGTGCATTTTGTTCGGCAAATATTCTTTGTACCGTCTCGACATAGTCGTCTTGTAAAAACTCAATTGGACTGACATTCACCGCTATACGATCATTAAGCCCTTTATCGCTCAGCTGCCGCACAACGAAAGCGACCTGACTCAACAATTCTTTAGCCATAGGAATAATCAGCTTAAAACGCTCCGCAATTGGAATAAATTGATCTGGAGGAATGATCTCTCCGGCTTCGTTGCGCCAACGCATTAGAGCCTCTGCACCATGAACAACACCGTTGGTATCCACTTTAGACTGCAACCAGCATTCGAACTGCCCTTTACCCAAAGACGCTCGTAAGGCCACTTCGGTTTCGGCATCGGTTACAACCGAGTTAGATATTTCAGCTCGGTGTACCGCAACTTTATCCCGGCCGCTATGTCGTGCATTAGACGTTGCCGTATCGGCCTGTGACAGCAGTCCGGAAGCATTTTCATCACCTCCACTTAAACTGACACCGACACTTGCGGTGAGATAATGCGTCTGGAATGCCGTTTTAAACGGCTCGCGCAGTACGCCGTGCAGCTTATCAATAATAGCCAGACTGGTTTCGGTAGAGTCCTGCATAACCCCCACCCAAAATCTGTCACCAAGATCTCTCGCTATCCAGCCCGAATCGCCAATAGTTTTTCTCATTCGCTGTGCAATTAACTGAATAACACGATCACCTTCCTCGTGTCCGTGAATTGTATTAACGCGATTAAAGTAGTCAATATTAACGGCTGCGACAGCAATGGGTAACTGACTTTCAATACGTTTCTCAACCAGATCAAGAAAACGATGACGATTTGGCAACCCCGTTTGCTCATCGAAGTTTGCTAAATATTCAAGCTTACGGGCATTTTCTTTTTGCTCGGTAATATCCCGTATAATGCCAACATATTGCGTTTCACCAGAATGCGTTATCTCGGTTACCGCCAAATCGATAGGAAACACTTCTCCAGTTTTGCGCTTAGCCTGAACTTCGCGGCCAATACCAATAATGCGGGCGCGGCCTGTTTTTTGATAAGCACTAATATAACGGTCATGTTCACGGGCATAGGGTTCAGGCATTAACACGCTAACATTTTTACCCTTCACTTCAGCGGCGCTGTAACCGAACATGCGTTCAGCCGGCACACTAAAGTTAATAATCATGCCGTTATTGTCGATGGTAATAACTGCATCCAGTAAATTGTCCAGTGTGCTGCGTAAGGTGTTGGCTTGCTCTTGCAACTGCTGCAAACGGTACTTTTTAACCGTAATATCCTGAATGGCACCAAACAGTGCCATGTCACCATTTTTCAGCGTTCGGGTAATGCCCGTAATAGCAACCCAGTGAATTATTCCGCTTCTGTCTTTAAGACAGCTTTCTGCCGACCAGCTATGGTGATTTTGAAAGCTTTGCTCGACCAGGTGCTCAATATTTTCACGGTATTCAGGAAGGTGAAACGCCATTGCCTGTTCATAAGTAATGGGTTCATCCTGGGCTACACCATGAATTTCTCGTAACTGAGGGCTCCAATATAAATCTCCGGACGCGGGTTCATACCAAAAGCTGCCAATGTTAGCCATGGTTTCAACACTGGTTAGCAACTCCTTTTCGCGCTGTTCCGGAGATTTATCCACCATAGTTAAATTTATCCCGGGTAAGGTACAAAACCTACCGCTTTATAAACATCTGACAAAGTTTTTGCTGAGGCTTCACGTGCCTTATCAGCGCCTTGTTTCATAACCTGTTGCAAAAATGCCTGATCATTACGCATTGCGTGATACCTCTGCTGTATCGGTTCCAGCATGGCAACCACAGATTCCGCCACATCCACCTTTAGATGCCCGTACATTTTGTCTTCGTACTCAGGTACCAGCTCGTCTATCGACTTACCTGTGGCAGCTGACATAATGCTAAGCAAATTCGAGACGCCCGGCTTTTCTTCCTGATTAAAGTAAATGCGCGCCTGCTCATCAGAGTCGGTAACGGCTTTCTTAATTTTCTTCAGAATCTTCTTCGGCTCTTCCAGCAAGCCGACAAAATTATTTGGATTATCGTCCGACTTTGACATTTTCTTAGTCGGTTCCTGCAGTGACATCACCCGCGCACCGACTTTTGGAATCATTGGTTCCGGAATCGTAAAAATATCGCCATACAAGTTATTAAAACGCTCAGCAACATTACGCGTCATTTCCAGGTGCTGCTTCTGGTCATCGCCCACCGGCACTTCATTCGCCTGGTACAACAGAATGTCTGCCGCCATTAACGCCGGATAAGTGAACAAACCCGCATTAATATTACTAGCGTGACGCTGAGACTTATCCTTAAACTGCGTCATGCGGTTTAGCTCGCCCATTTGCGTGTAGCAGTTAAGCACCCAGGCTAATTGAGAATGTTCCGGCACATGCGACTGAATAAACACCGTACTTTTTGCCGGGTCAAGGCCACAAGCCAGGTACAAAGCCAGTCCATCAAGAGTTGCTTGCTGCAGTTTCTCGGCGTCCTGGCGTACAGTAATGGCGTGCTGATCAACCAACATAAACTTACAGTCGTGAGTGTCCTGCATCTTAACCCACTGACGTAATGCGCCAATATAATTACCAATAGACAACTGTCCCGACGGCTGACAACCACTTAACACAATTGGTTTCGACATTACTGTTTCCTCTAAGAACCTGTTACCGCAGCGATTTCATCGCGCATTGTCTGGATGACACTGGCGTAATCATCCGCATTAAAAATAGCTGAACCAGCAACGAACATGTCCGCGCCAGCTTCTGCAATTTCACCAATATTTGAAACCTTAACACCACCATCCACTTCCAGGCGTATGTCGCGCCCACTTGCTTTAATTCGTTTACGCACCGCTCTGAGCTTATCAAGCGTTGACGGAATAAAAGACTGCCCGCCAAAACCCGGATTAACCGACATCAGTAAAATGACATCCACTTTATCCATAACATGATCAAGGTAATGCAGCGGTGTTGCAGGGTTTAACACTAAACCCGCCTGGCAACCCTGTTCGTGAATAAGCTGTAAAGTCCGGTCAACATGGTCGGATGCTTCCGGGTGGAAAGTAATGATAGAAGCCCCGGCTTCGGCAAAGTCTGGAATAATACGGTCAACAGGCTTAACCATTAAATGCACGTCAATTGGCGCTTCAATTCCGTAATCACGTAACGCTTTGCATACCATAGGACCTATCGTCAGGTTAGGCACGTAGTGGTTATCCATTACGTCAAAATGCACGACATCGGCACCAGCGTTCAATACCGCGTCAACTTCCTCACCTAACCGCGCGAAGTCCGCGGACAGTATCGACGGTGCAATTAGTGGTTTCATTGTTCGTTTTCCTGACCTATTTCAAAATGATGCTTATTGTAGCAGTTAACCCATGACAAAAAAATTCGCAATGATGACTAGAATTTTTACAAAATCGCTGATAAATTAGTCAATCAAGACTTGAGAGGGACTTTCATGCGATTACTAACAATAATAACATCACTAGCATTAGCTGCGTTTACTGCGCTTGCTATCGTGAGTCCTTCCTCGCTCGTTGCTCAGCAAAACCCCACTCAGCGCTGCCAGCAGCTTGTCACTGAAATAGAACCCAGTAACACCTCTGTTGAGTGTCAGTTAGCTGCCGAGCAAGTGACATGGTTTAGCTGGTTAAAAGGCGACAGCCGGTCCGTACAATTTCACTTCTTCGACTTGATTGAGTTAATCTCGAGTTCAAGCGACAGCAACAAAAAACATTATCAAAACGAATACACTGATTAATGTCTGAATCTACCGAAAATAAAACCTCTAAACCAGGAATTTTTAGTATGGTTATGAGTGTGTTGGCGGCATTTTTAGGTGTGCAAACAGAAAAAAACCGCCAACGAGACTTCCAGCATGGTAGTCCGAAAGCCTACATCATCATTGGCGTTATTCTTACCATTCTATTCGTCTTTGGTTTAATTGGTCTCGTCAACTTGGTTATGGCTATCGCAGCCTGATGTGAACATCAGGCTGTTATGCCGCTATGACGTAACAAAGCTTCGGCATTCGGTTCGCGACCACGAAATTCCTGGAATAAATCTGCGGCTTTACGGCTGCCACCACGTTCCAGAATGACATGTAAAAAGTCGCGCCCGATTGTAGCGTTAAATATGCCCTCTTCTTCAAAGCGCGCAAACGCATCAGACGACAGCACTTCAGCCCATTTGTAACTGTAATAACCTGCCGCATAGCCGCCAGCAAAGATATGACCAAAGCTATGCTGAAAACGGTTGTACCCCGGTGGAATACGTACCGAAGTTTGCTGACGCACTTCACTCAGAATTTCACTAATACGCGCACCCGTGTTTTCGTCAAACTCGTGGTGAATGCGCATATCAAACAGCGAGAACTCCAATTGACGCATCATTTGCATAGCCGACTGATAATTGCGCGCAGCCAGCATTTTTTCCAGAAGCTCCTGCGGCAGCGGTTCACCGGTTTCATAGTGTCCGGATATTAATGCCAGCGCTTCCGGTTCCCAGCACCAGTTTTCCAGGAATTGACTGGGCAGCTCAACAGCGTCCCATTCAACACCGTTAATACCAGACAAACCAGCGGTATCGACCTGAGTTAACATGTGGTGCAAGCCATGACCGAATTCATGGAATAATGTCAGCACTTCATCGTGAGTAAAGAGTGCAGGCTTACCACCCACCGGCTTGCTAAAATTACAGGTTAAAAAGGCCACCGGGTTTTGCAATTCGCCATCGGCGTGCACTCTGCGGCCGACAAAATCCGCCATCCAGGCGCCTCCTCGCTTGCCTGAACGCGCGTAGAGATCCAGGTAGAAGCTGCCACGCAAATGTCCGTCGGCATCGTGAATGCGGAAGAAACGCACATTCTCATGCCAGGTTTTTACGTCTTTTTGCTCGCTAACCGTCATGCCAAACAGGCGCTTAACCACCTCAAACAAACCGTTTAGCACTTGTTGCTCAGGAAAGTAGGGGCGTAATAATTCATCGGAAATAGAGTAGCGCTGCTGCTTTAACTGCTCACTAAAGTAAGGAACATCCCAGGCTTCCATTTTCTCCACGCCTTGCTCTGCCGCAAAGGTTTCAATTTCAGCATACTCGGCTTTCGCCTGTGCTTTAGACTTATTGGCAAGCTCCTGCACAAAACCTAATACCTGCTCCGGCGACTCAGCCATTTTCGTCGCCAGTGACATTTCAGCAAAGTCGTTAAAACCTAACAGCTCCGACATTTCATGACGCAAAGCCAAAGTTTCGTTCATAACCTCAGAGTTATCGAACTCCCCGCCATTAGGTCCAGTTTCCGACGCGCGGGTCACAAAAGCCTGGTACATTTCTTTACGCAGCTCCCGGTCTTCGGCGTACAACATGACCGGCAGATAACTTGGAATATCTAAAGTGAACAACCAGCCTTCTTTTTCCTGGTCTGCTGCGGTTTCTTTTGCAGCTTCTTTGATGCTTTCCGGCAAGCCAGCCAGGCGGCTTTCATCGGTAATCAGGCAAGTCCATGCGTGGGTGGCATCCAGCAAGTTGTTGCTGAAGGTTGAAGACAAGTCAGACAGCCGCGATGAAATTTCAGCATAACGTTTCTTTTTGTCTTCGGGTAAATCCACACCCGACAAACGAAAATCACGTAGGGTGTCGTTAATGAGTTTTTGCTGGGCTTCGGTCAAACTGTCGAACTCGTCACTTTCACGCAGTGCCTGATAAGCGTCAAACAAGCCTTTGTGCTGTCCTACATAGGTTGCGTAGTCCGACAACAATGGCAGGCAACTGTCATGCGCTTCACGCAGTTCAGGCGTGCTTTACGGAGTTCAAATGCGATACCGGTGCCCAGACATGCTCAAGCTTTTCATCCGCATCGGTCAAAGGTTCAATCAAACCATTCCAGCTAAAATCACCATGTTCCAGTACTTCATCAATGGTTTTTCGAGCGTGCTGTATGCACTCTTCAACAGCGGGTTGTATATGTTCGGGTTTAATTTGCTC
>NZ_DF266793.1:55552-208206 GCF_000320945.2 Idiomarina sp. 28-8
ATTAACGGCCATTATTACCTTAAGTGCCTGTAGTAACCTGGGTGGACAATCCACTGCGGACTCCGATAAAGCTGACGTAACAGGTGTTAGCCAGCTGACAGCGGAGAAAATATTCGCCAGTGATACCTTCAATATTGACCGCCCGGCTCCAACTCGCTGGCTTGAAGACGGCTCAGGTTATACGACTTTAGAACAGTCCGACTCAGCCGATGGCCGCGATATTGTTCGTTACCACCCTGAAACCAACGAGCGCACGGTTTTAGTCAGCGCTAAACAGCTAACTCCGCAAGGTAAAAACAAAGCGCTGGATATTGCCGATTACGTCTGGTCAGACGATGGCGAGAAAGTACTTATTTTCACCAATACCAAGCGTTCGTGGCGCACCCATACTCTGGGCGATTACTGGGTGCTGAACCGCAACAACAACGAATTACGCCAACTGGGTGGTAATGCGCCCGAGTCGACTTTGCAGTTTGCTAAGTTTAATCCGCAAGGTACAAAAGTCGCGTTCGTTATGCAGAACAACATTTACGTGCAGGATCTTAGCAGCTTCACTGTCAGCGCGCTGACCAGCGACGGCAGCGACACTATAGTTAACGGTACCTTCGACTGGGTTAACGAAGAAGAGTTTTTCCTGCGCGACGGTTTCCGCTGGAGCCCCAATGGCAAGCACATTGCTTATTGGCAGCTGGACACCGAAGGCACGCCGGTATTCACCATGATCAATAACACCGACGAACTCTACCCAACGTTAAAAGAGTTCCCTTACCCGAAAGTGGGTGAAACTAACGCGGCTATGCGCATTGGCGTTATGCCGGCCAGTGGCGGTCAGACAAAATGGATGGATATTCCCGGTGCCCCTCGCCAGCATTACCTGGTGCGCATGAACTGGGCTGGCAACAGCGAAAAACTGTTAATTCAGCAACTGGCCCGCAAACAGCACATTAATCGCGCTTTTATCAGCGATATTGAAACCGGTCGCAGTCAGGAGCTGTTACGCGAAAGCACCGACTCGTGGGCCGAATATGTCGACGACATTCACTTTTTAAATGATGGTCGCGAATTTACCTGGTTAAGCGAACGCAGCGGTTATCGCCATATCTATCGCGTGCATCGTGATACCGGCAGAACCACAGCGATTACCCGCGGTAACTGGGACGTGGTTGAAGTGCTGCGGGTAAACGAAGAAAACGGCTGGGTCTATTTTATTGCTTCACCGGAAACACCTCTGGAGCGTTATCTGTTCCGCGCCAGCTTAGACGGCAGCGGCCGCTTAGAACGTCTGACCCCGGACATGGACGGCACCCACAGTTACAGCATTTCGCAAGATGCCAAATACGCTGAACATACCTTTAGTTCGGTTAACCAGGTTCCGGTTACTAATATGATTTCACTGCCGGATCATGAAGTTATTCGTACCGTGGTTGACAATAAAGAAGCACAGCAAGCGGTTGAGCAGGTGCAGAAACAACCGGTTGAATTTTTCCGGGTGGAAGCTCGTGACGGGTTAGAGCTGGACGGTTACATTATGAAGCCGACTGACTTCGACCCCAGCAAAGAATACCCCATTTTGTTCTACGTTTACGGCGAACCCTGGGGGCAGACAGTGGCCAACCGCTGGGGCGGTTCACTGTATTTATGGCACACCATGCTGACACAGCAGGGCTATATTGTTGCGTCTATTGATAACCGCGGCACCAAATCACCACGCGGCTTTGACTGGCGCCGTTCTATTTACAAGAACCTGGGCGTTGTTACCGTACGCGACCAATACGATGCGCTGCAACAAATGCTGGAACGCTGGGACTTCATTGATGAAAGCCGCGTAGGCATTTGGGGACACAGCGGCGGCGGTTCACAAACCCTGAATGCGTTATTCCGTTACCCGGACAGCTACCACATGGGTATGGCGCTGGCACCAGTACCTGATTTAACGCTGTACGACACCATTTATCAGGAACGTTACTCCGGCTTACTGCCTGAGTCAGCCGAGCGTTATAAAGAAACCTCAGCCATTACTCACGCTGAAAACCTCGAAGGCGACCTACTGTTAGTACACGGTACAGGCGACGACAACGTTCACTTTCAGGGCAGCGAGCGCCTGGTCAATGAGCTCATTAAACACGGTAAGCAGTTTGAGTTTTTTGCCTACCCGAACCGCTCTCATGGTATTTACGAAGGTGAAGGTACAACCCTTCATTTACGCACCATGATGACCGAGTTTGTGAAAGAGAACTTACCAGCCGGCGAACGCTCGTCATCTGAGTAATGAACTGATCTTTCGATTACCGCTATCGGTATAAAAAGCATGACAACCCCGTGTCTTTATTTGCAAGATACGGGGTTTTTATTCAAGATATCCGCAGTTTTTGAATTGAGTACAGGAGTTAAGCAATATGACCAGACATTATGACTATCTTGCGATAGGCGCAGGTAGTGGCGGCATAGCCTCAGCCAACCGCGCAGCGATACGTGGCGCGAAAGCCGCCGTTATTGAAGCGAAACACGTTGGCGGCACCTGCGTAAACGTGGGCTGTGTTCCCAAGAAAGTCATGTGGTACGGCGCTCATATTGCTGAAGCCATAAAATACTCGCCGTCATACGGCTTTGAGCTTGAACAGAAAGGTTTTGACTGGGCGACTATGGTTAAAAACCGCGAAGCCTATATTGAACGCATTCACGGTGGTTACCATCGCGGCTTTCAAGGTAATGGCGTTGAGTTTATAGAAGGCTTTGCGAAATTCGTTGACCACAAAACAGTAGAAGTTAACGGAGAAAAGATTACCGCTGACCATATTACCATTGCCACCGGCGGGCGCCCCATGATCCCCGAAGTTCCCGGTGCTGAGCATGGTATAGACTCTGACGGCTTCTTTGCCCTGACGGAACAGCCTAAAAAGGCAGCCGTTATCGGAGCCGGTTATATTGCCGTTGAAATTGCCGGTGTCTTCCATGCATTAGGCACTGACACGCACTTAATGGTGCGACGTGATCGTCCGTTGCGTACCTTTGATAAAGATATTACCGATGGTTTGCTGGAGCGCATGAAGCAGGACGGCCCTGAACTTCATACAGAAACCACCGTTCGTGAAGTGGTTAAGCAAGACGACGGTACGTTAACGCTGCACTTTGAAGGTGGTCAGACAATGGACGGCTTCGACTGCTTAGTCTGGGCTATAGGCCGCGTGCCATCCACCGATAAAATTAACCTGGAATGCACCGGTGTAGAACTGGATAGCGAAGGCTTTATTAACGTCGATAAATTCCAGAATACCAACGTACAAGGTATTTACGCTGTAGGCGATAATACTGGTGCCGCAGCACTTACACCGGTTGCTATAAAAGCAGGACGCTTACTGGCGGAGCGTTTGTTTAACAACATGCCAAACGCGCACATGGACTTTGAAAACATTCCGACCGTTGTATTCAGCCACCCGACCATTGGTACCGTTGGTCTGAGCGAGGAAGACGCTAAGCTCAAATTCGGCGAAGACAACATTACCGTGTATAAGTCATCGTTCGCGGCCATGTACAACGCCGTTACCCCGCACCGAGCTCTTAGTTATTTTAAGCTGGTATGCCACGGCAAAGAAGAAAAAGTGGTCGGCATTCACGGTATTGGTGAAGGTATGGACGAGATATTACAAGGCTTTGCCGTTGCTTTGAAGATGGGGGCAACTAAAGCTGACTTAGATTCGACTGTGGCTCTGCATCCGACCAGTGCTGAAGAGTTTGTTACTCTGAAATAAGAAGGGTACAGGAAGCCCCGCAAATTCTCTCGCGGGGCTTATTGTCAACAGTATAAACATGTCAAGCTTTAGCGCCAGAGGCATATTCCCAAGGATCCCGAACGTTTTCGTCAGACTCCGCCGGCGGAATATAAGATGACACCACTTTTTCCAAGTCTTCCAGGTATTCCCATTTGGTCTTCGGCACGTAGGAACGCCCGCTTCTCCGGTCCTCACCCTCGCGGGCTTCATAAACAGCCTGCAAAGCATCTTTACTACTTAAAACGGACTGCAGTTTATTCATCGCCTGTGGCTCTGCTTTCATGTCTATAAGTTCATTGGTGCTGCTCGTTTGTATACCTAATAGATTATCGAGGCCGATGACCGCAGCTTCCAGGTAGCCGATTTGTTCCTTTCTATTTAGGTCGTTAAGTTGGTCACCCATTTCTACGAGCTGTTCGTCACTGAAATTATAGGTTGTCAGCAACTCCCCCATATTCTCAAGCATTTTTTTCGTTGTCTCGAATAGGTTATCGCCAAACCCTTTGCTGATACTCACCACATGTTCCGAATCACCAAAAGCGCTCATTTCAAAGAAAGGGTTTGTTTTAAGTGCTACTTTACCAATAAAAGACAATATGCTCGTTCTGGCCTCATCACTTTTATCCAGAAGACCGTCAAGCAGTTGCTCACCTTCAATCCGGCTCATTCCAAGTACATTTAACAAGCTACTTTGCTGTTCCCGACTGTATTGATCGAGCTTGTTAACAAAATCAGCGGGCGATTTGGTATCTATTACGGTCGAAACAAAGTTCTGCAGGTCGTTCGCGCTCGATTTAACGTCGAAATATCCTCCTAGAGATTCATAGGTATCATTGTTCTCACGCTCAGCTTTGTGAATACTGATTTTTTCATCATATTCAGCCGCCTTTTCAATCAGTTGATCCCGGGCAATTCGCTGAGTGTCTGATAGCACTTCAATAAATTGTTCTACTTTTTCTTCGTATGTTCTGGAGGGATTAAATTCATTAACATGGGTAAAAAGCATGTTTGCAGAAGCCGACAACCCAGAAAATATATCGGTTAACTGCGAAAGTTGCTCTTTGTCCAGGGTTTCAACCATAGACAAGAAATCATCGTTCGATATAATACCTAGCCTACCCAGCCGGATAAAATCTTCCTCAGACATTTTTGAGTACAAATCTTTTAGTTTTTCTATTTTCTCCGCCGAGAATTCTGATTGTATTGGCTCTTCCAGCCATTTATTAAAATTAAAATAGAGTTTATCTAGCTCACTAAGGAAGACGCCCTGGGTATTTTCAGGCTGGGTATCCAAAGGCTCCGCCACATGGCTCTGTAGCACCGTTATCGGCTGCTTAGAGGGTACCGGCTTGGTTAAGGCTGAATAGTGATTTGTTATTGATATTTTCACCTTTAGTCTCTTTCTAGTATGAGATACTTACTATAACCATCGGCAGTAACGAGCAAATATTGAGCAAAATTTCGAGAGTTTCTTACTTGCGCCGCCAGCACTTTGCGGTAATCTTTAAAAAAGATAACAAACGAACTTAGATAACTTTGAAGGCAGCCAGTATTCCATGAGCAATATTCTTAACAATGCTGAACAAGGTTGTGACTCGCACGAACAACCGTCATCTGCAATAGAAGTTATTATTGAACCTCGCGACAGCGACTTAGGCGGCTTTTATGTCCGCCGCGCATTACCCACTCGCCAAAAGCGTATGGTCGGACCGTGGATTTTCTTTGATGAAATGGGCCCAGCCGACTTCCCACAGGGAGAAGGTGTCAATGTCGCACCACACCCGCATATTGGGTTATCCACTGTCACTTACTTATTCGATGGCGAAATGCTGCACCGGGACTCCATTGGCAGTTATCAGATAATTATGCCCGGCGATATCAACCTGATGGTCGCAGGCAAAGGCGTTACGCACTCAGAAAGAGAGCGCCCGGAAATTACGGCCCGCGCTCACAGGCTACATGGCTTGCAACTCTGGTTAGCTATACCCGAACAGTACGAGCAGACAGAGCCTGCCTTTTATCATATTCCGTCAACCGATATTCCGTCGGCTAATGTGAATGGGGTTTCGGTTCGCGTCATGATAGGTGAAGCTTATGGCGTAAAGTCACCTGTTCCTACCTTGTCTGAAACTTTGTACCTAGAAGCCAAGTTGGACTCTGGCCAAGAACTGACGTTACCGACAACAGAAGAGTTGGCTGTTTATATCGTTTCTGGTCGCTTAAATTCAGAAGGTAAAGAACTAGCGGCAAGAACATTGGTTGTATTAAAAACTGAAGAGCAACCCGTTATTACAGCTCAGAAACCATCACATATTGTCATTATTGGCGGTAATGCATTGGGCAACCGGTTTATTAACTGGAATTTTGTGTCCTCTAATAAAGAACTAATAGAGCAGGCAAGAAAAGATTGGCAGAATCAACGCTTTGATAAAGTTGTTGGCGATGAAGATGAGTTTATTCCTTTGCCTTAGTGGTTCCAGCCAACCGCTATAATAGCCATTCCGGTTAAAGTGAAAGCAGCGCCTACGGCATCGTAAGTCGACAATGAAGCTCCTTCAACAGCCTTTAACCACAGCAGTGCAGTTACCACGTAAACGCCCCCATAAGCCGCATAGACCCTGCCACTTTCAGCCGGATGCAATGTAAGCAGCCAGGCAAATACTGCCAAACTGATAGCTGCAGGAATCAATAACCAGGCACTTCCATCTTTTTTCAACCACAGGTAAGGTAAATAGCATCCGATAATTTCGGCAATTGCAGTAATAAAGAAAAGCCCTAGCGTTTTGGCTATCAACAAAACAGACATGTTCAGCACCTTTATTTAGCAGGAGAAGACATTATGCAGTCTACTACAAGCAGTTTCACTATGCGGGCATTACTCGTTACCGGCTTTCTTTCAATAACCATTGCCTCTCCGTTTTCCGTAGCCAAAGATACAAATACAGAGAGTGAAACTTGCTCTTATAACGAAGTTGAAATGTTAAAGCTATCTCCCAGGGAGTTTGACCAAAACCTGGAAAAAGGCTGGCGAGAAGTAGCTAAAGCGGAAGCCTGTCGTGAAGCGGCAGCCGACCTTATCCATACCTATTACACAAAGAACGAGATTTCCAAAGGGGCTATGAGAACCTTTGTCTGGCATGAGGGTCAGCTTAGAGCCGAAGTCGGTCAGTATCAACGCGCTATTAGCTTAATGAAGCAAGCGCGCAAGTCGCCCGAAAAAGACATGTCTGGCTGGAACTATTACGTTGACGCCACTATCGCCTTTTTACAGTCAGATAGAGAAAAGCTAAAAAATCAAAGGGAAAAACTGGCTGCAGTTCCTAAGCCCGAAGGTTTTAATCCGACAGATGCAGACGGAAACCCTATTGAAATACAATGGCCGCCAAACTTGAATATTGTTGATAAGTTCATTCGTTGTTTCGACCAGCCTTATTCTGAAGTCTACACTGAATGTACTGCAGAAAAATAACCTCTGCTCGTTATCGGATCTAATAGTGAATGATCATGAACTCGCAATTTTCTGGTAATACTTTATTGTCGCTGTTCGTAACGACTATTTTGTCTGCGGTTTTCATTCCCGCATAGGTTTCTACAGACACTTTAGAAAGCCTCAGTGTTACGGGGCTTTCCAGACTCTCGAAGTTAGCATGAATAGTGTCAGGTAATATCGACTGATAGCTCCCTTTGTAAGAGGTGATCTCGTCCTCCTCTACGTCAATATTTACTCGCTTATTATTGTTAAACTCAAGGATCATACGCTGATTATTACAGGTTTGATGGTTACCACGAAGAACCGGTGGAAGCTTTAATTCAGGGGCGTTACCGCGCACGTATAATCCAACATTACGTCCTTTATAATAGTGCTTCTGCTGATAAAATTTTTGATAAGCTACGGGTGCAAGGTTTTGTTGCCGAATAACCTGTTCAAGTTTAGCGAAAAACTCAGGGCTTTCATTCGCGGGGTTTGTCGCCACAACCACATCTGGAAATTCTTCCGGTACAGCCACACCTGAAGTTGTTTTGACTTTGAAGCCATTTTCAGACAACGCAGAAATTAATTCCTGACGCTCTTTCTGTAGCAACCGCTCTGTTGTGAGAAATACGGTGGGTGAACTGCAGCCAACTAATAAAAAAAGCACCGCTATTATAATAATTGCTTTCATTTTGACATCCCTGTACCAAAAGTATGCTTTAACTCTCACAATCTGTTACAAATTAGTCAACAAATAATTAAAGGTTACCCTCAACAAGCAGGGTAGTCGTCGTTATTATATTGTGGTCATTTTTTAAGGGATATTTTTATGAAGAAGTTATTACTCGCAAGTGCCATTAGTTCCGCTCTTTTAGCTGCAGGTTGTAGCCAGCCAGCAACGGAGAGCAGCACGGTACAACCGGCAGTAGCCGGCGAAGTCATTAAAAGCCCGAACGATGAGCGCCAGTATCGCGTCGTGACTTTGGATAACAATATTGAAATTATGTTGGTTTCTGATCCGAATACAGATAAGTCGGCTGCCGCTTTAAGCGTTGGCGTTGGTTTATTGCAAGACCCGGAAGCTCAACAGGGGCTGGCACATTATCTGGAGCACATGTTGTTCCTGGGAACTGAAAAGTATCCCGATACCAACGAATACAGCGAGTTTATGAGTAATAACGGTGGTAGTCAGAATGCCTCTACCTGGCTGGATGTCACCAACTATATGTTTAAAATTAATAACAGCGCCTACGATGAGGCTTTAGACCGCTTTTCTGACTTTTTCAAAGCGCCAAAACTGTACCCCGAGTATGCAGACAAAGAACGTAATGCAGTGAACGCCGAATGGTCAATGCGCCGTGAAATGGACTTTTTTGGCCAGTTCAAATTAGGACGCTTATTGCTGGGAGAGCACCCTTCCAATCGTTTCCTTATTGGAAATCTGGACAGCCTGAGTGACAAAGAGAACAGCGAGCTGCACAAAGAAACCGTCGATTTTTACAACCGCTTCTACTCAGCCAACATTATGAAAGTTGCCATGATAAGCAACCGCTCGTTAGAAGAGATGGAAACCTTAGCTCGCAAACACTTTGCCAGTATTGAAGACGACGGTATTGATGAGCCCGAAGTCACAGCTCAAATTAACTTCGACGATGTAGGCAAAAAGCGCATCCACTATGTGCCAAATGAAGACGTTAAGCAGTTGAAGCTGGAATTCATTATCAATGACAATCAGGATCAGTTTGCGGTTAAGCCCAACCGCTATGTCAGTTACCTGCTTGGCTCAGAAATGCCGGGCACACCAGCACAACAACTCAAAGATGCCGGCCTTATTGCTAGCTTGAACGCATCAGCGCAGCCAACTTTTTACGGCAACTATGGAGTTCTGGCAATTGACCTCGAACTGACTAATGCCGGCATGCAGCAGCGTGAAGAAATTGTCGCGCTTATTATGCAGTACATTGATAAAGTTCGCGCTGAGGGTGTTGATGAAAGTTACTTTGAAGAAATAAGAACCAGCCTGAGCAACAACTTCCGCTTCTTAGAAAAAGGGGACGAATTCAGCTACGTCTCGTCACTTGCCGAAGCTATGCAGAATTATCCAGCGGAATACGCAGTTAGTGCACCTTATGAATATCAGGAGTTTGACCCTGAAGCCATCCGCTCAGTTCTGTCACAGCTTACACCTGAGCACCTTCGCGTTTGGTATATTAGTCAGGATGAGCCACACGACAGCGAACTCGATTTCTACGAAGGTAAATACAAGGTTGTTGATATTCCGCAAGAAGAAATAGCGAGCTGGGATAACGAACCTAAAATGGCAATTAATTTGCCTAAAGTGAATACCCTGTTGCCAGAGAGTTTTGCCATTAAGCAGAACGACGCATTCGATAAACCCAAAGTGATTATCGAAGAAGAAGGCATTCAGGTCTGGCAGTATCCAAGCCAATTATACAGCGACCAGCCGCGCGGCGTTTTTTATATTCAAATAAACAACGACGCACCTATTAAAAGTATAAAAGCCGACGTTTTAACCGCTTTATGGCGCGATTTATACAATATGAATGTTAGCGCACTGGATACCGAAGCAAATATTGCGGGTATGAACCTGAACCTTAACGATGGCACCGGCCTGTCACTGACGGTGTCTGGCTTTACCGATAAACAACCGCAGCTACTTGAGCGCGCTATTGATAACTTGAGGTTTGACGTTGAAAAGCGAGCCTTTAAGCAAGCGGTAGATCGCTATGTCAGAGAGCTTGAAAACAAAGGCCAGCAATTCCCAATTTACCAAAGCTTTGACGCATACGGGCAGTTGATTCGGGAAGGAGGGTTTAACCAAACTGACTTAATTGAAACAGCGCAAAGCCTGACTCCGGCTGACTTGTCTAACTTTATCGACACCTTAATGGGTAATAACGCCATTCGCGTGTTTGCTTTTGGTAATTACGATAAGGCTAACCTGGAAGAATCCGTTGATCGTATTCAGGCCAGCTTACCCGAAGACCGGAAGGTCACTGACTTTAAAGTGGCTCAATTCTGGAAGCCTGAAACTGGCAAGTCCATTGTATTACGTCGTGATCTGGATGTAGCTGACGTGGCAATAGTTGATGCACACATTCATCCTCAACCAGGTTTTGCCACGCTAGCGGCAGGAACGGTTCTGCAAAGCCATTTCCGCACCGTAGCCTTTGATACCCTGCGTACGGAAGAGCAACTGGCCTATGCGGTGGGTTCTTTCGCACCGAATCTTGATAATTACGCAGGTTTTGGCCTGTACATTCAAACCCCGGTTAAGAACGTTGCCGATATGCAGGAGCGTTTTGATAGTTTCAAAGAAGAGTACTGGGAAGACTTACAGGAAATGACGCCGGAAGAGTTCAACCAAATCAAACAAAGCACCTTGATTACACTGAACGAACAGCCGAAGAACTTGATGGAAGAAGTTTCTCCATTCCTGGCTGATTTGAGCTTGCAGCGCTTTGAATTCGACAGCAAAGAGCAGTTAATTGATGCCGTTGAAAACGTAAGCCTTGAAGACGCCAAAACGTTTTACCAGCAAACCATGTTAAACCCAGATGCCGCACGTATTTCGGTTCAGCTGCGAGGTACCAAGTTTGCTGAACAACCCTACGCTGAATTGCCAAACCAGAAAATCATTTCCGATTTGGCAGAGTTTCATCAGGAGATGGAAAAGCAGTAATAACGCCTGGTATTGAGCAATCTCATTATTGAGGTTGCTCTTTCGCGTAAGCATCTAAATAATCTTCCTGCTTCAAAATCTTATGCAACGGGTCTAATACATAATGTGCATCGGTTGTAGGTAACTCAACTTGAACAGGAGTCTTTCCCACAACAACTGTCGATATCGTGTCACCAACTTGCACTTCTACAGGTAATTCAAAGGCTGCTTCGTTAAAGGTCTTCCAATGCAAGCTTAACTGACTCCCTTTTTGCTCACCAACCAACTCTGGTAACTTCGCTGTATAAAGGTAGTGTTCAAAAAACCATGTAAAGTCCTCGCCTGTTTGCTCATTAACAGCATCAATGAAGTCTTGTGAGTCCGCAAAATGCGGTTCAAAGTTTCCAGGTTTCGGGTCAGTAGTTTGGTAAACCAGTTTTCTCGTTGCTGCAAAGAAATCATCGTCGCCAATCAAGTTTCTCAAAGTATGCAGTATCCATGCGCCTTTTTGATAGATATCGCTACCCGGCCCTCTGTCAGCTTTATAAACGTCATCTTCTGACATTGGTTTATTCGATACAACCGGATGCTCGTTTCGTATACCTATACGTGAGTCATACATCATGCTGTGATAGGCAAAGTCTCCATGCAAATATTGCCCATATAATGGCTGCATATAAGCGCCAAAACCTTCATGTAGCCACATGTGGTCCCAGTCAGTATTAGTGACTTGATTCCCAAACCACTCATGAGCCAGCTCATGATGAAGTAACCAGTCGAAATTGTATTTTCCAGCTTTGTATTCTTGCCCATACGCATTAATGGTTTGATGCTCCATCCCCAAATGCGGCGTTTCCACAACGCCCATTTTTTCAGCGTAGAATGGGTAGGGGCCAATGACATCTTCGTAAAAGTCTAACTGCTCAGAGAACTCATTGAATAACTTTTCCGCTTCAGCTTTTTTACCTTCTAAATAGTAAAAAACCAACGGGTACTCATGTCCATAACGGCTTTGGTATGTATCCTTAAGAACCTCATAAGGACCCACATTTAATGCAATACCATAGTTATTCTGTGGCTGCTCACTACGCCAGTGGTACTGCGACCAGTCCTCGCCCTCACTGCTTTCAATTAACTTTCCGTTACTGGCTGCAACCAGACCTTTCGGCACCCGGATAACAATATCGGTTTGTTTAGCTTCAAACGTCGGGTGGTCAATACAGGGCCAGATCAAATCACAACCCTCTCCCTGTACGGCTGTGGCTATCCAGGGCTTACCATTTTCAGTCTCATCCCACACGTAGCCGCCATCCCAGGGAGGGTTTATTGCGACATGAGGTTGTCCTTTATATTCAATCGTGACTGTTAACTTATCTCCAGCAGCTATTGGTTGTTCAAGGCTAAAACGAATTTCACCGAGTTCGTGAGTGTAGTCATTTGTTTTAAGACTATTAATAGAGAGTGCTGAGATTTGGTAGTTATTGTCAAAATCGATAAGGAAGTCTGACTGTTTCTCAGTAACAGAGAGCACCAGTTCAGTTTTGCCTTTAACTTCACGTTTTTCCGGGTTTATATCGAAAAATAAATGCGCTTTTTCAAGATTAATGTGCTGATGCTCTGGTTTTAGTGCGCCACCAGTTTCCAAGGTTTCAGTCAGAGTTTCCTTTGGCTGAATGCCGGCACACCCGCCGATAATTAATGGGACAAAGGCCGTCGCCAAAAGTGCTTTTTTCATATTTTTATCTCCCCAGTTGTTTATTAACTGAGCATGCCTTTATTATTAAAAACACTAAAGCACTTTTGCGACCAATGGTTTGTTTCAAACGTTTGTCTGAATTTAAAGGAAAAAACGAGCTTAATTAAATCAAACCACACCTTGTTCCAGCATGGCGTCGGCGACCTTACGGAACCCGGCAATATTTGCGCCAAGAACTAAGTTTGACGGGTGTCCGAAATCTTCGGCAGTGCGCTTCGCATCCTGGTATATATTACTCATAATGTCTTTGAGTTTTTCATCCACTTCCTCAAAATCCCAGCGCAACATACTGGCATTCTGAGCCATCTCTAACTGGCTAGTGGCGACACCGCCTGCGTTTGATGCTTTGCCCGGACCATAACCAACGCCACTTTCAATGAAAAGCTCGACCGCGGCCTGGGTGGTGGGCATATTTGCCCCTTCCACTATGTATTTGCATCCGTTTTCCAAAAGTGCCTGAGCATCTTTTTCGGTCAATTCATTTTGAGTCGCACAGGGGAAAGCAATATCGGCTTCGTAGCGCCAAACGCTGTGTCCCTCTTCGGGATAGTCGTCTTTGGATGTGTATTCGGCGTCATCATGAGTTTCAAGGTACTCTTTAAGCCGCCCGCCCTGTTCTTCTTTTATGCGCTTAACCAAGTCCAGATCAATACCACTGTCATGGTAAATGGTTCCGCTGGAGTCACTGCAACTTATCGGTTTAGCCCCCAATTCATACAGCTTTTCCATAGCATGAATAGCGACATTACCAGAGCCTGAAATCAAACAACGCTTTCCGTCCAAAGAGTCATCCTGGTCATCCATCATGCATTGCGCGAAATAGACAACCCCATACCCTGTCGCTTCTTTTCTAACTTGCGAGCCGCCCCATAGTTCACTTTTTCCGGTTAGGACACCATCAAAACGATTGGCCAGACGCTTATATTGACCAAAGAGGTAGCCAATTTCCCTTGCTCCCACACCGATGTCTCCCGCCGGAACATCCGTATGGGGCCCTATATGACGATACAGTTCACTCATAAACGACTGGCAAAAACGCATAATTTCCGCGTCCGACTTGCCTTTAGGATCGAAGTTGGCGCCACCTTTGCCGCCGCCAATGGGTAAACCGGTCAGCGCATTCTTAAATATTTGCTCAAAGCCAAGAAACTTAACAATACCGGCATTAACACTTGGGTGAAAACGCAACCCGCCTTTATAAGGCCCCAGCGCCGAGTTAAACTCTATTCTGTAGCCTTTATTCACCTGAATTTTACCATCATCGTCCATCCAGGGGACACGAAACATAATTTGCCGCTCAGGCTCAACCAGACGCTCAATAATAGAGTGTTCCCGATACTTAGGGCGTTCTTCCAGCAAAGGTTCTATCGATTCAAGTACATCCTCTACCGCTTGATAGAACTCAACTTGAGCCGGACTGGTTTGCTTTAGCTTTTCGATGGTTTCTTTTATGTAGCTCATTGACATGTCCACGATTTAAAACAATATAACTATTAACGTATATCGTTGGTTTTAGATCGCTTCTATTTCAGCACCACCTTATTACGCCCAGCCTTCTTCGCAGAATAAAGATTCTCATCAGCACGTTTTAAAATGCTATCCGCTGTATCATCAGGCTCTTTTACAGTTGCACCTAAACTTATCGTGACTTTTACCGTTTTACTCTTCTCCTTTTTACCTCGCGCTTCTTTTCCTTTTGTCTTACTCTCTGGCCGCGAAGGCTCTCTCAATTTAAGCGGGTAATTAGCAACCTGGCTACGAACGCTTTCCAGCAAATTTTTTAGCTTTTCTTCATCGTTGTGGAAAAACACTAAAGTAAATTCTTCTCCGCCATAGCGGTACGCCTTAAACCCGCCGTGCTCTTTTAAAATACGGCCTAACAGCCGCAGCACCTGATCACCAACCTCGTGCCCGTAGCGATCATTAAACTTTTTAAAATGGTCAACGTCGAGCATGCAAACGGCACTGCGTTTGCGTAAGTGTTGCAACTGACTCATCAACGCACGCCGTTGCGGTAGCCCGGTTAGTTCATCAATGTAGGCCAGCTTCAACATTTGGTCGGCCAGCGCCAGCAATAAGCCTGCGCTGGCTGCCAAAGCGGCCCAGGTAGAGGCTTGCTGGTACTGCACAGCCAATAAAAAGACCATAAGAGAAAGCCATGCCGCCCAATGACTCCAGGCAAAAGCGGAAGCGCTTTTATAAAGCAAATAAGTTGCCCAAATTCCCCCCATAGCGACTGTCCAAATGAGAAGTCCAATAGCAAACGAACTTTGCTGCCAGTCAGGTAAAGTCAAAACCTCCGCGGGGTTCAATAAAGCGAGAACCTGGGCAACTGGCGGCAGCAATAACGATAAAGGCAATGTCGCTAAAGCTACAAATATCAGTATGCCTTTTCCGGTGAGTAGTACTGGCTTTTTCAGGAAGGTCAGGAGCAAGGCACTAAGCGATAACCACACAGGAAGTGCATCGTACAGCTGGGAAACCTCCTCCTGCGCCAGCGGTTGCTGTAAACCGAGCTGAACTGTGGCATAGATACCACCAACCCAGGCGCACCAATAAAACCATTGCCACTGCCGAAAGAAAGCGGCAACTAAGAACACCACCCCTAGTGCGGCTGAGACGGTTCCGGGAACCGAAAGCGAGACAGACGCAAGCCACTCGGGATAAAACCAAACCATGAGAGCCCAGATAATTGCCGGTAACGCCGCAAAAAAGGTCAAGTTCAACTCCCTGCTAATAAACGGTCTAAATGATCCGCAAAGTTTTTGCGATCCACATTCGATAACGGCGGCGGGCCACCAGACTGAATACCACTACTGCGCATGGTATCCATAAAGTCTCTTATATTCAGGCGCTGGCGAATATTGTCGGGGGTGAAGAGCTCCCCCCGGGGGCTTAATGCCTTAGCGCCTTTGTCTATCACTTCAGACGCCAGCGGAATGTCACTGGTTATGATTAAGTCGTCCGCTTCACAGCGCCGGACTATTTCATGGTCTGCGACATCGAAACCACTACCTACCTGCACCATATGAATAAATTTAGATTTAGGTGTTTGAATGCGTTGATTAGCCACTAAGTAGAGGTGCAGTTGTTTTCGTTGTGCCGCGCGAAAGAGAATTTCCCGTATTGCCACAGGGCAGGCATCGGCATCAATAAATAAAGTCATTGCTAATAGTCCACGCATCTATATTAGAGTAAAAGGTTATAAGCCCAATGCCTTGTAATGTGTTCAGTACGCTATCATTTAATGGTTACCAGCAAAGCTTATCAATAATTGCTTCAGGAGGCACTCTATGACATTACGTATTGGCGATACTGCACCGAATTTTACCATTGATACCACACAGGGTTCGATAGAATTCCACGACTGGGCGAAAGGCTCGTGGGTATTTTTCTTCAGCCACCCGGCAGACTATACACCGGTTTGCACAACGGAAATGGGGCGTACAGCGCAACTGGCACCAGAGTTTGAAAAGCGCAACGTGAAACCCCTGGGGTTATCTACCGATACCGTAGAAGCTCACAAAGGCTGGATTAATGATGTTAATGACACTCAAAATACCCTACTTGAGTTTCCTATCGTTGCCGACAAAGATTTAGAAGTCGCACAGCTTTACGACATGATCCATCCAAACGAAAGCGCCACAGCCACAGTACGTTCGGTTTTTATTATCGATCCGAACCAAAAAGTTCGTTTAATTATGACGTACCCAATGACTGTCGGTCGTAACTTCAATGAGATTTTACGGGTTATTGATGCTCTGCAAACGACTGACCGTGACGAAGTGGCATGCCCGGCAGATTGGATGCCCGGAGATTCTGTCATTATTCGTCCAACGGTCAGCGACGAAGACGCAAAAGAGAAATTTCCGCAGGGCTGGAAAACCTTACGTCCGTATTTGCGACTGACTGATATTAAATAGTTAAAAATCAATTATGCTGGGTGTTATATGACACTCAGCATTTTTTCATCCCCCCCTAAAGTAACCCTCTTTAGCTTCCGATAATAAGTCACACGACATCGGTCGCGAGCTACTTTAGAGGTTAAATTATGAGCTGGTTTAACAACCTTACATTTCGGTACAAGTTAATACTTCCTATTGCACTGTTGGCTTTAGTGCTTATTGGTATTGCTACCGTCAGTACCGTGAATTTTAAATCCGTTGCTAACAGCGTTGATGAAATAGCCAGTGAACACTTACCCGGCCTTAATTACTTATTGCAAGCGGATCGCGACCTACATCAGGCTCTGGTAGCAGAAAGAACCTTACTTTCAGTTCCACCAGGTTCGTCAAAAAAACAAGCACTTGTCGACACAGTCAATGAGAACCTACAGCAAGCTTCTCAACGGGTGGACCGATTTTTAGCTATCACTTCAAGTGCCGAAGAACGTCAAATGGTTGCTGATTACAAGCGAAAAAATGAGACCTGGGTCGCAACCACTAAGCGAGTAATAGAGCTTCATGGTCAAAACAGGGTTGAAGAAGCCATTAGTTTAAGTGAGCAGCAAAGCGGCCCTCAGTTCGAGACCATGCGGGACGTTCTTGACCAGCTAGAGCAACGCAAAGAAGAAGCAGCACTCAGTCAGTCTGACATTATTGACGAAGTCATCAGTCAAAGTAACTGGACAGAGATGGTTGTCCTGACCATAGGTTTAGCTATCTGCGTATTGCTGGCATTATTCTTTCCACCATTAATTACCAGGCCATTGAACTTAATGCTTGAGCGTTTTGAAGATATGGCCAAAGGCGAAGGAGATTTAACCGCACGCGTTAATCTGGACAGAACAGATGAACTGGGTCGAGTAGCCGATGCATTTAATGCTTTTGTCGAAAAGCTTCAGCGCATTATTACCAAAATTAATGAAATGACCGAACAACTGGCAACATCGTCAGAAGAGCTTTCCAGCATTTCAGAAGAGTCTAACGAAAGCATCAGGAAGCAACACGAAGCGGTTGAGCAGGTGGCAACGGCTATCCATGAAATGTCGACCACAGTGGACGAAATAGCCAAAAGTGCTAATGACGCAGCGACTTCTGCGAAAACAGCTGACGATCATACCAAGCAAGGTCGCGATGTCGTTAAGTCGACAGTTGATGCGATTCAGAGTTTAGCTAACCACGTGAATCAAACATCTCAAACTATTTCTAAGGTAGCGGAAGATAGCGACAACATAGGTAAGGTACTGGACGTTATTGGTAGCATAGCTGAACAAACAAACTTGCTTGCGTTAAACGCGGCTATTGAATCTGCGCGTGCAGGGGAACATGGAAGGGGCTTCTCTGTTGTTGCTGACGAGGTCAGAACCTTAGCCAGCCGCACACAAAAATCAACCCAGGAGATTCAGGAAATGATTGAGCGTTTACAAACAGCAACTCATGAAGCTGTCCGCTCAATGAACACCGGTAAGGAAGAGGCGGATCACACAGTGGAAAGAGCAAGAAATGCTGATGAGTCACTCCAGGCAATAACCTCGGCGGTAGCAGAAATTAATGATATGAACAGTCATATTGCCAGCGCGGCTGATGAGCAAAGCTCAGTTACAGAGGAAATTAATCAGAACATTAATACTATTAGTAGTATTTCAGATCAGTCCGCGCAAAGTTCGGCGCAGGTAAAAGAGTCCAGTGAAAATTTGGCGGAGCTATCTGCCAACCTGCAACAGGAGCTCCGTCAGTTCCGAATCCGCTAACGTTCGTTTTCGAAAGATTGCTGGCGTTCTGCCCATTTGAGCAGTTCTCCCAGCGGCTTCGGCTTACTGAATAAGAACCCTTGCATAAAGTGGCAACCATGCTCCACTAAATAAGCACATTCTTCTTCTTTTTCTACACCT
The DNA here is from genome assembly GCF_000320945.2 of Idiomarina sp. 28-8. Classification (NCBI taxonomy): domain Bacteria; kingdom Pseudomonadati; phylum Pseudomonadota; class Gammaproteobacteria; order Alteromonadales; family Idiomarinaceae; genus Idiomarina; species Idiomarina sp. 28-8. The sequence continues at coordinate 74,066 of NZ_DF266793.1, forward strand.
TCAGCAACGGTTTCGATACCTATGCCTGCAACCATGCTCAGAATACCGCAGGTAATAGCAGCGTTATGCGAGTTCTCATGAATATTTTCGATAAAGCTGCGATCAATTTTGAGCTTATTTACCGGCAACATATTTAAATAACGTAAGCTGGCAAAGCCACTACCAAAATCGTCAATGGCCACATCCAAACCCAGATCTCGCAATTGCTGCAATAACTCAGCAATACGCTGAGTATCATTAACTAATACATTCTCTGTAATTTCGACGGTGATCTCGCCGGGTTTAATATCAAACTGTTCGAGTATCGCTTTCGTTTTACTGACAAAATCTTCACGATAAAACTGGATAGGCGAAAAGTTCACCGAAACAGATTTTATACCATATCGCTTAAGCTGCTGCAGATCGCGACAAGCCTGCTTTAGCACCCATTCACTAATTGGAATGATTTGCCCTGTGCGCTCAGCAACAGGAATAAAGTCTGCGGGAGAAACATAACCTTTGGTTGGATGTTGCCAGCGAATGAGCGCTTCGGCTCCGGCAACTTTACCTTTGTCGGTCATAATGGGTTGATAAAATAGCTCAAACTGTTCTTGCGCAAGCGCTTCCTGAATTTTAGTCCGCAATGCCACTTTGTAACCTAAGCCTTCATCAAGGTTTGCGGAATACCAGTAAACAGAGTTACCACCGCGTTTTTTCGCTTCATACATAGCAACATCGGCACGTTGAGTAAGCTCCATCGGGTGTTTAAATTCAATATCATTTGCTGAAACACCAATTGCTGCCGACAAAGAAACCTCGACTTCGCCAATCCGAAAAGGCTGTTCGAATACCGCTAAAACTTCCGCGCATAACGCATTAACTTGCTCAACAGCACTCATATCCTGAATAACGGCGACAAACTCATCGCCACCAAAACGGCAAAGTAAGTTAGGTTCCGAAACAACCTGCTGCAAGCGTTGCGCCGTTTCAATTAAGACCTCGTCTCCAAGGTAGTGTCCCAAGCTGTCATTTATAGGTTTAAAGCCATCTAAATCGATAAAGAGGACGAATATTGCCGCGTCACTCTTGTTTTCCTGCAGCTGTTGTAGTCGCTGCTCCATTGCACTGCGGTTTACCAGGTGCGTTAAGCTGTCGTGAGAAGTGAAAAATTCTAACGCTTCTTCTCGCTGAATTCGTTCGGTAATATCTTTAGCTATGCCGTGAACACCGGTAATTTCGCCATCGATAATAATAGGAATATTGGTTATCGCTAAGTCATGAAGCTGACCGGTCTGGTCTTTTACCTTTATCTCGTAGGACTGTGGAATACCGGCTTTAGCCGCTTCAAAATGCTCTGAGGTTCGTTTCTGGTCACTTTCAGGCACTGCCAGCTCATAGTGTTTACCCAGTAAATCCTCTTCTTTAAGCAATAAAAGCTCACAAACTGAACGATTAACACTCGTAAAGTTGCCTTCTAAGTCGAGCATAAACACGGCATCGGGGTTGTGAGTAAAGAGTGAACTTTGACTTTGCTCAAGACGAGCTTGTTTCCTTCTTTGCTCCTCCTGTTCAATGATGAGAGCCACCAGATCACGATTACGGACAATAATTTCAAGTTCAGGTCCTAAAGGCACTCTCGGCTCTGAAAAGTAAATTGCGAAAGTTCCAATAACGTCACTGTCAGAGGTTGCAAAAATAGGGTGGGACCAGCACGCCACTAAACCTTGCTGCTCGAGGAGGGACCGGAACTCATTGAAGCGCTGGTCCTTTCTCATATCAGCAACCAGCACGGGCTCACCGAGTGCTGCCGCTGTACCACAAGCGCCAACACCGTCTGCTACGGCTAAGCCATCCAAGGCGCGGTTATAGGACTTAGGCAGGGAAACAGAAGCGACAGTTGATAAGGTTTGTGTTTTTTTATCAACCGCCATAATGGAGCACATGGCACCATCAATTTGAGACTCAATAAGCCGACAGATGCCCAACAGGCGGCTTTCAATATCCCGGTGCCGGGCTAACGAGTTAAACGCTTCATAATGTGACTGAATTAAGTAATTTGTGCCTTGGTATTTCTTTTCCGCTCTTTTGCGGATCACTACGACAAAAATTGTCGTAGCAATCAGAACAATAGCTATGCCTGTCGCCAACAGGCTGTATTCGGGGAGGCTATCCTGCATTGGCTCGCTGCATATTTACCGCCTATTTTATTTAACCCGCTGCACTCGCATACGGCGATTCGAACCTTCACGGCCAAAGAAAAATGAATTTAATGCGCCGCGTTCAATATAATAGGTATCGTCTTCGTCCCAGGGAAAATAACCACCGCTGTCGGTCTGTTTCCAAATTTGGCCATTACTCAGTTCGATACGCCACTTGTCATAAGGTCCCTGCTCTTTCGCTGCGACTTCAACCTCAATTCGGTCGAGCTGGCCTTCCTCTTTGTCTTTATGCTCCATACCAAAGGTTCGCTCGAAAGAAGAGTTACCACGGCGCTCAGCCTTTGATTTTTGTTTTTCTGCCTGCACTTTTCCTCTGGCTTTTCCTTCTGCTTGCTTCACCTGTCCCTGAGACTGCTTAGCAATATTGTCATAACATACCAGTCGCTCCAGCGAGTCTTCAATCCCTGCACATTGCTGCAATGCCTCTTGTTGTGCATTAACACTGCCCGCCACCAACAATAAGCTTGCCCCTAGTAATGTTTTGTACATACATCATTCCTGTTTTGTTTTATTTAATAACGTAACGTAAGAGTATCGCCTTTTTGCGTTAACTCAAATTCCTTCAAAGCACTCATGCCCAAAAGTATGACATCCCCATCCATTCCGGGAGTGATAGACGCCGCGACATTCGTTAGCTGAATTTCACCCAGTTCTAATCTGTCAATTTCTGTTCTATAAGTTATAACACGTCCGTTCGCGGTTTGAGACATACCTTGCCGGCCTTTTCGTAAACCCAGTTCTGCGGCCAGGTTTTCAGGAACAGCAACCAATGTTGCCCCAGTATCGAGTAAGAATGTCACAGATTGACCATTCACTTTACCCTGAGCCACATAGTGACCCATCCGGTTTTGCTCCAGCAAAACGGTGACTTGTCCGTTATCAACATGGCTTTGCACCTGAGAGTTCGGGTTAAACTGTTGCTGCAACTGGTCTTCAAAAAACCAGACCAACATGACAAGGGCTAGCCCCCAGGCAATAAACATAAAAGGTTTGCCGAAAGAAGTCGTACGCGCCAAGTTAATCTCCTTTAATCATCATAGGGCAAACTTTGCTTTTTTACCTGGTCAGCTCTTTGCTGTCGCTGTTCGGTTACGTCTTCAACTGACCAGCCTTGCAAATTATTTTCAATAAGCTGACTTAACGCATCAATATGCCCGCTTTCGGCATTCAGAGCTGAAATGTACTCGTACCGCTCACCGCCACTTTCCATAAAGTATTCACGGTTTTCTTCCCCAATTTCTTCTACGGTTTCCAAACAGTCAGAAGAAAATCCCGGACAAAAGACCTGAACCGACTTTACTCCTTTACCGGGAAGCGCTTTCATCGTCATATCGGTGTAGGGCTGCAACCATTCTTCGCGGCCAAAACGTGACTGAAAAGTCGTCAGATACTCGTCTTTTCCAAGCCCTAATCGTTCTGCCAGTAAGCGCGATGTTTTGTAGCATTCGCAATGGTAAGGGTCACCATTTTTCAGGTAGCGCAGTGGAATCCCATGGTAGGAAAACAGCAACTTATCAGCCCGTCCATGAGCGTCCCAGTGTTTTTCAATGCGCTGAGCAGCGGCCTCGATAAAAGGTGAAAAATCGTGATAGTGAGTAATAAAACGAAGTTCAGGTAACCAGCGGCGTTTGGTAAAGTCTTTGGCCAGCGCATCAAAGGTTGAGGCCGTGGTCGATGCCGAGTACTGCGGATACAAAGGCAACACCAGCAGTTTGCGAACGCCTTTTTGCATCATCTTCTCAACCACCTCGCTAAGAGCCGGGTTCCCGTAACGCATGGCAAAATCCACAACAATGTTGTCACCCCAGGTTTGCTTCAGTTTTGCCTCAATGGCCGAAGCCTGGTCTTGCGTGTGAAATAACAAGGGAGAGCCACGATCAGTCCAGACAGTTTTATAAGCTTCAGCTGAACGTTTAGGCCGAAAACGCAAAATAACGCCGTTTAAAATCAAAAACCAAAGTAAGCGCGGAACTTCCACTACTCTAGGGTCGGATAAAAACTCTTTTAGATAGGGCTTGAGCGCTTTTTTTGTTGGAGCCTCTGGAGTTCCCAGATTAGTAACCAAGACACCAATTTTGTCCGCCTGCCCATGAGAAAAGCCCGGGCTTCCTTGATATTTCATTTTGAGTTACCTTTTAACAACACGATGTAAGTGCAAATTTTACGTAAGTTTTAACGGCTTCGATCCCTATTTGCAAAAAAATCACGCTACACTGGGCCGATGAATGCTATCGAAAATAATATGTTGACGCGCCAATGACAGAAAACTCGAAGACGCAACAATGGTATCAGAAACTGGCCAGTTCCCCCCATGCGTTGATACTTCTATTTTTTCTGTCTGCCCTGGAGGCAACGATACTTCCCATAGCCTTAGAGTTGGTCCTAGTACCTTACATGGTACTAGAACGCAAACGCATATGGCTGGTTTCGACTGTCGCTTTAGCGGGTTTTTTGGCCGGGGCTATTGTCGGTTACTACATTGGCTTTGCCTTATTTGATACCGCTGGAGAATGGTTCATCAACTACCTGTCCATTCAGGACTACTATAAAGAATTCCAGGACACTCTGAGTCAAGACGGTTTTATTGCTATTTTTCTGGTGGGCGTTACTCCCGTTCCTTTCCAGGTAGCCATGCTGGCCGCAGGTGCTGGTGATTATCCGCTTTGGCTATTTATGCTAGCGGCTGGTGCCGCAAGAGCTTTACGTTATTATGTATTAGCACTTATCGTTTTATGGTTAGGGCCTTATACTGAACGCTTATGGGGTAAATACGCAGGTCTCGTCGGTTGGTCCATTCTCATCGTCGCGGGAACTATGTTATTACTAATGCAGTTTTTGTAAGTATTTAAGGTACCAATGTTCCTACTCATTGTTTTTGCTTTTATCGCCATTGGCGTTTCATTTATTTGTTCAGTTTTAGAAGCCGCTATTTTGTCGGTTACGCCAAGCTATATAGCACAGCTAAAAGAGTCCCGACCTAAAACCCATCAACAATTGCGCAAGCTGAAAGATTCTATCGATAAGCCGCTGGCAGCTATTCTGACGCTTAATACTATAGCTCATACAGCCGGTGCCGCAGGGGTTGGAGCACAAGTTGGGGTCGTCTTTGGTGACGGTTATCTGGGAGTTGCTTCAGCAGTTATGACGCTGCTTATTCTGGTGCTATCAGAAATAATTCCGAAAACCATAGGTGCTAAATTCTGGCGTGGGATAGCTCCTATGCTACCTCCAGTACTAAATTTTTTAATTTTATCGCTTAAGCCGTTTATCTGGCTTTCCGATCAAATCACAAAACGTATCGGTAGCGGAGAAGCGGACATTGACGTTCGCTCCGAAATTAAGGCCATGGCCACTATTGGGCACGAAGAAAAAGCGTTAGATGACGACGAACGTCGGGTCATTCTGAACATTCTCGACTTACATGAAATTCGGGTACGTCAGGTCATGACTCCAAGAACAGTATGTGAATCCATTCGACCAGATTTAAGCATGCCGGAAGTCAGCGAAAGGATTAGAAAGCTGCCTTTTTCCCGATACCCGGTCATTGATACCGACGAGGAGCCACAAGGCATTGTTTTTCGTAGTGATATTCTTGATGCTGAGGAATCAGACTCGCTGAAAGACATTGTACGACCGGTTGAGATCGTCACAGAAACCGTCAGTGTTGAGGCTCTAATGAGCCACCTGCTTAAAGAGCGTCAGCATATGGCTTTAGTGTATGACGAACACGGCAGCTGGCTGGGACTCATTACGCTGGAAGATATTATCGAAACCATACTGGGTACCCCCATCATGGATGAAACCGATAACATTGCCAGTTTACGCCGTTATGCCCGTCAACGCTGGGACAAACGGCTCAAGCGCGACCCAAAGCAGACGCAAAGCCAGCAAGGTAATGATTAAGCGAAATAGTTGGTCAAAGCGCTGGTCAGTAATTTTTTTCAGCCAGTGCAGACCAATCCAGGTACCGGCAAAACCGGCCGCTATCATTGCTAATACCAGCGGTAGCCAGTCCTGAAATACAAACCCGGCCATGCCAAACACCAGCGCTTTAGGCGCGTGTTGCATGGTCATTACTGCGGAGAACGTCGCGACGGTTTGCATTCGCTGACTAAACCGGGCTTTTACAAAAGCGGCAACCAGTGGCCCTGACGCACCAACAAAAAGAGAAATAAAGCCGGTAACCAAGCCACCACCGACTAGACCAGCACGCCCACGGAAACTCTGTGGCAACTTAGGTCCCCAGGTTAGCCAGATTAAAAATAGTGCGATGGTAATTTGCAGAAAATGTGTCGGAAGCTGAACCAATAATAAACTGCCGATAAAAGTGCCTAACAAACCAAAGGGCACAAACCAGGCAACGGTAGGCCAATGAATGTATTTCCAGGACAACCCGGTTCGTCCAATATTAGACCCCATTTGCACTAGTCCATGTACCGGAATAACCGCGCTACCGGGTAATACCAGAGCCATTACACCAATCAATACCGCGCCTCCGCCAGCACCGGCCACGGCTGTTAATAACGAGGTTGCGGCTGATAAGAGTACCAGGCCATAAAACAAGGCTTCGTTAATCATGCTTTCTTACTGCTCCCTGAGTCCCTGATTTGCGCTGATCGGGATCAAAACGGTATAATCCGCGCGATTTACTGATCCGCAATTTAATTAATGGCTCCGGATTTACGTTCCGGACCGCTGAAGAAGGTAACATGATATGTATATTTGTGCGGCATTGTATAAATTTGTTGAGCTAAATGACTATAAAGAGCTCCGCGAACCTCTGTATCAAACGCTTATCGCAAACGATGTAAAAGGCACTCTGCTGTTAGCCCGTGAAGGCATTAATGGCACCATTTGCGGTACCCGCGAAGCCATTGACAACGTTTTGAATTACTTACGTTCCGATGAGCGTTTTGCTGACATTGAACACAAAGAATCCCCCAGTGACGAGCAAGCTTTTTACCGCACCAAGGTAAAACTGAAAAAAGAAATTGTCACCCTGGGCGTTGACTGGGTTGACCCTAAAAGCTCGGCCGGTACTTATGTCGATCCGGAAAAATGGAACGACCTGATTGCCGACCCGGAAGTGCTGGTTATTGATACCCGCAACGAATATGAATACGCCGTAGGAACCTTTGAAGGCGCCATTAACCCTAAGACCGATACTTTCCGCGAGTTTCCGGAGTACGTGAAGCAGCATCTGGATCCGGAAAAACATAAGAAAGTTGCTATGTTCTGCACCGGTGGTATCCGCTGCGAAAAGTCGACCGCTTATTTAAAAGAGCAGGGCTTTGATGAGGTTTACCATCTAAAAGGCGGAATTCTTAAATATCTGGAAATGATGCCGGAAGACAACAGTCGCTGGAATGGTGAGTGCTTCGTTTTTGACCAACGCGTTACCGTTAAGCACGGTCTGGAGCAGGGTGAATACGACCAGTGTTATGCCTGCCGCATGCCCATTACTGCTGAAGAAATGCAGTCAGAACATTACCAGAAAGGTGTCAGCTGCCCGCATTGCTATGACAAGACCTCAACCGAGCAAAAAGAGCGATTTGCCGAACGTGAGCGTCAAATTCAATTAGCTAAAGCCCGCGGTGAAAAACATATCCGCGACGGTAAACTTGAAAGCCTGAGTTGATTTAACTCACAGCGCCCCCATACTCCCTATGTAAGCATAAGCTGACAGTTATCGAGTTTAACTGTCAGCGTTATCGATTTTTATCGCTTTCTTTAACCCTATGATTCAACTATGGTTAAGGCATAACGATGATAAAGGAGGGTTTATGAAACAGTTAAGCGTTATTGGTTTAGACCAGAAAAAAGCAGAACAACTTGGTGACAAGCTCAATGAGCTACTTTCAAATTACCAAGTTTTTTATATGAATGTTCGCGGTTTTCACTGGAACATTAAGGGCGAGCGTTTTTTTGAACTGCACGCTAAATTCGAAGAGACCTACGACGATTTACTGCTTAAAATTGATGAAATTGCAGAGCGTATTTTAACTTTGGGTCAGCGCCCTCAGCATGCTTACTCAACTTACATCAAGAACAGCGAAATTGAAGAAGTTAAAGATGTACACGACGGTCGTGCCTGTGTAGCCAATATTCTGGATAGCTATCAGACCACCATTCGTTTGCAGCGTGAAATTCTTGAAATTTCTGATGAAGCAGGCGATGAAGGAACCAACGCGTTGATGAGTGACTACATCAAAGAGCAGGAAAAAACAGCCTGGATGCTGACGTCTTACATGGGCAATTAATCGCTCCGAGAAGTAACAATAAAAACGCCCCGGTATTCGGGGCGTTTTTTTATGTCGATAATGACTAGAAAGTGTAATTCAACCGAGCGTAGTAGTAACCACCGTTAATACCGAACGGGAAAGTTTCCCAGCCATATTTAAAGCCCGCATCAGAAAATGGTGAACCAGCACTGCCCCATTCGTCGGGGTAAGTGTCAAACAGGTTATTCGCACCAATACGAACATTTAAACTATCAGTAAAGTCGTAACCAATAGAAAGATCAGTTAACCACTTACCGCCCCACTCATGACGCACACCGGTAAAGGCTTGCCCTTCAACAGGCCCAAAGTAATTAAAGGCTAAATTCACATTCCAGGCATCACGAGTCCAGTCACCACTTAACGTTGCTTTCTCACTGGGTTGTCCCTCTTCAAGACGCAGGACTTGAGTGTCGTTGAAGATCTGTTCCCCCGGAATTAATGAAGAGACCGAATTCACCTGCTCTACATCGGTATTCATAAAGCTCATTGCGGCAGTTAAATTCAAATTGCCGTCCATAAACTCAGTCGGGTAAGACGCGATCACATCCAGACCTGTGGTTTTGGTGTCAACAGAGTTGGTAAAAAACTGAGCGGCGCCCAGGTTATTATCCTCCAGAATTTGGCCAAACTCCGCACCAACATCGGCCGTCAGAGATTCCGATAACACAATGCGATCATCAATATTGATTTGATAAAAATCCATGGTCAGATCGAAACCGTTGTTGAAACGCTTTATAAGACCCATACTTATGCTTTCAGACGTTTCTTCTTCCAGCTCGTTAATACCAAACTGACGTGCGACTTCGTCATCATTAGCAATGGTCCCGGTTTCTACCAGAGTGCCATTAACAATGTTAGTGGATACCTGACTGTAATAAATTTGCTGTACACCAGGAGCCCGGAATCCGGTCGATACTGTGCCACGCACAGAGAGGTCACTGTTGATATCATATCGGGCAGACAGTTTACCGGAAATATTGTCTCCGGCTATGTCATAATCTTCGTAGCGTAAAGCCCCGGCTAACAAGAAGTCCGGCGTTACATAGTATTCTGCATCGACATAAGCACCATAACTGTCACGGTCAGCATCTACCGCCTGGCTCGGACTAAAACCCGGAAAACCTTGTATGCCGGCTTCAGCAGGGTCACCAGATGGGGTTAGGATTTCAATGCTGGGATCATTAGCTCTGCCATAGGACCAGGATACCGGGTCACCAGGGTTAATTTGATAGCCGTCACGGCGCATCTCTAACCCCACCGCCAGATAAAGCAGCTCATTTGCGATATCAACCGTACCATTAAAATCTAAATTGAATGTCGTCTGCTCAAAGACCAGTTCGCCATCGAAAGCCTCTGTTGGTGTTTCGCTGTAAATACCGCCGTCCGGACTTGGTTCGTAGTACCAACTTACATTTGCAGAGTTTGACGAGTTAAAGCCAAATTCATTTTTACCGTAAACCACACTGGCATCCCACAACCAGGCGTTAGGCAGGTCTCCGCGAATTCCAACAGCCAACGATTGATCATCCGCTTCGGTCTCTAGTTTCGGCAGAAAACCATCGGGGTAAATTGCTTCTATGGTTCTCGGGTGTCCGCGTCCGCGGAAGAAACCTGAAGAGCCACCGTCACGGCTGGAGATACCACCAAAAGCATAAAGCTCTGTCGTTTCACTAAAGTTATAACCGGAATTAAACCAGGCGTATAAGTTCTCCGAATCGGCATCACCAATATGCAGACGAACCACAGGGTCGCCGCTGGGCGATGACCAGTCTCCTATGAGCGATGCTTCAGCTGGAGACGCCCGGTTCGTCATTCCCCGGTCACGGTACTCCAACGTGCCGTTGAAAAAGCCGTTGTCTGACTCAACACCAAAATTAACGCCAACAGTATTAACTTCGCCATCACCCTCGTAAGTTTGGCCTATTTCAGCGGAAACACTGCCGCCTTCGGAGCTTTCAGCGTGATATTAATGACCCCGGCAATGGCATCAGACCCGTATTGAGCCGCCGCACCGTCTCGTAGAATTTCGACGCGCGCAACAGCGGTAATTGGAATGGCGTTAATGTCGTAGCCTGCCGAGCCTTTACCAATGGTCTCCTGGACGTTCACCAGAGCTTGTTGATGCCTGCGTTTACCGTTAACCAGAACCAGAACCTGATCCGGATTGAGTCCGCGCAGTGTTGCCGGACGAATGATGTCAGAACCGTCAGAAATGGTTGTGCTGGAAAAGTTAAAAGAAGGCGCACTCATTTGCAGGGCTTTACCGAGTTCAGTCGCTCCTGTATTTACGAGTTGCTCTGCAGAAATAATATCAATTGGCGAAGCCGATTCTGTCGCTGTTCTGCCATTAACCCGCGAACCCAAGGTGACAATGCGCTCCATAGATTCGTCAGACTCTGCATTAGCATCCGCTTGTTGCGCAAAACCGGTACCCGGGATTGCTAACGCTGCTGACATTGAAATGGCCAAATACCCAAGTTTAAAAGATGCTCTGCTCATAGTTCTGCCTTACTTTTGTTGTTTTTTTGTTTTAAACGAGACCAGCTTTTTAACAAGTACAGCCATTTCATTGGCTTGGGAATATACCAGATGATATAAATCAATATTTGTAAGGAAACTTGCGGATCTGACAGAGTGCTTTATATTGATAGTTGTAAACACAACAAAAGGAAGACTTTATGACTCGTATCGTAGGTATTGTTCTATTAGTTGTTGGCGCTATTTTATTGTATTTCTCATATGAGGCCTCACAATCAATTGCCTCTAGCGTATCAGAAGTGGCTACAAATGAACCAACTGACAACACCATTTGGTATTTAATTGGTGGTGTTGCCGCAGTTATTATTGGTCTCTACGCGGTCATTCGCGGAAAGTAACCTAGTAAACGTGGTTAGCCAGACGTGTCGTCTGATACGTCTGGCAGTCTTAAGGCTGTAAGGGTAGCAAGTAAGCCAATAGCTCCCAGTACCCATAAAACGGCAGCAACGCCATAAGCAGCATCAACCCACCCCAGTAATAAACCAGCTAAAAGCACTACCCCCATCACGGTATTAGATACCGCCGTCAGTTGCGCCCGGTTATCTTGCGTTGCCATATCAACCAGATAGGTTTTTCTGCCAACTCGTGCTCCATGATGCGCAACCGCCGAACTGAATAAAAGTAATGCCGCAATCCACTGCGCGCCCAGCGCCTCAGGTATCCAGTAATAAAGTGCCAGCGCAGCCGATATTACCAAAGTCGACATAACGGAAGCTGCTGCCATCACATGGTGACTGGCAGAATCGGACCAACGACCCCAAAAGCGCCCCGCCAACAAACCGGCAAGCCCACTCGCTAGCATTAAACTGCCCAGACTAGTCAGTTCGGACTCGCCTTCGCGCTGAATTAGAACCACGATATAAGGAATAGCAAAAGCGGCGGCGACTAGTAACGCCCGCGAAATGACAAAGTGTCCAAACTGACGATCCTGCCACAGCAAAGACATTGATTTCAGTGCTTCGGTCAGCGCGTTACCACCGCCCTCGGTTGCACCGGCAACCTCAGGAATGCCCGCATAAAGTAGAGCCGCAACAAACCAGAGCACAACACCGGCACCTAGTAGTCCAATAAATAATGAGCGCTGACCTTCCATATCAGGTGCAAATATAATAACGAGTGCGGTTAACAGTGTGAGTAATCCGGCGGCGGACGCTGCGACACCGGACATTCGTCCACGGCGCGTTTTAGATACCGTTTTACCGGTCACATCCTTATTCGCCACAGAACAAATGCCTCGCGACAAGCTAAATATTGCCAATAAAACAACCACAGACCAGCCCAGTGCAGATTCATCTAAAGTTGCTACCGCAAACAACATAGCCAGCAACGAGACTGCCTGACCGACACTGCCCGCAACCCAGAACCATTTGCGTACCGGCTGCTCACGGAGCTTTTGAGCAACAAAGAGCTGAGGTAATAAAGCCAGAGATTCCCTTAAAGGCACTAAAGCGCTAATAAACACCGCCGGAGCGCCCAGCGAGCTCAACATCCACGGCAATACAAGGCGCGCGCTGACTAAGCTGTCACCCAGTTTTGTCAGAGTTAACGACAACAACATCAAAACGAATGAACGCGGTTGCTCGTTACAGGCAGACTCAGGAATATCTTTACAAACGCGAGCATCTTCGTCTTCAGCTAAGTAGCCGTAAACGCGTTCAGTCAGTTTTTTATCAGTCATGGCAAAGTGTTCACTTTAAGAAAGGTGTCGAAATAGATGCTGCCATACTTTATTCAACCATTCCACAAACTCAAACCATTGCGCTAAACGCTGCCGATCAATTTGATAATGGGCTATTTTTTCGTACTCTGTTATTAAGCGAACCGAGGCTTGGTCACTGAGTTCATTCACGACAATTGCACTGGCAATATCAAACAAGGGGTGGCCAATACCCGCGTACTCCCAGTCAATAATCCGGATAGGATCGGCCATTAAAATATGATTCATAGATAAATCGTTGTGGCATAACACCGGATAACTGAGCCAGTCCTCTAACAAGGGTTGCATGGGTACCAATTTCTGGCTCATTTGAGCAGCAACCGCCGAATTGACCGAACGCAACTGCTGCAAATAATGCTCGACCCGCTCAGACATAGACCAGGCCGGAATATCAACTCGTGTATTGTGGATTTTCGACAGCGTTTCAGCCAGTACAGTGGCTTTAATCAAAGGCGACAGCGTAACTTGCTGTAAAGACGGAGCCTGGTAGTAAGGCTGTAAAAACCAGCCTTGCTTAGCATCGTAAGCTAAAACTTCGGGGGCAAGAGCCTGTTGCGCCAGCTCTTTTTGTATAGATACTTCCAGCTCACGGTCAACCGCGAATACCTGTTCATAGCGCCAGCGTTTTAACACATAATCTTCTGTATCTGTTCGCAGTCGCAACGTCTGATTAGACTGCCCGGAAGCAAGCAGTTGTATTTCGCAGGGCCGGCCAATCACCCGGCTTCACTCGCAGATTTCAGCGAAATGTCATGGCGCCAGCGCCACATGGCATAAATCACCAGTATCAGATAAACCACGAACAACAAGGCGGTGGCGACAAAGCCTTTGCTGGCGTACAAATAAACGTAAACACTGTCGATAACCAGCCAGTACCACCAGGTTTCATACGCTTTTTTGGTAACCAGCCAGGTGGCCAGCAAACTGAATATTGTGGTGTAAGTATCGAGCCATACTGCGTCTGCGTCGGTATAAACCGAGAGTAAATAAGCAATGCCTGCAGCCAGAGGAACCAACCACGCCCATTGCAGCAGGTGCCAACGAAACGGGTATTTCGCGCCATCAGGACTCTCCTTTGCTGCGCTTTGCTGACGCTGCCATTGCCACCAACCATAGCCTGCCAACGCAATGTAGATTGTTTGCAGCAAAGACTCCATATACAACTTACCTTGCCAGAACAAGACAGCGTATATAGTACAGCTGACCGCCGCCGCAGCCCAGCACCACTGGCGCTGATGTGCCGCCAGAACTAAATACCCCAAAGCCATGACTAAAGCCGTCAGCTCCCAGGGGGAACTGACCATCAACTGCTCAAGCCAGGATTCGAGCAAAGACTCAGGCATTATCCGGCCTTAAGTCTTTGTTAATAAATTTACAAACCAGAACATTCGAAGGCACATTCTGGAAAAGCAGCTCCATTTCTTCACCCATAATGCGCATAACGTCCTGCATTTCACCAAATACTTGCGTACTCATGGTGTTGGTCAGAACCGTTAGTTCTGAATGCTGATTTAAGCGCTCAATAAAATCTTTAATGGTATCCAGGTAATTTTCAGCCAGTGGATACAGCGACATTTCTACTGAAACTTGCATATTAAGCTCCCTTAAAACGATTTTCTGACAGTGATACCAAAGCGACGCGGTTCACCGTATTGGACGTAAGTTTCCGGCACATACTCCTTACGAGGGTCATTACCAAAGTAAAAACCGCGAGTTTCGTAGTCTTCATCCGTTAAATTACGCCCCCATAAGCTAAAGTGCCAATCCTGATAATGATAGTTTAGCGCAAGGTGCAACACTGCCATGCTGTCCGCTTTTTGGTTATGCGAGTCAGAGAAGTAGAACTCGTCTTTCGCGTCGGCCTGAATCACCCACTGGAAGTTCTCGCCTAACCAACCTTCAAAGCCAATATTCAACTGATAATTAGGCGCTTGCGCTTGCTCCCGCCCGGTCATATCGGTGCCGTCTTCGGTAACAAAACCTTCAATTTCGGTTTTTAACCAGCTGGCCGAAGCGAAAACCGCCAACCAATCCGTAAACTGATTGCGAATTTCCGCTTCCAGACCGTAACCTGTGCCTTCAGCGGCGTTCTCAATGTAACCCACAAATGACTGGTCTCGGTTTACCCAGCCCTTGAGCTGCACATCGTCACGCCAATGGTAAAATGCGCTGACTCTTGAGGTTAAACGCCCATCGGCACTGCTGCCTTTTACGCCAAACTCGGTACTCCAGAGCGTTTCCGGAGCAAAGGTTGAGCTGTCTAACAAGTAGTTTTCTAATTCTTCCAGACCCTGATCTTCAGCTTTTCCTAAAGCTTCACCATTAACGCCACCGGCTTTGTATCCGCGCGCCAGAGTCGCGTACAGGTAACTGTCGTCAGACGCCTGATAGCGGACACTGAAATTACCACCCACCATGGTGTCTTCAGGTTCAGCGGTAATACCGCGACTGTCGAGGTAGTCATTGTCGTAACGTTCTACCCGCAAGCCAGTTATAGTACTAACCCGGTCACTCCAATGCTGAGTTAGCTCACCATAAATAGCAACGTGATTGCTATCATAGTCGCTGTTGAAAATGCTTGGCTGGCCTAAGTCCCAGTTAAAATAGTCACGTGTCAGCTGAACCGATTTGTCGTAATAGTACAAACCTAAAACCCATTCGCTATCAATACCAAACAGGCTTTCGGGCTCGTCGGATACCCAGCGAACTTCGGCGGTTTTGTCGTCACGGTCGCGGAAGTACGCGTCAAAAGCTGAGTATTCCCAGCCCGGAGCGATACCTTCATAGGTCCAGTCTTCGTCGTAAGCGTAGCCGGTGTCTGCATCCAGGTAGTTAACAGACATTTCCAGACGGCTGTTGTCAAAACCCAGGTAACTGAGCTGCAAGCGCAATGCCTGACTTTCTAAGCGGTCAAAACCCGGTTCATCGGACAAAGTTTCGCGGGTGTTGTCGAGACTAAACGCATCGTAGCCATTGTCGACATCGTTATAATGCAGAACCGTTTGCAGCAGCCAGTCTTTACTGAGCTCGGTATCCAACTTGAAGCGCGCAGTGAGTTCGTCGCGCTGCTCCGTGTCATCACGCTCAAGGTAAGTGTTTTCAATGTAACCGTCTTGCTGAAACTGGCTGACCGAGAAGCGGGCGTTACCTAACAGCCCTAGGTTTCCGCCCATAGCAAGGCCGCCCATGGCTTCGGAATAGTTGCCTGCTGATAGCTGAAACTGGCCGTTAAAGTCGCTGCTCGGTGCGGTGCTGTCCAGCAACAATAAACCGGCCATAGCGTTCACGCCAAAACGTCCGCTTTGCGGACCGCGAAACACTTCCACGTGATCAATATCGAAAAGCGATGCGGCACTGCCTAATCCGCTGTAATCAATACCATCAATTATCAAACCGACCGAGGGCGTTACAGGATCAACAAACTGAGAGCGCTCGCCAATACCACGAATTTGAATAAACCGAGCCGTGGAAGTACCACCCGAGAAATTCACGTTGGCCAAACTGTTCAGAGTGTCTTGTAAATGCTGTGAGTGACGCTGTTGCATCGCATCTTTATCAATAATAGAAACGCTGCTGGTGGTTTCATTTAAGGTGCGGCGGTGAAAGTCACCACTCACTTCAATAATTTCAATGTCTTTTGTATCTTGTGTGTCCTCTGCTGCAAAGGCAAAAGCGGGAACACTGGATAACGCAGCGGCAATGCTGGCTGCTAAGTATGAATTGATTATTTTCATGGATCATTTCCTCAAAACAAAGTCAGAAACGATCCGGTAAGGCTGTATTAGACGGGTTTTCTACCATCCCTACGCCAGTATTAACCGGATCAGGTTTTAAGGGTTCGCTAATGCATCTCAGCCGTTGCCGGCACCCCTTGGTAAAGCGGCGTCAGTATAACGCAGCTTGTTAGTTAAACAAATTTACTTTCAGTGCAATTAAATAAAGGACAGAGCGTCGCCGTAAAGGTTTTCTAACGGTACGTCTTTAGCGACAAAGTCGTCGCGAATAACGCGTATCATTTCAAAACGGCCAGCCATGTAAATTTCACACTCAGGCAGACTTTGCTCACGGGCCATAACCGCGTGGTGCACTAAACCAATAGAATAAGCCCAGTTGTTATCCGCGTCTTCGACCACCGGGTGATAATCAAAGTGCTCGTACTGGCTTGCTAAGCGTTCCAGTTCGTCATGCAAATACAGGTCGCTTAAGCTTTTTGCACCCCAGTAAAGTGTCAGAGGCCGCTCTGGCGACACACGTAAATGTTGCTGCAAAATAGAATAGGTATACGAGAAACCGGTGCCACCAGCAATTAACACTGCCGGCTTAGTGTTTTCCTGACGGTAAAACGCAATACCGTCCGGCGCATCAATTTCTAGTTCCCCATCGTCACGCACTTTATCCAACACTTCCATGGCATAGCTGTTGTCCGGCGTAGCGCCAACATGAAGTAACCACTCACTTTTATTGGACGGGCACGACGCAATACTGAAAGGCCGCTTATCGCGTTCGCCCATCACCACCATAAGGTACTGGCCTGCTTTAAACTCTAACGGCTGCGGCAATTGTAAACGCACTTCCCACACGGCATCCGCCAACTGGCGCGAAATTTTAGCTTTACAGGTCATTTGTTGACTCATTCACGACTCCATAATATTCAGTTCGTCCCACAGCTCGTCAACACGCTGTTTTACCTCATCGCTCATGACGATTGGTTCGCCCCACTCACGGTCGGTTTCACCCGGCCATTTATTGGTGGCGTCCATTCCCATCTTTGAGCCCAGTCCGGAAACCGGTGAAGCAAAATCAAGGTAATCTATTGGCGTATTTTCGACCAGGGTCGTATCACGTGCCGGATCCATCCGGGTTGTCATAGCCCAGATAACATCTTTCCAGTCACGCGCATTTACGTCGTCGTCACACACAATCACGAACTTGGTGTACATAAACTGACGCAAGAAAGACCAGACACCCATCATCACACGCTTCGCGTGACCCGGGTACTGCTTCTTCATAGTGACTACGGCCAAACGGTACGAACAGCCTTCCGGTGGCAAATAAAAATCGACAATTTCTGGGAATTGTTTTTGCAGCAACGGAATAAAAACTTCATTTAAAGCAACGCCCAGCACCGCAGGTTCGTCCGGTGGACGTCCGGTATAGGTGCTGTGGTAAATAGGATCTTTGCGGTGGGTCACATGAGTCACGGTAAACACCGGAAACTCATCCACTTCGTTATAGTAGCCGGTATGGTCGCCATAAGGCCCTTCTGCCGCCATTTCACCCGGCTCTATGTAACCTTCCAGAATGATTTCAGCGTGCGCAGGTACTTGTAAGTCGTTACTGAGACACTGCGTTACTTCGGTTTTGCTGTCGCGCAACAAACCGGCAAAGGCGTATTCCGACAAGCTATCAGGCACAGGGGTTACCGCACCCAAAATAGTCGCAGGGTCTGCGCCCAAAGCAACTGACACCGGGAACTTTTCGCCCGGATGCTGCTGGCACCATTCCTGGAAATCCAACGCGCCGCCGCGATGCGACAACCAGCGCATAATAAGCTTATTCGGACCCAAAAGTTGCTGGCGATAAATGCCTAAGTTCTGACGTTCTTTATGCGGACCTCGAGTTACCGTAAGACCCCAGGTCACCAAAGGCGCAACGTCGCCCGGCCAGCAGTGCTGAATAGGCAGCTTGGTTAAGTCAACGTCGTCGCCGCTCATAACCACTTGCTGGCACGGTGCCTTTTTAATGCTTTTTGGCGACATACTCAGCACTTTTTTGTACTTAGGCAGTAAATTCAACGCGTCGCGAAAGCCTTTAGGAGGCTCAGGCTCTTTTAAAAAGGCCAGCAATTTGCCCACATCCCGTAAAGCGGTTACTGACTCCTGACCCATGCCTAAAGCCACGCGGTCGGGTGTGCCAAACAAATTAGCCAATACAGGCATATCATGGCCTTTCACGTTTTCAAACAATAAGGCCGGGCCTTGTGCTTTTAACGTACGGTCTGATATTTCGGTAATTTCGAGGTAGGGATCGATCTCTTGTTGGATGCGCTTAAGTTCACCGCGCTCCTCGAGGAGCGCGATAAAGTCACGCAGATCTTGATATTTCATACGCCACTTAACTGTTGCGTTGACGTTTCATCGATTCGAAGAATTCGTCATTGGTTTTGGTCATCTGCAGACGGTCAATCAGGAATTCCATGGCCTCAACTTCGCCCATTGGATGCATGATTTTGCGCAGGATCCACATTTTTTGCAGCTCGTCCGGCGTAGTCAGCAACTCTTCGCGACGCGTACCTGAACGGTTGAAGTCGATGGCAGGGAACACACGGCGTTCAGCCAACTTACGGTTCAGATGCAGCTCCATGTTACCGGTACCTTTAAACTCTTCGTAGATGACTTCATCCATTTTCGAGCCGGTATCAATAAGCGCGGTTGCAATAATGGTTAAACTACCGCCTTCTTCTACATTACGCGCAGCTCCAAAGAAACGCTTAGGTTTGTGCAATGCGTTAGCATCCACACCACCGGTTAACACTTTACCGGAGCTTGGAATAACGGTGTTATAAGCACGGGCAAGGCGAGTAATTGAGTCCAGCAAAATCACTACGTCTTTTTTGTGCTCAACCAGGCGCTTGGCTTTTTCAATAACCATTTCGGCCACCTGAACGTGACGGCTGGCAGGTTCATCAAAGGTTGAAGCAACCACTTCGCCATGTACAAGACGGTGCATTTCGGTGACTTCTTCCGGACGCTCATCAATCAACAGAACAATCAGTTCAGCATCAGGGTGATTCGCCGCAATAGAAGTTGCAATATTCTGCAATAGTAAGGTTTTACCCGCTTTTGGTGGCGCAACAATAAGACCACGCTGGCCTTTACCTATTGGCGCTGATAAGTCCAGTACCCGCGCAGTGATATCTTCTTTACTGCCATTGCCGCGTTCTAAGTGAAAACGCTCTTCCGCGTGTAGCGGCGTTAAGTTTTCAAATAAGATTTTATTGCGGGAGTTTTCAGGCTTGTCGAAGTTAACTTCGCGAATTTTCAGCAGGGCAAAATAACGTTCGCTGTCTTTCGGTGGGCGAATTTTCCCGCCAATTGTGTCACCCGTACGCAGGTTAAAGCGACGAATTTGGCTTGGCGAGACGTAAATGTCGTCCGGGCCAGCCAGGTAAGACGAGTCGGCTGAACGCAAGAAGCCAAAGCCATCCTGCAAAATTTCCAGCACACCACCGCCGTGAATGTCTTCACCGCTTTTAGCGTGAGCTTTTAAGATAGCAAAAATGATGTCTTGCTTACGTAGGCGGGCCATATTCTCAAGGCCCATTGAGTCCGCGAGCTGAACCAGCTCGTTTACGGGTTTATCTTTAAGTTCTGTTAGATTCATAGGAGGGTTTTCGAGTTATCGATTGAACACAAAGCCTTTTTTTAATTTGACTCTAGAAAGTAAAACAATTGGAACATTCGGAATTCGCGAAGTGCGAAACCAGAAACAGACGTTTCATTTAAAAACAGGTTAACCGGTGGAGTTGGTGAACCCGTATGAACAGTTAATGAGCAGAAGTTATCACCAAAAAAGCGATTCGTCCAGTTTTCTCAACAAAAACGGCGCATAACACGCCGTTTTTTGACAATCATTAAATATGCTGGTCTAAAAACTCAGTCAATTGAGCACGTGATAATGCGCCCACTTTCGTTCCGACAACTTCGCCGCCTTTAAACAACAATAACGTTGGAATGCCACGAATATTGTACTTAGGTGGAGTTTGTTCATTATGGTCGACGTTCAGCTTACCAATAACTAATTTATCAGCGTACTCGCTGGCAATGTCATCAAGAATAGGCGCTACCATTTTACATGGTCCACACCACTCAGCCCAAAAGTCGACTAATACGGGTTTATCGGAATTTATGACATCAGCATCAAAACTGTCATCACTTAGCTGAACTATTACGTCACTCATGGTACTCTCCGCTACTTTCTTCGCGTGGAAATATTAGAATAGTATTATTTCTGTTTTTGAATACAAGCGCAAACTGATATGCTTATAACTTATGACTAAAAAACATCTTACAGAAACTCGCTTTGCTGATTTGGCGCTTCACCCCAAAATCCAGCAAGCAATATCCAGTGCCGGATTTGAGTATTGTACTCCAATTCAGGCGTTAAGTCTGCCCGTTGCTCTGTCTAACCGCGATGTTGCTGGTCAGGCTCAGACAGGTACAGGCAAAACCTTGGCATTTCTGCTGGCTACTTTCAACCGCTTAATGCAGAACGAATCGTCCGAAAAAACCGAATCGGGCCCACGCGCGCTGATTATGGCACCGACTCGGGAGCTCGCTATTCAGATAGCTCACGACGCGGATGCCCTCATTGAGCATTGCGGTTTGAAAATGGGCGTAATTTACGGCGGCGAAGGCTACGAAGGTCAAAAAGAACAACTGGCTGCACAACCAGACATACTGGTCGGCACCACGGGTCGTCTTATAGACTTTTATAAGCAGGATCTATTTAGCCTTAAAGATATTGAAGTTGTGGTGCTGGACGAAGCCGACCGCATGTTCGATCTGGGCTTTATTGATGACATTCGTTACCTGTTACAGAAAATGCCGGATCCATCCAAACGTCTGAATCTGCTGTTCTCTGCAACCTTGTCTTATCGTGTGCAGGAACTGGCGTACGAACACATGAATGCACCGACCAAGCTCGAAGTAGAACCGTTACAAAAAACGGCCACACGGGTAACTGAAGAACTGTTTTATCCTTCTAAACCCGAAAAGTTTCCGTTGCTACTGACATTAATAGAAGAAGACTGGCCGGATAAAGCCATTGTTTTCGCCAACACCAAGCACGGTTGCGAGAAAGTGCATGGCTGGCTGGTCGCGAACGAGCACCGTGCGGGTCTGTTAACCGGTGATGTTCCGCAGAAAAAGCGTTTACGCATTTTGGAAGACTTTGCCGAAGGAAAGCTCGACTTTTTAGTTGCTACCGATGTCGCAGCACGTGGTCTGCACATTCCTGAAGTAACCCATGTATATAATTTCGACTTACCGGATGACTGCGAAGACTATGTTCACCGTATAGGCCGCACAGGTCGCGCAGGCGCCAGTGGCGCTGCAATAAGCCTGGCGTGCGAAGAGTACGTATACAACTTACCGGCTATTGAAGACTATATTGGTCACACCATTCCGGTCACCAAATACGATGGCGATGCTTTGCTTTCTGATTTACGACGTCCGCGTCCAATTCAGCGCCGTCGTCGTCATAACTCAGGCGGAGGCAAGGGCAAACCTCGCGGCCGTCGCTCGGGACCTCCGCGCAACGCGTCATAATATGCCAGCCAAAAAGCGCAAACTTGCTGCCATCGACATGGGATCCAACAGTTTTCACCTGTTGATGGCAGAAGTTTCAATGACGGGGTTCTTTCCTAAACCCCGGATTCTTTCCCAGCATAAGCAGAAAGTTCGTTTAGCCGACGGCTTGAACGACAATGACAGCATAGACGACGCTGCCATTTCCCGTGGCATAGATTGCCTTACTCTGTTTGCCGAAGAGCTTAAGCGCTTCCAGCCTTTTGCAGTAAAAGCGGTAGCAACTGCGGCGCTGCGCAAAGCCAGTAATCAGAAAGAACTTCTTGCACGCTTTGAGTCGACATTAGGCTTCCCCATTGAAGTTATTACCGGAGAGAGTGAAGCTGAATTTATTTATGCCGGGGTTTGTAGTGCGTCACAATGCCGGGATAAAGTTCTGGTTATTGATATTGGTGGTGCCAGTACTGAGGTTGTAGCCGGTAATGGAACTCAGGCCAATGTGCTTCATAGTCTGGATATGGGCTGTGTGGTGTTTCAAAACCGTTTCTTTAAAGGTGGAGAAATTAACCCGGATAATGTAGAGCTGGCCATTCAGGCCGCTACCAAACTTATTAGGCCCTACATCGCTGATTATCAGCAGCATGGATGGCTACGAGTTCTTGGCGCCTCAGGTACTTTTCGTGCACTTACTGAAATAGCGGCGGCAGAGAAACAACCGGGGCTTACTCAAATCTGGTTAAGTGAACTGATTCAGCGTTGTATCCGGCAGGGGCAAGTTGAGTGTCTGAATTTTGCCGGATTACGTGATGACCGCCGCACTGTTCTAATGGGCGGAATCACTATACTTTTGGCGGCACTGAAAGCACTTAGTGTGGACGATTTTGAGGTGACTACAGGCGCGTTACGCGAGGGGCTACTCGCGCAACTTGCCAATGAAATAACAGCTTAGCCTTTCTTCGTTGCCAGACGTTCAGCTACCGATTTTGCAAAGTAGGTAAGAATGCCGTCAGCACCTGCCCGCTTGAAACCCAGCAAACTTTCTTCAATAACGTCCTGACCCAGCCAGCCATTTTTAATGGCCGCCTGGAGCATGGCGTATTCACCACTGACCTGGTACGCAAAAGTCGGCACGCCAAAGGTATCTTTTGCACGGCGCACAATGTCTAAATAAGGCATGCCCGGCTTCACCATCACCATGTCAGCGCCCTCCTGAATATCCAGTGCAATTTCCTGCAGAGCTTCGTCTGAATTAGCCGGGTCCATCTGATAGGTCTTTTTGTCAGCTCCCTTCAGATTGCCGGCAGAGCCGACCGCGTCGCGGAATGGGCCGTAAAACGCGCTGGCATATTTAGCCGAATACGCCATAATTTGAGTGTTGATAAAGCCTTCGGCTTCCAGTGCTGAACGAATAGCGCCAATACGCCCGTCCATCATGTCCGACGGAGCCACAACATCTACTCCGGCACGCGCGTGAGACACCGCCTGCTTTACCAGAACCTCAGTGGTAATGTCATTGACTACATACCCGCTGTTATCAAGAATGCCGTCCTGACCATGGATGGTAAAAGGATCCAAAGCAACATCGGTCATTACTCCTAGCTCCGGAAAGTCAGCTTTTATGGCTTTGACTGCACGCTGAGCCAGACCGTTATCGTCATAAGCCGCCTCAGCCATCTCCGACTTAGCCGAAGCAGGAGTCACCGGGAATAAAGCGACCATAGGAATACCTAACTCAACCAACCGAGCGCACTCTTGCAACAACAGGTCAATGCTCACACGGTCAACGCCGGGCATTGAACTGACCTGCTCACGCTGATTCTCACCTTCGAGAACAAACATAGGGTAAATTAAATCGTCCACGCTTAATTGGTTTTCTGCCACCAGCCGGCGGCTAAAGTCATGGCGGCGTAAACGTCTTAGGCGTCTGCCCGGGAAAGCACCCTGATTTGTCATTCTTGACTCCTGATTGATTACTGCACCGCTAATCTGTCACGGCCTTCATGTTTAGCCGCATATAGCGCGTCGTCGGCGGCTTTAAAAAGCTCATCTACATTATCAAAAATACGTACGCTAGTGGAGATCACACCAATACTTAGCGTGATCTTAAGCAAACCAGCATCGGTTTTAAATTCGGTATTACGAACCTTTTCCAGTAACTGACTGGCAAAAGCTTCAGCCTCCTGAAGGTCGGTTTCCGGCAAAATAATGGCAAACTCTTCACCACCATAACGGCAGACAATATCAGCGGCTCGTTTAGCGTGCTGCTGCATCAATTTTGCCAACTGCTGCAGAATCTGGTCTCCGGCAAGATGACCATAGGTATCGTTAACTGGTTTAAAATGGTCGACGTCGACCATCAGTAATGCAAGCGGTAACTCGCGGCGTAATGTGCGCCGCAGTTCACGTTCCAGATGCTGTTGGAAATAACGGCGGTTATACAAACCGGTCAACGGATCTTCCGTATTCTTCTGTTCCAGCTCTGTGTTAACGTCCTGGAGCTCGCGCAGAGCAACTTGTAGCTCGAACGTACGTTCATCAACACTTTCTTCCAGCTCGCGGTTATGACGTTGCTCGGCCTGCAGCCGCTCTTTACGTTGCTCGCTGTAGCGTACGGCCAGAACCCAGGACAACAGCAGAATTTCAATACCTGAACCTATCATAATGGCATGACGCTGAATGAACATGCTGTCGATGATGCCCAGATACCCGAGAGAATTCACAACTACAGAAACGAGCAAGCTACACCAGGCTAAGGTGAAAATGCGGGCGTAAACAAAACCCTTACGCCACATATATACGCCCACAACCAGCAGGAATAAACAACCAGGTACAGCTAAACTCAACAACACATGAATGCTAACTCGATAGTTGGCAAAAATAGCAATTAGCAGACTCAAACCAGCAAGGAATGCCATCACCATTAACCCTCTGCCCCAAGTGTATCGATAACGTTTTAGTTCAAGGAGCTGATAAGCAAACAAGGCAGCGGTCAGAAAGGTTAGACTACCAAATATAGGAATTCCCTTATCCTGCAAATACAGAGAGTCAGGCCATAAATAATGAAAGCCAAGCCCCTCTAATGACAGCATCAATCCGGCAAAAAATAACGTGTAAAGCGAATACACACCAAATTCGGGCTCGCGCGATGCAATAAAACCGAAAAGGTTATAAACCGCCATACAAAGCAGTACGCCAAAGTAAATTCCTTCGGCAATACGACGATTCATTTGTGTCTCAAAAAAACCAACTTCGGTACGCACGGCAATAGGCAAACGCATTGAACTTTGCGTATTGGTCTTGATATAGATTTCACCGCCGATGTCGTTGGGTAAAGGAACCGCAAATTCTGACGTTGGTATTGGACGCTCGTCGAAAGGCAAAGTGTCACCCATTCGATAAGTTCTTACCCCTTCCGGACTCATGATATAAATGGTCAGCTCATCGAGCAAAGGGTAGGCAATATGCAGAATACGGTCGTAAGGCTTAGCCTCGAGTTTAAAGCGAAACCAATATTCATCCGTGGTGTAACCAAAGGAGGCCCGGTCTGTATCCAGCTTACGCCAGTCAGTTGGAGGTAAGCTTTTTGCGGTTTCTAAGTCCAGCTTTTGCTGACTGTTAGTGTATTCAATTGACAGTTCTGACTGGCTCTCAGGAAGTATTTGCGCTGCCGCAGCGGATGCAGAAAAAAGCAGAGCCACTAGAGCTAAAAATAGCCACAGCAGTGCACTTACTCCGGAAGTTTTAGTCACTGTTCTCTCCCAGCCCGAAAAACCGTTCCGTATTAGCATAGGTCAGCTCGGCTAAATGCTTTACCGACACGTCAAGATAATGAGCCAGAGCTTCTCCAACTACTGGTAAAAGCGCAGGCTCATTCATTTTAGGACGCGGCTTCAGCCCCCGCGGTAATAAAAACGGTGCATCCGTTTCAAGTACCAACCTGTTCAGAGGCAAATACGGCAAAGCTGACACCAGTTCCTGGTTACGTCGCTCATCACATACCCAACCGGTAATGCCAAACCAATGGCCTCGCTCGGCATAACGGTTCAGAGCTTCAACGCCACCGGTAAAGCAATGAGTTAAGCAGGGTGTTGAGTCATTACAATACTGGTTTAACAGCTCTATTTGAAGGTCGATTGCATCGCGTTCGTGCAAATACAGCGGAAGGCTTAGCTCGTTAGCCAGCTCAATTTGAGCAACGAATACTTCTTCCTGAACATCGCGGGGAGAAAAGTTCCGGTTGAAATCCAGACCACATTCGCCAATAGCCACAACATAAGGCAACCCGGCCAATTCCCGTAACTGCTCTTTGTAATTTGCTGGCGCCTCGCCGGCGTCGTGTGGGTGAATACCCACGGTCATCAGCAACTTCTCAGGAAACTGCTGACACAATTTAACGGCTTGCTCAGCCTCTTCAATAGAGGTCGATATAATCAGCTGCTTTTTCACATTGTCCTGCTCTGCACGAGCCATAACCCCGTCCAGATCGCTCAACAACCTTTTGTTGGTTAAATTCACTCCGGCATCAAACCACATCGTCGTCTTCCTGCTGGGTGGGTGTATACCAACGGCTAACTTGTAAGCCTAACTCAAACAACAACCACATAGGTATTGCCAATAACGTTTGGGAAATAACATCGGGTGGGGTTAGCAACATACCAATAGCAAACGCACCAACAATAATGTAAGGCCGTTTTTTAGCCAGTGACTCACGGGTACAGGTACCGGTCCAGATCAACAGCATAATGGCAACCGGCGTTTCAAAGGCAATACCAAAAGCAACAAAAATAGCCAGAATAAAGTCCAGATAACGGGAGATGTCGGTGGCAACCGTGACCCCCTCCGGCGCTGCACTGCTGAAAAATGCCATGGCAAGAGGCAGAACCACAAAATAGGCAAAGGCAATACCGGCATAAAACAGCAAAGTGCTGGTAGCCAAAAGCGGAATTACTAAGCGCTTCTCTCGACCATACAAGCCCGGCGCTATAAAGCCCCATATTTGCCACAGTAAATAAGGGACGGTAAGAGCCAGAGCCACGACCAAAGTTAATTTAAAAGGGGTAAAGAACGGCGCCGCAACGTCTGTGGCGATCATTTGCGAACCAACCGGCATGTTCATCAGCAGGGGCTGGGCGACAAAATGATAAATATCATTGGCAAAGTAAGCGAGCGCAGCGAACACAACCAGAATAACCAATACCGAGCGTAATAGTCGGCTTCTGAGCTCCAGCAAATGATTTAATAAAGGGGAGTCACTCATTACCTTTACCCACATCGGTTCCGGGTTTTTCTTTGGGTTCGGAATCTGGCTTAGAATAGGGTCGCTGAACCTCTTCTGCCGCACTTCTTAATTCGACTAGCGAGCGTTGCAGTTCCGGACTTAAATTTTCAAGGTCCTGACTCTCAGCTTGTTTCAAATGTTCGTGCAGCTCTTTAATACGCAGTTCATGGTCAAGCTCATTCTGTACTTTTTGAGAGTACTGCTTAATACTCGACAAGGTTCTCTGAAAGCCACGAATAGCCGAAGGCAGGCGCTCGGGACCAAGCACCAGCAAGCCGACTATCACAATCAGCAATAACTCCCAGAAACCAATATCGAACATTTAAGATTTCCCGGATTTATCCGAATTGGACTTATCGTCATGTTCTTCTTTGTGCTGCAAAGAGTCGTCTTTATCTTTGCTGTCATCTTCGTCGCCCATAGACTTTTTAAAGCCTTTTACCGCATTACCTAAGTCTGAACCCAGGCTACGCAGACGCTTGGTGCCAAACAGCAATACAACAATGACCAACAAGATGAGTAACTGCCAAGGTGATACACCCATGTTATTTCCTACCGTTTAAGTTAAACAAATTCACTATTCTTTGTTTTCGGGCGAGTGCGCCAGGCCATAAGGCCCAGCAGTACAGTGACAATACCCGCTCCAATCGTCACTTCTGAAAGCTCAGTCTGGTTCCAGAGCAGAGTCGTACAAATTAAGCCGCTGCCGGTTAACACAGTCCAGAACAGCGACGTCGATGCTTGTCTTTGTGTTAATAACTGCTGCTTACGTAACTCTCGCTCGCGCTCATCAATATTATGTTGTTGACGAAGGTTTTCATACAACATCATTGGCATTTCCGGCAGTTTTTCCGCCCAGTACGGCGCGTTCTCTTTTACCGACCGCACAATCGCCCGCCAGCCCAGCTGTTCCTTCATCCAGCGTTCAAGGAAGGGTTTTGCCGTTTTCCATAAATCCAGCTCCGGGTACAACTGACGCCCCAAACCTTCAATGTACAACAGGGTTTTCTGCAGTAATACCAGCTGCGGCTGAACTTCCATCTCAAAGCGTCGCGCCGTATTAAATAAGTTAATCAGCACATGCCCGAATGAAATTTCCGCCAACGGCTTCTCAAAAATAGGTTCACAAACCGTTCTTATGGCAGACTCAAACTCTTCAATATTGGTGTGTTTGGGTACCCAGCCTGAATCAACATGCAGCTCCGCAACTTTGCGGTAATCGCGGTTAAAAAATGCCAAAAAGTTTTCAGCTAAATAACGTTTGTCGTCGCGGTTCAGAGTTCCGACAATACCAAAATCAATACCAATGTAGCGCGGATTCAATGGGTCATCTTTCGCCACAAAAATGTTGCCAGGGTGCATATCGGCATGGAAAAAACTGTCGCGGAATACCTGAGTGAAAAAGACTTCAACACCCCGCTCAGCCAGTTTTTTCATATCTACGCCGCGGGCTTTCAGGGTGGCAATATCACTCACCGGAATGCCATCAATGCGTTCCATTACCATCACGTTGTGGCGGCTGTAGTCGCTGTAAACCACCGGAATGTATAACATGTCGGAGTTTTCAAAGTTGCGCTTCAGCTGTATCGCGTTACCGGCTTCGCGCATTAAGTCCAGCTCATCCAGCAGGGTTTTGCGATACTCTTTAACCACTTCTTTAGGTTTTAAACGCCGCCCGTCGGGCAAATGGTGTGCAGCTACCGAAGCCAGGGTTTCCATCAATTCTAAATCCGCATTAATGGTCTCGCGAATATCCGGGCGAATAACTTTTATGACAATATCCGTTAACTCACCGTCTCTGGTCTTCAGTTTCCCGGTGTGCACCTGAGCAATTGACGCTGACGCTAAAGGCGTTGTGTCAAAATCTGAAAAACAGTCATGGATGCTCTGCAAGCCTAAGGACTTTTCGATAATACGCTGTGCGGCATGACCATCGAAAGGAGGAACTTTGTCCTGCAGGCGTGCCAGTTCAATTGCAATATCAGGCGGTAATAAGTCGCGGCGGGTTGAGAGCATTTGCCCGAACTTGACCCACACCGGGCCCAGCTCTTCCAGTGCCAGTCTTAAACGCACACCGGCAGGCTTGTCTTTATGCTTATTAGGCAACCAGAAAAAAGCATGGCGGCCTAAACGGATAGTCCAGGGCAACCAACCCGCAGGGATAAGATCATCTAACCCGTAACTCAGTAGTGTTTTGGTGATTTTGTAAAAGCGGCGCGTCCGCATCATTAACCCTTCTTCTCACGACACTGGCGTTCAAGGCGCTCGATTTGAGCCCGCAGCTGTTGTAAATCGGTTTTAAACTGGTCAAATTCAGCTCTTACCGGTAATAATTTCTTCTCTTCGGTCAACACACCATGCACCCAGCGCTGCTGCTGTTGCCAATGTGTTTTTACCTGCTCACGGCTACGTCGCCACAGCTTTCCCAGCCAGTAGGCAGGCGCGTCACCAACGGTTTTCGCGAGCTCAGCTTCCCAGTCAACGTTCAGCGACTTAAACAAGCTAACCACTTGTTGCGCCAGCATGGGGTCACCATCAATATCCAGTAAGTCCGCTTTTATCAGCCGCGTGAGGTTAGCGGTATCCTGCAACTCCGGCAATACACCCATTTCTGTTGCAATACGGCAATCTACTTCGCTGTCATCAGAGGTACTAAGCTGAACACCATGGGCATCGACACTCACAGTGACTTCAAAGGGCAGTTCCTTCAGATGAAAACGCAGGCGCTTACCGTCCAGCCGCCGCAAACGTTCCGCCGATTCCGGGTCACGGTGCAGCACATTGTTTGCTAACTTCTCGACCAACAAGATTGGAATAAGCGGTAATAACGTCATCAGAACTTATACCCTCGGTGCAGTGCAACCACGCCACCAGTCATGTTCTGGTAGTCGACTTTTTCGTAACCAGCTGCTTCCATCATTGACTTCAGTGTTTCCTGGTCCGGGTGCATACGGATAGATTCCGCCAAATACTGATAGCTGTCAGAGTCGTTAGCAACAACCTGCCCCATTTTTGGCAAAATGTTGAACGAATAAAAGTCGTACACCTGATTCAAGGTAGCCGATACCGGCTTAGAAAATTCAAGAATTAATACCCGACCGCCAGGTTTCAGTACCCGCAACATAGAGCGAAGAGCTTTGTCTTTGTCGGTGACATTGCGCAAACCAAAAGCAATGGTAATAACATCAAAGGTATTGTCATCAAACGGAAGTTCTTCCGCGTCAGCCTGCACGTAACGAACATTGCCAATAATGCCTCTGTCACGCAGCTTGTCACGACCCACTTTCAGCATAGCGTCGTTAATATCGGCCAGCACAACTTCGCCCTCAGCACCAACACGGCGTGAGAACTGAGCCGTTAAGTCGCCAGTTCCGCCGGCAATATCCAATACTTTCATACCACGGCGAACACCACTGCAGTCAATGGTATAACGCTTCCATAAACGATGAATACCAAACGACATTAAGTCGTTCATAACATCATATTTTGCCGCTACCGACTGAAAGACATCAGCGACCAGGTTTTTTTTCTGATTACGGGCGACTTTTTGATACCCAAAATCAATGGATTCTTCGTTTTTATCGTTCATTCAACTATCCCGAACTGATTTTGTACTAGTGTACTTGATGATCACACCTGAGCATAGTGGTCACGACGCGGTAACCAACGCTCAATTAGCGCTTCTGCGCTTTGCGGATAATGCTCTAATACGTGCTGAGCAATATTTTGGGCTTCTGGTATTAACGCTTCATCGCGCTCTAAGTCAGCCACTTTTAATTCAGCTAACCCTGTCTGCCGGTGGCCTAGCAATTCACCCGGCCCACGAATTTCCAGATCGCGCTGTGCAATCACAAAACCGTCGTTACTTTCGCGTAAAACGCCCAGCCTCTGCTGTGCAGTTTGCGATAACGGACTGTGATACAGCAGCACGCAATGACTGGCTACAGAGCCCCGGCCAACGCGGCCGCGCAACTGGTGTAACTGAGCTAAGCCCAGCCGTTCCGGGTTTTCAATAATCATGAGCGACGCGTTGGGAACATCCACCCCAACCTCTATGACCGTCGTTGCGACCAATAAGTCAATATCACCCGCTTTAAACGCCTGCATCACCTGTTCTTTCTGCTCATGTTTAAGCCGGCCATGCACCAGGCCAATACTCAAGCCCGGCAATTGCTCCTGCAAGTCATTGGCGGTGTCTTCTGCCGCCTGACATTCAAGTACATCGGACTCTTCAATAAGGGTACAAACCCAATACGCCTGACGGCCTTCAGTGGCACAGACCTCCCGCACACGCTCCACAATTTGTTCCCGACGGGTATCCGGAATGGCAACCGTGGTTACCGGTGTGCGTCCGGGCGGCAATTCATCAATAACTGATGTGGCTAAATCCGCATACGCTGTCATAGCCAAAGTTCGCGGGATGGGTGTTGCAGTCATAATTAACTGGTGAGGATGCACGCCGGCCTGAACGCCTTTTTCGCGTAATTGTAACCGCTGGTGCACACCAAAACGGTGCTGTTCGTCAATAATCACCAATGCCAGGCGCCGATACTCAACATCCGCCTGAAACAACGCGTGGGTACCAACCAGTAAATGAATATCTCCCTGCTTTAACTGTGCCAGCAATTCCCGACGGGACTTACCTTTGGATTTGCCGCTCAACCAAGCGACATTAATACCCAGGGGCATCAGCCACTGGCTAAAAGTAATGGCGTGCTGTTCAGACAAAAGCTCGGTCGGCGCCATTAAAGCCACCTGATATCCAGCTTCAATGGCTGCCAGAGCGCTGAGCGCAGCAACCAGAGTTTTGCCTGAGCCGACATCACCCTGCACCAGTCGCATCATTGGCTGACCTTGCGCCATATCGCTGGTAATTTCTTTCACCACTCTTGTCTGCGCGCCAGTGGGTGAAAACGGCAACTGCTTTAAAAATGCCTCTTGTAACGCACCATTGCCTTTTATGGTAAAGCCCGCCTGAGCCTGTCGAGCCTGGCGTAACTGCAGCAAACTTAACTGGTGAGCAATAAGTTCTTCCGATGCCAGGCGCTGCTGCGCGGGATGCTCGCCTTGCTCCAGCAGTGCCAGGGGAACATCCACCGGCGGCCGGTGCAGAGTCAAAATAGCCTGCTCTAAAGAAAGTTGATGGGGTCTTAAATTTTCAGGCAGCAGTTCAGGTAAAGAGCCGGGCTGAAGGTACGTCAGTGCCTGCTCGATGATCTTGCGCAAAATTCCCTGAGTCACGCCTTCTGTCATGGGGTAGACCGGCGTCAGAGTTTCCTGCATATTCAATGGCTCGCCAGCTTTGACCATTCGGTACTCGGGGTGAACCATCTCCCAGCCGGTCATGCCCCGACGCACTTCGCCAAAGGCTAGTAACTGCGTGCCTTGTGCGAATTGCTTTAGCTGAGCCGCGCTAAATTGAAAAAACCGCAGACTGATACTGCCGGTTTCGTCGCTGGCCTGACAAATCAGCATACGCTTACGACCGTACTTGATATCGGCGTGCCGCACCGTGACCAAAACATTGGTCGCCACACCCGCACGTAAATTTGCAACGTCAGTTACCTGAGTACGATCCTCGTACCGCAACGGCAGATGCAACAGTGCATCACTGACAGAGGCTAAGCCAAGCTTGCGCAGCTTAACCGCAACCTTTTCGCCCACACCTTTAAGTACCGTCAGTGGAATGTGCTGCAGTCCTTTTACCGCCACCTTTGCTCCTTATCTTGCGCGCATCGCCAGCCACCAGGCTTCATCAGCGACAATTTGTCCATTTTCATCCAGCTCCGGGTAAGGCATATTCTTACGTTTACACGCCTTTGCATAAATTGGATGACCACCTTCAAATAACACCCTGTGCCGCTCTTCGGCGCTGATATGTGTTTTATCGTATAAGCCAGCTTGCTCTCGTTGTCGCTGCGCTTCATACAGCATCACCGCGCCAGCAACAGAGACATTCAGTGACTGTACCATGCCTACCATAGGAATCATTACGTGATAATCAGCAATATCCAAAGCTTCATCGGTAACGCCATACTTTTCCTGCCCCAGCAGAATTGCGGTTGGTTTGGTGTAGTCCACTTCACGAAAATCCACCGAGTGTTCCGAAAGGTGAGTCACCACCACTTGCATGCCCCGACCTTGAGTTGCCTCCAGCGCTTCACCAACCGTTTTATGATTATGTATTTTCACCCAGTTTTGACTGCCAAGCGCAGTACCACCCGACAAACGCGCCTTTTTGGTCAGCCATATGGCGTGCATTTCATGTACACCTATCGCATCTGCTGAGCGAACCACCGCAGACAAGTTATGGTTTTTATGCACGTTCTCCATGACAACGGTAAGGTCTGGCTGACGTTTGTCCAACATTTGGTTAATTCGTTGATATCGTTCAGGACTCATTGCTTTTTTATGAAAATAGGACTAGATATAAGCAGTATACCCGAGAGATTCGGTCAGAACTAACCCTATGCTCCACTCAGGATAATAAGAATAACAATGTCGTACTCCTACATTGCGCGGCAACCTATTTTAACCAGAGACCAAAAAGTTTTTGGTTATGAACTGCTGTTCCGCAACAGTACTGAAAACAGTTTTCCGAATATTGAT
Organism: Idiomarina sp. 28-8; assembly: GCF_000320945.2. Classification (NCBI taxonomy): domain Bacteria; kingdom Pseudomonadati; phylum Pseudomonadota; class Gammaproteobacteria; order Alteromonadales; family Idiomarinaceae; genus Idiomarina; species Idiomarina sp. 28-8. The sequence continues at coordinate 107,995 of NZ_DF266793.1, forward strand.
CCTAACGAGGCCACCTCTAAACTGCTTTTGCAGCAACATTTACTGGGTGACATTCAGACGCTTTGTATGGGAAAGCAGGCATTTATCAATTTTCATGCCCGTACTTTGCTAAATGACTTCCCTTCTTTCCTCAACGCCCGCACCGTGTGGGTAGAGCTTCTGGAAACCGTGGGGGTTGATGCGCCTTTATTAGAAGCATGCAGTGCCACTCGCGCCAAAGGTTACCGAATTGCATTGGATGATCATGATTTTGCCGGGCAATGGGAACCTCTCATTCCTATGATCAATATGGTGAAAGTTGATATCCAGGAGCAAGGTTTAGAGCTTGATGAAAAAATTCGCTTCTTTAAAGAAAAGGGCGTTCCACTGCTCGCCGAGCGGGTTGAAACCCGGGACGAGTTCGAGCGTTGCCTGGAGTTAGGCTTTGATTATTTTCAGGGCTTTTTCTTCGAAAAGCCGCAAATAGTCCAGCAAAAATCGCTCGCGCCTAACCGCATTAGTATGCTGACATTGTTGTCTGAGGCGCATAAAAAAGAGCTCGACTTAGATACCATACGACAGGCCATTGAGCAGGACTTATCACTCACTTACAGCTTGCTTAAACTGGTCAACAGCGCACTATACGGCGGCCGCAAGAAGATTGAAAACATCCAGCATGCCCTGGTCTATTTGGGTACTACCGAAATTCGCCGTTTTATCACTCTGATTGTTTTAGCTAATGTGTCAGCAGGGCAGCCTGAAGAGTTGACCATTAAATCGGTCACCCGAGCGCGCTTTATGGAATTGGTTACGGTTGAAATTCTTAACGAAAAGCACCGTTCCAGTGCTTTTTTAACAGGCATGCTGTCATTACTGGATATCATTTTGGGCGTATCTATGCAGGAGGTGCTTAGACAGCTTCCGTTGTCTTCAGAAATTACAAAAGCATTGAAAAACCGCGAGGGTGTATGGGGGTATCTGCTGCAAATGACCGAGCTTTATGAGCGCGGCGAGTGGAAAGCTCTGGATAAGCACCCGCTAAAACAAAAATTGAACGGCACCGATATTGGCCAGCTTTATATCGATGCCAGCCAGTGGTGCCGTTTAGCCCTATTCTAAATGCCCTAGCTCATCCGTTTACGAGATACTTCATAGATATCCGTACGACGATCCTTTTTATTGGTCACTGAACCTTCATGGTGCAAATAACGCAGCTCATCCAGATTTAAGTCTGAGAACATTAGCATTTCCGTGTTCGGCGTGGTCTCCGACATGATCGCGTCATGCGGGAAGGCGAAATCCGAAGGAGAGAATACTGCCGACTGCGCATATTGCACATCCAGACTTTCCACTTCAGGCAAGTTGCCCACGCTACCGCAAATCACCACATAACACTCGTTCTCTACCGCACGGGCCTGAGCGCAATGTCGTACACGCAGGTAGGCGTTACGGGTATCGGTCCAGAACGGTACAAACAGAATTTCTAATCCTTCGTCCGCCATTATGCGGCCCAGTTCAGGGAACTCCACGTCATAGCAAATTAAAATGCCAATGCGTCCGGCGTCGGTATCGAACACTTTAACTTCGTTGCCGCCTTCAATGACCCAGTCGCGCTTTTCGTGCGGGGTAATATGCAATTTGTACTGCTCTTCTACCGAGCCATCGCGACGACACAAATACGAGACGTTATAAATACTATCTCCGTCCTGCACCGGCATCGACCCGGTAATAATATTGACGTTATAGCTGACTGCCATTTGCGACATTTCACGCTTAAACAGATCGGTGTACCCAGCCAGAAAACGAATTGCGTCCATTTGCTGACTCTGGTCAGTTAGCCCCATTAACGGCGCATTGAAAAACTCCGGAAAGACGGCAAAGTCGCTTTGATAACCCGACAGCGCATCAACAAAGTACTCCACCTGCTTCAGCAACTCTTCTACCGACTCCACCGAGCGCATTTGCCACTGCACCGCGCCTACACGGACGTTCTGAATACGAGTTGTCAGAATATTGTCTGAAGGCTCGTACAGGAAGTTATTCCACTCCAGCAATGTGGCAAAGCCGCGTGACTTTTTATCCTCCGGAAGATACTTACCCAACAGGCGCTTTACGCTAAAGTCATTCGCCAGCTGAAAGGTCAGAATGGGGTCATAAATTTCACGCCGCTGCACTTTGTCCAGATACTGACTTGGCGTCAGCTCATTTGCATATTTGTGGTAATTGACAATACGACCACCAGCCAGAATGGCGCGCAGATTGGCCTGCCGGCACAACTCTTTACGTGCGTCGTACAAGCGACGCCCCAGACGATAACCGCGATACTCCGGATGAATTAAGACATCCAGCCCATAAAGCGCGTCACCTTTTTTATTGTTAAGAATGGCCTCTCTGTGGCCAATTAAATCGTCATAGGCGTGAGGGTTGGAAAACTTGGTGTAGGCCACCTTAACCGTTAAGGCGACACCAACAATGCGGCCATTATCCTCCAGACAAAACTGACCTTCAGAAAAATCCTTTATCAGCTTTTCTATGGTGAACTGGCTCCAGGAGCCACCTATGTCTGTGTAGACAGCATCCATTAATTCTTTTAACTGTTCGTAATCTTCCAGCCGCAAATTTCGTATTTGCAAATGCAGTTCATCGGGGCTCATTATCTTTATCCTGATCTAAAACAACTTTACCGACAGTCTACACGTAATTGGAATAAGGTTGCATCAGGATAATTAGCTGTATAAACTTCTGGACGTCCAAATAAAAATAAGAAGGCTGACACATGACCAATGCTTCGCCACAACCGGCTAGCGCTAAAGCGCTATTACCTCTCGCATTATTCTTGATCCTGTTCTTAGGAACCGGATTGTATTTTCAAAGCGAAGGGGTCGAATACGCGTTTTACCAATTACCCAGCCCGGTTGCGATTCTGCCGGCCATAGTCCTTGGTATTTTACTCAGTAAGCAGGCATTTGAAGAGCGCATCGAAACCTTCGTTGGCGGCGTTGGCGACAACAACATTATTACCATGTGTCTCATTTACTTGCTGGCGGGTGCGTTTTCGACGGTGGCAGAGGCAACCGGTGGGGTCGACGCGATGGTGGCGCTTGGGCTAAATGTTATTCCGGCTTCTTTCCTGCTGCCCGGGTTGTTTATTATTGCCGGGGTTATCTCTACCGCTATGGGCACCTCTATGGGCACACTGGCGGCGCTGGCTCCGGTGGTTCTGGGCATTGGTGAAGCAACCGATATTAGCTTGCCGCTGCTGGCCGGGGTACTTGTTAGCGGTGCCATGTTTGGCGATAACTTATCCATTATTTCAGACACCACCATTGCAGCAACTCGTACACAGGGCTGTACCATGCGGGACAAATTCCGCGCGAACTTAAAAATTGCCATACCCGCGGCTATCTTTACCGTAATTTGGTTAGTCACTTACGACACCAGCCAGGTGCCTTTAGAAATTCCGGAAGCCAACTTGTGGCTGTCATTACCTTATTTCATCATTATTGTTTTAGCGGTTATGGGGCTTAATGTTTTTGCCGTACTCGGGCTTGGCATTGTATTAGCAGCCGCTTTTGGCATGTTCACTGTCGACTACGAATGGGTGGCTTTTAGTCAGGATATCTACGAAGGTTTTGGCAGTATGCAGGAAATCTTCCTGCTGTCGCTGCTCATTGGCGGCTTGTCGGCGTTAATTCGTCAGCAAGGGGGATTGGCTTTCTTAGCGGGTTTTGTCGAAAGCGCAGCGAATAAAGTCAGTAAACACAAGCAGCGGGCATCAGCTATTGGCGTGGCGGCCCTGACCGCTCTGACAAATCTATGCGTCGCCAACAACACCGTCAGTATCTTACTGGCCGGCGAAGTTAGTAAACGTCTGGCCAAAGTGGGCAATTTAGCACCGCGCCAAAGCGCCAGCTTATTGGATATTTTTGCCTGCGTTGTGCAGGGAGCTTTGCCTTACGGGGCACAGGCACTGTTGATGGGAGCCAGCTTTAAAATATCGCCACTATCGGTCAGTCTGCATACGGGGTATTGCTTTATTCTGGCAGCCGTGGCTATTGCCATTATCATCTGGCGCCGCCCTCTGGAAGACAGAGAGCCGACACCAGAAACAGCTTAATTAATAGGTACTGGGCAGTTCCATAATGCCGTCAATTTCGATTTGCGCGCCTTTCGGCAACTGCTTTACGCCGATAGCCGCGCGAGCCGGATACGGTTCTCTGAAATGCTTCGCCATGACTTCATTTACAATGGCAAACTGCCCCAGATCGGTCAGGTAAATCTGTACCTTTATCATGTCCTGCAGTTCGCCGCCGGATGCCTCACAAACAGCCGTCAGGTTTTTAAACACCTGCTCGGCCTGGGCCGTGAAGTCTTCGCTAACGAGCTCCATACTTTCAGGAACCAGAGGAATTTGTCCGGAAAGGTATACTGTCGTACCAATTTTTACCGCCTGCGAATAAGTGCCGATAGCTGCTGGCGCTTTATCCGTTGAAATAATCACTTTAGACATATTACTTCCTTAAGCGCGTCACGCGCTGAACATCCGGCATCTTGCGAATATGACGGATCACATCCGCTAAATGCTTACGGTTTTTTATCGTTAAAGCCACATCAATGAAATAAATGTTGGCATCAATTTCTTCGGTCTGCAGACCATCAATATTACAGCCCGTGGTTGCAATAGCCGATGTTAACTTAGCCAGCACGCCCTGATTATTGACAATTTCAATGCGAATTTCAGAAATAAACTCGGCTTCGGGTTTGTTATCCCACTCAACCGGGAAGTAACGCCCCGGGTCATCTTCATGGCCACGAACGTTTTTACACTCACGACGATGAATAACCAAACCTTTACCCGGACTCACATGGGCAATGATATCGTCGCCCGGAATGGGGCGACAGCATTTGGCAAAACTGACCAGCAGACCTTCTGCGCCTTTAATTGAGAGGCTTTTCTGTGATGCGTTGTCATCTTTTATCGGCTGTAAGTCGCCTAAAAGCCGCTTCGCAATGGCCACCGACATCATATTGCCCAGCCCAATTTGTTTCAGCAAATTCTCGCGGCTATCAATTTTTGTTTCCTGCAATACCCGCTTAAATTCCGACTCTGGAATTTCATCGTAACTGACCTGCCCGAGTGCTGAGCGAAGTAAGCGCTCACCCAACTGTTGCGCTTCGTCAGCTTCCTGACTTTTCAGGTACTGGCGAATTTTAGCCCGGGCTTTACCGGTTACCACAAAGTTTAACCAAGCAATATTCGGCCGCGAGTTAGGTGCTGTTTTTATCTCAACCGTTTGCCCGGTTTCCAGCGGTTTACTCAACGAATAAGTACGATGGTTAACTCTCGCACCAATACAGGTGTTACCAACGTCGGTGTGCACAGCGTAGGCAAAATCTACCGCGGTAGCGCCCTGAGGTAATTCGGTAATTCGGCCATCGGGACTGAACACGTATATTTCATCCGGGAATAAGTCAGACTTTACGCTTTCAATGAATTCAAACGAGTTGCCTGCACTTTGTTGTAACTCTAACAAGCTTTGCATCCACTTACGCGCACGCACCTGAGCCGTGGTACTGGAGTCATCCGATTGTTTGTACATCCAATGCGCGGCGACACCGCGGTCAGCCATCAGATCCATCTCTTCGGTACGAATCTGAATTTCTACCGGCACCCCGTGAGGGCCTTTCAAGGAGGTATGCAAAGACTGATAACCGTTCGACTTTGGAATAGCAATGTAGTCTTTAAACCGCGTTTCAATAGGCTTATACAAATTGTGCAGCGCCCCAAGAACCCGGTAACAAGTATCGACACTGTCCACAATGACGCGGAAAGCGTATATGTCCATGACCTGTTCAAACTTCACTTCTTTGGCCTGCATTTTCCGGTAAATGCTGTGCAGATGCTTTTCACGGCCAGACACCCGTGCCTGAATATTGTTACCGTCCAGGCGCGAACTGATTTCACTTTGCACTCGCTCGGTAAACTCGCGACGGTTACCGCGGGCACGTTTTACTTCTGACTCAAGCAATTTTCCACGCCAGGGGTACAGCGCCCAGAAGCCCAGTTGCTCCAGCTCATTTTTAATATCGTGCATACCCAGGCGGTGCGCTAAAGGTGCATAAATTTCTAAGGTTTCACGGGCAATACGGCGGCGTTTGTCGGGGCGCAAATGCTGAATGGTGCGCATGTTATGGGTGCGGTCAGCCAGTTTAATCAGAATAACCCGGATATCCTGCACCATCGCCATAATCATCTTGCGGTAGTTTTCGGCCTGGGCTTCTTCTTTGGAGTTGAACTGCAACTTATCCAGTTTAGACACGCCCTCTACTAAACTGGCAACAGTTGCCCCAAAACGCTCGGCCAGATCTTCCCGGCTGGTTTCAGTATCTTCAATAACGTCATGGAGTAAAGCCGCCATTAAGGTTTCGCAATCCAGCCTCATGTCAGCAAGCAGGCTTGCAACCGCAACCGGGTGCGTAATGTAAGGCTCGCCGCTGCTGCGTTTTTGCGAACTGTGGGCTTCGTTTGCTACAACAAAGGCATCACGAATACGTTCCACCTGCTCGGACGGAAGATACTCACTAACCTGAGCCTTTAAGCCTTCAAATAAGTACACCAGTTAACTCCCCGGGTAATACCGGACTATGAATATACTTTCAGAATAAGGGGATTTGACGGAATTGCCAACGGCATTGATGCCGTTGGCGAACAGAAACTTTTATTCGATACCGCGTAGTGCATCTACCGCACGCAGTTCTTCAGCGTCTTGCTGCTTTTGAGCCGCCTGATCTTCAATATCAAGGCGTTCATTGTCGATAAGGCCTTGCTCTATTTCACGCAAAGCAATAACAGTTGGTTTTTCGTTTTTTGTTTCAACTAATGGCTCTTTACCATTGGCCAACTGACGCGCGCGGCGTGAGGCTAACAAAATTAAATCAAAACGGTTACCAACACGGTCTACAGCATCTTCTACAGTTACGCGAGCCATGGTTTACTCCCAATAAAGCGTGAGTCGTATTTTTCGAAAGGCTAAGAATTATACGGAATTAAGGCCTATTATCCAAGCAATTCCTTCAATACGCTTGAATATCTTATTTGCTGATGCGGCATTTTTTGCCGCTGAGCTAAAACAATATGCTCCAGCGATGCCAGGCTGTTGTTAAAGTCATCATTTACCAGTAGATAGTCAAACTCATGATAATGCGACATTTCTGCCTGAGCTTTTGCCATGCGCTCAGCAATAACTTCGTCAGAATCCTGTCCGCGAACACGCAAACGTTCCTCCAGAATTTCCAGGCTGGGCGGAACAATAAAAACCGAACGCACTTCAGGGTGATGTTCACGAACCTGTTGAGCGCCCTGCCAGTCAATATCCAGAAACACGTCTTTGCCTTCAGCCAATAAAGACTCTACAACTTTACGGGAAGTGCCGTAATAGTTGCCAAATACACGTGCCCATTCGTAAAATTCACCGGCATCAATACGTTGCTCAAATTCTTCAGTACTGAGAAAGTGATAATGAACGCCCTGTACTTCTCCCGGACGCGGAGCACGTGTGGTGGACGATACAGACACCTGCATAGACTGATCAGGATGCTTTTCCAACAAAGCCCGAATCAGGCTCGATTTCCCTGCGCCACTCGGGGCCGCAATGATAAACAAATTCCCTAACACCGGAGACGCGGTCATAACGGGTTCTCTTTTAAAAAACGGACGATCACTGTTGGCGCGAAATAATAACACGGTTTCACACCGCGATGAAAATTGAGTAAAGTATGGCTTTTAAGGACTGGTGGTATTACTTTGCAGACTCAATCGGCGCCTGTCGCAAAACCGTCTAAATTCCCCCTGCTGTTCGGCTTGCTCGTACTGGTATTGCTAGGGCTTAATCTGCGCCCTTTGCTGACATCCGTAGGGCCACTAACCGATGAGCTACAAACCATCACAGGTCTGTCTTTCAGTGAGATATCGCTGTTAACGACACTGCCCATTCTAATGATTGGCTTAATGGCCTTATTTGCCGGGCGGGTGACAACAGCTTTGGGTTATCGGCAAGGTATTGGGCTGGGCTTGTTGATTCTGTGCGCAGGCCTTACCACCCGACTATTTGAGCCGACCAGCACCAGCATGATTACCAGTGCTTTAGTAGGCGGAGTTGGCATTGCATTACTGCATATCGTTATTCCGGAACTGACCAAACAACAGTATTTGAATCGCTTAGGCATGGTCACTGGCCTTTGGTCTGCGGCACTCATGGGCGGCGCGGCACTAGGTGCTGTCGCGACTCCATGGGCTGCAAATTTGTTACCTGAGCGCTTTCAGGCACTAGGCAGCTGGTCTCTTTTGGCGGCAATAGTGCTGATTATTTGGTACTTACCATTTAATCGCACACCGGTTGCCAGCATTCCTCCCCGACACCTGTTACTGCGGGCTCACCGTTACCCCCGGGCTTGGCTTCTGGGTATTTATTTCGCCCTGGTGAATGCCGGATACGCCGGATTTATTGCGTGGATAGCGCCATTTTATGGTGAATTCGGTTGGCCCGCACAAAAAGCAGGGAATTTACTGGCGCTATTTTCTCTGGTTCAGGTTATCGGCGCTTTGCTGCTGCCGGCTCTCTCGCGCACACAAGACCGAAGGTTGTGGCTAACAGCCGCGGTACTTATTCAAATGGCAGGCTTTGCGGGGTTAAGCTGGTTTCCGACCGAAGCTCCCTGGCTATGGTCGGCACTTTGCGGCTTTGGCTTAGGTGGCGCTTTCCCGCTATGCATTGTTATGGCGCTGGACCATATCGATAACCCTGTGCAGGCAGGACGCCTAGTTTCTTTTATGCAGGGTATTGGCTTTATGTTTGCCAGCCTGATGCCGTTATTAACCGGATGGTTCAGAGACGTTTCCGGCAATTACAGTTTCGGCTGGCAGTTACACATTATTGTCGGCATTCTTATTTTGCTGATAACCTGGCAATTTAACCCTAATAGCTACCGTGGCCTGTTTAACTTGCGGGAATAATTCTCGCAATTATATCATCGGCTAAGCTTTCCAGCTGCTGCCGCGGAATTTCTCGCCTGGCCATGGTGCGCAAACCAATAATATTCGTCTGTAATAAAAGCCCCAGACGTTCAGGAGACTGCGAACTACCGATTTCTCCACGCTGCTGCGCCTGCTGAAACGCCTCTGTAAAAAGCTGTTCAAATTTATCAAGATAACTTTGTACAGGCTCGCTAAACGCTTTGTCTTCCGGCGTAAATTCCAGCAAGGTTTTTACCAGCATACACGCCTGAGTTGGTGCACAGGTCTCTGTCATTACCGCAATGTTACGAAGGTACAAACTTATTCCCTGCAGCACCGAAGATTTCTGCGCTAAGGCTTGCTTAAACTCATCTTCTGCAAGAGAGGAGTATTCTTCAAGGGTCTCTTTAAATAAGGCTTCTTTATTGCCAAATGCAGCATAAATACTTCCTGGCCTCATATCCATTTCTTCCTCTATGTCTTTCATAGAGGTTGCGTGGTACCCCTTGCGCCAGAAAAGCTTCAGCGCATTGTTAAGCGCTGTTTCCCGGTGAAATTTAGGCGTTCTGGGCATTATTTTTATCCTTAATTATTTACCTGGGAGCAAGTATAGACCTGCTTGTTGTTAATTTCACTTTAAGAAGTGTTAAGAAAACATGATCTAAATGTCTCGGGCTCCACTATTAACCCATACATTTCGTACTTAGAGGTAACACAATGGAAATTGTTCAATTCGGTTCTGATGATATCGAAAACACCTTAGCTAAAATGTCAGACGACAAATTAAACGACATTGCGTTTGGTGCTATTCAGTTAGACGCCAGCGGTAAAATCATTCAATACAACGCCGCCGAAGGTGACATTACCGGTCGTGACCCGGGTGCTGTCGTTGGCAAAAACTTCTTTAACGAAGTGGCACCATGCACCAACAGCCCTGAGTTTAAAGGACGCTTCGACGAAGGCGTTAAAAACGGCAATTTAAACACCATGTTTGAATATGTTTTTGACTACGAAATGCAACCGACCAAAGTTAAAGTTCATATGAAAAAAGCTTTAACCGGCGACACCTACTGGGTATTCGTTAAGCGACTATAAAGTGACAGACTCACTTCAGCAGCACCTTATTGTTACTGTCATAGGCGATCTTATCGCCGATGAACTTGCGCGTATGCGTCCGGCTGAAAGTGAGTACTGGAAGCGTCGCCAATGGCATGAAGACGACACGTTAGTGGCAAAAAACAAGTCAACCAAAGACAATGGCGAGGATGACGTTGTAGTTGATTCGCTGGAACGACTGGCCTTAGCTGGCCGGGTAGTTCAGTTCTTTCATATGGGGGACAGCGGAGTGGAAGATTACCTTCTGCGCCGTAACAGTCTGGCTGAATGGGCTGAAGTTGTTCTGAAATCGCGGCAAGTTCACACCCAAAACTTAACAGTTACCACTTCCGGCAGCACCGGCCAACCCAAAGCCTGCGAGCATTCATGGAGTGCATTAGTTGAGGAAGTGAGAGAGTTTGTCCGTATCTTTGACAACGATTATGAGTTATCTCCAGTTCGTATTGTCGCTTTAGTGCCAAGCCACCATATTTATGGGTTTCTGTTTACCGTATTGTTGCCACATCTTGTTGATGCGCCGGTTTTGCGTGGTTTTAAAGCTTATAGCCACGTTCGCAACGGTGGCTTACGTGCCGGAGATGCTGTTGTCGGTTTCCCTGAGTTACTCACTCAGTTATCGTCAGAGATGCCACCATTACCGCCCGGAGTGCTTTTTATTAGCTCTGCCGGACCATGCCCGGCCAGTACGGTGCACCAGTTGTATGCTATAGGCGCAGCTCGCGCTGTGGAAATTTATGGTAGTTCCGAGACTGCAGGTATGGCTTACCGGAGTAAACCAGAAAATAACTACCGTTTGTTATCCCGCTGGCGCAAAAATACAGAAAACCATCAGCAACTAATTGATAGGCAAACAAAGGTTATTTACGAAATACCAGATAATACCCAGTGGCATACAGAGGATGAATTCCAAATCACCGGACGAGTCGACAAGGCGGTTTCGATACGAGGAATCAATGTGTTCCCGGCTCATATTGCTAAGTGTCTGCGTCAACACCCGGCAGTTGCCGATGCAACGGTACGCCCGATGAGATCCGACGAAGGCTATGGACTGAAGGCCTTTATTGTTTTACAGGAGAATATTAGTGAAACGGTAACTGAACAAAGTGTTCAAACCTGGTTAAGTGACAACCTCTGCGCTGCGGAAATACCGGAGCGAATTAGCTTTGGAGAGCAATTACCCATAAATTCCATGGGTAAGGCGCAAGACTGGAGTATCGATAACTCGCCAACGGGTAAGCCGTTAAATTAATTCAACGCACGTAATAACACATCGTCAAACCTCAGATCTGTTATTTGTGCAGACTCCAACGCTATTTTATGCTCAATGCCGTGCTGCTCTAACAACTGCCGGGTAGCCTGCAGGCAATTCTTATTTTGCTCTGCTGACAGCGTTGACATGAGTACAACGATAATTCCTTTTCCTAAGCAACCCGGAGTGTCGTAATCCTGAATGTTCTGACGGACAATTTTGCTGACGGCTTTTAACGTTTCTGCGTTATTTGCAACGCGCACGACCATGACATAATACTGATGCTCAGAATGAGCCTGGTATAAACTAAAGCGCCGTTGCAGAGACTGCAGCATAAGCCGTCGATTATAAAATCCGGTGTGCTCGTCATTGCCACCGGTTTCCCTGAGCTTGAGCTCAAGTTCTTTATAGTCGGTAATATTCTGCGTGGTACCAAAAATAATTTCACGCCCGGCTTCGTCAATGCGATAAATCCCCGACTGCCGTAACCATCGGATTTCACCGTCGCCAAGCATAATACGATGCTCGACATCTCTCGCGCCAGACTGTTTAACGGCATTAATTGCGTCGGTTACCGCTTGTCTGTCTTCGGGATGAGTTCTTTCTAAAGTCAGGGCTAATGAGGGCGTTACCCTGGACTTGTCCAAACCATGTAAATTGTACATGGTATCCGACCACTGCGACTGCCCGGTTTCTAAATCAAGCTGCCAATGCCCGAGCCCGGCAACTCGCTCAGCAAGCATTAAATTGCGCTGGTTTTCTTCAACTTTCAGCTCCAGCATTTTTCTCTCAGTAATGTCCAGCATCTGTCCATTCCAGAGCGTACTGCCGTCGGCCTGTTGACTGGTTACTGCGTGCCCATATATCCAGCTAACTCTGCCATTTTTAATCACCCGATACTCTTTCACCCACAAATATTGATAGCGGGCAGAGTTATGCATACTGCTCAAAACAGATTGTAAGTCGTCGGGATGAATAATTTCACTCAGCAATGTCACGTCATTTGCCAGTGACTCAGCCGAGCACCCAAAAATAGCCTCAACGCCCTGACTGACATAATTAAATTTCAATTGCCCGTCCGGTGAGCGTTCAAGCTGGTATAGCGCCCCCGGTACCGAGTTTGCTAAATGTTCAAGGTTAACCAGTTGTTTCTCATGATCCATAAATTGCAACATAACTCATTATCGATAAACATACGCCGCAATATTAACCCACAGACCAGAAACTAAACAGCAAATAAATGCAAAGTGACCCATTACAAATCTTTTTAAGTAGTCTATATATAAATAAATCATAATAAAAACAGGAGCTTTTATGTCGACCGAGAAGCGAAAGTGGCATTCAGCGATTTTACTGCCTGTCTTTCTTCCTGCGGTTATCGTTATAGCTTTACTGGTTGTAGGCACTTTAAGTGCCCCGGAAAAAGCCGGCGAGCTGTTTAGCTGGACTCTTGCTGGTATTACCGAAAATTTCGGTTGGTTCTACATGTTAGCCGTCGCACTTTTCCTCATGTTCATTATTGGCGTGGGTGTTTCAAGCTGGGGGAAAATTAAACTCGGCCCCGATCATTGCGAACCCGAATACAGTTTCACCTCTTGGTTTGCGATGCTCTTTTCAGCAGGTTATGGCATAGCCTTACTCTTTTTTGGTGTCTCTGAGCCCATACTACATTATGCCGAGCCCCCGGCTGGTGCGGCTGAAACCGTCGGCTCAGCTAAACAGGCGATGCAAATCGCTTATTTTCACTGGGGCTTTCACATTTGGGCAATTTACGGCCTGGTCGGTTTGGTTCTGGCCTATTTTTCATTTCGCCACGGCTTACCGCTCACCATGCGCTCAACCTTGTACCCACTCATCGGTGATAAAATTAATGGCCCCATTGGGCATACTATTGATACCTTCGCCATTCTCGGCACCATGTTCGGCATTGCCACCACGTTAGGGCTTTCGGTTATTCAAATTAATGCCGGTCTCAACTATTTGTGGGAAGACATTCCGGTCGGAACCACGGTTCAGGTTATCGCTATTGGCATTATTACCTTGGCCGCAATTGCTTCAGTAGTTGCAGGCATGGATAAAGGAATTAAACGATTATCTTTGATCAATATAGCTTTAGTCCTATTCCTGGTTCTGTTTGTTTTCGCGGTTGGGCCGACTATCCATATTCTGGAAACCTTCTTGCAAAATACCGGCGCTTACATAAGTGGCATTGTAGAGCGCACCTTCAATTTACAGGCCTATGAGCGCAGTGACTGGATTGGTAACTGGACATTATTTATCTTCGGCTGGACCATTGCCTGGGCACCTTTTGTCGGGCTGTTTATTGCCAAAATCAGCCGCGGCCGCACCATCCGCCAGTTTGTTTTTGGCGTTATGCTGGTACCAACCATATTCACTTTCTTCTGGTTTGCCGTATTCGGTGACACAGCGTTGAATATGATCATGAACGAGGGTTACACAACCTTAATTTCAGAAGTTCAGGATAACCAGGCAGTAGCGCTGTTTAAGCTCTACGAAAATCTGCCTATGACCAGTGTCCTGAGCTTCCTGACAGTACTGTTAATCATCACCTTCTTTGTAACGTCATCGGATTCTGGCTCATTGGTTATTGATTCATTGTCCTCTGGCGGCATGATGGAAACGCCTGTCTGGCAGCGTGTTTTCTGGGCGAGCACTGAAGGTATTGTTGCATCCGTATTGCTCGTAGCGGGTGGGTTAGGAGCTCTGCAAACCGCAGCTATTACCAGCGCGTTACCCTTTGCGATCATTATCTTAATATCGGCGGCGGGTATGTGGCGTGCGCTCATAATTGAAGGTCATCAGTCTAAAAGTCTTCAGAGTCACCGCCATTCTCATCGTCGCGGAGTCAACGAGGGAGCCGACTATTGGAAAAAACGTCTGGCTGGGCTGGTAGACTTTCCGAATAAAGAGTCAGTACTTAAGTTTATCAACGGACCAGCTACCGAAAGCATGAAAAAGGTGCGGGACGAGTTAAAAGATCAGGACTGGCCGGCAGAATTCCGAGCTGACGAAGAGCATAACCGCATTATTCTCAGCGTTGAGCGAAAAGGCGACTTAGAATTTGCTTACGAAATTCGCTTAAAAGACTACCTGCTGCCAGAGTATGCTTTAACTAACGATGAAGGCAGAGAAGTTTATTATCGAGCTGAAGTATTCCTCAGACAAGGTGGGCAGTCTTATAATCTATATGGTTATGAGCAGACTGATATCATCAACGATGTGATTAATCAGTTTGAGAACTATCTGCACTTCCGTCATAACAGTCCCGGAGTTCTCCCGTGGGACCTTGAAAAGCATGACGAAGACCTGAATGAAGACCTTGAATCACAAAAGTAAAAGGAACGTAAAGAAGCCGCTCTCCGGAGCGGCTTTTTAGTGGTCGGACTGTTGATAGCAGGAGACATGTGCGAGAATAGCCATATTGTCAGTATGGAGTTTAACTATCACTATGGAACGTGTTGATACAAGCCCGCAAAAGCTAAGCCCGATGCCCAGCATGTTACTGCGTTCTCTGTTAACGTTACAACGCAGCGATGAGTCAGCAGCAGAGTCTGAAACTTTGCTCAAAGAGTATTCTATTCCTGCGCCAACAGCTAAGCATCTGAGCCGTTATCAACAGTCGTTTGGTGGTTTTGTCAGTGATGTTCCTCTGGCCATGCTGTACTGCATTGCGCAAAGAGCTCATTTATCGCAAATGCTCGATGACAGCTTTCCCTGGCCTGCGCCTGGTTTAGTTCATGTCAGCAATAAAATTGAGCGTCATCAGGTCATTTCTGCGCAAGCGCCTTTTCAGCTGGTATCCAGAGTAAAAGTACCTAAGCGCGGCCCTGATGTTTCTCCGCGTCGCCTGCGCCCCCAGTTTGTGGTTGAGTTCTGGCAAAATAATGAGAAAGTGGCAACATGCTCCAGCGTTTATCAGGTGATGAGTGGACAGAATGCTGGAACAACGAAAAAATCGACGCCTCCGATAAAAGCATTTGAGCCGGAAGCCGGCTGGGAAAATCTCAGTCACTGGCAATTAGGCAGTGGTATGGGCCGACGCTATGCACGCATTTCCGGCGACTTTAACCCAATTCACCTGCATCCGCTGGTCTCACGCTGGTTTGGCTTTGAAAAACCAATTATTCATGGCATGTATATGATGGCAAGAGCTCAGGCTGAGCTTGAGCAGCGTCAGCAAAAAGCCGTAACTTATATCGACGTTACCTTTAAGCGCCCAGTTATTTTACCTGCACGGGTACAGCTATGGGCGTCAGAGCAAGATGATAAAACCAAATACGAAGTGCGCAGTACGGATCACAGCTCACTAAAGCTGGAAGGGTCAGTTCGTTTCGACTAACCCTTCCGGGGTGCCTTACTGGTGCTTATAAACCTTGCCGTCTTTCATCACGAAGCTCACATTTTGTAGTACCGTGATGTCCTCCAGCGGATTCCCTTTTACGGCAACAATATCGGCCAGTTTACCTTCCTCCAGATGACCAATATTTTCATTTTTCAGTAACTTTGCTGCCGTTTTAGTCGCTGACTGGATCGCTTCTGCTTCCGATACGCCAGCCTCTACCATGTACTGGAATTCAAGCGCGTTATCGCCGTGCGCTGAAACACCGCTATCGGTGCCAAAAGCAAAGTTCACACCAGCCTTATAAGCCTTAGCAAAAGTGTCCTGAATTTGGGGTCCTATGGCACGTGCTTTTGGTCTGACAACATCGGGGAAATAGCCGTCAATTTCAGCTTTCTTAGCAACAAATTTACCGGCCATAATTGTCGGAACCAAATAAGTACCATGCTCTTTCATTGCAGCAATCACTTCGTCATCCATGTAAGTGCCATGTTCCACCGAGGTGATCCCCGCTTTTACAGCACGTAACATACCGGCTTTGCCGTGAGCATGGGCTGCAACGTGAAAGTTATAATCGTTAGCAATATCCACCAGAGCTTTTAATTCATCATCGGTAAACTGTGGGTTATCGCCACTACTGGCCATACTTAAAACACCACCTGTTGCGGTAATTTTGATGAAATCAGCTCCATCTTTATAATGCTGGCGTACGGCCTCACGTGCGCCCTCCGCACTGTTAATGACACCGTCTTTTGGTGTGGGACGCCCCATGAGTTCTTCCTTCCAACCATTAGTAGGGTCGGCATGCCCACCTGTCGTTGCCAACGATTTGCCCGCAGAATAAATTCTGGGACCATCAACGACACCGTCATTGATGGCATCGCGCAGAGCAATAGTTACATTATAAGAGTCACCCGGATTTCTTACCGTGGTAAAGCCCGCATTCAGCGTTTTCATACCGTAATGCTGAGCAGTTAAAGCGAGATCGGCTGGGTTTTCAGTAAACTGTTTTATGTATGAATTCGGCCCGGACTGACCGTCAAGGTGCACGTGTAAGTCTATAAGACCGGGTAAACAGGTATGAGAACTCAAGTCGGTAATCGAAGCATCATCACCGGGTCGGTTCACTTTTACAGCGGTAATTTTGTTGTCAGTAACTTCAATATAACGCTCACCAGCCAGACGACCACTCTCACTATCAAAAACGTTTCCGCAGTGCAGCCATTCACCGGCTTGAGCGGAATGCCCGGCTAAAGCGACAGTCAATCCGATAGCTATCTTTTTCAGCATAGTTCCCCCTAATCTTCATTCTGGTTATTGTTCTTCTTTGATACTCCGAACTCTAACCAATTGCAACGGCAGCGACCAGCATTGAGACAAAAAGTCAGTCTTTGTCGATAGTTACCGGAATAGGGGTCCCCCAAAACTCTCTAATTTGTGCATCATTACTTACTAATGAAGCAAGAGTATAGCCCGCCAGAAAGTCGTAGAAGGTTTCTTTCCCCTGATTGATCACATGTTTCAGCTCGCAAACAGGAAAAATAGCGCACTCGGGTTTATGGCAGTCGACCCAGTACTCATCACCCTCCAGTCTGCGTATGACTTTATCCAGCCGGATATCAGACGGCTTAATAGCCAACAGGAAGCCACCATTTTTACCACGACGCGTTTCAATTAGACCTTCTTTGCCTAATTGATGAACGACCTTATTTAAGTGATTGCGGGGAACATTGAATATGCCGCTCAACTCATCAATAGTGGCGCGCTTCGTATCCTCTTTTGCAGCAAGATACATAAGAACTCGCAGACCGTAATCTGTGTACTTTTTTAATTGCATGGTGGCGCCCTTTTGCCGTTATTCGCTCTGTTGCTTAAATGTCATTTGACGGCCCCCACGAGTGCTCAATATCAAGCGCCCTTTATCATCAATATTCACTTGATAAACTCGCTCCAGAACACTGCTGAACTCTTGCGAGAGTTCGTTAGCCTCGCCACTGCACGCCATTTTTGTGCTTCCTGTAATACGAATTTGAGCGAGTTCTCCACCCATGTTGTAGTTCCCAAAATAACGATTACAACCATTAAAACCGGCAAGCTGGCTGTCTTTCAAAAACTGAATGGTTGCCGGCTTAGAATGTATCGCATGGCTTTCAAATTCAGAGAGCTCCCAGGTAGCCCCCTGAAGTAACCATTCGCTATCGCCACCGCAGCCAGAATACATGCGGTCAGATTCTTGTAAGTCGACCTGGTATGGATATAAACGTCCGCTCATCGAATCGCGACATAGTCTGTCAATAACAATAAGATGTTTATCGGTCGTCGACTCAATACGCCATTCATAAGGTTGCTCAGAAACAACCTCCGCTGCGACTAAATCAATAATTGCTTCGCTCTCAGGAGTGGTCAGTGCCATATGCTGTGGATTTACCGCCACTTGCCAAAAAGGCTCATTACCTCTTGCCGTAAAGTGTTTGGGTAAAGTGCCTTGCTCAACACACAGCGGCATTTCCTGACCCCGCCAGGTAATATCGGCTTCGTTACCTTTATTCCAGACTTGAGTTAATGGATCTTTATCATTTGAGTAACGAGCTCCGGAGCCACTCACAGCCCGAGGTAACTCTTCCTGTTGCGACCCGTAACTTAACAGCACACCGTTTTCTTTTTGCAGTACACTGAGCTCGCTGGCACCACACTGGTAATATGTCGGCACTTGCTCTTTCGGAGTTAACAGGGCGCAACCTGACAGCAGCATTACAACGAGAATAGAGACACTTCCTTTCATATGTATCGCGGGCATACTTGCCATCCTTATATTTTTAACCGTTAAGTTAGAATTCTATAGATCGCGCTGGTAATTGCATTAATTCTTCCAAGTCTTTTTCAAATCTGTGGAAGCAGCGCCAGAATCAAGAGCTAGATCAAAAAACAACGGAATCTATTATTGCGAATCATTCTTATTTTAATTATCATCCCCTCGAATTTAATTAATCTAAAATAATTTTTTAATAAAGGTGAACCGAGTCCGTTATGAAGAAAACGATCTTAGCCAGCACCATATTGGCCGCTCTTGCAACTCCCGCTATGGCCAATAACGCCAACGGCGATACTGATATCGAGCAAATCAAAATTATTGGCAGTAAAACAGACGCCCGCAATGTAGCCGGCTCCAGCGCCGTCATTGACGAAGAACAGATGCGCATTGAAGTTCCGAGCGACATCAACCAGTTAATGAAAACCATCCCGGGTGTTTATGTCCGTGAAGAAGATGGCGAAGGCCTACGTCCGAATATCGGTATTCGTGCTGCAACAGCAGGGCGTGTCAGCAAGGTCACGCTGCTGGAAGACGGTGTCATGATGGCTCCGGCACCTTATTCAAACCCGGCCGCCTACTACTTCCCGACCACCTTCCGTATGTCATCAGTTGAAGTATTAAAAGGCGCTCCTTTACTGCGTTACGGCCCACAGACAACCGGCGGAGTTCTAAACCTGGTGACAACACCCGTTCCGGAAGACTTTGGCGGCCAGGTACTAACTGAATTTGGCGAAAACAGCAGCCGTGACATTCACGCTCATGTGGGCGGTACGGAAGGCCAGTGGGGCTTTTTATTAGAAACCGTTCAACGCAGCAGTGACGGCTTCAAAGAAATTGACCGTAGCAGCCGCGATGCCGGTTTTGATATTGAAGACTACGTTGCAAAACTGCAGTGGACTGGCGAGCGCCAGAGCTTGTTGGCCAAAGTTCAATATTCAGAAGAAATCTCAAACGAAACTTATCTCGGTTTGACCGATGAAGATTTCGCTCAGAATGAAAACCGCCGTTACGGGCTGTCTGAGATTGACCAGATGGATAACTCGCACAAAGGCTACAGCTTAAACTACGCGTTTGAAGCGACGGATAATCTGACTTTCAGTATTTTAGGCTACTACAACGACTATGCCCGTAACTGGTTCAAACTGGATGGAGGTAATGCGTACGTCAGTGCGGCTAATAACGGTGACGCCGAGGCATTGGCTATTTTGCGAGGCACTCAGGATGAAGCCGGTTTGAACTACAAAAACAACAACCGTGCTTATGAATCAAAAGGCATTGAAGCCAATGCTCAGTTTGCTTTAGGAACTCATAACCTTGAAGTAGGTGTTCGTGACCACAGCGACGAGATGGATCGTTTTCAGCCGGTTGAAATTTATGATCAGGTTAACGGCAGCCTCGTCTACCAGGGCGAAGTTATGCCTACCGGCGGCAATAACCGTTTAGAAGGCGCTGACGCAATTAGCTTCTGGCTGACAGATCGGTGGCAGGCAACAGAAGACCTTAATGTACACTTTGCGCTGCGTTATGAAGACGTAGAGTCTTATCGTAATCAGTTTGCTGATACGGCTCGCGAGCAACTGGACAGCACGCGTTCAAACGATAGCGACGAGTGGTTGCCGGGCGTATCCTTCACTTATGACGTCAACGATAACTGGCAAGTACTGGCCGGCGCACATAAAGGTTTTTCGCCTTTAGGCGGCGGTGCCAAAGAGTTCCAGGAACCAGAAACCAGCAATAACTACGAAGCCGGCGTTCGTTTTAACCAAGGTTCTTTCTTTGCGGAAGCTATTGGTTTCTACAGCGACTTTAGCGACACCACCCAGCAATGTTCAATTGCTAACCCTTGTGACAACGGTGCTGAGTCGGGTAACTACGTATTGGGTGAGTCAGTAGTTCGCGGTTTGGAATTCCAGGCGAGCAATACCTTTGAAGCAGGAAGTTTCTTAATACCTATTGATGTTACTTACACCTATACCAAGGGTGAAATTAGCGAAGACAACCTCAATAACCTTGACGGCGACGAGTTAGCTGACATTCCACAAAACATGTTCAGTATGCGTATTGCACTCGATAACCAACAAGGATGGGTAAATTATGTTGTCGCCAAATATGCTGACGAAATGTGCGTCAGCACCGGCTGCAACCGAAGCAACAGCCGCTTTGACAAAACGGAGTCCGTTTTTGTCACCGATTTTGTCAGCCGCTACGAAATGAACAACAACATGGCGGTTTATTTCAAAGTTGAGAACCTATTCGACCAACAGAAGATCGTTGCTCGCTCACCACATGGCGCGCGTCCGAACAAACCTCAAACCGCTTCTTTCGGTGTGGAATACACTTTCTAAAAGCCAATCCCTCCCTGCATTTGTTATGGCCCCATTTTTATGGGGCCATTTTTTCTGGGCCGCCTTATTGCGCTAAGCTAATAAGGTAATCCGCTAACGCGCCCATGCCTGTTTTCTTAACCCCCGCTTCGCGTTCTGCACTTTGATTATAGTTAGTGTTGGTGTTCACATCGTAAACGTACAGCTCGCCTTTTGCGTCTTCAATAAACTCAATGCCGGCCACATCAATATCATTGGCCTTCAAGAATGCTTCCAGCGCAAAAATAATTTCATGGTCATTAAAGCGCTGTGTAATAGTGAATTTATTGGGTTGATTGTTCTCAGCAGGTGCTTCATTGGTTGGGCAAAACGCATCATCCACACTGCACACATCGGCCGGGCATAGCTCAAAGCCTTGCTCAGTGTTCACGTTAACCGCGTAAATAAATTTCTGCCCGACAAATTCGCTGCGCGTAATATGCGGTTGCTTTGGTTTAATGTATTCCTGTAACAGCCAGATGCCATCTAACGGCTCTTCATAATCATCGCTGTTTATGTAGCTCTTTAAGCCAGCAACATCATCAAACTTAATAACACCTAAGCCTTTACCACCGCGGTTAGGTTTTAAAATCAATGGCCACTCGGCAAATTTCTCAGCGGCCTCGGTCAGCAGCTCTTTCCCCACCACAGCCTGTGTTTTAGGCACGTTGAGACCGGCTTTTTGTAATGCCGCATACTGCGACAGCTTACACACTTCCAGCGCCAGCACACGGGTACCATTAACCACGGTTCTATTACTGTTTTCCAACCAGGTTAACGCCATGCGAGTCAGCTCCGGTGCAAAACGATGTCCTCTTGTATGCGAGGAGGCACTCATACGATTATAGTAAACCGCATCTTCCGGAAGCTCGGAAAAAGGTATAACCCCCGTATCCAGGAACCATTCTTTGGCTTGCACACCGCGTTTCTCAAACTCTGCTCTTAGTGGCACCAGCCACTCTTCATTTTCGTGCAGAATAACAATATCTCGCATGGTTACCTCTTAGCGTCTCAGCTGATGTATCAGCAGAACTACGACAATAAAAATAAGCCCTGACAACAATACCTGCCAGGGAACAAAAACGGCCAGCCCAAGACAACTGACTAAACCTAGTATGGATACCCATTTAGGCACAAAACGATCACTTTTTGTGACCTTCAGTGCCGCTAAATTCGTGATGCCATAATACACTAAAACCGTGAAGGCACTGAACGACCATGCGGTCTTTATATCACCAATAGCGACCAACACTAGCATGACAAAACAAGTTAACCAGGTTGCCGGTGGCGCCGAGGTTTGTTGGTCATTTAAGTTAGCAAAGCGCATTGGCAAATCGGCTCTGCGCCCCATGGCCAGAACCACCCGCGACACCCCCAAAATTAAGTTGAGAATAACTCCGCCCATAGCGACCACTGCACCCACGGCCACTAACCATTGTATCGGTCCAGTTGGCAACAAACTCGCCAAAGAGAAGTGCTCCGCCTGGAAGTCCGCTATGCTGGGAAAATGCAAGAGAGCGCTACCAACCCCCAAATACAGAAGCGTCACAACCGCCAGAGTTAAAATAACGGTCAGCGGAATAACCTGACGCGGATTTTGTACCTCTTCCCCCATGGTGGCAATACGTCCGTAACCTGTGTAGGCAACAAAAAGCAGAGCTGCCGCCTGCAAAACGTGCCACCACTCGACCGAAGCCCGCTCAACAACAACGGCGGTTTGTTGATGACCTGTAATAATAAAAGCCAGCAGAGCCACTATGCTCACCGTAACAATGGCTGCATTAACCCAGTTTGTGCGCTTAACGCCCCCCAGTACTAATAACGTAAATAGCACCAATACTGCGGCGGCTATCCACTGTGCTAAATATTCAGGTATTGCCGTGACATTCGTCACATACCAGCCTACCGCCAGCGCAGCGGTTGCCGCTGACGCACTTTTTGCTACTACGAACAAGCTACCCGCCGTTACGCCATAAGCCGGGTTCAAAAACCGATAACCATATTCATAGGTGCCGCCGCTTACTGAATGTGCGGAAGCTAACTGAGCCGAAGACAGGCCATTGCATAAAGCCGTTACTGCCGCAATGAGAATGGCCCATAAAACGGCACCACCGGCAATATCCGCACCAATACCCACACTAACGAACGCACCGGTACCTAAAATGGAACCCAGCCCTAAAACTATAGCTCCAGCCAGCGAGGTGGAACGCACGAGTTGTTGACTCATAGGCTGCCCTTTTTTCTTTCGTTGGTTATTCAGTCACTTCTCTATTATCTTACAGGGTAAAAGATGAACTGGATGTGACAACCACTTAATGAAACATTTAGCACTGGGGCCCATAACCGCCCTTATTGTATTACTCACAACACAACTGGCAAACATGCCGTTACCCGCGGCTCTAACCTTAAGCACCGTTGTCTGGGTGGCCTGGTGGTGGGTAACCGAGTGCATCCCTTTACCTGTCACCTCATTACTGCCTTTTGTGTTGCTTCCAACGTTTGGGGTTATCGACACACAAACCGCCGCAGGCGCTTTAGGCGACAACATCATTCTGTTGTTTATGGGGGCATTCATGCTGGCCAAAGCCGTTGAAGCCAGCGGTGTTCATAAACGCATGGCTCTGTCTTTGATTGCCCGCATTGGTGCTGACAATGGTCGCAAAGTGGTTATTTCCTTTATGGCAGCAACCGCCTTTCTGTCCATGTGGATATCGAACACAGCGAGTGTTTTAGCACTTTTACCCGTTGCTTTAGCTCTGGCCGATGCCAGCGACGACGAAAATTTCCAGCGGGCTTTGCTGTTAGGCCTGGCCTACGCCGGCTCACTTGGCGGCGTCGCGACGTTAGTAGGAACACCACCAAATCTGATTTTTGCGTCTATTTACCAGAATATTACCGGCGTAGAATTCGGTTTTACCCGTTGGCTGGGCATTGGTTTACCCATGGTTCTGCTGGGGTTACCTATTATCGCACTTTGGTTAACGCGTAACGTCAAACTGTCAAAGCCACTTGAGTTGCCAACCACCAGTGAAATGACAACCTACGAAAAGCGCGTGCTGATGGTATTTGGTACTGTCGTCGTTTTGTGGATAACACGTACCGCTCCCTTTGGCGGCTGGACTGGATTGCTTGGCGTTGGCAACCTCAATGACGCGACCGTTGCCCTGGCCGGCGTTGTCTCTATGTTTGTTATTCCTACCGGAAATGCGAAAAACGAGAAACTGTTAAACTGGCCGTTGGCTAGAGATATTCCCTGGGGCATTCTGCTATTATTTGCCGGCGGTATTTGCTTAGCCCGCGGCGTTATGGAAAGTGGGCTTGGCGAACTTATTGGTCAGTCTCTCACGGCGTTGGACGCTCTGCCATTGTGGTTACTGATTTTTGTTTTGAGTCTGACCGTATCCTTCGTTACAGAAGTCACCTCCAATACAGCAACTGCCACCTTGCTGATGCCAATTCTGGCTGCCACGGCAACAGCACTTGAGTTACCTATCGAGTTACTCATGATACCGGCGGTTATTGCCTGCAGTTGTGCCTTTTGCATGCCGGTGGCCACACCGCCAAACTCTATTGTTTTTGCCTCTAATAGAGTCACTATAAAAGACATGGCGAAAGAAGGCCTGGTACTGAATATTTTGCTGGCCATTGTCACAACACTAGTGGTATTAATTTTTGTCTAGTGCGCCGACAGCTCTGACAGGCTATAATCGCACGCTTTCATCTCCTCAAAAGGATCTGACATGAGCGACTTCCCAGCCTGCCCTGAGTGTAAATCAAGCTTCACCTACCACGATGGTACCTTATTAGTTTGTCCTGAATGCGGACACGAATGGTCTGAAAACGAGCCAGAAACAACTGACGATGCACCCACTTTTCGCGATGCCAACGGTGCACCACTGGAAGACGGCGATACTGTCACTGTCATTAAAGATCTTAAAATTAAAGGTTCATCATCGGTCGTTAAAGTCGGTACCAAAGTTAAGAATATCCGTTTAATTGATGGTGACCATGACATCGACTGTAAAATTGATGGTATTGGTGCAATGAAACTGAAATCTGAATTTGTTAAAAAGGTCTAAAATCGGATACCGGAAATTACTATGAGAACGCTTTTAGCTGTCTGCCTTGTTCTTTTTTCGTCATTTACTTTCGGGAAAAGTAATGAACAAACTGTGGTGCTTATTTCAATTGATGGCTTTCGTCACGACTATATTGAAAAACATGACGCCAAAAACATTGCAGAATTAGCTAAAAGCGGTGTGCGCAGTAAAGGGCTTATTCCTGTTTATCCGTCAAAGACATTCCCAAATCATCTATCTATTATCACCGGCCGTTATCCCACTAATCACGGCCTGGTGGATAATAATTTTTACGATACCGAACGCCAGCAAAAGTACAGCATGGGCGACGGCTTAGAGGACAGTAGCTGGATTACCGCTTTACCCCTATGGAACCTTGCCGAATTTCAGGGCGTAAAAGCGGCGACCTTTTTCTGGCCTGAGTCTGATGCCCGCATTAATGGCCGGACGCCCAGTTACTTCTATCATTACAGTACACCGGTTCCTAATAGCCAACGAGTAGACCAAATTATTGAATGGTTAAAGTTACCGGAGCAAGCGCGTCCAAGACTGGTTACTGGCTATTTTTCTGTCGTTGACACAATGGGTCATCGGTTTGGCCCGGGCGCTAAACAAGTGAAAGGTGCAGTTCAGCACGTTGATAAGCTTATTGGCGAGTTATGGCAGCGAATGCAAACGGAAGTGGATGCGCCGGTTAATCTGGTTCTGGTTTCTGACCACGGCATGGCGCCGATAAAGGCCAACAATATGATTGATGTTAATGAGCTGAATATTGATGAAGAGCTTTTTAACGTTGTGAATGCACAAACTCGACTGCTTATTTACGCAAATGAGGAGACTTCGGACAAGCAAGTGGACTCACTCCGACAACGCCTGAACCAAATGGCTGATGCCCCCTTTTATACAGAATCGGAAGCAGCGTTGGCTCAACGGCACTTCGTGAATAGCCCACGGGTTCCTGCCATTGTTTTAGCAACGGATGCTCCTACCAGCTTCGCTACACGACCGCGTAGTCAGTGGTCAGACGGCGGCACTCACGGGTATTACGGCACCCGCGATATGGACGGCTTTTTTGTTGCAGCCGGAAGCGGTTTTCATCGTGGCCAGCAAATTGAGCGTTTTGAGAATATCCATATATACCCAATGCTGGCAGAATTACTCAATTTAGAGCTGCTCACCGAAATTGATGGCCGGGCTGACGTACTCCGGCCAATCTTAAAAGCGAATTAATTATCGTCAAGTTGCGGTGTTTTCATAAATATCGCGACTATTGCTGCCGTGATGGTGCCGACAACAAGGGCAAAAAGCATTGACTGAATAATATAGCTACCTAAAGTAAAATAAACTTCTGCTTGCTCAGCGTCCATTCCACCTTCATTAACAGCAAAGTTACTAACGTTTTCAAAATAATTCGGTGAAATAATAACGTGTGTTATCCACTGGCTAATTGGCGTTAAAACCGCCACCACAATGGCTATAATCAGACCACTGATAAACCCCTGTTTCCAGGTCATTGATCCGTTAAGATCTTTTTCTCGTTTTTCTCTAAGTGCTAATACATAAATGGCGATAGCAATAAGTGCAAAGAAGTTCGAGTAAGTTGAATGGTAAGCAATGTAATTGTCATGAAGACCAACTAGCCTTGCTATTAATACCCACAACATACTGACTATAATAAAAATAACGCCCCACTTTATTTCTGTTGTTCGTGTTTTAAGCATTCTGGATTACCCTTTTGTAAAGATCCCTAAAAACAATAGCACTATTAAGGGATAGTCTGTAATTATAGTCCCGTTTTAAACGAATTAATTCAGGAGGATTCTCGTGGAAATACCCAGCATGCTCGCTATCGTGGCTGCACTGTGGGTTGTTCTGGTGATAGCCGGCGCTTTTGAGGCCGTTCGCCATTGGGCACTTGTCCGTAAAATTCCAGTGCGAGTCCATGTAAATGGTACTCGGGGAAAAACCAGCGTTACCCGGTTAATTGCGGCAGGATTACGCAGTGGTGGTAAACGCATTTGTGCTAAAACAACTGGTTCTGCAGCAGCTATTACCGACCCGGATGGTCGCGAATTTCCTATTTACCGAATAAGCGGTGCAAATATTATTGAACAAATGCGCACACTCAAAAGAATGGCAGCATTAAAGCCTGAAATTGTGGTTATGGAATGTATGGCACTGCAGCCTCAGTATCAGTCTTTGAGTGAATTGCGAATGGTTCGCTCAACTGTTGGTGTTATTACCAATGCCCGTGCCGACCATTTAGATGTTATGGGCCCCGGTGAGAACGATGTCGCCTTAGCTCTGGCAGGTAGCACCCCACTAAAAGGCGACTTATTCACCGCAGAACGCGACTTACTGGATGTGTTTAAACATTCATGTAACGACCGTAAAAGTGAACTGCATGGCGTAACCGAGGACGAAGTTAACGCTATTACCGATGACACCATGAAGCGTTTCCGTTACGCAGAGCACGCCGAAAATGTTGCTTTAGCTCTGAATGTCTGCCAGCACCTTGGTGTTGACCGGGAGAAAGCTCTGGATGGCATGGTTGCATTAGAGCCGGAAGCGGGTGCCATGCAGGTTCTTCACGTTAACTACTTCAAGCGCGAAATTGTATTCGTCAACGCCTTTGCAGCCAATGACCCTGAGTCTACAGGACGCATTTGGGAAAATATGCTGGAAAAACATGGCGAAGAGCGACGTAAAATTGTTTTGATCAACTGCAGGGCTGACCGCCCCCACCGCTCTCAGCAAATGGCCGAAGACATCGTCAAATGGAGTCCGGCAGATAAATATCTGCTGATGGGCTCAGGAACCTTCATTTTCGTCCGTAATGCCGTGAAATACGGCCTTGACCCCGAAAAGCTACTTGTTATGGAAAATGCTGAGATGACCGAAATTACCGAAACTATTTTAGAAGAATCCGGCAGCAGCGCATTAGTTGTCGGTATGTGCAACATTCACGGAGGTGGCGAAGAAGTCGCTCGTTTCTTCCAGAACCGGGCAATCAAGGAGGAAGATTTATGATTGCATTAAACATTCTTGCCGTTGCCATTGGTGTCGGTTTATTTTTTACTTTGTTACTCACACAAACATTAGGTTTAGCCGCCGGCGGCTTGGTTGTTCCCGGTTATGTTGCATTGCAACTGACTGATCCTCTAAGCTTGGCTATCACGCTTGTTGCGGCGCTTATTACCTACCTAATTGTCAGAGTTATTGCCAGCTTCGCTATTATTTATGGGCGTCGCCAAACCATTATCATGATTCTTACCGGTTATCTCATTGCCGGCTTGATGGATTTATTCCTTGGTAACATTGTTAACTGGGTAGATTTGCAAATGATAGCAGGCGGTGGTGATGCACAGGCTCAAGTTGCCACTCTTGAATCTAGCTTTATGATGTCGATTATGGAAAGTAGCATCGTCGGCTACATTATTCCCGGGCTTATCGCTATTTGGTTTGATCGGCAAGGCGTACTGCAGACCTTATGCGGACTCGCAGTAACTGCGGTACTGGTCCGCTTGGCACTTATCATTATTATGCCGGAATCATTACAAATGTACGAAGCAAGCCAAGCATTTCAGATGCCAGGCTGGTAACAGGAGGACGAATCATGAGTAGTTTTACAAAGATTTATTGGCGTTCGTCGGGCGTACCAACCTGGGGACTTATTTTTCTTATCGTACTGTCAGTAATCGTTATGGTTTCTGCGGAAAATATAAAACAACGCGATCCCGTCGTTGATGACAATTACGCAACCATGGTTAATGCGTCAAAAATAATGCGTGAAGGTATGCAGGTTCTTAAACCGTTACGCGCAAAACTGGCTCCAATTAACCCGGAGTTCGACCCCCAACGCTCTGGCATGGTTGGTTTGGAAAACAGTATTGTTACCACTAACCATGGTAGTCGCGAATCCAAACAAACCACTGTTAACCCTAACTGGGCAGCGGTCGCGGTCAAATTAATGGCAGATGCTGGTGTGCAGGAAGGAGATTTAGTTGCAGTTACGGTATCAGGCTCCTTTCCGGCAATGAACCTGGCCGTCTATTCAGCTATCGAAGCGATGGGAGCAGAAGCGATTATTATCGCTTCCGCATCATCCTCGCAGTGGGGCGGAAACGTACCCAACTTTCTATGGCTTGATATGGAGCGAGAACTCCGCGAAGCCGGCGTACTCAGTTCAAAACCCGTTTACGCTTCTATCGGAGGTATTGAAGATCGGGGAATTGGTATTCCCGAAGAAGGCATTACCTCAATACGAAATACAATAGAAAGAGCCGGTATCAATTTTATTGATCCTGCAAGCTACCAGGAAGCCGTCGCTGACCGTATTGCCATATTTCGTGAATATTCAGCTGACCGTCAATACAAAGCTTTTGTAAACGTCGGTGGTGGCGCGACTATAGTAGGCCCTCCCGGTATTGATGATATGTTCAAGTCTGGTCTTCAGAGGGACGCTCCTTCACGAGCTTTTGCTGTCGACACCATGATGGGCTATTTCCTGCAAGAAGATATTCCGGGTATTCACTTTAGTGGCATTAAAGATATGGCCACACGACATGGCCTTCCGTTAATGCCACAAGAAGTTGTGCCCGTTGGCAATGGCGGTATCTATTCAGCAACCGTTTATAACCGCTGGTTAGCACTTGGTTTAGGCCTTGGTTTATTCGCCATGACCTGGCTTATCGTCCGCTCTGCACGCATCACTAGCTTGTGGCGCCGAACCGGCGAAAGCGGTAAGAGCACGAAACCGATGGTTTAATAGAACCAAGCGCAACGGGAGCAAGTTAACCTTTGCTCCCGTTTTTTAAGTCATAACAATGACAAATTGCCTGCCACGCGTCTTCCGCACTATCTACAATCTGGAACAAATCTAAGTCGTATTCTGCAATAGTGCCTTCTTCTACCAGTAAATCGAAATCGATTGCCCGACTCCAAAACTCAGAACCAACCAAAACGATAGGTACTGGCTCAGACTTTTTGGTTTGTACCAAAGTTAAGGTTTCGAATAACTCATCGAGTGTTCCAAACCCTCCGGGAAAAGCAACTAACGCACGGGCTCGTTGCAGAAAGTGCATTTTGCGAATAGCAAAATAATGAAATTGAAAGCAATATTCAGGCGTTATATATGGGTTCGGGCGTTGCTCATGAGGCAGTACGATATTCAGCCCAATACTTTCGCCTCCGGCTTCCATCGCACCACGGTTTGCAGCTTCCATTATGCCGGGACCACCGCCACTAACAATCATCAGGTTTTCTTCATCGTGCCTCAGGTTATGTTCAGTCGCAATACGCGAAAAATCCAATGCCTGCTGATAATAAGCGCTATTTTTTAATGCCCGCTGAGCACGCTTTAAGTTACCCTTTAAGCTGTCGTTATCCGGGTCTTCTGCTAATGCCTGCTCGGCCATTCGGGCATCATGCTGCGCCTGTTCGGGGGATAAAAATCGTGCACTACCAAACACAACAATGGTTGCGTCTATCTGATGCTTTTCGAGGGTTAACTGAGGCTTTAAATACTCCAGTTGCAAGCGTACCGCGCGCAAATCGTCCTGCAGTAAAAATTCATGGTCGGCAAATGCCAGCTTATACGAACCTTGCCCTTCTATCTTGGCAATAGATTCTTCAGACTGCTTTGCTGAAATTAAGCGGCGTCGATGTAATTCATTTTCTGTCATGGGAAGCCCGTATGCATAGATTTAGTGTTGACCAATAACGGCCAGTTTATCTTAAATACAGAGCAAAGCCTTTTGAATTATTCTCTCTCCAGCCGCATAGAGACCATGTCATTATTCTCGCCCACCTCTTGAAATCCCAAATCTTTATAAAGTGACCGGGCCGGGATATTTTCAGGATATACATTCAACGTAATAAACCGGGTTTGCTGCTGCGCCCAGGCATTTTCCAGTAATGCTTTTACAAACAACCGACCGACCCCTTGACCTCTAACTTTTGGGTTAACAATAAGGCACGCCAGGTGAATACCATTCTCTACTTTTTCATAGGCCTGAGCAAAACCAACCAGCTCTTCATTCTGATAAAATGCAAAAGTCCCGCGCTCATTGCCTTTAATCTGTCGCCAAATAGCCTCTGCCGGGCTGCCATACCGAACTTTATCGCCAAACCACAGACGAAACTCGGCAGCATTCTC
Organism: Idiomarina sp. 28-8; assembly: GCF_000320945.2. Taxonomy (NCBI): domain Bacteria; kingdom Pseudomonadati; phylum Pseudomonadota; class Gammaproteobacteria; order Alteromonadales; family Idiomarinaceae; genus Idiomarina; species Idiomarina sp. 28-8. The sequence continues at coordinate 139,123 of NZ_DF266793.1, forward strand.
AGGCCAGGTCAGTGCCACTTTTAATTCGTTGATTTCAGCTTTCTTTAGCATCGCTCTTTGTCTAAATAGTGGGATTTTCAACGTAAATTATCACAGAAAAAAAGCCAACGTCGCATTAGTTCGTTAACTAAGGTAATGTAAAGCAGATAAAAATAACCTCCTATAAGAGGTAATTAACGGCACCATGCTAAGCAATACCAAACTGCACCAGAAGCTCGCTTTACCCTTAATTATTCTCTCTCAATTACTCGGTACTTCCCTGTGGTTCAGTATTAACGGAGTCTGGCATCCTTTATCGGCAGAGCAGCAACTCACTGAATCAGACTTAGGCGCTCTAACCCTGGCTGTGCAGCTGGGCTTTATTATTGGCACTCTGTCACTGGCATTAACCGGGTTGGCTGACCGTTACCGCGCCAGTCAGATCTTCCTGTTCTCAAGCATGCTTGGCGCAGTCGTTAATGCACTCTTTATTCTTACCGTTGATATTTCCAGCATAGCCTGGTTGCTGCGCTTTTTAACCGGGCTGTGCTTAGCTGGAATTTACCCAATGGGAATGAAACTGGTGATATCCTGGGTGCCCCGTTACGCTGGCAGTGCACTTGCCTGGCTATTGGCGATGCTTACTCTGGGCACGGCCTTGCCCCACCTCATGCGCGGCATAACTCTGGATTTTTCATGGCAGATCCCGTTACTGGCCTCTTCACTATTGGCATTGCTTGGTGGTTTATTAGTGGGCTGGCTTGGTAGTGGGCCTCATTTACCTAGCGTAGCGAAGCCCCACACGTTCCGTTCCGGATTACGCGCATTAATCCAACCTAAATTTCGTGCCATAGCAATAGGCTATTTTGGTCATGCCTGGGAGCTCTACGCTTTTTGGATGCTGACACCCTTGTTGGTATTGCACCCACTGGCGACTCTAAACCTGCCATTAAGCGCGGCATCCTGGCTGGCATTTAGTATTATTGCTATTGGCAGTCTGGGCTGTATTGGCGGCGGTATCATGAGTAAAAAAATAGGCGGTTTACGCGTTGCCCGACTGGCTTTATTCAGTTCCGGTGCCATTTGCTTACTATACCCTTTAATGACAGAGCTTCCTGCAGAGTTAATTTTCGGTTTGTTACTATTGTGGGGTCTAACTGTTATCGCTGACTCGCCACAGTTTTCGGCACTAGCCGCCCAGTTTGCGCCAAAGGAGAATATTGGTTCGGCACTGGCTATAATGAATGCCATTGGCTTTTCTTTAACACTACCGGCAATATGGCTAACCAGCAACTTGTGGTCTATACATAATGAATGGGTCACCTGGCTTTTACTGCCCGGTCCCGTTATTGGTTTATGGGCAATGCGTAAATTATCAGCATAGAGAAGAAACATGACGACAGAACAGAAAGACCAGCGTATCTACAAGCACGGCATTTTCACCATTGTCGGGATAATTGCTGCTTTAGCTCTTATTTTTCTTATTGCCAGGTTTGGCTAAGTGAGTACTCGCTACCCCTCACTCACCCTGCAATGTCAAAACTAAAGTACGAGCGCCACCATGATCTCTATGTTCACATAGGTATATACCTTGCCATGTTCCCATATTCAGACCACCTTCGGTAACCGGAACCGTCACGCTACTTCCCAGAATACTGGACTTTAAATGTGCGGGCATGTCGTCAGAACCTTCAAATGTATGCCGGTAATAGGGCGCATTCTCCGGTACCATTTCATTAAAGTGGCTTTCAAAATCCTGCCGCACTGTTGGATCAGCGTTTTCGTTGATGGTCAGCGATGCCGATGTGTGTTTTATAAATACGTGTAATAGCCCAGCTTTAACCGAACCGAGTTGTGATAAAGCTTGTTCTACTTCATGACTAATAAGATGAAAACCACGCGGCTTAGCCGCTAACTGAAGTTCCGTTTGTTTGATAAGCATTTGTAAACCTGTTTGCCGTATATCAGAGCTTGCCATATGCTGACAGCATACAGAAAATAAAAGTATAACTTAAAGGAAGACTGACGATGCGATACTTAATTATAGTTTTCAGCCTGCTATTCAGCAGTACGGTTTTAGCTCAAGAAAATGTAGAGGAAGCGACAACGAAGGCTGTTGAGGGCTTTCTTTACGGTGCCAGCATCAATGACCACAAGGTTCACGATAACTTCTGGGCAGAAGAACTCACTTACACCAGCTCGACTGGAAACCGCTTTGGTAAAGAGCATCTTATGTCCGGCGTTAAAAGCTCAAAGACCAAAGACCCGGAAGAAGTTGAAGTGTGGTACGAGGCCGAAGATATCGAAGTAAAGCAATTTGGTGACACTGTGGTTTTTAATTTCACACTAACCGCCGAAGAAGAAGGAAAAGTGACAAAATACTATTACAATACCGGCGTTCTCATTGAGCGGGATGGTCGCTGGCAGGCAGTTAACTGGAACGCGACTGAAGTCCCTGAATAAAACCGACATAAACGCCGGGGGTAAAAATGGCAAGAGCACACGCATTACATATTTTAGTCGAGACTAAAGATGAAGCCGAAAAACTAAAAGAGCAACTGACCAAAGGTGCTAAGTTTGCCGAGCTTGCACGTAAGCATTCACTTTGCCCCTCGGGCAAAAAAGGTGGTGACTTAGGCGAGTTTAACCGCGGACAAATGGTTCCTGCTTTTGACAAAGTAGTGTTCGGCAAGCCCACTCTTGAAGTGCATGGCCCGGTCAAAACCCAATTTGGCTGGCACTTAATTAAGACGTTGTCTCGCAGCTAGCTAGCCGGGGCGGTGCCGGACTTAATTATTTTGTTCCGGCTCAACGCCTTTCTCGTTTTCAGATTTTACATAAATAGCAATGCCTTCTCCGGTTTTATCAGTCAACCCAAAAGCCTTACCCACACTTACTCCTAAGCCCAAGTTACCCGAGTATTTCCCTGCGCCGGTGCCGACATAAACAGAGTTACCTTCTTTTTCACCCGTTTTTTGAAGCAAAATTCCATTAGCACCAACTTTTGCCGCTTCCTGTTTCAGGCGCTTTAATACCGCGTCCATTTTCGCCTGCTCACCAAAGCTCCACGAGGAGTCGCTGGTTGCTTCAATTAAAGCTATTTCCTCATAGTTTTCTGGTTTTTCTAAATAGACTTTTACCTGCTCAGCCGGAATTTCCGGACGAGCATCACCAATAAGCACGGAAGAAGACGGTGACGCACAGCCCGCCATTAACAACGCCAGACCAAAAACTAAACCATAAGAAATGTTGTGTTTCATAATACGACTCTCGGTTTCAATTCCATCCTTAATCAATAGCACAGAAGTGGAGATTTCACTCAACTCTTTCAATATCTTTAAGGAGCCGTAGAATGCAGTTGGAATAAACGCTGTTCATGCTTTATTAAAAGAGGAGCTTTCAATTGGCGCACCAAAAACCGCACCTGCCCAGCAAGCTATGTCCGGTTTGCCAGCGTCCATTTGTCTGGCGTAAAAAATGGAAGGACTGCTGGGATGACGTTAAATACTGCTCTGAACGCTGTCGAAGACAAGGCCGTCAAAACTAGCGACACCTGATGATACCGAGGGTCATCAGCGCCAATAGTCGGGTGGTATTTTCGCCAATATTTCATAAAATTCTTTAGCCGCTTTTCTTCTATGCTAGCGTGGTTTTGTAAAGATTGGAATGTGTATACTGAACCTACGAACATAAAATTACGTACTAAATCGCACAGGAGAAAACCTGCTTAAAACAGTGGACAATGGTTTTGCTTAAGCGTAACCATGTCCATATTCCTATTTACACCAGCCGGGTCTTATATTTTCAATGAATAAAGCCGCGTTCGCCGATCTTGCCGAATACATGGATTTGCTATTAGATGCGATTTGCGTTGTTAATAAGCAGCACCAGTTCAGTTATTTGAGCCCGGGTGCAGCCCGTGTTTTTGGTTATACCCCTGAAGAAATGATTGGTCGTTCAATGTTTGACTTTATGCACCCCGATGACCATCAGGCAACCATGGCTATCGCTCAACAAGTCAACTCAGGTAACGAGGTTGTTCAGTTCGAGAACCGATACATACGTAAAGACGGCTCAATAGTGCATTTGCTATGGTCCGCGCGCTGGTCTGAACGAGACCAGATGCGGGTTGGCGTTGCCCGGGATGTATCTGAGCAAAAGCAACTTGAAGCAGAACGTGAAGCTTTAATAGCGCGCTTAGAGCATATGGCACTGACCGATCCATTAACCCAGCTCCCCAACCGCGCACTATTTTATGACCGGGTTCGTACATCACAAACACGAGCAGAACGCGATGGCGGCGGCCTGGGTCTGTTGTATTTAGATCTCGATAAATTCAAAGTTATCAATGACGCCTATGGGCACGCAACCGGAGACCAGTTACTGAAGGGAGTTGCTGAACGGATTGCAGCTTCAGTTCGTGCAACCGACACGGTAGCGCGCTTAGGTGGCGATGAGTTTGTGGTACTTATTGATGCGGTTCCGACAACAGATGAAGGAGTCGATATAGTGCGAACCGTTGCTGAGAAAATTCGTCAGGCAATGCAGGCACCATTAATACTGCCGCATGGAGAAGAGGTTGTTACCGCCAGTATAGGAATGGCTCTGTGGCCTAAACACGGAGACACCGTAGACGCTCTAATAAACCGGGCAGATCAAGCTATGTATCAGGCCAAGCGCGGCGGTGGGAATCGACTAAGTGAATAACCAATGAAAGCAGCGCATCACCGCAGAGTTAGTGCGGTGATGCGCTGTATTTAGGGAAAAGATTTAAGAACTTTTCGTTTCGCTAATATAGTCGTTAACGAATTGCTCAAGTACATTAAGTGGTACCGGACCACTACCCAGCACAACGTCATGGAACTCACGAATATCAAACGCATCACCAAGCTCTGATTTAGCTTTTTCGCGCAATTCAAGAATTTTGTTCATACCAATTTTATAGGCTGTTGCCTGGCCTGGCATAACAATATGACGCTCAACCATTTTCACGGCATCGGCTTTCGCGTTCGGCGTATTGTTCACGTAGAAATCGATACCCTCTTCACGAGTCCATTTTTTGTCATGGATACCGGTATCAACAACCAAACGCACTGCACGCCAAAGCTCCATAGCTAAACGACCAAAGTCAGAGTAAGGGTCTTCATAAAGGCCAATCTCTTTTGGAAGTTTTTCGGTATATAGCCCCCAGCCTTCTGTATAAGCCGTGTAGCGGCCATACTTTCTGAAACTCGGAATACCTTCCAGCTCCTGGGCCATTGCAATTTGCATATGGTGACCCGGAATACCTTCATGATAAGCCAAAGCTTCCATCTGATACGTCGGCATAGATGACATATCGTACAGGTTGGCGTAATAGATTCCCGGACGTGAACCGTCCATTGACGGCTGCTGATAGAATGCTTTACCTGCAGACTTCTCGCGGAAAGGCTCTACCGCTTTTACCGTTAACTCAGCTTTTGGTTTATTAAGAAACAATTCATCAAGGCGTCCACGCATGTCATCAATAACGGCAGTGGCTTCATCCAGATAACGTTGACGACCTTCTTCCGTACTCGAATAAGTAAAGTCGTCACTGTTGCGCATATGCACAAAGAACTTCTGAAGCGTGCCGTCAAAGCCAACTTCTTTCATAATGCCGCGCATTTCTTCGTGAATACGCTCTACTTCGTCCAGACCAATTTGATGAATTTCATCGGCAGTCAGATCGGTCGTGGTGGTGCGTTTTAATGCGTTATTATAAAAAGCTTCGCCATCAGGAAATTTCCAGGCGCCGTCTTTAGTATCCGCTTGCTCAGCAATGCCCTCTACTGAGGTGATCAAGCTTTCATAGGCCGGTTTTACTGATTCCAGCATCGCTTTTTTCGCCGAATCTAAAAGCTCATCGCGCTGACTGTCATCAATATCTAAGCCGTCTATTTTCTTAGAAAAGTCTGCCCATAACGCGCTGGGTTCACCATCATCAAACGGCGCACCGGTAATGATATTTTCACTGTCGCTAATGACATAAGGGTAAACGAACTTAGGTGCGATAATGCCTTTCTCAGCCCGCAGCTCCAGGTTCTCTGCCAACTGCTCAAATAATTCCGGCAGGCCATTAAGACGCGCAATATAGTCTTCTGCATCATCCACTTCGCTAATACCGTGCTGATTAATTAGCAACGATGCTACGCTGGAGTGCATACCGAACATTTGGTTAACCGGGTAGTTATAGTGACGCCATTTAAAGTCAGCAATGTCGTTTTCCAGCTTCTGCTTCATTAGCGTCCAGCTTATTTTAGTCTGCTCATTCAGCTTAGACTCATCAATAGCCATTACCCGTTCCAGCTGTGCTTTCTGAAACTCTAAATCTTCTTTTGCGCGCTCTTCAGAAATATCGTCCCATTTATCCTGGTCATCTTTAATACCAAGGTAAGACTGATACATAGGGCTGCGCATAACATTTTCCATGAAAATGTCTTCAAACAGCTTATTCGCCTTTTCCGATTCGGTTTGCTCCGCATTATGGGTAGTGTTTTCAGTCGTCGCAGTTTTCGACTCCGCAGTTGCCGTCGTCGCTTCTTCTTTGGAAGCGTCAGAGCAGGCTGTTGTCATTAACACTAGCGAGACCGCCAGCGCTATCTTTTTATATTCAAACATGTGTTCTCTCCTGTCAGTTTTCTAAACTTGATATCTGTTGTAGCACAGTATGTCAACGCAGGCACGACCACAGGGTAAATTGTTAAGGCAGGCAGCTGCTTATTGCAGTCTATGTTCCCGGCAGGCTTCAATTTGCGCCGCAGGCAAGGGTTCACCTATTACCGGTTCAAGTGCTAACTGCACTTTTGGGATCAGTGCCTGAAACTCTGCCAGCAAAACCTCTTCGCTTACGCTTTCATTAAACACAAGTGTCACCTTTAAGCTTTGCGGAAAGCGCTGGTAGTTCACTTCATGAGTCAGCCAGATAAACCCCTCGTGATCAAACTTTGCGGCTTCGCACATTTGAGTCAGTTCGCGGATTATCTCGCGTTCTAGCTTTTTGTCCGTTTTTCGCATAGAAACCTTTCGTATTCGTTCAACAGAAAGCCTCGGCTATATTGGTATGGAAAGCGTATTTATTACGGTGCTCTATGCTGGTAGCATGTGGTTGTCGATAAGTTAGGTAGAAGCCTTATAACGCGTACTTCGCCCACCGCCTTCTGTTTTATAAAGCAGCCCTTGTGCAACCATATCCGCCAAGTGTCGCGTCGCCGTTGCTTTGCTCACTTTAGCCACCGACTTATACTGCGATGCATTAATGCCGTCCGCAAAATCACCATCCAACAACCGGTTAAGCACCTTTTGCTGATTCGGTTGAACATTTTTATCCGCGTGGTGAGCCCAGAATTTTGCCTTAGCGACAACCCTGTCAATTTTTACTAGGGCAGCGTCAATAGCTTCAGTAAGTGTTTGTAAAAACCAAACAAGCCATGGCGTTATATCAACCCCATGTTTCTGGGTATATTCCAGTATGTCGTAATAACCCGTACGATTTGCCAAAATCGCTTCGGACATCGCAAATAACCGAATACTTTGCCTGTCCGCCTGAGCCAGAGCTCTGTCGGTAAGCGCTCGAGTTATACGCCCGTTCCCATCCTCAAATGGGTGTATTGTCACAAACCACAAATGGGCAATAGCAGCACGTAACAAAGGGTCGTAGTGCGAGTCCTGCTGCGTTTCGTTGTACCAATTAACAAAGCTTTCGAGCTCTGGCTCAATATTGGCTCTTGGTGGCGCTTCAAAATGAACGGTCGGTCGTGAAATAGGGCCAGAAACAATTTGCATAGGTGCTTCACCGCGCAAAACACCAGGCTCTACTTTTTGCATAAGCGATTCATGATGTTCAAACAACCACCGATGCCAGTTTAGTAGCTTTTCTAATTTAATTGGCTCATCCAGGTCTGTTACTGCAGATCGCATTAAACTGGCTAGCCCTTCCGAGGAACCATCTGTTTTTACCGGTGATTCGTCATTAATACCGAACTGCCGAGCCAAAGATGAGCGCACCGCGTACACATCAACTTTTTCACTTTCTATCGCCGACGATGCAACAATATTTGCCAAGAGCGTATCCAGACTAAACTCAGCGTCATTCTCAACTAGTGCAGATTTACCCTTTAGCTGACCAAGACGATCATAAACACCACGCAACAAAGGCGCCAGCTGTTGTTGCTGCCACACCATGTTCGGCCAATTTTTATGTTGCCAAAGCCACGCGGTCATTTGCTGATTACCTTAGTTGCTTGCGTCGTGAGCTGAATACTAAATTTATTCGGCTCGATATATGAGCCAAATAGTAGGTGTATTCGGCTCATTTTGCAAACATTGGTACTTCTGTACCTTTTACCTGCTAAAGCCAATACGGGACTAAATCTACTAAAAGACTACCTGCGATCAGATACATTACCGCACTGATTAATGCATTGATAATACGCCAGGTTCTTGGTTTATTCAGTTTGTTCGCAAGTTTTTTTGCAACAAATACCAGTGTATAGAACCAGACTGCCGAGGCACATAAAGCTCCGGCAACGAACCACGGTCTATAGACTTGCTCAAAGCCAGCAGTAACACCGCCAACCAGAACAACAGTGTCTATATAAACGTGTGGGTTTAGAAATGTCATTGCAAAAGCCATCAATAATGCGCTTTTAAGCGATGTTCTTTTGCTTTCACCCTTTTCTATCGATAATCGACTTTCACCTTTTATCGCAGCTTTTAGCGCATTACTTCCATACCAGATTAAGAAAATAGCACCCGCTAAGCTCAGCATTTGCCCCCAGATGCTTTCAATCGAAAAGAGCGCGCCAACGCCAAATACGCCCGCACCAATAAGTAGAATATCGCCGATAAAGCAAACGGTCGCCGCTGCAAACGGATGATTATTGGTTAGCCCGGTTTTTAACAGAAATGCATTCTGGCTACCAATTGCGATAATCAACCCACCAGAAATTACGGCACCCATAACGAATACACTGACAAACTCAAACATTATCACTTCCTGCGTTGTTCTAATCGTTTAAGTCAACGATAATGGAAATCATCTCCAGTTTAATATAAAGAAACAAACAGTCAATATAATGACCGATAAAGATAAAACAGCTATTAACGAAGCTATCGCAAAACGCGTTTACACCTTTCGTAAGCAATACGGAATGTCCCTTGATGAGCTGGCTAAAAATGCCGAAATCAGCAAGGGAATGCTAGTGCAAATAGAGAAAGGGCGTGCAAACCCAAGTATCGGAATTCTATGCAAATTAGCCAATGCACTTGCCGTTTCTGTGGCGGATATAGTAGCTGTATCAGACGACCCGAAAGTAACGATTCGACAGCCTCAGGACATTCCGACACTCTGGAATGGTGATCATGGGGGGGCTGCTCGACTGCTTGCAGGTTCAAAGGGCACAATCATGATCGAGTTATGGCGATGGTCTATGTTTCCCAAAGAACAATTTGTATCTGAGGCGCACTCTAAAGGAACCATTGAACTCATTCACGTTGAGGAGGGTTGTTTAGACGTTTTGGTGAATGAAGAAACTTATACGTTATCCGCAGGTGACTCAATGACCGCCGAAATGGATGTCGAACACACCTACCTAAACAGCACTACCGAACCCGTTCACTTCACAATGACGGTTTATGAAAAGTCTCGGTAGGCGTTTCATAACAACAGTGGCGTCAGGGGAAAGTGAACAGTCGTAGCGCTGGCTTAGCCAATGCGCTTAAATATCACGGTTTGTCTTTTGAAGGCACGCATCACCGAGCTATTGATGATGCGTTAAATATTGTTCGATTGCTGAGGTTTACTGAACTATGAGCTCTCACCTGCGGTAAAACCGCAGGCTACTCAAAGCACGTCATTCTATATTTTGGATCTGTTCTCTCATTTGCTCAATCAACACCTTAAGCTCTACCGCAGCGGCGGTGATATCGGCATTAATCGACTTTGAGGCCAGGGTGTTTGCTTCACGGTTAAACTCTTGCATCATGAAGTCCAGACGACGTCCACAAGGGCCGCCTTTTTTCAGAATTTTGCGGGCTTCTTCCACGTGCGCGTCTAAGCGATCGAGCTCTTCGGCTACGTCGGTTTTCTGCGCCAGCATGACCATTTCCTGTTCAACGCGTTGCTGGTCCAGCTCCACTTTAGCTTCTTCAAAACGAGTTAGTAAGCGCTCACGTTGCCAGGCCATAACTTCGGGCATACGTTCACGCACAAAGGCCACCTGCGTGGTCACACCGTCTAAGCGCTCCTGCAGCATGCGATCGATGGCACTGCCTTCACTTTTGCGGTTGTCGATGAAATCAGCAGTGGCTTTATCGAGCGCAGCTAACACTTCCTTTTGCACTTCATCCATGTCTTGTTCATCATTACTCACTACCCCCGGCCACTTGAGCACATCAATTGGATTCAGCTGACCAGCGGCTGATTGCTGACTGACCCATTTAGCGCCAGCGATAACACTTTTAGCCAGCGGTTCATTGATGTTTAATTCTGTCTGGCGTGCTTCGTCCATGTGTATATAGAGTTTGCATTCAACCTTGCCGCGTTGCAGTTTCTTACGAAACTGTTCACGTAAGGTGTTTTCCAGCGAACGGAACGCTTCCGGCAGGCGAAAATAGGTTTCTAAATAGCGCTGGTTAACGGAACGAATTTCCCACGTGGCAGAGCCCCAATCAGCTTTATGCTCGTAACGTGCGTATCCTGTCATGCTTTGAATCATTGCAATTCCTTATTTTTTCGCGTGTTTTTCGCGATTCTTTTGCTTTTGCTCAGCATTTTTCTTGAGCATTACATAGGCTGCGCCGCGGCCGCCGTGCGGTCGTTGCGCGCTATGGAATGCTAGTACCGGCGCCATTTCGCGCAGCCACTTATTCACATAGCTCTTTATCAACGCCGGATGTGGCTTCGAGTGTTTACCTTGCCCATGAATAATTAGCGCAGTGCGAATACCCGCCTGATGACAATCCTGCACAAAGTTAAATACCGCCGTGCGTGCTTCACGCAACGTGTGGTGATGCAAGTTCAGGCTGGCCTCCATGGTGTAGCGGCCTTGTTTCAGGCGTTTAAACACACCGGCTTGCACCCCGTCGCGGTGAAACTCGATAGCTTCACCCGGCTCCACTAAATCGACATATTCAGTCGACAAGAAGTTAGCATTTTCTTCTTCCTCTGCTTCCGCCGCCCGGCGCCGCTCTTTTTGCGCCAGCGTCGGTTCAAAAGCCTGCTTAATATCAGCAACTTCTTCCCCCGCCAAGGGCGTTACGTCAGTCATTTCCTGACGAAACAGCTCAAATTCTTCATCATCTGAACGCGACATACTGCCTCCCGTCCATATTTTTCTAATCGGTCTAGTGTAATACGTTGCTGCGCGAATCGCGATCCATTAATCGTGCAATTCTGCTACAATTGCGCTCAATTTATACATTGCGACATTCACTCAGTAAGGAGATGACATGCGTCCAAGTGGCCGTACGGCACAACAAATTCGACCGGTAACCATTACCCGTAACTTTACCAAACACGCAGAAGGCTCGGTTTTAATCGAGTTTGGCGAAACCAAGGTGCTTTGTAATGCATCGGTAGAGCGCGGCGTTCCGCGCTTTTTAAAAGGTAAAGGCCAGGGCTGGGTTACCGCTGAATACAGCATGTTACCACGCGCAACTCATACCCGTTCCGCCCGCGAAGCTTCCCGCGGTAAGCAAGGTGGTCGCACCTTAGAAATTCAGCGCCTAATTGGTCGCTCGCTGCGTACCTGCATCGACATGAGCGCATTAGGCGAACACACCATTACTATCGACTGTGACGTGATTCAGGCCGACGGTGGCACACGTACCGCGTCTATCACTGGCGCTTGTGTCGCCTTAGTTGACGCGCTGAACTGGATGCGGGCGCAAGGTATGGTTAAAGTGAACCCGTTAAAAGAAATGGTCGCGGCAATTTCAGTCGGTATTTTAGATGGCGAACCGGTCAGCGATCTTGAATACATTGAAGACTCAAAAGCCGATACCGACATGAACATAGTGATGACAGAAGCCGGTAAGTTTATCGAAATTCAGGGCACAGCCGAGGGCGAAGCCTTCAGTTTTGACGAAATGAACAGGCTGGTCGAAATGGCTCGTCACAGCATTCGCGAGTTAATTGATATTCAGAAACAAGCTTTAGCATAAATTTGGTGTAACAGTAGGTGAGGAACCCTTCAGCAATGAAAGCGTATCAAAAAGAGTTTATTGAGTTTGCCATAGAGCGTGGCGTATTAAAGTTTGGTGAGTTTACCTTAAAGTCCGGCCGCACCAGCCCCTACTTTTTTAATGCCGGGCTGTTTAATAAAGGGTCTGACCTGGCTCGCTTAGGCCGCTTTTATGCCGCCGCGCTGGTCGACTCCGGTATCGATTTTGATGTGCTTTTTGGCCCGGCCTACAAAGGCATTCCAATTGCCACCGCCACAGCCGTTGCTTTATACGACCACCATCAGCAGGACACCCCATATTGCTTTAACCGTAAAGAAAAGAAAGACCACGGCGAAGGCGGTAACCTGGTGGGCTCAGCGCTGGAAGGCAAAGTGATGCTGGTGGATGACGTGATCACCGCCGGCACAGCAATTCGCGAAGCCATGGAGATTGTCGAAACGAACGGCGCCGAATTGTCCGGTGTTCTGATTGCTCTAGACCGTCAGGAAAAAGGCAAAGGCGAGTTATCAGCCATTCAAGAAGTTGAGCGTGATTTTGGCGCTCAGGTAGTTAGTATTGTGAGCCTGAATGATGTCATCACCTTTTTGAAAGATGACGACACCTTTAAGGAATATTTACCCAAAGTTGAAGCGTATCGCGCCGAATTCGGCGTCGCCTGATCCGAATGTGCGTAGCCTGACGTTTACGTCAGGTCCAATATCTCACCTGACATGAATGTCAGGCTACGCACCTCAGCACTCGTTTCCCCAGTTTCCCAGCCGTTACAGCTTTTCCTGTGGCTGCCAGGCAATACCAATGCTGCCGTTTACAATCTGGCATTCGCCACCTGAAGACTGCACGCGACTGGATTCCCCGCGCTGTGCAATTAAACGGAAGTCTTTATTCAGCAAGCTAACCTGCTTACGCTCGCCACACAAAATGCGCATAGAATCAATTAAGCCACGATCACTGAGAAAGTTTGTTGTTGGCTCTTCCTGAACCACATCATCACCCTCCGCAAACTCGGCGGTTTGTAATCCATACGGAGAGATAACCCCCGATGCTCCGGCGACCAGATAATGAAACGTAGCAGCTACGGCATTATCGGTTCCTTGTGCATCTTCCACCATAAACGCACCACGCTCACCAATAATGTTGAAAGCACCACTCTCTAAATTCACTTCCATTGCGGTATTTTCGTCAATACCAATAGATAATGGTGTGGAACTCGCAGCTGCCAGACGCATTAAGCGCCCCTGCCGCCCGCGCTCAGAAAACTCAGTATCCAATGTGGCATAGTGAAACAAACTTAAGCCGCCCAGCGGATGGTAAGTCAGGCTATCAGGTCCAACATTCGGCGGACAGGTGGTGTCTAAATTGCAACCAAATGGAGGAGGATCGGAAGCAATCGCTCCCTCTTTTATGGCCTCAGCGGTTGTGCCATTAGAAATCATAGGCTTAGAAGTCATAACCGCAGTGCCGGCACCCGTTCCGCCAATAACCACTTCCTTTTGTTGCACAGCTGCAATAATCGTCTTCAGCACATCGCCGGGTTCATTATTCGCCTTAATAAAGGTTGAACGAGTCAGGTTCTGATCACCATCATTAAAAAACAGTCCATCGGCATCGGCCAGCATCTCTGCGGCCGCATCAGAATCTTTGCAAAAAGCGACTTGCTCCTGATACCAGTCTTTATGCACCCGGTCACGTTCATAAGCACCTAATTGCTTTTGCTGAATTTTTGCCAGTTCATCGCAACGACCTTCCCGCTGAGCTTTTACTACAGCAGAATCCAGTGGCAGCCAATGCACTTCTGCTCCCAGCTGTTCAAATACACTATTGTAAAAATCTATCTTATCGTACGGATTACGTGATGCAGAGGTCAGGAAATACACCTTTGGCTTCCGTTCATCTCCGGCAACTGACTGCGCCATTTCAACAAAGCGCTGAAAAATTGCTTTTGACTCACCTTTGAGGTTTTCATCCAGATTAACCACTTCACGTGCGGAATCCGGAACCGGTAGCTCAATTAAGTCAATAATCCGGTTCCACTCAGCATCTGACAACGAGTTATAAAGCTGTTGTGTCGCCCGCCGGGTAAACTCACGCAGAAAAACGCGCTCAGGAACAATGTCTTCTTTTAAACGCTCGTGAATTAATTCCAGCGCATCAGCAACTTTTTTGCGAGTTTCTTCACGGTAACTAGGCCAAACCGACTCTGCCGTTGCTCTCGAACGAAATTTTTTCGACAGGTTTAAATACCTGTCGGTGCGCATCGTTTCCTTATCAATCCAGTCAACGTCATCACAGTTATCCGACGCGAAACTGGAACAGGCCGTCAGACCGCCACCAGCCAACAATAAATGTCGGTATGTATCGTCATCGGCAGCATTTGACGGCGCCGCAAAAGCTGATGACAATGCCGCCAAAGAGAGCAAGGAAAACAACGACTTAACCATAAATAAAACCCCTAGTTACCGACGGCTTTCACCGCTAGAATATTTCAACTAACAAAATCAACAGGCTGCAACGCTAGAGCGTTAACAACCCAACTGTCAAATATAGGACAATAGATTAACGCATTTATTATAGACAGACCTAAAATTCTCGCAGAATTAACTTATGTGATACGGCATAGTAAACTCACTGTTAATAAGCGTAAACCTATGAAAATAAATAATTTTCAGGGCTCGTGACGAGCATCCGAACACTGCTATACTAATCTCTCTTTTATGAAATAAGATCACACGTGTTGTTATGAAGTCACCGTTACGTTTTTGCGTTCTGTTACTGCTCGCGGGCCTGCTCCCGATGACCAGTTTTGCCTTCTCAGAGCAGAAACTGACTTTCCGTGCTCCCGAGGAAGGTCCCTTTACGCAATATGTAACAGCGGTGCTTGAAGAGGCATACGAAAAACTCGGTATTGAACTCGAGTACATCGAACTTCCCCGCTTACGAGGTGAGCAGTTGGCTGCTGAAGGTACCATCGCCGGGGAGCTGGGAAGAACAGCGCTACTTGAAGACAAGCGCCGGCACCTGCGCCGGGTGCCTTTTCCACTATTCACTTTCGATATTATCGCGGTAGCCGATCGTCGTAACTGTGGTTACTGCCCATTGTCAGAAATGAAAAGTCTGGCCTATGTTAACGGTATGGACTCAATTACCAAATTGGTCGAAAACCTGCCTTACGAACCGTCTATTGTCACCCCTATTGATATTGAGCAAGTGGTAAAATTACTCGATTCGGGGCGCATTCAAATGGCATTTATGGGGGATTTTCAATTTGAAAATTCAGATCTGAAAGATAACCCTCATTTAATTACTCATAAGTTATCGACAGAGGTTGGTTTTCATTATCTGAATGAAGAGCATGCGAGACTGATACCTCAACTGACTTATCACCTGCAAACTATGCGCGACAACGGCCGGATGAAGGCACTGCGCGAGCAGTATGGTGTCACCCTGGAAACACCAATACAGCCCATAAAGCGTCCTGAGCAACTGACGGTTGTAGGAGCCATACACCAGGGCTTACTGAATGCCGACGGCACGGGCAAATTATGGAATTTGGCTAAATCCGTATTTCCGACTTTTACCTCCCGGCTCAATACGGTTGTCAGCAGTTGGCAGCGAAGTATTCAATTACTACAGGAAGGCCGTGCAGATGCGTTAATCGGTGTTCGTCCTGATCAGAAAATAAAAAATATCATTCTGTCTAAATATCATATTGGCTACGACGACAGCATTTTTCTTTTCACCCTTGAACAACCGAATGATGGTCCTATTTGTGTATCCGGCCCTCGCTTCATGCAAACCTTAGTGGATACCGACCGACCCTTTTACCGGGCCTCGAATTCACTGGACTGCTTTGCACTGCTGGATATGGAAAGGGTCAGTGCGGTAATAGACTACAAGGACAACCTGCCTGACTGGACCGAAAAGCCCTACAAGAAACAGAAGCTGTCGGGACCACAACCTTTATTCATGGCCTTTCTCGACAACAACAGAGGCCGTGCACTTCGTCAACTATTTGATAACACGCTGTTCGAACAGACAATTGAAAAAAGGGCTAAACAGCAAATTAACGAGCGCCTGTAAAATCGTTCTGGCGCCAGGCTTCATAAGCAAAAATAGCCACTGAATTGGATAAATTCAGGCTTCGGCTGGTGTCCGCCATTGGCAACCGCAACCAGTTCTCTTGTGGAAAAGTTTCCAGGACCTCCATTGGCAGCCCGCGAGTTTCAGGGCCAAACAACAAAACATCGCCGGCCTCATAAGCCACTGCAGAGTAATTTGTCTTACCTTTGGTTGTGCACGCAAAAATGCGGTTAAACGAGGTACTATTCAGAAAGCTCTGCCAGTCTTTATGGATATTTACAGAAGCTAAATCGTGATAATCAAGACCCGCCCGACGTACTTTTTTTTCATCCAGCTCAAACCCTAAGGGCTCAATTAAATGCAAGGACATGCCCGTGTTCGCCGCCAAACGAATAACGTTGCCGGTATTAGGGGGAATTTCAGGCTCAAACAGTACAAGGTGCAACATGGTCGTTTTCATCACTTGGGTAAAAGCGGTAGAATAGCAGAATATCTTTTATAAATGTGTACCGGTACTGTGGCAAATCAGAAAAACTACCAACAGAATTATGCTTTTTGGGTACGACTGGCTAGTACAGCGTCGGTTATCGTTGCCATAATCCTAATTACCATTAAGCTTTTTGCCTGGTTCCAGACAGAATCCGCCAGTATGCTGGCATCTCTCACCGATTCAATTTTAGACAGCGGCGCTTCCATATTCAGCTTTTTTGCGATTCGCTACGCTTTGCAACCAGCAGATGAAGAGCATCGATTCGGTCACGGTAAAGCCGAATCCCTGGCGGCGTTAGCGCAAAGCGCCTTTATTTCCGGTTCCAGCATGCTGCTTATTTTTCACAGCGTTCAACAGTTTATGCAGGGCGGCAGTGTGCCTAAAGTGGGTTACGGTATCGCGGTTTCTGCCATTGCTATTGTCATTACCTTTGTTTTAATTGTTATACAGCGTATGGCTATTCGTCATACCAACTCTCAGGCCGTGCAGGCCGATAATCTTCACTATCAGTCGGACATACTGCTGAACTTAGCCGTTATTGTGGCGTTAATTTTAAGTAGCTATGGCTGGCTCTGGGCTGACAGTATTTTTGCCATGGGCATTGCCGTTTACCTCATTATTGGCGCAGTTCGTATTGGCTGGGATGCATTTCAGGCACTGATGGATCGTGAGTTGTCAGAAGAGCTGCAAGAGCAGATTGCTAATATCACAATGGCGGTAAACGGCGTTAAAGGCTTTCACGGTCTACGCACACGGGAGGCAGGCCCGGTGCGCTTTATTCAGTTACACATTGAGCTGGCCAACGAATTGTCTTTATTACGGGCTCACGCCATTGCCGATGATGTTGAAGCACAGCTGATGAAAGCTTTCCCGGGCGCCGATATTATTGTCCACATGGATCCTGAAATTGTCGCCGTGGTAGAAGGTTCACTTAAGCGTTAGCAAGTTTCCGGGTTTCTTCAATAAGAGCGTCCAGCACAGGTTGACGAAACTTGTCAGTTTCCATCATAAGCTCGTGCGATGCACCTTTAATGGTCTCAAACCTAAAGTGGTCCCGGGTAACCGCAGCAGCTACTTTCTTTTGTCCTGACGCGGAAACCACTTTATCATTCCCTGCCTGAAACAGAATGACCGAAATGGTAATGTCATTTGCCAGTTTCTGCGCGTTGATAGCGGCACTGATGGCCTCATACAGCCAATTAAATGTGGGCCCGCCTAGCTGAACATCCGAAACATTATCATAAGCATCCCGAAACGCCTTATATCGCTGTCGGCTATGTGTCAGAACGTTCTCTTCAAAAGGCACCGGCTTATAATTTCCCATACCGAGAAAATACCACGGTTTTGCCAGCCAGCGGTTTAACCAGGCTCCCGCAAAAACTATCCAACGCGCGAACCAATAAGGCACTATTCCTGTTTCTATAGAAAACATAGGAGCAGAGAGTATGAGTTTTTTATAAGGATGCTGGTAAGTGGCACAGTAAATGGTCGCTATTGTTCCGCCCATCGAGTGAGAAAACAGTGTTTTGGGTACATCGCCAAATCGTGCCACTAACAGGTTGGTAAAGTCCGAAAAGTCACGTACAAAGTCATTAAAGTTTTCGACATGTCCCTGATGAGGGTTCGCCGTCAGGCGCCCCGACAATCCCTGCCCACGGTGATCCAGTGCCGCAACAGAAAAGCCCTGCTGTGCCAGCTCCCAAAACAGTTCCTGATACTTCAGTGCCGACTCTATTCGCCCCGGAGCAATAACCACTAAGGGTGCGGAGTCACTATGTCGGTAATAGGCAAAATGTAATTTGAGACCATCAAACGCAGCAAAATACTCAGAGGTAACTTGTTGTTCCCAAAAGACTTCGACTTGAGCCTTAAAAAACTCCAGCCATTCGGGCGTGTCGTCTGCAGGGCGTTGTTGTGTAGTAGGCGGTTGCTTCATTCTTTCTGTTCGGGCTGACTTTTGGGTAAGTCTAACACGACTTCAAGTCCCCCTTCAGAGTGATTATGAGCTTTTAATTCACCACCCAGAACAGCCGCCGCGCGATGACTCAAGGCTAAACCAAGACCAACGCCGGCTTTATGGTGTCGCGCCGGATCGCCGCGATAAAAAGGCACAAACAGTTTACTTATGGTGCTCTCATCAACCCCCGGGCCGTGATCCCGAATGCGAATATGACAGCCTTTGCCGTAATCGTCACAGGAAAGCTCTACGTTATCTTCGGTGTAGTGCAGTGCATTACGGACAATATTTTCCAGAACCAGCCGCAGCAATTCAGGGTCAGTATCAATAACCGGCCAGTTGCTACCATGCCGCAGCAAGCGCTCGCGTACTTCTGGATGCTGATAACACATATCATTAATAAGCTGCTGCACCAGTTCACCGCTATCCAGGCTTTCATGGTTCAGATCAACCAGCCCATTCTCCAGTCTCGACAGCGAAAGAATTCGCTCAATAATCACACTGAGACGTTCCGTATCGCGGCGCAATTGTTGCCAATTAGGGTCGTCCTCATTGCAATCGGCTAAATCCAGAGCCACCTGCATACGCGCCATAGGTGAACGTAATTCGTGCGATACATCGCTGAGTAATCGCCGTTGCGCGTCACGCGAAGTTGCTAAGTCGACCGCCCCTTGCGATAAAGCCCGTGCCAGTTCACCAATTTCATCACCACGTTTAGGTAAACGTTTAAGTTCAGGCGTTGCACTACCATCAGCCACTTCGCGCATTGCCAGAATCATTCGTCGTATAGGTCGAATAAGCCAAATACCCAGTAATACTGCGAGTAAACCGCTACCAACCATTAAGGTCAGTATGCGCGCGCGGGTCGATTCTGCTTCCAACCGCTCACGGTCAACCTGCTCTTCAATGCCTAAGGGCTTAGTCACCAGAATTTTATTGCCGTCGAGCTCGAACGGACCCATTAACAAACGCTCGTCCAGAGGAATCTGCTGCGGAGACTCTTGACCCAGCATACGCAATAGCGTGGAACCGTGACTTACGCGCAGCATCTCGTCCATTAATAGCTTTTCGCTGCCCTGCACCGACAACTGTGCGGCAACGCGGTAGTCGCCAGCAATAAGCCGGCCGGGTTGTAGAGAGTGAAAGGTTAACGCATCGCTCAATAAAGGCTGTAACGTCTGATAAATCTCCGGCTCCAGTGGTTTAAGTTCAGCTTTAGGTTTGTTCCAAACCGCCAACAAATAACCACTGGCCGCTGTGACCGAAAGCAGCGCCCAAAAAATGAAAAGTAATCTCAGAGCAAGCGATCGGTACCACCGCGTACGCCGGTTCTTCATAAGCTTGCAATCAGTCGGTAGCCGCGACCTCGTATAGTTTGAATACGATCAGGTTTTGCCGGGAATTTCTTCCGGATGTTACTAATATGCACGTCAAGACTGCGGTCAAAAGGCTCCATTTTTCGTCCCAGTGCCGCAACAGAAAGCTGATCTTTACTGACCATTTGACCGGCTTGCTGCATCAGACAACGCAAAATATCAAACTCAGTTGGTGTCAGAATCAGTTCAGCATCATCGCATTTTACTTCCGTAGTAGCCGGATCCAGCACTATGCCACAAACGTTCAGGCTTTCATTCTGCATGGTTGTGTTTGGCGTGCGACGCAGCAAAGCTCTTACACGGGCAATCAGCTCACGTGGATTAAAAGGCTTTGGCAGATAATCATCTGCGCCAAGCTCCAGCCCCATGACTCTGTCATCATCGTCACCACGAGCCGTCAGCATCAGCACCGCGGTATCACGATGTTGTTGGCGTAACCGCTGCAAAAGCTGCATACCATCAATGCCGGGTAGCATAACGTCCAGCAAAATAAGTTCGTAGTCACCGTTAAGTGCTTTATCAAGACCAGTGACACCATCTTCGGCGACACTTAAATCCACAGATTCACGTTTAAACAATTCTGTCAGCATGACAGACATTTCAGTATCATCGTCAATGAGTAGTACGGAATGTCTCATAACTTGTTGTTCTCTCCAGAAATAAATCCATGATCCAAAATGCCGGGGATGGATACGACCCTCTTTACATAACTTTTACTTTAGCAGAGTTTTCAACTTTCGGGTTAAGGTATTCCTTCCCCAGCCCAGCCATGCGGCTGCTTTTTGTTTATGTCCGGAAAAACGTTTTAAAGCAGTCTGTAACGCAACCTGCTCCAGCTGCTGCTGATAACTTTGCAGAACATCCTGCGAGTTTAACGGCTGCTGTTCCAGCTCAGTTTGCAAAAAGTGTAACCAGGTAAGCTCACCGCCTGGCTCTGTCGAACCTGGCTCTGAAGTCACCAGAATGTCTTCAGGCAAGTCCCGGGGACTTATTTGCTGCCCGGGCGCCATAACGGTTAGCCAGCGACAGGTATTTTCCAGTTGTCGGACGTTACCTGGCCAATTGTAACTCTTTAATGTGCTAAGCGTTTCATTTAACAATGTTTTTGGTGTGACATTCAACTCTTCGGCCGACTTTTTAAGAAAGTGTCTTGCCAGAGTATCGATATCTTCCGCCCGCTCACGCAGAGGCGGCAGCCGCAAACGGATAACGTTAAGACGATGATAAAGGTCATCCCTGAATGTGCCCTGGTTAACCAAGTGTTCTAGTTCCCGGTGGGTGGCGGCAATAACGCGCACATCCACTTTTACCGGTTGCAACGCTCCCACCGGGTAAAACTGTCCTTCGGCCAGAACTCTCAACAGCCGTGTCTGAACTGGTAAAGGCATATCGCCAATTTCATCCAGAAACAAAGTACCACCGTCAGCTTGCTGAAAACGCCCGACGCGTTTACGGTCGGCTCCGGTAAAGGCCCCGCGTTCGTGCCCGAACAGCTCCGACTCAATTAAATCGGCGGGTATTGCTGCCATGTTAAGCGCAATAAAAGGTTTATCCGCCCGTGGGCTGTGTTTATGCAGAGCTCGCGCGACAACTTCTTTGCCAGTACCGGTTTCTCCGGTAAGCAGCACACTAACGCTTGAGCCCGACAAGCGACCGATAGCACGAAACACATCCTGCATAGGCGTGGCTTCACCAATAAGCTCGGGAACTGAATTTGCGTCTATTTGCGCGGGCGCATTTTCACTTTGTCTGGCATGCTGCAGAGCACGGTCAACGGCGGTAATAGCTTCATCAATGTCAAAGGGCTTTGCCAGATACTCAAATGCGCCGCCCTGAAACGCTTTTACCGTTGTCTCGAGATCGGAATGCGCGGTCATAACCACAACAGGCAAATGCGCCTCGGTCTGATGCAGCCGCTCCAGTACAGCCAGGCCGTTTTCTCCCGGCATACGGATATCGGTGAGCACAACGGTTGGTTTATCGCTCTTTAGAGCCATGAAAAAGTCTTCGCCATTGGCAAAACTGCGCACGTGATAACGGCTATCAGCAAAGGCTTTTTCCAGTACCCAGCGAATAGAGTCGTCATCATCAATTATCCATAACTGAGCATTAGTGGTCATCCGTCACCTCATTACCATTTTCTGCTGAAAGATAAGGCAAATACACTGAAAATCGGGTTTTTCCGGGACTGGAATCAAAATCAATTTTCCCTTTATGCTGATGCACTAAATTTTGTGCCAGCGACAAGCCGAGTCCGGTTCCTTCAGCACGGCCGCTTATCAACGGATAAAACAGGGTTTCGCGCAACTCGGCCGGAATACCGGGCCCATTATCGGTCAAAGTAACCACCGCACATTGTCGATAGCGCTGTCCAAACAGAGTCAATTGGTGTTCTACCCGCGTTTTAATTGTAATAGTGCCTTCGCCTGACATAGCTTGTGCTGCATTTTGGGCAATATTCAAAAACACCTGTTCACAAGCTTCCGCAACCACCTGAATATCCGGCAGCGACGGGTCGTAATCCCGAACTAAATTCAGCGAGTCTCCATATTCGTACACCAAAGTTCTGGCAACTCTTTCCAACACTTCATGAATATTGGTTTCCTTCGACTCGCCCCTTTTTACCGGCCCTAATAACCTGTCGACCAAATACCTTAACCGGTCCGACTGGGTGATGATCAAGTCCGTATACTCTGTCAGGCTCTCGTCCGGAAGTTGCCGTGCCAGTAACTGCGCAGCGCCGCGTAAACCTCCCAGAGGGTTCTTTATTTCATGCGCCATACCGCGCAATAAGTGCTGGGTAGCGAATAGCTGATTACGCTGTTGATCTTCCTGATTTATTCGCCGCAACTGGTCTACTTGTTTTAATTCCAGTAGCAAAGCACGTCCAAAAGGTTGCTCTACTGTTTGAATACTGGTTTCCACCCGAATATTGTGCCCGGAATGCAGCGCGAACTGAGCTTCCGCATTCAGCACCGTTTGCTCGCTATTCAGGCACTCCATCAGCGTTTCTGACGCCAGCGAACACTGATAAAAAGCCGCAGTGAAAGGTTCGCCCAACAGGCGTTTTGCACTGTGATCGAGTAAGGATTCAGCAGACGAATTGACGTAACGGATGGTCAGGCGATCATCGAGGATGAGTATGCCTGTGAGTAGTTGGTTAAGTAGCGCGCTATCGTTCACGAAGGCAGGATAAATTACGCACCAAGTTGGTGCAACCGGGTAAGGCAAGACACCTTACCCGGCCAGTAACCATTAAACGCTGTAGTACATATCGAATTCTACCGGGTGGGTAGTCTTCTTCAATGTCTCTACTTCGTTGTACTTAAGATCGATGTAGGCATCAATCATGTCGTCGTCCATAACGCCGCCTTGCTTAAGGAAGTCGCGGTCTTTATCCAGCGCGTCCAGAGCCATTTCCAGTGAGTGACAAACGGTCGGAATGTCTTTCGCTTCTTCAGGAGGCAGATTGTATAAATCTTTGTCCATGGCATCGCCAGGGTGGATCTTGTTACGGATACCGTCAAGGCCAGCCATTAACAGCGCAGTAAAGGCCAGGTACGGGTTCGCACTTGGGTCAGGGAAGCGCACTTCAATACGGCGACCTTTCGCGCTGGAAACCAATGGAATACGGATAGAAGCCGAACGGTTACGGGCGGAATAAGCCAGCATCACCGGTGCTTCAAAACCAGGAACCAGACGCTTGTACGAGTTAGTAGAGGCGTTCGCAAAAGCGTTAATGGCACGTGCGTGCTTAATAATACCGCCAATATAGAACAGCGCGGTTTCGCTCAAGCCTGCGTACTGGTCGCCGGCAAATAAGTTTTCGCCGCCTTTGTTCAGTGACATATGCACGTGCATGCCAGAGCCGTTATCGCCAACCAGTGGCTTCGGCATAAAGGTTGCGGTCATGCCGTAAGAGTGCGCGACGTTATGCACCACATACTTATAAACCTGCAGTTCATCAGCTTTCTTAGTCAGAGTATTGAAGCGTGTAGCCACTTCGTTCTGACCTGCTGTTGCTACTTCGTGGTGATGGGCTTCAACAACCATACCCATGTCTTCCATTACTAAGCTCATGGTGCCACGAATGTCGTGCGCTGAGTCTACCGGAGGTACCGGGAAGTAGCCGCCTTTTACTCCAGGACGGTGAGCCAGGTTACCTTCTGAATATTCACGGCCTGAGTTCCACTTCGCTTCTTCCGCGTCAATCTTGTAGAACGAACCACTCATGTCTGTGTGGAAACGTACGTCGTTGAACAGGAAGAACTCAGGTTCCGGACCGAAGTAAGCGTCGTCTGCAATGCCTGATGAGCGCAGGAAATCTTCCGCACGCTTTGCAATTGAACGAGGGTCACGGCTATAGCCCTGCATAGTTTCCGGCTCAAGAATGTCACAACGTACATTCAATGTGACTTCATCAGTAAAGGGATCAATCACCGCAGACTCGTTGTCTGGCATCAGTACCATGTCTGATTCGTTAATGCCTTTCCAGCCGGAAATAGATGAACCATCAAACATTTTACCTTCTTCAAAGAAGTCTTCATCGATTTGCGACACCGGAATAGTGACGTGTTGCTCTTTACCTTTAGTATCGGTAAAGCGTAAATCGACGAATTTTACGTCGTGTTCTTTGATGGTATCGAAAATCTTATTAGCTGACATGTTGTCCTCCGTAGACAGCGTCTAAAAATACAGCTTGAGTATAGCAAAGCCTGTGCCAACTGACTTTTTTGTTTATATTCATAAAGTTAGTTCATTTAGCACTATAATGCGTAAATTAATACGCACCAGTATAGCGCATAACGCACAAAATTGGTGCAAAAGTAACATTCTAAGATAACGTCATAAAAATATAACGAACAAAAAACAATCAGGTCTTTCTTAATCCAACTCAAAAAGGTAGAATACGCCGCTATTTTTCACAAAACCCCTTGGACGGGTTTCATTCCCGGACAACTACAGGCAGTTCTTAATGACAATTCAGGTATTTGATATAGAAAAATTACGCAACATCGCGATTATCGCGCACGTTGACCATGGTAAAACCACCCTAGTCGACAAGTTGTTGCAACAATCTGGCACTTTAGAAAGCCGTGGCGAAATAGAAGACCGTATTATGGATTCCAACGATCTTGAAAAAGAACGTGGTATTACTATCCTCGCCAAAAACACCGCGGTTAACTGGCAAGATTACCGCATCAACATTCTGGATACTCCGGGACACGCCGATTTCGGTGGCGAAGTTGAACGCGTACTTTCTATGGCAGACTCCGTATTGTTAGTGGTTGATGCCGTTGACGGTCCTATGCCTCAAACTCGATTTGTCACGCAGAAAGCTTTCTCTCATGGTTTGAACCCTATTCTTGTTATTAACAAAGTTGACCGTCCTGGTGCACGCCCTGACTGGGTGATGGATCAGGTATTCGACTTATTTGATAACCTGGGCGCTACTGACGAACAGCTGGACTTTCCGGTAGTTTACGCATCAGCGCTTAACGGCTGGGCATCATTAGACATAGAAGATCAAGACGGCGACATGACGCCATTGTTCGAAACTATCGTTAGTAAGGTAAGCCATCCCGATGCTGACCCTGAAAGCGACCTGCAAATGCAGGTGTCACAGCTTGATTACTCGAGCTACTTAGGCGTTATTGGTATTGGTCGCGTTACCCGCGGTAGCGTTAAAGTGAACCAGCAAGTGACTATTGTTGGTGCCGACGGCAAAGAACGTAACGGAAAAATTGGTAAAGTCTTTAGCTACCTGGGTCTTGACCACATTGAAGCGGACAAAGCTGCAGCAGGCGACATCTGCG
This sequence comes from Idiomarina sp. 28-8, assembly GCF_000320945.2. NCBI lineage: Bacteria > Pseudomonadati > Pseudomonadota > Gammaproteobacteria > Alteromonadales > Idiomarinaceae > Idiomarina > Idiomarina sp. 28-8. The sequence goes on from NZ_DF266793.1 coordinate 165,022, forward strand.
CCATTACCGGTCTGGGCGAGCTAAAAATCTCCGACACCGTGTGTGCAGTTGGTAAAGCTGAAGCTATGAAGCCACTGACCGTTGACGAGCCAACAGTAACTATGACCTTCCAGGTAAACACCTCACCTTTCGCAGGTAAAGAAGGAAAGTTTGTTACTTCTCGTCAAATTCTTGAACGTTTGCAACAAGAGTTGGTTCATAACGTAGCTTTACGTGTTGAAGAAACTGACAACCCGGATCGTTTCCGCGTATCTGGCCGTGGTGAGCTTCACTTAGGTGTTCTTATTGAAAACATGCGTCGTGAAGGTTTTGAATTAGCCGTTTCTCGTCCAGAAGTTATCATCAAGTACGAAGATGGTAAGAAAATGGAACCTTATGAAACCATGACGGTTGATATTGAAGAGCAGCATCAAGGTGCGGTTATGGAAAAATTAGGCTTGCGTAAAGCCGAAATGACCAACATGACACCAGACGGTAAAGGTCGCGTTCGCGTTGATTTTGAAGTACCAAGCCGTGGTTTGATTGGCTTCCAGACAGAATTCATGACACTGACTTCAGGTACTGGCCTTATGTACCATACGTTTGACCACTACGGTCCGCACAAAGGCGGAACCATCGGTCAGCGTAGTAACGGTGTACTGATTTCAAATGCTCAGGGTAAAGCTCTGACTTACTCACTGTTTAACCTGCAGGAGCGCGGTAAGTTATTTGCATCACACGGTGATGAAGTTTATGAAGGCCAGATCATCGGTATTCATAACCGTTCAAACGACCTGACAGTAAACTGCCTGAAAGGTAAACAGCTGACTAACGTACGCGCTTCTGGTACTGACGAAGCACAGACCTTAAGTACACCAATTCGTTTAACGTTGGAGCAAGCACTGGAATTCATCAATGACGATGAACTGGTCGAAGTGACACCTGAGTCTATTCGTATTCGTAAACGCGCACTGACAGAAAACGATCGTAAACGTTTAGGTCGTGAGCCGAAGAACGGTTAAGATTTGCAGAGCTGTTATAAAAAGACGCCCGCTACTTTAGCGGGCGTTTTTTATAACCAAAATTCAGCTTATCAGCTAGTTCGCACTCAGCAACTCCGGTTGCGGCAATACAAAGTAGAAAATCGAGAAGAAATGGAAGACGCTGCCCGCCAATACAAACAAATGCCAGATGGCATGATGATAAGGCAGAGATTTCCAGACATAAAAGATAACACCCAGCGTATAAGCTAAACCGCCGGCGACAAGCAACATCAAGCCACCTGCATCCACATTATCAATCATCGGGTTAATCGCAATAATCGCCATCCAGCCCATTCCAAGGTAGAGAGTAAGCGACAGCCAGGCAATTCGCTTTTTCAGCGTCAGCTCAAGCACGACACCCACCAAAGCAATTCCCCAAGCCACGCCCAATAAGGTCCAGCCCCAGGCATCTCTTAAATTGATTAAAGCAAATGGCGTATAAGTACCAGCAATTAAAATGTAAATAGCGGCATGATCAAGCTGTTGAAACACCGCTTTCATTTTTGGCCAGGGAAACGCATGATAAAGCGTTGAAGCGGTATAAAGCAGAATAAGACTAGCACCGTAGATACTCGCAGCAACAACATGCCAACCATCACCGTAAGCCGCCGCCCAAATCAACATGAAAACTAAAGCAACAATACTTAAAACGGCACCAATGCCATGAGTTAATGCATGAGCCACCTCTTCCTTTACGGTATAGACTTTATGCTGATTGCTCATCCTCGTTCCATTCCCGGCGTCTCATAACCTTTACTGATATTCTTGAGTGCCCTTATAAACTGGTCATACTGTCTTTCATTGTCGTATTTTAAGTTATATGAGTTATGAAACTGCAGGGTTAGCGTGACACCATGCCCTTCCAAAAAAACGGTATAACCGTCATGGTCGGTATAAGCTTCTATTCCGTCCAAGTAGTGACGTCCCTGACGAGCTTCGCCATGAGTGTGGATCTTTTCGTACGCATCCAACATCAGTTTGTTATCAAGTTCGTTTTTCATCACACACCTCAGCGTTTTCTAACTAAATGTATACCCTTATTATTAGGGTCGAATGTCCATTCCACAACCGCTTTTACCTATTTGTTTCAAAAACCTTGTATCAGAATATACATACATAGGTGCATGATTAGGCAAAAGCCGCTATAATAATGAACGGATGTTAAGAAATAGGAGCCGAACATGGTTCGACGCACAAAAGAAGACGCAATGGAGACCCGCGCCAAGTTATTAGACGCTGCTGAGGCTTTATTCAGCGAGAATGGTGTGACTCAAACGTCGATGATGCAAGTGGCTGAAAAAGCGGGTGTCACTCGCGGTGCTATCTATCACCATTTTGAAAATAAAATGGATCTCATTGAATCGTTAATGGGAAGAATTTCTCTTCCGATCGATGAAATGCGGGAACAAATAGCCGAGAGTTTAGAATTCGATGCCTTAGAAGAAGTAAAAGCCCGCTCTAAAGAATTTTTAGCTCGCGTTCAAAATGAGCCCCAGGTACGTTCTATTGCCAGCATCCTTCTTCACAAGTGCGAGTACATTGACGAAGTAAATCCTATAAAATTACGGCATGTTAGCGGTCGTAACGAATGCGTTTGTGAAGTCGAAAAGTTGTTTGAATCAGCTATCCAAAAAGGTCAGTTGTCCTCAAAAGCTAGCCCCAGGGTTGCGGTTATTGGCTTGTTTTCATTAGTGGACGGCCTTATTTATAACTGGCTGCTTGCTCCGGATTACTTTCCTTTAGTGGAGTACGGCAACCAGGCTATCGATAGCTATATTAACGGGTTAGCACGCTAAGGCTCGTTGCTGTCTGCACGTCCGCGGCGCCAGCCATTGTATTTTCGGTGCACGCCGCGGGTCAAAGATTGAAAAGTATCTTCCAGTAAGTCGACACCAAGCAATACACCAACAATTACCATCGACAACACAATACTAACCCCGTACATACCAAGACCGACTGCAATGCCAATTGCCGCCAGGGCCCAGATTGTCGCCGCCGATGTGACACCAACTACAACACCGTCCCGAGCCAACATAACGCCTGCACCAAGAAAGCCAATGCCGGTAATAATTTGTCCAATGACGCGGGATGGATCGCCGCCCTGACTGACAACCGAGGAGCCACCAGTTAAAAATAGATAGGTACCTAAGATGATAAGTGCAGCGGTCCTTATACCAACCGGTTTGCCTCTAACCTGTCGCTCGAGCCCGACAATGGCACCACAGAGCAGGGCAGTGCCGATGCCATTCCATGAGTAAGGACCCAGTTCCTGAACAACTTGCCAGTCAATCACTAGCTGGCCTCTCCTTGCTCTAAAAATTGCTTAAGAAAACTTTCATCCATTGCCGCAATGCTTTCGTCATTGGCATTCGGACAGCAGGCAAACAACGGCGCAGTCCATGCCTTCACATTGCCAAGAATGTCCCGCAAGTGGCTTAGCCCCCGAATGCCCCCTAACCCCCCGGGTGAAGCAGCAGCCAATAATACCGTTTTACCGGCCCAGGCCTGCGTCTCAACCCGCGACACCCAGTCAATCGCATTTTTTATCAGTGGAGAGACCGACGAATTATATTCAGGGCTGACTAAAACCACTTTTGAGGCTGACTGAATCTTTTCAGCCAACTTTTTCATCGACTCGGGAACACCATCTGCGGCCTCTAAGTCGCCATGGTAGATCGGCGCGTCCAGCGCATCGGCATCAACGATGTCATGTCGAATGCCATGCTTATCTGCAACTTCAGCCAAACGATGTTTGAGTTTGGCATTAAGCGAGTCTTTACGACGGCTACCACCAATGAATACAACGGTCATACGATTACTATCTCCTGATTATTCGGATTGAGAACTCTTCATTGCTTCAATAAAGCGGTTTGACTCACTTACCGCCGCTTCCATGTCTTTAATTAATGCGGAAATATCATTCTGCAGATTACCAAACTCACCGCGAATAGCATCAATGGCCTTAGCATTCAGGTTATGTTTCAGATAAAGCACGTTATCCTGCATTTTATCCAGCACCGGCTGCATCTTATCTGCCGCGCGCTCCATCACCCTCAGCAACTCGGCATAACGGCGTTCCGTCTGGCGTAACTGTCGCTCACTTTCGCGACGCATAGTGTCGTTACTGTATTCACCCAGCTCTTCGCTCCATTCGTCGAATAAGTCATTAGCTACTTCGTCAACTTCGTCGATACGGCTACGAACGCTCTCTGCTGCAGATTTACTGTCTTCGTAATCATCAAGCAGCGCGTTATATTGCTTTTCCAGATTACCACCATCAATGTTTAGCATAGCGTCCAGACGCTCTAATGCAGAACGGAACTCTTCCTGAGCATCGGTTTGTGAGTCACGTGCATCATCCACTCTATCGACTAAAATATCGCGCTTTTCTACGCCAAATTTTTCCATAGTGCCATAGTAAGCACTTTGACATGCTGACAGCATGAAGACCGTTACCAACGGCAATGTCCATTTTCTCATTTGTCACCTCGTGCAGCTTTAATAATACGTTCGTCGCGTTTGTCACGGTGATAACCATGCACCGCAATAATGGCGTGAAGAATAGCGATAATATAAAGAGCTCCCAGCGCACCAAGCGAGACAATAAAAAGTACTACGCCGACAATAGCGATAACCGCATTAAATATCGCCTGAAAAATTTTACCCGTCAGTAAAATAGCGACGGGGGGAAGTAAAATAGCTAAAATATACAACATTGTGTTCTCCTTGCACTTAACATGCAGCTTACCAATTAAGAGCCATTACTTTAGAAAAAGCAAACTAAATCAGTAAGGTAAACGACTACCATCCCAATGCCATAACGCTCCGGTATTTTCCGGTTTTAAGTTTTTCACTACAGCCACAATCCGCTCTGCAGAGAGTTCAGGCGAATACAGTTTGTCGGTGGATATTCGCTCCTGAAAAGGTTCAGACAAACGAGTGTCCGTTGTCCCCGGATGTATTGCCGCCACGATCAGGTTTTTATGAGTACGCTTTAACTCTATTGACGCCGTTTTCAACAGCATATTTAACCCGGCCTTGCTTGAGCGGTAGGCGTACCAGCCGCCTAAATAGTTATCCTCAATACTGCCGACTTTCGCTGACAACTGTACCCAAAAGCGGGTCTTCTTTCTGTCAAGAATTGGCAAAAACGCCTTAAGCGCCAGCATGGGTTTCACTGCGTTAACGGAAAATAACTTATTCAAGTTGTCTGCCGTAATATCGGTCAACTTTTTCTCCGGAAAGGTTTCTTCGTCATGCAACATACCTATGGTTGAGACGACGCCACTTAACTGTTCACCGTTATTTTTAAACTCACTAACCCAGGCGCCCAGTGCTTTCTCATCGTAGTCTTCTATTCGGCAATAAGTTACATCTGACGAGTCTGTTTCCGGCACCTCAGGCTGCCGCGACAACGCGAATATCCTCTCATCGGGATATTGCTTGCTTAATTCCAGAGTGATGGCCCGACCTAATCCGCCGCCAGCACCTAATACCACCATTGCCATTTGCACGACTCTCTATCATGATAGTTATTACTTCCCTACGTGAATAAAACTGGATTAGCTCAATACACCATGAAGCAAATTGAATGGAAATCGTATTTCAACCACACCTTAGGCTTTCTAAAGTACTTTGGGCAAAGGTTTAATAGCGACAATACCAATATCACCGCCGGTCACCTGACCTACGTCAGCATGCTGTCGCTGGTACCCCTTCTAGTCGTTATGTTTACGGTTTTCTCAGCATTTCCAATGTTTGATGAGCTGAAAGAGAATCTTGAGCAGGCACTTTTTGCGAATCTCTTACCCACTTCCGGTGAACAACTGGAAGAATATCTTAACGAGTTTGTGACTAATGCCTCCAAAATGACTGCAATTGGCGTCGGTTTCCTGTTTATTGTCGCCATTATGCTCATGTCAGCCATCGATAAAGCATTGAACAGCATATGGCGGGATTCCAGCAGCAGACATTGGTTGGTTTCTTTTGCTGTTTACTGGATGCTACTTACCCTAGGTCCGGTGCTTATTGGATCGGGCTTGGCTGCAACCTCTTACTTGATGTCGCTCAGCCAGTTTGCTGATGAATATGTTTCCGGCATACAAAGCTTTGTCTTGTGGTTCGTACCCATTGTGACCTCCTTTGTATTCTTTGTGCTCATGTATCAGTTAGTGCCTAACCGTCAGGTTAAATTCCGCTACGCGGCCTTTGGGGCGGTTATTGCCGCGCTTCTGTTCGAGCTGAGTAAACAACTGTTTTCACTGTACATTACTTTTTTCCCGACTTATCAGGCCATTTACGGCGCACTGGCAACCATCCCAATTCTTATCGTATGGATATATCTGTCATGGTTAATTGTACTCATTGGTGCGGTTTTAACCGTCAGTTTAGAGGAGTACCAGTTACAGCAGCCTGAGCCGAAGTCTGATTGACCTGCTTTGCATTTTCGCCGACCATAGCCGTTCTGTTTTTGAAAGGTATGTACTCATGATCGGACTCATTCAGCGCGTTAGCCGTGCCAAAGTCACTGTTGCCGATGAACTGGTCGGTTCTATCGGGCCCGGGCTGTTAATCTTATTAGGTGTTGAACACAAAGACGACGAAGCCAGTGCTGCCAAATTAGCTCAGCGCATAGCCAATTATCGCGTGTTTAGTGACGTTGAAGACAAAATGAATAATAGTGTTATCGATGCGCAGGGCGAAGTTTTGGTGGTTTCTCAATTCACCTTAGCGGCCGATACTCGTAAAGGACGGCGTCCCAGCTTTTCTTCAGCGGCAACGCCCGACCAGGCACAGCATTTGTATCAGGTTTTTTGTGAGCAAATGGCTGCGCAAGGCTTGCCGGTAAAAACCGGGCGCTTTGCAGCAGATATGCAGGTTGAGTTGGTCAATGACGGCCCGGTCACATTTGAATTGAAGGTATAACACCTATGTATCGCGTTATTACTCCGGAAACAGACGAACAACTCGAGCGTTATTACTACCTTCGCTGGCGGGTTCTGCGCGAGCCTTTTCAACGCCCTTTAGGCTCTGAACAAGACGAATACGATCAAGTTGGTCATCACCGAATGGTAGTCAATGAAGCAGAGGAACCCGTTGCGGTTGGCCGGCTTCACTTTAACAGCCCGGAAGAAGCTCAAATACGCTTTATGGCGGTTGCTCCTGAATACCGGGGGGAAGGGCATGGGGTCGCTATTATCTACGCTCTTGAGCTTGCTGCGCGCAAAGAAGGCGCAACGCATGTGGTGATCAACTCACGCGACAACACCATTGGCTTTTATAAAAAGTGTGGTTACGACGTAGCGGAAGAAGCCGATACCGTAAATAACCCCATGGCAGAACACCATTTACGCAAGTCCTTCACTGAGTACAACCGCATTATTTATCGGCCTGAGTGGTGTACCGAGCTACAGAAAACCTGGCAGGAAGACATACCTATTTCCGACGCCATGGGCATTAAAATCCATCAGTATACCGGTCGCGTATTCGAAACCCGCGCGGTACTCTCGCGAAACATTAATGTGCACGGCACCATGTTTGCCGGCAGCATTTACTCACTGGGTACCTTAACCTGCTGGGGATTGCTGCATTTACAGCTGTTAGAGCGGGAACTGGAAGGAGCCGTGGTATTAGGCGATGGTAACATTCACTATCACAAGCCAGTTACCCAGGAACCCCGGGCAATAGCGCGTTTGAGCGACGTTACCGGTGACTTTTCCGCGTTAAAACAAGGAAAAAATGCGCGTTTAACGATTAAGGCTCAGATACTGGATGAAGAGCAGCCGGTAGCAGAATTTACCGGCCGCTTTGTGGTTCTGGCAAAACGGGACTAGCCCGCAGAATTAAACTTCAGACAAAATATGCGGTAGTTTCACCACTGCCGCCAGCTCACCATTTTGAATCAGGTCACTAGCCGCTTTAATATCCGGCGCGAAGAAGCGGTCTTCAGCATAGTACGCCACTTGCTCACGCAAACAGTTAAACGCCGTTTCAACCGCAGCAGCACCTTTCAACGGGCGACGGAAATCCAGTCCTTGTGCGGCTTCTAACCACTCAATCGCAATAATGTCACTGACGTTTTTAGCGATATCCGTTAACCGACGCGCCGCAAAGGTTGCCATAGACACATGGTCTTCCTGGTTGGCAGACGTTGGCAGACTGTCCACAGACGCCGGATGCGCCAGGGTTTTATTCTCTGACGCCAATGCCGCAGCGGTAACTTGTGCCAGCATAAAGCCCGAGTTAACTCCGCCGTCATTGACCAAAAACGCCGGTAACTTGCTTAAATGGCTGTCTATGAGCAGGGCACTACGACGCTCTGACAAGGCACCAATTTCGCTGGCAGCAATGGCCAGAATATCGGCTGCCATAGCGACAGGCTCTGCGTGGAAGTTACCACCGGAAATAATGTCCTGCTCTTCGCTGAACACCAGTGGGTTGTCAGTAACTCCGTTGGCTTCGCGCACTAAAATACCCGAGGCATGCTCAATTTGGTCTAACACCGCACCCATTACCTGAGGCTGACAACGCAGAGAATACGGGTCCTGCACTTTTTCGCAATTCTCGTGGTCTTTAGCAATTTCAGAACTGTCGGTCAGCACGTGACGAAGCATTTCGGCGGCTTTAATCTGCCCCGGTTGGCCGCGTACTGCGTGAACACGTTCATCAAACGGCGCACGCGAGCCCATAGCGGCTTCCACAGAAGTCGCACCCACCACAATGGCGGCATGGAAATTACGCTCAATGCGGAACAGTCCGGCTAGAGCTAACGCAGTCGATGCTTGAGTGCCGTTCAGTAAAGCCAGACCTTCTTTCGGTGCCAACTCAAACGGCTCAATACCCGCTATTTTCAGACCTTCCTCAGCGTTTAGCACCTTTCCGTTGTGACGAACCGTACCTTCACCCACTAATGGCAATACCATGTGCGCTAACGGCGCTAAATCACCGGATGCGCCCACAGACCCTTTTTCCGGAATGCAGGGGTACACTTCGGCGTTCAATAGCTTGATCAGCGCATCAACCAACACTTGCCGTACGCCAGAAAACCCGCGCGACAGAGAGTTAATTTTCAGTAGCAGCATTAGACGCACAACGGAGTCTTCCATTAAATCGCCGGTTCCCGCAGCGTGCGATAACACAATACGACGCTGGAGATCAGTCAAGCGCTCAGGTGGAATACGGGTATTCGCCAGCAGCCCAAAACCGGTATTAATACCGTAAACTACTCGCCCTTGCTCAAGTACATCTGCAACGGTTTTCGCCGAAGTCGCAATGTTGTCCTTAGCTTCATCAGATAGCTTTAGTGTCTGATGCTGATAAAACCAGTCGCGCAGTTCACTTAACTGCAATTGTCCTGGCTGTAATTCAAAATGACTCATGCAACCTCCTTACTTCGTATCCAGCATAGGTAAATCAAGCCCTTGTTCACGGGCGCAGTTTTTCGCAATATCGTATCCGGCATCAGCGTGGCGCATAACGCCCGTACCCGGGTCGTTCCACAGCACCCGGCCTAACCGCTTGTCAGCTTCTTCGGTACCGTCGGCTACAATCACCACACCGGCGTGCTGTGAGTAACCCATGCCAACGCCACCACCGTGGTGCAGGCTGACCCAGGTCGCGCCGCCTGCTGTATTCAGCAAAGCATTCAGCAGAGGCCAGTCCGATACCGCGTCAGATCCGTCCTGCATCGCTTCGGTTTCACGGTTAGGGCTGGCAACTGAGCCAGAATCCAAGTGGTCACGGCCGATAACAACCGGCGCTTTCAGCTCGCCGCTTTTAACCATGTCGTTAAACGCGCGGGCAATGCGGGCCCGGTCTTTAAGGCCAATCCAGCAAATACGTGACGGCAGGCCCTGGAAGCTAATGCGTTCTTTAGCCATGTCCAGCCAGTTGTGTAAGTGCTCGTTATCCGGAATCAGCTCTTTCACTTTCTCGTCGGTTTTGTAGATGTCTTCCGGGTCACCCGAAAGCGCAACCCAACGGAATGGGCCAATACCTTCACAGAACAGCGGACGAATATAAGCCGGCACAAAGCCCGGGAAGTCAAAGGCGTTATCAACACCTACGTCTTTGGCCATCTGGCGAATGTTGTTACCGTAATCCAGTACTGCCGCGCCTTCTTTCTGGAAGTGCAACATAGCGCGCACCTGCACCGCCATAGATTCTTTCGCAGCATTTACCGTACCAGTGGCATCGCTTTCCTGCTTCGCTTTGTATTCTTCCAGTGTCCAACCCTGTGGCAAATAACCATGCAGAGGGTCGTGGGCTGAGGTCTGGTCAGTCACTACGTCCGGCGTCACGCCTTGCTGCTGCAATTCCGAATAAACGTCAGCGGCATTACCCAGTAAGCCCACTGAAATGGCTTCGCCTTTTGCCATCGCATCATTAATCAGTTTTAACGCATCGTCTAAGTTAGTAGCTTTATGGTCCACATAGCCGGTACGCAGGCGAAAATCGATACGTGACTCGTCACATTCAACAGCCAACATACAAAAACCGGCCATGGTTGCCGCTAATGGCTGAGCTCCACCCATGCCACCAAGGCCACCAGTAAGTACCCACTTACCTTTTGCGTCACCGTTAAAGTGTTGACGCGAAACCGAACCAAAGGTTTCGTAAGTGCCCTGCACAATGCCTTGTGAACCAATGTAAATCCAGGAGCCTGCGGTCATCTGGCCGTACATCATCAGGCCTTTTTTATCGAGCTCGTTAAAGTGTTCCCAGTTAGCCCATTCCGGTACCAGGTTAGAGTTCGCAATCAATACTCGCGGCGCATCTTCATGGGTAGGAAACACACCCACTGGTTTACCTGACTGAATCAACAGGGATTCGTTTGGTTTCAGGCGCTCTAAAGTTTCAATAATTTTGTCATAGCATTCCCAGCTGCGCGCTGCACGACCAATGCCACCGTATACAACCAGCGCCTGTGGGTGTTCCGCCACTTCATCATCCAGATTGTTCATCAGCATCCGCTTTGCAGCTTCCACCTGCCAGTTGCAGGTGGTTAGCTCGGTTCCATGAGGGGCGCTAATTTTGCGGCTTTTATCCAAACGGGTGAATGACATGACTTACTCCTTAAAGGTTAAATGGCCGCCTAACTTAAAGCGGGAGCCCGGATGGGTCAGCGTGGCGAAAGTCACCACGCCACCTGAGCTCCAGGTGCGGCGCAAAATTCTGAGACAAGGTTCGTGACGGTCGATACTTAAGTATTGGCAGAGAGTATTGACCGGCAGAATAGCTTCAATTTGATGACTGGCTTCGGTGAGCGGACTAACCACACACAAATATTCGTGCGGGGTTACCTTGCTGTAGTCCTGCTTAAGATAATCGGGAACCAGTTTGGGGTTAACAAAACGTTCTTCCAGCTGCACCGGCAAGTCATTTTCATAGTGAGTGATTAGCGAATGAAATACCGGGCTCCCTTCTTCCAGCTCCAGCGCTTCAGCTACCTGAGTCGAGGCGGGTTGTTCTTTCAGCATATGCACTTTGGCGCGGTAATCGTGGCCACGTGAACGCACTTCATCGGCAATATTGCGAATGGCCATGAACGAGGTTTGCGATTTAATTGGCGCAACGTAGGTACCAGAGCCCTGAGTCCGAATGACCAGCCCCTCATCGGCCAGTTCCTGTAGCGCGCGTCTTGCCGTCATTCGACTGACAGAAAACTGCGCCGACAAGGCATTTTCTGAACTGACAGGGTGGTTTTCAGGCCACTCACCGGATTCTATCTTCAGATAAATATGCTGTTTTATCTTTGAGAACTTGTTCATCCCGACCCCAACATGTAAATGACATGATTCGATGTTTTTGAGGCTAAAAGTCTAGTTCAGAATAATTGTATATACAAGCAGCTTTTGCTACTCTTTTATCAGAACCAACCTTAAAGGACTGTTATGCAACGCATAGAAAATATCAACGCAGCGACAATGACTGATGATAAGGGTTATGGCCTTATCCAGGACGCTACAGTCATTATTAATAAGGGCAAAATTGAATTTGTGGGTGCCGCTTTTGACGCCCCCGCCACCCCGACTGCAGAAGTCATTGACGGTAACGGTGGTCTGCTGACTCCCGGGTTAATTGATTGCCACACTCACCTGGTATGGGCCGGATCCCGCGCTAACGAATTCGCGCAACGCCTGCATGGCGCCAGCTATCAGGAAATTGCTGAGCAGGGCGGCGGTATCAAAAGTACGGTTAAAGCCACCCGCGAGGCCTCCGCAGAAGAGTTACTGACACTGGCGTTAGAGCGCGCAGAAACGCTCATGTCACAAGGAGTTACCACCATAGAAGTGAAGTCCGGTTACGGCTTGGATCTGGAAAATGAGCGCAAACAATTAACCGTAGCGCGTCAGTTAGCCGAACAGTTACCGGTGAACATTAAAACCACTTTGCTGGCGGCACACGCAGTGCCACCTGAGTTCAAGGATAACGCCGACGGCTATATTGAAGAAATTATCCAAAACATTTTACCAACGCTGGCTAATGAAGGCCTGGTCGACGCGGTTGATGCTTTTTGTGAAAGTATTGGATTTAGCCCGGCACAAACCGAAAAAGTATTTAAAACGGCAAAAGACTTAGAACTGCCAATTAAGCTTCACGCCGAGCAAATCACCAACCAGAAAGGTGCCAAGCTGGCCGCGGATTATCAGGCATTATCGGCTGATCATCTTGAGCAACTGGATGAAGAAGGTGTTAAGGCCATGGCCGAAAATGGCACGGTGGCGGTGTTATTGCCCGGCGCATTTTACTTCCTGCGCGACACGCAAAAACCGCCAGTTGAGTTACTGCGCAAACACGGGGTGCCTATGGCTATTGCCACCGATGCAAACCCGGGTTCATCACCGATTCATAACTTACCGTTAATGCTGCAAATGGCTGCGACTTTTTTCCACATGACACCGGAAGAGTGTCTGCGGGGCGTTACCGTCAATGCAGCAAAAGCATTAGGCGAAAACCAGCGCGGCGTTATTGCAGAAGGCTGTTACGCAGATTTAGCACTATGGAGTTGCAAAGACGCCGCTGAGCTCACGTACCAGTTTGGTGTGAACCCGTTAAAAACCTTATGGTTTAACGGCGTCGCTCACGACCGTGTAAGTAAGCCGTGGTCAGCTCGCTAAGCAACTGTCCGCATATTTTCATGCCTTCGTCGAAGCCGGTACTGCACAAAGAAGGAGCGGCTTCGGCAAGGTGTAAATAACGCGCTTCGTTCACCTCTGCTAAGCGCTTAACGTACTGAAAACCCTGCCCCAGACTCAAACCAACATAGTTTACAGCGCTGGCTGGTACGGCATTTAATGCATCAACATCAACTTCAATACCTAGCGGCCTCTGCCAGGACACGGCTTTTGCTACCACTTCGTCCATCACCTCAACAAATGGACGCTCATATAAGCGATGCAGTGTATGGTAACGCATGCCAGCGTCTTGCAGCTGACGCAGGCTACTGGCAGAGTTTTTGCCCTGATGCAAACCAACAATATGGTAAAACTCCAGCGCACCTTCCATATAAGCGTAACTAAAGCCATTGCCGGAGTGGCGGCCTTCGCGCGGACGAAAGTCTGCATGAGGGTCTAAATTGACCGCACCACAAGCTTCCTCTGTCACTTTATGCAAACTCTTCAGCAGCGGATACGCATTATTGTGACCCCCGCCAATAACAATCACCTCAAAACCCTGCTCGAATAACGGCGTCAGAATTTTCTCGACGCGGGCATCAACCTGCGCGCAAAGTTCACGTAAAGTGGCCAGATCATGGGCGTCTGTAGCATCGAGTTCAGCGGCCTTTTCGTTTAAGTCGTCGCAATTAACCGCTCCAACCAACAACATCTCGTGCGTGGAAAGTAACCCCGTTTTTTGCAGGTTTAAGAAGCTTTTCAAAAAAGCCTGCCAGCCGTCATCGGCACCGGCGCGACCAAGGTTGGCTCGCACACCGATACTCTCGGGAATACCGACTAATGCTACACGCTGGCCGTCTTCCCAGGCTGCCGCCAGGCTTTCTTCGTAAGTGCCCTGTTCAGAGAGCACCCGAATGGCCTGGCCAATTTTAGTTTCCTGTTCACGTACCGTGACCCATTTTGCCGGGTCGGTCAGTTCTAAGTAAGAGATGTCACTCATCATTCAATATCTAATGGTTCCGGAGACAAGATAACGCCAGTAGTATCGATATAAAGGTGGTCTTCCGGCAAAAAGGTTACGCCGCCAAAGTTTACCGGCACATTCAGTTCACCTACGCCTTCGCTAATAGCGCCAACCGGAATAGAAGCAACACCCAGAATCCCAATATCCAGCTCTTCCAGCGCGTCAACTTCGCGCACGGCGCCGTAACAGACAATGCCTTCCCAGTCGTTATCCATGGCTTGCTCAGCAATAGCTGCATCAACCAGAGCACGGCGTGATGAGCCACCACCATCAATCAATAAAATCTTCCCACCACCGTCGGCAGCAATGGTTTCCTCAATAAGCCCTTTATCTTCATGGCACTTGATAATAACCAAACTACCACCAAAAGAGTTGCGGCCTCCGTAAGACTCAAACATGGGTTCAACCACATCGACCATATCGGGGTATAAATCGCAAAGTTCTGAAGTGTTGTATTCCATGATTGTATTCCTGACGTTGCTATAGCAGTAGCTGGCAGTATACCTGCTATCCGGTGCGGACAAAAGCAACCTGATAGCGGTAACGAAACCCTTGAATTATAGAATAAAAACCCGTTTAATCTAACTAACCATAATAATAATAAAGTGAATTGCTATTTTCATGCCCCAGCTCGACCTCATGACCAGTCTGGCTATAGAGACCTTTGCGCATTCAATACAGGCAGTTTTTCTGCTCGGATTTGCCGCTTTACTGATGTATTACCATAGATACTATCAACGCGATTATCTAGGTTACTGGGCTTTCGCCTGCTGTGCATTTGGTCCTGGAGAAATCATCAGAGCCTTTTTGGCCGGAAGCGCAATGGTCGCGCCCGAGTCTGCGCTTAGCTGGTCCAGTGGTTTACAAGGGGTCGCTTTAACCTGCCAGTACCTAGCCATTTCGTTTATTGCCCTCGGTGCCTCTTGTGCCGCGTTTAATAAAAAACCGCAACACTACTGGCAATATATAGCTTATGGGGTGTCGTTGGTTGGCGGTATTATTTCCTATTTTTGGCTAGATCCCACCATAAGCGATGCGGGTAACACGCCCAATGCCGGATTTATGCGGTTTCTGGTCACTGGCGTAGCGTTAATCGCTATCAGCTTGCTTATGTGGCGGAAATTAGGAAGCGGTATCGGCCCCAAATTGGTGTCCGGTGGCTTTTTCAGTATCGGTTTTAAGAATTTAGTCGTACTTAGCGTTATTTTTTCTTTACCCGGAAACGCTGTGGACTGGGCTCTCAGCTTTCAGGCGCTTTTAAATATCATTATCATTGCGGCGATTATCGTCGGTATTATCATTTGGTTGCTGGAATCTGAGCGCAATACCGCAGTGCGCGCCATCCAAAGAGCCGAGTATCTGCACACCCATGACGCGCTGACCGGAGTCTCTAACCGTGACCAGCTGGTCAGTAAAATTCCTTTATTCATCGAGTACTGCCGCAGTAACAACCGTCAATTAACCATTATGCTTGTTGGCGTCAGTCGCTTTAAAGTGGTTAACGAAAACATTGGTATTCGCGGTGGTGACCAGGTGCTAAAAGAAATTGCGCGACGCCTGCAAAACTTTCGCAAACAGCCTCTGGCGGTATCCCGTATCAGTGGCGATGTCTTTGCTCTTGCCTTTGATCATTTAAAAAGCCGCAGTCTTATAAAAGATTTAGCTACAGAGCTTCAGGACACACTGAGTAACCCCATTGAAGTGGGCGAAAAAACGCTGAATATTGCCGCGGGTATTGGTATTGCACGCTACCCTCAGCACGGCAGTCGATCGGAAGTTCTACTCAATAAAGCAACCATTGCGCTGACTCAGGCAAAGCAGTCACACCAGCCCAGTGTTACCGTTTATGAGCGGGGTATGGATGAGATGTACTCCTATCTGGTTGATATGGAGCCAATTTTACGCCGCGCTATGCAAGAGAATGAGTTCACTCTGTATCTTCAGCCGCAGTTTGACTTTGACCATCAACAGCTTTGTGGTTTTGAAGCCCTGATCCGTTGGCAGCACCCGGAACGCGGTCTGCTGAGTCCGGCGGAATTTCTGCCTTATATCGAGCAATTGGGGCTTTCCACCGAACTGGATGACTGGGTACTGAACCACGCGGCTGCTATCCTTGCTTCCTGGAAACAAAAGTTTGGTCTCTGCTGGCCCATAGCGGTGAATTTATCAGCGCCACAATTTCAGCATTTTCAGTTAATAGAAAAAATGCAGCGGTTACTGGAAGACTACAATATATCGCCCGAATGGCTAGAGCTTGAGATCACCGAAAACGTGGCCATGTCAGATTTACACAACGGCATGAGTGTTATCCAGCGGCTGCGGGAAATGGGTTTTGGCATTTCTATTGATGATTTTGGTACCGGTCACTCTTCCCTGGCTTACCTTCGCTCATTACCTATTAACAAAATTAAAATAGACCGCAGCTTTGTCAGCGAACTGCAGCAAAATAATAACGATGTCACCATTTTAAAAGCCATGATCCGGCTGTCTCACGGTCTGGGTAAACGCGTTATTGCCGAGGGCATTGAAACCCAAGAACAGCAGGACATGTTGCAAAAACTGGGTTGCGACATGATGCAGGGCTATTTTTACTCCCCCCCAATGCGCCTGCAATTTGCTGAACAGTTGATTGAACGCCAAATTCAAGGCGACAAAAAGCCGTTGCCACCCGGAGAGTTTGCAACGGCTTTCTAGCTCTACAATTTCTGCAGAGTATTTTTACAGGATAAAGCGGCTTAGGTCTTCGTCTTGCGATAGCTCACCGACATGTTCATTCACGTAATCGGCATCAACAACCAGTTTCTCACCGCTGTGGTCAGTAGCATGGAAGGAAATTTCTTCCATTAAACGCTCCAGCACCGTATGTAAGCGACGCGCACCAATGTTTTCTGTCGTTTCGTTTACATGGAATGCCACTTCAGCAATACGCTGAATGCCTTCTTCAGTAAAGCTCACTTCAACGCCTTCAGTGTTCAGCAGAGCATGGTACTGAGTCGTCAGCGACGCACTTGGCTCTGTCAGAATACGCACGAAGTCGCCACTGGTCAGTGCTTCCAGCTCAACCCGAATAGGCAAACGCCCCTGTAATTCAGGAATAAGATCTGACGGCTTACTCATCTGGAATGCACCAGAGGCAATAAACAGAATATGATCAGTTTTTATCATACCGTGCTTGGTATTCACCGTGGTCCCTTCAACCAAAGGCAGCAAGTCGCGCTGCACGCCTTCGCGGGAAACATCTGGCCCGCTGGTATCGCCACGCTTACAAATCTTGTCAATTTCATCTAAAAAGACAATGCCGTTTTGCTCAACCGACTCAATAGCAGCTTCTTTTACTTCGTCGGGGTTCAGCAATTTCGCCGCTTCTTCCTCGACTAGCTGCTTGTAAGCATCTTTAATGCGCATTTTGCGTGCTTTTGTCTTATCGCTGCCCATGTTCTGGAACATGTTCTGCAACTGCGACGTCATTTCTTCCATACCCGGAGGCGCCATAATTTCAACACCCATTTGCGGCATGGCTAAATCAATTTCAATTTCTTTGTCATCCAGCTGGCCTTCACGTAACTTCTTACGGAATACCTGACGCGTACCACGCTGGTCATCATTTTCCGGCGTCTCTTCCTGTTGCTGAGCCCAACCAGAAGAAGACTGCTTCGCCGGTGGTAACAGCACATCCAAAATACGCTCTTCCGCCGCTTCTTCAGCGCGGTAACGTACCTTTTGCATCATTTCTTCGCGCGTTTGCTTCACCGCAACGTCGGTTAAATCCTTAATAATGGATTCAATTTCTTTGCCCACGTAACCCACTTCTGTGAACTTAGTCGCTTCAACTTTAATGAAAGGTGCTCTCGCTAATTTCGCCAGGCGGCGGGCAATTTCCGTTTTACCCACACCGGTAGGGCCTATCATTAAGATATTCTTAGGCGTTACTTCCTGACGCAGCTCGTCATCCAGCTGCATCCGGCGCCAGCGATTACGCAAAGCAACGGCGACAGCGCGTTTTGCTTTATCCTGGCCAATAATATGTCGGTTTAATTCGTCTACAATTTCTCTTGGGGTCATCTCAGACATCTTATTTTTTCCCCTGCTTCGTTTTGTCTTCAGCAATAGACTCTTCTTCTTCAATGGTCTGGTTGCCGTTGGTGTACACGCAGATATCGCCTGCAATGGTCAGTGCTTTTTGCACAATGTCGCGGGCATTCAAGTCGGTATTTTCCAGCAAAGCTCTTGCTGCCGACTGCGCAAACGGCCCACCGGAGCCAATCGCAATAAGGTCATTTTCCGGCTGCACAACGTCACCATTACCAGTAATAATTAATGACGTTTCTTTATCCGCAACCGCGAGCAATGCCTCCAGTCGGCGCAAAGCACGGTCGGTACGCCAATCTTTTGCCAATTCCACAGCCGCACGCATCAGGTTCCCCTGATGTTGTTCAAGTTTGGATTCAAAACGTTCGAACAGTGTGAAAGCGTCTGCGGTTCCGCCGGCAAAACCTGCCAGCACTTTATCGTGGTATAGGCGACGCACTTTACGCGCATTACCTTTCATTACGGTATTACCTAAGGAAACCTGGCCGTCTCCGCCAATTACAACTTTATCGCCGCGGCGAACAGATACGATAGTAGTCAAAGCAAGACCCTCTTTTTTGTCTTAGTGACGTCGATGACAAGTATTTGAGGGTCTATATCGTATTTTTCAATGGTGTCAGCCGATTAATCCAGATTCCAGTTCCAGATAGCACAACCAAACACTTGATTGCGTTGAAGTTTATGACGGTCACTTTCAGCATCTCGTTTGGTTTCATAAGGGCCCAGAATAACCCGGTACCAAAGCCCATTGCTCCCTTCAGTCGAGCGTACCTGAGATTCAAGCCCCGCCATCGCAATTTGTGCACGTAACCTTTCAGCGTCTTCCTGCTGACGGAAAGAGCCACATTGCATCAGTTTCGGTGGACCCAGTTCGCGTTCAGGCACATCCACTTCCACCTCTTTACTTTTTAGCTCTTCTATATAGCGCCAGCGTTCAGCCGATTTCTCTGGCAATAAGTCAGCCGGTGGCGGTTGTACCTTTGGTTGTTCAACCTGTTCAGATTTACCGTTAATTTGCAGCAGAATATAGGTAAAAAATGCTATCAGGACAATGGCAACAGCGACCACGAACCAGGGCACCGGCTTACGCTCAGCAACGGGTTTTGCACCGCGTTGCTGCTTTTTATTGGTTCCCTTTTTCTTAGCCGGCTTACGTTTTGGCGGTTTTGGCTTACGATTCGCGTAATCCATAGTGCGTTACATCTTCTCCAGGGTTGGAATACCCAGTAATTCCAGGCCTTGCTTCAGCACGTTGGCGGTTAACATCGACAACTTCAGACGACTGTTACGAAGGGCTTCGTCTTCCTGATTCAAAATTGGGCAGGCTTCATAAAAACTGGAGAAGCGACCGGCCAAATCAAACAGGAAACCACATAAGAAATGCGGCATGGCTTTATCCTGAACCTGATGCAGCACTTCGTTAAAACGCACCAGCTGATTCGCCAACGCCAGCTCGCGTTCGTCATCCAGAATAATGTCGGCGTTGCGATCAAACGCTGTGTCGCCTAAACGGTCAAAAATACTGTTCACACGGGTGTAAGCATAAAGCAGGTAAGGTGCCGTGTTGCCTTCAAAAGTCAGCATGTGGTTCCAGTCGAAAATGTAATCGCTGGTACGGTTTTTTGATAAGTCCGCGTACTTAACCGAGCTAATACCCACCACTTCAGCAACGCGTTTTTGCTGCTCATCTGTTAAATCAGTCGTTTTCTGCTGCAGTAGCTCTAGTGCACGACGTTCAGCTTCATCTAATAAATCAGCCAGCTTAGTCACACCACCGTCACGGCTCTTGTAAGGTTTGCCATCTTTGCCCATCACGGTACCAAAACCGTAATGGTCTAGCTGTATCTCGCCTTCCACAAAACCGGCTTTGCGTGCCAGCGTAAAAATTTGGTCGAAATGCAGCGACTGACGCGCATCCACAAAGTACATCAGGTGGTCACCACCTAACTGTTTCTGACGGTATTCAATAGCGGCTAAATCGGTGGTGGCATAGAGGTAGCCCCCGCCTTTTTTCTGCACAATAATAGGCAGCGGTTCGCCTTCTTTACCTTTGTATTCTTCAAGGAACACGCATTGTGCACCCTGATCTTCAGTCAACAGGCCTTTTTCTCGCAGGTGCTCAATAACACCCGGTAACTTGTCGTTATAAGCACTCTCTGCCATCACATCGTCACGAGTCAGTTTAACGCCTAAACGGTCGTAAACGTCCTGACAATGGCTCAGTGACACATCAATAAACTGGTTCCACAGCTTCAGGCAGTATTCGTCGCCCGACTGCAGTTTTACGACTAGCTGACGTGCACGGTCAGCAAACTCTTCGCTTTCGTCAAAACGTTGCTTGGCGGCTTTATAAAAAGTCTCCAGGTTGCTCAGCTCATATTCAGCAGACTGGTTATCCAGCGCTTCCATGTACGCTAAAAGCATGCCGAACTGCGTGCCCCAGTCGCCCACGTGGTTCTGGCGAATGACTTTATGCCCTAAAAACTCACACACGCGCGACACGGCGTCGCCAATAATGGCAGAACGCAAATGGCCTACGTGCATTTCTTTCGCCAGGTTAGGCGACGAGTAGTCAATAACAATGGTTTTGCTTTCTTCTGCCACATCCACGTTCAGGCTGTCGCTGCTGAGCATCGCGGTTAGCTGGTCTTTCAACTGGTCCTGCGAAATGGTGAAGTTAATAAAGCCCGGCCCGGCAATATCCATTTTCGACAACAGGGAGTTCTCCGGAACCGCGGCAACAATGGCTTCTGCCAACTGACGCGGATTCGATTTCGCAGGCTTTGCCAGCATTAATGCCAAGTTTGTCGCAAAGTCACCGTGAGACTTATCGCGGGGTCGGTCCAACTGAATGTTTACTGAATGATCCGCCGGAATTGTGCCCTGTGCTTTAAGTTGACCAATGGCTTCGGCCAGTAACTGTTCAAGTTGTTCTTTCATTAATGCGACTACCTGTATGAAAAATCGAAGAGGAAATTCAAAGCGCTTAGTTTAATCGCTACGCTCGATAAAAAAAACCGCTTAGTTGTTAATCAGCTGAAGTCTTGTGGATCAATATCCAGTGACCAGCGCACTTTTTTCAATAACGGCAAGGCGTTAATCTGCGGCAACAAGTGTTCGATAAGCTGAAAACGCAATTTACGCGACTGACAATGTAACAGTAATTGATAGCGGTAACGACCAGCTTTACGCTCCATTAAAGCTGGCATCGGCCCCAGTAAAAACGCACCTTCCACCTGCGGCATTAGCTGCTGAATTTGGGTCATAGCCTGTACCACCGAGTCTCTGTCGGTTGCTTCGCCACGAAACAACGCCAAATAAGAGAACGGCGGCAGCTCGCTTTGCTGGCGTTCGGCTAAAGCCGTCAGCGCGAAATGTGAATAGCCGTTGTTGAGTAAGTCCTGAATTAAGTCGTGCTCCGGATGGTGAGTTTGCAGTACCACCTTCCCGGCTTTGTGCTCCCGCCCGGCGCGACCAGCCACCTGAGTGTAAAGCTGTCCTAAACGCTCTGCTGCCCGGAAATCCGCACTGTAAAGCGCACCATCAACATCCAGCAGCGCCACCAAGGTCACATGCGGAAAGTGATGGCCTTTAGCCAACATCTGCGTGCCGACCAGCAAAGGGTACTCGTTATTTGTAGCTTTTTGCAGGTAGTCGTCTAACTGGCCTTTACGGCGGGTGGAGTCCCGGTCAATGCGCAGCACTCCGCGGCCCGGAAACATCTCCTTCAGGCTGTGCTCTAACTGTTCGGTACCCACGCCATGCGAAATTAAGTGCGTGGAGCCGCAGGAACCGCACTGCTTAGGTATTCGCTGCTGACTACCGCAATGATGACACTGCAACTGGTGATGAGCTTTATGTACGGTGTAATAAGCATCACAACGATGACACTGCGCCAGCCAGCCACATTCATGACACATTAACGCCGGTGCAAAACCACGACGGTTAAGGAACAGCAGTACCTGATTACCGCGTTCAATTTCTACCTGAATTTGTTCCTGCAACGCTTTGGAAACACCGGCTTTAATGGGCTGCTGCTTCAGGTCAATAAGCTCGTGTTTAACCATTTGCGCACCACCAGCTCGCTGCCCCAACTTAAGCCAGTGAAAACGCTTGCTGACCGCGTTATTCAAAGTTTCCAGCGAGGCCGTTGCACTACCCAGTACCAGCGGAATATTCAGCAACGATGCCCGTTTAATGGCAATGTCCCGAGCGTGGTAGCGAAAGCCGTCCTGTTGTTTGTAGGACAAGTCATGTTCTTCATCGACTACAATAAGCCCGAGTTTCTGACAGGGTGTAAACACCGCCGAGCGGGTGCCGATAATAATTGCCGCATGTCCGTGCTTTGCGTCCAGCCAGGTATTCAGTCGCTCTCT
The DNA here is from genome assembly GCF_000320945.2 of Idiomarina sp. 28-8. Taxonomy (NCBI): domain Bacteria; kingdom Pseudomonadati; phylum Pseudomonadota; class Gammaproteobacteria; order Alteromonadales; family Idiomarinaceae; genus Idiomarina; species Idiomarina sp. 28-8. The sequence continues at coordinate 187,649 of NZ_DF266793.1, forward strand.
GTCGCTCATCCCGGAATGTAGCATCACCACCGGCGCGTCAAAGCGCTCTTTAAAGCGCTGCAAAGTCTGTGGAGTCAGGCCTATTTCCGGTACCAGCACCAATACCTGCTCTCCACGAGCCAGCACCGGCTCCATGGCTTGCAAATACACTTCGGTTTTGCCACTACCAGTAACCCCTTCCAGCAACAACGTACTGTGCTTCTGCTGTTGGTTAATGGTCGAAACCGCCACTGCCTGCTCGGTATTTAGTGCATGTCCCTGCTCTTTTAGCACCGATGACTGCTTTTGCCAGCCCTGATTCTTAGTCGGTGCCTGCTCGCGCACTTCAATCCAGCCTTTATCCTGTAAGGTACGAAGCACGGCTGAGGTGACGCCTATATCGGTCAAGTCGCTGCGTCTGAGCGGCTGATGTTTAAGCGCCGCCAGCACCTGCTGCTGTCTTGCAGCCCCTTTTAAATCATTAATGGACTGCGCCCGGCCTAAGTCGGTCAACGCATAAAAAGTTTCGGTCAGATATTCCGGCGCATCGCCTTTGCGCAACAGAACCGGCAGGCTGTTCGCAGCAACGTCACCCAGCGAGTGGTGGTAATAATCCGACGACCAGCGCACCAGCTGCCAGATATCATCCGGCCACAGTCGCTGCTCATCCAGAACCGAAGCAACCGACTTCAGTTCAAATGTTGGCGGTTCGTCACTGGCTTCGGCAACCACGTAACCCACTAGCTGACGCTGGCCAAAAGGCACGCGCACGCGGACTCCCTGCGGCAGTGGCTCGGCACTTTTGCACAGATAATCATAGGTTTGTCGAAGAGGTAGCGGCAGTGCGACTTTATAACGTCGTTCGCTGCCGGTGCTGGCTTGCTTCATGGCTCTATTCTGGAACGCTACCGCGCAGAATACAAGGCAGCAGATTCTGCTTGATCACAGGCGCAGGATCACATAAAATGCGCGGCTCTTAATTCATTGATGTTTTTTTGCGCATGGTGTTCGGCTTTGGATCGAATGGCGATGCGGCCCATAACTGAGGTAACCCCATGAAACAAGGTATTCATCCTAAGTACGAGACTTTAAAAGTCAGCTGTTCTTGCGGTCACACGTTCGAAACGCGTTCAACCCGCTCAGAAGATCTTCACCTGGACGTCTGTTCAGAGTGCCACCCGTTCTACACTGGTAAGCAACGTGTAATGGACACTGGTGGTCGTGTTGACAAATTTAAGAAGCGTTTTGGTGCTCTGGGCAAGAAAGATTCCTAAGAAAACCTATAGAAAACGCTGCTTAACAGCAGATTTTAAGAGAAAGGCGCTAAACAGCGCCTTTTTTTATGCCCGCTCGCCTAAACCTCCTATTGTTAAAGAAAAGTTAACTGGTGTACTTTTGAACACTCGTTAAATTTACTTCGCCTCAGTGGCCTTTAAAGGTGGAGGTAAGATTTGTTTCTTCGCTTAAAAGCGATAGACTGATTGGCATTCTGATAACCAGACTCAGGTATCACCGCATGACAGATTTTCGCCAACAGGCACTGGATTACCACGAATACCCGACCCCGGGTAAAATTTCGGTTGAACTCACCACTCCCGCAGAAACCAGCAAAGATTTAGCTTTGGCCTACAGCCCGGGCGTCGCAGAGCCGGTTCGGGAAATTGCTCAGGACCCGGACGCGGCTTACCGTTATACGGCCAAAGGCAATATGGTTGCGGTTATTACCAACGGAACCGCCATTCTTGGTCTGGGCAATTTAGGGCCACTGGCATCAAAACCGGTAATGGAAGGCAAAGCTCTTCTATTTAAGCGCTTCGCCGGACTAGATTCTATTGATATTGAAGTAAATCATCGTACTACTCAGGACTTTATCAATACCGTTGCTAACATTGCCGATACCTTTGGTGGCATCAACTTAGAAGACATTAAAGCGCCTGAATGTTTCGAAATAGAACAGGCGTTAATAGAGCGCTGCAATGTACCGGTATTCCACGATGATCAGCACGGTACTGCCATTGTGACGGCCGCAGGTATGCTTAATGCGTTGGAAATTCAGGGTAAAGACCTGGCGGAGTCTCGCATTGTTTGTCTTGGTGCCGGTGCTGCCGCCATTGCCTGTATGGAGCTTTTAATTAAATGTGGCGCACAACGCGAGCACATTTATATGCTCGACTCAAAGGGCGTTATCCATACTCGTCGCGATGACTTAAACGAATACAAGCAGCTGTTTGCCAACAACACCGACAAACGGACACTAAAAGACGTTATTGAAGGTGCCGATATCTTCGTGGGGGTTTCAGGGCCAAACTTACTCAGCGCAGAAGAGTTGAAACTTATGGCGCCTAACCCGGTTCTGTTTGCCTGCTCTAACCCAGACCCGGAGATTAAACCAGAAACCGCTATGGCGGCGCGTGATGACCTGATAATGGGAACCGGACGCTCGGACTACCCGAACCAGGTGAACAACGTTTTATGCTTCCCGTTTATGTTCCGCGGTGCATTAGATGTGCGCGCTACTGCTATTAATGACGAAATGAAGGTTGCAGCGGTGGAGGCCATTCGCCAGCTGGCGAAAGAGCCTGTTCCGGAATCAGTATTAAAAGCGGCCGGTGTCAAAGAGTTAACCTTCGGTCGTGATTATATTATTCCCAAGCCAATTGACCCGCGCTTGTGCCCACGGGTATCGCGCGCCGTTGCCGAAGCTGCGGTGAAGTCCGGCGCAGCTAAAATCGATTTACCGAAAAATTATATGCAGGATTAATCGTCGAGCTCTTCGTCGGTCGGAATAGGTAATCCCCGGGCTTCTAGCTCTTCGCGCACCGCTTTGGGGATTTTATTCGGATTAGATTTTTGCAAATCTTCATCTTCCGGCAGCGGCTGACCGGTAAAAGCGTGTAAAAACGCCTCACACAGCAGTTCGCTGTTGGTAGCATGGCGCAGATTATTAATTTGGCGACGGGTTCGTTCATCGGTCAGTACTTTTAACACGCGCGTGGGTATTGAGACCGTAACTTTTTTCACCTGCTGACTCTTACGACCGTGTTCAGCATAAGGGTAAATATATTCGCCGTTCCATTTCATTGTTATTGTCCCGCTATATAACAAAACCACATAAGTTATAATGAATTGTACCCGAATGAACGACCCCGTCAAATTTTATCCGTCTAGATGGCTAAAAGTTGCTGACATTTGCCTGACAATATTTTAGCCTTAGTAGCAGTTACCTAATTCAAGCGAGTAGTTAAGGAAGGCGGAATGACAACAACTCAGCTCACAGAAGAGCAAAAGCAAGCCGTTGCCGACAGCGTTCAGGTGCATAAGTTTGGCGGCAGCAGTCTTGCTGATGCGTTCTGCTATCGCCGCGTTGCCCGAATTGTAACCGAGTATGCTGGTGCCAGCGACTTAGTCGTCGTTTCCGCAGCCGGAGATACAACCAACCGCATTCTTGCCATTATTAATTCTAAGGCGCAGCCAGGCGACACCGCCAGCATTCTGCTAGATCAATTAGAGAGTTTTCAGCAAGGGCTGATCACCGAATTATTAAGCGGTAATTTGCAGCAGCAACTTCTGCAACAGTCACAACAAGACTTCACCCGCTGGCGTCGTTGGTTAGCCAGCGACGAAGCCATTAGCCATAACGCCGAATTACTGTCGTACGGCGAACTTTGGTCTGCCCGCTTGTTATCAGCTTTACTGCAAAAACAGGGCACCCGCGCCGACCACATTGATGCCCGCGACTTTTTACTCGCTGCAGATGCCCCTGAACCCGTTATTCAGGTAGAACATTCTCGTGAAAAACTATTACAAAGAGTAGCTCCTCACTCGGGCACCCGCTTTATTGTTACCGGCTTTATTGCCCGCGGTTTAAATGGCGAAAGTTTAACGTTGGGCCGTAACGGCAGTGACTATTCAGCAACCTTAGTAGGCAGTCTGCTGGATACACGTCAGGTTACTATCTGGAAAGACGTAGCCGGCGTTTATTCGGCAGACCCGCGCAAAGTTGAGCGCGTAGTCAGTTTACCAACATTAGACTGGACCGAGGCTGAAGAACTGGCGCGCCTTGGCAGCCCAGTTCTGCACCCAAGAACCTTTCAGCCGGTCGACCGTCAGCGTATGGTCATTTCCGTTCGCTCCAGCCTGAAAGTAGAAAATCAGCAAACGCGTATTGGTCAGTTCCAGAATACCCAACCTCGTGGAAAAGTCTTCACTTCACTGTCTGAAGTGGTGCTGTTTAAGGTTGAGCTGCACGATAAAGCCTTAGTGAAACGTCTGGATGAACTGGAACTAGAGCCACTGGTCAGCTGGACCGAGCCGGAAAATCATCAGCAGTATCTGGTGTTTCATCAAAACCACTTAGACTACCTGACCGGCTGGTTGGACAGTCTGGGCGCCGGTGACGCCATTACTCAAATTCGCGGGTATTCCATGCTGGCCATTGTCGGCAACCGCATTCAGGAAACCGACCAGTTCTCGACCTTTAAACTGCAGCTTTCTGAGCAAAAAGTGCGGCGCTTTGCCCTGACACAAAATGGTGACTCTGCTGTCGCTATTCTGGAGCAAAAGCTTGATAACCGTTTACTCAACCGCCTGCATAGCCAATTGTTTAACTACCGTCGCAGCCTGGGCGTGCTGGTCATTGGTCGTGGCAACATTGGTACGGCCTGGCTGGAACTGTTCCGGCAGCAGCGTGACCGTATTAATCAGGTGATGGACGTGCGGGTTATGGGCATAGCCAACTCAAGGCGTTTATGGCTGGATTACAATGGCGTCGAACTCACCCAGTGGGCAGATGACTTCGACCGCCTGGCACGACCTTATGTACTCACGGAACTGTTACGTGAGCTACCCAATGCGCCATACGATGAGCTGGTGGTGATTGATTTAACCGACGCCAAACAAGTCGCGCAGCTGTACCCCAGCTTGTTCGCAAACGGCCTGCACATTATTAGTGCCAACAAACGCGCGGGCTCCGCCGACGAAGCGCTGTACCGTGAAATTCGTACCATTCAGCACGAGTACAAGCGTGAATGGCTGTACAACACCACAGTTGGTGCCGGACTGCCACTGAACTACGCCATTAACGACTTGCGTAATTCCGGCGACGAAATTCGCAGCATTTCCGGTATTTTCTCAGGCACCATGTCCTGGCTGTTCGAGAACTTTACCAAAGGTGTGACTTTCAGTTCACTGGTGAAAGAAGCCAAAGAGCGAGGTTACAGCGAACCTGATCCTCGTGAAGATTTATCCTGTCAGGACTTAGTCCGTAAATTATTGATTCTGGCACGCGAAATTGGGTTAAAACTGGACTGGCAGGACATTGAAGTAAAAAGTTTGGTGCCGGAGCACTTACGTGACTTACCACTTAGCGAATTTATGCAGCGCTTGTCGGAACTTGATGAGCCCATGACAGCCATGCTGGACGAAGCTGCTAAAGACGGCAAAGTGCCGAGACTGCTGGCTAGTTTTACCGTCAGCGACGAACAAAGAGTTACTGCTCAGGTTGGTATTGAGTACATTCCGGAAGGCGACATGCTGGCCAACTTAATACCCGGTGAAAACATCTTCGTTATCTACACCGACTGGTATTCAGAAATGCCATTAGTTATTAGCGGACCTGGTGCGGGTAAACACGTTACTGCTGGCGGCGTGCAGTCGGATCTGAATCAGTTACTGAGTAAACTGGCAGTGGGAGCTTAATGCTCCCACTAATTTGTTATTGCACAGCTTTTACCTGACTAGAATAAGTCGTCATCATCTTCTTGAAAGATATCGCCATTAGACTGACCGTTATCGCGACTGTACTCAGTGGGTTCGGTACCACGTATAAAGTATTCAAACCGCGTGGTGTAGTCACTTTTGTGCGATAACTTGCCGCTTTCTAAGTCAATACGGACATTCACCACACCCGGCGGAATACCAAAATCGCGTGACGGAAACAGCGGTAGCGCCTTCTCCATAAACAGGATCCAGCCCGGCAACGCAGTTTTCGCACCCGCTTCACCGCCAGTTATTGCCTGCTGACTGGAGTCGACTTCAGGGTGCTTCGACGTGCGTCCTAATTTACGGGAAACATCATCAAACCCAACCCAGACAGTTGTCGCAAGGTCCGATGTAAAACCTGAGAACCATGTATCACGAACATCGTTGGTGGTACCGGTTTTACCGGCAATGTTGCGACCAACAGCTTCAGTAATGGGTTTAGAACGCTGAATACGCCAGGACGTACCGTTCCAGCCTGTGCCATTTGCCCAGCTGCCGCCGCCCCAGACTGCTGAGTTCATTGCCTGCTCAACCAGGAACGCATTTTGTTCGCTAATCACCTGCGGAGCCGGGTTGTCACAGTCGAAACAAGCGCGCACCGGGTCGGTTTTTTCAATCACATTACCATCAGCGTCTTCAATACGTTTGATAAAGTAGGGCTCTATCAGAAACCCACCGTTTGAGAAGGCTGCGTATGCACGAGCTACCTGCATGGGTGTCATTGAAAGAGAGCCAAGAGAAAGCGATTCGTTCTCGGGAATTTTTGAGCGGTCCAGACCAAATTTGGCCAAGTGATCCGCCACTTTTTTAACTCCCAGTTCGCGAATTAAGCGCACCGAGACCACGTTCTTTGACTTAGCCAAAGCTTTACGCAAACGGATAGGGCCTTCATAGACTTCCGGCGAGTTTTTAGGTCGCCAGGCTACACCGGAACCCGGGTTCCATTGGTTAATGGGCGCATCATTCACCAAGGTAGCCAGAGTTAAGCCCTCTTCAAATGCAGCTGAGTAAATCAAAGGTTTAATGTTTGAGCCGACCTGACGCTCTGCCTGCAAAGCGCGGTTGTACTGGCTCAGCTGGAAACTGTACCCACCAACAACAGCGGCAACGGCACCATCGTCGGGTCGTAAAGAGACAATAGCGGAACTGGGTTCGGGAATTTGCGCCAGTCGCCATTCGCTGCCGTCATTTACCCGACGCAACCAAATAACATGACCCGGCTGCATAATGTCAGCTGCGGTTTCCGGAGGCGGGCCCTGACGTTCTTCGTTTAAGTACTCACGAGCCCAGTGCATAGCTTCCCATGGCAGGGTGAGTTTACCCTCTCCCTTCACTAATACGTCAGCCGACTGCTCTTCGACTGCAGTCACAACCGCCGGCGTTACCGCACCAATAACACGCAGTTGCTCCAGGTACTTGCGTATGGCTGGTTCTTTAACCGGCTCTTCATTCTTCTCTGCTGACCACAATAAACTAACAGGACCGCGATAACCGTGTCGCTCATCATAGCTGTGCAGGTTATCCCATATAGCCTGGCGCGCAGCCAACTGTACGTCGCTTCTAATGGTTGTGTACACCTGATAACCTTCGTTATAGGCTTTATCTTCACCATAGAGATCAACCATTTCCTGACGCACCATTTCTGCCAGGTAAGGCGCGTGCACTGTCACCTCAGCGCCATGCCGTCGAGCTGTGACAGGAGCATTTGCAGCTTCTTCAAACTCAGCACGAGTAATTTTCTTCTCGTCCAGCATGCGCAATAAGACAACGCGTCGACGAGCTTTAGAGGCAGTAGGGTTTGAAATAGGGTTCAGGTTAGACGGTGCTTTAGGCAAACCGGCAATGGTTGCCATTTGCGCCAGCGTCAGTTCGTTTAACGGCTTACCGTAGTACACCTGCGCGGCTGCACCGACACCGTGGGCACGATGACCAAAGGTAATTTTATTCAAATAAAGTTCAAGAATTTCGTCTTTACTCAACAACTGTTCAATGTGGACAGCGATAAAAGACTCTTTCACCTTACGCATCCAGGCACGGTCAAAGCTTAAGAAGAAGTTTCGCGCCAGCTGCATGGTAATGGTACTGGCACCTTCCTGAATTTCACCGGTGGTGAGCAACACGCTAAAAGCCCTGGCAACACCTATTGGATCAACCCCAAAGTGCTGATAAAAACGGCTGTCTTCGGTAGCGAGAAAAGCATCAATAAGCGGTTGAGGTACATCTTCCAGTTTTACCGGAATTCGGCGTTTTTCGCCAAACTGCGAGATCAGTTCACCGTCAGCGCTAAACACCTGCATGGGTGTTTGCAAACGCACGTCCCGCAAGGTTTCCACACTGGGTAACTCGGGCTTAACGTATAAGTAAAGGCTGCCAACCGTTACCCCGCCAAGAATAATACACACCAGCAAGGTGTAGATTAGCCGCTTAAACCACTTCAATTATCTGCTCCATGACTTCATTTTTACTACGTCAGAACTTACGCCAGAACTTACTACAGAAACACGCCAAAGTGTTGAAACCGAAATCACCGACATAAATTAGCTCATAACTCTTACTGACTATTATGGAGGATTTTTGTTCACAACACTACGCTTGCATCTGGCTTTTCTACAATAAGGATATTGTCTAATGTCATTACTTCGGCAACAACCACTTGCTGTGCAAATTAATCGTGAAAATTGTCTGGTTTTACAATTGTCCCGCCGGGGTCGGCATTTTGTTGTCGAACACTTTTCTCAGCAGCACCATAGCAGCTTAACCGGCAAGGGCTTAAAACCAGACAGTATTGTCTCGGCACTGGACTACAGCGCAACCCACTATCAGAAAATTCCGTTAGACAATAACCAGCAGGTTGAAGAGCAATTACTGGAAAAATTACCGCCCCAGCTAAAACGCAATACCGGTATAAGCTACGACTACTGCACCCATAACCACGGGCAAGAAGCAGAAGCGGTTATTGGCCAGCGTTCAGCACTGGAGGAATTGCTGGTCTTACTGGCCCCGCTGAAAATGCCGGTGCAAGTGGTTGAACCCGTTTATCAGTCAGTAGTACGGGCAGCTAATGCGGTTTTGCCTTACCTTTGGCCTGACAATACCAAGTTCGAGACTGACATGGCGTGGATAGTCGTTGATCTCCGTCAGCAACAATCCATTTTGCTTTATTGTAAAAACGGCGTCTTTCAGCGGCTCGACTCTGTCGACACCAACAATTTGGTGGGCTTTTTGCTTAAGGCTCAGCTGTCTCATCAATTCAACTGGGTAATGAGTTTTGGCGATAAAGCCATTCAGTCGCAACTTGAACGGGAACTTTCTCATCAGCAACAACTGAAGCATCTGGTGCTTTCTACGGCACCATTTTTCCAAAACAACGTTGCCCCCATTGTTTCAGCCCTGGACAACGAACTAGTACTGCTGGGTTTAGCTTTACGGGGGTTCAGTCAATGGCATCGCTAAACCTGTTGCAGTGGCGGGAACAAAGCCTATGGCTGCGCTACCGTGCGCTGCATTGTCTGGGTATTCTCCTGCTGCTTATTGTCGGCGTTGTATCGGTGCAATGGGTTGTTTCTTACGAGGGTTACCTGAACAACTTAAAGCATCAGCTGGCAGAGCAAAAGCTGGCTCTGAAAGAGCAGAGCGTTCAGCAGCAACGCTGGGAGCAATACCAAAAACAGCAACAGTTGCAAAAAGCCTTTACCCAACAAAAGCATACTAACCACGAGATGCTCAACGCATTTTACGCTCTGCTTGAGCGAACACAGCACCATCTCCAGCAGCGCGAGCTTTCCCTTAGCCGGTCACAAATGAAACTCACCGCCATCTACTGGCAGATACAGCAGGTTAATGAACAGTATTTATGGCTGGAAAAGCAGTTAATAAACCCCGGACTAAAGCAGCAGCTATTGCCTCAGCAAGGTGTGGTGTTCTCCTACACAAGTCCTCAGAAAAACGCGGACAGCGGAGCTGAACCTAATGGCTGAATCACTTACAAAACCACTCTGGCTATGGATCGGCTCTGTTGCGCTTTTCACGGCGACAGCTATGGGTGTCAGTTACTTTCTTACCAGCTATCAGGCAAGCCAGCTAAACGAGCAGCTTCGGACACAACAGAAACAACTGCAGCAGACCGTTCCTGAGGTTCCCGAACAAACCGGGCCAGTTTTGAAGGAGCACGCAGAAACGGAAGTCTCCACTTTATTAACGCAGGCGGCAAGGCAGCATAATGTTGACCTTTATTATCAACAAAGCCCGGAAAACGCAAAGCAGTGGCTGGTTGGTGTTAACGGAACTTATCAGAACGCGTTGCGATTGGTCGCCTCTGTCATGCAAGCGCAGCAGAAAGTGCGACAGCCGTTTCCATTTACGCAAACACTAAAGTGGCGTGACACCGGGGAAAACAGCGGCAAATTAAGCTGGCAATTTCTCTGGTTAACGGCTGGCAGCCCAGCGCCCTCAGAACTTAGCGCCCCTTCGTTGTTTAAATCAGACTTCCCGGACGTTATCGCAGAGCCTATCGAGTGCTTGGGCAAACCTGAAATGCAAAGCGATATTCACATTAACGACTGGTCTCTGGTGCAGTTAATTGCCACTCAAACCTCTCCAGTCAAAAAAGCCCTGCTGAAAATGCCGGATCAACCACTGCTGACACTCGCGGCAAGTAGCTGGATAGCGGCCCCTCTCATGCAGCTACAAAGCGTTAACGGCGAATACGCCGAATTTCAGCTTTGGGAAAAGCAATCCGGATGCTGGTCAGCAAAACCGTTGAAAATCCATTTAACTAAGGACAATTCCTCACAATGATACCAACACGACTCTCTTTTTATGTCTTTTTGCTGCTGGCTATTCTGAGTTTCCAGCCCGTGTCTGCAGTCTATGCAGCCGACAAAAACTGGCAAAGCCTGCTTAGCGAACAACAGCGCTTACAACCGGTATCTCTCAACACCCGTAAAATGCCGCTGCGCGACCTCATACAGCTATTAGCGGATCAGCACCAACTGAACATATTGATGACCGACAACGTGAAGGGTGAGTCCAGTCTGAAGCTGAACGGTGTGGCATGGCAGGACGCATTTGCTACGTTAATTGCCAGCCATGATCTCGCTATTCGTCTGCAGGGCTCTATGCTGCGCATTGATGTTGCCGGTGAACACACCACAGACAGCAGCGAGTATCGCTCGATTTTACTCAGCGTTAATTTTGCAAAGGCCAGCGACTTAGCCAAGCTACTAAAAAACGAGCAGCAAAGCTTTCTGTCACCTAACGGCGCGGTAAGCGTCGATGCACGTACCAATACACTTATTCTACGGGATACACCAGAGCAACTGGCAACTATCCGGCAACTGGTTAATGATCTGGACGTGCCGGTTAAACAGGTACTGATTGAAGCCCGCATGGTCACCGTAAAAGCGAATGTTAGTAAAGAACTGGGCATTCGCTGGGGTGTTTCGGAATACGGTCTGGCAATACCCGAAGACCCCGGAAGTTTTGTTAAAGGCATGCAGGTAGACTTGCCTACCGCCGCACCCGCCGGCACTTTTTCTGCTAATTTAGCGCGGCTGAGCGACGATATTCTGCTGGATCTCGAATTAACCGCGCTGGAGCAGGAGAACAAAGCGGAAATTATTACCAGCCCCAAAATTTTCACGTCGAACCAACAACCCGCCTACATAGAGCAGGGCACCGAAATACCTTATGTAGAAACCGCCGCACACGGCGCTACTGCAGTGCAGTTTAAAAAAGCGGTAATGGGCTTAAGCGTTACACCGCAAATTACTCCCAACAACCATGTTTTAATGGAGCTGACCATAACTCAAAACACACGCGGCGATACCGTTGCCACCCCAACCGGCCCAGCTGTTGCTATCGACACTCAGGAAATGTCCACCCGGGTATTAGCAAAAAATGGCGAAACTATCGTTCTGGGCGGAATCTTTCAGGAACATAACTTGAATGATGACAGTCGCGTCCCCATCTTAGGGTCGCTGCCATTAATCGGGAAATTGTTCTCTCATCAGCAGCAACGCGATGAAAAGCGGGAACTTATGATTTTTGTAACACCAACGATATTGCCACAAAGTTAGTCCAAAAGCCGATTACTATTGCTAAAGTGGGCTCAAGTTGCGATAATCGCGCTTCTTTTCGTTGGGTTGGGGGACGTCTCCAGACACTCCGGATTCGTGAGTTACAGCTAATTTTAACCAATGATGTAAGCAGGAATATGGCTGAGAAACGTAATATTTTTCTTGTTGGGCCCATGGGGGCTGGCAAAAGTACGATTGGCCGTCAAATCGCCAGACAATTACATTTAGAGTTCTACGACTCAGATTCTGAAATTGAGCGCCGCACTGGTGCCGAAATCAGTTGGGTGTTCGAGCTTGAAGGTGAAGAAGGCTTTCGTGCACGCGAAGAAAAAGTGATCGAAGAGCTTACCGAAAACATGGGCATCGTCTTAGCGACAGGTGGCGGCTCGGTCATGAGCAAAGAAAGCCGTAACCGGTTATCGGCTCGGGGTGTGGTGGTTTATTTAAAAACCCCTATCGAGAAGCAGTTGGCTCGTACCCAGCGTGATAAACGCCGGCCTCTAATTGCCGAAGCTGAAGACCCACGCAAAGTGCTTGAAGAGCTGGCACAAGAGCGCGATCCTTTGTACGAAGAAATTGCCGACATTACGGTGCAAACCGATGAGCAAAGTGCAAAGTTTGTGGTCAACGACATTATCGAACAGCTTGAGTCCATTAACGGTCTTGGGTAAGTAACAGGAGCTGCGTTCATGGCTGAGGTTAACGTCTCTTTAGGTGAACGCAGCTACACTATCTACATTGGTAACGCCCTGTTACCCAACTATGTAGAGCGCCTTCCGCACAAACTGAATCAACAACTGCTGGTCGTCACTAACCCGACCATTAGTCAGTACTACCTTAAGCCGTTATTAAAAAGCCTTGCCGGTCATCAGGTGAAAGTGTTTGAAATGCGCGACGGCGAGCAGTTCAAAAGTCTGGACAGCTATGCCGAGGCCATGGATATTCTGATAGACGCAGGTTTTAACCGCGACTGTGGCATTATTGCTTTAGGCGGCGGTGTGGTAGGTGATTTAGCCGGCTTTGTGGCGTCAACTTTTCAACGCGGCGTCGATTTTTACCAAATTCCGACCACCTTACTGTCGCAAGTTGACTCTTCCGTGGGCGGTAAAACCGCGGTTAATCATCCTCAGGGCAAAAACCTGATTGGCGCTTTTTATCAGCCTAAATCGGTGGTTATCGACATTGACTGCCTGCAAACGCTCACTGAGCGGGACTACCGCAGCGGTTTAGCCGAAATAGTAAAATACGGCGTTATCTACGACGCCGATTTTTTCCAATGGCTGGAACAACATACCGAAGAATTAAATCAGCAAGACCCGGCCGCACTAACCTACGCTATTCAACGCAGCTGCGAAATTAAAGCCGAAGTTGTGGCTTTAGACGAGCGCGAAAAAGGCCTGCGGGCATTGCTGAATTTAGGCCACACCTTTGGTCATGCCATTGAAGCCGCCACCGAATACGGCGCATGGACACACGGCGAGGCTGTGGCTGCTGGCATTATAATTGCATCTAAGCTGTCAGAAGTGACACAGCGGCTCAATTCGTCAGATTTTCGACGCATTAAAGATTTACTGCTGGCACTTAGCTTGCCAACAAAGGGTCCGCAAATGCCCTGGCAGGACTGGTTAGACTACATGCAGCGCGATAAGAAAGTAAAAGATGGTCAGCTGCATTTTGTTCTTCCGGTTGCTATTGGTCAGGCTGAAGTTGTCAGTACTGTAGAACACAATACCGTTGCTGCTGTGATCACTGAATGTTGCTAACGCCAACGCGTTATCTCTATTCGGCTGACAGACAGGAACAGACAGATGCAAGCACTTGCAAGCCCACAATATATTGTTGCCGCGCCGGTAAAAACCAAACCGAGCCAACAGCAGGTTATTGACCAGCTCCACGAGCAGTGCCAGCAAAGCGTGTCGCTTATTATGCTGCACGGTAAAGAAGGCAGCGGCAAAACCACCATTGCTGAAGTCTTTCTTGAACAGGCATCGGAATACGCTGAAGTCGCTTTTATCAGCGCCAACGAACGCTCCACCAATGACCGCCTCCGCGCCCAAATTCTGAACCAACTGTTCGGTACTATCAGCATTAACGACGAGTCGTTAAGTCGTCAAATTCAACGCCAGCGCCCGCTAAAGCACGCCATTGTTGTTATTGATAACGGCGAACAGCTATCCGAAAGCTTCATGGCCGAGTGCATTTCTACCGTTACCCAACTGAGTGCCATTGGCCAGCGCACCAGTATTATCATTACCGGCGACAGCCGTTGGGCTCAACAGCAGCGTCCGGCACCGCACTTGCGGGTGCAGGGGCCAACCATGATAGAAGTACAGCCACTGAACCACGACGAACAAATACGTTTTGTGCAGGCGTTATTACCAGAAAAACAGCGCAGCTTCTGGAACCTGGAACGCATTCAGCAATTTTTAAATTCCATTCATGGGTTTCCCGGTGAAATTCAGCAACGTCTGCAATTTACTCTGACAACTCAGGCTGCCCGTTATCGCGATACCACGACAGACGAGAATTCCGACAAGAATGCCGACGGTAAAGACGCCAGCGAACAGAGCACAGCAAAACATAGCCCAGCACAAAACAACCGTCGGAATATGCGCCTTTGGCCCATTATTTTAGTTACAGTGGTTATTAGTCTGGCTTTTGCCGGCTTTTTGAATAAAGAACAGTTAACCGCTTATTGGCAGCAAGTGACTTCTGAATCAGCGACACCGGCAGAAACAACCGCAGGAGACGCTGCAAACAACACGACAGAAAGCGTGCCTGAAACAACAGCAGAAGCAACAGAGCAAGTCGCCAGCCTGCCAAGCTTTGAGCCTTTAACCGAGCGCTCTTTAGAACTGGTTCCTGCAGAATTAGCGGCGTCTTACCGGAACGCTCTGGGCACACTGAATACTGTCGCTGCCTCTGAAATATCAGAAGGCGAAATCTCACTTGGCTTCATAAAGCAACAACAGCCTCAGGAAGCCGAGCCTGTCGGACAATCTAACGAGCAGTCGCCAGCCGAGGCAGGCATTGATACCGTTGTAGCCCAACCAGAACCAGAAGTTAAAGCAGAACAACCTGAGCCGCAACCGCAACAGCCCCAACGTGCGTTGCCGTTCCAGACCCAATGGGCGCTGGATCAGAGCTCAGGCAACTATACACTGCAAATCAGCATTATTAGCGACCCGCAGCTACTGCGCAATTTCCGTAATGACTACGGCATTGCCGGAAATACCCAAGTTTACCAGCGTGCCGACCAACGTTATGTGGTTATTTTTGGCAGCTACCCCAGCATTGAGCAAGCACGTGCAGCCGCCACGCAGTTGCCAGCTGAAGTGCAGCAAATGGAACCCTGGGCGAAGTCGTTTGCCAGTGTACAAAGCGACATTAATAGCCAGTAGCGGGACGAATCACGCAGTCAGCAATTTTCATCCCCCGGCCTTTGGGTTACAATCCGCAAAGGATAAACCAACGGCCGGCGCATGAAGAAGAATCGGGCATTTTTAAAATGGGCAGGCGGTAAGTACTCACTTATCGAGCCGATAACAGCACGCTTGCCGCAAGGTAAAAAGCTCATCGAGCCTTTTGTGGGCGCCGGTTCAGTCTTTCTGAATACCGACTACGACAGCTATCTGCTTAACGACATTAATCAGGACCTCATTACCCTGTATCAGTTTGTGAAGCGCCGTCCGAAGACTTTTATTCAGGACGCCCGCAAGCTCTTCGTTGATCGTAACAACCAGGCCGACGCTTATTACGCCCTGCGCGCCGCCTTTAATGCCAGCAGCGACCCTTACTTTCGTTCATTGCTTTTTTTATATATGAACCGCCACGGCTACAACGGCCTGTGTCGCTATAACAGCAAAGGCATTTTTAACGTGCCCTTTGGTGATTACCGCAAACCGTATTTCCCGGAAAAAGAGCTCGAACATTTTGCCGAGAAAGCGCGCAAGGCCAAGTTTATTTGCCGCCCGTTTGAGCAAGTGTTTCGACGTGCACGACAAGGCGATGTAATTTACTGCGACCCACCCTACGCACCGCTGGATCAGACCTCTAATTTTACCAGCTACGCCACCGGTGGCTTTGGCCTGACCGATCAGGACGAGTTAGCTCGCCGCGCGGTACAGGTTGCGAAAAAACGCCATATTCCGGTACTGATCAGCAACCACGACACAGACCTCACCCGCGCCTTGTACAAGCACGCCGATATCAGTAGCTTGTCGGTTTCGCGCAGCATCAGTCAAAAAGGCGACGGTCGCAAACCCGTAGCCGAGCTGCTCGCCTTATATGATAGCGAAGTCAATAAAAGTAACGTGGTTTCTCTTAGCAACTCATTAAAGAAAGTAGGCACATGAACTGGCATTTAAAAGCATTTAACGACCTTTCACTGCATGATCTTTACGACTTACTGAAACTTCGACAGGAAGTCTTTGTGGTAGAGCAAACCTGTCCTTACCTGGACGCTGACGGCGCCGATGAACAGGCCTTACATTTGTACGCCCGCAACAATGCCGATGAGATGATCGCCTACGCCCGGCTATACCTGGCCACCGCCGATACCGGCTATTCCCGTATTGGCCGGGTAATAACGCATGAAAAAGTGCGAGGCCAGAAACTGGGCGTTGAAGTTATGCAACGCAGCATCGACTATCTTGAAGAGTATGCCCCCAAAGCCCCAATTCGGGTGGGCGCTCAGGTTTATTTGCTGAAGTTCTACCAAAGCTTTGGCTTTGAGGCCATTAGCGAAGAATATCTGGAAGACGATATTCCGCACATTGATATGCAACGCAAGGCTGCGCAGTGACAACTACGGCCCGGGTTCCCATTCTTGCAGGCAGCGATGCTGAAACCGTTGCGGCACAAGCCATTGCCGAGCGTTGGGGACTGCCGTCTGAAACTACGGATAATGACGTTTTTCAGCTTTGGCTGACCAACGGCGTACTGGCACTGCACTGGCTGCAAAGCCCGCAGAAAATGTCGCCCTTAGTGGTGGACTTTCATCAGGGTAAAGCTGCCTATCGTGCTCAGAACACACAGTTAAAGAACGAAGCTATTGCCAAAGCGGTCGGCGTAACCGGACAGTTTAAGCCATCGGTTGTCGATGGTACCGCTGGCCTTGGGCGAGACGCTTTTGTACTGGCGGGCTTAGGTTGTAACGTGCAGCTTATTGAACGGCACCCAGTTGTCGCCGCATTGCTCGATAACGGCTTACACCGAGCCCGGCAGGAAGGCGACTTTATTGGTGACACCTGCCAACGCATGCAGTTAATTGGCACCGACAACCTTTTTACCGGTAGTGGTTATACTCAAGAGCCCGACGTGGTCTACTTAGACCCCATGTACCCGAAAACCGGCAAGCAAAAGGCCCAGGTAAAAAAAGACATGCAAATGTTCCAGCAACTGGTGGGCAGTGACGAAGACGCCGATACCCTGCTCGAACCCGCCCTCGCTCTGGCCAAATATAGGGTAGTAGTAAAGCGCCCTAACAGCGCACCTTTTCTGGCCGGGCGTGAACCAAACAGTCAAATAAAAAGTAAAAAGCATCGCTTTGATGTTTATATAAAACGAGGTTTTCATGAGTCAGCAAATTAAAGAAGGCGATAAAATTCCATCAGGTTCACTGACCAGCAAAGGTGATCTTGGCATTCAGAACTACGACCCGGCAGAGATATTTGCTAAAGGCACGCACGTACTGTTTTCAGTGCCTGGCGCGTTTACTCCGACCTGTTCGGAGAAACACCTGCCCGGCTACGTAGAACACGCCGAAGCATTAAAAGAAGCGGGTGTTCTGAGCATTAATTGTGTGGCCGTAAACGACGCCTTTGTTATGAAGGCCTGGGGCGAATCTTTAGGGATCGGAGAAAAGGTTCGGTTATTGTCTGACGGCAACGGCGCATACAACCAAATAATGGGCCTTAGCATGGACACCGGCAGCTTCGGTGGCATACGTTCTAAGCGCTACGCTATGATTATTACCGACGGCCAGGTAAAAGGCCTGTTTGTTGAAGAAGACAAGTCCTTTGAAGTGAGCAAAGCCGAATACATACTGGAGCAGTTGCAGAAATAATGTCGAACTGGGATGTGATTATTATTGGTGCCGGCGCGGCAGGGCTGCACTGCGCCGCTCATGCCGCACAGCGCGGTAAGTCGGTGCTGGTATTGGATCACGCCAAGCAGGCAGGTAAGAAAATTCTGATTTCCGGCGGCGGTCGCTGCAATTTCACCAATATGTACGCCGGCCCGGAAAACTTTTTGTCTTCCAACTCACATTTTTGCAAGTCAGCACTCAGCCGCTACACCCAATGGGACTTCATTGGCCTGGTGGCTGAATACGGCATTGCCTACCACGAAAAAACCTTAGGGCAGTTGTTCTGCGACGACTCCGCCAAAGATATTGTCCGCATGCTGATGAGCGAATGCGACCGACACGGCGCCAAAGTTCAGCTGCGCACCGAGATTGTGTCAGTAGACTACGACGACAACTACCATATTGAAACCAGCCGTGGCGGCTATAGCTGCGAAAAACTGGTTATTGCCTGTGGTGGGTTGTCTATGCCCAAATTGGGCGCCACTCCGTTGGGGTATCAAATTGCCGAGCAGTTCGGGCATTCTATTGTGCAGGTACGCGCCGGTTTAGTGCCTTTTACCCTGCAAGACGACGAAAAGGCCCGCTTTGCCGAGCTTTCCGGTGTGGCTGTTCCGGTAAGTGCAGAAGCCCACGACGGCTATTTCCGAGAAGCCATGCTGTTTACCCACCGTGGCGTCAGCGGACCGGCCATTTTGCAAGTATCTTCCTACTGGCAACCCGGCGAAGCCGTGACCATTAACCTGCTACCCGACTTAGACGCCTTTGAGTGGCTGAAAACACAACAACAGCAACAACCCAAAACCCAGCTCAATACCGTATTGCAGCAACACTTCCCCAAACGCGTGGTGACCGCATTAGCAGAGCACCACCAATGGCCGCTGAACAACAAACTGGCCGACACCTCTAACGCACAATTTCAGGCCATAGCCGACAACCTTAACCGCTGGCAGCTAAAACCCAACGGCACCGAAGGCTACCGCACCGCCGAAGTCACCTTAGGCGGCGTTAACGTCGACGAAGTCAGCTCCAAAACCATGGAAAGCCAAAAACAACCCGGCCTGTACTTTATAGGCGAAGTGCTGGACGTAACCGGCTGGTTGGGAGGCTTTAATTTCCAGTGGGCCTGGAGTAGTGGTTTTGCTTGTGGATCGGAGTTGTAGGTGGCTATAACTAATGGAAAGGGATAATCTGTGAGTAATTCACCTCTTACTGAGCTGGCTAAGTCGAAGCTATCAACTTGGGAGGAGCTTCTTAATAACCAATTGAGTGAATATCCAGACTTTTACTTAGAATTTCGAATACTGAGAGAGTCAAAAAATTGGAACCAAGTCTTAATGGATGAAATCTTTAAGTATTCGGATCAGTATCCAACTATGCACCAAATATTGCACGACTGTTGGGATTACTTTGAGTCGAATTATGAAAGAGTTTTCCCTCTATCCACGCAAAACAAAATAATTGAAATCGCCCAACTGGCTACCGAAGCAAACTCCCCTAATTCACTCTCAATTCAAAGTGCACTTCTAACTAAATTAGCTAAGTTTAAGACGCCTAATGGATCCTGTAGTTATTTTCAAGAAGTAGAGAGAGGCTATCGTATCTGTTTTACTATATTTAAAGAAAAATACTTTGACAGTCACGAAGGTAAAGAAGCCCTTAAACTGCTTAGACGCATTGACTGTGAAGCTGATATGACAAGCTCCCCTGCCTTGGAAAAGATTTTATCACTAGAAAATCAGATGAAACTTGATAATAAGTCACTTTTAGAGGCGAATGTAAGGCGTCTAATAGAGTTGGGCGAGATAAACCCTGTAGAATATGTAGAGTTTAAAGAATCCCTAACTTTATCTAGAAAAGCGCGCAGAAAAGGAAATAAACCGCAGAAAGACATTGAAGCCAAGACTCTAAAATGTTTAGCCGCCTTTTTAAACACTCAGGGAGGTTACTTAATTTTGGGTGTTGATGACTACCACAATATAAGGGGGGTAGACCAAGAGGTTAATGAAAACTTCAACGGCAGCTATGACAATTTTTATCTTCATATACAAAACATCATTAAAAGTAGGCTTGGCCCTGATGCAGCGCGCTTGATAAACATAAGCCCATGCTCAATTGACTCTAAATCGTTGGTGTTCATGGAAGTTGAATCCGCTAATAGACCGGTTGAGTTTGATAAAATCTTTTACATTCGAGAGTTTGCAAAATGTGAAGCTCTTAAAGGACAAACCTGTGAGGATTATTTAAGAATGCGCTTCCCAAATTAAAAGAATAAGGTACTCGACCTTAAAGCCAGCTGGGCATATTGAAAATATATGAGTTTGTAGTGGATGCGGTGGTAATATTGACAGACTCAATACACTTAACCACTAGAAACGTTACCAGCTTCCTTTTCCTCGCTATTATTATGCTCAACTTTTGCATGCGAGAGTTTCTGTTCCCATAGCCGTTTAAATTGATAAGCGCTTATAACCTCTTTCACATTATCAAACAATGCATAGCCTGGAACTGCTAGTACCGCACCTAGAACAAATAAAGGTTGAATGAATTCTTCCAAACTATGACCCGATTCAGACTCAAAAAGATCATTTATCCAAGAGCCAGCTAATCCAGAGAGCGAGAGAGTAATGCAAACAGTAGCTACAATCAGAAATAAC
>NZ_DF266793.1:210241-215291 GCF_000320945.2 Idiomarina sp. 28-8
GAAATAACCAGCTACTTTTTTGGTTGAATTTAGCAGACTTTTTAATACACCAAACATCAGACGAATTTGAGGAGCTGGGCTCTAAGGCTTTTCGTCCGTTAACATAAGCTTCAACTGTGGATAATGGAAAACGCAGTTGCGCAACAGCGTCCAACCCCAACTCTTGGACAAACACATATTTAACACCATAAGCCTCCCATACTTTTTCCTTTAAGGAACGAATTAATGCAGTGTCATAATCATAGACTATAAGCTCACTGGCTTTATGAACACTTACCCCACACAATGCTTCTAACGCTTCTATCCGAAACTTTTGGTGTTCACGCTCCTTTCTTTTCGGATCCCAATCAGAGAGAAGTTTCATGAACTTGATAAAAGCAATACCGCCAATAGCAAAACCCAAAACCATAGTAGACTCTTCTGAATTAAAAAATCCACTTTCTGTAAGGGAAGACCAGGCACTCATAGTTTAAATTCCCACTCTCACAAATATGAAGATAAAACATATTTTAAAAAATAATGACGTACAATAATTAACACTGCATATACAAAAACAGAACATGATGTTAACTTAAAATAAACGTTTAACCTAGATTATAAATATGTCCAGTCCAATTATAAAAACGAGCGACGAGCTGAACCAAGCAAAACAATTACTCAGTAAAAGCGTTCCAATGCACCGCAAAGCATATAGCGATCGAACAGCATGGTTAATGGCATGCTTTGCTGAGCTAGCCTATATGAGATTTAACCCCCCGGTTATTACAGAAAGATTGGGCAATCAAGTGGAAAGCATGCTGTCGAAAGGAAAAAAGAGTGATGGAGTGCTTAAAAGTGCTATTCAGCTAGCTGTCGACAAGTTTGCCTATAACCATGACGAAGAAAAGAAGCTTTTGGATGCACAGTTAGGGCAGCTTGATGCTGAACTCATAAAAACATTCGATGCTGATGGCAGCCAAGCAATACTTATAAAAACAAACGAATTTGTCGTACTGTCGTTTCGCGGTACCGAGCCAACAGAGCTAAAGGATATTAAGTCAGACGCCGACGCGGTTCTGACTAACTGCGTTACCGAAGGAAAAGTTCATTCAGGCTTCCACAATGCCTACAACATAATCGAAATGGAAGTTAATCAATCTCTAAAAGAATTCGGCGAATTACCTATTTTTATTACGGGACATTCTCTTGGTGGAGCTCTCGCAACAATAGCAGCTAAAAGAATAACTCACTTGGGAGGAAATGCTGCCTGTTACACATTTGGCGCTCCAAGAGTTTCAGATGACCACTGGCTCATGACAATGAAAACGCCAATTTACAGGGTTGTTAACTCCTCTGATGGTGTAACTATGGTGCCTCCTCCCGACTTTCTCATCACTTCTATTTCATGGGTACTAGGTGTAGTGGTCAACAAAACCCGGACACCTTTTTAGCTAATTTTTCTGTTTTAGCCGGTGGTAGACCATCATTAAATTGATGCGGTCGCTCCCAGTTGTAATAATTCATTAGGAAGTAACTGACATCTCGTTTTGCTTCAATTGCTGAACGGTAACCGGTTGCCGGCACCCACTCAGACTTTAAACTTCTAAATACTCGCTCCATTGGACTATTGTCCCAACAGTTTCCGCGTCGACTCATGCTTTGAGTTATCTGGTAACGCCATAACCTTTGCCTGAATTTTCGTGCCCCATATTGAGTACCTTGATCACTATGGAACATCACCCCCTCGGGTTTACCGCGCATTTCATAAGCCATATCCAGTGCACGTGCAGCAAGCTCTGCGTCAGGGCGAGGCGACATCGACCAGCCGATAACCCGACGCGCAAACAGGTCAATAACGACGGCGGCATAATGCCAGCCCGAGCCAGTCCAGATATAGGTTATATCACCACACCAGACTCTATTCGGAGCTTCTACATCAAACTCACGGTTGAGTTTATTCGGGATATCCGGTCTCTCAACGTTAGCGACCTTATAAGCGTGAGGGCCTGGCTGCTTACTCGTTAAGCCCTGCTCTTTCATCAAACGGCCAACTTTAAAGCGTCCTATAATAACGCCTTCGTGTTTCAGCATATCGACGAGAGTCCGGGTACCCGCCGAGTTTCGAGACTTTATGAATAAGCGTTTTATACGGGCTCGCAGCAGTCGCCGCTTAGTTTCTATTTGTTGACGTCGCTTTCGACGCTCATAAAAGCTGCTAACACCTACACCCAGCGCTGAGCAGACCAACTCAGTCGTTTCATGCTCTCTCAACCGGTCTATCAGCGCGTAGATTTCAGGTCGTCGGACATTAAGAGAGCGGTAGCCTTTTTTAGAATCGATTTTTCCCTCTCTAACCGATTCACACGAGCTTCAAGCTCCTGTATTCGTTGCTGCTCTGCAGTCATCGCCCTGGACTTAGGCGTTTGACCGCTTTGTTCACTTTCTAGCTGTTGAACCCAATTTCTAATCGTATTTTCATGTACATCAACAGCCCGGCTTGCTTCCGCATAGCTGTAGCCTTGTTCTGCTACTAAATTAGCGGCCTCATACCTGAACTCAGGACTAAATGATCGACGTTGTCTTCTTGCCATTGAACACCTCTTCGTTAAGGGTAATACTACCACTTAAAAGAGTGTTCGGGTTTAGTCTGCCACTACAAGGTTTTATTCCTGCTGTCGGAGATAAGCTTAAATCAGCTCTCCGAGAAAAGTTTGGAGAATATATTCACGGGGGTGATATGCGCTTTTTAACAAACGTGAAAGCAGGTGAATACAGCAAAGCTCGATTACTAACTCATGTGGATATTTGGTATCGACTTAAGGGGTGGGCGAGAAAACAGTTGACCTGGAAAAAGTTTGGGACCGACCACAGTATGTCTGTCTACCGCGCTAAACTAGCTTTTATTGCTTTAAAAAGAAATTAGAGTAAATGAGATGAAAGATTTATTTGAAAAGCTTTCTACATACAACATTTTCAACTATCTCTTGCCGGGGGTGGTCTTTGTAGCAATAACTAAGTCATTAACTAAATATAACTTTATTCAAGAAGACATTGTCATTGGGGTTTTCCTATATTATTTCATAGGGTTAGTGATTAGCAGAGTTGGTTCCATTATAATTGAACCAGCACTTAAATGGATTGAGTTTATTAAATTTTCGGAATATAGAGATTATGTTGAAGCGTCTAATAAAGACAAGCTTATAGAGGTTCTTTCAGAAGCAAACAATATGTATAGAACTTTCTTATCATTGTTTCTATCTTTATCTCTTTTAAAGATATTTGAAATTTTGTCTGAGCGCCTCCAATTTTTGAATAAGTTTTCGGCAGAAATGGCAATTGTAGGGTTGCTATTACTATTTGCTTTTTCATATAAAAAACAAACCGCTTACATAACAAAACGCATAAATAGTGCGAAGGACAAGGAATAACTAATGTCTGACTTTTTTGAAATAGATTTCTTGGACGTTGAATCTAAAAGGAGCGGAGATGCAATACCTCTCCGATATTCAGTCAACGGAGATACCAGGATTCATGTAACCGATGGGGGGTTCCAAGCCACAGGTGATTCGTTAGTCAAGCACATAAATAAATATTACGGACTGCCAAGACGTATAGATGCTGTAATTGTAACGCATCCCGATGGCGATCATGCCGGAGGGCTCAGGAAGCTGTTTGACGAATATGAAATTGGTGAATTATGGATGCTACGGCCATGGCTATATTCTGATAAGTTAATCGACCGATTCAGTCGCTTCACATCTTCAGATAATCTAACAAAAAGGCTAAAAGAATTATATCCAAACTTGGTTGCTCTAGAAGAACTAGCACAAAAACATAAGGTAAAAATCTCAGAGCCATTTCAGGGCGCAAAGATCGGAGACTTTAATGTCTTGGCTCCATCGAAAACGAGGTACTTAGACCTTGTTGTTCAGTCAGAAAAAACCCCTGAAGCAACAAAGGTGGAGGAGCAAAATTTAGCTGAAGCAGCCGGACAGTATATTAGAAAAGCTATTAATTTCATTAGGTCTGCATGGGGTGAAGAGTATTTCCCAGAGGACGACACAAGTCCTGAAAATAATATGAGCGTAATTCAGTACGCTTGCCTATGTGATCAGAAAATCTTGCTAACTGGTGACGCAGGTAGATCTGCTCTCGACGAAGCTGCAGAGTATGCTCCATATGTTGGTTTGCAACTCCCTGGAATTGATCGAATACAGGTTCCCCACCATGGTTCCAGACACAATGTATCAACGGAAATATTGGATAGGTGGCTAGGTACTAAACATAACGCACATCCTGATTCGGAGAGTTTTACTGCAATCGTTAGTGCTGCAAAAGAAGATAAAGATCATCCTCGAAAGTCTGTTGTTCGAGCCTTCATTCACAGAGGAGCAAAAGTAATTTCTACCGAAGGAAGCCACAAGAAAACCGGTTACAAGGCTCCAGAACGTGAGGGATGGGTAACTGTAACTCCGTTACCATACCCTGAAGATCAGGAAAATTGATTTACTCATATGATTTATGACGGGGTTAGTCTTATCTATTTATGAAAATTGATATAAATGAGTTACTAAAGTTGGAAGATAAAACGATCGCTAGACTGGGGTTGCTTGTGACTGCAGCAATGATGTTTATTTCACCAGCCGCATTTATCTTTCTATTTGAAGGCGCAGAGAGGCTTCTAGAGTACAGCACTCCAATAGTCTTGCTCATATTTGGTATTGTATCCGTTCCGTTTCATATACTAGGTGGCATCACCTACCTCCATCCATACAAAACACAGTGGGAAATATCCCAAGGAATACTCTCTAGCTGGGCTATAGTTCTGGGCGCTGGTATGTGGTCATCTATAACTGCAATTGCGTCTTACGGCTTAGTGCATGGTCTATTTATAAAGCAGTTATCGGAGTTTGACCCTAGTATCCCGGTTTTATATGTGCTGGCTTGGTTTTGCCAAATTGCTCCTATGTCTTTACTGTTATTCTTTAATAATAAAAGGTTGTCTCGCGCCCCAGGCAATAAAAGCTAGCAAGTGTCGTTACCGGCTCAACAGCCACGATTCTATATGAAA
>NZ_DF266793.1:216429-219606 GCF_000320945.2 Idiomarina sp. 28-8
AAACCTAAAGCTGCCCAATTGTCAAACGTCATGACTTTAAGAAGTAAAGACTGAAAAAAATGAATGCGGTTGTGAATGCGTTTTATGGAGAGATGCATAGATGAATTTTATAGTTTTAGATAGAAATGAACGCAAACCCCCTACAAGCATGAATACTGCTTACTTAGAGGTGGATTATTGGAATGACTACTCTTTCATTACCGCTTTCTATTTGACCGTATTTGATGAGAAAGGAAATGAATATGAAATTGGCAATGTGAAGATTGCTTTTAAGGGACAGACAACTGATAAAGCTACATATGTAACGTTAGGTAAGAATTTTTCGAATTTAAGTGACCAGTACTTCTCATTAGGAACTGATGTCGAATATTACAAAAACCTTAGTAAGCTTGACCCGCAGCTCAAGCGCGATGTATTAATTTCTTTAGAAGATATTGTTTATAAGCCTGAAAGAATCAAAGAAATTGAAGATGAAGTAGTCTTAAACACGTCTCTTTTTCGTGGGGTGACATTATCCGACGTGCATGGACAGTTTTCTAGAGTCTTAAACGGTCTTGCTGAGTTATCTGATTATGATTTTAGTTTTGTTAGGGAAAATTTCGATGGTTTTTGTGACCTTAAAATACCATTTAAAGTTAAAGTAGGTTCAATCCCGAGTACAAATATTCATGCTTTTATCGGCCGTAATGGTTGTGGTAAAACAACTATTTTAAACGGTATGATTGATGCAATCACTAACCCTAATAACGAGTCCTGCTATTTTACAGAAAGCGATATATTAAATGAATCTCGCATTCCTAATGGCTATTTTCGCTCCTTAGTTTCAGTCTCCTTTAGCGCATTTGATCCATTTACTCCACCTCATGAGCAACCAGACCCGGCTAAAGGAACGAAGTATTTTTATATAGGTCTTAAAAATAGAGAAAATAGTGAAGCGCTAAACTCACTAGTTGATCTTCGTAAAGACTTTGTTTCAGCTTTAATCGGTTGTCTAAGTAACGAGGAAAAAAAAGATCTTTGGCTTGACGCTATCGATAACTTGAGCAGCGACAAAAACTTTGAAAATATGGGGCTTAGTATTCTTAATACACGATATGTTAGCCTTAAAGAAAAGCACAAAAACATTCAAACTGATAATGAGAAGTTTGAAGAGTTATTTTATCTAGATATTTCTAATTACTTACAGCGCATGAGTTCGGGGCATGCAATCGTACTATTCACCATAACGAGATTAGTTAACACAGTTGGTGAAAAATCTCTTGTATTGTTGGATGAGCCAGAGGGTCATCTACATCCACCTCTTCTATCTTCATTTTTACGCACCTTGAGTGATTTGTTGTATCTCAAAAATGGAGTGGCAATAATCGCAACTCACTCCCCTGTTGTTCTTCAAGAAATACCTAAATCATGCGTGTGGAAAGTCACCCGCTCTAGAGAGGTTATATCTGTTGACAGGCCGGAAATAGAAACTTTTGGCGAAAATCTTGGAGTATTAACTCGTGAAGTTTTTGCTCTTGAGGTTGCAAACTCTGGATATCACTCGCTTTTAACTAAATCCGTTGAATCTGGAGCATCATATGATGCTCTATTATCAGAGTATAAGAATCAAATAGGCTTAGAAGGCAGAACCGTTCTAAAAGCAATGGTTTTAAGTAGGGATGCAAAAAAAGCGCAATGAAAAGACTCGACCTTCCCAATATATCTTTCTATGGCATGCTGGCAAAGTGTGCGGAAGGAATGGAGCAAGTTAATGTCCGAAAAAGCTTTATTTCAGAGTTTCAGGTTTTTCATGATAAAGAGCAACAGTATCAAGAATTAAGCAAAGATGGCAACTTGCATGCATACCCCAAAACACATCCTTTAACCAATGAAACACCAGTGGTAGGGCACCTAACAAAAAGAAAATTAGTCAACCTATATGAAAATAATTTACGTAATAAAAGCAAACCTGCAAGAGATTATTATGATGCCCTTTTGCTCTCTTCCGGAGAGCGTTGCCCATTTTGTGGAGATATAGGCCATACTAAGAATTTAGACCATTTTTTGCCTAAAGCTCATTTCCCTGAGTTTTCCATAATGCCATTAAACTTAGTACCATCATGCCGTGATTGCAATATGGGAGAAAAAGGTCAAGTTTTCGCGACCATTTCCGACGAACAAGCGATTCACCCCTATGTTGATAAAGATATTTTTCATCAAGAGCAGTGGGTTTTTGCTGAGTATCTTGCTGAAGATGATGGAGCGTTTTGCTTTTTTGTTAATTGTCCCAACACATGGAGCCAGGAAGACCAAAATAGAGCAGCAAACCATTTTAATACTCTAGACTTAGCCAGCAGATATAGATTAGAAGCTGGAAAACATCTAAGTGAAGTTATCGATCAAAAAAATGCTTTCACACAAAGTGCATTGAGGATCGCACCACAAGTAACACCTGATGTGGTCAAAACGGAGTTTATTCGGTCATACCTTATGCCAATAATACAATCCACCCAGTTTGCTAATCATTGGAAAAAAGTAATGTACCAATGCTTAGTAGATTCAGTCGCTTTTTTTGAGGTGTAGTTTGATGTTTGCTCTCAATTCAGTGTGCAAACTTTATTGTCAGTTCACAAGGTGGTTCTTAATATTCAGATAGAAAACCCGAACTGTGTTACACTCTCAGCATAGCTTTTTTAAGTTCACAAGCTCCAGTCTTCTCTCATATACAATCAAAACCTATTCTCCACATCAAAGTACCTGCACATTTCATTCTCGCTTGCAGTAAGAATTGCCAACCACTGTTGGTTCAAACGCTCAAGCACAAGGCAATACCATGAATATGACTTCATTAGGCGTTATTGGCAGCTCTAAAAAGGAAGATGAACGGCGCGTGCCGATACATCCGGAACATTTATCGAGGCTCCCCGAAAAAATACGTAAGCAACTCATTTTTGAAACGGGTTATGGCGAACGCTTTGGTATTGATGATGCTGAACTCGACGATCAGGTGGGAGGATTGGCATCAAGAGACGAGTTGTTAGAAACCATGAACACCGTTGTTATCGCCAAACCAGTACTTGCCGATTTTGAGCAATTGCGTATCGGCGGCGTACTCTGGGGTTATCCTCATTGCACACAACAACGAGAAGTCACCCAGATTGCCATTGATAGAAAACAGACTTTAATCGCTTTTGAAGA
>NZ_DF266793.1:221721-316513 GCF_000320945.2 Idiomarina sp. 28-8
TTTGAAGATATGTATGTCTGGGGTCCTCAAGGCCAGGTTGGCCGCCATACATTCTATAAAAATAATGAAATGGCGGGATATTGCGGGGTTATCCATGCGCTCCAGCTTAAGGGCATAGACGGCCATTATGGTAATCAGCGTAAAGCGCTTATCTTCAGTTTTGGTGCTGTCAGTCGTGGGGCTATTTATGCACTCAAAGCCCATGGCTTTCGCGATATTACTATCTGCATTCAGCGACCTGATCATGAGGTCCGTGAAGAAGTCCTCGATTGTCATTATGTTTGGTTAAGAGCAGGCGCTGCCGATCAAGCAAGAATGATGGTGGTTGAACATGACGGTACAGAAAGGCCACTGTGTGATTTGATCAGCGAATCGGGGCTCATTATCAATGGCATCTATCAAGACACCAACAACCCTATCGACTTTGTCACTGAACAAGAGAAAGCTTGTCTCAAACCGGGCTGTTTGATTATTGATGTCAGTTGTGACGAAGGTATGGGTTTTTATTTTGCTAAACCAACCACCTTTAAGAATCCCATGTTTCAAGTTGAAAAAGTGGATTACTACGCCGTTGACCATACACCCAGCTATTTTTGGGAAAGTGCCTCACGCTCAATTTCCGCCGCATTGGTTTTCCATTTACCGGCCATAGCCGCAGGACCGGATGGATGGCAGCAAAATGAAACCATACGTCGAGCCATCAATATTGATAAAGGCGTCATTCAAAAACCAGATATTCTGGCTTATCAAAACCGCCAGCAGGCTTACCCACACCTGCCAATTTAGTGGCTCCAAGCCCATTTATTTGGGCTTCCTCTACACCACGTGCGATGTCGTTGAGCCACTTTAGTGTTCGCTTAGCCGAAATGAATCCCGTAAATGCAATGAAATTTTTAAACTACTTACGTTGCCCGCCCTAACTTTCGATGCAGGCATACCTAGTCAGATTCAGTTCTTGAGAGGGACACAAGAAATCAACAGTACAGTCCATTTTTAGGCGTCAACATGGGGCTGTTTTGATAATCCATTTTTCAAGGCTAAGTTTATCTCCGCAATATTGTGCATTTTGTTATTGTGCTGTGTATTTAAGTCGTTTACTGTCAATTACATAACAAAAATTTAAAGTTGGATATCATGAGGCCGTTAGAGGGTGGCTGAACATGCTCAAATTGCTTTTGCTTATTCAGGTCATTTCAAAGTAGGAATTTTCGTTTGCTCAGTAACTTAAGAAGTGGCAACTATCAATTGAACGAGTTACAAAGTGCGCATCCACAGTATATAAATGTTATGCCTTTAATAACCCCATCATTTTATGGAGAGAATAAATGAAAAAGATATCTTTCGCTCTGCTAATCGCAGTTTTACCGATGTCTCTTGCGGCGGAGAACCTTCAAGATACTGTACCTCAAGCAAAGACTAAGATTGAGCAATTTAGTGCGAAAACAGGGATTGTCTTAATTCGAGGATTTCACAAAATTGGTAATACACAAGGGCTTTACAATACGTCAGTAAATATCGAAGCTAAGGAATTCACTAACGTTACTGATGGAACAAAGCAGTACGGGATTACAATCGAAGCTTTCAAAGAAAACGGACAATATGACAAAGATCACACATCTTTCATCGACTATGACGAGATCGATTCTCTAGTTAAAGGAATCGAATACATATCAAAAGTTAAAGCATCTGTGACTAAACTTGATGATTTTCAAGCAGATTATTCAACTAGAGGTGATTTGAAAATATCCACCTTTAGCTCTGGTGAGCAAATTATGGCTGCCGTAACCAGCGGAAATATAGGTGCTGTGGCTGCTTACTTCAACATTGACGACCTTGAAAAAGTAAAAGCTCTCATTGTGAAGGCCAAGAACAAGATAGATGAAATCAAAGCATGACAAAGCGCTGCTAGGGACTTGCTTACGCTACGCTTCGGCAAGCCCCGGAGCGCGAGGTTATAACTTAAGGAGAGTTCGTTGAAAGACTCGGTTTTCTTCACAATACTGGCTGGTGTGGCGGTTTTCGTCGTGGGCCAATTTATTCTGAAGCTGGTGCTGGAGCCAATAGTTTCCTTCAAAGAAAGCCTAGGTAATTTATCCGCATTTTGCCTGCGGTACAGAGCCAAAATCACAAATGCCAACGCTTCACTTGAACTCCAGAGTGAACTAAAGGTGTTGATCTCAACGATTTTATCGAAGAGCCAGTCTATTCCGTTCTACTCAGCTTTCGCTAAAGCGCTAGGTTTGCCAAACCAGGATTCTATAATCGAAGGTTGTCGCCTCCTAAACGGTATCTCATATGAAATGGTCAGAGAAACATCACAGCATCAAGGAAAACTCGAAGGCCCAGTTCAGATACTTACGGATTTGCAGAGAGTGAGCGAGCTGTTGAGAGTTAGACTTGACTACAGTGAATTATAACCAAACCAGTCACGGCGACTCCCACTCTATTGCGGCTTCGACCCATTTCCTAGCCACCCGTACTGAGCGGCGTTATGTTTTAAACCATAGGCGTAGTACCCAATATGACTGAAGAACCGGATGAGAAACTGTTAAAAATTGCTCAAGTGGTTGCTGCTTCAGCTGATCGCCTTAATGGGTTTCTTAAGCGGGTCGAAAATAGCCCATTGTGGAAGAAGGTAATCTTTGTTGCATTGCTTCTACTCATGCACTTGGCTATTTCGCTTTACTCGAAGGATTTCGGCTGGCTATCCGCTGGAGGCGGACTCATAACGATCCTCGGCCTTCTTGCAATATTTTCAGAAGCATACTTTTCGTCACTTGATACTGACAAAATGAAAGTTTATCTCGAAGGTACACCCGAAATTGTAAGGGACTTCGGAAGTTTTTGGGGCGAGTATACACCCGATTCTGAAAAGGCTGCAAAGCTAAACGAGCGTCGCAGTCAGTTCATTGAGAGGTACAGAAACGTTTGGTTTTATCTATTGGTAACTATACTCGGCACGCTAATATGGGCTTACTCCTCGTTTCTAAATTCGGTATTTTTTCCGGTTTCAGAGTTTACGGCAAATCAAACATAACCAGTAGCGGCAGTTCGCGACCGGTGGCCGCCAGCGATTAAACCATCAGAGTAGTTCTCCCCCTTTACCACGAGAGACGGGCGATGACACGCTTCTCATCAGAGAGCAGCGAAAACGACCAGCCGTTGCGCTCACACAGCCGCTGTACAATACCTAAACCCAGACCATACCCGTGAGACGACGCCTCAGTCGGCGTGTGCCGCTCATCAGCGTCACTGCTCACCTGATTAGTGACTAAGAGCTCGTTCTGTTTAATACGAACCGTGATGGGCCCTTGGCCGTCGAGTGTGTGCTCGAATGCATTTCGCACCAGATTATTGACGGCGATAGCGAAAGCTTGTGGATGTCCGTAGACTATGGGGTTTGCGTGCTCGGCAATTTCAACATCAACGAACTTGCCGCTCAACAGGTAGCGCTGTTGCTCTACCGCCAGGCTCACCAGCGGCATCACTAAAAACATCTCATTATACAATCCGTCGTCGGTTTCGCGAGAGAGACACAGAAACATTTCAATCGTGGTTTTCATGTCTAGCGTGGCGCGCCTCACTCTATTTAACGTCTTCACATCAGTCGCTGACAGATCGCTTTGCTCAAGTAGCTCAAGCGCACCGGTTATCACCGTTATAGGTGTCCGCAACTCGTGGCTGGCTGAACTGGTAAAGTATCGCTCCCTCTCAACAAAGGCACTGATACGCTCAAGAGTCTTCTCAATAGTCCTGGCGAGCAGGCCTACCTCATCATCGCCAAACCGAGTGGACTCTATACGTTTATGATCTTCTGCCGATAGTTGCTCTGGATTGATGTCCGCGACTACTTTGGCGAGCTGTGCAACCGGGGCGACAGCTCTACGCATTACAAGAATTCCCAACCCGAAACCAAGAGTACCGAGCGTACCCACGACACCGGTAATAACGAGCAGCCACCACCAATCCTCTGACGACGCAGCCTCTATTCCGGCGACATCGAAAACCACAAAGGCGTGTCGCTGTTCATTGTCGGTAGAGAGCACCGCGACATGCAGCTCTTCTTTCTCGAATTCGTACACGCCCTCACCGGGGTTTGTCTGCGCCCACTCCCGGAGTGGTTCCGGCAAGTTACTCGCCTGGTCGTAACCACGAAGGTTTATCGGCATAGAGGGATAACTCTCAATAGCATGCTGCAGTTGACGCGTCATCACACGGTCCTCGCTCAACTTAATCGCGGCGAAGAACGCAAAACCCCAGACCACGCTGAGCACAGCAACACAAATCGCAAATGCAACGGCGACACGCGTGCGCAAACTGTGTCGATACAT
Organism: Idiomarina sp. 28-8; assembly: GCF_000320945.2. Classification (NCBI taxonomy): domain Bacteria; kingdom Pseudomonadati; phylum Pseudomonadota; class Gammaproteobacteria; order Alteromonadales; family Idiomarinaceae; genus Idiomarina; species Idiomarina sp. 28-8. The sequence continues at coordinate 226,053 of NZ_DF266793.1, forward strand.
TACTCAATGTCCTCTGCAATTCGGTAGCCAATGCGGTGCACGGTATGAATTAGCGGAGTATCAAATGACCTATCAATAGCCTGTCGCAGTTTGTACATATGCGAGCGAAGCGCATCACCATCAGGGGGTTCGTCAGCCCACAACAACGTCTCTAGAGCATCGCGAGTCACAACCGACGGGGCTTCTTCCATCAATCGCTGAAGGAGTTTCATGCCAGTAGGGTTGAGATCAATTCGTCGCCCCGAGCGATGAACTTGCAGCGTGGATCGATTCAGAGTGAGCTCTCCAACCGTTAACAGGTTATCGGTTTTTCCGTGACTGCGTTTGTAAAGCGCTTGCAGCCGCGCATGCAGCTCCTGTAATGCGAATGGCTTAACCAAATAGTCATCAGCTCCCGCCTCGAAACCCTTAATTTTATCGTCAAGCGTGTCTCTCGCCGTTAGCATAAGCACTGGTGTTTCTAGCTTGCCATCAGCGCGCAGCTTTTTGCAAAAACTTAGGCCATCCATCCCTGGAAGCATGAGGTCCAGAACAATAATGTCAAACGGGCTGGTCAACGCCAGGTGCATAGCGCTGATACCGTCGTAGGCAAAGTCCAGTATATAACGATGCTTTTCCAGGTAAGCGGCAATGTTTCCACAAATGTCGCGGTTATCTTCGACAATCAACACTCTAATCGGCGCCGCACCAAGCACGTTTGTCATCTACTGTTCTCCTTATCAGGCTCTTTAACAAACCTCTTTACCAAGCATAATCGAATCGCAAACCAATCAGAGGCTCGGCCTCACTTTCGTCTTTCACTTCAACACCCCGACGGTAGTCAAACTCGGTGTCGTCGCCCGATGATGCAGACGTTACGTTGATGACATCGAGAAAGGCGGTTACATCTACAGGGCCAACTGCGCGCCGATAGTCAACGCGAATATTCAAAATACCGGAACCGCTTTTGCGACCGACATTGCGCTCAGTAATCTCTTTCGAATAGCGCAAAGGTTGTCCTGGCCCCAATACGTCTGAGTGAATAATAAATTCGTTGTCTGGCCTGCCAGAAAGATATTTGTAACGCCCGGCGACCTTCCAGCGGTCATTTATTTCCCAGGTCAGGCCGAGGGTCGCAACATGCTCTCGGTTAAACTCGGCGGCTACGTCACCGCGACCGTCTTTCCGGTCGACTTCGGCATCGTTATAAGAATAGGTTGCGGTAGCGTACAGGCCTTCACTAATCATACCATTGGCGACAATATCCACACCGTAGGATGTACCGTCACCAATGTTTGCAAAAGTCCCGTTTGCTCGATCAAGGTCTACCACCAGATTATCGAGATTTTGATAATAGGCTTCGGTCAAAATTGACCAACGTTGGCTCGGGAAGTACTCAAAACCGACACTGCTGTGTGTGATTTCTTCGTTCTCAAGATCGTTAGACTCGTTAGCAGCAAGGTCTAAAAACCGTGGCGACTGATGAAATAGCCCAGCACTGGCAAAGTATCGAACCGTGTTACCGGGTCGCCAGTTAACACTGAACCTGGGCGACACTAAAGTTTCGTCGGCAAAGCCGTCCCGCTCAAGCCGCATGCCCGTGCGAAAATCCCAATCACCGTACTCAAAAACTTGCTCCACGTAACTTGCTAAGCTCGTTTCTTTCTGACTGAGTGAAGAGTTAATGTTTTCCGGCGTCAATACAATATAACGTTGATCGGGGTCTGGCCTAAAATCATCGTCGTCGTAGACAAATCGGTTCCAATCTCCATCTAAGACGGTGTCGTAATCCAAATCCAGTTGCGTGACTCGAATACCAGCACTGAAAACGCCCCATTGATTCAGCATTTCGAAGTCACTTCGCCAGCCAATCTCGGTTTCGTCTTCCCCGATAGTAATTATGTCTTCCCGAACCGGAAAACTGGACGCGGGCGACCCCGAAGGCACTTGATCAGGGAATGCCTCACCCTCAGAACTGGTTTTGTCGCTTTTGCGGTAGTAAACCTTGTTGGTCAAGACACCGGTATCACCGATTAATGACCGCAAAGTAAATCCATACATATCGCTGTCTTGTTCGGAATCTTGAAGCGCAGCATCTTCGAAATTGGGTGATGCGAAAACATGAGTTACGCCACGAGTATAATCCTCGTGTGTATCAATCAGTAAAATTTCCAATGTATTTTTCTGATTAATTGGTATGACCGACTTTACGATGACGTCTCTTAAAACAGGCTCACCAATGTCGAGTTCATCGATAGTTTCAAACAAATCGCCGAAGTCCAGTCGTCTGGCAGAAACGAGTAATGTCGCGTCTTCTGTGATACCGACAGGACCATCGTAACCCACTTCATAGCCGGCAAGGTCGTAGCGGAAACTTGCAGAGGGGCTTGGGTTGCCATCGGCGACTTCCAGTTTGAGTAGCGACGCCGCCCGGCCACCATACGCCGCGCCCCACCCACCGGGTGAGAACTCTGCTCCGCTGATAACGTTCGGTGCGAATATCGAGAAACGGCCACCACCGCCGACGTCTTCCTCTTCACCCAGTGTCGCATCAAAGTGCACCGCTTTATCAAAGGGAAAGTCATCAACGAATAGCAGATTGTCTCTTGGCCCACGGCCGCGAACACTAAAGCTTGCGAATTCACTTGCGGATGCTAAGCCAGGCAACCCGTCCAACGAGAGCAGCGGATCGGCTCCACCGCCCACAGCGCTTCGCAACGCTTCTCTGTCAAGATAAGTGCTGGACGCTGATGCGAATGCATCGGTTTGCTGTCCCAGGACAACAACCCTCTCAATTTCCACTTCTTTAAGCTCTAATTCAAGCTTGATATTTTTGCGTGTAATGACGCGTATGCTTGGTTCATACACTGCAGTAAAGCCGCTTTTGGCTGTATTCACCGAGTAAAGGCCCGGGTCGAGCTGTTCAGCGACAATACGACCTTTTTCGTCGGTTTCGAAAGTTTGCGAGGAAGAGGTTTCCCGTTCCGTAATCGTGACCTGCGCGTTCGGGACTGGTCGGTCAGTATTCTGATCTTTGACTATAACGGTCAGCGCACCGGGCGCCTCTGCTGCGTAGGCAAAAAATGGAAAGCTAATCAGAAGTGTCCACAGAGCTAACCACGATACCTGTTTGAATTGTCTATTCATATTGTTACCCTCTAAAAACCCACTGTCATTTTTTGATGGATTGCTGCGAGGTTAACAAAGCTAATGTGACTAAAAAGTCGCTGTCATGTGAAAGCTACATCAAAGATATTGACTGACAGGAGCCAATACTGCCGATTTGGTCGGTCGTTATCCGTTGGAAATTCGCAGTTCTCTTCCTTAAATTTAAAACAAAATCTCTAAGCCAATTGGAACACTGCAACAAAAAGTGAAAGCCTGCACGCACTGCTCTAAACGCTGACTTCGCAGAGATACTGGCATTCCGAAGGCCGGGCGTAACACATTAGAGCGCTCAATCGCGATCAATATTGAAAAGCAGAGCATCAATACAAACAAAGTGCTTAATAAAAAATGTTGAAATAGTGGTATCTCCGGCGCATAGCTGGACAGAAGAAATGCCACAACGATACTGACACTTTGGTGAATAATATAAAGTGGGAACACCAGAGTGTTTAGTCGTGTAATTTGAGGTTTAGCATGGTTAAACCATTTGTAAACTGTTGCGACAATCGCGATCGGCACAACCGCCCGGTTAAGAATGTACCCGAACTCAGCAATGACTTTGATGAATTCGTTCGGGTTTTCGGATTTCCATACAAATAAGAAGCCTATCTGCACCGCAATTAAGCTAAGAACGGCCAACGATATCAGCACTTTTACATGTTCAGATATCTGGTTCCAAAAGTTTATATATCGACCAAGTGAAAACCCAACAAAGAACCAGACCAATCCGTAAGATTCTCTTACCAAGTCACCTGAAAAGGCTTCTTGAATAAACAATGCTAAGACGAATATCGCTAGTAGAATTAACCATATTTTCTTCGCTATAGCGGCTAAAATTCGTTTACCAATAGTAGTCGCTAACAAAGGTGAAATTAATATTGCCAGTAGACTGTATTGCCACAATGATCGGAGAAACCAAAGGTGATTTACATCAATGCTCGGCCAGATCCCTGCTGTGAAATTCCTGAACGTTTCACCCTGTTGAAAAAACAACGCATAAGTGAACTCTGAATAACTCAGCGGCATTTCGCTCGCTTGTGACATTTCAATATAAAGCTGGGGGGGAACAATCAAAAGTACACCAATTAAAAGCGGGAAAAGCAATTGTGACGTCCGCTTCAACAATGCATATGGGATCGATATTTTGGTAATCATGAAGCTTAACGCAATCCCAGATATCAACCACAATAGTCCCATGCGCCAGGGAGACGTCACTACCATTAAGTTTTGTAAAAAGACCCATTCCGTTTCGACCTTATAGTGAAATCCCCAGTCAGGTACGTAGATCATTGCGTGGTGAAACATAACCAATACAGCTATAGCTACCACTCGTAGCGTATCAATTGCAGGTATTCGACCTTCTACGAAATTTTTAGTTGTATTCATGTGTGATTTCCGTGTTAGATATACACGGATCTTTTACTTGAAACGCATCATCTTGTCGTCGCTAACACCTTGTTATGACAGTTAAAAGTGATGAGCGGTTGAAAATAGGGGCTAACGAATTGTCGTGAGAATAAATAAGCAATGGTTTCAGACTCATAAAAGGCTGGTTGAGCTAATTTTGTTGTTCGCAATTTTCTCAATAAATGGGCTGATAAACGCGACGACAGTATTAATGCAAGATATGCGGGGAAACGAGAGCGCATTTTTGACCTGGGAGCCTTTCGTCTGGGAACTATCAAGTGCTTACTCGACGCTATTGTTATTCCCACTTATTGCATTGTTTACTGAGCACTTCAGCTGGCAATGGAAGTACCCATTGAAATCTTTTTTCAGATATACAGGTGCAGCAATCGTTTTCAGTCTATTACATGTCTGCACGATGGTTCTTGTAAGAGAGTTTGCTTACGGCTTCACCGCATCAGAATATGATTTCGCAACAAATACAAATACTTTTGTATTTGAGCTATTTTATGAAATACGAAAAGACGTTTGGAGCTTCACATTCTTTGTCGTTGTAATTGAAGTCTATCGTTACGCACTTTATCAGTGGTTAGGTGATACCAAGCCAATTTTTCAATCTTCAGTGCCTCCCGCGGAAAGTCACAACGCCCTACCTGAAGTCCTACTAGTAAAGAAAATGGGAAAAGAGTTTTTGATAAAGACGAGAGAGGTGCAGTGGGCTGAATCTGCAGGAAACTACATCAATCTCCGTATTGACGAAGCCATTTACCCGATGCGAATTACAATGACAGACTTCGCTGAGCAAGCAAAATTCTATGGTTTTGTTCGAACTCATCGTTCACAAGTCATCAACACCCATTGGATAGAACATATTGAGAAACTCCCCTCTGGTGATGCAGACATCAAAATGAGAGACGGCACCGTGCTTAAATTATCCAGACGTTTTAAAAAGGAGTTTGACACGTTTGTGACTTCGCTTTCCACTGCGTGAGTTGAAATGGGAATGGAGTTCTTCGTTATCTGAACATTCAAAATCCTAAAGACGACCCCCCGTTTTTTCGTGCAAATACTGCCAGTGACGCCGTAGATCTTGAGATAGCCAATATAACGATTTAATCAACCTATTCCCGGATATTCGCAACCGTAACTAACTCAAGGCCTAATCAAGAACTCCTGCGTTTGCATCCCTAACCGCTTTTAACATAGCTTGCGTGTCCTCAGATGAATACCAACGTCCGTTAGACATAACGCCCGAAATTGCTCTGGTATTGTCGATATCCACCAGCGGATTACTATTCAGTACCACAAGGTCTGCCTGGTAACCTGCAGCAACGACGCCCGTTTTTAGCCCCATCCACTGTGCGGTTTCAGCCGTCGCGCTTCTCAATGCCTCAGCTGGTTTATAGCCGGTACGAACCAGCGCAGCAAGCTCGTCGTGCATGGAAAACCCGGGAACCATTACAGGCACATTTGCATCAGTACCCGCCAGAACCTTGACCCGATTATCGCGCATAGCCTGCAAAAGTATCTGGTTGGCTTTTGCGTAAGCTTTCCAATAACGCTGATTACCGGGAACACGCTCTTCAGGATAGTCTTCCGGTAAACGATAAATGTTTACTTCGGGCAGCCACCCCATGACTTTAATACTTGGGTGTAGAGCCTCCGCAATTCCGCGGTTTACATGCTCTACGTGAACATGACTCAGTGCACTTTCTACGCTTATTTTCTGTACAGGAAAGCTCTCGACAAGCGCCAGAGTAGAAACCACCGCCATATTATTCTCTGCCAGACGGCTTGCTATGTCGGTACTACGCTTTTCTACAAACTCCAGAAAGGCCTCAGTATTATCGCGGCCATAGCCACCAAACTCACGGTCCAGGGCTTTAACAAACTCTTCAACATGGGCTATTTCTTTCAGGTTCGACGGCCAAAGCTCTGAAAGTGGCAGGTTATATGGAATATGCCCTAAAATTTGTATATCGCTATTAACCGCCTCTTCGTTAAAAGCAAAGAAGTGGTCATTGCTTAAAAGCGTGTAAATTTTTATGGCATCGTAGCCTGCGTCTTTAATCTCGTTTACCCGCTCAGGTATATCGTCGATATCGGCTACCGAGTTTATTTTTGCAGCCCAACGGTCGAACAAGCCAGCAATACCACTTGAGCTATTATGACGTCGGGTTGCCACAAATAAGTCCGGCCCCGGCCGTCCTGATGCAATTTCAGCACGCCATTGCAGGTGCTCTTCACTACCATTGAGCTCACGTACATGGGTGACGCCATTAGCCAGATACAACAACAAGTCATTCGGGCTTTGCCATAAGTGCACATGCGCATCAATAAGGCCGGGAATTATAAACTTACCCGTGCCATCAATGACTTGCGCATCCTCAGGTAATGAGAGGTCGCTCCCCACTTTTGTTATTTTGCCTTCTTGAATCAATACCGTCTGATTAGGCAGCATGTACTGTCCATTATCTGACAACACGTTTGCGTTGGTAATGGCGTAAGCGTCCTGAGTTTTTGCATAAAGCGCAGGGTCTACAACAGGAACATATTCTCCCCAGGCTTTATTCACCTGGTAGTACATAACACCGAAACTGGTCGCGCTGAGAGCAAGCAATAAAACAATTAACCACAAACCGAGTTTCTTTAAGTTTAAAGCTTTCATAACTAATTACCTTTGGTTCTGATAAGTGCATTCAGAATAGAAAGGCAACCCAATAAAAGCTGATCGATTATGAAAAATATCGCGTCAATTTTGAAAATTCTGAAGGTTTTTGCGAAATTGAGACGGCGTCACTCCGGTTTCTTTTTTGAAGGCACGATTAAAAGGCGGTAAAGAGTTAAACCCGTTATTCAGTGCAATGGTTAAAATGGGCAGGTGGTCGTTCTCCCGTTCTGAGAAGCAGTCCATCACGCCTTTAAGCCTGAAAGAGTTAATGTAATGGCTGAAGTTAGTGAAGCCCGTTTGGGTGTTTATCAAGGTTCTCAATTTATGCTCTGCTACCCCCAGCTTTTTGGCCAAATCAGCAATGGTCAGAGCTTCTTCTAAATACATCTTGTCTTGTGTCATTAGCTTGTCGAGTTCGGCCAGTATTCTTTTATCCACTGCTGACAATTGCTTTTTCTGAGACGCGTTCCGATAAAAAGTCAGCGCCGACGTGTCGCCCTTTAATACCCATAGGCTCATGGAAAAAATGGGAAGCCAGACGCTCAGCGCGTTAATTGTAGACTGGGCGCTTTGCAACCAAACAGAGCCCACCAAAACCGCGACCAAAACAGACGCTGAAATAATAAACAAAAAATAAAGTCGATAGGTACGCCGGGCTTCAATTAAGTCATCATTCCGGCCTATTAGCGTAACGAACACCATATGTGCCACCAGAAAAAGTGACAGCGTAATGACAACAATGGGCCACCACGCAGGCAGCTCATTCAACCAACCCAGCCAAACAGCCCGTTCAGCCAGCATAGAGGCGCTTACTGCAATTAAAGCAAGCCAATGGAGTTTTCCTGGCCTGAAATCTCGATGAAAAAGGGTTAACACAAATACCCAGGTAACCGGCAAAAGCAAAGTATCCAGTAACCGAAAGGGAACTTGCCACACCATAGGAAGCGCAAATTCAGCGGGCATAGAACCAAGCAGAAAGCTTGCCAGGCAGAGGTTTGTAGCCACCATTAAAGTACAGCGTCTGGAACGGGGCAGATCTTTAATTACCAGCACCGTCATAAGCAACAACAAGCCCAGTGCGGAAAACCGGATGAATGCGTCAATCAATAACATAAGCCTGTGCCTTGGGCTGTCCTGAGAATCAGTATCTTTAGTTAAATTATAACCAGCCTTGAGATAAAATCTGAAAATTAATCTAACCCGGCTTTGTCTTCCAAAATCAGCTCACCGTTAAGACTATATAAAGCTATTCGGTAATTGCCAGCAGTCGCTGTCTACTTGGGCTATTTGTTCCAATCGGTTATTATTTATTCACATACACTTCGAAGGTTGCCTGCATGTCACACAACAAATTTGACATTATACCTGCTGCCAGCTTTTCTAATATTGGGTTAGAAATGATTCCGCCGTTTCCAGGCCTCTCCAGCTGGGTTCAGTGCTTGTGGGTTAATAATGACTTAAAAAACAGTTCGCGCCATGTTGAAGAAAAACTCTATCCCGATGCGGGGTCCAGTTTAACTTTTGAAATACGTAATACTCGGATCAATGCTCGTTATTTTCACCATACTCGAGTCGTTACTCACCGTTGGGATACATCAATAAGGTACATTAGCGTACGATTCCGCCCGGGAGGCGCGAAAGCACTGCTGAGGCTGGACATCGATGATTCGCAGAACATCGAAATAGAGTTGCTCGACACAGCCTTTTCTCAACAACTCAGTTTACAGCCATTAATGGACATGCTGCCCACTCTATCGGCAGACCAACAAGTACAGGCGGTACAAAACTGGTTACTGACGCTGAGTTATCGTGCTCAAGAACCGAATCGTAAGTGGTCGACTTTATTGGCTCATGCGTCCACCTATTTAATACCGCCTCAGCAACTGGCATTACAGAATGGATTTAGTCGACGCACACTGGAAAGGCAATTGCGCAAATACTTAGGTTTTACACCAAATCAGCTACACGGCTTTGCTCAAATTCGAGCCGCCCGACAATATTTGATTTTGACACCAGACAGTCTCAGCGACATTGCTCTTGCCTGTGGCTACTTCGATCAAGCGCACTTTACAAATGCTTTCCGTGAGCAAACCTTGGAAACGCCACTGCAATACCGCCAAAGAAAAATGTCGCAAATCTCCAATCGATAGCTAGCGAATGTTCCTAAAGTATCCGGAGTTAATCTTTGGAGGACATTATGCAACACCGAATTTCACAATCTTCACTTTATAAACAATGCCCGCGCCTGGTGACTCATTTAACCGCGTTAGGCGATGTACCGGAATCAGTAAATCTGTCTCCGCAACTTCTGCATCTCGTCAGACTGCGCGCATCACAACTAAACCACTGTGGCTTTTGTCAGAAAATGCATACCGATGAAGCCCGAGCTGATGGTGAACTCCAGTCAAGGCTAGATGTGCTTCCGGCCTGGAAAGAATTATCGTGTTTTACCGCAGAAGAACGGGCTGCTTTGGCCTGGACGGAAGCACTAACGCTAATCAACCATGTAGAAATCACAGATGCTGTCTTTCAGTCGGCACTGGATGCTTTTGGAGAAAGTGGGTTAATTGAATTGACTACGGTCATAGTACAGATAAATAGCTGGAATCGTATTGCAGTGAGCTTCCGTTTCCAACCCGACATAAAATAATGGGCCGTAGTATGAAAGCAACTTTCTTACAGCGCCTTCAAAAAAACACATTAGGGATATTGGCTAGCTTGTCGTTCTTCTTTGGGAGCATGCTATTTCTACCCACTTTCGCAAGCTATGCAACGGTCGGTGTGTGGCTCTTCATGACAGGATCAGCGTTGATGTTTATCGATATTATTCGCTCACTAAATGATTAGTGGGCGAATAGACCAGCGAGTCAATTACTGGACCAAGACACTCTATTTCTTCCATCTCTTTTACTTTTATAAAGAGCTAAATCGGCCTTTTTGTAGGCGCTGTTAAATTCATCTTCAGCCTTTAACTCTGTCGCACCAATCGAGACCGTGACCTTAATAGACTGATTTTTATCAATAGTAATAGCGTTGCCCTCAATCGCTGTGCGCACTTTTTCCAAAACTCTTTCGGCTTTCTCTCGGGGAAGATCAGTCAAAAGCAGGGCAAATTCTTCTCCGCCAACCCGCGATACGCAATCACTAATACGTACAAGTCCAGCTATTTTACGAGCCGTTTGCTGCAAAACCTCATCACCTGCGTCATGACCGTAGTTATCATTTACTTTTTTAAAATGATCAACATCGATGATGGCAAAGCAAGTAACATTTGCGAACTTATTATCGTTGGGCTCCAGCTCTTCAAATCTCTCAGTAATAAACAACCGATTCGACAGTCCGGTTAAAAAATCGGTATAAGCAAGTTTCTCTAACCTCTTAGTCTTAGACGAGTTAATAATAATAGTCTCAATAGCAGAGCAAATTAAACTCATTAACTCAATATCGAGCTCGGTAAACGGTGTAAGCCGTGTCTCAGGACTAGTGAAGTTTAACGTTCCCCAGGTTATCCCATTAACTCTTATAGGCAGCCCCAGGTAGGTTTGCAGTTGAAATTTTTCATAGCAGGGGTGGCCTGAATATTCGTCGCTTTCAGAAGCATGCGTAGTTGTAATGACCTCATTAGCCGTCAACGTCACCGAGCAATAAGTATCGCCTAACGGAAAAGTTGTTTCAGCAGGGATATCTGCTGTTTCCGAGTACGAATATTTAACCGTGTAAGTATCATTCTCAACATGGCTTACAAGCCCTGTTTGAACATTTAAATAATGACAACCCAGTTTAAGCAAGTTATTGATACGTTCGGTTGATAATACCTGTGACTGGCAATTTACTACATCGTGAACCGCTCGCAGCACTTCGGCTGCACTCGCATATTCGGTCACATCGTTTATAACCGCGAAAAATCCATTAACTTTTTTACTCAAGCCTTCAAAGTTAGGAACATACTTGATATCCAGTAGAATAGTGCGCCCGTCTCTCAGGTTCACTTTATCAGTAAAGCCTATTTCCTCGCCTTTCAGTACTCGATCATGAAGCTCCGAAATTTTTCCATAAGACTCTTCCCCAACAACCTCGGCAATACTCTTACCTTTAATGTTTTTGAGTTTTACACCGAAAAAGCCCTCATAGGCAGTGTTGACGAATTTGTAACGACGCTCATTATCCACAAAGGCAAGCAGGTAGGGCAGCACGTTTGATAACTTCTTAAAGGAGCGATCTACTTTCATGATTTGGCTCGAATTTCTGCTGAGTCATTCTAATTTTAGCATACACAGGTGTTTTGACTGTGTACACCTAGTTACTACTAGAGAAAGTTCCTCCCAAATTGCAATTTCCCCTTTACCTCCACCACTCATCTCGCTTATGCTAAATAGCCGTTTAGACGTCTAAACGGCTTATTAATTAATTTTGTGAGGTATTTAATGAAATCAAAGTTCTTTACGTTATCAACTATTGCCGCTGGGCTTATCGCTGCATCGGCATCCCCAGCTCTGTTAGCCAATGATGCTAGCTCCGAGCTGGAACGCATTAGTGTTACGGGTTCCTACATTAAACGGGCCCAGAATGAAGACGCCACGCCGTTGCAAATTATTGATGCCAGCGACATATCGGCCAGTGGTGAAATTACGCTCACAGACTTGCTGCGTGACTTAACGGTGAATACCGGTAACAGTTACGACGAGCAATACACCAGCAGCTTTTCGGCGGGTTCGGCTTCGGTTGGCTTACGCGGCTTAAGCCCCAAAAACACGCTTATTCTGGTGAATGGTCAGCGGGTGTCTAACTACGGTTTTGCGTTGGGGACTCAGGATACCTTCGTTGACTTAAACGCGTTACCTTTAGGCGCGGTGGAGCGCATAGAGGTACTGAAAGACGGCGCTTCCGCAGTATATGGCTCGGACGCTATTGCCGGGGTTATCAACATTATTTTGCGCAACAATGTACAAAGCACGCAATTTCGGGCGGGTGTCGGCGGTGCCAGCGAAGGTTCATTAACGCAATACAGTGCGGGCGTTATCAGCGGGTTTGGCGACATAGCAGACGACGGCTATAACCTGACGTTCAGCTACGACTATCTGACCCGCGAGCGGTTAAACGCCAATGACCGCGACTTTACCCGTTCCGGAGACTTTCGCGACAAGCCCGGCGGGCGCCTGGCTGGTTGGTCGTCGCAGGGCGGTAACTATTTAAGTGATCCGCAGAACCCTCAGGCTTTTGAGAACTGCCCGGGCCATTCTGAAAAAAGAGACCGAAGCGATTTCACCCCTGGCGCAGACGGCCAGGTGTGTGCCTTTAACGCTCAGCCATACAACACGCTTCAGCCAGAAGTTGAGCGACATCAGTTCTCACTGCAGGGCACTTTGCAGCTTACCGAGGACATACAGGCGTACAGTGACTTTCTTTACAGCAATAATCGTTCAAGCCACGTATTTGGTGCGCCGTTAAGCGTTGGTGCAGGACTACGGGCTTACAATCAGGAAACCGGCAGTTTAGTCGATATTCCGGTGGAATTACCGATCGGGCACCCGGACAACCCGGGTTCAGAGGCCTTACCTTTTGAATACACCTTTTTTGATGTAGGCGAGCGCGTAAAAGCCAATAAACAAGACTTTCACCGCTTTCTGGCTGGTGTAAATTACCGTGGCTTAGACTGGGACTGGTCGGTCAATGTGCTGAACTCACAAAGCCGCCAGCGCGAGTACGTTGATAACTTTATTAACCGCTACACTTTTGAAGATGTGCTGGCCAGTGGCGAATATGACTTCTTTAACGGCAACAATGACCCGGCAACCATTGAAGCGTTACGCATTGATACGCGTCGTCCGGGCTTTTACGAGCTAAACAGTATCAACGCTAATGCCAGCACCATTTTAAAAGAGCTGGATAACGGGCCGCTAAGCGTTGCTTTTGGTGTCGACTGGCGAGAAGAAGAAATGGATGCGGGAACCTCACCGGAGGTTTTGTCGGGCACCGAACTGCGTCCGGCTATCAACCTGGTTAAAGGGAAACGACAAGTTGCCGCAGGCTTTGTTGAGCTGGACGTCCCTGTTGTCGAAAACCTGAATGTGAACCTTGCCGGCCGCTATGACCATTATGATGATTTTGGCTCAGCCTGGTCACCTAAAGTGGCGTTCCACTATGTATTAGGCGACGACTGGTTGCTGCGCGGTTCCTGGTCTCGCGGCTTCCGTGCACCATCGCTTCCGGAAATTGCAGAAAGCAACACCATCAGTTATGGCTCGGTTATAGACCCTAACGACCCTATTAATCCGGGCGCGAGTCGTGGTTTCACGCAAGTGCGTACAGGTAACTCTGAGCTTGATGCCGAACGCTCAACCAACCTCAATGGGGGTATTATCTGGTCGCCGCAAGCAGGTGCCAGCATAGCTGTGGATGTATTCGAAATTGAACAGGACGACATTATTGCCCCCGACAACGCGCAGTTTATTGTCAATAATGAAGACCTGTACGCTGACCGCATACAGCGTGACGATGCCGGACGACTGCAAATTATCAGCAACCAATACCGCAATCAGGGCACACGCTCTACCCGCGGCTTCGATATTGATGCGAATTACCAAGTGCAGTTAAGCAACTCGACGCTTCAGCTTCAAAGCACCTGGTCACGGCTTTTGGAATACGAGCAGGCATTAGTTGCCGGTCAGGAACCTACTGACGGTGCTGGCGGTAATATTCTGGGCGCACTGCCTAAGTGGAAAGGCAACAACCAACTGCGCTGGCTTATTAGTGACTGGCAATGGGGCGTCAGCCTTAACTACACCGGCAGCTATGAGCAACAGGTGGCCACACAAAGCAGCAACCCGGGTTTAGATGAAAAGGTCGACAGCTACTGGCAGGTTGACTCGCAGCTGGTTTATCAGGGTTTTGGTGACACTCAACTGACCCTGAATATCAGCAACCTGTTCGACGAGCAGCCGCCGTTTGACCCGGCTGGTGGTGCCTACGGATACGATATGACCCAATACAATCTGCGCGGTCGTACAGCTAACCTATCCATTGTTCATAATTTTTAGTAGAAAATATCAGCGGGGTCAGAAAAATTTCTTCTGACCCTATTTTGTAAACGTGTGATCTAAACACCCCCTCTTACGCTATAGTACAAGGAGTCTTAATAAAGGAAGCTTGCGCTTATGAAAAAATGGATCTGGATAATTGCATCGGGAGTTACCGCACTAGCGGCGGTTAATGTCCAGGCGCAAGAACTGTCTGATATGCAGCAATGTCTGCTGGATGAAATGAACAACACTAAGGCTGACGCCACCATTGCAGATATTCGCTCTACCTGCGAAGAACAACTGCGGTCAGCTGAGAATGACGAAGATATAGTGGAAGTCGATGCGGTTGAAGACCCCGGTGCTTTAACCAGCCGCATGAAAAGCGAACAAGTTACCCAGTTTGACCCTTATGTATTAACACCGCACCGTCGTAACTATTTATTACCCGTTATTACCACGAACAACATTAACCGCCTGCAATATGCCGATGTTGAAGGTTACGAGCAGAACCTGGAAGACTATGAAGCAAAGTTCCAATTAAGTTTCAAAGTGCCTTTTAACAAAGAAAGTTTGCTGTTTGAAGACGACCAGTTGTTTTTTGGCTTAACCGTGCAGTCCTGGTGGCAGGTGTATTCCAGTAATATTTCTAAACCATTCCGCGAAACCAACTACATGCCCGAGGTTTTTTATGCCACTTCAACCGGCTGGCACCCTTTTGGTACCAATACCGCGTTAGTTTTCGGTTTAGAGCATTTGTCTAATGGGCGTAGCCAGCCATTGTCACGCAGCTGGAACCGCGGTTACATGCAATTTGTGGTAGAAAAAGGCCGCTTCGTTTTCTCGCTGAAACCCTGGTTACGTTTTCAGGAAGACGCCAAAACAGACCCCATGCAATCGAGTGGTGACGACAACCCGGATATTACCGATTACGTGGGTGACTATGAATTCACCACCGCCTATAACGATGGTGACTTCGAGTACATTCTCAGGCTCCGCCATGCCGTGGATACCGGCAGAGGGTCGGCAGAGCTTAACTGGACATTCCCTATTGGCGGGAAGTTTATTGGCTATACCTCAATTTTCACCGGTTACGGAGAGAGCCTGATTGACTACAATCACAAGCAGACTCGCTTTGGTATCGGTATAGCCTTAAACAACATTCTATAAGGGTTTAGAAACTATAGGCGGCTGACAACCATAAGCGTCGGCCGTCTTCAACATAGCCGTACTCTTCTACACCAATTTCCTTGTCGAATAAGTTGTAAACACCCGCAGCCAGCTTTAAGTCACGCGTAACAAAGTAGTTCACACCAAAATCCGCCAGTGTATAAGACGGCGCGACCAGAGAGCCCTGTGAAGGCCCTGTTGTCGGCTGGCTCTCTTCACCACGATAATGCACACGCAACCAACTGTTCCAGCGCTTACCTGGCTTCCAGTTCAGTGAGGTTTGTACTAAGTGCTTAGGTAGCTGGTTTAATGGCTCACCTTTATATTCACCCGATTTTTGCTCAGAGTCGGTGTAGGTATAGTTACCTTTCAGTGACCACTCCCGGCTGAAATGCGTACTTAAAGTCATTTCAATACCGCGAGTAACGGCTTCATCAATGTTAATTCGGGTGGTTGGCATAGAGCCAAATTGATTAGGCCCTGCATCGCAAATGCTTTCAGGGCAGTCTACCCGGGTGATTTTGTCGTCAAACTCATTGTAGAACACGGTAATTGAGGTTGAGCTACGACGTCCCCAGTCCGTGTATAACCCTAACTCGTAGTTGGTCGAAGTTTCAGCTTCTAAATCCGGATTACCATAAACATTACCGCCGCGGCTGACCTGTCCCCAGTCAGCGGTTGTTTCACGCAGGCTTGGCGCACGGAACCCGGTAGAAACACCACCTTTAATGGTTGTGGCATCGCTTAGAGTATAAACACCGTACACTCGCGGGCTCCAGTGTCCACCAAAAATGTCGTCATCGTCGTAACGAACACCAGTCGTCAGGTTAAAGTCATTGAATATTGGCCAGGCGGTTTCTGCAAAGGCCGACCATTGCGAGCCTTCAATGCGGTTACGATCACTTATCTGGTTACTGGTTAAATCTTCCAGCTCTTCCTTTTGGTACGCCACGCCAAGATTCATAGAGCTCTCTTCAAGCAGTGGTACGTTCCAGTGACTCTGAAAATCGGTGTTTTTAATGGTCATAAGACGCGCTTTGTTTTCATATTCATCGCGCTTTAAATAACTGCGGGCGCCCACCAGACCCCACTGACCATTATGGGCAATGGACACGCTGGTATTATCATATTCAGTGGTTGATGACTCCGGGCAGCCACGACGACCGCATTCCTCGCCCGGCGCCAACGGTTCAATGGTTTTGCCGACAGAAGCGTCGATGCTTTGCTTAGCGGTACCCACTTCAAACAAAATTTCATGGTCGCGGTTTGGTGTGTAAGCCAGTTTTAAGTCCGCATCTTCTGCGGTTTTATCCCGGTAGCCAGAAACAATTTCATCTTCCAGACGACGCGTATAACCGGCCGACAACTGAATGCCCAAAGTGTCTTTAATTAACGAGCCGGAGGTGAACAAGTTAGTCTGGTAGCTATTGCCTGACTCCGAACGTTCCTGCAAAGTGCCATCAACGCGAATTTCCGAGCGCCATTCTTCCGGTGTTTTACGGGTAATGATATTGATAACGCCGCCTATCGCATCCGAACCGTAAAGAGACGACATTGGCCCCCGAATAACCTCTATGCGATCAATTGCCGCCAGTGGAGGTGTCCAGGCACCTTCAACGCCGGGCCCGTCACTGTTTGGGCGGGTTTCGCGCGAGCTCTGGCGCTGGCCGTCGACCAAAATCAATGTGTAGTCGGCACCCATACCACGCAGGCTGATGTCCTGCCGGTCACCGCCGCCGGTCACAATAACGCCCGGGGCGTCAGTCATGGCATCGGTTAAGTCTTTATAAAAACGCTGAGAAAGGTCTTTTCTGTCAATAACAGAGATTGAAGCGGGCGCTTCTTTCAACTGCTGTGCAACACCTGATGCCGTTACCACCATGACTTCCATATCTTTATGTTTATGATGTTTTCTTTTAGGCTTTTCCTGTTCCTGAGCCTGAGCAACGCCTACTGCTGATGCTACAGTTAATGCTAAAATGCTCAATTTTAAGCCGCTGATACTGCAATTCATGTTCATCCCCTAATGAATTATAAATGCGAATTATTTTCATTAGCGATTTTAACTGGTACTATGGAATCAGCAATTACAAAAATATTGAAAGCTTCTTTAGCAGGACTTAACACATGAATCCGAAAATGATTCGATCATTAAAAGCTTTTACCCGTACGGTAGAACTCAACAGCATGAGTGCTGCTGCAAATGAACTGCATATGACAGTGTCCGCTATTAGCCAACAGCTGCAGCGACTGGAAAACGACAACGGAATTTCGCTTTTTCACCGTAATACCCGTTCCCTTTCACTTACCGAAGCCGGTCAGGTTTTTTATCAATCGTGCCTCGATATGCTGGCTATTGCAGCGAAAAACCAGGAACGTTGGGACCAGCTAACGAATCAGCCGCAAGGGCAAATAAAAATAATTGCGCCCGTGGGTTTTGGCGGAGGTTTGCTAAGCGAACCTTTAAAACAGCTGCAGCAAGAGTTTACTAACGTGAGCTTTCAACTGCATATGACCGATGAGCCTATTGACCTCATTACCTCGGGGGCAGATTTGGCAATTCGCATTGGTCCGCTAGCCGATTCAACCTTATACGCCAGGCATTTGGCTGACTGGCACCTGATCCCTTGTATTGCTGCTGAGCATCCTGCGGCTAAAAACTCGATAAAAAGCTTTAAAGATTTACCCGAAGGTTGTTTTATTGGGCACATACCCAGCTTACCCAACAAGGATTTCCCCAAGCCTAAGGTGCTGCTGAACAACATGCAGACGGTAGTCCAGTTGACGCTAGATGGTGTTGGTTATGCGCTACTTCCGGAGCCAGAAATTAAACATTACATTGAGAGTGGGCGCTTACTGCGTTTGTTACCAGAATGGGAAGGCAGTCCGTACAGCGTACACGCCGTGCTGCCTATTAAAGACAACATACCGGCGAAAACTGAACGGACTATTGAGGTGCTAAGCCATTTCTTTCATCGACTGTAACGAATGATCAACTTCGCTTTCGCCAGCCATTAGATCAAAGGCTCTCATTTCAGTGCCGCTTTCATCCAGGCAGCGGCGCAGCACACTGGCAACATCCTCACGCGGGATCGAACCCGGTGCCAACGATTCACCAACAACCACTTTACCGGTGGCTTCTTCGTCGGTTAATGCTCCCGGACGCACAATGGTCCAGTTAAGTTTGGTGCGCATTAACTCGCGGTCTGCATAATGCTTGGCGGCATAGTAAGGAAGCAGAGCTTCAGCCCAGTTTTCACGGTTGTTCGACTGCCAGGCACTGACCATAACAAAACGTTTTACGCCCACAGATTCCGCTGCTTCCATGGTTTTCACTGCACCGTCCAGGTCGACTAATAAGGTTTTGTCGTCACCAGAGCTTCCACCAGAACCTGCCGTAAATACCACGGCATCAACGCCCTGAAGCAGCTCTTCCAATTTTGCGACGGGGCCTTCTAAATCACCCAATTTGGCCGTTACTCCGCGGCCTTCCCAGGCTTTTTGCTGCTCTTCCTTACGCACTACTGCAATCACTTCATGTTTTTTTGCGTGTTGCATCTGTTCAACTAAATGCTGACCAATTTTTCCATTTGCGCCTATCACTGCTACTTTCATCATCGACCTCCATGAGTGTTTCGTGTCTGAGTTTACGTAACAAAAGCTTAGTTTAGATCGCTCATTTACACCGATTTACAGGCACAAAAAAAGGCAACCCGAGGGTTGCCCTTTTAGACTTCGAGGCGCGTAATTAAAGCGCTACGATGTTTTCAGCCTGAGGACCTTTAGGGCCTTGAGTTACTGCGAACTCAACGCGCTGGCCTTCAGTTAAGGTTTTGAAACCGTCGCTAGAAATAGCGCTGAAATGTGCGAAAACGTCTGCGCCGTTTTCACGTTCGATGAAACCGAAGCCTTTTGCTTCGTTAAACCATTTTACTGAACCAGTAATTTTCTCTGACATAATATATCTTCCTGTAACTTTTAAGTATGTGGTCATTTAGACCGATGGTGCGGGTAATAATAAGAACTTAGAACTACAGGACGATGGTATTAATAATAATAGGTCAACGAAGTGGAGTTTTTTAACTAACTGTCTTTCTATCTATCCGACCCCTCGCAGTCTACGCTTATTACACTGCGAGTCAAACCATTTACCAAGTTATTTTCATAATAAGTTTAAAAATCGCTTTCACTGGCCCAGACAACACGGTTACGACCTTCTCGCTTAGCCTTATACAGCGCCTGATCCGCTCTTCTGTAGATACTGGAAACATCGTCATCGGGGTGGCTTTCTGACGCACCGACACTTACCGTCGGATTAATGATTTCGCCTGAATCCAGGGTAACTACCGTTTCCTCAACGGTCGCTCGCACCCTTTCCAATACCTGTACGGCACTTTCATGGTCGGCATAAGCAAGTACCACCATAAACTCTTCGCCACCCACTCTAACCACACTGTCACTGCTACGAACCGCCGCTGACATAGCTTCAGAGCCTGCAATTAATACTTTGTCACCAATATCGTGGCCATAGGTATCATTAATGGTTTTAAAGTGGTCAAAGTCGATAACCGAAACGACAAACCCCTGCCCGCCATGTTGACGAACCAGGCTCTGTTCAAGTATTTCCATGCCAGCTGAGCGATTTTTTAACCCGGTTAGTGCATCGGTATAAGCAATTAGTGCCATATCGTCGCGCTGACGGATTAAATCGGAACGAATTTTCTGTTCCGCAATAACCGTTTCCAGCGCGGTGCCCATCATTCGCACCATTTCAATTTCAAGTTCAGTAAAAGGCTCAGCCCTTTTGTTTTTACGAGCAAAACCCAGAACTCCCCACACCTGGTCATTAATAATAAGTGGCGTACCTATATAAGTCTCCAAACCATAAGTTTGATAACTCGCGTGCTCTTTAAACCGTGAATCTCGTGATGCGTCATTGGTATAAATAAGATGGTTAGCCTTAAGCACAACCGAACAATAGGTGGTTGCCAGCGGTAGTTGCACTCCGGCGGAAAAATCCAGCTTCGCTGTTTGCACCCACTCAATGGTATATGTGCCGTTTTGAATGGAGCTGGCAGTTCCGATATCAACACCTAAATAGTCAACGCCCACTTTTAATAGTTCATCAATAGAAGCCGGGTCAATGCGCCGCCCACGCTTATGAATAACTTCATGAATCGTGCGCATAACATCAACCGATGCGTAATAGTCACTGACATCTTCGACAAGCACGTAGATACCAGTAACCTTGTCTTGCTCATCAAATTCAGGAAGATAACGAATATCTAAGAAGCATTTATGCCCATTACGAAAAGTGACAGAATCGGAAAACTCCATTTTCTCGCCGGTGGCAAAAATATGGTCATGATTGGGCTTTATGCGTTGATGAGACTCTTCGCTAAGTACATCGGTTAACGGCTTGCCCAGCATTTCCTGCGGGGTCAGGTCAAAGAACGCCGCATACGACGTATTTACATAGCGAAAAAGCCGGTCTCTGTCGACATAAGCCACCATAGTGGGTAGCTGTTCAATAATTCTATGAGTAATATGATGTTTTGTCATGACGCCTCATCACTTTATGGTTCGACAGAGCAAGCAATACTAATTAATGTGATATTACTACTAACTAATAGTGTAGCAACAACTCACATTCTAGACTGGCAAGATTGCTTTGAAAAATCCAGCGCCTTTACGTCGGGCAAATTCGATATTGCGCTCAGGAATCGATTCAGGGTCGTCATAATCTCTCAGAGCCTCTTCAATACTGGCCTCACGCAGTAAATGTAAGGTTGGATAGGGGGCACGGTTGGTGTAATTTGCCGGGTCGTCCTGAGGTTCGCCCTCAAAGCAGTAGTCGGGGTGAAAGTGCGCCAGCTGATACACACCCTCGTAACCTTCCTCAACAAGCAAAGCATCGGCAACATCAACCAAATTCAGAAATTCGTAAAACCCTTCAAACCCCGACGGCAGAATAAGCAGCGTGGTTTCGGTTTCAGGTGTGGTATCCAGGTGTTTAGCTTCATCCAGCAGCTGCTGTAAAACAGCTTGTGGCTTGCGATTTTCGGCTACACTATAGCGAATACTCTTGCGCTCAACTTCGCGGCGTGCAAAAGGGCAGATGTTGTACTTTACAATCAGCTGTTGCACCCAGTGCCGGGTTTGCTCAATAATCTGGTGGGTATCGGTCGTCATATTTCTTGTCTTCGCTAAAAGGGGCGCCACTTTGCCATGAAATCACTTGAACTCAAAATACCACCTTTGCTGGTTGTTGCCATAGTCGCCGGTTTAATGTGGTTAACGGCTCACTATACGCAGGTCTTTAACCAATTTTATGTCGGCCAGCGCGCCGCAGCTATTTTTCTATTGGTATTAGGAGTCTTGCTGCCCTTGTTAGGCGTTATTGGGTTTCGCAGAGCACAAACTACGGTAGACCCCCGCGCTCCGAACAAAAGCACCAAACTTGTCACTACCGGAATATACCAACGAACGCGTAACCCCATGTATTTAGGCTTTTTCTTTTTGCTTATGGCCTGGGGCGTTTTTCTGGAAAGTGTCTTTTCTTTCTGGGGGCTGGCGTTGTATGTCGCCTATATGCACCGCTTTCAAATTCTGCCGGAAGAACGTATGTTAACCGAAACTTTTGGTGAAACTTACAAAAGCTATTGTCGTAGAACCGGGCGCTGGTGGTAACTGGCAGCTTTAGAATAACTGCCGGTGTTTTAAGCTGCGACCGAGTAAAATTAAGCCTGACAAACTAAACCATAGCGCGATGGTAGCAGCAATAATGTTCAGTAAGCTGTTAAAGTCGCGCTCGCCACTGTAATCCATAAAGTGTAAACGAAACATCCAGTCACTTAGCCACCAATTGTTATTGCGGTGATCGACCACTTCACCCGAGGCAGCATCAACATACACTCGTGTGTGAATGTCATCGGTAAAAGTGACTCTGTAACCGGGCTTGTTCCAGTCAATAATTTCGTCACTGCCCGTTACAGCCTGTACTTCTTTGACCGAGCCTGGTCCGTTATAGCTTTGTCGTGCCAGTTTTGCGGCCAGCGGCGCGGATGTTTGCCAGCGCTCGCCGGTCTGGGCATTCACATAATGTCTGGAGCCATCAACTGTCAGAACCAGGTACTGAGCCGTTTCCGAAATTGAGCGTATTTCCACACTTTTAATGTTATCGAAGCGCTCAATTAGGGCGTTTTCAGGGTAAAAAACAGACCCGACAGGCGCTTTAGGAGCGCTTTGAAAGTAGTCATGAGCGGCCAGACTCTGGTGGCCCACCCAGCCGAAGTACAAGCCACTGACCAGCCAGATAAGCACTTGTATAAAAATAACCAGACTCAGCCAGCGATGCAGTTTACGCACATACCTCATGCAGCTCGCCTGCTTTTTCTACGCGGCCGGAAATGGAAGTAAAGCAGAGCCATGCCTGTTATCACAAAAAGTATATTCGCTATGCTAAACGCCTTTAACCACCAGGTTTCAATATCCACTCGGTCTTGGTAATCCATTATGTGAAGCATCCAGAAAAAGTCGAACAGTCGCCAGAAGTTATGTCGTTTGGTTACCAGCTCCCCGGTTGTCGCCGAGAAGTACAAGGTAGCACCGGCCAAATCATTAAAGTCTACTCGCCATACGGGTAACAAAGCGGGGTTAAGTTCACCCGGCGGCCGATCTTCGATATAGCTAACCTGGGCTTTTGTCTCTTCGTTACCGGTGTAGTGTTGACGCGCAATATAGCCAATATCCATGCGATCAAGTGTGACCGGCTCCAAAGATTCGGCGTTCAGTAATTGCGTACCGGTTTGGCTTTCAACGCGATAAACCGTCTGCAAAGAGCCCTTTACCCACTGGCGCATAAGACGCACCGAGGTGGCTTGCGGATGTTGCTCTAATACCCAGCTTACCGGCGAAGTTAACGCGTTATCAGCTATAGGTTGTTCAAGCTTTTTCACCAGATGGTCGCCGTGAATGAAGCTTAAATCAAAGAACACCATATAGGCGCCACTAATGCTCCATACCACTAACTGCAGGCCAAAAAGAAGAGATAACCAGCGGTGCCAGATGCGCCATTGTCGTAATTTCATCAGGGTTATCCGTGCCCGCCGCGTTTAAGTTAAGCCCCTAAAATTATCGACTTGCCCTGTAAAAGTCAAAGCAGTTCTTTCACTCTTTGTCTTAATTCCGGAATAACCTCAGTTTCAAACCATGGGTTACGCTTCATCCAGATATTGTTGCGGGGGCTCGGATGAGGTAATGGTAATAACTGCGGCCAGTAACTTCGCCAGTCTCTGACACGTTCGGTCAGGCTTCGCTTAGGTTCCTGCAAATGCCACTGTTGCGCGTATTGACCAATAGCCAGTGTTAATTCTAAATTGGGTAGCTGTTGCAGTATTTGCTCGCGCCAGGTGGGCGCGCATTCGGGGCGGGGCGGCAAGTCACCGGACTTACCAGTGCCCGGATAACAAAAGCCCATAGGAATAATAGCCAGTTCTTCGGCATTGTAAAAAGTGTCTTTATCAATGCCCATCCACTGACGAAGCCTGTCGCCACTGGGGTCATCGAAAGGCTTACCGGAGGCATGAACGCGCTTTCCGGGGGCTTGTCCGGCAACTAGAATTCTGGCTTTAGGGTGCAACTGAACAACGGGGCGGGCACCAAGCGGCAGCTCTGGTTCACATAAGGCACAGGCACGGACATCACGCAGAATTTGTTGCCAATGCGGCGGCTCTTCCCATTTCATAACCTTGCTCCAGCAGCTTTTTATCCTGAGTGAAACGTCCTACCGGAAAATCCTCCGGCGGAGCCAGAACGGTCATTTTACAGTCCGCAGGAGGGTTATCAATAAAGTTAATAGCGTCATTGTAAACTGCCGAGCGGCGGGCTACTGCGTCAAATAAGGCAGGATGGTGTTTAAAAAAACGCTTAGTAAACTTAGGCAGGGGTCTTATCTTCTTTCGGAAACCTCGCGGCCGGGACAAAATAACCGTTATATCCAGCGCACCCATTTCATAGGCTTTAATCACCGGAATAGAGTCACCCAGTCCGCCATCCGTCATAGGCGCTCCACCAACGGCGGGAAACTCACGATAAGCCAGCGGAATAGCGCAAGAAGCAGGAAATAGTTCGTGTAAGTTATCGGCTGTCACCCGGGTATACACCGGAAACCCTGTATCGACATTAGTCGTTACAACGTATAAAGGCCGGTTCTGCTCCAGGTAATGACGGGTATTCAGTGGTACTTGTTCAAACGAAGCGTGCCAAAGCCAGCTCACATCGCAAAAATGTCCGCCTTTTAAAAAGCGTCGCCAGTTCAAAAACTCGGGCTGTAGCGCATGCTGCAAGAGAATTTTACGGTTACGTCCGTGGTCGCCGGCAAGAAAACCAATCAGGTTGGTTGAACCTGCCGACACCCCAATTGCAAAATCAAAGTTGGTTTGTCCGGTTTCAAGAAAGCCGTCCAGCACACCAGCGGCGAAGATACCGCGCATGGCGCCACCTTCTACCACTAGTGCTTTTTTACTTTGCTCCTGGGTCATACACCTGCTTATTTTTCAATACTCTCTACTTCTCAATACTCTTTATTTTTCAATACTCTCTACTTCTCAATAAAGGCCTGCTCAATCACGTAGCTGCCTTGCTTACGCGATGTTGCTTTACTAAAGCCCCGTTCATTGAGAATAACCATCAGATCTTGAAGCATAGCGTCATTACCGCACAACATAAAGCGATCGTGTTCAGGGTTCAGATCTGGCATACCAATGGTTTTGGTTAAGGTGCCAGACTCCAGCAAATCGGTAATACGTTGCTGATGCGCTTCATCACGGAATGGCTCGCGGGTCACTGTCGGGTAATAAATGAGCTTTTCCCGCACCCAGTCACCAAAGTATTCGTTATTTGGCAGAATCTCAGAGATTTCTTTTTGATACGCCAACTCAGACACCCAGCGCACACCGTGAACCAACACGACTTTATCGTACTGTTCGTATATGTCGGGGTCTTTAATAACGCTCATAAAAGGCGCTAAACCGGTGCCGGTACTGAGCAAGTACAAGTTTTTGCCTGGCAGTAAGTGCCCGGGTACTAACGTGCCTGTAGGGCGTGTCGACAACACCACTTCGTCACCCACCTTGATATGTTGCAGGCGCGACGTTAAAGCGCCGTCCGGCACTTTAATACTGAAGAACTCAAGCTCTTCTTCATGGTTTGCACTGGCAATGCTGTAAGCTCTGAGCAGAGGCTTGTCTTCCAGTTGCAGTCCCATCATTACAAACTGACCGTTTTCGAAGGTAAAGCTTGGTTGGCGTGTGGTTCTAAAGCTAAACAGGGTGTCGTTCCAGTGGCGTACCTGAGTCACTTTTTCCGCAATGATACTTCTCATAACAATTCCTCATTGGCGATTTTGTGCGCATAATAACATAAAAAAACTAAATCTAAATGAGAATTTTTATCATTAACTATTGAAAATGAGAACGGTTTTTATATAAGATACATGCACTGTTGTTTGTAAAGGAAGAAAAGTGAATGGCTCGACGCTCGGGTGGCCGCAGAGGGTGGTCTTTAAAAGACTGGCATTGGATAAGCTCTGCCGTTTGCCTCATTGGCATGTTGTTGTTTTCAGTCACCGGTATAGCGCTAAACCATGCTGGCTGGATAGAATCCGCACCCAGCGTCGAAAGCCATGAAAGCTCTCTCCCACAAACGGAATTGGACCGGTTGGCGAATGCTTCAGGGAATGACGCTCTACCAACTTTTTTCCACCGCTGGTACGAAGATAAGACGCAAAACAGCATCAGTTCAAATGCCGAAATCGAATGGAGTGACTACGAATTGTACGTCGCCATGCCCCGCCCTGGCGGGGACAGCTGGTTCAGCGTCGATTTAACCAGTGGTGCTTTTTACTCTGAAACCACCGATCGCGGCTGGATTGCCTATTTCAATGACCTCCACAAAGCCCGCAACACGGGCTTTCTCTGGAGCCTTTTCATTGACGTATTTGCCATTGCCAGCATTTTATTCACAATTACGGGGTTATTACTTTTGAAAAAATACAGTAAAGGGCGCAAGTCCACCTGGCCGCTGGTTCTGGCCGGTTTCATCATTCCTTTGTTCGCCGTTATGGGGTCAGCACATGCTGCTGAAAACGAGCTCAATGTCGAAATTCCCCGCCTGTCAGTCGCCGAATATCACGCACCTTACCTGGCGATATGGCTGGCCAATGAACGCAACCAACGGGTTGCTGACATTGCAGTCTGGTACGACGTTAACCTAAAAGATAGCGAAGGCGAAAAATGGCTTAAAGACATACGCCAGTGGTGGCGTCGAAGCGGCCGCATGGCTGACATGCCTATAGACGGTGTATCGGGCGCAACCCGACGCCCCGGCACTCACAAGGTGGATTTAACGCCGTTATTAACCAAATTACCGGAACTTGAGCCCGGCCAGTACTACTTGTATGTAGAAGCCGCGCGCGAAGTCGGCGGTCGCGAAATGCTGCGCCTGCCATTGTCTTTACCTATCGAAAGCCCAATATCCATCTCAGAGACCGGCGAGCACGAGCTTGGCCGAGTGTCATTAAAACTGGAGCCTTAATCATGAAATTATCTTCTGTACTTACTACCAGCCTGGCTGTGCTGACCTTATTTGCCAGCACCAGCAGTGAAGCTCACCGCGTCTGGATTAAACCCAGCGCCACCGTTGTTTCCGGCGATTCCGAATGGGTGACTTTTGATGCCGCTATCGCCAATGGCATTTTTTATCCAGATCACTACCCGCTTAGCCTGGATTACGTAAAAGCCATGGCACCAGATGGCTCCGATGTGACTCTGGAGAATGGTCATAAAGGCAAATACCGCTCGGTATTTGATATTGAACTGGAAAAAGAAGGCACTTACACCATTTATTCAGCCAGTTCAGGGTTATCTGCGCGCTGGATAGATGACGAAGGTGAAAGCCAATACTGGCCACCACGTGGTGCGCAAAAAACCAATGAAGACTTCTACAAAGAAGTGCCTCAGGACGCTAAAGAGTTAGAAGTTAGTGAGCGCTCACGTCGTGTTGAAACCTTTGTTACCTCTGGTGCACCAACTTATGACACTCTGGGTCCAACAGGTAAAGGTCTGGAACTTGAACCAGTGACCCACCCGAACGATTTATACACTGGTGAAAACATTACCTTTAAGTTCAATATTGATGGTGCCGCAGCAGCGAGAACTGAAATTTTCTTGGTAAAAGGCGGTGAGCGTTATCGTGACCAGGCACAACCAACCAAGTTAACAACCAATGAGAAAGGCGAAGTCACCTTCACTCTGGATGAACCAGGCATGTACTGGTTAGAAGCAGAATACGCTGACGACAACGGCGAAGCCCCGGCTACCAAACGCCAGGGCTCTTACGTTGCCGTATTAGAAGTTCTGCCTATGTAACCTGGCTACTGAAGACGGACCACTCCCAGGGTGTTGGCGTCGGTACCGAACCAAATAGAATCGGTCGCTTCATCATAGAACATATGACGAACAGTACCGCCGCTACTCTCCAGCTCAATTGGCTCTGAAAACTCGTGGGTTTCGGTATCGAAGCCCACCAGCCGGTTTGGCTGCACACCGGTCTCTACAAACCAGACGTCATTACGTTTATCCACCGCCATACCATAAGGCCGTGAATTTTCTTCAGCTGGTGCCCGCCAGTCTTTATTCTCACCGCTAGCCGGGTCGTAGCTACCCACGTAACCTTTATTATAATCGACGTACCAGATGGTACCGTCGTCAGTCATACCAAGCCTGCGTGGCCTATTGTCTTTCCGTTCAAGCTCAATTTCCCGCAGCTTTCCGCTTTCAACAGTCGCCAACTTATTGGTACCAAAGAGCGTTGCCCAGGGTTTGTCGTTTTCAACAATTAAACCGTAAGGCCGGGCCGAATCCGTGGGCACATCCCAAAGTTCTATTTCACCGTCATCTGTTTCCAGAAAGCCTATTTGGTTACCGCCCTGCACCGTAAACCAAATATTGCCATCGCTAGTGAAGTCCATGGTGTGGCTGTCGCGCATTCCATCTCCGGGTAATTCAAACTTTTTAATGTCGCCTGAAACCGGATCAATTAAGCCAATATGGTTCATAAGATTGCCGGTGTACCAAGCGCCACGATCATCGACAATAACAGTATGCGGACCCGCTCCATCGGGTAGATCGTAGCGTTTAAACTCTTCGGTTTCGGGGTTAAATGTTGCCGCGTAATCACTTCCCTGACCCACGAACCAGACCGTATTATTGTGCACCCAGGGGTCACGAGGCCGGGAGTCCTCCCAGGGAACCTGCCACTCCTGAATTTCCGCTTTAGCCAGTCCACTGTCTTTGTGGTCATCGCTGTTAGCCGGCGCACTGCTTATTCCCGCCAGACCAATAATTACCGCACTTGTTAAGCTTAAGTATTTCATTTTATGGCCTCCGTAAATAATTTCGTAGCCTGACATTCATGTCAGGTGAGATATCGCTCCTGACGTAAACGTCAGACTACTACAATGGGATGTCAGGCAACTAACTGATTTATCAGTATAGACGCTATTGCTTCAAACCCAACACTGTGCAATCTTCAACCTTTAAACACTAAACGGTACCTGTTACATGCTGGATCAATGGCTTATTGGAGTAATCTTAGTCGCCATGTTGGTGCTTTTCGTCATAGATAAATGGCGTTACGACCTGGTTGCCATGATGGCGCTATTGTCCGCGGCTATTCTTGGTCTGGTTCCAACTGCCGAGGTGTTCAGTGGTTTTGGTAACGCTGCTGTCATTACTGTTGCGGCGGTATTGATTATTAGCCAGGCACTTTGGCGCTCCGGCGTTGTCGATGCACTGGCATCGGCTATGAAAAACATAGGCGATAAACGCTGGTTACAGATGATAGCCCTGACCTCAGTCACTACGATCTGCTCAGCTTTTATCAGCAATACAGGCACCATGGCGATAATGATACCAGTCGCCCTTCAACTCGCCCGCAGCAGTGGCAATAACCCCTCCAAAGTGTTAATGCCTATGGCCTTTGGCTCCTTACTGGGGGGCACTATTACTATGGTGGGTACGCCGCCGAACATTATTATTGCCGATATTCGTCGCGAGGCTATGGGTGAGTCTTTCGGTATTTTTGAATTTACTCCGGTTGGTCTCAGCATCGCCATCGCGGGCTTACTCTTTATGTGGCTGCTAAGTCACTGGTTGGTGCCAGAAAAAGCTGGGAAATCCAAATCGCAGTCACTTTACGATGTCAGTAGCTACCTGACCGAACTCTATGTACCTGAAGGCTCTAACTTTGTTGGTGAAACTCTCTATGAGCTGGAAAACCGTAGCGAAGAGGACTTTGTAATTGTTGCACTACAACGTGGCGAAAAGCGCTGGTCTGCACCGGCCCGATACTTGCGATTGAAACCTGAGGATGTATTAATAGTTGAAGCCAACGCGGAGACCATTCAGCAAGTTATTGACGGAACAGGGCTTGAGCTTAACGCCGAGGAAGAAATTGACGAGCGCTTTTTAAAGTCCGACGACATTACCGTTATTGAAGGGATTGTCGGGCACGATTCACGCCTTATCGGCCGCTCGGCTGGCGACATAAAATTACGCAGCCGCTACGGTATTAATGTACTGGGCGTTGCCCGCGAGGGCCAAAAGCTGGGAACAAAACTGGCGAATATTCGCTTTAAGCCGGGTGATGTTTTATTACTGCAGGGCGACGCTGAAGTGCTTAATGACGTATTTCAGCGCTTTGGCTGCTTCCCTCTAGCTCAACGTAGCTTGCGACTGGGCTCACCAAAACAACTGATTCAGCCACTGGGGATATTCTCGGCAGCGATTCTGGCAGCAGCACTCGGCTTTATCTCAGTGCCGGTTGCGTTCTCTCTTGCGGCCGGCCTTATGGTTATTACCAATATTCTGCCTCTTCGGGAACTCTATGACGCCATAGACTGGCCTATTATTGTCTTGCTGGGAGCGACAATTCCACTGGGGTCTGCGCTGGAGCGCAGCGGTGCTGCCGATACCATTGCCAACGCGGTGCTTTATGTGAGTCAGGGGTCACCCGATTTTGTTGCCGTGGGCTTACTGCTAATAGTTACGATGCTGCTGTCGAACATAGTTAACAACGCCGCCGCGGCCGTATTGATGGCGCCTATTGGCATCAGTATGGCCAGCAGCTTCGGCGCCAGTATGGATCCGTTTTTAATGGCGGTTGCTATTGGTGCCGCTGTGCCTTTCTTAACCCCGATAGGCCACCAGTCGAATATATTGGTTATGGGCCCGGGGGGTTACAATTTTAGCGACTACTGGCGGCTTGGACTACCGTTGTCCCTGCTGGTTTCGGCGGTTGCGCTGGTCATGATACTGCTGGTATGGCCGTTGTATTAATCGCTGATTTTATAAGGCAGATAGGTTTGCAGTGTTTTCAGGTGTTCGCGTAACGCACTGCGTTCATCCTGACAATACTGCTCAATGGCGTCGCTAAGAGGCGCCTCCATAAAACGGTAAAAGCCTTCGCGCAGAACAGGCTCAAAACCACGATGCAATTTGTGCTCACCCTGAGCGCCCGCGTCAAAATACTGTAGCCCGTGGTTTATGCAAAACTCAATTCCCTGATAATAACAGGCTTCAAAGTGCAGAAATTCAAGCTCTTCCCGGCAGCCCCAGTAGCGTCCGTAAAGTGTATCTTCTCCTTTAAAACACAAAGAAGCAGCCAGCAGGTTGTCGTCTTTGTAGGCAGCGAATACCACAATATAATCGGCTAAATGTTCAGCCCAGAGCTTGAAGGTAGCAGGGGTTAAATAGCCGCCATGCCCCGAACGTTTTAAATAAGTACGCTGGTAGAACAGAGTAAATTGCTGCCAAAACCCCGCAGTTAACTCATTACCCTGCAGGGTTCCCATTTGCACATTTTGTTCTGATACTTTCTGCCGCTCTTTGCGAATCGTCTTACGCTTACGCGACACCAGAGCCGCTAAAAAATCATCAAAGCTGCCGTAGTCCCGGTTCTGCCAGAGAAACTGGATATCAAAACGCTGCCACCAACCTTCGTCGGCGAAAGCATGGCTCAAGTCAGGTTCAACGTACAAACTCTGCAAGTTACTGACGTCATGTTGCTTTAACAACTCCGACTCAATAATGGACAACATTTCGCCGCGGTTAACACCCTCGCTAATAGCCAAACGCGGTCCCTGACATGGGGTAAAAGGTATGGCGTTAATCAGCTTGGGGTAATATTGAAAACCATAGCGCTCAAAGGCTTCGGCGAAGGCCCAGTCGAACAGATACTCACCATAGGAATGCGTTTTCTTAAACCACGGCATAGCCGCAACCATGGTGTCATTATCATCATAAACAACAGCATATTGCGGCAACCAGCCGCGCTGCAGCCCAAGACTGCCACCCTGCTCAAGCGCCAGCAGAAAATCATAGCGCGTAAAAGGATAATGGTTCCCGAATAGGCGATCCCAGTCGTTTTTAGCTACAGTGGTGATTGTTGCGTGAATAACTGCTCGCATGCGTTAGGCGCTCAAAGTAAAAACCCGCACCCAGACATCAGCGGTGAGCTGTAAAAAGCTCATAGCTTCGGCGCGTTCACGGCCTTCGGCGCTGCTGCGGTATAGGTGCGGAGTCATAGTCAGTAAATCTTTTATGGCTTCATTCGATGTCAGTGATACCGGAAAAGTCTCTCGTTGTTCGGAAATCAGTTCAAATTCGGAGGCGGTTATCGGTAAGGTCTCATTTTTACTTTTTATCTCAGAATAAATAATGGCTTTTAGCTCTTTTAGGTGATCACCAGCCGGGTCTACCATAATCAGCCGTCCGCCGGGCTTTAGAATCCGCTTAAATTCGGCTTCAACAGGGAAGCCAAATACGCACAAAATGGTATCGACACTGTTATCGTCCAGTGGAATAGAGTTATTGGAGGCAACCATCCAGCTCATGCGTTTATCGCGTTTTGCCGCAGCCTGCACTGCCCATTTTGAAATATCCAGAGCGGCCATGCTTAAATCAGTACTGTTTTGTTCCGCCTGCTCAACCAGGTAACGTAGGTAGTAGCCTTCGCCGCAACCGGCATCGAGCACCGCCTGCTCGCCCTGTGCGAACACTGTATCGGCCAGAACCTGAGCCAGGGGTTGGTAGTACCCCTGATCCAGAAACTCCCGCCGTGCCTGCACCATAGCTTTGCTGTCGCCCGGGTCTTTCGAGCGCTTATTCTGCACCGGCAACAAATTCACGTAGCCCTGTTTAGCCACATCATAGCTATGACCATTTTCACAACGCCAGCTGCCACCCACCAACTGCAAAGGTGAGTGCTCTATCGGGCAACGTAAGGCAGATATTTTTGTTATTGGCATACCATCTACTTTTACAACGCTATTTTGCGACCATCTTATTCTTCCTGCTCGCCTTCTGCCAGCACAACAAAAAAACCACCACCGCTAAAAATTAACGATGGTGGTTTTGCTATAGCTAATACGTTAAATAATAACTACTGGCTTGTACTAACACCCAGCTCTTTCAGCAGATTATCCGCATGGTCAACGTATTCCATCTGCCACAGCATGTAGCGAGTATCCACCTGAATAGAACGGGTGTTCTCCAGGTTGAAATCCCAATCGGAAATAATGGAATCCAGCGTGCCGTCAAAAGCCAGGCCGACAAACTCGCCTTTATGGTTTAAAACCGCAGAACCTGAATTACCACCGGTAATATCCAAAGTGGCAAGGTAGTTCACAGGTACAGAATTTAAATCCACTTTCTCATAAGGACCGAAGTCACCCGCTTCAATCGCCTTCAGTTGTTCTTCCGGCGCATTAAACTCCCCTTCACCAGTGGCTTTTTCTGTTACACCACGCAAGGTAGTAAAAGGTGCCCAGGCATTACCGTCTTCGGTACCATGGTCGCGGCCTGCAACGTTACCGTAAGTAATTCTCAGCGTGCTGTTCGCATCAGGGTACACCGCCTCTCCTTTACTTTGCATAAAGGCAATTTTTGCGCGCATGTAGTCAGCGTAGGCTTGCTGAATTTTACCGGAAAGCTCTTCGCTCTTTTTCTCATCTTCTAAATCGGAAGGATAAAGTGCGACAGCGGCTTTGACGAACGGGTCTTCGCTTTGCTCAAACTGTTCCGGGTCAAATTCCAACAACGCCATACGGTTATCTCGGTCAAGTAAGCTAGTGCTTTCATACCAACCATCAATTAACGCGCTTAACTCGTCCTTGCTCATGCCATCACGCAGACCCATAGCTTTATCGAAAGCGGCATCGCGCTCTGACTTAGGCTGTGCCATGTAGCTGCTCAGATTGTGCAGATCTAATGCCTTCTCAACCTTAGCGTCAAAATTGCGATCCATACCCGCTAAATACGACTCAAAGCGCGGAACATCACGCTCCTGATAACCGGCTTTACGCTCTGCATCAGGCTTGGTGCCTTCCTGAGCCAAACGGTGAACAGCGCGGGCAACAGAAAGCAAACGCGGCGTTGCATTATTTAGCTGGTAATCAGCACGACTTTTCTTATGGCGCTGCTGTAGCAACGTATCAATGGTATTAAGCCCATCGGCATACAACGCTTTTTTCGTACGGTCGCTGTTTACCCACTCAGTCAGCTCTTTATGTTCCTGTTGCTTACGTTCCAGCAAGTCGCTGTTCGCAAAGCTGTCCAGCATACCCTGACGGTTTTTCAGGTAATTGTTCAGGCCAGCAACACGGCTGGCGTACTTGAGCTCCGCATCTTTATCGTCGGCTGTTTCCCGGGCAATAATGTCCAGTGAATCCTGAAACTGTTCAACTGTTTTAGGATAGCTCCATTCAAAGGTTTCTTTTACTTCAGACGGCAGGCGGTGGCGGTTCGTGCGGCCCGGATAACCCAGGGCCATAACAAAGTCACCTTCTTCCAGGCCTTCACTGGCTATCGTTAAGTGGTAATCCGGTTTATAAGGTACGTTGTCCTCACTGTAATCCGCTGACTCACCTTCCGGGCTGACATAAGCGCGTAAAAAGCTGTAGTCGCCAGTATGACGTGGCCACATCCAGTTATCGGTGTCGCCACCAAATTTCCCCACGCCGCTTGCCGGTGCATGGACTAAGCGAACGTCCTTAATTTCCAGTTGCTTAATAAGGTAATACTCGAGGCTGCCGTAGTATGCAGCTACCGTGCAACGATGCCCTTCGTCCTCTTCACACTCTGCTACCAAAGCTTTCTGGTTATCTTCTATCGCGTCCAGACGCGCTTTGCCCGTTAACTCGGTTACCTTGGCATCAATCACCTTATTAGTGACTTCATCGACCGCTTTAGTCACAAAAATGCGGCTGCCCGGTGCCGCCGGTACTTCTGCACTTAAGTCTTTGGCTAAAAAGCCATTAGCGAGCAAATCGTTGTCTGGCGTCGAGTTATGAGCAATGCTGTTGTAAGCACAATGATGGTTAGTTGCTACTAACCCGTCTGGTGACACAAACGAGGCCGAGCAACCACCCAGGCTGACAATGGCAGCAGCGGGGAACTCGGTTAATTTAGAAATATCATTAGGGTCAATAGTCAGACCTGCCGCCTTCAGCTTATCGGCAATTTCCGGTAACTGTTTGGGCATCCACATACCTTCGTCGGCTGCCGCAAAACAGCTGACTACAGACAAAGCAATCAATAACTTTTTCATAGTATCTCTTCTGTTAATTGTTAGGGAGGGAACAATAAACTCTGATAAAAGCTATAGTTATAGTCTTGCCGAAACTTGTCAATAATCAGACAAGTAATGTTACAAAATAACAGTGTCAAAATTTAGGCACAAAAAAGGCCGTGCAAAAGCACAGCCTCTTACAAGTAAAGCTTGCTGTTTTTACCAAGCGTATTTAACACTCAGTTCCACATTGCGCGGAGCACCGAAAAAGCCCTGATTATAAAAGTCGATGCTGGAATAGTACTTTTTATCAAACAGGTTGTTGACGTTAAAGCTCAGATCCCAGTTTTGGCTTAACTTATAGTTAGCCATGGCATTCACAACGGTGTAGCCGTCCTGAATAAAGGTTTCGCCATTTGGGCCTATATTCGGGTTAGACGATATTTTGCTCTGCCAGTTGGCGTTCACACCGACTTTCAATTCATCTGTGGCAGTATAAAGTACGCTGGCTTTCACCATGTCTTCGGGTAAATAAGGCGCATAGTCTGAACCATCACGATCTTCCGACTCGTTGTGCGTATAACTGAAGAAAATATTCAGTGAATCGGTTGGCTTACCATTTAACTCAAACTCATAACCTTCACTTTCGGCACCATCAACTCCGATAGACGGCTGGATAGTCGTGCCTGGTAGGAAATCCGGGTTATCGGGGTCATTAATCGCTAGGTTATCTTCTTTCACTTTAAAGACGGCAACACTGGCTGTTAAAGCTTCATTAAAGAAGTCGCCTTTAACGCCCAATTCTGCGTTTGAACCTTCCACCGGACCG
Organism: Idiomarina sp. 28-8; assembly: GCF_000320945.2. Lineage (NCBI taxonomy): Bacteria > Pseudomonadati > Pseudomonadota > Gammaproteobacteria > Alteromonadales > Idiomarinaceae > Idiomarina > Idiomarina sp. 28-8. Next base: position 261,922 of record NZ_DF266793.1, read on the forward strand.
ATGAGTTCATTTTCTGCATTTCGCGCGCTTTGAGGTTTAAAAATCTCCGTGTAGCTGGCATAAGTTGAAATGACGTCTGTGACATCATAAACCAGCCCGAAATAAGGGGTGTTAACGCCTGAGTTTTTATAATCGCTTGGCGACCAGGGTGACTGTACAAAAGTGTCATAGGTTGTGATTCTATTACCTAAAATGGCAGTTAAGTCATCCGTTAAACTCAATTGTGCCGCAGCGTATATTCCTTTTTGCTTATATGATTCATACGTTCCATAAGCGGGAGTGTCGCTAAAGTTAATGGGATCGACCCCATTCCCCCAGTCAAACAAACTAGGAACGTCTATGGCATCAGCACTGCTATAAGAAACAGAATCAACATTTTGTTCAGAGCTCAAAGCACCGGCGGTTAATTGGTGCTCACGACCAAATAGCTCGAAAGGACCTGACGCCAAAAAGCGATATGAAGTTTGCTCACGTTCAGCAACATAATGATTCGGCGATGTTCCTAAGCCTTGTCCGGTGTCTTTGTTTGGAAAACCGGAGAAATACAACAGATATCCGTCCATATCATCTTCACGACGCTCAACATCCAGTTGAATATCCCAGCCGTTATCAAAAGCATGCTCTAACTGAACGAATACACTGGTACTTTCTCTATCCCATCTATTCCAAGGTGACGCTGTTGTTGTACTAACCGGCAAATCGTCAGCTTGTGTACCGTCGTCATAAAACAGAGGCAGTGCGCCCCACATACTTCCTTTGGGGTTACGTTCACTGTAATCAGCGCCCATGGTTAAACGCGTTTGAGTCGTTAAGTCAGCAGTCACAACAGCGTAAATTTGAGCGTTTTCTTTTTCGGATAAGTTAACGTAACTGTCACCCTCTTCATAAGCTAGCGCGACACGCCCTTTTACGTTTCCATCCTCCGACAAGGTTTGAGAGTGATCAGCTTCTACTCGGTAGTTACTCCACGAGCCAATTCCCAGGCTGGCGTAACCACCATCTTCCGCTTTAGGGCGCTTACGAATAAGGTTAATAGCAGCAGAAGGTTCGCCTGCACCAGTTAACAAACCTGTCGCGCCACGCACAATTTCAACGCGTTCAAAAATAACGGAGTCTGCCAGTGCCTCGCTAAAGAAGCTGTTGTACGCAATAGGTACACCGTCAAACTGGAAGTTGGTTACATCGCGGCCACGGGCACGGAAGAAAAATCGGTCCGTTTCCGCCTGTTGCGCCTGAATACCCGGCGCGAACTGCATAACATCGGCAACTGTATCAAGCGAGAAGCTGTCAATAAAGGTGCGGTCAATTATTGAGATAGACTGCGGTGTCTGACGCAGTGTTAACGGTAACCCAGTAGCTGTTGTTGCCTGATCTAATGAACTGCCTGTAACTTTAATGTGTTCAAAAATCTTTTCCTGCGTTCCTGCCTTTTCTTTGTTTTCTTCAGCAGAACCTTCGTTTTGTGCTGCCACAGCAGCGGAGCTAAACAGCACGGATGCTACCGCTGTTGCTATTAAATTGCTGGCAAATGCCTTCATGAATTGTCTCCCGACCACACTATGTAAATGAGAATTGTTATCGGTACATTGTATTTGATAATTGTTCGTATTTACAATATCATTTCGGAAAATTTCTCGGGGGAGTTGGAATGACGCAAAGGCAATGGTTTAAATTACATGGGTGGTGCTCGCTGCCAATATGGATCTTGTTTTGCTTTATCTGCATTACCGGCACCATCGCCGTATTCAGTCACGAGTTAACCTGGCTGTTTAACGAAAATGCGCGCGCTGTCAATCCAGAAGGTCTTGCCGCTCAGCCAGTCTCCGAGTTAGTCGCTAACGTTAAAAGCCAGTTCCCAACGGCGAATGTTACGACCGTTATGACGTTCGAGCCCTACATTATTAATGCCGTTGTGTTCTCAACCGAGAACATTCCGGTTGGCATTGCCTATGTAAACCAGTACACCGGCGAAATTCAGGAAGTTAATCAGGGCATTACCTTTATTAACTTCATGCGTTCATTGCACAGCTGGCTGCTATTCCCCTGGCAGGACGGCTACAGCGTGGGTTATTACCTGGTTTCGGGCATGTCCTTTGTCATGATTGGCGCTCTGGTTACCGGCCTGGTCATTTATAAAAGGTTCTGGCGTGCTTACTCGCAACCTAAAATTCGTGCCAAGCAAGGCAAAAAAACCCTCTTAACCGACTTACACAAGCACGGCGGCGCGTGGTCCATCTGGTTCCTCATTGTTATGAGTTTAACTGGCCTCTGGTACTTTACTCAGCAAGTGCTCTGGCACGCAGACATTGATATTGAAGAACACGCTCCGCTGGTTGAAGTATCTGACATTCCTATGGGAGAAAAAGCACAGGCTCCGGTGTCTTTTGAAGACGCTTTGCTTATAGCGGAGCAGCGCTTCCCTGATATCCGTCCCAGCTTCATTATGATGCCTGAGCATAACCGTGACATGTTCAAAATTATGGGCGGTGGCGACTTCATTTTCTACGACCAATACTCTTACCGGCTGGATATTAACCCGTGGAATGGTGAGATAGCGCGAGCCGTTTCGCCCGACAATATGAATACCGTGCAAACCATTCAGCATATTGTTGATCCGCTGCACTACGGCACTATTGGCGGTATCTGGACTAAAGCTATCTGGTTTATTTTTGGACTTATTTTGTCGGCCATGTCCATTACCGGATTTTTGATTTGGGGTTCTCGCACAGTGAAAGCGGCAAAAGCCAAACGCACACCGCTGCAAGAGTCGTTACAGAATGAAGGAGCTAACTAATGGCACGCCGTAAAAATACCTTCTGGAACCGAAATAAATTTAAGCTCAGTGGCTTAATTCTTATTCTGCCCTTTTACTTTTTATATGAGCAGTTGCAGCCACCTGAATTCCCTCCTGTCTGGGATGAAAAGGCCGCAGGCCCATTTAAAGTGGCCTTGCAACCAGCCAATAATGACGCGCCTTACGCACATCATGAAGACTGGGTAAAAGACTTTTCAGCGTACGTTAACGAAGGAAAAGTCAGAGATATTCGTCAGGGTTACGTGAACATTGGCGAGGAGCCAATAGCTATTGAAGAACTGCAACAAGATGATGTCGGCATTTTGCACGGCAGTGAGTTATTGCAGCACGTACATGCTATAGCGCCACAAAAACTCAATTCACAACAGCGCGTTTGGGTCACTTTGCAAACCTGGAATGGTGACGTTCATCAAGCTCATTGGGAACTTCCAGAAACTTGGGTGAAATAACACTTTAAACGCGAATCGTTTTCATTTAGGATCCATCTCGATTTAGACCAAATCTAAGATTCGAGGGGAATCATGAACATTCAAAAGACTGTATTGGCGGCTAGCATCCTGGCCGCTTTAGCTTCCACCAGCAGCTACGCACAAGAAGAAAAACAAGAAAAAACGCAAGAAGAGATGATGGAAACCATCAATGTCAGCTCTCGCGGACTTATCTCTTACGTTAGTGCCACTGGCTCCAAATCTGACACGCCAATTATTGAAACGCCTTTATCGGTTTCGGTTCTTACCGAAGCCCGTATTCAGGACTTAGGTGCTGTTACCGTGCAGGATGCTATCGGCTACGTTGCAGGCTTGTACAACGGTCCATACGGCGTTGACACTCGTGGCGACTGGGCTCAGATTCGTGGCGTTGCTCCAGTTCAGTACCTTGATGGCCTTAAATCTCTGTTTGGTAACTACAACAACGTTCGCGTTAACCCTTATTCTCTCGGTCAAATTGAAGTTTTAAAAGGACCTAGCTCAGTTCTATACGGACAAGGCTCTACCGGCGGTATCATCAACCTGGTAAGTAAGCGTCCGAAGGCAGAAACTGAAGGCCAGTTCTGGGCTCAATTGGGTAACTACTCACGTAAGCAAGTTGCCGGCGATATTACTGGTGCATTGAACGATGATGCTTCGTTAACCGGCCGCTTTGTAGGCTTATACCGCGACAGCGATACGCAAACCGATTACGTTCCGGATAACAGCCTGGTGCTAAATCCGTCATTGAGCTGGCATGCCTCTGAAGATACGAAAATTACCTTAATTGGCAACATTCAGCGCAATGAGTCAGGCTCTAGCACGCAATTTTTCCCCTGGCAGGGCACCTTGTTACCAAACGAATTTGACCAAATTGACAGCTCAACTTTTGTGTCAGAACCCGGCTTTGATAAATACGATACGGAACAAGACGCGCTAACAGCGATTGTTGAACACGACATTAATCTGGACTGGAGTCTGCGCCTGGCCAGCCGGTACAGCGACAGCCATGCAGACTACAACACAATGTACGGTTGGCCGCCGGTATTTGCGGAAGATAATCGCACAGTAAGTCGTGTAGCTACTTTATATCGCTCTGACTCAAGAAGCTGGACAAGTGACCTGCAACTGCATGGCTCGGTAATAACGGGTCCTGTCGAACATGACCTTGTATTCGGCATAGATTTTCAAGACGCATACACAGATTCCGACTCTGCTAGTGCGACAGTGCTTAACGAACTCGATTTGTACAATCCGGTTTATGGTCAGGCAACAGGCTTGCCGACGGAAGAAGACATAACCGATGCCGCTTCCTTAACAACTCATCAGTTAGGGTTTTACGTACAAGACAACATGCGCATCGCAGAAAAATGGTTAGTTTCGGCCGCCTTGCGTCGTGATAGAGCGACCAATAACCCTGAGGGTGGAGTAGCAACAGACCAGTATGCCACTACTGGTCGACTGGGTTTTATGTACTTAATGGATGGCGGTGTCTCACCATACGTTAGTTACAGCGAATCATTCTCTCCACTCATTGGCCGAGATGCTTATGACAATCCATATGTACCGTTAGAAGGAAAGCAGTGGGAAGCTGGTGTTAAATACCAGCCGGAAGGTACAGAACACTTACTGACCGCTTCCGTTTATAAAATTACAGAAGAAAACAGAACTACCCCCTCTAATGATGGCGATGCCCCATTCCCTGACCGTCAGGTTCAAGTGGGTGAGGTCGAGATAGAAGGTGTAGAATTAGAAGCTCAGCTGGCCTGGGATTCTCTGGACGTTTACGCCAGTTACGCGTACACCGATGCAGCTATAAGCGAAAGCAACGAGCTAACTGAAGTCGGTAAGCCTTTATCCGCAACACCGGACCATCAGGCATCTATCTGGGCCACGTACCGCCCAGATAATTGGAACGGCTTTAAGATTGGTGCCGGTGCACGTTATGTCGGTAATACTTCCGACGGTTATGTAACTTACAATAGTAATCAGCTGCACTTAGAAACACCCAGCTATACCGTATTTGACGCCATGATCGGGTATGACTGGGACAACTACAGTTTGAGTCTGGATATTGACAACCTGACTGACAGAACAGTACTCACTTCATGTTTGAACCGAGGAGAGTTCGACTCAGGGGACAATTACGGTGACTGTTTCTACGGACAGCAACGCACGATTATGGCGAACTTCCGTTATAACTTTTAAAGCTTACTGAGTGTAGCTTTCACGTGTAGCCCCGGGCGTCTCTCTTCCCAGCGTCCGGGGCTTTTTTTAGGTGTGATTTATTCGTTGGTATAGTACTGAACGCCTATCTCTATGCGATCACGACCATTTTTCAGGCGCCAGCGGTTCATGTCTCTTAATGAGTAAACGCAGCCGCAATATTCCTGTTGGTAAAAACGTTCACGCTTAGCAATTTCCACCATACGCGCCGCGCCGCCTTGCTTACGCCAGTTAAAGGTCCAGTAGTGCAGGCCAGGGTATGGTGCTACCGCACGCTGACCACAGTCGTTAATCTGGTCCATGTTTTTCCAGCGTGAAATACCTAAGCAACTGGTAATGGTGTCAAAACCGTTTTCGTGGGCATACAGCGCTGTACGCTCAAAGCGCATATCAAAACATTCGGTGCAACGTTCACCGCGCTCCGGCTCCCACTCCAGGCCTTTAACCCGTTCGAACCAGTTTTTAGAGTCGTAATCGCAGTCAATAAAGTCCACACCCAGCTTCTCAGCAAAGCGGATGTTCTCTTCTTTACGCAGCAAATACTCTTTTTCCGGATGAATATTCGGGTTATAGAAGAAAATGGTAAATTTAATGCCAGCTTCCGCCATGCGCTCCATAACCTCGCCTGAACATGGCGCGCAGCACGAATGCAGCAGCACATGATCAGACCCCGTCGGGGTCTCCAAAACAATGGATTCTTTCTTGTTTCTAGCCATAACTCTCTCTTCGCGGCTGAAATTTGTGCGAATTATAACTCAAACAGGCGGGGGTGATCACGGTTTTGACAAGATTAAAATTTAGACTAAAATAGGTATATCCATTTTGGATATACAGGAAGACCAATGACTAAAACAAGCTTATTTAAAAGTAACAAAACTCAAGCTGTCCGATTACCCAAAGACGTTGCCTTTTCCGAAGACGTTAAAGAGGTGGAAGTTTTAGTGGTTGGTGAAAGCCGAATTATTACCCCGGCTAAAACCAGTTGGGCATCCTGGTTTAGCGGAGAGCCTGCCAGTGAAGACTTTATGGTTGAACGCGAGCAGCCTGAGGAGCAGGAGCGCGACCCGCTATGAACTTGCGCTATATGCTCGATACGAATATCTGCATCTATATTATGAAGAATAGACCAGCATACTTAGCCCCTATTTTTGATGAGCATTCGCGCGAGCTCTGCATCAGTTCAGTTACAGTAATGGAGCTTCAATATGGTGTCGAAAACTCGCAGCAACGTACAACTAATGCCGACAAACTCGACAGCTTTTTGGCTCGTTTAAAAATACTAAATTACGATACTGACGCGGCTTATCACACAGCACTTATTCGTCACAAACTGAAACAGCAAGGCACACCAATTGGCCCCTATGATCAGATGATAGCTGGCCATGCCAGATGCTATGGACTCACGGTTGTTACCAATAACACCGGAGAATTTGAGCGAGTTCCCGGGCTTATTACCGAAACCTGGCTGCAACAACCACCGCAATCATCAATCAATGAGCCAACTCCAGCCTATCGTTAAAAGAAATGTCAGACCCTTGCCTGCGATTGACCAATATACCTCGCCCAGTATTAGCTATATGCACTAACTTGACGTTCAAATGTTTCGGTATATTCAATGCTAATTGCCGTCATTCGTCAGCACTTTCTCAAGATTAGAACGGAGCTGATTTGAAGATAAGGTACGTCCAGCTTTTAAATCTTTTTCCGCGAATGACATTAGCTTCATAAAAGCCATTTGTTCTTGCTGCATTTCATACTGGGCTGGATCCCGCACCACATAGAGTGGCTCCCCATTTTGGGTAACAACAACAGGCTCCTCAACATTCATTGAGGAAAGTTCTTTCTTAAATGCTGAAACCGTTGTGATGCGTGACTGTTTAGTTTGATACATTGTCTGAGCCCCTAGACTAGGTTACTTTTAAAATTATAGATGGAAACCAAGCGACTAACCCAGCAACTGCTTACTCAGCATGCCAATAATAAAGCCCAATACAGCTCCGAGTGAGGGCGTCCAGTGACGTCGCATTCTCGCTTGTGGGGCAATATCCTGAAATACTAAGTAAAGGATACCGCCAGCGGCGAAACTCATGATCATAGCCGTAATTGCCGGGGTGTCGCTCAACCATAAATAGCCCGAAATTGCTGCAAGCGGGCCAAAGAATGAGGCTACAAATAGCCCGCCCAGTGCCATTTTTTTGGTGAGCCCCGCCGCCTTCAGTTCACGGTAGGCATTAAAGCCCTCGGGAAAATTTTGCGCGCCAATGAAAACGGCTAATAACAGCCCTGTATTTGGACTGATGGCAAAAACGGCACCTAACGATAAAGCTTCGGGAACAAAGTCCATTAGCATGGCAAGAAATTGAGAGGCATTTCCACCCTGTTTAGCCAACCACGCATCAATGCAGCAAAAGACTATACCACCGCTGGCAAACAACAAAGTGAGAGACCAGGCATTCAATTCTTTCATTCCCTCAGGAACCAGAGCAAAGGCGACTGCGGACACTAAAATGCCACCGCCAAAGGCGGTAATGCCGTGAATAAACTCACGCTTTCCGGTAGTTTTGGGCGTGCCTTCGTAACGGGCAAATACACCACCTAAAAAGGCGGAAAGCCCCGCCCCCCAGGCCAGTAACAGCATCATGTAAACATTCATAACTAAACCTTATCAAATACAGAGCCGGTGTCCGGGCTAAACAATTTACTGTAAAGCTTGGTCGCGTAGTTGTCTGTCATTCCGGAAATATAGTCACAAATAACACGCTTGGGGTTTTCTGCGTTTTTATATTTTTGCAAAGTAGAGCCAGGCAGCAGTTGCTCTGGGTTTTCGCTCAGTACCTGAAACAGCTTCAAGATCATCATCTGGCCTTTGTACTCCAGAACCTGCACCGAAGAGCTCCGAATAACATGCTTAAACACAAAGTCCTTCAACACTTGCAGAGTATGTTCAATGTTCTCAGGAAGGCTTGCCTGCAGATCTAACCAGAGCGATTCAAACCGGTTCTGCTCTTTCACTTCAATGGCATCCACAAAATGCCCGACAAGCTTACTAATTGCGTGCTTACGCGCACGGCTTTGGCCTGAAAAAAGCGCCTCGGTATAAAACCGCTCTTCCTGCATAATAACGCTGTCTTTATGCAACACAGCGAGTACATCTTCCCGCCACTGCTTCTCAGTTACCAGGTTCAGTGCCAGCGAGTCTTCCAAATCGTGCACGCCGTACGATATGTCGTCGGCCAGCTCCATAATGGAGGTATCAAAAGCTTTGTACTGTGCTTTGGTTTTACCCTCTTTCATTTTAGTGGAGCGAAAGGTCGCTTTGTCGTTGGGAGTCAGCGGTTCCAGTATCCAGTCCAGCACATCCTGTTCGTCGTCATGAATAGATTTGGGTGGTTTAAAAGCACTTAGGTGGTCTTCGGCAGAAAGTGAGCGAGTACTAACTTCGCTATGCAACACCGGATACTTAAGCACGCCGAGTAAAGTGCGCCGCGTTAAATCCAAACCGTCGTGGTCAGAATACTCACCCAGCTTTGAAATAATGCGCAGCGTTTGCCCGTTGCCTTCAAAACCACCATTACCATGCATGTGGTAGTTCAGTGCCACTTCTCCACCATGCCCGAACGGAGGGTGACCAATATCATGCGCCAGGCAAATGGCTTCAATTTGAAAGTAAGACGGGATATGCGTCGAAATAGAGTCGTTCTCTGCATACTTTTGCTTTAATTTCTCACAAATTCCCGAACCAATCTGAGCCACTTCCATAGAATGCGTTAAGCGCGTGCGGTAAAAGTCACTCTCGCCCACACCCAACACCTGAGTTTTTGCCTGCAAGCGGCGAAACGCCGACGAATGAATAATACGCGCCCTGTCACGCTGAGCATCGCTGTCCGGCGTAGCGGCATTAAAGGTCGTGGTTTTTCCTGAGCGGCGTTGGTGCATATCAGTCCATTCGTTTTTGGTTTCCTATAACCACAGCAAAACAAATTTTTGCGGGTTTGCCCAGAGAAACCTGTTCATAAATGGCACACCTCTTGCTGTTTCTATCCATAAACGCGAATAACGCACTAAAAAGGCAAAACATTGCCACACGGCAATGCCAGTTTTGGATAAGGAAAAGCCATGAACATGAACCCTGTGAGTAATAACGCGAGTTATCCGACGACAACAACGACCCAAAGTAATAAAAATGAGGAACCTGGCAGCGGAAACATAGCACCGGAACAAGACCGTGAGTCGCTGATAGACAATGCCTACCGCAGCATATTGCTGAATCGTATGGGTGTTGATACCGGGCATCTAGAAGAAATTGAGCAAAAAATAGAAGAGCTTGAGAGTAAATCCAGCCTGACTAAAGAAGAAAAAGACGAACTTAACAGCCTGATGGAAGCGCGCGATCAGCTATTCGAAGATGCTATGCGTCGCCAGGCCGAAGAAGGCAATAACAGCAGCCAGTCCAATATTCCCATAGCGATAACTGAAAACTTTAATGCCCGTAAGATTTCGCCTAACGACATGAGCGAACTGGCCAGCCAGTTGTTTGAAGCCGGCGTTATTACTCGTGAACAGCGTAGCGCGATGAGTTTTCAAATCTCCAAAACCAGCCTACACAAAACCTTTACGCCAGAGTCTCAGCAGATAGACCCGGATGAGCCTATGGATTTTGTGAAGTTTTGGGAAGATAGAGTAAAAGCCAACGACTATTTTGACGTATCAGCAAAAGAAAAAGCGAAAGACCAGGGTATTTTAGATGTGTTGCGCCAGGTTAATTTACTTTTTTGAGTCATCCAGATCAGACTTTTTCGCTTCAGCTAAAAGCTTCTCTGCTTCGGCACTAATAGCCTTTAGCCGCGCTGTCGTCGGCCTAAAAAGGGACTCTACTTTAGGGTTACAGGCTTCCAACTGGCGTACCATAGCTTCAAATAACTCAGCACCTACCATGTAACCAGCGGTTTTATTGTGGGAAAGTACCGCCACAGGCTCAGCTTCAAAATACTGGCAGGGGTGTTTGCGCACGTCACTGGCAGATACCGTTTTTTCAGCCAATATAGTTTGTGTGTTCATACTCTACCTCACCACTTTTACATCTATTGACTAAATTATAGCCATAAAACATACGCAATTACAAACAAAATAATATACATAAATATGTACAATTTAATTTTCTGTCTGTTTTTTCAAATCACTATTCTGCGCTTCAATTTCACTGATGTACTTTGACTGATGCTCGCGTGCGAATTGCACGGCTTTATTCGAAGCCTTTAACGCACTCTCGTTGTTGTCATTCATTGAATAAACCGTAGCCAGGCTGTCCCATAAAACTTCGGACTGGTCGAATACCTCAACACCTTTCTCCAGAATAGCCTGTCCCCAGTCAACTTGGCTTTCATAAGCGGCCTTTAAGCCATACACGTTGTATTGCTGAACCGACATAGGAAAGTCGTAACCTACCGTCTTTTCGTAATCAGCATAGAACGCCTGCAACTGCTCCAGCGACTTAATTTCGATGTTTGGCACCGCGTTAAACCCACGAAAAACGGATTTAAGCCCCTCGACATTGCCGATTAGTGGCGTGCTGTCATGGGTTTCGTTGGGAAACTGCTTTGACTCCCAGTTAAAAGCCGATTCCGACTTCGCTTTAAGCACCTTCAATAAACGTTCATAGGCCTCGGCCATTTCATTAGGCTCATTCGCCATACTGACAAACCAACGTACCGCCGGCTTTTCTTCCTCTTGCTCTACCGCTTTTATGTCTTTTATAAGCGCAAAGTCATCCCACCAAAGGCTTGGGCTAACCGATATTGCCGCGTTGATAAAATCTGAATGGTGAGTCGCCAGATAACTGGTGTAGAGCCCTGACAGCGAATGCCCGGTAACCACTGTATAAGGCGACACTCTGTACTTTTTCTGCAACGCCGGCATCAGCTCATCTTGCAAAAACTGGGTGTACTGCTCAGCACCGCCAGAGCGGTCAGCGTAGGCCTCCATTTTCGTGTGAGTAAAACGCTTTAAGCGGTTCCTTGCACTGACCCCGACAACAATCATTTCCGGCACAATAGAAAACGTACTTAAAAAATTCACATTACCCGCTATGTGCTCAAACTGCGTTGAACCGTCCATAACCAGCAGCACCGGATACTGAAAACTGTCTGAATGCTCATAACTTTCCGGCAACGCGACCCGCGCCGTTATCCCTTCATCAAGGAGCTTAGATTCCATAGTGAAGATTTCGGACGCATACACGCTGGCAGTGGTGAATAGAACGAGCAGACAAGCAAATGAACGGGTTAGGCTTTTAAAGGAAAAAGGCATGAGATCAGTAGGTTACTGGGTAGTGGGGGTATATTAGAACTATTCTGGGGTGGGGGCAATTGGAGAGCTGCTAGATCTAAGCGATACGGTAGGCTATCCCTACCGCAACACACTAAATGCTTGATAAAGCCGAGTTGGAAGTTTGTTTTTCAACTCCCAAGTTATATTCATTGGTCGCTCTCCGTGACTGTCAATAAACGTCACAGGCCCACAAGCTTTGTAAGCTTTTTGCTTATTCTCTCTTACAAATAATTGGAACTGCCAACCATTAGTATCACTCTCAATATAGCGACGACCCGTTGGAGTATTCGAAGAAGCGGTATTTTGCGACTGCCAATGGAATTTATCGCGACTTATTGCATAATCATTGTAGGCAACACCTTCATGTAACGCGTCTGCTTTGTCCAAGGTAACAAATAGCAGCTCCACTTTCCTATCTTGCAAACGCAATACTCCTGCTTGGAATGGGGCACGATGATCTTCACTTAGAAAACCAACTGCAGTGAGTATTTCGCGTATTTGATAGGACGCATGAAGTTTTAACGCTGTATCTTCTAGCCCTGGTAAGTCGTGAAATACATAGTTTGTTTTCGCATCAAGATATCGCGATAGCTGATTTAATTCACCGCATGCTTCCGATTCATCATGCAGTCGCTGAATAAATGCTTTGCCGCTCCCGACTTGCCTATTTTGCCCATCTATTTGATAGGCCAACATCTGCGCGTATAGCTTTTCTCGTTGGCTCAGACTAACCGGGCGACTGGATTCTGATATTCTCTGAATAAACTGCAAATACTCTGGATCATCAATATGCAATAAGCTAATAAAGCGACGACTAAAATAGGTTTCCACATCATTGGCTTCGCCTTGCAGCAGTTGGGCTGCCCGCTGTAAGTTTGTCCATCCCGTATTGTTGCCATTTCCTCGATAAATATCAGTGAGCTCTAACTGTTGTTCCGTTAAAAACTCTGACAGTCCAACTTGGCTACGGCCTTTTATTCGAGCAAAGTGATTGAGTTCGTTTCGAAGCTGGTTCCATCTTTGATTTATAGCTTCGCGCAAACTTCCTAAAACAGATTCGCGTGCCTGTTTTTGTAACTGTAAATAACAACCGCTAGGTAATTTTCCAAAACCATTTTTAACACCTTCAAATACTTCGTTTCGCGTTAAACCTGTGATAGCTCCATATAACACGTCGAAACGAAATCCTGCTCGGTGTTGACCGACAAAGTCTAGAACTAGGCAACTATCTTTTTCGGGATGTAAACGCAATCCGCGCCCTATTTGCTGCTGAAATAAAGTGACACTTTGAGTAGGTCTTAATAATAAAAGCGTATCGACAAAAGGCAAATCGACGCCTTCGTTATAAAGGTCGATCGTCACAAGGACATTGATTTCCTTGTTAGCCAGCTTTTTAGGTAACGACAATCGCTCGTCTCTAGAGCTTTCACCATAAATCAGTGCAGCAGAAATCCCTGCCTTGTTAAACTGTTGCGTCATGAATCTTGCGTGTTCGACATCAACGCAAAATGCTAACGCTCTTGAGTCACTTACCGTATTAACAACTTCGGACCATGCTCGAATAACATTGCGCGCGCGCACGTAATTTTCAGAGAGAATATTATGAAGATCTGTACGTCCATCCCCATTGGCCCAGTTAACATCACGATAGTCTTGTCCATCGTCACAGGCATAATATTCAAATGGAGCCAACAACTGCTGGTCTAACGCATTCCAAAGCCGCATTTGTACTGATGGGGAGCCATCTGGACGAGAATCAAAATACGCTAGTACGTTTTTGTTATCCGCACGTTCGGGCGTCGCTGTTAAACCAAGTAGGTATTTCGGCTGCATACGAGACACAACGTCATCAAAACTTTGCGCCGCAATATGGTGACATTCATCAACGACCACAACTTGCCAATGGTTCTCCGGGAAACGCTCTAAGATCCCTTGCGAACGTAGACTCTGAATGGTGGCAAATAAGTGGTCATACTGTTGAGGTCTATGTCGCCCTGTTAATAGGTCGCCAAAGTTCGAGTCCTTTAGTATTTGCCGATAAGTCATTAATGACTGACTAAGAATTTCTTCTCTATGCGCAACAAATAATAATCGAGGTCTTCCTTTCTCCTGTTCACAAATTCGGCGGTAATCAAACGCCGCCATGACTGTTTTCCCTGTCCCTGTGGCAGCAACCAACAAATTTTTATAGCGCCCGTGTGCCCTTTCATTATCTAGTTGCTCAAGAATATCCGATTGAAACGGTTTTGGGGTAATATCAAAAAACGTTGTGGTGACATGCTCAAGTGAATACTTGCCACCAGACTCTCGAATTAAGGCTTGCTCTAGTGCGTCAACATGCTCGCGATCATTCGGATCATAAGGTTGAAATTCTCCATCTTCCCATAAGGTCTCAAAGTGTGCCTTTGCTCTCGAATAGAGATTCTCTTGCCCTCGTTCTGTGAACTTCACAGTCCACTCTAATCCGCCCATTAAGGCCGCTCCAGATAAATTGGCGCTGCCCACATAAGCGCTACCAAAACCTGTCTTACGTTCAAATATCCAGGCCTTTGCATGAAGCCTAGTCCGCCGTCCATCTAAAGAGATACGAACCTCGCAGTTAGGAAGCTTAGCGAGCATATCCAACGCGTTTTTCTCTGTAGCGCCAATATATGTCGTGGTAAGTACACGAATCGACGTTTTACTTTTTCCGGTCGCGTCAGTCGCTGTAATTTGCTTTAAAACATCATGAATTTTTCGGACACCAGAGACTGTAATGAAACTAACTAGAATATCTACATGGTTGCAACTGGATAGCTCTGCAATGAGTTCATTAAGCAAAGCTGGTGAGTCTTTTCCCGCGGTAAATAGCCACGGCTGTGCTAGCCCAATTTGAGGCAGTTCTGGCTGCTCACCTTTTCGGTAAAGCGATCGCAACACTTGAGGAGGAGAGATAAACTCGTCAATAATTTCAGCAGCAGTCTCATCTTTAAGCGCACTGCGAGCGTGTTGAAGTAGCCCGTTTAAAAGCTCAACTTGTTGACTCAGTTTTTCGTTATTAGTTAGTTTTTCACCTTCTCCCACTGCCGCTAGCACACGCGAAAGTTGTTCTGACAATGACTCCACTAAACGATTATGGCTAACTTCAAGGCTTAGACTTTCTAAATCAGAAACAAGATGACCGTCCTGTTCAGATAACCCATCCTTAACAGTAGAAGTTTGCAACAAGTCATAAATGCCACGGTGTAAATTAGACACGCTTGCCTCCCTGGCTAAATAGTTTACTACCCACCAAACTCAACCGCTCCTTAGCCCGCGTAATCCCCGTATACAAGAGTTCTTTACTCAGCACGGGGCTGTCGTGGTCGGGCAGAACCATGACGGTGTGTTTGAATTCGGAGCCCTGAGATTTATGTACGGTCATGGCGTACACGGTTTCTATGTGGGTGAGACGGCTGGGCAGTACCCATCGCACGCCTTTATTTTCAGACTGATTCTGGTCGGGAAAGGCGACGCGCAGGTGCCCGTGTTCGGGGTCTTTAAAGGTTAGACCGATGTCGCCGTTGTTCAGCTTCAGTCCGTAGTCGTTTTTGGTGACCATAACGGGGCGGCCTTCGTACCAAGTGTTGGCGTTTACGCCGAGTATGTCGCCGACTTTTTGGTTGACGGCTTTTACGCCCCAGGGACCTTCGCGCAGGGCGGTCAGGATTTGGAAGTTGCTTAGGTTTTGTAGAGCTTCCACGGCGATATCGTTAATGTTGTTGGCATCAGTTGCTGCGTCGGCATTGTTCCTGACGTGTAACGTCAGGCTACCCCTGACAAGAGCTTCGAATGCTGGGTCGTCTAAGCTGCTGACTTCATACAGGCTGACAGGGTAGTCTTCGGCGGCGTTTTTGGCTTTTTCCAGTTCCTGTTTTGTTGCGACGTTGTCTTGTCGGTTAATGGCGTTGGCCAGGTCGGCAATAGGGCCTTTGAAGCGATAGCTTTTGCGGAATTTCACGACGTGCTGCAGGCGTTGCTCGCCGCTGTCGTCAATTAAGTCGCTTGGGAAGGCTGGTGTGTCGGCTACTTGCTGCAACCACTGGGCGGTTTCTGTGTGGTAGTGGCCTTGGTCCGCGCCTTCACACAGGTTGCCCAACACGGCGCCTGCTTCTACGGAAGCTAGCTGGTCTTTGTCACCAATAAGCACCAGCCGCGCGTTTTTGGGTGTGGCTTTTAGCAGCGCGGTCATCATTTCAATGTCTATCATTGAGGCTTCGTCGACTATCACAACGTCGGTGCGCAGTGGGTTGTCGGCATTGTGTTTAAAGGCGCGCGAATTCGGTTTTACACCCAGTAAGCGGTGCAGGGTTTTACCTTCAGGTTTTATGGAATCTAAGGCGTCTTTCAGGGTGGCGAGTTTTGCATCACCCCGCAGCTTAGCCAGCTCGCTTTCTATGGACTCAGTGAGTCGCGCGGCGGCCTTACCGGTAGGCGCGGCCAGCGATACGCGCAGCGGCGGTAGGCCGAGGAATAAGGTTTGATGCTGCAAAGCCGTTAACAAGCGCACTACGGTATAGGTTTTACCGGTCCCGGGCCCGCCGGTTATTACGCTAAAGCGATTGCGCACGGTATTCCCGCAGGCTACACGCTGCCAGTTAATCTCATCCGTCTTTTCACCACCTGCTTGAGCAAACAGCTTTGCCAGCGTGCTTTTCAGCAAGTCGTCGTTGGTAACTGGCCGGTCGCTCATGCGCGCCTGTAAATCATTCTCTATAAAGGCTTCGTACTGCCAGTAGCGACGCAAATACAGTTTGCCGCCACTTAACACCAGCGGCTGATTACCTTTGCCGTTGGTGTCTACGCAGTGGCTTTGGGTTAATGCGGTTTCCACATCGGCACCAAACTGACGGAACAACTCGCTGGGAGTATCGCAGTTTGGTGAATAGCGGTTCTCGGGTGGTAAATTCAGTACTCTTTCGGGTTCATTCTGCAGCGCTTTGACATCAGTGCTGGTATGCCCGCGGCCGGCTTCGTGCGAGGCGCACAGGGCGGCCAGTAATACCTCACTGCGCGTTTCTCCAGCTTGCTGCAAAAACTCCACAAAGGCCAGGTCTATTGAGCGTATCCAGCCGGCATCTCGCCACTCACGGAGGGCATCAAATAAGGTGTTCGAGGTTACTTCTGTCATACCGGCTCCTTATCTGAAAGGTTCTTACCCTCAAAAAGTGCGTCCAGCTGCTCTATTAACTCCCGTGGCGGCCTGTCACAAAATGCCCCGCCGGTTTCCGCCCGGTGCCCGCGTAAAAACAGATACACAGCACCACCTACGTGAGTGTCATAGTCGTAGTCACTGCCTAACCGCGCCTTTAACAGGCGATGCAGTGCCAGGGTGTAAATGACGTATTGCAGGTCGTAACGGCTGTGCAGTATTTTCTCGCGCATGGCTTGTTCGGTGTAGGCGTGGTCGTCTTCGCCCAGCCAGTTGGACTTATAATCCGCGACGTAGTATTTGCCTTTGTGCTCAAACACCAAATCGATAAAGCCTTTTAGCATGCCGTTCAGCACATTGGGCTCCAGCGCTGGTCGTTCGTGCCCCGGCAGAATGTGTTCACGAACCAGAGCATCCAGCCTTTGTGCGTTAACCTCGCTGGCACCAAACCAAAATTCCGGCTCGGCTTTGTATTGTTCCAGAGCGCTTAAGCTAATGCGGTCACCACTGTCATTAATGGGGAATTGGTTGTGCAAATAGGCATCCAGCCAATGCTCCAGGCTGTTTTGGTGTTCCTGCCAATACGGGCTGACACAAAAGCCCTCTACCAGCCCGGTACGCTCGGCAGCGTCACTCGCGATTTTCGCAAAGCCGATATTGGCGGACTCTTCCAGCAAGTTATGCAAAAACGTACCCGGCCCCGCGCCTTTGGGTAAATGATGAATACTGTCCGAGCTTGGCTCGGCGGCACTGGCGACTTCTACGTCGTCATCATCGCGCTCGTCCAACAGGTTCATTTCATCGGGCGACTGCGGTGCCTGCACACTTTTTGTCACGGCACCTTCGTACTTAAGCGCGCTGTAACTGGCTACCCACCAGCGCTCCAGCTTACGGTCTGCGGGCATGCTGCGCGGTGTGAGTTTAGGCGTTGTTTGCTCTTGTTCCAGCGCACGGACTAAAGGCTCATCGTCTTCCAGTCGCGTTAACTGCGTATGCGGCACCCGTTGCCAGCGCTCGCTAACTTCGTTGTACAGCTCATTGGTTAATGACTCGCCGCCGTTCAGCAAGTAAAAGAGCGGGTTGTTGCGATGCTCTTTCACCGCTTCCAGCGCAATAAAAGTGGCGTATTGCGCGCGGGTAACGGCCACGTACATTTTACGTAAGTCTTCGGCGAGGATCTCATTACTCAAACGCTGTTTGTTGTCGTCGTCTTTTGACCACAATACCTGTAGCTCACCGTTTTCATCGTGATACACCGCCGGTGGCTTTATCCGATAGGCTTCCGCCTGGGTGTACGCCACAAAGGGCATAAACACCAGCGGGTACTGCAGGCCTTTTGACTTATGAATGGTGATGATTTTTATCAGTTCGTCGTCGCTTTCTAAGCGCAGCTGCTGCTCGTCACTCTGAGTGCGGCTGTTGCTGCCAAAGCCATGACGTTCGTTTACCTGCTCGGCAAAATGGTTCACCAGCGCGGGAATACCGTCCAGCACCAGGCTTTGCTGTTGCAGCAGCTCGGCAATGTGCAGCACGTCGGACAGTTGGCGTTCGCCGTGAATACGGTCTTCCAGTAGCTTTGCGGGCACCTGGTGGTCTTGCAGCAGGCTGTGCAACATGGCTAATACGCCCTGTCGCTGCCACTGGTCGTGATAACTTAAAAACTGTTCTACTCGCTGTTCCCACTCGCGCTCGTGGCTATGAATATGTTCCAGCTCACTCAGCGGCAGGGCAAGCAACTGTGTCGCCAGGGCGCTGCGTATCAGCGACGGGTCGCGCGGTTCGGCGCAGGCACTCACCAGCGCCAGCAGGTCTTTGGTTACGCGCTGCGCAAATACCGATTCCCGGTCCGACAAATAAACGCTTTTCAGCCCGCGATCGCTCAACGCCTTTTTAATAGCATTGGCTTCGTTAAAGTTGTTTACCAGCACCGCAATGTCACTGGTTTTTACGCGCTGCTCCAGCTTATCATCACCGTTGTAATATCCTGCCTGCGGGTCATTAAGCAGGGAGGCAATCAAGTTAGCGTGATGGTTCGCGGCAGCTCGGAAAAAGTCATTTTTATTGCGTTTTTCTTCGCCGGATACTGACCACAAGAGCGCCGGTGCAGTTCTTAAATTGCTGGATAACAGGCAATGCTTGAAAGTGCGCTTCAGCCCATTTGCACCCACTGGGTTAAAGGGCAGCTGGTTTTCTGCTTCGGTTTTAAACAGGAACGCGCCGCTCGGCAGCTCTTCGGCGCGCTCAAACAGGGCATTAACGCCGTCTACCATGGCCTGCGACGAACGGAAGTTTCGGGCCAGATTATAATGCCGGCCTTCGGTATCGCGCCGGGCTTTTAAATAGGTGTAAATATCGGCGTTACGGAAGCTGTAAATGGCCTGCTTCGGGTCACCAATAAGAAAAATGCCGGTGCCTGGGTGCGGCTCCGCCAAATTATAAATACGGTTAAAAATCTCGTATTGAACCGGGTCGGTGTCCTGAAACTCGTCCACCATAGCCACCGGATACTGCTTACGAATAGCGGCAGCTAAGGCTTCACCACTGGGGCCTTTCAACGCGTCACGTAAACGCGTCAGCATGTCGTCGTGGCCCATTTCGGCGCGCTGGTTTTGCAACTCGGCAAAGCGACTACTGACCCAGAAGGCCGCGTGTTGTTTTACTTTGGCCAATTCTTCCTGCTGCTGTACTTTGCTGCGTTTGATACGCTCCTGCAGTTCACCTAAAACCGCCCAGCTATTGGGCATGCCACCGAGTTTGGCATCGGCAAACTTCTGTAGCTCGTCAGTGCTTATATTCTTCCAGTTAGCCGCGGTGGCTTCGGGCTCAACTAGGTCAGGGTCGCCACACCAGTCCGCAAATTTCTGAAATTGTTTGAGTTTGGTTGCCGCGCCCTTGGCTTGCGAGGTTTTATCAACCAGTTCCTGCACAATAGGCGCAACTTCCTGCTTTATAGCAGCCATTCGTTGCTGATGCGCGCTTTCCGCCTCTTTCAGCAGGCTGTGCAAGTCACCATTGACCGGTGCCTGCCCGCTTTTGCTTAAGCTGTAAGTGAGCCCCAACAAGGTTTCCGGTGACTTAAAGTCCTCCAACAGCCGGGCGCTGAGTTCAGCGTCAGCCGGGTAAATAAAACGGCGAAAGTAGTCTTCGGCGGCCTGCAGGCGCAGCTCTTCGTTGTCAGTTTCAACGTCCTGACTGAACAGGCTACCGCTGGCAAAGGCGTGCTCTTTCAGCATGGACTGACACCAGCCGTGAATGGTTTTCACCGCGGCTTCATCCATGGACTGTGAGGCTAAATCCAGCAAACGCGCCAAGTGCATCAGGTTTTGCCCTTGCGCCGCGCAGTCTTCCCGCAAACTGGCTAAGAAAGGGTCACCTTCTACGGTTTCCGGGTCACGGAAGTAAGATGCGGCTTCGGCTAAGCGTGCGCGAATACGGTCACTCAACTCTTCGGTGGCAGCTTTGGTAAAGGTCATGACCAGAATGTTTTTCGGCACCAGTTCGCGTTCAAACGCAGTTTCTTTCGTACCATTATTTGAGCCATGACCAATAACCAAACGCACATAAAGCGCGGCAATGGTGTACGTTTTACCGGTACCGGCGCTGGCCTCAATTAAGCGGCTGCTGTTCAGCGGAAAATCGAGCGGGTTCTCTAGCGTATGCCCTGAGGTATGTGACGGCAAGTGACTCATGATTTATCCTCCGGCACCAGGGTTAAGCGCATGGGATCATAAAGTTCGTCCATAAAACGGCGGAAGTGTGGTGATGCCTGAATGGCTTCGTAACTCTCGGCAACGCGCCCGCAATAATCGCTTTTGGTGACCAGCGCCGGGTCTTGAAAGCCTTCTTCTTCGTATTTTTGTCGGGCGGCTTCGTGCGCCAGCGTTTCGTCCTGGCCGTTCTTGCCCATTGCGCTTAGCCAGGTCATGGCTACGTCCAGATGCATAGGCTGCGGCTGCTGCGCTGACAGTGCTACCAGTTCCAGTATTTGCTCCAGTTGTTGCACCGCAAGCTCAGCGGGCACCGGTGCCGCCTGCAGCTGGCAGCCACCTTTGGATACAATTAAAAGCCGTGTCGGTTTTTGTAAATTCAACAGCAACACACCAAGGTAATAGGCACTGGCATGCTTCCAGCCGCCGCTATTTATGCCTTTACCGTTTTTAGCGGCAATGTTGCTGGCCGAGGTAACCACCCACAAACGCTCGCCGTTTTCATTACTGTGCAGCCCGGTTACTGTGTCATCAATAGTCAGCCCACTGTGCTCAAAAAACACCTCGACAGGAAATTCATTCACACCCGAATAACCGGCAATGCTCTGCTGATAGGTTTCCAGTATCTCCTGCGACTGCTCCAGCAACTGAAACCCATTTTGCTCAGCTATTGCGCCAATACCTAAAGCCCCTTCGCGTTTAATCCGGTTTAGCTCTTTTAGTAGCGAGGCTTCAATGCCTGCGCCATTCAGCAATGCTTTTTTTCCCGCATCCACCAAACGCGTAGTCAGTGACCAGCTTTGCAGGCTATCCATCACAAAGGCTTCGCTGTCGTCCAGGTCTTCACTGTTGCGGCTAAAGTAAGTATCCAGCCGCCAGTTAAAGTACAGCCGCGCCGGTTCTTCAATAAAGCGTTTAATGTCGTTGATGCTCAGGGTGCGTTCCAGCTCGTCGTCTGCGGCGGTTTCCGAAGCCGCGCGGCTGGTAGAAGCCACCGTGCCCTGATGCGCCTGCGCCCATTCACTGGCATAGGTAAAGTATTCCGGGTCTTCCTGGCTAAAGTAATGGGGGTTAAACGGCTGTAATTTGTGCTCAACGGTCAGGCTGTTAATGTCCACTTCCCAACCCTGTTGCAGGTGATCACGCAATTGCGCCACCAGCACCGACGGTGTGCGCTCGCTGTTGTCTTTGGCGCTGTAGCCTACCCAGCTCAAGTAAAAACAGTCGCGGGCTGAGAGCATAGCCTCCAGGAATAAATAGCGGTCATCGTCACGCCGCGAGCGATCGCCCGGCCGATACCGGTCGGTCATTAAATCAAAATCCACGCGAGGCACCGAACGTGGGTAATCACTTTCATTCATACCCAGCACACACACGTACTTAAACGGAATGGCCCGCATAGGCATTAAGGTGGCAAAATTTACCGCGCCCGCCAAAAAGCGTTGGTTTAGGTTCTGCTGGTCCACGCGCTCTAACCAGGCGTCTTTGAATATGGGCAGGCGCAGTTGTGATTCGTTATCCGCTTCTATGCAAATATCCCGCAGCTGATACAGCTCATCACCCAGCTTAGCTAACAGTAAGCGATCACTGTCTTCTTCGGCCTCGAAAAACTGTTCCAGCAACCACTCGCCCTGAGTGACCCACTCCGGTAAGGTGTGTTCACCCTGCGCGTGCTGCCACCATTGTTCCAGGGTGCGAACCACGTCCGCCAAACAGCCCACCAGCGCGGCGCTTAGCCCGGCCACTTCGGTATAAGGCTCTACATTGGCCCAGGGCGAATCATTTCCTAAACCGGCTTCTGCCAAATCACCCATGGCGTAACCGGCTATCATGCGTTTTAAGCCAAACCACCAACTGTTGGTTTCTTCTGCTTCAGGCATATAAAACTGTCTGCGCTGCTCAGCATTCAGCCCCCAACGTGCGCCGGCTTCTTTTACCCAGCGCTTTAACTGCGGCAGGTCGTCGTCACTCATGCCAAAACGTTGTTGCACCGCCGGAACCGACAGCAAATTGAATAAGTCAGTCTGAGTAAAACGCAGCTGGTCAACTTGCAACAATAGCTCCAGCGCTATCATTAACGGCCGCTGATGACGCTCGCCTTGGTCAGCAATGGTGTAAGGAATGGCACGCGAGTCGCGTTCACCAAAACGGTTGTGGTATCTGCCAAATACGGCGTCAATATAAGGCGCGTAGGTGTTCACATCAGGCAGCATCACCATAACATCGCGCGGTTTTAACTCGGGGTCTTTCGCAAAGGCATCCAGTAATTGGTCATGCAACACTTCCAGTTCCCGCTGCGGGCTGTGGCAAACATGAAACTGAAGTGATTTATCGGAGGCACTCGGCGCAGGCCAAAGCTCGCGGGTTTCCTGAACTGGGCGCAGGTTTAGAATGTCGTCCTGCAACTGGGCTAATAAATGGTCCGTGTTATGCGGCTCAAACAACTCCAGTTTAATGGTGTTAAACGCTTCCTGTTTGGCCAGGGTTTCGTCGTATAAGTCCAGCAGGCGAATGTAGTCTCGGCCCTGCTTACCCCACGACGCCAGCAACGGATGCGCCAGCTGGTGCAGTTCGTCGTCATTGGGGTCGTCGGGCAGTTCCGGTTTGTGTTTTAAGCGCGAAGAGGCTTTGACTGCCTGCCGCAAGGCTTCTTTGCCATCGACAATGTCGGCCCAGTGGTATTGCGACGGGTTATGCACACACAACAGAATTTGCGTGTAGCCTTTTATGGCATCCAGCACCTGCAGCATTTGCTGCGGCAGCGAGGAAATACCAAACACCACCACCCGGGGCGGCAAACCCGCCGGACGCTCAGTCAGCGCCTGCGCCGTATCAATAAAACGCTGATGCAGTTCGGCCCGGTTATTCCAGTAGTCATCTATGCCAATGTCGTTACTAACTGCGCGCCACAATTCCGGCTGCCACAACTGTTCGGCTTCAACTGGTTGTTCCTGCTCCAGCACATCCTGACCACGCACCCAGTTCTCCAGCCAGTCGGCACGGTACACCGCGTACTGATCAAACAAGTCAGCCAATCGCCCGCTTAACTGATACAGCTTGCGACCGTCGTTGTCGTCGGAGGTATAGTGTTTAAGCGGTGCAAAGTGTGGGTTGTGCTCGATAAGCTCAGGCAAAAGACGCATTAATCGCCAGGTTAGGCGGTCTTTATCAAAGGGAGAAGTTTTGGGAATATTGTCACCGAGCACGGCTCTGTATGCCTGCCACTGAAACCGCGCCGGCAGGGTGACGTCTATCATGGCAGCAATGCCGCTGGCCTGGGCTAAATTAATTTTAAGCCACTGGGCAATACCGTTGCTTTGCACCAGCACAGTTTCCTGCTCCAGCGGCGCCAGCGGGTAGTTTTGGGTGAATGTAACCGCCACATCGGTTAGGTCTTCCAGCCGATGTCCATGCGCGACAATAAAGCCGGGGGTCAATTCACTCACTCGCTGCTCTCCCTAAATGTGGTTTCATACAAAGCCATGGTATCGTATCTTTTAAACGAAACCAGCATTAAACAATTCTGTTGCAATAAGGCAAGTTCATGGAAATCTTTATCGCCGTATTTTTCTTCGCTTTCTCAACCACCATAACACCGGGTCCTAATAACATTATGATCATGTCGTCTGGGGTAAACTACGGAGTTAAAGCCAGCCTGCCGCACTTCCTGGGCATCTGCTTTGGCTTTCCGGCTATGGTACTGGTGGTTGGTATGGGTTTCGGTTCCATATTGGAACAGTTTCCACTGCTGCACCAACTGATAAAGATTGCCGGCACGCTTTATTTGCTCTGGCTGGCCTGGGTTATTGGCTCACAAACGCCGAAAACCATTGAGAAAGGCGACCGCAATCCCCTGACTTTCTGGCAGGCGGTGCTGTTTCAATGGGTTAACGGTAAAGCTTGGGTTATGGCGACCGGCGCGGTTGCAGCATTTACCACCGTAGCTGGCACACTTTGGTCCGAGGTAATAGAGATAACAGCCGCCTTTTTGGCTGTAGCTTTTCCTTGTGTGGGAATTTGGCTCATTGCAGGCGCCGGACTGCGTCAATTGCTGACTAACCACACCGCGCAAAGAATTTTTAATATTTCCATGGCCTTACTACTGGTCTTTTCTGTGCTTCCTGTCGTAGAGGATATATTACAATTTTATTTTGCTTAAACCTTTATTGAGTTAACATAAAAATAACAAACTAGACTAAACTCGTTAATGGTTACCTAAAGGTTAAAACAGCACAGGGGTGAGCTATGGATCCAAAAACTGCGCAAATATCTTTTGATCAGCTTATCTCTGAACTGTCGACCCGCCTTATTAACAGCGAGCCGGCTGAAACTTACGAATGTATAGAGGAGGTAATTGCTGCTATCGGCAATTACACTGACACTGATCGTTGTTACGTATTTGAGTTCGACGACAATATCCAAAATATGACCAATACCCATGAGTGGGTGAGAGACGGTTATCAAGCACATATCACCGATCTTCAATCGGTTGCGTTAGAAGAACTTCCCTGGTTTTTTGAGCAGATAAAAACCCATCATAAATGCATTGTAGATAATATTGATTTATTACCTCCAGAGGCTACAGCCGAAAGAGCCGAGTTTGAGCGCGAGCAAATTAAATCAGTTATTTGCGTTGGGCTGGTCGCAAACCAGCACCTGCTGGGTTTTGTCGGTTGCGACATGGTGCGACAAGAACGGCAATGGACGCCGGAAGAAATTCGTCGTTTACGCCTTGTTGCCGATATGATTGCGAATACCCTCGAGCGCCAACGAACTTACTCTGAGCTAATCCATACTCAGCGAGCACTGGAAAAAGCTAACCGTATGCTGCAGGCGCAAGTTGCTCAGGACGGTTTAACCGGTATAGCTAACCGCCGCGCTTTCGACGAGCGCATAAATAATGAGATTCAGCGAGCATCACGGCACAAGACTCCGCTAGCTCTGCTTATTATCGATATCGACCACTTTAAACCCTACAACGACTATTACGGACATTTACAGGGTGATCAGGCTCTGAAATCTGTTGCTGATGCTATGTTTGATCAGTTACAACGCAGTACGGATTTTATCGCACGCTATGGTGGCGAAGAATTCATTGCGGTTATTTCAGCGACCAATAAAGAAAAAACAAAAGAAAGTATGAATCAATTACTCGAGGCAGTTAGGAGCTTAGATCTTGAGCACGAGCGTTCAGACGTCGCCCCTTACCTGACGGTAAGCATTGGGGGCTATATCCATAGCCCAAGAGCTGACGAGGATACAGAAAAATTAATTACCCGCATGATATCTAAAGCAGACTCAGCGCTGTATCGCGCTAAGTCTGATGGTCGCAACCGGGCTTACTTAGACACTTAGTTCCAGCTGGACAGTTGCTTCTGAAGCTCTTTATCATCAACCTTTTTCAGGCTGGCAATTAACTGCTGAGACTCCTCGTCATTGCCTTTCAGGGCAAGCAATTGAGCTAAACGAAAGTTTGCCCAATGAGCTTTTGGCGCGCTGTCCGGTAACTCAGCATCCAAATACTGTTGCAGTGCTACAATGCCTTTATCCAGGTGTTCTTCCGCCAAAACAGAGGTTTTACCAAATTGGTATAAAGCCATTACCGGAGCTTCGCCTTTTCTCGATTCACCCTCAGCTGCCTGTTCAAAAAGCGAGAACGCCTTTTCATAATTCCCGTCTTTTTGTTCCTGAAAGCCAAGATAAACCAGAACGTCGGCATTATTCGGATGCTCAGCTAAAATTTCATTCACTAATGTCCGCGCCTGCTCTTCTTTTTCATGATGTTGCAGGTATTTAACTCGGGCAAATGCGCCTTCCACCGCATCTATTTCCTTAATGGCCTCAATTTGCGCCAATGCTTTTTCGTCATCACCACCGGCTATTGAAGGTGCCATCATATAAAACTGCAGTAACGCAGTGCGATATTCCAGCGAACCAGGCTCAAGCTCTACGGCTTTTTCAAAAGAGTCGACAGACTTGCCAGCATAACTGAGCGCACTGAAAAAAGAGTCCTGTGCCTGCTGGGCCATAACAATGCCCCGTATATGCCAGGCTTCAGCATTTTCAGGTTCATTTTTGACCCAGTCTTCCACGGTATCTTCGGCGTCATCCAGCCGCTGTTCGGACAAATGATTTTGAATAATTTGCTTAGTTGACTCCCCGGCATAAGCGCCGGGGAGAAATAAAGCAGCAGTCAGCACCAATACTAGCCATTTCACAATAACTCTCCTTAGTTAGGCTTTTTTCTGCTCTTTAACCCATTGATCAACACGGCGCTCCAGAATATGCAGCGGTAGTGCACCACCACCCAGAACGGTGTCATGGAAGCCGCGAATATCGAACTTGTCACCCAGAGCATCTCTGGCTTCTTCACGCAGTTCCAAAATGCGGATCATGCCAATTTTATAAGCTGTTGCCTGACCCGGCATAACCAGGTAACGACGAACCTCTGAGCGCACCGCGCCTTCGGCAATAGGGGTATGCTCCTGGAAGTACTTAACCGCTTCCTCTTCAGTCCAACCTTTGGCATGCATGCCAGTATCCACAACCAGACGTACCGCACGCCAAATTTCCGTGGTTAAGCGGCCAAAGTCAGAGTAAGGGTCTTCATAGGCACCCATTTCCTTGGCTAACTGCTCTGAATATAAACCCCAGCCTTCGCTATAAACCGTAAAGCCAGCCTGAGTACGAAACTCCGGTACGGACTCCAGTTCCTGCGCAATGGAAATTTGCATGTGGTGACCCGGATTACCTTCATGATAAGCAATAGCTTCCATCTCATTTTTCGGCATCGAGCTCATATCGGACAAATGCGCATAGTAAATACCCGGACGATCACCATCAGGCGAACCGGGGTAATAGTGCTGGGCGGCGCCGTCTTGTTCGCGGAAGGGTTCAACGCGTTTTACTACCAAATCGGCTTGCGGCAAAATACCGAAATATTCCGGCAGCTTCTCATTAATGTAAGCCAGATATTCACGCGAATCTTCCAGATACATCTCTGCGCCTTCGCCGTTATTCGGATAGAAGAAGCGCTCATCAGTACGGATATAATCAAAGAAGTCCTGCAAATCACCGTCAAAGTCGACTTTCTCTTTAATGGCTATCATGTCATTGGTCAGACGCTCGACTTCATCAAGGCCTATTTGATGAATTTCATCGGCTGTTAAGTCAGTGGTCGTGTAGTTCTTCAGCAGAGCATTATAATAAGCTTCGCCGTTTTCCAAGCGACGCACACCGGTTGCAACTTCGTCGGTGTTTTCAATATCACTTTCAAGGAAGCTAATAAGCGCTTCGTAACTTGGCTGGAAACGCTCTAGTAGCACTTTTCGCACTTCTTTTTCGTATTTATCGGTCTGTTCAGCGGAGATCGCATCACTTTCCTGAAGCGAGCTAAGCTTGTTCTTAGCATCTTCAAGCAAGCTTGAGTCGCCTTCCTCGTCAAACGGCGCACCGGAGGTTAGCCCTTTGGCTTCTTTAATGATTTGCTCATACGCAAAACGCGGCGCGCGAACTCCATTCTCTACTTGCTGTTCGGCGCGCTGCAATAATTGTTCAATAGCGGTTGCACCGCCTTCCAGACGGGAAATATAAGCTTCCATGTCTTCGGCAGTATCAACCCGGTGGAAGTTGATTAAAAACTGCGGCAGGAAGGTGTGCGCGCCACGCATTTGGTCAAATACGTAGTCCATGCCGCGGAATTCGGCATTACGCTTGGCTTGTTCATATTGGTAAACCCAAACGTCGTAAGACGTCTGAGCTTCCAGGTTTAGCTTGTCGTAGTCAAAGTTAGCTTTCAGCTCTTCAACGGTTCCTTCTAACCACTCTAACTGCTTTTTCTCTGCGGCTACGGTCATATCGTCAATGTCGCCGTAGCGATCTTTGCGACCCAGGAAAGTCATTTGAATAGGGCTTTGCTGAAGTTGTTCTTCGTACTTTTCCTCAAACCACTGATTCAGACGTTCGGTTTCAGATTGCGAGCTTTGCTCAGTCTGTTTAGGTTGCTCAGCTGCCGTTTGAGAATTTTGGCCAGAATTGTTCTCTTGCGGTTGCCCACAAGCCGTTAATAAGCCCAAAACAGCCAGGGCGACAATGGAATAACGCATAGCAGTGTCCTTTATTCTTCTTTTGATACAGGAAGAAAAACTATAGCGTGCTTGTTACACTAATGGAAATGCTTAAATTATAACCGAAGAGTTTATGGCGAAACCGAACAAGAAAGGGCCGGTACGCACCGTGCAGATTTCTTGTCTGCAGTGCAAAACGCCCATATTCAAATACAGAAAAGGTGGCAAAGGCGCTTTGGTAAAATGCTTTATTGAGCGGATTGTTGAAGACCACACGACCACACCATGTCACTGCCCGGGATGTGGGCAGGAGTTTGCGCGCGAAACCATGATACGCGGCACCCCTGCTTACAAAATTATTGGCGGTAAAGTCCATTCAAAATAGGTGCAGCATGTCAGTCTCAATTAGTGAAAAAACCAAACAGGCTTACCAACACGCCGCTGAACAAGCCAGCGCGTCGCTTTTTCGGCAACCGCAGAACTCAATGGCCGATGAACTGAGGCTGCTTGCGGAACAACTGCAACCGAATGAGAAAAGAGACGTTTATGGCAGCGGCGCGCTTATTAATGACTTTGAAGAAGAAGTGGCAGAGTTATTAGGCAAACCCGCAGCGCTGTTTCTGCCAACCGGTACTCTGGCACAGCCTTTGGCTTTGCGCGTGCATGCCGATGAGCGCCAGCGCAACGGCGTGGCATTGCACCCAACCTCGCATTTAATGCTGCACGAACACATGGGGTTTGAAGCTTTATGGAAGCTCAACGGCACTACCACAGGTTTTGCCGATAACCCCATAACACTTAACGACCTTAAGTCGGTGCAAACGGATGATTTAGCGAGCGTACTACTGGAACTGCCCATGCGCGAAATTGGCGGGCAACTGCCGAATTGGGATGACTTAGTCATGCAGTCAGAGTGGGCGCGACAACACAATATTGCTATGCATCTGGACGGTGCGCGCTTATGGCAAGTGCCAGCAGCGTATGGTTGCTCACTGCCTGAAGTCTGTGAGTTATTTGACTCGGTTTATGTCAGTTTTTATAAAGACTTAGGCGGTATTTCAGGAGCGATACTTGCGGGCTCAGAGGGCTTTATTGAGCAAGCGAAAATCTGGGCTCGCCGCGCTGGGGGTAATATTATTACGCAATATCCGCAAGTACTGTCTGCCCGCCACGGCCTGAAGGAAAACCTGCCAATTATGCCGGAAGCCGTAAATTACGCCCGCGCACTAGGAGAGGCGCTGAGCACGCTAGATGGCGTACGAGTTAATCCAGAAACACCGCAAGTAGCCATGTTTCATCTTCATTTTGCTTTAAAAGCCAATGAACTCAGTGAAAAAATAACGGATTATGCCAGCAATACCGGGGTCGTATTATTACCACTGCCAAGAGCTGAAATAAACGACGAAGCTATTTGCGAAGTTTCAATTGGCAGAAACGCCATGTCGCAGCCACAAAGCTTTTGGCTACGACACTTTAAGGCGTTTTTGGAAACACTCTAAGTTATTAATGCTGCTTTTTTCGGTCGCCCTTATGGTGTTTGCGGTGCTCGCCCAACACATGGTTCAGCGTGTCTAAGTAGCTTTTACCAAAGCCTTTAACACGCTGTTTATTCATTTGCTCAGAGCCCAGATGAACTTCTTCCAGTGAGTTCGCTGCAATGTCCAGCTCTTTGCTTAAACGCGCCAGCGCCACTTCCAGTGTGTACGTCAGTTCATGAACTTTAGCCATGTCCTGAGAGGTTAAATCACCCTTCACAATTTCCTGTAGTTTCGCGTTATACTCGTTCAGGTTCATAATAGCCTGTTCCAGATTCTCGGCTGGCTCTGGTTTAAAATGTTCGTATCGCTGCTCATCGTCGTCGGCCATGGCCGCTACGTTAAAAAGCAGTGCCGCGCCTGCGGCCATCATGGACAAAAGTTTCATAAAAACCTCATTTTTTGTTAATAGTTATCATTATTGTTCGTGTGTCCGTTTTTTACAAGATGAACGGCGGTGAACCTGATATCCTTTAGCTTGATGTATCTCAAGGAGTGAAGCAATGTTTTCCTGGTTTGAGCGCCGATTAAACCCTTTTCCTACGGAGGAACCCACTCAGGCTCCTACCGGATTTTTTGCATTCTGCTGGCATTTCACCAAAGGGGCGACCCCTTTTATTGCGGTAACCGCGCTGCTTATGGCCGCTATTGCCATTGCCGAAGTCTGGTTATTTGGCTTTTTAGGGCAAATTGTTGACTGGCTGTCAGCACAGGACAAAGAAACCTTATTAAACGATCAGTTCTGGCCATTGCTTGGAATGAGCGCGATGGTTTTAATCGGTCTTCCCTTACTGGTCTGGTTTCATTCTATGCTAACCCACCAGACGTTGCTGGGTAACTTCCCCATGCGCATTCGCTGGCTGGGGCACCGCTACCTGATGAAACAGTCCATGAGTTACTATCAGGACGAGTTTGCTGGCCGGGTTGCCACCAAATTAATGCAAACCTCGCTCGCGCTGCGGCAGTGCATCATGACCTTTATTGAGGTTGTGAACTACGTCGCGGTCTACTTCCTGGGGATGTTTGTCATTATTGGTAGTGCCGACTGGCGAATGATGCTGCCGCTGGCTTGCTGGCTTATTCTGTACGCTCTGTTGTTACGCTTCTTTGTGCCTAAACTGGGTAAAATATCAGCTGAACAGGCCGACGCCCGCTCTAATATGACCGGACGCATTGTCGACTCCTATACCAACATTCAAACCGTTAAGTTGTTTTCACACTCGCTGCGCGAGGCTGAGTTTGCGCACGAGGGTATGGACACCTTTTTGGGGACAGTGCATAAGCAAATGCGCCTGGTTACCCAGCTTTACGGCTTTCTCTACTTTATAAACTGCGCACTGTTGTTCGGCTCTGCCGCCACCGCCATTGTGCTGTGGATGGATAATGCTGTGACTTTAGGCGCTGTTGCTGTCGTTATTGGTCTGGTTCTGCGCTTGTTTGGTATGTCGCAAATGGTCATGTGGCAAATGTCGACTCTGTTTGAAAGCATTGGTACCGTTCAGGACGGTATTGGCTCAATTGCGGTACCACAGCGCATTGTCGATGAACCCAATGCGCCCGCTTTGAATGTGACTTCCGGCGACATTAATTTTGACCATGTTCGCTTCCATTATGGCAAAGGTCATGGCGTTATGGATGACTTTAATCTGCACATTAAACCGGGCGAAAAAGTCGGTATTGTCGGACGCTCAGGTGCAGGTAAGTCCACGCTGGTGAATTTGTTGTTACGTTTCTACGACGTTGAGGGCGGTGAAGTTCGTATTGATGATAAGCCCATTCATAAAGTGCAGCAGGACAGTTTGCGCGCGAACATTGGCATGGTGACTCAGGACACCTCTTTGCTGCATCGCTCAGTACGCGACAATATTTTGTACGGGCGCCCCGATGCCAGTGAAGAGGACTTAATGAAGGCAATACGACAGGCGCATTGCGAGGAGTTTATTGCGGACTTAAGCGACAGCAAAGGTCGTACGGGTCTGGATGCCCATGTCGGCGAGCGCGGCGTGAAACTCTCAGGTGGTCAGCGCCAGCGAATTGCTATTGCCCGTGTCATGTTAAAAGATGCGCCCATTCTGATTCTGGACGAAGCAACCTCAGCGCTGGATTCGGAAGTAGAAAACGCCATTCAGGAAAACCTGTATAAACTCATGCAGGGTAAAACGGTTATTGCTATTGCCCACCGCTTATCCACTATTGCAGCTATGGACAAGCTGGTAGTAATGGATCAGGGGGAAATTATTGAGCAGGGCAGCCACGAACAGCTGCTTGCTCAGGATGGACTCTACGCCAAATTGTGGCGCCACCAGTCCGGTGGCTTTTTAGCAGAAGAAGCTTAATGAGTGAGCTCGTACGCTTCGTCCGACTCAACCTTGGCGAAGCGTACGCCCAGTTCCATTAGCCGTTTTTTGCCCCGGGCTGTCATGTCAGTAATAAACTGAAACTGCTGTCGGGGGTCTATCGGGTAGGCTTTTAAGCGATACTTTGTGCCCCAGGGTTGTTCTGCTGCAGTAACCGCTATTGGCTTACCCAGTTGCAGATAAGGGCTGGTCAACGCTACTTCTTCCAGCGCGTCGCGAATTTGATAGGCGTCGGCTTCCGGCTGAGTATAAAACTCAGCAATGCACATTAAGCTGGGACCACCGTTATTGGCATTATGGATGAGGTTATCCCAAAGCTTTAAGTGCGGTACCCAGATGACCGTGTCGTCGCTGGTCACTAATTCAACGGTTCGCATACCAATGTGTGTCACTTCACCATAGGTTCCGTCTACCTCTATCCAGTCGCCGGGACGGTAAGGCATCTCATGAACGGCAACCACCCCGGCAATTAAGCTACTTACATAATCTTTTAACGCAAAGCCTATCGCCAAACCGGCGGCGCCCAGGGTCGCCACCATGTTTTGCATTGTTGGCTCAATAATACGCGGAATGATCATCACCAGGGCAATAACCAGAACCAGTATGCGGATCATTGGCACTAATGCCAAAACGTACAACCGCCTTTTGCCATGCAGATTTGAAGCAATCCAAGGTAGTATCCTCTGGATAACCCAAACCACCGCCAACGCAACGGTAATAATGACCGCGATTTCGAAAAGGGCAAAGCCATCCAGCGACTTGAAGAGTCCGACCACGTCGTTTAATGAACCTGTTTCCATAACTCTCTCCCTTAAAACCTATCTAGCCAGAAACCACGGGCAGTCAGCAAATCCCGGACTACGGGGTAACCGCGAGCGGTAACATACCAACAGTCTTGTTCCAGCTCAATTAAGCTGCGTTGACGCAAAATTTGTAACTGAATTTCAATCTGGCTTTTGGAAATAATAGGCAAAACTTTAACCAAATCCGTTTTGCTTAATCCCCGATGAAGCAGCAGTGCATAGCAAACAAAGGCCGTTGCATCGATAATATCGGAGGGTAAAACCGGGGTTTCAAAAGCGTCCTCGCTGCTGCGCTGGTAACGATCGGAGTATGCCGCTGCTATACCGGCATTTCCGCGGCTGAGAGCGGCTAAAGCCCGTAAACGGCCATCTCCGCGAGCCAGCCCCAGTTGCTCAAGGGCGTTTTGATCCAGCCCCTGCAATGTCCATAACTGATTTACCGGCACCGGCCAGACTTTTTCCAGAAAAGCCCAGGCCCAGCTGTCACAGACAATAACGCCTTTACCCGCTTCACCGGACAGTACCTGAGAGAAGAATTCCCGCACCCAGCGCAAACCATTGGTTTGGCGGAGAAAACCATGAGCCAATTGCGGCATCACCCAGGGTCCGGTTTTATCAGTTTCGGTCGGAAATTCCGGCAAAGAATCCTCATCAGGATCGCAAAGCGACATTCTGTCGGGTAAACACAACTCAGTTATTTCGTGTTTTTTCACCCATTTTTGAACTGCTTCAGTAACACCTGAATGAGGCGGCGCTATAATCCAGCGTAAGCTGTTATCTTCGTCGTCTTCCAACCACTCAGAAAAACACTGCTCCAAAGCATCTGCTGCGTCATCAAAACTGAGCTCAAGCGCCTCAGGCTGATCCTCTTCAACTTCTTGTTCCGGGTCAGGTGTTACCCAGCGAATTATTTTTTGCCACCATTTTTTTACCTTAATGACGGTAGGAACGGCTGGCTTTTTATATTCATCAACAGTAACCCATTGCCATGTTTTTTCTGGCTC
The DNA here is from genome assembly GCF_000320945.2 of Idiomarina sp. 28-8. Taxonomy (NCBI): domain Bacteria; kingdom Pseudomonadati; phylum Pseudomonadota; class Gammaproteobacteria; order Alteromonadales; family Idiomarinaceae; genus Idiomarina; species Idiomarina sp. 28-8. Next base: position 296,399 of record NZ_DF266793.1, read on the forward strand.
TTCGGCCATCCTGAGAATCCTTTTCACAAATAAATAAAGTATTGCTTAGCCCCGATAATAGAGTGCCTTGAAGCAGAGTCCAATGAAAATTTTGCAACCCGACTCTTGAAACCAAATTGAGCAGTACACATATAGAAGTTAAGGCAGGTGTCTCTGAGAGAGCCGCCTTAACCGACACATGGTGTGTCACTTAATTAAACATTTTAAAGTTATTGCTTCAAAGGAGAATGACTATGGCAACTATCGACTTAAGCCCTCTATATCGTAGCAGTGTAGGTTTTGACCGCATGGCATCTTTGCTGGATTCGGCACTACGCTCAGATACTGGTGCAACCGGATATCCTCCCTACAACATTGAACTGGTAGCAGAAAACCAGTACGCCGTTACACTGGCGGTTGCAGGTTTTGAAGAGGATGATCTGGAAATTGAAGTAGAGAACGGCGTACTTCGTGTGACCGGCAAAAAAGCCGAAGAAAACGAAAAACGCGAATATCTGCACCGCGGCATTGCAAACCGTGCCTTCGAACGTAAGTTCAGCCTGGCTGAGCACATTGAAGTCACCGGCGCAGCCTTAAAGAACGGTCTGTTAACGGTCGGCCTGGTGAAGAATATTCCTGAAGCCAAGAAACCGAAACGTATCGACATTAGCAGTTCAACTAAAGACCTGCTGCAAGATCGTTCCAAAAGTAAGGAAAGTGCTGCTTAAACTTAAGCACTGGATGAGGGGCGGCAATTAGCCGCCCTGTTTTTCCTGACGTTGCCACTCTACTGGGTGCCCACAGACGAACCCCTGGATATAGTCTACGCCCAGCTGAGTGAGCTTAATACGTGCTTCATCACTTTCCACACCTACTGCACATACCTCAATATCGAGAACCTTAGCAATGCGCACACAGCTGGCGACCAGCTCCGCATCAACCGCATCTACCAGCATGTCCTGCACCCAAAACCTGTTAACCTTAATTTGCGTTAACGGTAATTGCCGCATAAGCCGGAACGAATTAAAGCCGGTACCAAACTGATCTAAAGCAGTACCAATACCTAAGTCCTTAAGCTCTCTGAACAGACGGTAAGTTTCATCAAAATACTCATTGGCATCAGGTTCTGCCACCTCAAAGACCAACTGCTCCGGCTGTAATATAGAATGCTTCAGGATTTGCTCTATAAAGCGAATAAAGTCGACATCTTCGAGGCTTTGCGCGGACAAATTAATATGACAGCGCCAGGTGCGATTAGCTTCAAAGGGTTGTTCATTAAAATGCTCAATAACTTCCCTGACCAGCCAGCGGTCAGCTTTACCCATAACGCCTGCATTAAGAGCGGCTCGTAAAAACTGCTGCGGAGCAATAGCCTCGTCACTCTCGTTACCCGGCAGTCGCAATAACAACTCGAAGCAATGCTTATCTTCGCTTTTTGCGGCACTGACCAGTGGCTGCGCAAACAACTGCCAGTTTTCTTCCCGCAGTGCTTTCTTCAGACGCGCTTCCCACTCTTCCTCAGCTTGCCCAATTAAACGTATCTGATCGGCTTCGCTATGCGTGTGTACTCTGTAGTCACCCTGCTGCATTGCCAGTTGCACGGCTTCACGAGCCTGGCGCATGACGGTGCTGGCGGCCAGGCTTTCGCCAAGACTGTAGGCAATACCGGCGTGACCTGTCAGCTGAAAAATACGTTTTTCACTACTAAAACGAAACTCTCTGCAGACTTGCAGTAAACGATGTGCCTGAGCAAAAGCCGCTTGTTCATCCTCGTTCGTCAGCAACGCAATTTCTGTTTCACTTATGCGTGCGACACGCGCGCTTTCAGGTGCTTTTTGCTGTAAGGATAATGTCAGCTGTAGTATGGCCTGATCACGACCATCAGCGCCGGCTTGATCCGCAATAACCTGCAAACCATTAAGACGAATAATGGTAACGCTGGTTGTCTTTTTTCTATCCAGACGGGATTGCAGCAGGCGCCGAAACTCGCGCACATTTAATAAGCCCGTTACGGCGTCGTGATGTGCCAAAAAGTTAAGATGAACTTCTGCTTCCATACGTTTAGTGACATCGGCCATACGCCCCGTATTGTCAGGAAACAATTCAATATCGAGCCACACTTTACGACCATCAAGCCGCTCAATAGAAACCAGTTGGCGCTGCCCTTCAATGCTAAAACCTTTTGGCCAGTGCATCTGAATTTGTTTCAGGGAATGAGCGGCCAGAATTTTTATCATTTGCCGGTTAACCTGTTTAATACTGCCGTCGGGGTTAACTCTGAACCAACCTTCTCCGGTTCGTTTTAAAATACGCCATAAACGCCGCCTTAAAATTTTGCGGTTACGTTTTAAATTACTAATACGCTGTACCAGGCGACTAAATCGGTAACGCTCAAGCGCCAGCAAAAACATAGTTGTGACTAACGTCAGGCCGCTGTACAACAATAACCCGGAAAGCCCTTCCCATATTGGGTTATAGCGCGGTGAAACCAGCAGCCAGGCGGATATAATGGTCAGAACCATCAATACCGTTTGCCATTTATGACCCGCCACAGGTTGCTTCTGCAGGCTACGGCCAATAACCACTCCGCCCCAGAGCAATAACGCATTAATTTGCCAGGATACAGAAGCCAACCGCCAGGGCTCCGACAGCCACGGCAACAAAATGGTCAACGCAATTGCCACCATCATTACTGCATAACCAATACGGTTGAAACGGGAGAACTTGAAGCGAAAACGCGACCATTCCCATATAAACCAACTAAGAGCCAGGATCAGGAGCTGGCTGATATACACCTTCAGCTCCGCAGCAATGTCCGGCGAGTATGGTGTGAAGTAAGTAATCCAGATACCACTGTGTGATAAAAGTGCGAGGGTAAAGGTTAATGTCAGACCGCCAAAGGAAATTAACAGGCGGCTACCGAACAACCGCGCTGAAACTGCCGCAGCTAAAGCCAACAGAATTAGAATACCGGCGTTAACCCCCAAAGCTGTTTGTTGCTGCTGCAGGCGCAGTTGTAGGTCGCCTGGCTGCCACAGACCTATAGACGGCATTTGTTCCGGCCATTGCTGCACCGACACAGCCAACCAGACAATTTTGTTAGCGGGTAAGGTTACCGGCAGAATTTGCTCATGAGATAAATAATTTCGCTGTAATAGCGGGGTGGAAAACCGACTGATGTTACTGCTTTCTATTTGCCCATTTTTATCCAGTAAATAAACCCCAACTTGTTCCAGGTAAGGGTCGGCGAAATGCAGGTGAAGAGTAAGCGGCGCGTTACTTCGATTAAACAAAGGAACCACGCCCCAGACATTGGGTCGTTCACCTGCGTAGTTATGATCCTGTAACTCCTCAGGGCTTAACCAGCGCTGCGGTTCATTAATAGCAATGCTCTCAACTTGCAGGTTGGCATTGACCACCCGGTAATTGAAGTGTTCATTCAACATTAAGCGCGAGCTTTGCGGGGAAACGGTTAGAGGATCCTGAGCAAAAGCCGGTGGTATCAGAGTTAACGCTAACAGTAGTGCAGCAAACAAGTAGTTAAACATAACCATGCTCCACCAGGCGTGCTTTTACTGTCGCTTCAGGTTCTTCCAGAGCCTGTAACCAGACGGCATCACAAATTTCCGAGTAGAACAGCAGCCAGTGCCGCTGGTTAATACTCAAACGCCAGCAAAACTGGTCTGCTGCCCATTCTTTTTCACGGACCGTAGCACCAATGCGCTCACAAAGTTCGTTTACCCAAAGCTCATGGTCAGCTTCCGGCGGTGTACTTTTTAGCGTAATGATGTTGTCTTCCATTATTATTCTTTACCCATTAAATAATTCTCGCTCGCTGGCACCGGACAAGAACGCTTCCACAGCCTGCATAAACTCATTGCCATAACGTGCCAGTTTAACTTCTCCAACACCATTGATGTCTAACATATCTTTGGCTGTTGTGGGGTAGTGTACGCACATTTCCACCAGTGCCGCATCACTGAACACCACAAAAGGCGGCACCTGATCACGGTCAGCAATGTCTTTACGTAACTTGCGTAAACGCCGGAACAAAATTTTATTATAGTCACCCCGATCAGTAATTCGGGTTTTGGTTGCGGTTAATTCTATTCGCGGCTTAGCCAGTTCCAGCGGCACTTCGCCTTTTAAAACAGGACGTGCGGCGTCAGTCAGTTGCAACGCCGCAAAACGCCGAATGTCCTGCAGAATAAGCCCCCGGTGAATGAGCTGTCGTAATACCGAAAACCAGTGCTCCTGGGTTTCCGATTTGCCTAAGCCGTACGTGCTCAACTGGTCGTGTCCCAGCTCGAGAACACGCTGGGCTTTTGAACCACGCAAAACCTCAACTACATGGTTAATACCAAACTGCTGACCGACTCGGTACACACAGCTCAGTGCCTTTTGGGCATCTTCCAGACCATCGTAGCGCTGGGGCGGGTCCAGACACAAATCGCAGTTTCCACACTCTTTATCCGAGTATTCATTAAAATAATTCAACACCACCAGCCGCCGGCAGGTCTGCGCTTCTGCCATAGCCTGCATAGCTGAAAACTTTTGCGCCTCGACCAAGCGCCGCTGCTCATTCTCCTGATCTTCTATCATGCGTCGTATCCACTGCGCGTCACGTGGGTCATAAAGCATGACGGCCTCTGCTGGAAGGCCATCGCGCCCGGCACGCCCGGTTTCCTGATAGTAAGACTCAACACTACGGGGAATATCAAAATGAATAACAAAACGAATGTTGGGCTTATTAATACCCATACCAAAGGCCACCGTCGCAACAACAACGTCTATGTCGTCACGCAGAAACTGGCGCAGGGTACTTTCCTTTATCTGGTGCTCAATACCGGCGTGGTAGGGTGCAGCACGCACCCCGGCTTGCTGCAGACTTTCCGACAGCTCTTCAGTTTTTTTGCGACTGCCGCAATAAATAATACCGGCGGCGCCTTTTTGCTTTTTAACGTAGTCACGAACCTGCTTCAGTGGCTTGTACTTTTCCTGCACTACGTAACGAATATTGGGCCGGTCGAACGAGCTGCGGTGCACCAAGGGTTCGCGCAGACACAGCCGTTCAATAATATCGTGCTGGGTGGCAGAGTCTGCGGTTGCCGTTAATGCCATAAAAGGCACATTGGGCAGGTAATTACGCAGTACTCCAAGTTTGCCGTATTCAGGCCGGAAGTCATGTCCCCATTGGCTGATACAGTGGGCTTCATCCACCGCAATAAAATTCAGCTTTAAGGTTTGCAGGCGTTCAATAAAGGTTGGTTGTAAAACCCGCTCTGGACTTACATAAAGCAGCTTAATGTCACCGCTCTGAAGCCCTTGCATGGTTGCCATAGATTCTTGCGATGACACCCCGGAATGCAGCGTCGCCGCTGAAATATCCAGAGCTTTAAGTGCCTCGACCTGATCCTGCATTAACGACAGTAACGGCGAAATAACCAGGGTAAGGCCGTCACCACAAATAGCCGGCAACTGGTAGCACAGCGACTTACCGCCGCCGGTTGGCATCAGCACCAGAGAGTCACGCCCCTGCATAGCGGCCTGCATAATATCCTGCTGGCCATCACGAAACTGATGATAGCCAAAGATAGATTCAAGCTGCTGTTTAAGCGGATCAAATTGTGCTTTTTCGGCGGTACTGCTGTGCATGGTTATATTGACTTCCCGAGTAACATGCTCTTATTGTAAGCGTCCTGTCCGCTAATCACCATGCCGAAAATGAATACACAAACAATACTGACAAAAGTTTCCGAGTTTATGAACACTCAGGTTCCGTTCCAGGCACTGCTTGGCCTGGAAATTACGGAGTTTAACCCTGCGCGTGGTGAAATTCGATTTAAATGGCAGGAACAACTTATGGGTAATGTGCCACAGCGTATGCTGCACGGCGGGGTTACCGCAACAGCCCTGGACACCGCCGGAGGACTGGTCGCTATTGCCGGCATGGTCGACAGACTGGAGTCTCCTACTGAAGCTTATTTAATGGAGCGTCTGAGCCGTTGTGGTACTATTGACCTTCGGGTTGATTATCTTCGTCCGGGACGCGGTACCGAGTTCATAGCCAGCGCAACCATTATCCGCTCAGGTAATAAAGTAGCGGTGGCACGGATGGAGTTGCACAACGAAGAAGGCACGCACATAGCGTTCGGAACCGGGACTTATCTGGTCGGCTAACGCTGATAAAAAAGGATTCTATCGACATGTCCGATGACGCTGTTCGGGCGCGGCAAGGCGTTTTTTTCGCACTTGCAGCCTATACTTTTTGGGGCATAGCACCGGTTTACTTCAAGCTGGTGAAACAAGTACCTGCGCTAGAAATACTCTCCCATAGAATTATCTGGGCATTTTTGATGGTGTTTGTACTAATAGTTGCCATGAAGCGACTGGACCGCATTCGCCCTATTCTGAAAAGCCGCAAATTAGTACTACGCTTAACCCTGGCAACCTGCCTGCTGGGTGGTAACTGGTTTTTATTTATTTGGGCCGTCAACAGTAACCACATGTTAGATGCCAGCCTCGGCTACTACATTAACCCATTATTGAATGTGGCTATCGGAATGGTGTTTTTTGCCGAACGTATGCGCCGCTTGCAGTTAGTTGCCATTGGTATGGCCGTGGTGGGCGTTACCATCCAAATTGTTACCTTTGGCTCGGTACCCTGGGTGGCTCTGGCTTTAGCCTCTAGTTTTGCCATTTACGGCGCCATTCGCAAACGTCTGCCGGTCGATTCTATTAGCGGACTTTGGCTTGAAACTGCGATTCTATTCCCGGTAATGCTTATTTATCTGTTTGTGTTTGCCGAATCAGCCAGTAGTGATTTAACCGCTAACCCGTGGACGTTAAACCTGTTGCTCGTTGCCGCCGGGCTGGTCACAACCATTCCACTACTGTGTTTTACCTCAGCAGCACAGCGCCTGCGTTATGCGACACTGGGTTTTTTCCAGTATATAGCTCCAACATTAATGTTTGCTTTGGCGGTAGTGGTTTACGGTGAGCCTTTAGAAGAAAGTAAGCTGGTCACTTTCATTATTATCTGGAGTGCGCTGGCACTGTACAGTTTCGATTCTATTATACAGCGCCAGCGTGATCGTAAAGCGAAGAAGAAGTTAGCTTCAGCTGAGGCTGGCATCCATTGAGATTTCAGCCTTCAGCACTTTGCTGACAGGACAGCCTTCTTTCGCTTTTTCAGCCAGTTTCTGGAATTTGTCTTCGTCAATATCCGGAATACTGGCTTTCACCTTCAGATGAATTTTAGCGATACTGAAGCCGTCACCATCTTCTTCTAACGACACTTCGGCTTTAGCATCAATACTGTCCGGCTCATAGCCAGATTCACCCAGCATTAACGAAAACGCCATGGCATAACAGCCTGCGTGCGCCGCACCCAGAAGTTCTTCCGGGTTGGTGCCTTTGCCTTCTTCAAAGCGGCTCTTAAATGAGTATTGGGTACTGTCTAAAACACCGCTTTGCGTTGAAACAACGCCTGAACCTTCTTTTATACTACCTTTCCACTGTGCATTTGCAGAGCGTTTCATAAAATGCCTCCGACATTGTATGTATGTACCTTAAAGGTAGTCGAAGAATGCGGTTTTTGATCACCTCTTTACACTTTAGAAAACCGGATCCAGTCGTGCATAAGCAACAACCAGCCACTTGCTGCCGACATTGTCGAAGTTAATCTGAATTCTGGATTGCGGACCGGTACCTTCATAATTCAGCACCGTACCCTCGCCAAACTTAGGGTGACGTACCCGCTGGCCTAATGAATACCCCGTTTGCTCAAAGCTTTCGTGGCTGGCTGCGTTATTGAATCGGCCATAACTGGCGGGCTTTTCTACCCGGGTTTGCAGCCGCACTTCATGCAAAGTATCCGCCGGTATTTCACTGATAAAGCGACTAACTTTATGAAACAACTCCTGACCGTAAATACGGCGCTGCTCTGCATAAGTAAGCACTAACTTTTCCATTGCGCGAGTCATACCGACGTAGCAAAGGCGGCGCTCTTCTTCCAGCCTTCCGGGCTCATCCATGGACTGCTGAGACGGGAACAGGCCTTCTTCCACACCGGTCATAAACACTAAAGGAAATTCCAGACCTTTAGCACTGTGCAGTGTCATGAGCTGTACGGCATCCTGATATTCATCGGCCTGCTCTTCGCCAGCTTCAAGCGAGGCGTGTGCCAGAAACGCATTCAGCGGTGTCATGTCTTCTTCGGCATCATCCAGAGTGAAGTTTTCACAGGCAGTCACCAGCTCTTTTAAGTTTTCGACCCGGGTTTCCGCTTTTTCGCCTTTTTCGGCCTCGTACATGGCCATCAGACCGCTTTTCTTAATGACTTCGTCACTCAGGCGGCCTAATGAAAACTCTTCGGTTTCGTCGTCTAAGTTCTCGATAAAATCCAGAAACGAACCCACCGCGTTACGCGCACGCCCGGCCAACTGCTTTTCATTGACCATATATTTTGCCGCCTGCCATAAAGACTCTTCACGTTCTCGGGCAGCCTGGCGGATCATATCCATAGTACGGTTACCAATGCCCCGCGTCGGCGTATTGATCACCCGCTCGATAGCGGCGTCATCGTCGCGGTTGCCGAGAATTCGCAAGTACGCTAGTGCGTCTTTTATTTCCTGGCGGTCGAAGAAACGCAAGCCGCCATAAATACGATACGGCACGCGTGCATGCAATAAAGCTTCCTCTAAAATGCGTGATTGTGCGTTACTTCGGTACAAAATAGCAGAATCTTGCAGTGAACCGCCTTGATCGCGCCATTCTTCAATTCGCGCCACAATATAACGGGCTTCGTCCATTTCATTGAAGCCCGCATACAGGCTGATTGGCTCGCCGTCGTTACCGTCGGTCCACAAATCTTTACCCAGACGCCCCGAGTTATTCGAGATAACCGAGTTTGCGGCGCGCAAAATGGTGCTTGTAGAGCGATAGTTTTGCTCCAGCCGAATGGTTTCAGAACCTTCAAAATCCGATAAAAACTGGTGAATATTCTCGACTTTAGCACCGCGCCAGCCATAAATGGACTGGTCATCGTCACCAACAATGGTCACGCTGTTCTGACTGCCCGCTAATAAACGGATCCAGGCGTACTGAATGGAGTTGGTGTCCTGAAACTCGTCGACCAGAATATGGCGGAAGCGGTTTTGATAATGCTCGCGGACAATGCGGTTATTCCGCAGTAACTCGTGCGCGCGCAGCAGCAATTCGGCAAAATCCACCAGGCCGGCTCGGTCACAGCTTTCCTGATACAAAGTGTAGATTTCTTTTAAGGTTTGCTCCGTAGGGTCGTAGGTTTCAATGTGCTGCGGGCGCAGACCTTCGTCTTTTTTACCATTGATGTACCACTGCGCCTGCTTTGCCGGCCAGCGTTTGTCATCCAGGTTTAAGCTTTTAATTAAACGCTTAATGAGCCGTTGCTGATCGTCGCTGTCAATTATCTGAAAGTTTTGCGGCAGACCAACGTCCATATAATGCGCACGCAATAAGCGATGCGCCAGACCATGGAAGGTACCAATCCACATACCACGTACCGAGCTGCCTACCAGTTGCTCAACCCGTCCGCGCATTTCGGCTGCCGCTTTATTGGTAAAGGTAACAGCCAGAATACTAAAGGGCGAATACTGCCGCTCCTGAATAAGCCAGGCAATGCGGTGCACCAGAACACGGGTTTTACCACTACCGGCTCCGGCCAGAACCAGCATGTGACCGTCGGTTGCAGATACGGCCTGCTGCTGTCGTTCGTTTAAATCTGCCAGAAGCGGGTGTGTACTCATTAGCGGTCACCTAAATCATTATTGAGAACTGTATTACGTTATGCCGTCAGTGTAATAGTGCATCACTGTATAAGCAACCAGTAGTTGTTCGCCGGCTTTAATCCAATAAAAGCCGTTGTAGCTGATTCAGGTTATGCAAAGTAACGGTTGGCAACACCGATAAGTGCGCAGTGGTTCCCAGCCCCGAGGTTAGCCAGGCCGACTGCCAACCATGACGCTGCGCGCCAAGAATATCGGAATATGGATGATCTCCCACATGTAAGAACTCATGCGGTTGCAACTCAGGTAACTTTCGTTCAGCGGCGGCGAACATATCGGGCAGGGGTTTGCCGCGAATGCCGTCTCCGGGCTGAATCACCAGCTCGAAGTACTTAGCCAGACCAATTTTATCCGCATTAACATTGCCATTACTCAGCGCAATTAATTTGTAACGCTGCGACAGAGCCTCCAATAATTTTATACTGTCTTGTGGCACTTCAAAGTTACTGCGCTCGGACAGAAACACATCCATAATGGTATTCGCGGCCCTTGCCGAATCATCAACACCGAACTTCTCTAACCCCAGCTCCAGGGTCTTCAGGCGCAGTTTGGTCATATCGCTGGCAAGAGTTTCGTCGGTACGGCTGACTTCATCACGGAAGCGGCGCCAGTGGTGCATGTCCCACTCAGCAGTTTGCGGGTATTGTTCCGCAATATAGCTGTGAGCGACTTCTTCCGTACGCTGCATAACCGGCACGTTGTCATAAAGCGTGTCGTCTAAATCAAAACTGATAACTTTGGGTAAATGCCAGCGGCGGTGGAACTGCATAACGCGTTACTCTTATTTGATAAAGTTAAGTCGATTTTTTCCGGGCGCGCGGGTGGGCGCTGTCATAAACACTGGCTAAACGTTTAAAGTCCAGATGAGTATACACCTGAGTTGTGGATAAGTTAGCGTGTCCAAGCATTTCCTGCACAGCGCGCAAATCACCACTGGATTCCAGCATATGAGAGGCAAACGAATGCCGTAACTTATGCGGGTGCAAGTCACCCACCACACCTTGTTGTTTGCCCCAGTAATTCAGCCGCTGCTGCACAGTACGGGGGCTAATACGCTGTAGCCGTTTGCTCACAAAGAGCGCCAGCTCAGGCTTTTGATTTAACCAGGCCTGACGCACTGACAACCATTTTTTTAAGGCTTTTTCAGCACAACGGCCAAAGGGCACAATGCGTGTTTTGCTGCCTTTACCGGTCACCCGTAATTGCATCATACGGTGGTCAATGTGGTCTAGATCAAGACTCACCAGCTCCGCCAGACGAATACCACTGGCATAGAGCAGCTCCATCATGGCGGCATCGCGAATGGCTAAATCATCATCTGTGGGTAAATCCAGTAAATGAGAAATACTATCCACATCGAGGTTTTTGGGTAAGCGTTTGGGAATTTTAGGTGCCGATACTGACATGGCCGGGTTGTCATCCATAGCGTTAGATTCCACCATGAACTGACAGAAAGTGCGCCATGCCGATAGTTTTAAAGCGATACTGCGTTCACCCAGCCCATTGCGCCGCCAACCGACTAAAAGCCGTTCAATAACAGGGACACGCAGCGCTTTAGGTTCCGTTATTTTTTGCAGTTCAAGAGCAGTCAGATCAGCGGCGATAAGGCGCTGGTAATTCTTTAGCGTTAGCTCCGCTAAGCCCCGCTCTCCCTGCAGTTGTTGCATCCATTTTTGCTGCCAGTCATGCAGCTTCATGGTTTTGCAGTAGCCCCGGTAACAATGCGCTGAGCAAGGCCTGTAGCTGATTGATCAGTAACTTGTCCATGGCCGGCTCGAAGTGACTGGCGTTAGTATTACCAACTGCCAGCATCCCCAGTTCGCCATTGTCACCCAGAAGTAGTAACGCCACTGAAGCAATCTCTTCGTCCTGAAACAACAGCTTATGCTCTTGCTCCGTTAAGCGACCAAGATAAATAGAACTTTCATTGAAACGTTTGCTTAGTAGCTTTTTGTGAGTGTCGGAAGCAAAGCTGTATTGCTCGCCTAAATCCACCGGGCTGTCGAAAAACTTCAAGGACAAGGCCGGCATTTCCAGCTCATTCTCAAAGGTGTTTTGCAGTTCATCCAGAACCTGACTCAGGCTCTGACAGCGCAACAGACTGACGTATAAGTTGCTGTAAGCCGAGAAAATAGCTTCATTGCGGCGCGCGTTTATCATCAGCTCGGTAATTTCTTCTTCCAGCTGCTGTACGCGCAAACGCAGCTTTTGCTGCTGCCGTTCAATTAACGAGACGGCGCCTTTTTCACTGTGTTGAAACTGTAACTGAGCCAGTAAGTCATCGTTTCTCGTGAAAAAATCAGGGTTCTCTTGTAAGTATTCTCTTATAAGGCTGTCGTCTAAACGTTCATTTGCAATCATTTTCGATTCGCTACTCATAACACCATTTGTCCATCGTAAACTAATTCTGCGGGGCCGGTCATTTTTACAGGCTGCCCCTGCTGCCAACGGATAATTAAGTCCCCGCCGGGCAAGCTGACTTTTACTCGCTCATTTAATAAGCCTTGCTGAATGCCGGCTACAGCTGCCGCACAGGCACCACTACCACAGGCCATGGTTTCACCTACGCCACGCTCAAACACGCGCAGTTTAATTTCGTCAGCCGATACTTTCTGCATAAAACCTACATTCACGCTTTCCGGAAAACGCTCATGCGCTGCCAGAGCCGCTCCCAGAGTTTCCACGGGCGCCGTGTCGACGTTATCCACGGCAATAACACAATGTGGATTGCCTAACCCCAGAACACCACAAAGAACCGTTTCTTCTTTTACTCTTAAAACATAGGTCTGTTCTGCTTTTTGCGCTTTAAAAGGCACCGCCGCCGGTTCGAATAAGGGTTCGCCCATATCCACCGTCACCTGACCGTCTTTCTCTAAGTGCAGAACCATTTTTCCGGCCTTGGTACTGACTTTAAGGCGATTCTTATTGCTTAAGTTTTTAGCTTTTACAAACTTCGCAAAGCAGCGGGCACCATTACCACATTGAGCAACTTCGCTGCCATCGGCATTAAAAATGCGGTAGTGAAAATCCAAATCAGGGTCATAGGGCGGCTCAACTAACAGCATCTGATCAAAGCCAATGCCCGTGTGCCGGTCTGCCCAGCGACGTATTTGGTCTGGGTTCACATATAAATTCTGAGTGACGTTATCCACCACCATAAAGTCGTTGCCGAGCCCGTGCATTTTTGAAAAATGTAATAACATTTTTATTGGCCTTCCTGGTGTAACAAGTGCTCGCCCCGGACGAGATCGTTAAAGCTTTCACGTTCGCGGATCAGTGTAGCATTATCACCTGAGACCAAAACCTCGGGCGGGCGGCCACGACTGTTATAGTTAGACGCCATAGTAAAACCATAGGCACCGGCATGTTTAATGGCCAGTACGTCGCCCTGTTGCACATTTAAATGCCGTGCGTGTCCGAAAAAGTCGCCGGTTTCACACACCGGGCCGACAATATCATTCAACTGGTCGCCGCCGCGCTTATTTTCGTGCGCGGGTAAAATGTCGTGCCAGGCCTGGTACAAAGACGGACGTATTAAATCGTTCATGCCGGCGTCAACCAACACAAAGTTCTTATCTTCTGAGGGTTTAATGTATTCCACTGTGGTCAGCAAAACACCCGCGTCTGCGGTAATAGCACGACCGGGTTCCAGTACCAAAGTAATTTGCGGGTAATTCTCGGCTAACTTAACCAGTTCCTTTAAATAAAAGGACTTATCCAATGGCTCTTCCGGCTGATACGCCACACCAAAACCGCCACCTAAATCCAGGTGTGTCAGCTGGATACCGTCTTTTTCCAGTTCCGAAACCAGGTTAAACATGCGCTGCGCGGCATCGAGGAAAGGCTCAGCTGTCATTATTTGTGAGCCGATATGGCAGTCCGCACCAATTAAATTAATATTAGGTAGGCTATGCGCCTTCAGAAAAACCGGCTTGGCCAGTGACATGCTAATGCCAAACTTGTTGGCTTTCATGCCTGTGGCAATGTACGGATGCGTTTTGGCATCGACGTCAGGATTTACCCGTATGGAAACCGACGCCTGTTTGTCCATGGTGGCAGCAATGTCCTGAATGCGCTCAAGCTCCGCCTCAGACTCTACATTAAAGCAGCCGATGTCCGCTTCCAGCGCCATAATAATTTCGTCTTTGGATTTAGCCACACCGGAAAAGACCACATCTTCGGCCTTGCCGCCGGCCATTAATACACGCTGAAGCTCGCCACCGGAGACAATATCGAAGCCAGCGCCATGCTCAGCCAGTAACTGCAGAATAGCTAAGTTGCTATTGGCTTTTACTGCATAACACAGCTTATGAGGCGCAGGCCAGTATTGCTGAAACTCACGCCAGTTTTTTAGAATCTGACCTTTGGAATAAACATACAAAGGCGAACTAAAACGTTCAATAAGACTCTCGACGTCGCAGTTTTCAATATGAAACTGGCCATTTTTATAGTCAATTAATTCGCTCATTTGGTGTCTTCCGCCGGCGGCTCTGCAGGTGTATTTTGCTCTGGCATAGGCTCAGGCGTTAGTGGTCCTTTCTGACCACAACCGACTAAAGTCATTAAAATGGCTGATAGCACCAGCGTCTTGATTACAATTCGACTAAACATCGCTAAACTATAGGTATTCCGTTTGGGTTTCTATGATGCCTATCATCGCACCAGATACCTAAAAAGTCATTAATCGTCGTAAAGGAAAACGAATGACCCAACGCGTTAGAATTGCAACACGCAAAAGCAAGCTGGCTTTATGGCAGGCTGAACACATTCAACAACGCCTTGAAGAGCTGCATCCGGGCCTGTCGGTAGAGCTGGTTCCTATGTCTACCAAGGGCGATGTCATTCTGGATACTCCGCTGGCAAAAATTGGCGGTAAAGGCTTGTTCGTGAAAGAACTGGAAGTGGCGATGCTGGAAGGTCGTGCTGATATTGCCGTACACAGCATGAAAGACTTACCGGTTGAGTTCCCGCCGGGGCTGGAGCTTCATACCATTTGCGAACGCGAAGATCCGCGCGATGCTTTTGTATCCAACAACTACAAAAACCTTAATGAGCTGCCGGAAGGCGCAGTAGTCGGAACCTGTAGTTTACGTCGCCGCTGCCAGGTAAAAGAGCAGTTTCCACATTTAGTCATAAAAGATTTACGCGGCAACGTTCAAACACGTTTACGCAAACTGGATGAAGGTGAATTTGATGCCATTATCCTGGCGGCATCGGGTCTCATTCGACTGGAGCTGGGAGACCGCATTACCTCCTTTATTCCGGTGGAGCAGTCATTACCGGCTAATGGACAAGGCGCACTGGGTATTGAATGCCGCAGCGATGACGACGAAATGAAAGCCTTACTTGCACCGCTGCAATGTCAGGAAACCCGAACCCGGGTGTTAGCTGAGCGAGCTATGAACCGCGGGCTGGATGGCGGCTGTCAGGTGCCTATTGGTGCTTATGCTGAGCTGGAAGGTGATGAGGTCTATTTACGCGGCCTGGTTGGTGAGCCTGATGGCGGAAAAGTGCTTCGTGATGAAGTGCGCGGCCCGGCGTCTAAAGCTGAAGAGTTAGGTTCAGAGCTTGCTGAGCGGTTACTTAAACAAGGTGCAGCTGAAATTCTGAGCGCAGTCTATGACAGTGAATCCAGTCTCTCATAAAGCGGTTTTACTGCTGCGTCCGGGTAATAGTCCGGACGACTTTACCCAACAGCTGCGCGAAACTGGCAGAGAATGTTTTGTTCACAGTTTTATTGAGATAGAGCCTTTACCTGTGAATAAAAATCAGCTGACCCAGCTTAAACAAAAGCATTGGGACGGCATTGTTATTGTCAGTAAAAATGCAGCTCATTATGCCTCCCGGGCTGGTTTTAGCGGGGTTCCTTCTAAATATTATGCAGTCGGTCCGGGAACCGCTTCTTTTGCGTGCAAACATTTAAACACTGCCGTGAGCTGTCCGGCCTTCATACATCAGTCGGAAGGGTTGCTGGAGTTGTCTGAATTACAAAAACTGCAGCAACAGAACTGGTTGATCATTCGCGGAGAAGGCGGTCGTGAATTATTGGCGGATGCCATACGAGCTCGCGGAGCTTCTGTCGATTACTGGGAAGTGTATCGCCGAAAACAACTCACATTGAACGACCCTGAACTGATTCAGCAGTGGATAAGCTCAGTTGGTACTATTGTTGTTACCAGCGCTGAACAACTGGGATACTTTTTGTCGTCTATGCCAAACTCTGCCCAAAGCTGGCTGGATAGCTGTCAGTGGATAGTTCCAAGTCATCGCCTGAAAGGTTTGATTCCTTTCGGACAATCAGACAATATCAAAGTGACAGGCAGTGCAGCGGACGCCATATTAATGAATGCGCTAATAGCGGATGGAAAAACTCATGACTGAAGAGAATAAAATTGAGAACGAAGAAGTTCAGAATAATGAACAAAGTAGCGAGAAGAGCACAGAAGAAGAAACCATAACCGCCGAGAAAAGTAGCGGGCGTTTCTTCAAACGCTTAGTCTGGCTTATTGTTTTAATCGCTATTGTCGCCGCCGCATACTGGGGCTATACGCGTTTCCCTGGTTTATTTAAGACAGACTCTGAACAGGTTAGTGAGCAACCGCAGGAAGATCCGATTGAAACGCGCTTTAAACAACTGGAACGTTCCGTTGGAAATCTGGAACAACAACTACAGAACACCGTGCAGTCCCGCGAACTGGATAGGTTGAGTAACACCGACCAACAACTGCAGCGGGAACTGACGAGTTTGCGTCAGAGCCTCGAAGATCTTCGTGACGACATGCGCAAAACGCCTGCCGAAAAAGCGGCTTACTGGCGTCTACTGGAAATAAAACAAACCTTATCGGCGGCTGCACGAATGATGTGGAGCCAGGACGACTACAAAGCGGCGCTGCAACTTTTGAAATTAGCCGACCAACAGTTGGCGGGTATCGACAGTCGTAACGCAATTCGTACCCGCGAGAAGCTAGCGGGCGATATTGAGCGAGTGAATGCCGCAGTTAAAGCAGACAATACTGACCTGGCAATGCAACTCGTGGGTCTGCAACAACGCGTGTCAGACCTGCCCGACGAAGTAAACAGTAATCAACAGCGCTTAAGTTCTGACACCCAGAATGTCAGTGGTGATGTTAATGACTGGCAAACGAACCTGAGTGCTAACTGGCAGTCCTTCCTTGATAACTTTATCCGCATTCAACCCGTAGACAGCGATCCTAAACCTCTGCTGAGTGCGACCCAGCGCACAGCAATAAACGAACGCATTCAACTACTCTTTACTCTGGCTCAACAGGCGGCTGTAAAGAATAATGATGAATTGTGGCAGAGCTACCTGGACCAATTATCTAAGCTAATTGCGCAGGTAAAAGGCGATGGTGCAGCTTCACAGGATATTATTTCGCGTATTCAGTCACTAGGCCAGGAAGACTTTGAACAGCAGAGTATAGAGCAGCTTGAATCGCTGGACTTCATCGCTCAGGCTATTGAGCAGGGAGATGCCTCATGAAATGGATCATAGCTCTGGTTGTCATCATTATATTGGGGGCCATTATTGGACCACTCGCGTCGGGTAACGCGGGCTATGTTTTAGTTCAGTTTGCCGGAGTAGCGATTGAGACAACCGTAGTCGGCCTGTTTGTCGTTACTATTGTGGCAATTGCCGTACTCAGTGTTGTGGTGTCGTTACTGCGCCGGCTGCTTAGCAAAACCCGCCAGGGTCGGAAGTGGTTGGCAAATCGAAGCGAACGTAAAGCTCAGAACATTTTTCAGCAGGGCATACGCGAGCTGCTCGATGACAATCCCGAAAAAGCAACTGAGAGCCTGTCTAAGGCTTACAAAAAATCTCCTGATAACAACATTGCCGCGTTAACTGCAATTGCCGCCTGCCTCAATAAAGACGCCGGAAAGGCAACTTACTGGCACGATGAAGCAGGGGCATTTTATGATAATGCAGATACACTGCTTCAGCTTGTTTCTATTGAACAGTCAGTAAAAAAAGACCCGACAGAAGCGGATAAAGAGATGCGAAGCTTATTAGAAGCTAAGCCACACTCTGCCAATGTACTTAAGTTAGCTTATCGGGTCTTTAAAGCGTCGGGAAACTGGCAGCAACTGAAAGAGCTATTACCTGAGTTGCGCCGTGTAACCGACCTTGCTCCAGCCGAATTTGACCGTCTTGAATATCAAGTCTATTTTGAACGCTTTGTTGCTGAGGGTCGCAAAAGTAACGAGATGCTGTACAACGAATGGCGCAGCCTTCCCAGTAAACAACGCAGCGACGCAACCATCAGGTTGAGTTATGCCGCCGCGTTAAAACATTTAGGTGATTACGAAGTCTCTGCCAGAGTGGTTTTAAAAGGATTAAAAAGAGGGGAGTTGCAACCAGCTGCCGTTAACTCTTTGCATTTATTTAATGCAAAATCGGAGAAGTTGCTGGAATTTGTTCAAGCTCAATTGAAGCAAGATCCGGAAAATAGAGATTACCTTTATGCTCTTGCACAAATTGCTATGGATAATCAGGACTTTTCGTTAGCCCAACGTGCTTTGAAAAAGTTAGCAGAAATTGAACCGAGCAGTCACGTTTATCGTTTATTGGGCAACGCCTACCACGCTCTTGGTGATAGTCAGCTAGCGGCTAACGCTTACAAAGAAGCGTTAGCTCACTAACTCTACTGCAGTTGATGCTGTCGGTTATTGACGTACGCCTTCAATAGACAGTGTCAACTGAACTTCTTTAGCCGCTGGCCCCAGATTATAGTCGATTCCGTAGTCGGCTAAGGTTAAGTCTACTTCACCTTCAAAGCCACGACGGAATCCGCCCCATGGATCTTCGCCAGCGCCAATATGCTCAACTTCGATAGCGATTTCTTTCGTCACGCCATTAAGAGTAAAGTTGCCATGCAGTCTACCTTCGCCTTCATCGTCGTCATCCGGCACGTATTTCGTGCTTTCAAACGTCGCAGTAGGGTGATCAGATACACTTAAGAAGTCGTCGCCACGTAAGTGTTTATCACGCTCAGCGTGGTTAGTATCAACGCTGGAGGTATCAATTGTCACGTTAACGGAGGAATTTTCAGGAGCGTCATCGTCATAGCTGAAAGAGCCCTCAAAATCGTTGAAACGGCCATATAACCAGCTGTAGCCTAAGTGACTAATTTTAAATTGAATAAAGGCGTGCTGGCCTTCAGTATCAATTTTATAGTCTTCGGCCATTGCTGCCGATGTAAATAAAGTACTGCCCGCTATCGCGGCTGCAATTAATGTCTTTTTCATTATGATTTCCTCTTAGTTTTTCCAAACATTCGAATAAGTGTACTGTCTTTATTAATAAAGTGATGCTTTAGCGCCGCCAGCCCATGACCACCAGCCAGGATCACTAAAGACAACGCTGAGTACCAATGTACGTCACCAGCAATATCTTCCTGCTTTGGTAAGTCGGTTATTACTGCTGGTACCGAAAACCAATCAAATACGCTGATAGAACTGCCGTCTGCTGTTGAAATCAAAAAGCCGCTGATCATTACTGTGAATAGCAGCAAATAAAGTAAAAAATGACCCGCTTTCGCTCCTAACCGTTCAAACTTGCTACCTAAAGGTTTAGGCTTAGTATTGATTAAAGTCCAGAGCACTCGTAAAACCGTTACGATAAGTAAGGTAATGCCAAACGATTTATGCCACCAGGGACCCAGGCGATACCACTCGTCGTAGTAGGTCAGAGTTAGCATCCACCAGCCTAAAGCAAATAAACCAAATATTATTAAGGCCGACAGCCAGTGAATTAATACTGCTGTCAAACCGTATTTATCTGATGTGTTTTTCCACATAAAGTTTTCCTGATTTGTCTAAGTTTTATATTAGTTCATATTTATAGAATGAAAATACGTATTATTAGTAGATTAACATCTAATTAATAGAATGTAGTAGCCTGATGCTCTTGCATCAGGTGAGGTTGTTGGGGATTAAGCCCGGGGGATATTATGAGAGCGGGTCCTGGCCGACACCCGTCACTGCCGCTATAAACTGAGCAGGAAGACTCAGGTAAGGAGACGCTAGGTATCTCACCTGACGTGAACGTCAGGCTACCGAACAGGCATAAAAAAAGCCCCTCGCATAAGCGAAGGGCTGTTTTATTAATAGTCTGGCGGTGACCTACTCTCGCATGGGGAGACCCCACACTACCATCGGCGCTGGTGTGTTTCACTTCTGAGTTCGGAATGGATTCAGGTGGTGCCACACCGCTATGGCCGCCAGACATAAACTGTCACAACATGGTAAAACTGACTGCGTCTTTAAAGTACGCCACTCTATTTGTTTT
>NZ_DF266794.1:0-87829 GCF_000320945.2 Idiomarina sp. 28-8
ATATGTCCATTGTAAAAAAGGTATCTGTTGTAGCGATCATGCTTGCTGGTTTTTCCAGTTTTAATGCATCAGCTGGCTGCTCAACAGAAACAAGATTAAAATGTGATACACAAGGTAACTGTTCGATTGAGATTGTAATAATCTGTCCGTTCCAAAGTGTCGCTTAAGTTTATGTCTACTATATGAGAGGAGGAAAAGCTCCTCCTCTCATTTTAGGAGAAGCTATGAAACAACTAAAAATATCTTTTACGCTGATTTTAATGACGATTTCATTTTTCGTGAATGCAAAAACTATCGATCAAGTATACGAAATGGATGTTAACGAATTTTTATCTTCAGGAATAGTAAATAAAGTACCAGCAGTTTACTTGTGGAGCAAAGAAGGAAAGCCCAAACTTTTCAAATCGGGAAATGAAGCTACTAATGCAATCAGATCTAACTTTCAATTCCCAAAAGAAGATCATAATTTAGAAAACAGTAACTTCGAAATTTTAAAATCTATTCTAGTTAGAGAAGAATATTGGAACGACAAAAGCAAGAACCTAGTTTTTCTAAAATTCGATCAGTCGGTAGGATCATGCCAAGCCTGCATCGACTCTGAAGAAGAAATTAATTCACTTGATCAGAATGACTTCAATATCATTGAAATATTAATAAAAAATTGAAACATTACTGAAAAATCAGGGACGTTATTAGCGTCCCTATTTCTTAAGGATGACCAAACTCACCGAATAAAGATTGAAACTTTAATTAACGACAAAAGGAAACAACTACACAAATATTTCGCCTCAATTTACCCCCTTTAGGCCAAAGCAGACGGATCTAAATTAAAAAATCTTATCCAACTGCTCACGATAACGGTCAAACGCTTCAAACTGCGGCATATGACCAAGGCCTTCCAGCTCATACAAGTGACCATCGGGAATTTGCTCTACCACAATTTCACCTAGTTGGTCGTAGCGGCCAAGCTGATAATCAACGCCTTCTTTTTTCCAGCCACGGCCAGGGCCGGTGGTGTCCCGGGTTCCCAGAATTAGATGCGTTGGTACCGTTAATTGGTCAAACTCGTTAGATACATTACCGGTAAAAATCATGTCGTAAGTCAACGCGTTATTCCAGGCTACCAGATCCCAGTCATCGCCGTTTATCCAGCCTTCGTGAATTTTGATTAACGCTTCGTAATCCTCTGACCATTTACCGTCATAGTAATTCTTCTTCTGGTAGGCCCGGACTTTATCAATGGTTTTGCCCTGCTCGTTCTTATAAAAGAAAGCCGGATCTTTGTATTGCACATAACGCAAATAGTCTTCCAGGCCAACAGGGTTAACCAACACCAGTTTCTCGACATTGTCGGCATGGTTCAGGGCATAGCGGGTAGCCAGCATGCCGCCCATAGAATGACCCATCACAACAAGCTTATCGATTCCAAGCGACTCCACTAGCCCTTTAGTGTTATTAGCCAGAGCTTCGAAGGAAAACTGATAATGCTCAGGTTTGGAGGACTTACCAAAACCGATTTGGTCCGGCATAAGTACCCCGTAGCCTTTTTCGTGAAGATAGTTAGCGGTTTTCTCCCAGTAGTCGGCTGCGAAATTTTTTCCATGCAGCAACAAAACCGTTGGCTGATCGCCTTTCGCCGGTAAGTGCATATAAGCCATTTCCAGTTTCTGTCGTTGGCTGTCAAATTCAAAGGTATGAACTTCAAAAGGGTAAGAATAACCGCTCAAGCGAGCGTCGTATTTCGGAGCATGGTCGTCAGCAGAAGCCGGCGCTGTCAGCCCAAATAGAAAAGCGGTAAACACGGTATAAATCCAGGTGCGCATGTGCAAGTCCTTAGTTTAACTTTTAATCGTTACTGTTTCGGTAAGCATTTAGACACGATAGTTCCTTTCGGCTACATCTGCAAAACTCAAGAGTACACACCGGGCTAGCCGAATAGGTCAGTATCAGAGATCACCCTCAACTTTATTGAGTATCAAGCTGCGATGGATAATACCAAGTTCAAAGCGGCTATCGTTGGCATTAACCGTGTTATCACCAAGAAGGAAATATTCTTCTTCGCCTGTTGTATATAAGCTATTAGAATATTTTTTACGTTTTATAACAGCACTAGCTGGCAAGTACTGCACTCCAGACTCAATCAGCTTTTCTGGTAGCTTTACTTTCTCATCATTTATATAGACACCATCTTCTTCGAGCTGAATCGTTTCATTAGGAAGACCTACGATTCTGAAAACCAAAAGATTAAATTGCTGAGGATTTTTCACGGCAACCACATCCCAGCGGCTAGGTTCATAGCCGAAAGACGAGAGAACCCCTATTTCAACTGTCTGCCCGGCTTTTATTGTCGGTTCCATTGAGGAGCCATTTTGAACGAATTCACGGCTAAAAGCAGATACACTGAACAATATCGTAATTATTAAAAAAACATTTTTTCTCATCTTTAAGCTACTTAATAACTGTTATATTTTTGCTTTCAATAACTGGTGAAAATGACTCAACCAGCCGTTCGTTGAAACCTTCTATTTTCTGAATATTTTCCAACTTATCTAAGTCGCTTAATGAGGACACCCCAAAACGGTCATCTTCACCATCCCAGAATGGTACTAGCTGACCGTAAATTTCTCTTGAAGCGTCGTAACTTAAATGAGTAATACGGGACAGTAGCTCTTGCGGAATAGCCAGCCCTCTCATGTAATCCAGAGCCTCAGGTATGCTTTCATAACCGGAAACTGAAATTTCTCTGGCGTCATAGGCTTTAGCGAAGTCTCTTAAATTAAATTCAGGAGACAACAACTTATTTACGTACATAAGCTCATCAATAACCATTAATTTAAAATTCAAATCTTCGAACTGAGCTTCACCGCCGGTAGGAAGCTTGTATGACGAGCTCACTCCCTGCTGCGTCAGCAGACCCGATAATTGCTTAGCTGCACTACCGCTTCCATTGGAGGCCAGTAATTTCGCCAGCTTCCCGGCCCCTTTTGAGCGAGTGAGTAAGGTTTTAACCGAGTTATTTTCGTCCTGCTCCAGAGCAAATAGACAATTAATTGCATGCTCGTTTTGCTCATCAGTCCACTGTCTGACTTTAGGCTCCAGATAAACGATTATTTGATTTAGCTGCTGAGCCGGGTATTCCTCAGGATCTAATAAGTCAAAGAAAAGCCGCCAGGCCATGCCACCATCGTTTTCATCAACCATAGAGGTTATATATAAATCAATGAGCCGTGCCACAACCTGAGGGTGCTCATCGGAGCGTTGCAATACAGACAGAATCAAGCCATTACCGAAGTTAATGTCTCTTTCGACACAGCTAAGCACCCATAACTCATAATTGGAGGGGCAGTTGTCTGAATGATAAAAACAAGTCGTTAAAAAGGTTTCGACGAGCTTGTAACCCGGCTGAAGGCCTGATTTATCAACCAGCAAACCTTCGGCATTAGAAACCGCTGATATTTTCTCGTAGATTTCGCTGAGAATAGGTTGCGACTCATCAAATACTTTTACCAGCTCACGCGGGCTCGGTGCGCTTCCGTCGCTTTGGTTTAGTAACAGCAACCATTGGTACGCCGCCTGACACTCTTCTTTCTTGTTATAGTCCAGATAAAGTAGTCGCCTAGACCACTCGTTAAATATAAATTTCGCACTCTCTGCCGATTTAGCCGCTTTTAAAAAGTAGGTTCCAATAGCCGCAATAAGCTGACCACTTGTCTTGTCACGAAGGTCAATATTGGCAGCCAATGAGAACAACTGGCGTACGAGTATATGCTTTGCTTCATCATCATAAGCATTCACGTTCTGCGAGAGCTTACCAATAATGCCTAATGTTTTTTTGCTACCGGACTTAATCGCAAAGTTTAAGTCTCGATCAGGGCCTTCAACTGCCTCAAGAAAGTTTTCGAATGCCATTAAGTGCCAGCCTCAAAGGGTTGTTATTCATATTTGAGAATTTCATTAAATGCGTCATCGCCCAATATCAGCGGAGCCATAAAGTCCCGTACGTACTCTTGTCGTTCCTGGGGGGCGGCCTCGCTCCACCAAGCTGAGTCAGCTATATGCTTAAGAAGTAACTTTGTTTCCAGTCGGTTCGTGTCGGCGCGTTGCCACTCGAGCCAGTCTTGAGCTCGTTTTTTCTGGCCTTCGTTGAAACTGGATGAAACAAGCAAATCGAACACCTTAAAAGCCAGGCTAGCCGTCAAAGGGCTACCTTGCGCGTCTTTGAGAGAAGAGTATTCGTCGAACTTAACGGCCATTAGCGTCTTATGTAAGGCCAACAACTCATAGTAATTTTCAATTTCAATATTCATATTTCATTTCTTATACTTTTTCTGTCACGCCAGTTCAACGACGTTGACTATTTCTTTTCAGCTGTACGGCCCGGTAAGGCATTAATAGAAGTCAAAATCTCACGTGTAATTTTTTCACGTTTGCCAAGATCAGCCATGCGGTTCGGTGTGTCGATGTTCAATGCAAAAAACACTGGGCCCTCTGGCCACTCAACCCAACCAACCCACCAACCAAAGCTGCCTTCCCAGCCGGTTTTTGCTCGCAAAATCCACTTCCGCTCAGCTTCAACAATCATCAGATCTTTTATCAACCGTTGATGTTCTACCGCAAAAGGCTGTTCGTTAAGGTAGAGCCTTTGCAAAAAATCAATCTGTTCGTTGGCAGAAATAGCCAACTTCCCATCCAGCCAATAATTACGGATATCGTCAGACGGAGCTGCATTTCCATAATCAATGCGCTTTAAGTAGTCTTTCGCTTTTTCCGCTCCAATACCTTCCGCAAACTGCTGATAAACCCAAACGGTTGAGTTGCGTATAGCCGAGCGCAGGTTCTGGTCACTATTGTGTCCGGCAAAACTGCGTTCCACTCCATCCCACTTAAACACCTCAAACTCGTCCTGAACGACGCCTGCATCAAGGGCAAAAAGCGTGTGTGGGATCTTAAATGTTGACGCAGGTGAAAACCGTTTTGCAGCTCTTTCTTTATCGAACACAAATGTCGTCTGATCATTTTCACGCCCATCGACTACGACAATAGTGCCCTGAACTTCATATTTTTCGAATACGCTTCCCCAATCAGAGCGCTCCTGAGTCTCCGCACACACGGGAACGGCAAAGCTCAATATAAAAAGCATGATTAAGCTAAATTTCATGTTGTCTCCAAAAGGTCTGGCGCTACGTTTTGATTCTATGGCTTACTTTACTGGCATCTGTGGAAATGGTGCTTCGACAGTCCTTAGGTTCCACAACTATTTACTACACCATAGCCAGCAAGAGTACCGCAATAAAATTTACGTTACACGAAAGTGACGCTGGCCGCTCGGGCGGCTACACTGTGCATTATTACTCGCTTTAACGGAGGCTCTATTATGCACGGCAGCTCACTTGGTCAATTCGGCAACTATCTGCGAGAAAAATGGGCCTCCCCGCGTCGCGTTCGGTTCTGGCTGTTGGTACTGATTATTCTCTACACCTTGCTGGGCTTTTTTGCCCTACCCTGGGTAATCCAGTACGTTGCGGTGAATACGGCTAAAGAAGATTTTGGCCGTGAGTTGCGCATAGAGTCGGTGCAAACCAACCCGTATACACTAACGCTTAGAATGAATGGCGTTGCGCTAAATGACAAAGATGACCGGCAGTTACTTGGCTGGGGCAATTTGTTCGTCAACCTGGAATGGTCGAGCATTATTGACCAAACCTGGACTTTCGAAGCAATTCAAATAGACAAGCTAATAATTCAGGAAGAACGCTTTGCTTCAGGTGAAACGCGCTTCTCACGTCTTGCCGCCGATAGCTCTGGCCCGGAATCGGAGAAAAAAGAATCAGGGAAAGAAGAGCCTGCGGAAATGCCTGCCTTACGCATCAGAGACTTTAAGTTGGAGAACGGTGTTCTGCGTTTTGCTGACAATCTAAAAGACGTAACAGCTGCTGACGATGCCGAACCCAAACAGGTGTCACTGGCTCTGCAGAACATAGGCCTTTCCGTAAAAGATTTCACCCTACAAAATGACGCGAGCTTCCCGCTGCGCCTGAATGGTCAGCTTACAAAGGGCGGTAAACTCGCCTTCAACGGAACTTTTCAATTATTGCCGAGCCCAGCTCTGGAAGGAAATGCCGAAATTAACGAGTTGGCGTTTAAGCAGGCAGCCCCTTACCTGCAGCAATTTATGAACGTGCAGCTTGAAAACGGAACACTGACCCTGAATGGGAAAATGAGTACCAATGCACAACAACCTTTTGCTTTTAAAGGCTCTGCCAGCATTAATACACTGAACATCAAAGAAGCCTCTAACGACGAGACTCTCCTTGGATGGGATAGCCTTAAAACCGAACAGTTTGATTTGAACATAGCAAACAACGAGATTGAAACAGCGCCCATTGTCGTTAAAGGCTTGTCCGGTCGGGTGGTCATTAACCAGGACAAAACCACTAACTTCGGACAACTTGTCGTTGATGCGCCGGCCGACACAAAAGACGATACGAGTAAAAGCGAGGAAACCAAACCGTTCGGTATCACTATAGAAGGTGTTGAGCTGTCTGACGGCGACATTCAGTTTTCCGATAACTCTCTGCCGCTGCCCTTCTCTACAAGTATTCACACACTAAGCGGAGAAGTGTCTACTTTGAGTTCCGATTCGTCTGAGCCGGCACGGGTGAAGCTTGAAGGCGAAGTTGCAGAGTATGGCCTGGCACAGGTAACCGGCACCGTTCACGCCTGGCATCCAACGCGCCAGACGACTGTTAATGTCAGATTCCGTAACCTTCAGATCCCTGAATACTCTCCTTATACCGTGAACTTCGCTGGCCGAAAAATAGCAGACGGCACGATGGATCTTGATCTCGACTACACCGTTAATGAGGAAAAGCTAGACGGACAGAATAACTTGGTGCTACATGACCTGAAACTGGGCGAAAAAATGGAATCCAGCGACGCAATGGATCTCCCCCTGGACCTCGCCATTGCATTGCTGCAGGACAGCGACGGTGTCATTGACCTAAATCTGCCGGTAAGTGGAGATGTTGGCAACCCGCAGTTCGACTTTGGCAAAGTTATCCAACAGGCCGTTGGAGACGCTATTAAGTCTGTCGTTACCGCACCTTTCAGCTTTTTAGCTAACCTTGTGGGCGCGGACTCAGAAGAAATGGGTAAAGTTGAGTTTCCGGAGGGACGTACCCATTTGCTCCCTCCCCAGCGTGAGCGCATTGCTAAGCTTCGCGAGGCCCTCAATGAACGTCCTGCTCTGGCTCTCGAACTAGCCGGTCCATTCAACCGGGCTTTCGATGCTCCTACTCTGAAAGAAGATAAAGCGGTGAAAGTTTTACGACAACGTCTGGCGGAAGAAGGAAGCGAGGTAGAGGAGCCAAGCCTGACAAGCGAGTCAAGTCAGGCCGCTATGGAGGCAATATTCTCCTCTCATTACCCGAACACAGAACTCGAAGCCCTGAAGGACCGCTTCACTGAAAAACCAAGTGAAGCATCCAATGAAGAGAAATTCGACGCTCTGGCCTATCGCAACCACTTAGCTGAAAAGGTTATAGCAGCGCAGTCGATTACAGATGAGGAGCTCAAAGCTATCGCAAATGCACGTGCAGAGGCAGTGCGTGATGCTTTGGTCAACAATTCTAAGAGCGGTATATCTGCTGATCGGGTACGTATTAGAGAGCCTCAGGAAGTCGATTCAGTAGAAAGCGAACGCATTGCCATGGAACTAGCTGTTACAACGGATTAAGCCGCTCACGTGGTTGGAGCACAGCAATATTCGTCAGCAAGGACGCTGTCGGTAGAACTGACATAATAACCGGTAAACCTCGGGCATGTGCTCTTTCATGTTCTGTGGATCTTCAAAAAAGGTTTCGCTACATACCGCGAAAAATTCAGCCGGGCTGGTTAACGAATAGCCATCAAGCGGTAACGGCCTATGATGGATAGAATCACTCTGCAACCTCTCCCAGGCCGCAGAAAAAATATCGTGCCATTCGCCGGGCTTCATATCCGGATGCATCGGCGGCGCACCGTTAGCACCATCGCGCAACATATCGAGTTTGTGGGCAAACTCATGAATAACGACATTACTAGCCTTTCCATGACGAGCATGAGGCCCTGTTTGACATACCGACTGCCACGATAAAATAAGCGGACCACGCAACCATGCCTCCCCACTTAACCCCGGGCTTTGAGGGTGAACAACGCCGTCGTCGCTACGATACGGACGATTAGGAACAAAGTCCCCTTCGTAAAGAATAATGGTGTATAAATGATCGTACCAATCTAACCCAAGGTGCAGAACAGGTACGCAGGCCATGGTCGCTATTTTTAGGCACATCGCATCGGTGAACTGAAAATCCCCGCCTGATGCAAAGTTTTTACGAACCAGAAAACGGAACGCCATATCTCGCAGTGCATCGCGCTCCGCCCCTTGATAACGAGCCATTACCGGCCAGTCAGCTACCGCGGACTCCCACTCACTTATCGTGAAACCCATTTTTCTAATGCGTCTATTCTCAAACCAATTGCGTAATCGCTTAAACATGGCGTCCTCGGCGTTGAACAGAAACGCAATAGTGAAATTGATTAACTACTTGGTTTCGCAATAGTTTGCACTCCTTTCCCTGAAAACACCCAGCCGCTTAGGCCGTCCTGGTTAATCTGAATGGCCATAAAGTCTTTGCCGTATCGTATACGTTTAACGTCATGGTCAGTTCCGGCCGGAACATCGAATACAACGCTGCAACCCGACTTATTAGGGTAGCCACATTCCCAGTTGCTGTATGCCGAGACAGCTTCCGTAATTTTTACTTTATTGCCGCGATCACTAGCAATATCGGCAGCCCATAGACCCAATATCACCAGGCAAATAGCGATGATTATTCCAATACTCAGTTTCATTGCCCACTCTTTAATTCAACGACAAACTCATCGAGAGACCTACCCATATCGAAAACACCAAAGTCAAAATCAACGTAGTAGACAGTACCAACAGAATTTGTAAAAAGCACGTTATCGCCTAAGGTGACGGCAAAAGGGCTGAGCTCCATGCCATTAAGGTAGGGCTTGTATGCATTCGCAATCTGCTCTTTGTCTTTCTGAAGAATTAGCTCAATAATTTCCAGGTTTCTATCCGGTATTTTCTCGGCAAGCTCCCGATACAAAGACACATCAATAAACTTTCCTACAATATCTGTGTTGTGATCAGGGGGAGCCAAAAGTTTGTCCTTTGTATTCCATAGAGTCGAAGGGAACTATCTTACCTGTTGAAATTAAAAAATTGCCAGCACCTTTACTTAACTTGATGACTCTTTATATCAACAATTCAAGGGTTAGGTGCTGAACTCATCAAAAGTACTTAGCAGACGTCTATTCGGGGGGAGCAAAGCGCCGAGGTTAGTCCTCAGCGCCGCTATCAGACTCTTCTGACTTGGTCGCCTGTTCCAGCATTTTTTCGCGGAAACTGTCCAGGCCTTTCATTACTAAATCGTAGGTTTTGTCGACACCACTTTCGACTTCGCCTTCATATGCTTGTAAGCCTGTAAGAATATTTTTGGCGTCATCAAAGCCTTTTTCAATACCGCCAGTAATAGCTTCCATGAAATTATTCAGAGTGTCTTCTTCCGATTCGCCCGGGTTCATCTCCTTGTAACGACCATAAAAATTGGTCGCAAAAGAAACAATGCGATCTGCCGTGGCCTCGGGAGAAGTATCAACGCCGGAATCGTAAATTTTCTGCGTGGCATTTTTGCCCATTACCGGTTCCAGCTCAGCGTTAATGCCTTCCAGCGCCGTTTTGTACAATAAGCTGAGCGAATCATTATTACTGTTCAGAGATACCCGCTCGTGAGCGCGCAAAATGCCAGCATTGTTTGCCTGCTTAGACTGCGCTGCCATCTCTTTCATACTGTTGCGGTTGTCGTCAGTTTTTGCGGGGCTATTCTGCTTGCCAGAGCCCGTTACGGAGGTGCTATTACCTGTAGTAATTGACATAATATTGCTCCTGAAAAGTTCGGCTATAGCTTGATTTTAGTATAGCCCGTAACTTGTTAACGGCAGCTACTGGTTAAAGTTTAATCTTTTTCCACAGCAGCATTGACCAGCCCAAGTATGCTCATTACTAGCTATTAATAACCACTTTCTCAGCATTTGGAAATAACGAGCCAGCTCGGTTAAACACCACGTCGGTATGTTTTTTCGACAGCGTGATATCAATTGCATTTGAGCTCTGATTGAAAACAGTCACAATTCTGTCAGCTTTCTGAATACGAGCTACCTTGTGTTTGTTAATGAGTTTCCCCAGAGACGGCACGACCCTGGCCAAAGGAGTATGAAGAATCCGTACGGAATCTCCCGTTTCTTGCAAAACATGTTCGGGATTATTTAAACGCGATGAGCGAAGCATAAAAAGAACAACAACTAATGAAAGCGGCCCTAATAAGCTTAGTAAGTAAAAATACTCCATTCGATACTCCTTTTCTTTTTGTTGCCTTCATCAGACAAGCTATCAGCTACAGATTGAAGAAACGAGGCAAGGCAGATGCCGCTTACAGCTTCAAGATCCCTCTCTTCCATTTTCCTGACAATCACCAAAACCTCCGGAAGTTTAATACTGCTGCGAGTAGCAAAACGGCAATTACGGTTATAAGGGTTGTCATAATTTGTTATCTTCTAAAAGACATATAAAGCGCATACTGTCATAAACCACACAACTGAGAGTGCTAAAACTGACTTTAGGTTAGCTGAACTCGCATTCGTTTTTATTAGAATATAACCAGAATATAGTGCAGGAACTACAGCCAAAAAGCCGCCAACGCAAAATCCCATAAAAAAACCAGCAATTTGAGCCCAACCGTCACCAGTCAAACTTACTACTAGAAAAATAAGCACGGCCAGCGCTACGGATGCTATGAGTAAGTTGAAAGACAGTTTTTCCGCCCGTTTAAGATCCATTGAATTCAATAATAGCTCCTTAACTCATA
Organism: Idiomarina sp. 28-8; assembly: GCF_000320945.2. Classification (NCBI taxonomy): domain Bacteria; kingdom Pseudomonadati; phylum Pseudomonadota; class Gammaproteobacteria; order Alteromonadales; family Idiomarinaceae; genus Idiomarina; species Idiomarina sp. 28-8. Next base: position 10,974 of record NZ_DF266794.1, read on the forward strand.
ACCTTTGAACATACGGGTGGACACTTAGTGGACATTTAGTAATCAAGTGGTAAACAACTCCCGAAACAAGCGCTCTGACTCTTTTAATCCTTCCTCGGTGAACACAACAGACTTTGCCTTACCGACCGGGTTACCAATGAGTCCTTTTTCGTGAAGTCGGTTCATTGCATCCCAGTCAAAAGACTTCCAAGCCCGACTGTCATCATGCAATGCTAGATATAGCAAAGCCAAAACGGACTCATCGATTTTATCTTCGTCAATTGCCATAGATCATCCTCCAATGATGGCTTTGTTTAATGGAGAACTTAGCGGTTTCCTATACGGCTTATCCGAAAAAACAACAAAACTCATCTTCACTTACAACTTTAAAAACTTGGTCAATTGTTTTTACCTGGCTTTTAGGCTCGTAGGCATGCCACTTTAAATCACTCCGCATCCAGTAAATTTTCCAAACACCCTGACTGCGAACAAAGGTAGATTTTGCGATATCCAAATTCTGATATTCAGATGGATTATTCCAAACTGGTCGAGTTTCAAAAATATAAATAGATTGCTTTTCCAGGCGCCAACCAATATCTAGATCACTTCTTATACTTGGCGGTGGCCGGTGTTTAGCAAGAAATGCTTCTCCGGCTTTCTCTATTTTTTTGACCTCAAATTCAGTTAGAGCCATATATTCCTCCAGTTCAGAACTGTACTCGCTCAGAGTTAGCGAAAGAAGTCATACCAACGCCCGCTAATCCAAAAGCCTTTGGGGCGCATCCATGTCTTCGTGCAGAACACGAACAATAAGCACCTCTGACTTCAACACTTGATAGAAAACCGCATGATGCTCTACGTACAATCTGCGATAGCCGACAAGTACATGAGCATAGTCAGCGCCAAGCAACGGATGGCTAAGAAGCTGTTTCATGCCTGCCTCAAGATGATCTAAGTATTTATCAGCCTGCTCAGCTCCCCACTCTTCGTAGGTGTACAGCCAAATCGCGGTCAGGTCAGATTCTGCCTTCGGTGTAACGCTTAGCTTCAGCACTAATCAGCCGCCTTCATCAGTTTACGCCCAGCCGCTTTGATAGAAGATATATCCAATGGTTTAGGTTTTCCGCTTAACTCACCATCAGTAAGTGCCTGTCTTAGGGCGGCAAGACGTTCCTTGGCTTGCTGGTCTCTTCGAATGAGATCGCGGATATACTCACTATCATTGCCAAAATGACCGCTTTCAATCTGAGTTTTCACCCAGTCGTCCTGCTGCTCAGTCAGCGTGATTGTTTTCCTGTGCATGCTCATAGATAGTGCCTCTCGAAAAGAGCAGTATGAAAATATCATACCGCTTTCTTAAACTGAATCAATACCTCATTTATTGCCACCCATCAGCGCAGAGCACCTTTGGCGCGTCCGCTGAATGGTTTTGTTAGCTGCCTATTCACGGTTTACAACAGACTCATGGCTTGTTCTGAATTGCTCCAATACTTGCCATATTGCTTCCAATATTCATAAGCTTGATCAGCGCCTCCGACAATGATGCCCTCTGAGAAACTCGATTTTGGCTTTGGGTGACGCTTCCTTTTTAGTTCTTTTGCTACCAGAGGAAAAGCAGTCTTGGCATCATTAAGTAGTGTTCTTGCTTGATCAATTTCACCTAGCATAATTAACGCTAACGAATGCGTATACATGAGTTCTGGAGAGTAGTCGTCTGGATATTCTTTATTAAGACGCACAATAGAAAGAAAATCACCAGTTTCCATCCATAGCTTAGGCAAAACATACCTAACCCCAATGTTGTCATTTGGGCATGCAGAAAGCATATTTGAATACACTTTAATGGCCTCATTGACTTCATTTCGTTTTTCCAACCAAAGACCGAGATTATGATAGGCCCTTAAAAAAGGACGATTCTCAAGGTGACCCCATTCCATTTTTGACGTTGCCCATGAAAATTCTTCAGGAACCGCAGACAAACCTATTCGTACGCCCTCTCTACAGCAAAGGTAAGCTTCAAAATCGAGCCCATTTTCCTCATATATCATTGATGCATGATGGTAGGCATCTATGTGATAGGGATTTTTCTCTATAATATCTTTGATTAAGCTTTCAGCTTTATCTGGCTTTCCTGAATGCCACAGGTCTATTGCATCATCTAACCTCTCATGCACAGAGAAATCAACTAGGCTGTCCTCAAAAACCCACTCATCATCGCCAATATTGTGTAACTTGATCATACGATTCTCTTCGATTCTTGCGCTGCTAGCGCCGTTATAACCCGCCTAAACGGAGTTGGTTTGTTTGCGCTAGCGTAGCGTTTAAGCGCAAACGAAGCAACGCAGTGGAGGTCGGGTTGATAACTTTGTTATACACGCATTTACCTTGGTATATCGGGGAGAACCGCCCCCGGGTTTACCGATAAATGCCCCGGCATGCGCTCATAATCCAAAAGTACAGGAAGCGGATTTAATGTTGCCGAGTACAGCTCCGGCTGATACAAGTACAAGAGCAAACAAAATAATCCGCACAGCGACTCTTTAACGTTTTTTTGATTTGCTAATGTCGAATGAGTATCGCGCTGATGCTTAACCTTGTTGTGATCTTGCCACCAAGAAGGGTTGCTAGAGCCTGACCAACTTGCCCAAGGCTGAATATTGATGCCGTAGCGAGGAATCATGCACTCCACTGTATGAAATGATGGATACTTTTCAATAATTTCCGAGCAATAATCACCAATATTTCTTGCTGACGATGAAGCATTTATTTTCTTGCAAACCAGCTTGGCAACAACGTCGATCTCCGAGCATATGGCTAGGAATAGCTTTGTATATGCTACCGAGAAAGCGCCATCATTTGATTGGTTAAGCTCAACAAACTCAATCGTTTCGATGAAATCTCTTTCTAACGATAAAAAATGCTGCCAGTGTGGAAAATGCACTGAATCTCCTTTTGTGTATAGACACAATGACTCCCTGCCAAATGCTAGCCTCCGCATTTTCCTGGGTTAGCTAAAAGCCAGTGCCATAATTAGTTTGTTCAAGACTAAATCATTTGGAGGCTAGCATGAACAAACATAGCATGATTTTTCTAGGGTTGGATACTCATAAAGAGTTTCACGAAGTCGCCTATTGTGAAGAGCAACGGGGAGCGATTTAAAACCGACCGCCGTGATGCGCTGAAGTTGGTGAAGCTTTTAAATTCAGAGGATCTCACCCCGATTTGTGTGCCTGTGCCTGAAGACGAAGCCGTCCGTGATTTATCCCGGGTTCGCGAAACGGCGATGAAAGACTTAAAGAACGCGAAATACCAACTGAAAGCTCTGCTGCTCAGAAAAAATATTAATTATGAGGGCACGGCGAACTGGTTGAAGGAGCGCACAGTTATCGCTACCCCGCCAACGTGTCGAAGGACTTACAACTTAGCCAGGAAGGGTTACCCAAAGATATTGTAGATATCGCCTGGAAAACTCAGCTCAGGCTGTGCAAGCGCTATCAACGTATGAATAAAAAAGGCAAACATTACAATCTTATCATCACCGCCATAGCAAGGGAGATGGCAGCTTATCTCTGGGCCATTGCCAGAGAAGTGGTACTCACGCCAGTTAATCCAAAGCTTCGATTAAGTCGGGTACCCGCATGATAAACGAGTTTGAGCTAACGCATTCGGATCAGGCCGCGGACGTGGCACAACCTACGACGGCGTTATGATGGCAATAACCTAATTCGTTATTGACCCACGAGCATAGACTGATGAGAAGGAGCTACGGCGGAGTGAGTAAGGTAGGCGCTGTTTATCACAAGATAAATAATCCACGGATACCAGCATAGCAACCGACGACATTACTGCCTCATCTGGTGCGTTAGCTCAATTTATTTGAGAATAGAAAGAACTGATTATGGTTGAAAAGAGCCAGGGCTGCACGCGTTCAGAGTTGACAAAGGGAGTCATACCAACGCCGCGCTCTGCGGCAAACTTGGAGCGCAGCGGAAAATTTGTCCGACAGCAGCGCTTTGTTAGGCGAGAGAATGCACCGCCAGCAAATCATACGGTCACTCCGAAGAGCGCACCGACCCCAGCCGTCAAACCCATTGCCAAGGCACCCCAAAACGTAACCCGGGAGGCTGCCCTAAGAACAGGAGCGCCGCCGACTTTCGCTGCTAATGAGCCTAGTAAGGCAAGGAACACCAACGAACTGCCGGGGACTATCCACATAAGCAACCACTCCGGAAACAACAGGACGACACATAGGGGAAGGGCCGCACCTACCGAGAATGTGCCTGCCGACGCAAATGCAGCCTGAATTGGGCGGGCCGTAGAGACTTCTGAAATTCCAAGTTCATCGCGTGCATGTGCCCCAATCGCATCCTGCTTCATCAGTTGACTTGCTACGGTGTCTGCGAGCGCTCGGTCTAACCCGCGCCTGACATAAATCTCGGCAAGCTCCGCATGCTCTTGTTCAGGCGCATCAGCCAGTTCGGCTCTCTCTCTCGCAAGGTCGGCCCCCTCCGTGTCGGCTTGAGAGCTGACTGACACGTACTCACCCGCTGCCATCGACATAGCGCCTGCAACGAGACCAGCAACGCCTGCGACCAACAAAGCCTTGGAGTCCGCCCCTGCTGCTGCCACACCCAGGACCAAGCTCGCAGTAGATACAATCCCGTCGTTTGCACCAAGAACCGCAGCACGAAGCCAGCCGATCCGTTCTGTTTTGTGTCTTTCAGAATGTCTCACGCGAAGTTCCAAATAAAAAGGTGAGCAGAAGAGCATAACGCCCGCATTTGCGGCTGGTTTGGAGCGCAGCGGAAAACCAGTCCGACAACATGCGCTTGTTATACCTATCGTAGCCTCGATTGCCGGCGTAATGATTCAACTGCAAAAACAATAGAGTCACTTTTAGATTCCTTGCTCGACCAGTCACGCCAAAAGTCTTTAGTTGCACTAGCGGGCTCTAAATTTGGCTTATTCAACTTTATACGTGATGGCAACAATACCGCATCTCCTAGCACAACAGCCTCGCCAGTATCTAATATAGGTAAGACAGATGTAAGAGAACTTAATGAATCAGGCATCATTTTGTGGACGACCTGCTGATCTTGTGGGTTACTTAACCTCAATGCTATAAGGTTGTTACATTGACTCAAAATAGTTCGACTAACATCTGAAGGTCGTTGACTAACAACAAGTAACGACACACCATACTTTCTGCCTTCTTTAGCTACTTTTTCAAAAGTATCTAAAGCGATCTTTGAGTCACCATCGCTAACATCTTTTGTTGGTAAATATATATGTGCTTCATCGCACACAAAGGTGATAGGAGTTCGGTCTTCTTCTGCTCGCCAAAATTGTACGTTATACAAAAATCTAGTCAATACGCCGATTACTATTGGTAATATGTCAGAAGGCACTTCTGAGAAGTCTATAACCTTTATGCCAAGTGAGTCCGTTTTTGTTTCCATAAATTGGTTAGCATAAGTAGCTAACCATTCGTACTCATTTGCTCCCTCTGGAGATTCAAACAAAAACGAATTTCTCTTATCCTCTATTTTAGTCTCTAAACGACCTATAAATCTTGTTAACTTACCGTTCCAATCACCCTTCACCTCAGTCTTTCCATTTGCGCCTAATTTCATGCCATTATCATCGGCAGAAAGTCGTTCTAAAAGATCGCGAATTGGATATGGAATAGGTGAATCAATCGTTAACCCATTAGCAAGTCCTTTGAGATCATTATCAACTAAGTATTGTTGCTTTAACTCTCTGACATGGTGAGTAAATCGAGATGACTGATTCGGCGCGTTATTATCAGATCGATCTAAAAGCAAAGCCAACATTTCATCTTTGTTAAGCAACCAGTGTGGAACAAATACAGAGCTAGAATTTTTATTTTCAATGTCAGCAGGCCCAGCTATTTTGTAATATTCTGCTATTGGCTCTTTTCCATCTTCAACACCTTCTCCAGTTAGAGTTTTATATTCACCATGAAGATCAAAAAGAATAATATTTGTATGCTCTAATTTTGCTGCTTGCTCTAGCAGAGATGCTACCGTCCAGCTTTTCCCTGACCCCGTACTACCAAGAAGAGCAGCGTGCCGCTGAAAAAGCTTGTCGCCATTTGCAACAGCTTTAGATTGAGTGTTCCCGTAAGTTCCAAGTACTAATTGAATGTCCTCTGGAGTGTCACTAGCAACAACTGACATCAAACTTTCAAGACTTTCTTCTTTTATTAGATAAACCCGTTTATCTACTCTTGGGAAGTACTTTGCCCCGCGCTTGAATATTTGACGCCTATCTCCAAGAACCTCCCAGTATGTACCGATCAGCGCAACTTGAACAACGTCATGATCAATAACAGCATCAAAATCTTCCTCTTCACTATCTTCAATCTCTGGATCTATTAATATTGGATTACCGACACTGCGCTTCACTTTCTCAATAATACCAATCAAAAATTCTTGCGGAGTAGCGCCTTGAATAGCAACTAGATCTGATACGGTAAGCGTTTGAATAACTTCTGGAGACTCAGCTAATATAAGAGCACGATTTGTATCGACACTGGCCACCCTCCCTATATAACATTCATCTGTTGTTGATACGACATAATCTTGCGTTGTCATTTTAAAACTCCATTTATAAATTCTTTAAGTGACCACCAATTTTCATTGTGCAGAGTTTCAACTCCATCAATTCTAACTTTGGTCTCGTTATCATTACCACCAACAGAAACCAAAGTGACGTTATTTAGACTGCCGCAGATTCTAATAGCATTCGGTGTTAATACCTTGGTAATAACTAAAGCAGGAACACCTTCGCGAAGCTTATTTAACAAATGAACCTCAAGTTGTTCATCATTAAACCCGTATCCAATAATCAATATCGATTTGGCTTCTTGAATATGCTTATTTGATAATTCCCGGTGATAGTCAAAAGGGTGTTGGTATCCCTCTCTAAACTTACTTGTTCCAGGAGTAATAATTAATCTTCTGGCATTGATTTCGTAAGATGACCGTATAATGCTACCATTGACTTCATACCAATCTAGGCTTCCATGAGGTTTAAATATTTTGGCATGTTTCTTTACCGAAACCCTTACTTCAGAACCACCTCTTAAATTCCTTTTCCTTTCGATGACTGAAATTTTATCCTTTTCACTTTCAGGATTATGTATTCCACAGTAACAACCATTGAATCCAGTGATTATATCCAGGCTAACTGACTCACAGGCTAGCTCTATTAAGCGATCATAATTGGGCGTAACAATGATTAGTTCACTTTGATTATGTAATAGTTGATTTAACAAAAGAGAAAATGACAATTGCTTTTCTTGCAGAACAACATCTTCGATTATTGATTTTTCATCTTTACCTATAAGTTTGGTAGTTTCAGAAACGATAAAGGGAACCAATTCACTTCCTTGTTCTAAAGATGCCATAGCATCTTCAAAACCTACATCTTGATCAATTAGTTCTTCTACTTGCTTCCATTCTTCTAACAGCTTCCCTTCAACAAGCTTTGGGATTTCCTCTTTCAAATGCTGAGCAAGGTGCCACATTCCTGATATTCCTTCACCCAAGGATAATCCCGAGCCAATGAGTACCAAAGGGCTTTGTATAAAAAACTCTTGTAGATGCTTTTTTACTGAGTCAACGTCCAATATGTCCTCTCAACTTTAAAATAGGTATAACATTTATATATTGTGCATGCGCAATTTGTCATTCATTAAATGGCAGCATTTTCTTTCGCAATCATTTAATAAATAAAATATTTTCACCAAAAAATAGCAGTAAAAGGCAAAAACAAAGTAAGCGTGCTCATTTAACTATTTTAAAGTGCACAATATCAGTCTTTACAATTTACGTATGTAATTGACACTAAACGGGTTAAAAACTAAAAGCAACAATAAAACATGCAATTTAGCAGGCAAAAGCGAGCCATATCTATCGATGAAAACAAGGGAGCTCCTTGTGGCCCATTAGAAACAAAGCGCACAAAAAAAAGCCTGGCAACTCAAAAAGAGCCATCAGGTTTTAATTAACAAACTAAATTTAATTCTATCGAGAAAGCCGGGAAACCAGCTTAATCAACCCACCAAATCATCCGGCATATCGCCACGCAGGCTATGCCAAATTTCGGCGGACTCGTAGCCGTAGCGGCGAACCAGGTTCACGGACTCGTTGTAGTCGCCTTCACGGGTTACGGCTATTAGGTTTTCATAGTAGTCGCGGGCCAGCTGGCGAGCTTCTGTCGATGAAAAGTAATACTGGCCAATGCGTGCGTACAAGCCTTTAAAGCCGTTCAGTACCAGCACATAAATGGGGTTGCCGGAGGCCATTGCCAGGTCGTGGTTCAACTGATAGTCAAACTCGGCAAAGGTCTTTTTGTTGTCTTCCAGCTCGCTGGTGGGTTCCAGTAGCTCCAGAACTCGCTTGGGGTTATGGCGAATGGCGGCGCGAATATAAATGGCGCTAATATTGGTGCGGGCAGACAACAACTGGTCGACTAGCTCCGGCATGCCGTCTTCGTCCAGACGCGCGAGGGTTTCCAGAATATTAAGGCCAGAGGTTTCCCAAAAGTTGTTCACTTTGGTGGGCTTGCCGTGCTGAATGGTCAGCCAGCCGTCGCGTGCCAGACGCTGCAGCACTTCGCGCAGGGTAGTTCGCGTTACGCCAATGAGTTCTGACAGTTCTCGTTCAGCGGGTAGAATAGTGCCCGGTGCAAAATGCCCGTTCCAGATAGATTTTACGATGTACTCCTCGGCAAAACCCGCCGGACTTTTAGCTTTTATTATCATATTCCCGCCTGTGAACTAACTAATAAAAGGATTCTAGCAGCCTTGTGTGAGGTCGGACAAGATAACTTCTGCCTTTATATCGACAACACCACGCTATTTGGGTATGGTTTCTACGTTTTTACAGTTTCTTAAGGAAAATCATCATGCTGTCTGTGGGTCAGTGGCCTAACAAACCTTTTGCCTGGTTACTGTTATTTCTAGGGTGTTCAGGCCTGTTGGGCGCCGCGCTTTACTTCCAGATGGTTCTTAACTTAGAGCCCTGCGTAAAGTGTGTTTATCAACGTATGGCGGTTGTCGGTATTGGCTTGTCCGCTATTGTCGGCCTGTTTGGTTCCGGGCTTTGGTTAACGCGCTGGGCGGCTTTAATTGGCTGGCTTTACAGCAGTTATCAGGGCTTATTAATTGCCTACGATCACTGGGATCTCCAAACCTCGAAAAACGCGTTCTTTGCGGTGTGTGAAAGTGCGCCTAATTTTCCTGACTGGGCTCCACTGCACGAATGGATGCCGGGGTTATTTGCCGCGCCGGGGTTATGCGGTGACATTGACTGGCAATGGCTGGGGTTAGGTATGCCCGGTTGGATGACGGTGATTTTTGCGGGCTTGTTGCTCATCGGTATTATTGTGACTATCTGCCACATTATTTCGTCGTTCACGAAAAAAGACGGGCTGGTGCTTTACCACAAATAATACGTTTTAATGCCAGGGCTAAGACAAGGGCCAGGTTACTATTCGGTCTTCCAGGTCGCCCTTAAACTTCGCCTCGCTAACGCAATGGCCGGCTACATGATAGCCGGCTTTTTTCATGGGCTCTTTACTGCCCTCATGCCTTAACGGATGCCATTCAGGCAAAGGCTGCCCTTCTGCCCGCAACCGATACGCGCAACTGGCTGGCATAAAGTAAACATCGTCGAGGTTGTCGGGGGTTAAAGTAACGCACTCGGGTACGCGCTGGCTTCGGTGAACGTAGTCACTGCAACACGCGGTGTCGGTGTCTAATAACCGACAGGCAACATTGGTGGAATAAAGATGGTCTTCTTCGTCCTGCAATTGGTTTAAGCAGCACTGCCCACAGCCGTCGCACAGGGCTTCCCACTGTGCATGGCTGAGCGTATGCAGCGGCTGCTCATACCATTTCATTAATACCGACAAGGCATTACCTTGGAAAACGAATGCGGTCGGACAAATAGCCCACTGCAGCCACAAAGTAATGTGAACGGTTCCAGCGCATTAAGGCGTCGTAGTTGGCATAAGCCAGATAAACACGGCCTTCTTTGTCGTCAGGAATCACTATTGAGGCGTCAATATCGCCTCGCGATGGCAACTCAGAGCCATCAAAACGCGTAACGCCTAAGTCAGCCCACTCGCCCAGCTTTTTCTTAGTGTCCAGCCCGGCTAATGACTCATCAAAACCTTCAGGTAGTTGTACCTGGCGACCCCAGGTAACGTCGTCTTTCCAGCCGACAGAGCTTAAGTAGTTAGCGGCTGACGCAAATACGTCCGGGTAGCTACCCCAAATGTCTTTTTTACCGTCGCCGTCATAGTCTACAGCGTAGCTCATGAAAGAGCTGGGCATAAACTGAGTCTGACCCATAGCGCCAGCCCATGATCCTTTCATTTGCTCCGGTTCAATGTGGCCGTCTTCGATAATGGTTAAGGCTTCCCACAATTGCTTTTTGAAAAACTCTTCGCGACGTCCATCAAAAGCCAGCGTAGTTAATGCAGAAACCACATCAAAACCACCAGTGAACGAACCAAAGTTGGTTTCAATGCCCCACAGCGCCACAATAAAGCGCGGCTGCACGCCGTACTCTTTGCCCACTTTTTCCAGCAGCTCTTTGTGTTCGTTGTACTTTTCCAGTGCCTTTTCGGCTTTCCAGTCCGGTACTGCACGTGGCAGGTAAGTATCCAGAGTTAACTTAAATTCCGGCTGGTTTTTATCCAGCTCGACTGCCCGCTCGTAATACTTAACTTTGGCAAACGCTTTATCCAGTGTGTCCTGCTTATAGCCGCTTTCAATGGCTTCGGCTTTCAGAGCTTCAACGTAGGTGGCAAACTGTTGGTTCACATCTTCGCTGGACTCTTTCTTCGCATTATCCTCAGCTTCCTGAAACGCAGAAACCGGTGCGCTAAGCGCAAATGAAGAAGCCAGACAAAGAGCCAGCCCTGCCACTTTTATTTTATTTGTTAACATTGACTTGAAGTTCCTCTCGTTTCGGTGGTAACTGCAAATAGAAACCATCGTTATGCAAATGCTGTTGTAACTCTTCGACCGTTAAACGCGCCAACTGTTCACGGTTGGCCAGGTTAATTGTCAGCACTTTTTCGGCGCGACCAAACTGGCCCAACAACACATCGGGCACGTCGGTAAATTCGTTACCATGAGGCAGGTAAAGATAGGTATCGGCTTTTTTCGAGCTGCGATAAACATCACACAGCATGGCAGTTCTCCTGAATGGGGCTACTTGCTAATTATAGCCTGTAATTCTGCCCCAATTGCGTGCTGACGCCAACCCACCATTAAGTCAGGTTGCGGCAAACGCTGCTGTTGTTGCTTTGAGTATTGCCAATGAAAGTTAATAAAATCATTAATTTGCTTGCGTGACGCCACCAGTGACGCAGGTATGTGTAAAGATTCAGCCAGTTCCGTAACGGCCTTTTTAATGGCCTTAAAAGTTGGCTTGTAGCCTTCCATATCGTCCAGACGTTCCAGCGTTTGCTGAAATTCAGACTCAGGCACTTGTTCGGCTTGCTGAATACAGCGAATAATATCGCGCCCCGAATACTTGCGTGACATGGGGGCTAAATCGGGAATGCGGCTTAGCTCGTCGTCATTTTTTGGCATTCTTCGGGCTAACTCGAGCAAGACACCGTCTTTGGCAATAAAGCCCAGCGGAATGTCGCGCTCACGCGCTTTGTGTAAACGCCAGGGCGTCAGAATTTTCAGCGCAGCCAATTGCCGCGGGTTCAGCTGCCAGGCATTGCCTACGCCCAAATAGAGCAGATCATCCGGCCAGCTTTGTGTGCGTTTACGCACCTGAATTTGCGACTCTTCGTACACAATATCCAGCACACCTTTTTCTTCACACAAAGCTTTAAGATACGGGTACATTATCGCCAGATAACTGGCATCGGCGGCAGCATAGTCTAACTGTTCATCGCTTAACGGACGCTTAAGCCAGTTGGTGCGTGACAAGCTTTTGTCCAGCTCAACGCCGTCAAACAAAGCGTCGACCAGACGCGCGTAACCCATTGAGTCACCCAGGCCACAAAAACCGGCGGCTATCTGGCTATCAAAAATTTGTTTGGGTTGGCGGCCATTGCTTTGCTGGAAAAACAGTTCAATATCTTCGCCGCCGGCATGCAATACGGTTTCGACTTCATCGCCGGAAATCAGCTGCCATAAAGGCTCTAAATCAATATCCGCCAGCGGATCAATAACAACCGTTGTGCCGTTAGCGTGAATTTGTAATAAGCCTAGCTGAGCGTAGTAAGTGCGTTCACGCACAAACTCAGAGTCAATAGCGAACCAACCGCATTTTACGGCCTGCTGGCAGAGATCTTGTAAATCATCAGTGGTGGTAACGAGCCGGTATTGTTGTACCGACTCGGGTAATTCTAACGGCAGAATCAAGCGTCATCCTCTTCTTCGCGTAATTCACGGCGAATTATTTTGCCGACGTTGGATTTAGGCAATTCGTCACGAAACTCAACCAGTTTAGGTACTTTGTAACCGGTCAGATTTTCGCGCGAAAAGTCGATAACTTCACGTTCGGTCAATGACTTATCTTTCGCCACAATGAAGACTTTTACCGCTTCACCTGACGACTCGTGCGGCACGCCTATGGCTGCCGACTCAAGAATCTTAGGATGGTCAGCTAATACGTCTTCAATTTCGTTCGGATAAACATTAAAACCCGACACCAAAATCATGTCCTTTTTACGATCCACAATTTTGAAGTAACCACGCTCATCAACAGTGGCCATGTCCCCCGTTGCAAACCAACCGTCTTTAATTGATTCGGCTGTCGCATCAGGACGGTTCAGGTAACCCACCATAACTTGCGGGCCTTTCACTTCCAGCTCGCCCGGTTCACCTAAAGCCACTTCTTCGCGCGTTTCAGGGTCAACAATACGCATGTCGGTACTTGGTACCGGCAAACCAATGCTGCCCGTGTAATGTTCAATATCGTAAGGGTTAACGGTAACCACCGGAGAACACTCGGTTAAACCATAACCTTCCAGCAAACGAGACTTGGTTACCCGCTCCCACTCTTCGGCCACTGCACGCTGAACCGCCATACCGCCGCCCAGGGCAATTTTTAAATTAGAGAAGTTAACGTCTTTAAAGCCTTTAGTGTTCAACAGACCATTAAACAGCGTGTTAACCCCTGAAATCATTGAGAAAGGATACTTATTCAGCTCTTTCACAAAGTTAGGCATATCGCGCGGGTTGGTAATTAAGACGTTCTTGCCGCCGTGCTTAATAAAGGTAAGGCAGTTCGCGGTTAACGCAAAGATATGATACAGCGGCAACGCAGTAATAATGGTCTCTTCGCCGTCATTCATTATAGGAGTAATAACCGAGGAAACTTGCTCGAGGTTAGCAACCATATTGCGGTGCGACAGCATAGCGCCTTTGGCCACCCCCGTTGTTCCACCGGTGTATTGCAAAAAGGCAATATCATCGCCGGTCACTTCAGGGCGTTTATAGTCAACCATAGTTCCTTTGGCCAGCGCCTGATTAAAACTCACCGTGCCTTTTAGCTTATGAGAAGGCACCATACGTTTTATATGCTTAACCACAAAGTTAACCAGATAGCGTTTAAGCAAAGGTAACTGATCGCCAATTTGTGTGGTAATAACTAAATCGAGCGGAGCTTCTTCTTTTATTTTTTCATAGGTTTGAGCAAAGTTTTCTAAAATAACCAGAGCTTTTGCCTGAGAATCTACCAGCTGATGCTTTAACTCGCGCGGCGTGTAAAGTGGGTTGACGTTCACTACAGTCATGCCTGCTCGCAGAATACCGAATAACGCCACAGGATATTGCAGCAAGTTTGGCATCATAACCGCAACGGCATCGCCTTTTTTAAGGCCGGTACTGTGCAGGTAAGCGGCAAAGTCGCGAGTTTTCAGACCCAGTTCTTTGAAACTCATTTCTGAGTCCATATTTACGAAAGCCGTTTTCTCGCCGTACTTTTCAATGGACTGCTCAAGTATATCAACCAACGACGCAAAGTGATCCGGGTCAATTGTTTCCGGTACTCCCGCTGGGTAGTTTTCCAACCAAATTTTATCCATAAAAGGCTCCGCCTCTCACTATTTATAGTTATTTTCAGTGGCGCAATCATCGCATATCCGACCAGTTAATCCTAGTCGTTACCAGCCGCTAAACGTACGATTTAAGCAGTTCAGCTATTTTCTCAGGTTGTTCCATATGTACGTGATGTCCACCTTCCAATGTCTTACAACTTAAGCCTGAAACTTTATCCTGCCATCGCTTAAATGCGCTATCTAACTGATCATAACCGCGGCTCCCGCGCACAACGGTCACTGGCATGATTAACTTTTCAAACAAGTCATCCACTGCCGAACTCGGTAACCTGTAGGCCGATGTTGTTTTTACCCTGGCATCGGCTCGCCAGTGCCAGCGGCCATCTTCACCATGCTCGCAGCCACGCTCAACAATTAACCGGACTAAATTTACTGAGAAGTCAGCCTGAGCGGCTCTGGCCTCTACCGCCGAGTCGAAATTCGCGTAGCTTCGCCAGCGTGGTGTGTGTAGTTTTTTGCGACTTAAAAAGCCCTGTTTCAATTGCTCCTGCGCATTCGTTCCGTCAGACACCAGTAACCCAAAGGCTTCAACTAATAGCAGTTGCTGAATACGCTCAGGACATAATGCTGCAACCACATTGCTGACAAAGCCCCCCATAGAGTGACCGAGCAAGGTTAAATTCTGCCAGTCCTGCTGTTGAATCAGCTGCCATAAGTCATAAGCATAGTCGATAAAATGATAATAGTTGCCCACCGGACGGTGATCACTGTGCCCGTGACCGGGCCAGTCAAGCGCTAAAAAACCACCTTTTTCAGGTGACCAGTACCGGGCTATAGGTAAAAAGCTGTGACTGTTGTCTAACCAACCATGAGTTGCAATAACTCTTATGTCGTTAGGATCGCCCCAGCACAGCCCGCGAACCGTACCCCAGTCCAGTTGATAACTGACCGGGGTAGCCTGCTCTAAAGCCTCTCGATAATCCATTAAAGAACGAATTAGTTGCGGTTTTTAGCCGGAGTACCCGAGTTGTCCTGCACACGAACACGTACCGGAACCGGATAACGGTAAGGATAATAAGGCGAATAGAAGTTATGACGGAACCACAATGGCGAATAGTCAATTTCTACCTGGTTGTTTTGTTTTTCAATCTTCCACAGGTGATAACCCGTTGCTTCAATAACCGGGTAGGTATAAACATATTCGTCAATTTTGCCCTGCTGAGTTTGGCCTATCGTACCAACAAAACTGATTGACCGGCCTTGCTGATACACGTCGGGATCAACAAAGTCATTAACTACCGCTAAAAAACGCCCATCGCTGTTATCACTAACCTCAGGACGTCCCCAGCGCTTCAACGGGAAGCTGACGACTTCCAGCACGGTATGATCTTCGGCGTTGCGAACATCGGCAATGACACCGCCCCAACGGGCTGGCTCACCGGCTACTTCATCGCCCTGATGCTTGGCAACCTTGTAACTCACCAAAGCCTCTTCATTATCAGTGGCAAGCTCATCCGGAACCGAAGTGCAGCCAGCAAGCACCATTGCGCTTAATACTGCAAATATCATTTTCATAACAGACCTCACTCAGGCGTAAACATCAACACCAAACATTGACGTAATTTGCTCTCTTTTCTCGCTTAACGCTATGTTTTGATAAGCATTAAGTGCTTTTTGAGAACGTTGTGGTGGCTCATCGTAAAACGTATTAAGTGACTCCCACCGTTCTGCGCGCCGCTGACTTTGCCGGGCATCGGGCACTACCCGCCGGGTATCAGCGACTTTCGCCGGGTTCTGTTCCTGGCGTTGCTGATCTTCCGGCGCAGACCTTTGAGGCCCTTGCTGTTGGCTGTTTAGCGGCTGAACCGCTTGCGGATTAATTCGCACGTCAACGATGACTCATCTGTTAGTAAGACTGATTTTATTATGGCGAGTTCAGTGCCATTCTACAAGTTATCGACCTGGCAATTTTTTCCAGGTCACTTCATTACGAACATACAAAGGTTCTAAGTTCTCTGCATCGACCGAAGTAACGCAACCTTTAGTTGCTATTGTCAGCATGTCTTCCGCCAGCGGTAACCGGCAATCCATGCTGTGCTTTAATTCCTGCTTAGGGTCTAGGGTACCGGCGTAGTTGTCCCAGCCAGTTCCCGCAGTATGAAAGCCCTGGA
The DNA here is from genome assembly GCF_000320945.2 of Idiomarina sp. 28-8. Lineage (NCBI taxonomy): Bacteria > Pseudomonadati > Pseudomonadota > Gammaproteobacteria > Alteromonadales > Idiomarinaceae > Idiomarina > Idiomarina sp. 28-8. The sequence continues at coordinate 27,188 of NZ_DF266794.1, forward strand.
CATTATGCTCTGCGAATAAACTAGCAGAGGGTTCAGCAACGGCGGGCTCCGTTATTTGTTCAGCAAGACCATTATTATTACGGTACAAGGCGTAATAAATTTCACCCATGCGCGCATCAATACAGGCAACAACCGCTTCCGCATTGTGTTTACGAATGGCTTGTTGCGCTAACGCCTGCAGGCTACTGACCGGAAACACGGGAAGTTCCGCGCTAAAAGCCAGACCCTGCGCCATAGATACACCAATGCGTACACCGGTAAAACTGCCGGGCCCTACGCCAACAACCAGCCCGTCAAGCTGGCTTAAATCGGTTTTTGCCTGCTGCAGCATTTGCTCAACAAAAGGCAGTAAGCGCTGCGAGTGCTCCCGCGGGCTTTCTATTGCTTCGCTAAAGAAATTGTTCTGCCAGCGAATAGCCACTGAGCAATTTTCAGTCGACGTATCAACTGCTAATAAGTTCGTCATTATTGGTTTCATCTTTCTCTGCAACCTGCGCTAAAAAACTCAACGCTTCATTTAAATCCCGGGTTCGTGACATAGCCGGCAAGCTCGATAAAAACTGCTTACCGTATTGGCGCGTTACTAAACGACTGTCGCAAACAATTAACACACCGGAGTCGTCTTTATCGCGAATTAACCGTCCTGCGCCCTGTTTTAACGCAATTATTGCCTGCGGTAATTGTATCGTGCTGAAGGCGTCGACACCACGCAAACGGGCATCTTCAACACGCGCATTCAGCAAAGGATCATCCGGCGAGGCAAACGGCAGTTTGTCGATAATAACGCAGCGCAAGGCTTCACCCCGCACATCTACCCCTTCCCAAAAGGACGAAGTACCCAACAGCACTGCATTACCCTTTTTGGTGAAGGTTTCGAGTAACTCTGTTTTACCGGACTCGCCCTGCACCAGAATGTCGCGATCCAGCCTGTCACGTAATATTGAGGCCATTTGCTGCAACATACGGTGGCTGGTAAACAGTAGAAAAGTGCCCCCCCGGTTCACCTTAACGCACTGCTCCGCAATTTCAGTCAACATTTGATGCCGATTCGGGTCGTTGGCCTCGGGCAAATAACGCGGTAAACACAGCTTGGCCTGCTTCGCAAAGTCAAAGGGGCTTTCCAGCAACAAGGTGTCGGCGTCATCTATGCCTAAACGCTTGGTAAAGTAATCGAACTTGCCGTTAACCGCCAAAGTAGCAGAGGTAAATACCCAGCTCATTTTGTTGCGCTTGATATAGCCCCCGAAGGTCTTGGCAACGCTTAGCGGGGTTTGATGCAAACTGACGTGTCGGGGTGTAGTTTCAAACCAAAAGCTGTAGCCGGTGCGGTCGACGTCCATTAGCTGACGCCAAATATAGAGGTGCTGTTCAGCGCGTTCATGTAAATTATCAAAGTCTTTATTACGGCCGATAGCGGTTTTCATGACGTCGGTCAGCAGGGTTAAACGCTCCTGCACTCGCTCAGCCACCTCGGCAACGTCCGGTTTTTTGCGCCAGTCTCGCCAGTTGCCGCGCATAGGGTCCCGCGGAAACAACAACCGCCAGTCTTTCAGAGTCTGTAATAACGTACGTGCCATAGCGCTGGCCTGCGACAAGTCCTTCAGCTCAGTCATACATAAACGCTGCAGTTCTTCGCACATTTCTGTCAGTTGCCGACTGGAAACCGTTTCGCCAAAGTACTGGCTGGCAATGTCCGGAATTTGATGAGCTTCGTCAAAGACCACCGTATCCACGCTGGGAATCAACTCACCAAAGCCGGTATCTTTTAGCGCCATATCGGCAAAGAAAAGATGATGGTTGACCACCACAATATCGGCTTCCATGGCTTCTTTGCGGGCTTTGACTAAGTGGCAGTCTTCGTACACCGGACAGTCCCGCCCCAGGCAGTTGTCCTGAGTGCTGGTTACCTGCGGTAATACCGAGGCGTCTTCCGCTAAGGCGTTCAGCTCGCCCACGTCACCACTGCGAGTGGATGTCGCCCAGCGCTTTACCGTAATAAGCTGATTTTGAATGTCTTTGCTGAACTGTCCGGCCTGTTGGGTTGCCTGCTCCATGCGGTGCAGACACAAATAATTTGAACGGCCTTTTAATAAAGCGACAACTTTTTCCGGCGCCAGCACTTTTCTTAACATGGGTAAGTCGCGGTGGAACAGCTGTTCCTGAAGGTTTTTAGTACCGGTAGAAACAATCGCTTTGCCTTTGCCCAGTAGCACAGGAGCCAAATACGCAAAAGTTTTGCCGGTGCCGGTCTCGGCTTCAACGACCAGCTCACCTTTTTTCTTAACAGTAGCGGCTATGGCTTCTGCCATTTGCTGCTGAGCGGCACGTGGCTGAAAGTTTGTAATTGCTTGTGCGAGCTCGCCTGTTGGCTTAAATACTGATGATAAAACCGTCGCCATAACCTATACCGCCGAAGAAATAGGCACGTATTATGACATAGATGTTTGCCTAGGCGTAGGTGTCTATATGTCCTGAAGATAAGGTTTCATCGTTATCAGCAACCTCTTCAACGTCCGTTTGAGCCGACGATTGTTGATGCTGATGCTGTTGGCTACTTTCTCTTTTTTGATCATCTTCGATGGTAGCCCCTTCGTCTTCATCTACAGCGTTGAGTTCGCGTATCTTCTCAATCTGGTTTATTTTCATCTGCTCACGGGCGAAGTCCACAGGCACGCGAGTGTCTTTGGGGATCAACGGAACCATTGCATCAAAGTTAGCCATTGTTGTTGTCTTTCGCCTCGCAGAGAATGAATTCTGTTATTTGACTATACAACCACTGGTTAAATAATAAGCTTATATCGACTAAATAACCAATAAGTTTACTCTTGCATTACATTTCTCAGCTGTTATAGTGCTATACAACTTTACGAAGTAAAACTATTTTTATTGGAGTGTTAATTATGCGTTTTGTTCACAGCCACCATCATCATCATTGGAACTGTATGGCCTAGCCGTGAACTTAATGTTTGGGCTAGCCGTATAAACGCTAGCCTTTCGATTGACTATACAACCCCCGAAAGGCATATACCTTCGGGGGTTTTTCATTTTAGGAGCTGTTATGACTGACCGTTTAACCATTGCGATACAGAAATCTGGACGACTGAGTAAGGAATCTATGGCATTGCTGAATGCCTGCGGTGTGAAATTTAGTGTTAACGAAGCACGCTTAATTGCGCACAGCACCAGTCACCCTATCGATTTGCTGCGCGTACGTGATGACGACATTCCGGGTCTGGTTATGGACGGCGTGGTTGATTTAGGCCTTGTTGGCGAAAACGTGCTGGAAGAAGCCCGGTTAGAGCGCATTGCAACCGACTCTGTCGCTGCCTATCAGCCATTACGCGGACTTGAGTTTGGTCAGTGCCGGTTGTCGTTGGCGGTGCCCAGAGAAAGCCAGTACCAGTCGCTGAAAGATCTAGATGGCTTACGCGTTGCCACCACCTACCCGCAGTTGCTTAAGCGTTACCTGAAAGACAACGGCGTGAATGCGCGTACGGTTATGCTGACCGGTTCTGTGGAAGTTGCTCCCCGAGCAGGCCTTGCCGAAGCGATATGCGACTTAGTTTCCACCGGTGCTACGCTGGAAGCAAACGGGTTAGTAGAGAAAGATGTGATATTCCGTTCGCAGGCGCAGTTAATACAACGCGCTGACAGCCTGTCGGAAGAAAAACAGGCCATGATAGATCAGTTGCTGCCTCGCATAGACGGCGTGCAAATGGCGCGGGAAAGCAAGTACATTATGCTGCACGCTCCAAAAAACAAATTAGAGCAAGTCGTAGAGTTGTTACCCGGTGCAGAAACACCGACTATTCTGCCTCTTAGCCACACCGACGAACAAGTTGCCGTGCACATGGTCAGCACCGAGAAGCTATTCTGGGAAACCATGGAAGATCTTAAATCTATGGGCTGCAGTTCGATACTCGTACTGCCTATAGAAAAAATGATGGGGTGATCATGAGTGAATTACAAATACCCATTGAACAATGGCAGAGCCTGTCAGAAGCGGAGCAAGCTCAACGTTTAGCGCGCCCCGGACGGGCTCAGGCAGAGTCACTGCGAGAGAAAGTTGCAGTTATTCTGAGTGACGTTCGTGATAACGGTGAACGTGCGGTGCTAAACTATACCCGCCAGTTTGACAACCCGGATGCGACCTCACTGCGCATGAGTGATGAACAAGTGGAAGCCGCCGTTGCTAGTTTAGATGACAAAGTAAAACGCGCTATAGATACCGCGTATCAAACTATTTATCGCTTTCACGAAGCGCAGCGCCCGCAGAATTTAAGCATTGAAACAGCATCCGGCGTGCAATGTGAGCTACGTTATGCTCCTTTAGATGCGGTTGGTTTATACATTCCCGGAGGCAGTGCGACCTTGCCATCCACCGCTTTAATGCTGGGTGTGCCCGCACAAATTGCCGGGTGTCAGCGTGTGGTGATGGTCAGCCCGCCTAATAAGCAGGGTGAATTACCAGCCGCCCTGCTCTACGCTGCTAAGCGTTGCGGCGTAACCGATATTCTGCTGTGTGGCGGCGCTCAGGCTATTGGTGCGCTGGCGTACGGTATAGAGTCATCGCCTGCTGTAGGTAAAGTGTTTGGTCCGGGTAACAGCTTCGTTACCGAAGCCAAGCAACAAATCAGCCAAAACGACAGCGGCTGTGCCATGGATTTACCGGCAGGCCCCTCAGAGCTGTTGGTTATTGCTGATGACAGTGCAAACCCGGCTTATGTGGCGGCGGATTTACTGTCACAAGCCGAGCACGGACCGGATTCTCAGGTTATTTTGCTTACGCCCTCAATGACGGTCGCCGAAAATGTACGGCAGGAGCTGATGGCACAATGCGCTCAGCTAAGTCGCGCCGATATTGCCGAGCAGGCCTTACAGGCCAGTCGTCTGCTGGTAGTTGCCGATATGAATGAAGCCATAGCCATTAGCGAAACCTATGCGCCCGAACACCTTTCTATTCAGACGGATAACGCGCGTGATCTACTGCCACAGTTGACCCGTGCAGGCTCTGTCTTTGTCGGACACTACACACCAGAGTCCGGCGGTGATTATGCCACCGGTACCAACCACGTTTTGCCAACGTATGGCTATGCCCGCAATTACAGCAGCCTTGGGCTGGTCGACTTCTACCGTCGTTATACGGTCCAGGAAGCCAGTCACGACGGACTACGCCAGTTAGCAGAAGCCATTACTACTTTGGCTGACGTTGAAGGTTTAGATGCGCACAAACGTGCCGTGACTATTCGTACGGAGACTAAAAGTACGGAGAGCAAACTATGAGCATTGTTGAGCAGTTACAGCGCCAGCACCTGAAACAGCTAACGCCATACGCCTCTGCACGACGTAGCATGAGTGGCGGCAATATCTGGCTGAACGCTAACGAGTCTCCGTACAGTAACTCGTACACTGTTGATGACAGCAAACTTAACCGTTACCCGGAGTTTCAGTCTAAGCCGCTGAACCAGGCCTACGCTGAGTACGCCGGAATTAACGCCTCGAAGGTATTAAGCAGCCGCGGTTCAGACGAAGGTATCGAGTTACTGATACGAGCTTTTTGTGAGCCGGCGCAGGACAAGGTACTGATTTGCCCGCCCACTTACGGTATGTACGCTATTTCGGCTAAAACCTTTGCGGTTGGTGTTACTGAGGTTCCCTTACTAAATAGCGTAGAGGTGAACAACTGGCAGTTGGATACGGAGTCGGTTATAGAAGCTGCGGCTGAGTGCAAAGTCATCTTTCTCTGCTCGCCTTCAAACCCGCTGGGCAATGCGCTAAATACCGATGACATTGAACAAGTGCTGCAACACTCGCCACGTTCTATTGTGGTAGTTGATGAAGCCTATATTGAGTTCAGCTCTGGTGACAGCGTTGTCAGTTGGCTGGAACGTTATCCGAACTTGGTGGTGTTACGTACCTTATCGAAGGCCTTTGCTCTGGCCGGCATTCGCTGCGGTTTTTTGCTGGCGAATGACGACATTATTGAGTTACTGCAGAAAGTTCTGGCACCTTACCCTTTGCCAGACCCGACAGTGCAAATTGCGGTTCAGGCTTTGCAGACAAGCTCGCTTGAACGGCTGCAGCAACAGGTAGCAACCTTATTAGCCGAGCGCGACCGTGTGCAAACAGCCTTAGAGCAAACACCACTGACCCTGGTATCGGAAAGTGACACGAACTTTTTACTCTATCAGTGTGAAGATGCCGCTGGTTTAGTGAAATCACTTACCGATAACGACCTATTAATACGTAATCAGTCGGCGCAGCGGGGGCTGGAAAACGTTGTTCGCATAACCATTGGCAGCGCCGCCGAAAATGACGAACTGATTCAACAGTTGAAGGACTATTTTTCATGAGCCAGAAGCCTATTTTATTTATTGACCGTGACGGGACTCTGGTTGAAGAGCCAGTCACTGACAAGCAGTTGGACAGCCTTGAAAAGCTGGTGTTTGAACCGAACGTCGTGCCGGCTTTGCTGAAACTGCAACAGGCGGGTTATCAGCTGGTGATGGTGTCCAACCAGGACGGCCTGGGTACGGATAGCTTTCCTCAGGCCGATTTTGATGCCCCCCACAACTTAATGATGGCGGTGTTTGAGTCGCAAGGCATTCGGTTTGAAGACGTTTTGATTTGCCCTCACTTTGACAGTGATAACTGCAGCTGCCGTAAGCCTGCGCTTGGGCTGGTAAAGTCGTATCTGAAAGAAGGCCGTGTGGACTTTACCAACTCCTACGTTATTGGCGACCGTGAAACCGACCTGCAACTGGCTGAAAACATGGGCATTGAAGGCCTGCGTTACAGTCGTAGCGAACTCAACTGGGATGCCATTGTTCACCAACTACTGGACAACCCACGCACCGCTTCGGTTACCCGCACCACACGGGAAACGGATATTAACATTAAGGTTGATTTAGACAGTCAGACACCGCGCGAATTTAATACCGGCATTGGCTTCTTTGACCACATGCTTGAGCAGATAGCCACACACGCCGGTTTCTCGCTTTCGGTTAAGGTTAAGGGTGATTTGCACATTGACGATCACCACACCATTGAAGACACCGCTCTGGCGCTGGGTCAGGCATTGCGCTCAGCGCTTGGCGACAAGCGCGGCATTGGTCGCTTTGGTTTTGCTCTGCCTATGGATGAATGCCGGGCGGAATGTCTGATCGATTTATCCGGACGCCCCTATTTGAAATGGGAAGCAGATTTCACCCGCGACAAAGTCGGCGAGTTATCCACCGAAATGGTCGAGCACTTCTTCCGCTCGTTAACCGACGCCATGGCAATGAGCTTGCACTTATCGACCACCGAGGGTAATACCCACCACCAGGTCGAAAGCCTGTTTAAGGTATTTGGCCGGGCACTGCGTCAGGCCATTACCAAAACCGGAGACCAACAGTTGCCTTCAAGTAAGGGGATGCTGGCATGAATGTGGTGATTGTCGATACCGAGTGTGCCAACCTGACATCTGTCCGCTTTGCGGTTGAACGTTTGGGCTACTCAGTGCTTATTACCGATGATGCAGAACAAATACGCGCCGCTGACCGTGTCATTTTGCCTGGCGTAGGTACCGCTGCCGCAGCTATGCGTAACTTACAGCGCAAGCAACTCGTGGAGCCGCTACGGGAGTTAACCCAGCCGGTGCTGGGTATTTGCCTGGGCATGCAGTTACTGACCTCACACTCAGAAGAAGGTGACGTTGACTGCCTGAATTTAATTCCGGCAAAAACCAAACGCCTGCGCGATTCTGGTCTGCCTTTGCCGCATATGGGCTGGAATACCCTGCAGCCGACCGCAGATAACCCGTTAGTCGACACGAGCGACAGCTACTGCTATTTCGTGCACAGTTTTGCTGTAGCAGTTGATGAGTACACTATAGCCAGCAGCGAGTATGGTGAGCGTTTTGCCTCAATGATACGTCACAACAACTATTTTGGTGCGCAGTTTCACCCTGAGCGTTCAGGTAAGACTGGCGAAGCTCTGCTGAAACGTTTTCTGGAGTTAACATTATGCTGATACCTGCCCTGGATTTAATTGACGGCAAAGTGGTACGCCTATATCAGGGCGACTTCGCGCAAAAAACCGAGTTTGATTTAACCCCGCTGGGTCAGGCCCAACTCTATGCTCAGGCCGGTGCCGAATGGCTGCATTTGGTTGATTTAGACGGCGCTAAAGACCCGGACAAGCGCCAGCAGAAACTGCTGGCTAAACTAGCCTCAGATTCAGGTATGAAGTGTCAGGCTGGCGGCGGAATTCGTACAACCGAGGATTTGGAAGCCTTGTTTGACGCCGGTATTGAACGTGCCGTAATTGGTTCCACCGCGGTTAACCAGCCAGATACCGTAAAACAATGGTTCCAGGCCTATGGCGGCGAAAAAATTGTACTGGCGCTGGATGTGAATATTGATCAGAGTGGCAATGCCATGGTCGCTACCCACGGCTGGCAACAGGCCAGCACGCATACACTGGATGACATTCTCAACCGCTACCTGGATTTAGGCTGCCGTCATGTACTCTGCACCGATATCAGTAAAGACGGCACCATGACAGGCACCAATGTTGAGCTTTATAAACGCTATAAGCAGCTTTATCCGCAGGTCGTCTGGCAAGCGTCCGGCGGCGTCAGTTGCTTAGACGATCTTAAAGATTTGAAAGCCGTAAACTGTGACTCGGTTATATTGGGTAAGTCGTTACTTACCGGCGCTTTCACTATGCAGGAGGCATTAGCATGTTGGCAAAACGCGTAATCCCATGCCTGGACGTTCGCGACGGGCAAGTAGTAAAAGGGGTTAAGTTCCGTAACCATGAAATTATTGGTGATATTCTGCCTCTGGCAAAACGCTATGCAGAAAGTGGCGCTGACGAGTTGGTGTTTTATGACATTACCGCATCCGCAGATGGCCGCACGGTGGATAAGTCCTGGGTTGAGCGGGTTGCCCGGGAAGTCAACATTCCTTTTACCGTTGCCGGCGGTATTCGTTCGGTTGAGCACGCGCAAACCATGCTTTCTATGGGCGCAGACAAAATCTCCATTAACTCGCCTGCCCTGCTTAATCCCAATTTAATTAATACCCTGGTGGAGGAATTTGGCCAGCAGTGCATTGTTATTGGCATAGACAGTTTCTATAACGAACAGTCCGGTGAATACGAAGTGCACCAGTTTACCGGTGACGAAAGCAAGTCGCACAAATCGGCATGGCAGACCAAAGACTGGTTGCAGGAAGTCATTTCCCGTGGCGCTGGTGAAATTGTGTTGAACTGCATGAATCAGGACGGCGTGCGTCAAGGTTACGATATTGCACAACTGTCGGCATTGCGCGCGCATTGCTCTGTGCCGTTAATCGCGTCAGGCGGTGCCGGTGAGATTCAGCACTTTGTTGATGCCTTTCAAAAGGCGCAGGTGGATGGTGCACTTGCGGCTTCGGTGTTTCACAAAAACCTATTCAGTATCAGCGAAGTGAAAGCCGCAATGGCAGCCAATAATATTGCAGTTCGCCCCATTGAAGCGCTTCAGGAGACGACATGAAAATTGATTTGAATAACATAAACCAGTTGGCCTGGGAGAAAATGTCAGGTTTACTGCCCTGCACAGTACAACACGCTCTAACCGGTGAAGTGTTAATGCAGGCCTATATGAATACAGAAGCCATTAAGGAAAGCTTAGCAAGCGGTAAAACCACTTTTTACAGCCGCAGTAAAGAACGTTTATGGACTAAAGGCGAAAGCTCAAACAACTACCTCTGGCTTGAGGGCATCTATTCGGACTGTGATAACGACGCCTTGCTCATTCAGGCATTGCCCGATGGCCCAACTTGCCACTTAGGCAACCGCAGCTGTTTTGCTGACGCTCCTAAACCCTTGCTGCATGAGCTTGACTCGCTCATTGCCAGCCGCAAAGGCGCAGATACCAACGAGAGTTACACTGCCAGCCTGTTTGCTAAGGGATTAAAACGTGTGGCTCAAAAAGTTGGGGAAGAGGGCGTGGAAGTCGCTCTGGCAGCGGCAACTGCCGATAAAGACGAGCTGGCTAATGAAAGCGCCGACTTACTCTACCACTTGCTGGTTGCGCTACGGGCCAATGAACTTAGTCTGGACGATGTGCTGGAGGTATTAGCGAAGCGCCGCGGTTAAGCGGCGCTGTTTAACTGCTCACGAAAATGCTTACGCTCGTATCGGCGAGATACGCGGCGTAGGCGCAATGACAAGAGTACTGCTGCGACACTTAAGCCACTGATAAAGCCAATCCAGAAACCTGCCGCGCCCATGGCCGGCACGACCCAGTCGGTCAGCCCCAGAATATAACCAACGGTTAAACCAAATGGCCAGTACGAAATAAAGGCCAATATCATTGGGTATTTGGTGTCTTTGTAGCCACGCAGAGTGCCAATGGAAATAGCCTGGAAGGTGTCCGACACAGTGAAAATAGCCGCCAGCCCCATCAGCGTCGCTGCCAGATTAATAATATCCTGGTCAGGAGTGTAGAGGCTGGCTAACCAACCACCACCCAGATACATAATTAAACCGTTAACGCCCGCAAACACGCCACCAAACAGCATCGCGAGTTTAAAGCTCAACATGGCGTTTTTCGGATTCCCCGCACCCAGCGCAAAGCCAACCCGTAAAGTTACCGCCATAGAGATACTCAGCGGCACCATATACACTAAGGAACTTATGTTCAGTGCAATTTGGTGAGCAGAAACCACCGTCGGCCCCAGCGGCGCAATTAATAACGCCACAGCAGCAAACAGACTGACCTCGAAAAAGAGCGACATCGAAATAGGGAAACCGATACGGATAACGTAGGTAACGTCGTCCCAGTTAGGCCGGTACCAGCGACGGAGCAGGCGTAAACGCTTGTAACGTTTGGCGGTAAAGGTGTAGACGACCATCGACAGTGCCATTCCCCACAAGACAATAGCTGTTGCCAGGCCGCAACCGGCTCCGCCCAGCTCCGGCATACCAAATTCGCCGTAAACGAAAATGTAGTTTGCCGGAATATTTATCAATAGCCCGATAAAGCCAATAATCAGCGACGGCATGGTGTTAGACAAGCCCTCACAAAAGTTTCTCAGTACCGCGTAAATAACAAAGCCCGGTATGCCCCAGGAGATGTAAAACAAATAGTCCAGAGTAATGGCGCGAAAGTCGTCTTCAACTTCCATGATGTCCAGCAACCATGGCGCTGATGACATACCCAGTAACGTGATAACACCAACAATGGCGCAAGCATAGAACCCCTGCTGCAATATGTTAGCGACACGCCGGTGCGAATTTGACCCGTCCAGGTGAGAGATAATGGGCGCTAATGCCAGCGCCAGACCAAACACCAATAAAGTTGCCGGCACAAAAATACTGCCGCCGACAGACACAGCGGCCAAATCAACCGCGCCTTTACGCCCGGCCATGACCGTATCCACGACACTCATTAACATTTGAGTTAACTGAGCCACCAGAATAGGGCCGGTCAGTTTAGCCAGCTTATTAAATTCGCCTTTATTATTCGTCCACCAGTTCACGCGCGTTTTCTCTGGGTTAGGATTGCTTACGCAAAAATTGCAGGATACGCTGATTCACATCAGCCGGATGAGTCAAAGGCCCCATATGCCCCGCTCCAACGGAGTCTCGTTGGACATCAGGAAGTATCGTCGATAAAGCCTCTGCGACAGCTTTTGCACTGCGACGAGTGTGTTCGCCCTGCAGCAGTAGAACGCTTTGCTCTACCCCGCGGTAGTCTTCCAGACGTCGGGGTTCGTTAAGCAAGGCGTCGAAGTCCAGCGCCACTTTGGCAGCCTGACTGACCATGATTTGCTGAATGCGTTCAGGCAAAGCATCAAAATATCCGGCGTCATTCCAGTAATCGACAAAGGTGCGAGTGCATTCGACTGCGTCTTTACCGTTCATAGCGTGACTGATCTCCTGTATTTCCAGCATTCCGGGAGAATCATCCGGTAACACGTGAAAGGCAACAGGTTCGTAGACAACCACATCGGCAATTTTAAATGGCTTTTCCAGTGCCAGCTTTAATGCAACAGCACCGCCATAGGAGTGACCAACCAGTTGCACAGGCCTGGATAACGCAAGTTGCTCAACCGCGTTAATAATACGGGGCAGTTCCTGCTCCAGTCGAAAGTTTGCCGTAAACTCGACGTTAGGCGCCTGCCCATAGCCCAGCAAATCAACCGCAATAACAAAGTGAGTGCTGGTTAATTCTTTTATTAACGCCCGCCACTGGCTACTCGCGCTCTGCGAGCTGTGCAACAAAACAACCGGAGGGTTTTGTTGTTCGCCGTACAAATGGATACCTGATTCTAATTCAGACATAGCTTCACTTTATAATAAACTGACACCAACAAACTGACCGATACCAAAGCCAGCAGCTAACAATAAAACGGCAAAAGTCGTTAATACCCCAATGGTGCGAGGCAAACTCACGCCGACACTGCGGGTTAATCCTATAGCATGACATAAGCGAGCAACGACTAACGCAATACCCAACCCATGGAGCAGAGCAAGCGGAGCGTTTTGTACTTCCATCATAGCAAACAGAATAAGCGCCAGAGGCACGTACTCAATAAAATTCCCATGGATGCGTACTGCAACGTTGAGTTCTTCGGCTTCACCTGTACCAAGGCCTACCCGATGTTTCCAGCGCAAGCGGATAATGTTCACAGCCAGAACAAGATAAATAAGCGTTAAAATGCCCGCATAAAAGCCGGTGATTGTTAGTTGAGATGTCATTGGAATGCCTCTTGTTATTCGTTGGGGCCTTGCTTCATTAAAAAAGGCTCACCATGTGAGCCTTTTAGTAAAAAATTACTTTCTGAGCAAATCGCCCAGTTGCTCACTGACTCTTTCAACGGGTTGTGTACCATCAATTTTGTGATACTCCGTCTTACCTTCTTCAGACAGCTTTTGATAATACTCTACCAGAGGCTCGGTCTGTTCGTGGTAAACCGAAAGACGTTTACGAACCGTCTGTTCCTGATCATCCGGGCGAACAACCAAATCTTCACCCGTTTCATCGTCTTTGCCTTCCACTTTCGGTGGATTGTGCTCAACATGATAAACACGGCCGGAACCAGGGTGGACACGGCGACCACTCATGCGATCAACAATAATTTCGTCCGGAACATCAAATTCCAGCACGTAATCAATTTCAATACCGTTATCACGCATCGCGTCGGCTTGCGGAATGGTTCTTGGAAAACCGTCGAGTAAAAAACCATTCTGGCAGTCTGGCTCTGCAATTCGTTCTTTGACCAACTCGATAATGATGTCGTCCGACACTAACTGTCCGGCATCCATAACTTGTTTGGCCTTTTTACCCAGTTCTGATCCGGATTTTATTGCTGAACGCAGCATATCACCGGTGGAAATTTGAGGGATCCCAAAAGTATTCATCAGGAATTGTGCCTGAGTTCCTTTTCCAGCTCCCGGGGCGCCTAACAAAATAATGCGCATAGAAAACCTCTTTGCATGATTCAAAAGTCTGCCCCGAACTTTACCCTGACAGGCGGGCTATTACAAGCGCAGAAAGCCGCTGCAGGCAATGACTTACCCACAGCGGTAGGTACGAAATTAAGCGTTAAGCATTAATTTGTTAAGGCGGGTAACGAAGGAGGCTGGATCTTTCAGGTTGCCCCGCTCCGCTAAAGTGGCCTGATCTAATAACACTTCAGCCCATTCTTTGAAGGTATCATCCTCTTTGGTCAGCATGCGTTGAACCAACGGATGTTCTGGATTTACTTCAAAGATGTACTTAGTTTCAGGAACCGCCTGACCGGCTGCTTCCATCAGCTTAGCCATTTGCGTACTCATATCATTGTCATCGGTAATGATACAGGCCGGCGAGTTGGTTAAGCGGTTAGTCACACGAACCTTCTTAACTTTATCACCTAAAGCTTTTTCAAAGCGTTCCAGGTTTTCTTTAAAGGCTTCTTCGGCTTTTTCCTGCTCGGCCTTGTCTTCTTCGTCGTCCAGTTCGCCTAAATCAAGGTCACCACGAGTCACTGACTGCAACTGTTTCTCTTTAAATTCAGTCAGGTGGCTCATCAACCATTCATCAATGCGCTCTGAAAGCAGCAACACTTCAATGCCTTTCTTGTTGAAGATTTCCAGCGCAGGGTTATTTCTGGCGGCTTCGTAGCTGTCAGCAACAATGTAGAAGATTTTATCCTGACCTTCTTTCATTCGCTCAATGTAGTCGTCCAGGCTGACTGACTGCACTGCGCCGTCGTTATGCGTTGAAGCAAAACGCAGCAGCTCGGCAATACGCTCACGGTTAGTGTGATCTTCCGCCGGACCTTCTTTCAGCACATTCCCAAAGGTATCCCAGAACTGTTGATACTGCTCTTTGTCGTCTTTTGCCAGCTTTTTCAGCATTTGCAGTACTTTTTTGGTACTGCCGTTACGCATGGCTCGGGTGATTTTATTGTCCTGCAAAATTTCACGCGAAACGTTCAGCGGTAAGTCATTTGAGTCAACCAAACCACGCACAAAACGCAGGTACGTTGGCATTAACTGCTCCGCGTCGTCCATAATGAATACACGCTTCACATAAAGCTTAACACCGTGCTGTTGTTCGCGGTTCCATAAGTCCCACGGAGCGCGTTTTGGGATGTACAACAAATTAGTGTATTCGGTTGTGCCTTCAACTTTGTTGTGGCTCCACAGCAGTGGTTCATCAAAGTCGTGCGCTACAGTTTTATAAAACTCTTTGTACTCTTCGTCAGTAATGTCTGACTTCTCACGAGTCCAGAGTGCCTGACCTGAGTTTACAGTTTCCCATTCGCCGGGCTGCCCTTCTACTTTGTTGCCTTCGTCGTCTTCTGACTCAGGTACCGGTTCTTTCCACATTTGAACCGGGATACTCAGGTGCTCTGAATATTTGTTGATAATGCCACGCAGGCGGTTTTCATCTAAGAATTCATCGGCATCGTCTTTCAGGTGCAGAATAATGTCGGTACCACGACGGGCTTTATCAATGTCAGCAATTTCGAAATCGCCTTCGCCTTGCGAGCGCCATTCAACTCCGCGAGCGTCTTTATCTAATGCTGAACGGGTTCTTACGGTAACTTCATCGGCAACAATAAAAGCTGAATAGAAGCCGACACCAAACTGACCAATAAGCTTGCTGTCTTTTGCTTCGTCGCCGGACAGCTGACCAAAGAACTCAGCCGTGCCTGACTTGGCAATGGTTCCCAGATTATTCATCACGTCGTCGCGCGTCATACCAACGCCGTTGTCGCTGATGGTAATAGTACGGCTGTCTTTATCAACAGAAACACGAACGTGCAGGTCACTGTCGTCACCGTACAGAGAGTTGTCGCTTAAAGCTTTAAAGCGCAATTTATCTGCTGCGTCGGACGCATTAGAGACCAATTCGCGTAAGAAAATTTCTTTATTGGAATACAAAGAATGAATCATCAGGTGAAGCAATTGTTTTACTTCTGTCTGAAATCCATGTTTTTCCATTTGACCGGCTTCCGCCATAGTATATTTCTCCTGCTGTTATTACCTATGGCAATAACAATGGGGGCGCAGGAGACATTTTCAAGTCATCGGGAAAATTGTTTTCGGCCACTGAAGGCGTGACCCAGTGTGGTTTGATCGACATAACCCAGCTCACCGCCTACTGGCACCCCGTGAGCAATTCGGGTGGTGTTGATATTCAGTTGCCCGGCAATGTCGGCAATATAGTGCGCGGTAGCGTCCCCTTCCACGGTTGGGTTAGTCGCCAGCACAATTTCTTCCACCGGCTCGCTCTGCAGTTGCCGCTCCAGTTCATCCAGACCAATGTCCGCCGGCCCAATACCATCGAGCGGAGACAAATGTCCCATCAGCACAAAGTAACGTCCCTGAAATTGAGAAGTCTGTTCAATGGCTAATACGTCGGCGGGTGTTTCAACAATGCAAAGTACACCATTTTCGCGTCGCATAGGGTTGCTGCAAATACGACACAAGGGTTCTTCGGTTAAGGTCCGGCAACACTCGCAGTGGCCGACTTTTTCCACCGCCGACTGCAAAGACTCGGCAAGCCTTGAGGCTCCACCGCGATCGCGCTCAAGCAAATGGAACGCCATACGCTGTGCTGACTTTTGGCCAACACCCGGTAGGCGTTTTAAATTCTCGACCAGTTGATCGATTGCCGGACTGATACTCATTAACTGACCTTACTACTTAGAAAGGCATTTTAAAGCCCGGAGGTAAACCCATACCGCCGGTTATTTCAGACATGCGCTCTTTGCTGGTTTCTTCAACGCGACGCACAGCATCGTTGGTAGCTGCAGCAATCAAGTCTTCCAGCATTTCCTGGTCGTCTTCCATTAAGCTTGGGTCAATGCTTACGCGCTTTACGTTGTGGTTACCCAGCATGGTAATTTTAACCAGGCCTGCGCCGGCTTCACCGGTTACTTCCATATTGGCGACTTCTTCCTGGGCTTTTTGCATGCGCTCCTGCATTTGTTGCGCCTGCTTCATCATGTTACCCATTCCACCTTTAAACATAATTTTCTTCCTCGTTTAAGCTTTTAAAAAATTAACGCGCCTGAATTGATGACTCATCGATTTGCGCTTGAAACCTTTGCTGTAATTCCTGCACGCTGGCGTCCCCATGTAATATTTCACATGCGCGCTGGTGACGGTATTCATTGATATGTTGTTGCACCATTAAAGGGGTTGGCTGGCTGGGTACGCCAACTTTAAACTCTACCCTTGCGGTCGCCCCTAATAACCCGGCCAAAGACTCTCTGACGGCCTGACTGGTTGATTCGTTCAATAAACTTTTTTGTTCTTCAGCCACCAGAATAAGCCAGTCGTCGTCACCGAGCTTTTGCAGTTCGGAGTTTAACAAAACCTGACGAGCCAAACCGGAAATGTCCATGCCCGCAATCATCGCACTCCATTTATCAACTTCGGCGGCTTCGCGAATATCGTCATTTAATTCTGGCAGCTCTTCGTTTAATTCGTCTTTTGTTTCCGGCTGATGCTCGGGTTGAGCTTCTGGTTCAGCTTTTGCCGGAACAGTTAACGGCATCGTCGAGCTGTTTTCTGTCTGGCTGTTTATTGTTTTATTGCTATTGTCTGGATTTTTTTTTTCAGCCAGTTGCTCTCGCACGCGTAAAAGATCGGCTACGCCAGAATTGCTCTGCGCCCCAGGCTCCGGCGTCGGTTCTGCTGTTTGATCTGCTGCTGGCTCAGGTACGGGCTCCGACCTAGCGGCCTCTTCCATATGATACGGAGGCTCATCATTATGATAAAAACCCGCATCATCATCCGGTTCAGAGTAATGAAATGCAGGAGGCTCTTGATGCTCACTATAAGACGGTTGCATAGGCTCTGATAGTTCCGCTTCAGGCTGCGGCTCTGCTTCTGCCTGCGGTGTTACTTCTGCTGCCGTCTCGGTTTCAGTCTCAGTCACTTCCGGCGCAGGAGCCGTTAGCTTTGACTCCGGCATATCAACAGCAGACGAGTCCGCTTCTGAAATGTTGTAATCGCCCTTGTCTGCCGGGCGGAAACACAGCAGCCGCAATAAAGTCATTTCGAGTCCGCTACGCGCGTCTATAGCGTAAGCCTGCTCGCGGCGACCTTCCAGAACCGTGCGATAGAAAATCTGAATAAGTTCAGCCGGCATGCGTCGCAATAATGGTTTCACAACATCGCTGCTTTCGAACACGTTAGCGGCACTGGGTACTTGCTGCACCAATGCCAACTGATGCAATAAGCTTTGTAGCTCAACCAGAACTGAACTCAAATCCGGTACCATGGATACCATACTGTCCACACGTTGCATTACGGCTTCTGCATCCCCTTCGAGAACACATTCCAGTAACGCGGCAATATCTGCCACGGGTACGTTGCCAAGCATACGTCTGACACTGTCGATACTAACCGAGCCGCCACCCTGGGCAATAGCCTGATCGGTTAAACTAAGCGCATCGCGCATACTGCCACGGGCAGAACGAGCCAAGAGAGGCAGCGCTTCGGAGTCAGCCTGAACCTGTTCCTGCGATAAAACATAGCTAAGCTGCTGCGTAATATCCTCGTTCGACAAGGCTTTTAAATTAAACTGCAAACAACGCGATAAAATGGTGACCGGTAGCTTTTGCGGATCGGTTGTCGCCAGCAGAAACTTTACGTGCTCCGGTGGTTCTTCCAGTGTTTTCAGCAGCGCGTTAAAACTATGCCGTGAGAGCATATGCACTTCATCAATTAAGTACACTTTATAGCGGCCGCGGGTGGGCCGATATTGGACGTTATCAAGTAACTCGCGAGTGTCTTCAACTTTGGTTCTTGATGCTGCATCAATTTCCAGCAAGTCAACAAACCGTCCCTGTTCTATTTCAAGACAGGCACTGCATTTGCCACATGGCGTTGCCGTAATACCTTCTTCGCAATTCAGCGCTTTAGCAAGGATTCGTGCAATGGTGGTTTTACCCACCCCGCGAGTACCGGTAAACAGATAAGCATGATGAAGTCGCTGCTTGTCTAACGCGTGCTCAAGCGGCTTCAAAACATGTTGTTGGCCGACAACTTCTGCAAATTGCGAAGGTCGCCATTTTCTTGCCAGTACCTGATAACTCATAGGATGGATTATTAACTCTGTTTCGTTAAAACTGACATAAGGTATAGCACGCAACGCCGGCCTGCTGCAATTTATCTTCACCACCGAGCTCAGGCAAAGAGACTACAAAAGCGGCTTCAACAACGTCTGCACCTGAGGACTTAATCAACTGACTTGCAGCAACCACCGTTCCGCCGGTAGCCAGTAAATCGTCGACAATTAGCACTCTGTCGTTTTCAGTCAAAGCATTTTCATGCATTTGCAATTCGTCTAAGCCGTACTCTAATTCGTAATTCTGGCGCGTTACTTTACCGGGTAATTTTCCCGGTTTTCTTAACAAAGTGACCCCACACCCCATGGCATAAGCCAATGCGGAACCAAAAATAAAGCCACGGGCTTCAACGGCAGCAATTTGCGTTATGCCCTGCCCTGCATAGCGTTGCTTTAAGGTATTAATGGTTAATCTGAACGCATCAGCGTTTTGCAGTAAAGGCGTTATATCCCGGAAAATAATACCTGGCTTAGGGTAGTCCGGAATGGAGCCGATAGAGTCTCTTATATCAGTCATGGCTGATTCCATAATATTATTCTCATCATTATGCGACAAAGCGCACCGCCCAGGATTTTAGCGTATCCAACAGGAAATCTTCGCTCAAAGGTTTAGCCAGACATTGAGTTGCACCGGCCTTTAATGCTTTTGGCTCTATCTCTACCAAATCCTGAGTTGACATAAACAGCAACGGAGTGCGGTGATAAGCGTCTAAATCGCGCAGGTTTTTCAGTAAAGACAAGCCGTCCATAACCGGCATTTTGTGGTCAAGCAAAACCATATCAAAGTAGCTCTTTTTCGCTTTACTTAAGCCATCTAAACCATCCCGGGCTACAGTAACCTCAAAGCCAAGTGGCTTTATCGCGCTACAAATAGACTCCAGAGTTTTGTCTTTATCCTCGACAACGAGCAAAGTGACTGACATAAATGTCGTTTACCTGATAGTTAATGAGGATGTATTTAAGAAGAAAGAATTTGTGTTAAACGCAGAACCAGCGGTAAACAGGCCCAGAATAAAAACAACACTGCCGTAATAAGCAAAAATCGTTTGCCTGCCGGTTCTTTAAAGGTTTCTGATGACATAACTTTTACCTCTTGATGAAATCGGGGCTGATCATACTCGATCCTCGACAACGATAAAAGTTGAATTCAATTCTTTACCTTCAATATCAATTGCTGCCCGGCTAGCCTGTTTAAAGTCTGCCCGGCCCCTTGCTGTAATTGTTCTTTGGGCCATTGAGGGAGTAATTCAGGTAAAAGCTCGAGTAAGCTATTTAATTGAATACTCTCTCTATTTTGTAGCTCTGTTAACAGTAAAAAAGTCATCGCATTAATGCGAATAAAGCGAACCTTATCGTTGCTATCGCGAAACACGATCAAAAAACGCGGTTCGGGCAAGGCTTCCTGAGGTTGAAACTCAGTACTTATTTCATCAACAGGGTACTGATATGACGAGACGATAGCCGTGGGGTTAAGTGCAATCAGAGAGTCACTTTCAAGCGCCTCTGCCGGATTAATATAATTTTCAGGCCACGACTTTTGCTCTACCGCCAGTTCTGCCCATTCATAATGAGCCAGTTCAGCCGCAAAGATAAACAACTCATCGTGAGACTGCAGGTATTCAACAAAACTTGCGGCAATACCAGTAAAATATGGTGACTGAGAGGAAAAGGTGCGAAAGAACCGTTCTTTGGTTTCTGTCCATTGCTTTCCCGCTGTCAGCTTTTTAAGCACAGGGAATGCACTATCAATAAAACGAAAGATATTATTGCGCAACAATCGTTGATAAACAGCCAGCCTCCGCGCTTCTATCTCATCTAGCCAAGGTTCGTCTACGAACTTTTCCGGTTCTTTTAACTGTTCAACAAAGCGATTTTGAATTTTTTTAAAAGTCATTTTACTCATGGCGAGCCTGTATCGCTTTTATTCTATTCAACTCCTGGTTTAACTCTTCCAGCGAAGGGAAGTTGAAATCTCTTTCCAACAAAGTAGGGTAAACGCCGTGCCGCCCATAAGCATAGTCCAGAAGCTGGAAAACTTCGTCTTTTACGCTGGCACCATGAGTATCAATATAAAGGTAGTCGTATTCTTCGTGGTGCCCGGCTATATGTCCGTAGACAATTCGCTCAGAAGGCAGACCGTCGATGAACTCATAAGGGTCATAACTGTGGTTTACGCTGTTAACAAAAACATTGTTCACATCCAGCAAAAGCTTACAGTCTCCTGCTTCAAGCACCTGATTAATAAACTCTAACTCTGTCATTTCCGGCGAGAGGCTGGCGTAATAAGAGACGTTTTCTAATATTAAAGCTTGCCCTAACCTATCCTGTACTTCTTTAATTCGTTCGCCAACATAGGCAACAGCATCAGTTGTAAAAGGAATGGGCAGTAAATCGTATAACTGGCCTTTATGAGAACAATAGCTTAAATGCTCACTGTAAACTCCTATGTCAAAGTCGCTTAAAAAGTGTTTCACATCTTTCAGAAAGCTTTGGTTCAGCGAATCCTGGCTGCCAATGGACAATGATAGCCCATGGCAGGTCAGTTGATATTTTCCGGCTATTTGGGCGAGTTTTTCCAGACGGGAACCTTTAAAAGGTATCCAGTTCTCAGGGGCTATCTCAAGAAAATCCGCATCAATATCTCCAGCTAAAGCAGCGTCAAGCAACTCGTTTCTTAAGCCAAGACCGACCGAATTAGACCTCATGTTTCTCTCCCCAGAAAACAAAAACCCGACACTGTGGCCGGGTTTTACTATGCAGTTATAAAAACGAAAAGTGGTTAATCGAGATCGATACCTTTTCGTTTAGCTGTAGACTTAATATAACCCTTCCAGCTACGAGCACTGCGACGTTGACCATCGAAGGTTGCAGCTTCATCAACATAACGCATAGCCTGGCGATAGTCACCACCATAGAAATACGCTTCCGCTAATGACATGTACACACGACCTTCTTCATTACGCTCCAAATAATCCAGAGCCTTTTTTAGGGGAGTTGCTGCCGCAATATACTGTTCATTTAACAGCATCAAGTTACCTTGCTTGCGGTAGTACTCACCTTTGTCATCACGTTCTTCAGCTGACTCAGCTGCGCGTTCATACCAGGAAACGGCTTTCTCAAGTTCTTTAGCACGATGGTAGCTGTTAGCGATGGTCGCAAAGTTTTTCGCTGTCTTTTCGATATCACCCGCTTCTACATGCTTCTCCATAGTAGAGGCCGCTTTGTACGGAATACCTTCGTTATCATACAACTGAACCAGCATTTTATACTGACTCTCCGTATCCAGGTATCCTGCCAAATACGCGATTTCCATAGTTTGAAGAGACTTATCTAAGTTTTCTTCTAACATATAAAATTGCGCTAACTGAGGCCACCAGCCAGTTTGCTCCGGCAACTTATTCAAACCTTCTTCAAGAACCTCTATCGCCTGAGGATACATCTTACGCTCATAGTAAGACGCCATCATCAGGTTGTAGATATTCTTGTCAGGTTTCTCTGACTCTTGTAAAGCCACTCGGGCAAAAGGAATGATCTGAGCAAAGTTCTTCATCTGGTAATGCGCATTAGCCATATACAAGAACACCTGAGCATCACGTTCGCCTGTAAACTGAACCCATTTTCTAAGGTATTCAAGACTTTGCTCGTACTTCTCTTCTTGCAGGCTAATTTGACCTACCAGTTTCATAGCCGCGGCCTGATCATTCCAGCCTAGAACGTCTTGGTCGACTGCACTTTTCAGAACGCTCAAAGCATCACCCATGCGCTCGTCTGCTGCATAAAGGTTACCAAGGAAGCGGGCTAAGTATGCCGAGTCGTAACCCGGATCCGGCTCTTGCTCTTCGAGAACCGCTATTGCTTCTTTGATTTTATCTTCTTCATACAGTTCAAACGCATCCATGATTGCCCGGCCAATACTCTGCGAAGCAGCTTTATTGTCGCGAGCTTTCTTCTGCGCCTCAACGGTCTCTTTATCCGGAATGCTGAAACCAAGGTCCTGAGCCGAAGCCTGGGCCGTTGTCATCAACATTACCGAAGCAAAAGCCAGGGCACTAACAAATGTTTTTATTGTATATTTCATTTCTTAGTTCCCATCCATTGTGAAGTCGAGCTGAACAGTCATACCTTCCTGACGAATAGGCTTACCGTCTACAACCTTAGGCTTATACTTCCAACGCAACAATGCGCGGCGTGCCTCACGGTCAAACACTCGACGAGGTTCAGAATCGATGACTTCAACGTCAGTTACACCACCTTGCTGGTCGATAGTGAAGCGCAGCTGTACCCAACCTTCGGTGCCGTTTCTTGCAGCTGAAGGCGGATAACGCGGTTCGATACGAACAATAGGTGTTGCGTCTCCGTCAGAACTTAATCCACCACCAGGTCCTGAAAGACCTGTATCAGCACCACCAACATCAACATCAAAACCCATGTTCATGTTCATGCCACTGTCTGATGTATCAGGCTCAGACTGTGGTGTTTCTGGTGGCTGCTCCGGCGGCGGCGGTGGCGGCGGCGGTGTACGCCGACGCTCCTGAACGTCAGACTCAGGTGGCGACGTTACGATGTCAATAACGGGCGTTGGAGCCGGCGCTTCGTTGCGCTGTGCTCCTCCGCCGATTAAGTAAGCCATGAAAGCAAACAGAGCAAACGTAACGGCGGCACCTAGTAGTAAAGATACTAAAAAGCGCACCATATTAGTTATTCTCCGCAGCTATGGATATCTTATCGATACCCGCTTCCTTAACCTGATCCATGACTTCTACAACGACACCATGTTCAGCTTTCTTGTCGGCCTGGATAACAACAACATCAGTTGGTTGTTCGGCAAGCATACGTTCAATGTTAGCGCCTACACGCTCAACATCCACTTGACGTTTATCCATCCAGACTTCACCAGTATCACGAATAGCGATAAAGATGTTAGCTGAAGGCTCCTTTGTCGTATTACTGGCTTCAGGCTTATTAACCTGAATACCCGCTTCTTTGACGAATGAGGTCGTTACGATAAAGAAGATCAACAGAATGAAGACGATGTCAAGCATCGGCGTCATGTCGATCGACGCATCTTCCTCTTCTCGATTACGATTACG
Organism: Idiomarina sp. 28-8; assembly: GCF_000320945.2. NCBI lineage: Bacteria > Pseudomonadati > Pseudomonadota > Gammaproteobacteria > Alteromonadales > Idiomarinaceae > Idiomarina > Idiomarina sp. 28-8. Next base: position 50,888 of record NZ_DF266794.1, read on the forward strand.
TGCCATAGTTTTACTCTCTTAGTGATGTGGCAAACTGTCAACAAGGCCTTCTTTCGCTCTACGCACTTTACTTTCCAGGCGTGTCGCGAAAAACATACCGGATAACGCAGCAACCATTCCCGCCATAGTCGGGATTGTTGCCATCGAAATACCCGATGCCATTAGACGAGGGTTACCCGTCCCTTGTACTGCCATGATTTCAAACACCGCAATCATACCTGTTACGGTACCCAGCAGCCCAACTAGTGGACATAAGGCAACACAAGTTTTTATCAACAGAATACGTGCATTCAGTTTATCGTTCGCTTCGGAAATCCATGCTTCACGGATTCTATGGGCGTACCATGAGGTGGTGTCCTTACGGGCATCCCATTTCGCTATAATGTCATTGCGAAGTTTAGGGAAAGCACCTGTAAGGTACCAATAACGCTCAATCATCAGTACCCACATTAGAAAGAGCACCCCCATGACGATGTACAGGACATCGCCACCGGTAGCCAGAAAATCCCTGATAGATTCCCAAAGTTCCATCAGGTAAAGCATGGGTTACTCCTTCTCCGAATGCGCAGCTACGATACCCGCTGCTTGCTCGTCCAGAATATGAACAATAGACTTGCCGCGAGAAGCCACAATACTGTGAGCCAAAATCAATGGAATAGCTGCAATCAGACCCATAGCTGTTGTTACCAACGCCATAGAGATATCGCCTGCCATGATCTTCGGATCACCGGTACCAAACAGTGTAATAGACTGGAACGTACCAATCATACCAACAACTGTACCTAACAAACCAAGCACTGGAGCAATAGCCGCAAGGATCTTAATGACGTTAATGCCACTTTCGACTCTCGGGGTTTCACGTAAAATTGCTTCGTCCAGTTTCAACTCTAAGTTTTCAACGTCTGCATTCTTATTCTCTTGATAAACCTTAAGAATACGGCCTAATGCGTTGTTGTCTTTAGGTTGCTCTGGGTTCTTCAACTGAGAGCGGATTTTTCCTGCAGCAGTTGTCAAGGTAACCAGTTTGAATACAGAAATTAACAGACCAAGAATTAATACTGCAGTAATTACATAACCAACAGTACCACCTTGATGATAACGCTCTTCCAAAGTCGCTTTACCAGTTAACAAGCTAAGAATCTGACCTTTTGAAGGATCAAGAAATACACCTTCATAACCTTCTTCAGTGTTAGTAAACTCTTTAGCTTGCGAAGTCGCACTACCTTCTGGTTGACGACCTAACGGCTGAACTTGTTCCGTCGTGTCGTTGTATACCAGGTACTCGTTATCAGAAATTAAGTTAAAGGTACCAACACGAACCACTTCACGAGTTTCACTACCGCCGTCAAGCAAAGTTACATCAGTATTGAACTTAACCACTTTGCCCGATTCCACCATTTCAGTCAGCAGGGCTTTCCAAAGCTCTTCAAGTTCTTCCAGAGTAGGAAGTTCTTTTGCTTCAGACAGGCTTTCCAGAACGTCTTCACGACCCGGGTATTCTGCACTGATAATAGAAGTCGCAATACGACCGATAGTTTCTGTCGCAGCACCACGAACAACACCGAACATTTCACCTAAGGTGCCTTTAGCATTCTCAAGCTCTTGCTCTTTGTTGGCGAGGTCAACTTCGTTCTCAGAAAACTCTTCCTGTAAACGCTTACCACGAGCTTTTTCTTCTTCTAACTGCTTCTCTGCACGATTAAGCAAAGCTTGCTTATCCGCACGAGCAGCTGTGAATTCACGCTCACGTTCAGCGTTCAATTCACGAGAAGATACACGGTTTTTCTCAACAAGCTGTAATAGCTCGTCTAAACTTTTGGCTTCAGATTGCTCCTGAGCTTGCGCAGCGAGAGTCGTACCTGCAGAAAGGCTGACTGCTGCTGCAATCATTAACGATTTAACTAATTTATTCATTCTGCACTCTCCGCTGCGAATACTGGAAGTTTCACCAGATCGTAAGCAAGCTGCTTACGTGACATACGAATCGCTTGGGTTAGAGGACGGATAAACTCGTCTTCCAAAGCAGTCCACTCATCGGTTTCGTTGTTGTAAATCCAGGCATTTTTCAAGTCCAGAGACTGAGCCAGAAACGCAACACGACCCATGTGAAAATAATCAACGGCAATTTTTTCACCATCGATTTCCAGGTTGCCCTGATAAGAAATCAAGCCTGAACCGTAGTCCATTTCTGTTTGATAAGCTTCGATGATTTGACGAAATTGCTCTGATGTAGAAACACTTGAGCTATCCATGATATCGCGCAGACGCTCTACACGATCCATACGCTTTTCACGGTGAATTGGAATGTCCAATTTCACAAATTGCTCAAGCGAGTCAATCATTTCATACATCAAAGGAACAACGCCTTGTTTCGTGCGTTCGATTCCGTCGATCTGCTTCTGAAGAGACTCAAGCGTAGCGTTCTGGTCATTAACCAAGCCTTGAACGTGATCGTTATAGACCTTTAAGTTCTCGTACTCAGAAACGACTGAACGATATTCGATAAGAAGATCCTGGCTTTGTTCGAACAAAGAGTCGACTTTCTTCTGCGACTGTTCGTCAGCGTTCAAAATCTTTTGCTCTTCGTTTTGTAGCTTAGCTACATCTACTTGCTGTGCAGCGGCAACGCCGGTGCCAGCAAACGCCATCACACCCATCAGGGTTGCAGCGAGTTTGGTTCTTTTGATTACTTTGGTCATAGTTCCCAACCAATTTGACTTAACTTCCGCTTCAACGCCTAAGGCGCGAAACACCAGTTGTTTGAATGACGAAAAGATCTAGTTCTACACTTATTATTATTATTGCCAGAAATACAGCAATACCAACGAATACTCCCACGATGACTATACGCTGTCAACCAAGTAAACTGAGTCAACCGCGCTATAGCTGCCGCGCTATATCCAGTGCAGAACACGGATCTGGAGTCGCGTAATTTCCAGATATTTTCTCGGACAACATCCTGTCGTCAACTCTTTTCATACCCTCAGTATCAGCACTTGTATACCTAACTTTGGATATTACTCCTACCTGAATAGTATCACTTTTTGATCGACGAACAACACTGACATTTCAATTTCAACGTTTTTTAAACAAATAATTTACCAGCCTATATGCAATGGTAGACCCAATTTCGTGACCTAAGTTTCAAAATCCTTTAGTATAGAGGGATGAGAGAGATATTAAATGTAACCTCAATACAACATATTGAACAGCTGCTCAACACTTTACAGGAGCGAGCTGAGGAAATTGATGGGAAAAACAGAAAGAAACATCGCCAACTTAGCGAAAATTGGTTTAGTTCCTCCCTATTCAGTCAGAGTTCTAATCTGGCTATCGATTACGTTGCGGAGACCCGCAACCTTTTCCGACAGCTCCGGCAAAGCGACAATCAACAGGCTCAACGTTACCTCGCGGAAAAACTTAGCCTGCAGCTAGAAGCATTAAACACAGCTTTTCGAGCTAATAGACCACCTAAACAGCAGCAAGATCATCGCATTACTGCGCAAAACCAACTACAGCAGATGCATCAACAATTAGTGACTTATCGTGACTACGAAAGGCGACTGACAGAAAACCTGGATACGGCTGCTGCGGGTAATAACCCAACCGTGATTCAAAGCGCGCAGCAACGCCTTAACCGTTGCCAAATGGCCATTGATACTCTGGAGAAAAAGATTAGCCGTTATGAAGAAGGTTGACGTTCCTTTTATCTACTCACCTTTATACAGTGAATTAGATTTACCTCCCAGACACCGTTACCCAATAGAGAAGTATCGCCTACTAAAAGACTGGGCGGTTAAGCACGGAGCAACCAATAATCAATGGCATCAACCTGAGCCGCTTAGCTGGGAACAGGCAACGCGAACGCACTGTCCCGGTTATTTGTCTCAGTTGCGGCAGAACAGCATGGATAAAAGCAGCTGGCGACGCATAGGCTTTCCCTGGTCAGAACAACTATTGTACCGCACCCTCACCTCCGCTGGAGGCACACTGTTGACGACAGAGCTGGCACTAACGAAGGGAATTGCCATACACTTTTCCGGCGGCTACCATCATGCTCACAAAGACTGGGGCAGCGGCTTTTGCTTACTCAACGATTTAGCAATAGCCTGCAATGAAATACTAGTTTGCCACCCAAAGCTAAAAATAGTGGTACTGGATACCGACGTTCATCAAGGCGACGGAACCGCCACGCTCTTCGAAAATGACGAGAGAGTTTTTACCTGCTCAATACACGGAGAGCGCAACTTTCCATTTTCCAAAGTGAGCTCTAATCTGGACATTCCTTTAGCTAAACATACCTCTGACAAAGAATACTTAGCTGCTCTTGAAAATACTCTCGAACACATCAACCAAGAAATCAAACCTGATCTTATTCTTTACGATGCCGGTGTCGACATTTATCAGCGGGACGAGTTAGGTCATCTGAATATTAGCCTGGCGGGTATTTTTCAAAGAGACCTTACTGTACTACGCTTTGCTAAACGACATCAGACTCCTCTAGCCGCTGTCATCGGCGGCGGGTATCAACGTAATTTACCACGTTTGGTCAGAGCCCATGCCCAACTACTAAGAGCCAGTTATTATGTCTATACTGAGAATGAGCTAACAGAAGGATAAAGGTATGAAGTTTGACGATGACATTCACAATTATTATGAACGCTTAGTTGCAGACCGGATAGAAGAACTGGAACTGGAAAAGCAACACAGCCAGGAGTTTCTTGCTGATCTCAGTTGCCTGGTACTTAATCAGTTGCCGCCGCGGTATATTCGTCACGAAGTTGATATGGCTTTCTTTTTACCACCGTCAAAGCGGCTGGACATGGAAATGCAGGTACACAAAGCAATAGCGGAAGCGCTGGAGTTTTTAAAAGGAAGAAAACGTCCTGACGGAGATTAATAAAGATTGGGTGGCGACTCTACCAGCCACACCTCGGCACACACATCCCTGACTACGGCTGCTCCCTTCCGGGCCTGACCGGGTTCACCAGTTAGCGTTGCGAGGGGACCCGCAGAGTCACCATAAACGCTTTACTCAAAGCGGGCTGCATTATGAACCAGTTACCCAGCTGAAACAACCCACAGTTTATCTTTTGCTTACTTTTTCTGCAGCTTTGCAGCAATTGCCTGACGAGCTTCATCTGAGCTTAACGCTTTTGCAAAAAACGTCGCTTCACGACTGATGCGATCCGCTACTGATTCCGCTGGCTGCTTTAACAAATGCTTGGAAATTCGTAATGACTTGCTGGATTGCTTACGAAGTTTATCCAGAGTTTCGTCAACCACAACAGGCAAACGCTCAAGCGAAACCACATGATTAACAAACCCGGCCTGTTGAGCCGATTGAGCGTCAAAACTTTCGCCAAGCAATAACAGCTCTGCCGCTTTTTGGTAACCACAAATTTGCGGCAACAACAAACTTGAAGCGGCTTCAGGTAACAACCCAAGCTGAACAAATGGCAATGCAAATACCGCGTCGTCACTACTGTAAACAATATCGCAATGCAGTAGGAGCGTCGTGCCTATGCCTATTGCTAATCCATTAACCGCAGCAACTATAGGCACCTCAGCACGCGCCAACGTCTGTAAAAACTGAAACGGGGGTGCCGATTCGTCTAAGTTTTCAATTGATAAGAAGTCATTTAAATCGTTACCGGCAGAAAAACTGTCGCCACTGGACTCAAAAAGCACAGCATGAATCGAGCTATCGTTGTCTGCCGCTTTCAACGCGTCATTACATGTTGTGTACATGTCCTGAGTGAAGGCATTCTTCTTTGCCGGTCGGTTCAGACGTATGCGAACAATACCGTTATCCTGCGAAACTTGTACGAGCTCTTCAGTATTCAAAATCTGTCTCCCATCAATTATTACTGACCGCGATTTTTCCAGGCCTTTTTAGTCGCTTCGTGCATTGGCACAATCAGTTCCAGCGCACTCTTATCGCCGGCCGGTAGTTCCATTTGATTAGGACGTTTTGGCGTGACTCGCTGACCCCATTTAATCAATCCGGCACCGCAAGTGAGTCCACCACCAAACACGGCTGACATAATGCTGTCGCCTGGTTTGATAATACCGTTGTCAGCGGCTTCAGCAAAAGCAATAGGCAATGTCGCTGAGGACGTATTCCCGTAATTCTGAATATTAATAACGGTTTTCTCGCTCGGCACTTTACACATTTTACCTAAGAAATCGATTAACCGTTTATTCGCCTGATGCGGAATAAGAGCATCGATATCGTCGGTGGTCATGCCGGTTTCCTGAAAAACTTTTTCAACAGCAGAGCTCATGCCCTTCACTGCCCGTTTAAATATTTCCTGACCAACAAAATCAAATTGCATGATGCCGTCAAAATTAAAGCGGTCAAAGCTTGAGCCAAAATTCAGGCTCAACACGTCGCGGGCATCGGCATCACAACTAATATGGCTGGCCAGCAAACCAACCTCTTCATCTGAGGCTTCAAGTACCATAGCACCCGCACCATCACCGAATAACACCGCACTTTCGCGTTTGGTCCAGTCCAGAACGCGGGTTAAGCGCTCAGCACCTATCAGCAAAACTTTTTTATGTGCGCCGGTTTTTATGCCTTGAGTTGCAACATGCATAGCGTATAAAAAGCTGCTGCAAGCTGCATTCAGGTCAAACGCTGCCGCACTTTTTGAGCCAATATTTTGCTGTACTTTAGAAGCGACGTTAGGAATAAGTTCATCTGCAGTACAAGTACCGACAATGATGAGATCCAATTCGTTGGGGTCTAAATCGGCAGCAGCCAGGGCATTGCGTGCAGCAACCGTCGCCAACTCGGATGTGCCGACATGGCTTACTCGACGTTCGGAGATGCCCGTTCGAGAAACAATCCACTCGTCCGAAGTTTCCAGGAAAGTGGCAAGATCATCATTGGTCATTACAGCCGGTGGCAGACATTTTCCCCAACCGGTAATTTCAGCAAATTTAGTCACGGCAAAACCTTTTACTTCTGTCGGCTAGTATCGTCATAATGGTAAGGTATTTTATGACAATACGGTTTCACCGTATGATAGCACGAATCGACGTCAGGTGAATGACCGCCAGAAAAAAGGATAACTCCAATGTTCCGAACAATATTAGCAGCAGGTTTTTTACTTATTCTCAGCGCCTGTCAGAGCCAGCCTGATCCATTAATTATCAGCTCTGACACTGTTACTGATAAACTCAGTGCTAAGATTAATCAGCTAAAAGTCGACGACCGACGTTCCTACTCTTATCTGTACCGTCATAAAAAAGATGAAGATAAGGCCCAGTTTGCGCCCGCTCAAAGGCCTTTAACCGACATTATCGAAGAGGCTTTACAGCCTGTTACAGGAGCTTCAGACAACAACGGGCTTACCTGGCATGTCACCATTGAAAAGGCGTTGATTGACGCAACGCTTCATACAGTGAAATACGAACTGGAGCACAGTGTGACTATCCGCGTAGAGGCAACCAGAGGGAACCGTCGGTACAGTAACTTTTATTCGGGAACCTATAATTCGAGCGGTGGTCTGAAGCCTGCTCAGGCAACTATAGAACGTCAGTTTAATCAACTGTTGAACTCAGTACTCACGGAAATTGCCAATGACCCTAAGCTGCGTATACGTGAACAAGAGGATTTTTAGCCATGACATTCCTTAAATACTTTATTGGCATTACCGCGGCCTTTTTTATCAGCGTCGGGCACACTGAGATTCAGCCGGACAACCCATTCCCCCGGGTTAAATTAGTCACCTCTATGGGTGACATTACGGTTGAACTTAACCGCGATGCCGCGCCGTTAACCGTTAAAAACTTTTTCCGCTACGTGAAAAAAGCACAATACAACGACACCATATTTCATCGTCTGGTGCCGGACTTTGTCATTCAGGGCGGAGGTTACGACGAAGACTTTCAGGACAAACCTTCTTACGAGAAAGTTGTAAATGAGTCTGGTAACGGCTTAAAGAACGAATATGGCACCGTTGCCATGGCTCGTGAGCGCGGTCCTCATTCTGCTACCCGCCAGTTTTTCTTTAATTTAAATGACAATAGCTCACTAGATCCCGACGATGGTGACTGGGGATATACTGTTTTTGGTCGCATTGTGGATGGCTTAGATGTACTGGAAGCTATGGCGGAACTAGAGTCTCAGGCTTACAGCGATGATATTGGTTGGGCCGATGTACCTGTCGACCCACCTATTTTAAAACGCATAGAGGTTGTTCCTCAAAACTAATGGCTTTAACCAAACCAACTTTTTGGCAAGACCTTAAAGTCTACAAACAGCCCCGCGTTTTAGTTATTTTTGTTCTGGGTCTTGCCAGCGGGTTTCCGTGGGTGATGATTGGCTCGGCGCTGTCCGCCTGGTTGCAGGAGGTAGGGCTTACCCGCTCGGTAATTGGGTACTTCGGCGCGGTTTTTGGCGCCTACTCCATAAATTTTTTATGGGCGCCTCTTATCGATAACTTCAAGCTACCGCTGCTCACGCGCTGGCTGGGTCAACGAAGAAGCTGGATCTTTCTCTGCCAGATGCTCATTGCCGGAGGCTGTTTCGCATTGGCCAGCCTCGATATCACCAGCAACCTGCATCTGGCCGGAATAATTGCTCTGGGCATTGCGGTAAGTTCTGCAACTCAGGATATTGCCATTGACGCCTACCGAATCGAGTCTTTTGCGGAAACCGAAGGCCGCCTGCAAAGCGCCGGCGCAGCAATGACAACCGCTGGGTGGTGGACAGGTTACAGCGGTTTAGGCGCCCTGCCGTTCTTTTTTGTCGATGGTATAAACTGGCAATGGCAGCACGCGTATTTCGGTTTGGGCTGCATCATGTTAGTCCTTGCCGCCGTCGTACTTTTTGTGCGCCGTACCACTTATCATCAGGACCCGACCATAAAGACAAAACTGACCCATTTTTGGCCGGCAATGAAAGAAAGAGTCAATCTTGTTGTTATTCAGCCCATTGGTGAATTTTTTTCCCGCAACGGCGTTAAGCTGGCGTTTTCAATTCTGGCTTTTATCTTTTTGTTTAAAATTGGCGAAGCTTTTCTGGGTCGAATGTCGATTGTTTTCTATAAAGAAGTTGGTTTTACTAATGCCGAAATCGGCACCTATTCAAAATTGGTTACCTGGTGGGTGACGATTGTTTTTGCTCTGTTGGGCAGTGCCGTCAATTTACGACTGGGCATAATTAAAGGCCTGCTCATAGGCGGTATAGCCATGGCCTCCTCTAACCTGATGTTCTCGTGGATTGCTCTGGTAGGCCCGGATACGAACCTCTTTCTAAGCGCGGTTTTAATTGATGGCTTCACCAGTGCCTGGTCAACTGTCGCCTTCGTTGCATTTATCAGTTTACTTTGTAACCGAACCTTTACTGCAACCCAGTATGCGTTAATGGCATCGTTGGGGGCTTTAGGAAAAACCGTACTGTCGTCCTCCAGCGGAAAAATTGTCGATTATATGGATGGTAACTGGGCACTATTCTTTGTGGTAACCGCTTTAATGGTCATTCCCAGTCTTATCTTCCTCTGGGTAATTCGTAAACCCATAGCCGAGCTGGAGCGAAAACGTGACGAAGGCTAACCTGAACTGGGTAATTCTTGGCCCCGGAGCCATCGGAGGGCTTATTGGTGGCGCTCTGCTGGAACACGGCCAGATTGTGTCGGTACTACCGCGAAAGAGCGGACCGCGAGAAATAAACTGGCAAGTCACACACAAGCAATTTAAGGCTGACTGCAGTGCTCCGGTTATTACACAACCTTTGCCCGAAAATACTGTGTTCGTTGTTGCGGTTAAGGCCTTTGATGTGGTTCAGGCCTTGCAACGCATAACGACATTGCATGGCTTTAATAAAACCATGCCCATAATAATAAGCCACAACGGTATGGTGGAACTTCCGGAGCCGGTAAAAGAACTTAATTTACACCCATTGGTGACAACTCATGGAGCAGTGATAAGCCGAAATGAGAATGGCAAGCTTTGTATAGAACACCGCGGGGCAGGCCGAAGCTGGCTGGAAGTTGGCCCTGCAGTCCGGAATCAGCCGACGGACTTTGACCCAGGCTTGGTCCTGCAACAGGCTTTTCCTCCGCTTACTCTGGAACAAGATCTCAGTCAGAGGCGCTGGTTAAAGTTCATTATTAATTGCGTTATTAATCCGCTGACCGCAGTTCATCAGTGCGCAAATGGCGAATTACTGAAGGAAAACTGGCAGACACAAGTATACAGCCTTGTGGCAGAAGCCGTTGCTGTAGCCAAGAGTCAAAACGTGTCGCTGACAACTGAGGAATGCTATAAGGAGGTACTTTTTGTAGCAAAGGAAACAGCCTTAAACCACTCTTCAATGCTGCAGGATATTCAACAACAACGGCGTACCGAGATACAGCAGTTAACCGGTTATTTAATTAACGCTGGTAAGACGGCGGGTGTTGCCACACCGACTCACCAGCAACTACTTGATGAATTCCAACGAAGTTACGGCGGTTAGTCTTTATCTTCAATAAAGTCGACCACTTCCAGGCCAAAGCCTGACAGTGCAGAGTAACGTTTTGGCGAGCTCATTAAGTGCATTTTATGAATGTTCAAGTCTGCCAGAATCTGTGAGCCTAAACCGACATTCCGGGACGCATTTGACGCCGACGTCGTTGGCTTGTGTTCGCCTTTGTCCTGAGCTTCAAACTCACACACCTGAGCAATGATGCTTTCCGGCGTCTGCTGACGACCAATAATAACCAGCACACCATCGTGTTCAGCAATATAGGACATAGCTTTCTGAATTGGCCAACTGCGTTTTGCTGCACGCTCCGTTAAAAAGGTATCGTGGAAGGTGTCCTGCAAATGAACTCGTACGTTAGTCGCTTTATCTTGCGAGAGATCACCGTGAACAAGAGCATAATGTACCTGTTCATCAATAGTGTCCTGATAAGTGATTAACCGGAACTTGCCAAATGCCGTAGGCAAATTACATTCAGCCACCCGTTCTATGGTTTTTTCCTGTATCGAGCGATATTCGATTAAATCGGCAATGGTGCCGACTTTTATACCATGCTCTTCAGAAAAAGCTTCAAGATCAGCGCGGCGCGCCATGGTGCCATCTTCGTTCAGTACTTCCACTATAACGGAGGCTGGTTCAAAACCAGCTAAACGCGCAAGATCACAACCCGCCTCAGTATGGCCTGCACGGTTCAATACCCCACCCGACTTCGCTTTTAACGGGAAAATATGTCCCGGCATGACTAAATCTTCGGGCTTGGCGTCTTTTTTCACAGCATCCAGCACGGTTTTCGCTCTGTCCGCCGCGGAAATACCTGTGGTTACACCCTCAGCAGCCTCAATCGAAACAGTAAAACTTGTTGCGTATGGTGCGTTGTTCTTATCCACCATTAACGGTAAGTTCAGTTGCTCGCAGCGTTCTTCAGTCAGCGTTAAGCAAATTAGTCCACGACCGTAACGCGCCATAAAGTTGATGGTTTCCGGCGTCACACACTCGGCTGCAATAATGATATCGCCTTCGTTTTCGCGGTCTTCGTCATCCATAAGGATAACCATTTTACCCTGACGAATATCTTCGATAATCTCTTCTGTGCTATGCAGTGACATAACGCTTTACCCTTTAATCTTGTGTATGAGGTACTGCTACCAAGCGTTGATCTGGGCCTACCTGCCGACGATCAATAATTTTAAATCTTGGTGCTGAAGCTAAATTCAACGGCTCGTTCATGTCGATAACCGAACGTCCGTGATGACCCAATAACTGACCCGAACTGTAAATCATCAATCTGTCGCATAATTGCTGCTGAATAAGAGCGCCCGCCAAATTTGCCCCACACTCAGTCCATAGCTGGTTAATTTCGCGGTTAGCCAATTCAACCATAAGTGCCGGCAGACTCACTTTACCGTTAGAGTCTGCGGCTATAATTAATTCATGACAATGTGGGTGGCGACTGGGTTTACCGGGAGTTGTGCGCACTAACCAAACCGGCGCCGGAGAGTCAAAAACTCTGGCCTCATCATTCACCCGGTGCTGACTGTCAATAATAATACGTACCGGCTGTTTTAATGGCTCAGGCAGTGCCCTTGATTTTGGCCACTGGTCAACACGCACCGTCAATTTAGGATCGTCAGCCAGAATCGTTGCGGCACCACTCAGTATGGCATCGCCCTGTGCCCGAAAAAACTGCACATCACTGCGGGCAGCAGAGGACGTTATCCATTGACTGCGGCCATCTGACAACGCCGTTTTTGCATCCAGTGAGGTTGCCATTTTTAGGGTTACCCATGGACGTTGTCGTGTCATTCGGGAAATAAACCCCGGATTCAGACTCTCCGCAGCCGATTGCAGTACACCGACGTCCACAGAAATACCCGCAGCTTTCAGACGCTGAATACCATTACCGCTGACCCGTGGATTTGGATCCTGCATGGCAACCACAACACGTTTTACTCCGGCCTCAATTAACGCATCGCAACAAGGCGGTGTACGACCAATATGACTGCATGGCTCCAACGTGACATAAGCCGTTGCGCCCCTAGCTTTTTGCCCTGCCGCGCGCAAAGCATGTACTTCAGCGTGAGGTTCGCCAGCCTGATGATGCCAGCCTTCACCAACAACTTCAGTCCCGAGAGTAATGACACAGCCAACCGCAGGGTTCGGCCTGGTCGTCATCAGCCCACGCCGTGCCAGCATTAACGCACGGTGCATCATTTGATGGTCAAAGTACTGCGGGTTTAACTCAGTCATTAAGGCGCGCTATTTCTTCACCAAATTCGCGAATGTCCTCAAACGAGCGATAAACAGAAGCAAAACGAACGTAAGCAACCTTGTCTATCTGCTTGAGATTTTCCATTACCAGACTGCCGACGAAGTTACTGCTTATTTCACGCTCACCGGTTGCCCGGATACTGGATTTAATCTTGTTAATAGCCTGCTCCATCAACTCGAGACTCACAGGCCGCTTTTCCAGCGCTCTCAGCAATCCATTTCGGAGTTTATCTTCGTTAAATGGTTCGCGGGAACCATCAGTTTTGATAACCCGCGGCATAACCAGCTCAGCGGTTTCAAAGGTTGTAAAGCGCTCCTTGCAATGATTACATTCACGCCGGCGACGAACCGAGGCACCATCCGCAACCAATCGCGAATCGATAACCTTAGTATCCTGTGTGCCGCAAAATGGACAATGCATTGCCTGACTCCTTTATGTGCGCTCTACAACTGATAGCAATTAACCGTAAACCGGAAACTTAGCGCATAACGCTTTTACTTGCTCGCGAACTTCATTAATTTTGCTTTCGTCAGCAATGTCATCCAGCACGTCGCAAATCCAGTTGGCGACCTGCTCAGCCTCAGCTTCTTTAAAGCCGCGGCGAGTAATTGCCGGCGTGCCTAAACGCAGACCTGAAGTGACAAAAGGTGAACGCGGGTCATTAGGAACCGCATTTTTGTTAACGGTAATGAACGCTTTACCTAAAGCCGCATCGGCGTCTTTACCAGTAATATCTTTGTCGATAAGGTCGACCAGGAATAAATGATTCTGAGTGCCGTTCGACACAATTTTGTAACCGCGCGCCTGCATGGTTTTTACCATGGCATTGGCGTTCACTAACACCTGCTTTTGGTAGTCTTTAAATTCTGGCTGCAACGCCTCCTGAAAAGCCACCGCTTTACCAGCGATAACGTGACACAGCGGCCCCCCCTGGTTACCCGGGAATACCGCACTGTTTAATTTCTTGTGTAACTTTTCGTCGTCACTGCCGGAAATAATCAAACCGCCACGAGGACCCGCCAGAGTTTTGTGCGTAGTGGTAGTGACAACATGAGCATAAGGTACAGGATTCGGATAAACGCCGGCAGCAACCAGACCCGCTACGTGCGCCATATCAACCATTAAATAAGCATCAACTTTATCGGCAATTTCACGGAATTTTGCCCAGTCAACAATGCCTGAATACGCAGAGAAACCTGCGACGATAACTTTCGGTTTATGTTCCAGCGCCAGCTTTTCAACTTCGGCATAGTCAATTTCACCGGTGGATTCATCCAGGCCGTATGAAACCGCATTGTAAAGTTTGCCCGAAAAGTTCACACCAGAGCCGTGTGTTAAGTGACCGCCGTGAGCCAGGCTCATACCAAGAAAGGTATCGCCGGCTTCCATCATTGCCATAAAGGCAGCGGTGTTGGCTTGAGAACCGGAATGCGGTTGTACGTTTGCATACTTGGCGCCGAACAATTCTTTTGCCCGCTCAATAGCCAAGTCTTCTACTTTATCAACAAACTCACAGCCGCCGTAGTAACGCTTGTGCGGATAGCCTTCTGCGTATTTGTTGGTCAGTTGTGACCCCTGAGCCTGCATTACCCGCGGACTGGTGTAGTTTTCCGATGCTATCAACTCAATGTGTTGTTCCTGACGTTCAACTTCACCCTGCATCGCCTGCCATAAGTCCGCGTCAAAGTCGGCAATGTTCATCTCAGATTTCAGCATTACAGCTCTCCAAATCATTAAATGGTCTTAATTTGCCCGCTATTTTACCTTAAAACACAAATGAGTGCCTAGTTCAGCACAACAAAGTTTGGGGATGTCCGTAAATAACAGTAAACTATGCAGTAACTTTTTTGTTGATAAGAAGGATTTTACGTCGCTATGGCGCAATATATCTATTCAATGTCGCGGGTGAGCAAAGTTGTTCCCCCCAAGAAAACGATTTTAAAAGACATTTCTCTGTCGTTTTATCCCGGCGCCAAAATTGGTGTTTTAGGCGTTAACGGTGCTGGTAAGTCGACCTTAATACGCATTATGGCGGGTGTTGATAATGAATACGAAGGCGAAGCCCGTCCGTTAGCAGGTATCCAAATTGGTTATCTGCCTCAGGAACCTCAGTTAGATGAAAATAAAACGGTGAAAGAAACCGTTGAAGAGGCTGTGGCAGATGTAAAAGAGGCCTTCGCTAAGCTTGACGAAATTTATGCCGCTTATGCCGACGAAAACGCAGATTTCGACGCCTTAGCAAAAGAGCAAGGTGAGCTTGAAGCCTTGTTGCAGGCAAAAGACGGGCATAATATCGACAACATTCTTGAGCGTGCTGCAGACGCACTGCGCCTGCCGGAGTGGGATGCAAAAATCGGTAACTTGTCAGGTGGTGAAAGACGCCGTGTGGCCATTTGCCGCCTGTTGCTGTCGAAGCCTGACATGCTGTTACTAGATGAGCCGACCAACCACCTGGATGCAGAATCGGTGGCCTGGCTTGAACGCTTCCTGCACGACTACAATGGTACTGTGGTTGCGATTACCCACGACCGCTATTTCCTTGATAACGTTGCGGGCTGGATCCTTGAACTGGACCGTGGTTACGGCATTCCGTGGGAAGGCAACTACTCCTCCTGGCTGGAGCAAAAAGAAAAGCGCCTGGAGCAGGAAGAGCGTTCTGAAAAAGCACGCCAGCGTACTATTAAGCAAGAGCTGGAATGGGTACGTACTAACCCGAAAGGCCGCCAGGCGAAAAGCAAAGCACGTCTTAACCGCTTTGAAGAACTACAAAGTGGCGATTACCAAAAACGTAACGAAACCAACGAACTGTTTATTCCACCAGGCCCTCGCTTAGGCGATAAAGTTATTGAGGTTAACGCTATAAGCAAGGCTTACGGCAAGCGCCAGCTCATTGATAACTTAAGCTTTAGCGTCCCCAAAGGCGCTATCGTTGGTATTATCGGTCCAAACGGTGCGGGTAAATCCACTTTATTCCGCATGATTAGCGGGCAGGAACAACCTGACAGTGGTTCAGTTGAATTGGGCGAAACCGTGCAGTTAGCCAGTGTTGATCAGTTCCGTGACAACATGGATGACAGCAAAACCGTCTTTGAAGAAATTACTGACGGCAACGACATTCTGAAAATTGGTAACTTTGAAGTTAACGGCCGGGCTTATGTTGGTCGCTTTAACTTCCGTGGTACCGACCAGCAAAAACGTATTGGCGAGCTGTCTGGTGGTGAGCGTAACCGTGTGCATTTAGCCAAGCTGCTAAAAGCCGGCGGCAACACCTTGTTACTCGATGAGCCCACCAACGATTTAGACGTGGAAACCCTGCGGGCACTGGAAGAAGCGATTCTGGAATTCCCGGGCTCTGTGATGGTTATTTCGCACGACCGTTGGTTCCTTGACCGTATTGCTACTCACATTCTGGACTACCGCGACGAAGGTGAAGTGGTATTCTACGAAGGTAACTACAGCGATTACGAAGCTTATATGAAAGAAAAATTCGGTGAACAGGCTATGGAGCCGCACCGCATTAAATACAAACCTATTGGTTAATAAGCTGAATAGCAAAGGGGGAGCTTTATCGCTCCCCTTTTTTATTTCCGAATTACATGACATCCAGCGCTTGCTGAAGATTTTTCACCCCAATAACTTCCATACCCTTGGGCGAGGTTTTGGGCTTATTACCAATAGGTACAATAGCTTTTTTAAAACCATGCTTAGCCGCTTCGTTTAAACGCTCCAGACCATTAGGTACCGGGCGTATTTCGCCGGCTAACCCGACTTCGCCAAACACGATTAACTCACGTGCCAGAGGTTCGCCTTTGAAACTCGACACTATAGCTAATAATAAAGCTAAATCCGCAGAGGTTTCAGATACCTTCACTCCGCCAACGACGTTCACAAAAACGTCCTGATCCGATACCTGTAAACCGCCATGCCGGTGCAGAACGGCCAACAACAGTGCAAGACGCGTAGCTTCAAGTCCTACCGCAACCCGCCGAGGATTCGCAAGAGCCGAGTAATCTACCAATGCCTGAATCTCGACCAACAAAGGTCGGGTACCTTCCCAGATCACCATCACCACAGAGCCATTGCCTTGATCTTCCGCGCGTTGCAGGAATATCGCCGATGGATTCGAGACCTCTTTCAGTCCACCACCTGTCATCGCAAATACTCCGAGTTCATTTACCGCACCAAACCGGTTCTTGGTGCCACGCAGAGTGCGATAACGGGAATCTGATGAGCCATCCAGAAGTACAGAGCAGTCAATGCAATGTTCCAGCACTTTTGGCCCGGCCAGATGTCCTTCTTTGGTCACGTGTCCGACCATAATAATGGCGACATTTTTTTGTTTGGCGTAACGCGTTAAAAACGCGGCTGATTCGCGCACCTGAGATACGCTGCCCGGTGCCGACTGAATATCCGCCATATGCATCACCTGAATGGAATCAATGACCATAATGGCAGGTTTTTCTTTATCAGCCAGCTGGCAAATGCTTTCCACTGAGGTTTCGGACAACATACGCAGTTTATTCGTCGGCAGGTTAAGCCGCTGCGCCCGCATTGCCACCTGCTGCAGAGATTCCTCGCCGGTAACGTATAATGCAGGCATGCGTTCTGCCAGTTTGCATAAGGCCTGCAGTAATAACGTACTTTTTCCCGCGCCCGGTGAACCGCCGATGAGTATGGCCGATCCGGGCACAACGCCGCCGCCCAAAACGCGGTCAAACTCCTGAAAGCCCGAGCTAAAACGCGGAACTTCCTGTAAGTCCACCTCGTTCAGGGTTTGCACCCGGCCTTCGGTAATACCGCTGAAGCCCCGCCGTTCAGATGAAGTAGAAGTTGTTTTTGATGTTAAACGAATTTCAGTTAGCGTGTTCCAGGCCTTACATTCCGGGCATTGCCCAAGCCAGCGCGGGAAGTCGGCGCCACAGTCATTACACACATACGCACTTTTTGCTTTTGCCATTCGTCTGCTTCTCGTTTTATGATGAGGTATTATTCAAGAATAACTATAAAAAATATTAGACTTTGATGCCGAACCTTTATTTTGACCAACTTATCGATCAGTTAAAACCCGTCGTTTACGATACTGACTTTGACACCTTATTTCAGTCGTTAACTGAAAACGAAGATGGTCCCACAAAGTTCAAGCTTAAAATGGAGCTTAGACGTTTAGCTGCTCCCTGTCATCGCACTGTTGATTTGCGTAATCAGGTCGATGGCGAGTGCCGTCCTTACGAATACAATGGGCGCAGGCATCAGCTTGACGATGTTGCTATTGAAATTTTTGAGCAGGGTCTGGAAACCTATAAAGGCGTTTTCACCCAGGATACTTTTGAACAAATACTGGATGCAGACAATCATTTACGCCAGGCTCGCGAAGAAGAAAGAGCCTTCGCACAAAGTTTAGCGAACCACAACGCCGAGCCCTTAAGTGGCCAGTCACCATTTTTAAACAACGACAACGAGGCTGAATCTTACCTTTTAGAGACATTCCACTTTGGCCAGTACCCTTACCGCGCCGAAGAACGAATGAATTTTACCATCGAAGTCGGGCTGGAAGACAGTAAAGGAAAAAATTATCAGGCGGTAACAGCTGATATTTCCATTACCGGGATGCGCGTGCGCGTTAACGACGAACATAATCTGCAATACGGCGATTCACTGTCGCTTTATTTTACCGGGTTGGCGAAAGAGTTCACGGTAAACCCCGAAACACGAATTCCCTATCGCATTGTCGGAGTTCAGGAAGTAGACGGTAAACATTACTTAAGCTTGAATCGAGATCCGGACTATCAGTCAGCCGAACTGGATAAGTTTTTTCATCGATTCATTAATGGTTATAAAAAACGCTACCGCGTTAATATTGATAATACTTACAACACCATACTCAATAAAGGACACGAGCAATTCCTGTTGCCCAGGATGCAGCAGTTGCCGGTGTTCTTTTCTGAGGCAAACAAACAACTGGTAGCCGATTACGTATTAACCACCGACAACAACCGCTTTATTTTAAGTAACTGGATTAATGAACTGAATCAAATCAGTTTCGGTTCTATTTTTAATCTGCGCCGCAGCCGCTGGTTACTGCACGACTTAGCTCAAAAGGAGCAAACTCGGTTGCTGGTAATGACCTTTTCTATTACCGCCCGCGGAAAAATTTACAACTACTCTGCCACCGCAGAAGAGCTGCAAAAAACCGGTTTATGGGACACCTATATTGCCTTTGGCAGTAAAAAAGCGTCCTGGCGAGTTTATCAAATTGATTTACGTCGGGTAGATTTGAATCAGGCATGGCAACCCCAGAGCGTTCCGAAGAACATTAATGTTCCGTTTCGCATCAACCCGCCTACAGCACAAGTTAAACGAGCGATAGCACCCTTACGATATATGGGAGTGGTCAACGATATAACGGATAGTTTGCAGGGCTTTTTCGATACCGGTATTGAAAAAGAGCAGTTATCATCATTAAAAGCTTTCGCGCACCCACCGTCCACACCTATTCGTACTAAAGAAGCACGCCTTGAGTTTATTAACTTACGCAGTGAGAAACGCTTCAGCTACCGCAGTCGTTGCCGGGTTAAAGTTGGCAAGCTGGTTCGTGACGGCATGATCATTGACCTTTCCGTCAGCGGTCTGCAAGTACAAATTGATACACCTTTACCGGCAGAAAAAGGTGACAACGTCGACATTTCGCTGACCGGCTTTAAGAAGCTCTATAAAAAAGCCAAGTTAGACCATTTAGCTTACACCATAGCTTCTGTTGACGATGCCCGCACCACCTTGCGTTTGAAAATTGAAGGTGACAATGAACAACACATGGGCTCGGAGTTCATACGCTTTTTAATTCGTGAACAGCGTGACCTTCTTAAGTTGCAAGTGGAAAACACCTCAATAAATGGGCTGGAACTATGTCTGCGCAATTTGTACTGTGACGCTCCGGGCTCATTACCGGTATTTCTGTACAGAAATAAAAAACGTAAAACTTCTGTGCGCAGGGCTGGTCTCTCTAACTGGCCATCCGGATGGGCTAAATTATTAGCTAAATTTCCCGGCAGTCAGCCAAGTGCTATTAATTTACAACCGCTGCTGCGAGGCTCTTCGTTAACAGAAGAACTTCTCCCCAGGTTAAATGAGATGGATCGTACATCGGAACCTGTCACTTTATTGCTGTTACTGCGGTTATATCGTCAAAATGGTGAGGACATAGTTCAGACCCAATGGCTGGAAGGTAATGACAACCAGGCTATTGAATCTTTTATTGAGCAAAGCATACCCAATTCTATCTTTCGGGCTGTCACTGTGACTCTTTCCAGAACAGGACGCCCTGATACTCAGTTTATTCAGGCCGAACTGAATTACATTAGCCGCTATGCCGCTTATCGGGCGCAGGAAATAGAAGAAGACTTGTGGCAGGTATACGCCATTGCAGACACGGTTGATGTGACCGAAAGCTTACTGGAGTTTGCCTTAACGGGCACCGACGCCATTAAGGAGCAACAGGAGCGCTTAAATAACTGGCTCAATAAGTTCTGACTGTTTAAGGTAGCCTAGTATCTCGAGTAAGTTATTGGAATTGACAGAATAATCCGCAATAGCCTGCAATGCCGGTTTTGCATTAAAAGCAATACCAACAGCAGCGGCTTTAAGCATTAAGGCGTCGTTGGCGCCGTCTCCTACCGCAACGGTTCGGTCAGACGGAATATTCCAGTGCCCGGCCAGTTGCTGAAGCTGTTCAGCTTTAACTTTAGCGTCAACAATGTCACCTAATACCTTCCCGGTCAGACAGCCATCGGCTACTTCCAACTGGTTAGCGATAACCGCATCCAGATTCAGAGCCGCCTGAACCCGGTTTGCAAACCAGGTGAAACCACCGGAAACCAGTGCAGTTTTCCAGCCCGCGGCTTGCAGCGCCTGAATAAGTTCTTTAGCGCCGGGGTTAAATGGAATAGGTGAAAATAAACTTTCCAGATCAGACTCTTTAATGCCTTCGAGGCAGGCCACACGCTGGGTTAAGCTCTCTGCGAAATCAATTTCTCCCCTCATAGCGGCTTCCGTTATGGCCGAGACTTTAGTATAACGGTTGTTTAATCGTGCAATTTCGTCGATACACTCAATATGAATTAAGGTAGAATCCATGTCGAAAACAATTAAACCAGAACTGTGTTTCATTTAACGGGAAACTCCTGAGCTGAACTCATGCGACTAACAGAATCCAGGCAATGGCAAAGAGTAAAAAGTACTTTGCTTAACAATAAAACCAAAGCCATTATTCGTATTATGACGAAACGTGCTCTGCGCTTAGCCGCTGCCGGTGGATTACTGCTAATCATTATTAATGTCTGGAATATTGCCAGTGTCCAGTCGCAACAGCAACTTTTCTCGCAAACTCAGTCGGTAACTCAGCTTATGATGGATCAGGCCGAGCACGAAGCGCATTATTGGCTTGAACATCAAAATACCGAGCGCTTAACTGCTCTGACCGACAATATCGCCAGCCACCCCGAAGTTATGGCGGCAACCATTCGTAACCGTTTTGGTGAACTGCTCGTGCACAGTGGCGTTAATTCATCCATTATTGACTGGCCCACTAGCGAAGACACTTCTGAGCCATGGGTACTGGTTGAAGAAATTAACCTGGAAGACAATGTGAGTGGTTATTTACAGGTCATTTTCGATAAAAATTTATTATTGAAGCAAAGCCAGACCGCCCATAACGGCCTGATGCAACAAGGTAAACTCTTACTTCTTCTGGCGATGCTAGCCGGTGTGTTTATTATGCTTGGCTTTAACCGGATACGTGATCGTTACTGGCAGGTTGAGCCTCATTAAACAGCTCACAACTGTTCTTCCATAAAGCCTCGCTAAGTGAGTCTTTATCAACCTTTCTCAACTCGGCTAAAACGCTCAAAACCTTTGCAATCCTTGCCGGTTCATTACGTTCTCCCTGATGTCCGCAAATAGGCATATCCGGTGAATCAGTCTCTAG
This sequence comes from Idiomarina sp. 28-8, assembly GCF_000320945.2. NCBI lineage: Bacteria > Pseudomonadati > Pseudomonadota > Gammaproteobacteria > Alteromonadales > Idiomarinaceae > Idiomarina > Idiomarina sp. 28-8. The sequence goes on from NZ_DF266794.1 coordinate 72,614, forward strand.
CACCAAAGCTGATAGCGGTACTTTGGCTATTGCCTGTCGCGTTTTTTGTGCCCGGGTGTAAGTAATTACTCCGCCAACACCCAACTTATAACCGCAATCAACAAACTTCATAGCCTGCTCATAGCTGCCACTGAAGGCGTGTATAACGCCTTGCTCAGGACCATATTGTTTGACTAACGGATGAGTTGTCTCCAGAGTTTTACGGTGATGTATAATCACTGGCAGGCGATAGTTCTTCGCTAATTTCAGCTGTTCAATAAAGAGCTCGCGCTGCAGCTCGGAATTATCGCAGGTAGCATCTAACCCCACCTCCCCCACTGCCTGTAACCTCTCATGCGGAGTATCTAAGGCTTGTTCAAGCTCTTGCAGGTGGTTCAGATTATGTTGTTGAATAAACCAGGGATGCAAACCTAAAGCAAAGCGCCAGCTTGCAAACTGATTAACTAACTGCTGCAGCCGGGGCCATTGCTCAGCACTAACACCCGGCACCATAAAACGCTCAACTCCGGCTTCGGCAGCCGCTTCTAAAACTTGCCCCCGATCCTCATCAAATGCCTGAAAATCAATATGGCAATGAGTGTCGTAAAGCGTATTCATAAGCTTTAGTGTTCGCGTGTGTGAGTAAACTCAATATCAGGGTAACGCTCTTCTGCCAGGCTTAAGTTCACCATAGTCGGGGCAATGTAGGTCAGGTTGTCACCGCCATCTAATGCCAGATTCGCTTCTGCTTTACGACGAAACTCATCCAGTTTCTTCTCGTCTTTACTACTCACCCAGCGCGCTGTCGCGACGTTAATATTTTCGTACATGGCATCCACTTTGTATTCTGTTCTCAGGCGATGAACAACCACATCAAACTGCAGTACACCAACAGCGCCAACAATCAGGTCGTTGCTGATAAGCGGACGGAAAACCTGCACGGCGCCCTCTTCAGATAACTGCACTAAGCCTTTTAATAATTGCTTCTGCTTTAGTGGATCTTTCAGACGGATACGACGGAAAAGCTCAGGCGCAAAGTTCGGAATACCGCTAAACTTGAAGTCTTCGCCGGCGGTAAAGGTATCGCCGATTTGAATGGTTCCGTGGTTATGAAGCCCAATGATATCGCCTGGATAAGCTTCTTCCACGTGCGAACGGTCACCGGCTAAAAAGGTTAATGCATCACTGATACGCACGTCTTTACCTGTACGAACCTGACGCATTTTCATACCTTTCTCATACTTACCGGACACAATACGCATGAAGGCAACCCGGTCTCTGTGACGCGGATCCATATTCGCCTGAATTTTAAAAATGAAACCGGAGAAGTCTTCGCTGGTGGCACTAACGCCTTCTTGTTGATCGGTTTCCCGCCCTTGAGGTTTAGGTGCCCAGTCGACCAGACCATCCAGCATATGATCCACACCGAAGTTACCTAACGCCGTTCCGAAAAATACCGGCGTCAATTCACCGGCGAGAAAAAGCTCTTTATCAAAGGGGTTCGACGCGCCATTCACCAACTCGATTTGCTCACGTAGCTCATCTGCCCAGACGCCTAGCTTCTCATCTAACTCAGGGTTATCAAGACCTTTTATAATGGTCTCTTCCTGAATTCGGTGCCCCTGCCCGGTTTTATATAAAATCGTTTCATCTTTAAGAAGGTGATAAACCCCTTTAAAGTTTTTGCCGGAACCAATCGGCCAGGTAATAGGTGCGCACATAATTTTCAGAACATCTTCCACTTCATCCAACAACTCCAGCGGGTCACGAATGTCACGGTCAAGTTTGTTCATAAAAGTGATAATAGGAGTGTCACGTAAACGAGTGACTTCCATCAATTTAATGGTTCGGTCCTCAACACCTTTAGCGCCGTCAATAACCATTAAACAAGAATCAACGGCAGTCAGGGTACGGTAAGTATCTTCTGAGAAGTCTTCGTGTCCGGGAGTATCTAATAGATTCACCAGGGCATTATGATAAGGGAACTGCATTACTGAGGTAGTTACCGATATGCCCCGCTCCTGTTCCATTTGCATCCAGTCTGACTTTGCATGCTGACCAGATTTCTTGCCTTTTATCGTTCCCGCTTTTTGGATCTGCTGACCATGCAACAGGACCTTTTCAGTAATCGTGGTTTTACCGGCATCCGGGTGAGAGATAATGGCAAAGGTACGACGTTTCGCGACTTCATTCTGCAAGCTGGATTCAGACATCAACAAGACTCTTATTGGTTAAATTTAACTATATTGCTTATTTTCGCTGATCTGCTGCCGATACACAAACCATGGATTGTTATAATCTGAGATAGATACGGTACTAACGTCTAAAAGATAGCATTCCGAGCCTGTACTAAACTACAAACTGACATGAACAACCCGAGTAACCTGCCCATGCAACTGACGATAAAAGCGAAAGTATTTTCTCTGGCACTTATCCCCCCGGTACTTATTGCCGTGTTCTTAACCTGGTATAACTTGTCTCAGTCGACGACTGTCGGACAAAACGCCGTTGAAGAATTCACAACGCAAATGGAAAAAGACAGTCGAGAGGAGCTTTCTAACTATTTGGAGTTAGCATTTACTTCTATCCAGCACCTTGTAAAAGACACTTCTCTGGGCTCGTTACAGGAAAGACAAGAACGCGCAAAGCAAATACTACGGCAACTACGCTTTGATGACTCTGGTGATGTGGGTTACCTCTTTGTTTATGACCGTCAGGGCGTCAGTGTTGCTCATGGCGTTAATCAAAGCCTTGAAGGTAAAAACCTGTTCGACTTTCAGGACCCTAATGGGGTTTACCTTATCAGAAAGCTTATTGAAGAAGCAGAAGGTGGTGGCGGTTTCGTCAAATATGACTGGCAGAATACTCAGCAGCAAGTCAATCCTAAACTTGGATACGCCAAGCTACTAAACGAGTGGAACTGGGTAATAGGTACTGGCTTTTGGACAGCCGGAATGGAGCAGGAAGCCGCCAGAATTGAAAATAATGTTGATGAAGCACTAGCCGACGCCGTTATTGAAACCATCATTGCCTCAGTTATTGCATTGCTGATTATCGCCGCGCTGGCGTTGTTTGTGGTCAAAGGAATTACACGACCACTGCGTAACGCCCTTAACGCTATGGAAAGAATTGCAAAAGGTGACGGTGATCTCACCCAGCGCCTCGATACGACCAGCAACGATGAAATGGCCGATCTTGGGCAGGCCTTTAACGATTTTGCCGACCAGGTTTCCGATATGGTAACCAATATCCGTCATTCTGCGAGCTCCGTCAGCCGCTCCACTCAAAAGCTCGACAAAGTTCTGATTGACGCTCGCGAGGGAGTAACCGAGCAGCAGGCAGAAAGTGAGCAGGTGGCAACCGCCATTAACGAAATGTCGACGGCCTCTCATGAAGTCGCCCGTAGCGCCAGCGAAGCGTCATCAGCAGCTGAACAGGCAGAAGAATTGGTTCATTCAAGTAATCACCTGCTGACCAAAGCCGTTAATGTCATTCACGGTCTGGCAGAAAAAGTGGAAAATGGTGCATCAGAGGTTGAACAGCTTAACGCGCACTCAGCGAAAATTGGCTCCGTGCTTGATGTTATTCGAGGCATTGCTGAACAGACCAACTTACTGGCGCTTAACGCGGCAATAGAGTCGGCTCGTGCAGGTGAAGCTGGCAGAGGTTTTGCCGTTGTTGCCGACGAGGTTCGCACTCTGGCAAAACGAACTCAGGACAGCACTCACGAAATTGAATCGATGATAGAGCAACTGCAGCAAGGCAGTAAAAAAGTGTCGAATGTTATGGCCTCCATAAAACAGGGAAGTGAAACCAGTGTCGCCGAGGCGGCGGAAGTGGAAAACGCTTTGGCGAAAGTTCTGGAGGCGGTAAACACCATTAACACGCAGAACGCTCAAATTGCGACTGCAGCGGAAGAGCAAACATCGGTTTCGGAAACCATAAACCAAAATATGACCGCAATTGTCGATATTGCGAAGCAAACCGCCGATGGCACTCAACAGGCCGGAGAGCATATGAAAGAGCTTAGTAACACTGCGGCACAACTTGAGAACAACGTTAAGCGGTATCGTGTTAGCTAAGCTTAATCGCCTTGCCTTCTTCCATCGCGGGTAAGTCAAATAAACGACACAGTGTCTGCCCTAAATCGGCAAAACTGTGTCGTTTCCCCCGGTTACCCGCCTGCACGTTTTGACCCGACAGTAATAAAGGAATAAATTCACGGGTATGATCGGTTCCCTGCCAGGTGGGATCGCAGCCGTGATCAGCGGTTAATACCAAAACATCATCCGGTTTCATTGCCGATTCAATAACAGGCAACCATTGGTCGAACGTTTCCAGTTCCCGGGCATAGCCATCAATGTCCCGCCGGTGTCCGTATAAGGTGTCAAAATCCACTAAATTGGTAAAAATTAATGTGTTCTCCGGGGATTTCTCCATTGCGTTTAATGTGGCCGTTAAAAGCCCGTTCAGCCCCGAGGCTTTGACCGACTCGGAAACGCCCTGCCCGGCAAAAATATCCGAGATTTTACCGATAGCAATAACCTTGCCGCCTTTATTTTGAAGCTTATCCAACACCGTCGGCTTAGGTGGTAAAACAGAGTAGTCTTTACGATTGGCTGTACGCTCAAAGTTGTCCGCTTTATCGCCAACAAAAGGACGCGCAATAACACGACCAATATTATATGGCTCTATAAGCGCCCTAACCTTCTCGCATACCTGATATAAACGCTCCAGACCAAAATGTTCTTCGTGCGCGGCAATTTGAAACACGGAATCGGCAGAGGTATAAAAAATAGGATAACCGCTACGAATGTGCTGCTCACCTAACTGCTTTAGGATTTCAGTGCCCGAAGCATGGCAATTACCAAGATAACCGTCGAGTTCGCAGGCCTTAAGAATTTGAGTTAACAATTCATTGGGAAAACTGTTCTCTTCATTGAGGAAATACCCCCATTCGAAGTGTACGGGAACGCCCATTAACTCCCAGTGACCAGAGGGTGTGTCTTTTCCCGACGAGAGTTCTGCGGCACAGGCATAAGCACCATGAGTTTCCACTTCGTGAAAACCTTTGGCATAGGTGCCTGTCGCTTCTTTATGAGCTTTAGCTAAACCCAGCCGGGTAAGGTTAGGTAACTGCAGGGGTTGTCCGTGCTGATACCTGTATTCCGCAATATGCCCAAAAGTATCAGCGCCTTCATCACCAAACTTATCAGCGTCGGGGGCTGAACCAATACCAAACGAATCTAATACCAGAACAATGGCTCTGCTCATTCAGTCTCTCCGGCTATGCGCTCATAGATAACAGAGTCGGGCTCCGGCGGGGTAGAGGAAAAACTCAAAGCTTTCAGTATGCTGTCAGCAGCCTCTTGCCAGTCCGACTCGTTACTGGCATGTACTGTTGCAATGACACTCTCTGAGTCCACTTTCGATCCAACTGTCAGGATATCGGTCATACCAACGCTTAAATCCAATTTATCATCAGCTTTGCGCCGGCCTCCACCTAAACAGACAACCGCCATTCCCAATTCTCTTGTATTCACTTCCGATAAATATAGCCCATGATACTCGGCGGGAAGCTTTAACGGTTTTCTCAGGTTTGCCTGGGGCAGGTACTGGTCGCTTTTTTCCAGAAAGTCGTGAGGTCCGCCCAAAGAACCGACCATTTTGGCGAAACGTTCCGCCGCCAAACCGCTTCCCAGTACGTTTTCAACCATAACCTCAGCTTGGTCAGTACTTTTAGCCAAGTTTCCCGACACCAGCAACTCAGCAGATAAGGCTTTTGTTACCTGATGCAGGCGTTTATCTCTGCGCTTTCCCGTTAAATAATCGACGGCTAACTGAACCTCAACCGCATTACCGGCAGCTGAACCTAATGCCTGATTCATGTCAGTAATAAGCGCCGTGGTTTCTACTCCCAGTTTCCGGCCAACACTCACCAGACTCTGCGCTAAATCTCTCGACTCATCGTATCCTGGCATGAATGCACCGTTACCGGCTTTAACATCCATAACCAAACCATCAAGGCCTTCAGCCAGCTTTTTTGCCAGAATAGAAGCTGTAATTAACGGAATCGACTCCACTGTCGCGGTCACATCGCGCGTTGCGTAAAAGCGGCTATCAGCTGGTGCCAGACGCCCTGTTTGCCCAATAATGGCAACACCAGCCTGCTTAACCGTGTCGCGAAAGCGCCGATTATCCGGCGCGGTCTGATAGCCGGGGATGGCGTCAAATTTATCCAGCGTACCGCCAGTATGTCCCAGACCACGCCCCGAAATCATCGGAACATAGCCACCACAGGCTGCGACAATAGGACCCAGCATTAAGCTAACGACGTCACCGACACCGCCGGTTGAGTGCTTATCCAATACCGGACCATTTAAATTGTCCTGTCGCCAGTCAAGAACATCGCCGGAATCTCTCATAGCAACGGTTAAAGCTGTTTTTTCCTGCGCCGACATACCGCGAAAATAAATAGCCATAGCCAACGCAGCTATTTGCCCCTCACTGACGCTGTCATCGCAAATTCCGTTAACGAACTGCTGAATATCGGTGTCGGATAAACTTACAGCGTCACGCTTTTTGCGAATAACTTCTTGCGCCAAAAACATAAACTTAAACCTTAACCAAAAGGCTTTGGAGATCCTGCAACAGGCTACTGGCTCCGATGCGGAAATTATCAGCTGTGACCCAGTCCTCACCCATAATCCGCTCGGCTAACTCAATATACTGAACCGCATCATCCAGAGTCCGGATTCCGCCTGCGGCTTTAAAACCACAATCTGTTTGACTGGATTTAATGACCCCCAGCATAGCTTCCGCCGCTTTCAAGGTGGCATTTATCGATACTTTTCCGGTTGAGGTTTTAATAAAGTCAGCGCCGTTAGCAATAGCTAACTCACTAGCCAGAACAATTTTATCGTGTTGCTGAAGCTCACCTGACTCAATAATGACTTTTAGCTGAACAGAATCGCCGCAAATATCCTTGCACTCTCTTACCAATTCAGCCGGGGTGCTCTCATCACCCTGCAATAAAGCAGCATAAGGCAGGACCACGTCAACCTCGTGCGCTCCGGCCGCTATAGCTCGCTCGGTTTCTGCTGCGGCGCGGGCGACATTGGTACTGCCATCAGGAAAGTTAGTAACCGTAGCGACTTTGGTATCCAGCCCCTGCTCGTTGAGAAACTGGCGAGCCAACGCCACCCATTCAGGGAACACACAAACCGCAGCGACACTCTTTTTATTTATCGAGGCACGTTGGCATAAGTCTTCAATAACCTCTCGGGTATCATCGTTATTCAACGTGGTTAAATCCATAAAGGACAAGGCCTGTAGTGCCCGTACCTGTTGTGTTGATGGCATAATTACTCCATTTGGTTATTAGCTTTCCCAACGCATAACTAAAGCGTCTTCACGCCCGTCGGCGGCTGGATAATAATTGACTCTGCGCCCTACCGTATCAAATCCATTGCCTTCATATAAGCGGATAGCGGCAGCATTGGAAGCACGAACTTCCAGAAACACAACGCAGTGTTTCTTTTCAGCATAGTCTAATAAGTCCTGCATGAGTTTGTAACCAAAGCCCTGCCCCTGAAAGTCAGGATCCACAGCAATATTGTGCAACGTCAACTCATCGGCAACTAACTGGCTAATAGTAAAACCAATAACCCTTGAGTCGCTCAATAGCCGCCGACAACGATATTGTTCACCATGGCTTTCACTAAATACAGACCAGGGCCAGGGGGTACGATGTGCTTTCTTTTCGACCGAAAACTCAAGCTCACCGGGTCGAAAATCCTCGATATTAAAGCTTTGCATGTTTAAGTTGTTGCCAGAGAGATTTTTTTGTTTCCACCGGAAATGAATCGTTCAGACTGTCAGTGTAATCGAAACACACATCTGGAGTTTTAGAGGGGGCTTTTATAGCAACCGGGCGTTGCTCGAAGTACAAACAAAGATCATCAAGCCAACCGGGCAAAGAAACAGGCAATTCTCTCTCTCCACGCAAATAGAGAGGGCCCAGACGATAATAAAATACCGGTGCCGATGCACGTTTCTTTTCCCAAATGGGAATACCCATAACTTGTAATGCGGCGCGTTGTTGACTGGTCCATTCTGGGAGCATGACGATTACCGTTGAAAACAGATAAATGCAGTTTACTCAAGCTTGGGAAGGATAGCCAGTTAGAAACTGGCAGGGGCGGAGGGATTCGAACCCCCAACCGTCGGTTTTGGAGACCGCTGTTCTACCAATTGGAACTACGCCCCTAACGCTTGAGCGGAGAATTATACCGACACCCAGTATTCAGACAAGCGATATTTACGGCTTAACCTACTGTTTGCAGATAAATTAAACAATTATGGCTAGGCTTCTGTATCAAAAAGCTCCTCATGAACAATCTGCAGCATCTCATCTACCTTAAACTCATCAATTTGAAAATGCTCAAGTACGCCATCCTGAACATACTGCCATTCTTCTTCTCCGGCCAAACTGCGGGTTCTCAAATCAATTGCGTATCGCGATATCTTTAGTATTCCCAATAAGTCGAGGGTTAAATTGTCAAGTTCGCTGGAGTGATTGAAAATTGAACTGTCTTCAAACAAATAATAAATGACTTCAACTACAATTTTCGGCAACTTCCATTGTTGTGCCAACAGCGCACCGATAGTAGTGTGTGAAGTCTGGAAAAGCTCTAGCTCTTTAGCTTGTACCTGCTGCCAGGGAGTACTTTCTGCGGCATTTAGTAAGTCAGCATAATCATCGAACTCAGCCAACATAACCGGTATTCCTGAGCTTTGAAAAAGACCCAGCATATAAGCATGATCTCTCAATTCCGGTCGTCCGATGGCTTCAGCGATCATCACACAGGCCCCGGCAACCCACTCGTTATAACGCCAGAACTCGCTGAGATCATAGTCAGATGTCAAAGCCGACTTAAGAGCAACCGCCCTTACAATCGGAAAAACCCGGCGAAAGCCAAGCGTCATGACGGCCTGCTGAATTGAATCGACCTCTCTTGCTCTGCGGTAAGCGGCAGAATTAACAACCTGTAAAACAGCGGCGGCTATACTCATATCAGCCGAAATAGATTCAGCGATAACGGTGACATCAGGTTCACTTTTTTTGGCTTCACGACTCACAGTTAGCAAAGTTTCGGGGCGCGGTGGAATACTTACTCTTTGTAACAATCGTTTTTCTGCCGTCGTAATTTCTATCGCCATAGAGTCTCCGGGTTGAACCAATGATTTACATGAAATCTTAAAGCATGCGATTATGTCTTAACTTTTTGTCTGGTATAACACTTCAATGCGTTACTTTCGATTTATTCTTTTTAGTTTTAGTATACTTTTCAACGGGCTGGCTCTTGCTTCAGTTGAAGTTGCGGTCTCCGGTGTTGAGGGAGACGAGTACGCCAATGTTATGGCGCTATTACAAATAGCCCGTCTGGATAAAGACAAAAGTTACGCCGACTATAGAGTCCGGTATCTACATAGACAAGCACCTGCCGACATTAAAAAAGCACTCCGCCCATATGGATATTATCAGGTTGAAGTGAATCCTCAACTAGAAACCATTGAGGGAGGTTGGTCAGCTGCGTACCAAATTGAGCTGAATGACCCGGTAAAAATTGCTAAAAACATGTGGGAAATTCGGGGCGACGCGGCTGAAGACGAGGCGTTCGAGAACATAATAGAGAATAATAGCCTCAAAGAAAAACAACGTTTTATTCATAGTACTTACGAACAAGTTAAGTCCAGGTTATTGTCATTAGCGAGTCAGCGCGGCTATCACGATGCTCGCTTTATAAAACACAATGTCGAAATTGATGTTGCAGAAAACACCGCTGATATAGAAGTGATTTTTGATTCCGGGAAACGCTACGAGTACGGGCAGGTCACATTCGAACAGGATATACTCGACGACGAACTGCTCCATCGCTTTGTTCCTTTTGAACACGGCGAAGGCTACAGCACACAGGAACTCAGTCAATTACAAGTAGCATTAGGTGACAGCGGATATTTCTCTCAAGTTCAGGTCAGTCCGGACTGGGGAAATGCCGAAGAGCACACAGTACCTATCTCTGTCAGCTCCGAGCCTAACTTCAGAAACCAGTATCAATACGGTGTTGGTTACGGAACCGATACCGGAGCTCGTATTAGTGCCAGCCTCAACCGCCGTTGGGTCAATACGCAGGGACACCAACTCAGGGGGATGACACAGTTATCAGAAGTAGAAAGCCGCGTTGGTGCAAACTACATCATTCCGGGTCAAAACCCTCAGTCAGATTATTACCAGATTCGAGCCGAGGCCTCTGATAAAGATAACGAAGGACAAACTAACCGACTATATCGCTTTGGCGCATCCAGCGTTGTTGCAATGGGTAAATGGCAACGCGAGTACGGGTTAAACTGGCAACGCGATGACTTCGAAATTGGCGAAAGTTCGGGAACCAGTCAGTTTTTAATTCCGCAAGCCAATTGGAACTATGTGACAGCTGACGGAAGGTTGAATATCGACAAAGGCTTTCGTTTTGATGTAACACTAAAAGCAGCAAGTGAAGCAGTTTTGTCTGATGCCGATTTAGCCAGCGTGGAACTTGGCTTTAAAGCCGTTGTCCCTGTTACAGACAATATACGTTTTCTTGCCAGAGCCGAAGCCGGCGCTACCTATATAGATGATTTTAATCAGTTGCCTCCTTCGCTACGTTTTTTCGCTGGCGGGGACAACAGCGTGCGCGGCTACGCTTATGAGCAATTAGGACCAGAAGACGATACAGGAACCATTTTAGGTGGCCGTTATTTGGCTGTTGCCAGCGCAGAAATTGATTATCGCTTTAAGGAAAATTGGCGTGTCGCTTTATTCACGGATATTGGTAATGCCATGATTGAACCTAATGAAAAGCTGAAACAAAGTGTCGGATTCGGAATTCGCTGGATTTCTCCTATTGGTTCGGTTCGTCTGGATTTGGCTCAGGCAATAGATGAGCCAGATAAGCCCTGGCGCCTGCACTTTACCTTAGGCCCCGATTTATGAGCATTTATCGTTGGTTGGCCATTACAGTTCTTGTTCTGGTTGTTTTAGTCCCACTACTGGCTATCAGCCTGGTTGGCAGTGAAACTGGCAGCCGCTGGATACTAACTCAGGGACAAAAATATCTACCGGTAGACATCCAGTACAAAGCATTTAATGGAACTCTGCTGAATGAGTTTGAGTTTGAGGATTTTCGTTTTGAAAGCGAAACGTTTTCCTATACACCAAACAAGCTAATCATAAACTGGGATCCGCTGGCTTTGTTGTCCGGTGTTATTCGAATAGATAACATAGAAAGCCTTGGTGGCGAGATCCGTCTTCGCGCGGCTCAGAATTCGAGTCAAAACGCGGATTCTGGAACTTCTGTTGAAGACATTCAAATTGAGCTGCCTTTAGATGTCAACTTGCGTAACTTGCTGGTTAAGGAAAGCCGCTTTTTTATTTTAGAAACCCCTTCTCAGGAACTAACGATTGAAGCATCGGCCAGAGCTAACGCTGATGGCCAGCTTAATATCAGACAGTTTCGTCTGGAGCACCAATACCTAACCACCGAGATTTCCGGAAAAACTACGTTATCTTACCCTTTTAAAAGTGAGCTCGAAAATAACACCCATTTACACTCACCAGACTTCCCTTCTCTTAAAGTAAAAACGGAGATAGCTGGCGACATTCGGTCTCTGACGACACATAGTGAACTATTCGAGGGACTTGTCGGTGAAGTTACCGCTAAAATCGATAACCCGCTGAACGAGCTTACCTGGCAGTTTGACAGCAATTGGCAGAAGAATGACCTGAGCCTGTGGTTGGCAAGTGTCGGAGCTGACCAGGTTGAATTTAGTTTTGCCGGAGATATACGTGGAGAGGGTGGAGTAACACAAGCCAGTATCGAGCCCGACATAGCTGTCACAGTTAATCAACAGACAATGGATATCGATGGCTCCGTTAGCTATCAAGACAACATAATAAACTTCGCACCACTCAATGTGCACTCTAGAGGCGATATCCAGGGGCAGCTAACCTTGCAGGGAAATGTTTCATCACTATCGACTACTCCGGTAATTGATGCTTCTGTAAGTTGGGAAAAAATAACCTACGAACCGAACGGTATCAGCAGCCACGAAGGCCGGTTACAGGCCAAAGGCGAACTCGATGAGCTTGCAATTAATTTAAGTAACGAACTGTCTGGCGTACTTGAAGAAGACTTACAGCTTGTTACTGAAGCTAAACTTAAGTCTGACAGCCTAAATATCTTAAGCCTGAAACTTACTCATAATGATGAAACTGTCAGTGGCAAGGCTGCTATCAATTGGAAAGACAATTTATCTTTAACTACGGATATTTCGGGTGAATATCAACAGCGGACGGTCAATGCAGAAGCGAAATTGCGTTTGTCAGAGCCCTACTTATTTGTTGACCAGTTTAATGCCAGCTGGGGAGCGCAGTCACTTATCGCTGAAGGGGCGCTTAGCCCTGGCAAAAAGCTCACCTGGCAAGTAACGTCTAAAGATTTAAGCGAGCTTTCTGACGTTAAAGGAGAGGTTGTAGCTACCGGTGATATTAGTGGGCAACTAAACCAACCAGAGTTTAAAATAGGTTTTAATAAATTTAACCTGAAGCACCCTGACTACAATACTGTTAGTTTAAATCAACCTATCACGGTCGTTTTTAACTATGAGGACATCACGTTCAATACAACGCCAGTTTGTCTAAATTACAAAGGGATAGATAATCCCTTCTGCCTTAAGTTAGAACAGCAGGACAAGTTAATAAGTTTCGATGCAGATGCCAGTGAGATTCCGCTGGATTTACTGCAAGCTCTTGTATTACCCGACGTCGCTTACAAGCTAACTGGAGAGGTATCGGCTGAGGTTGTCGGTACATTCGATTATGAAAATATGACGTTAAGGAAGCTTGACGGCGCTATTAACGCGGATAACAGTCAAGTACTGGCTGGTGAAGAAAAAGTTATTTTAAATCAGCTTAACTTAACCGCTAAAAACCGCGACGACGAGGGCATTGATATTGGAATGACAGCGATAGCTGACGAACTCGATTTTAACCTGTCAGGGCAGCTTACTATCGAAAAAGTAGCTCCCGACAGTCCTCTTTCCGGAAAGGTTTCATTAAATTCTAAAAGTTTAGAGTTACTGAATTTATTTGCACCGCAAGTGGATATCGGCAATGGGAGTACTAGCGCAGATCTCAATATTGCAGGTGATTTAAATGATCCAACTGCTTCAGGAAAAGTTAACCTTAATGCAGACAGAATCATTGTATTAGCCAGTGGTACATTAATTACTGAGCTCAATGCAAAACTAACGGCAGACGCAAATGTTGGCGAATTTACGGTTAATGCAGACGGCAAAATAGGTGATGGTGATGTCGCTATTGAGGGGGAGCTCAATGCATTTAAACGAACCGGAAACCTCGTTATAAAGGGTAAAGATCTATTGATTTTAGATACCCCGGATCTTCTCCTTGTTGCATCACCTGATATCTCCCTAAAGCTTGAGAAAGATCTTGTATTCGTCAGAGGGGATTTACATCTACCTAAAGCTCGAATAACACCAGTGAATTTAGATCAAGCTGTCACTGAGTCAGCTGATGTTACTTTGAAAAATGAGTCTAAAGATCCTCCTTTGTTTTCTACTAATACAGATATAACAGTGAGTCTAGGAGAACAAGTTCGCGTCGAAGCTCTAGGTTTTTCAGGTAACTTAAAAGGGAAACTCCAAATTACGCAGCAACCCGATTCCGTTGCACGAGGTAACGGCAGTATTGGGGTCGTATCCGGTGATTACGAGATTTACGGACAAAAATTAGCTATTGAACGCGGTGATTTGCTTTTCAATGGGGGGCCTTTAGATACTCCATCCCTAAATCTTAGAGTTACCCGTAATATTGAAAAAACCGGTATCGACGAGCGGCCGCCTGAGACGATAGGAGCCAGAGTTACCGGTACTATAAACCGACCTGAATTAAGCCTTTTTTCAACACCGCCTCTTCCGGACAGTACTATCCTCTCGTACCTTTTATTCGGGAAACCGCCGGGTAGCCAGGGAGATGCGAATAATCTCGAACTGCAGGCAGCACTATTAGTTGGTGGCCGTAGCGCCAAGTTTCTAACTGAAGGCATAAAAGACACTTTTGATTTAGATGAAGTGTCTTTGGATTCGGAAACCACTGATGTCAATGATACCTCTTTGTATATAGGTAAATACCTCTCTCCTCGTCTGTACGTTAAGTATGGAATTGGCTTACTAGAACCAACCTCTACTTTCATACTGCGCTACACACTGTCTGAAAGACTACTTTTTGAATCTACCTCAAACACTGAAGGTCAAGGCGGCGACTTAATATATACCATCGAAACTAAGTAATTCCCGTAACTCCCTTCGCTTTGCCACCAAAGGTTGTTTTGTAGTAGATACAAGCCTGATGCTCTTGCATCAGGTGGGGTGGTTGGGGTGGACGCTCGGGATAGAGTAATCGAAAGGCCGGTTGGTGAGCTGGGTACCGGGGTAAATGCGCTGCGGCTTCAGCTTTAAAAGGAGTTAAGGAGTACAGCCTCAGGGATCTCACCTGACGTTAACGTCCAGGCTACCCAGCAGACATAAAAAAAGCCCCCAGCGTGAGCTGAGGGCTGTTTTATTTGTAGTCTGGACAAGGTTTCGAAGAGCTCAACCTGTTCAGCGGGGTAAAGCCAAATGGTTGGCTTTACCAGGGACCCGCTTCACCCTACTCTCGTCGTAGGTCACCACCAGAAATAAAAAAACCCCAGCCGATTGGGCTGGGGTTATTTATTTGTAGTCTGGCGGTGACCTACTCTCGCATGGGGAGACCCCACACTACCATCGGCGCTGGTGTGTTTCACTTCTGAGTTCGGAATGGATTCAGGTGGTGCCACACCGCTATGGCCGCCAGACATAAACTGTCACAACATGTAAAAACTGACCGCGTCTTTAAAAGTACGCCACTCTGTTGAATTCACTTTCTCACCTGACATTAATGTCAGGCGACTTATTCGGTAAAGTCGCTCGCTTGTGCGTAACGTTCCAAACACCTTGGGTGTTGTATGGTTAAGTCTCACGGGCAATTAGTACGGGTTAGCTCAACGCATTACTACGCTTCCACACCCCGCCTATCAACGTTGTCGTCTTCAACAACCCTTCAGAGCACTCTAAGTGCTAGTGACAGCTTATCTC
>NZ_DF266795.1:0-64435 GCF_000320945.2 Idiomarina sp. 28-8
GTTGTTCGGCCGCTATTTCAGCCATAATATTGTCATACTGAGTAAACATTTTTTCAACAGAGTTGGAAACTTCACCACCCGGCATATAAAGATTGACAGTAGCGATTCGAATATTATTTAACGCTTTTTCTTCTGCTTCCCTTGTTGATACAACATTATTTGTTGATATATTCATTGGCTTATCATAGGTCGCTTCAGGCTCTTTAGGCTGATCTTTATGATATATGTCCTTAGCTAGTCGCTCCATTTCACTATTTATTTGTTCTTTACCATTTACAGGTTTATTAACTTTCACTTCTGAACCGTTCGATATAAACTGCGATGCTAGATTAGTATCATTTGAATTAACTTTCATATCATTTTCCTTGTTCGTTATTTATTACTAGTTATCGGCAGGTTATTCTTTTACTTTTGACCTTTCCCCTGAACTAACACCATTTTATCGATGAAATTTCAGTTTTAAGCTACCTGTTTTGCAAACTCCACAGGCGGTAAATAATTTAACAAGCTATGCGGGCGTTCGTAATTGTAATGACGCTGCCACTGCTCTATTTCATACCTCGCTTCGTCGAGCGTTCTAAACCAGTTCTGATCAAGACATTCATTCCTAAACTTACCATTCAAACTCTCAACAAAAGCGTTCTGTGTTGGTTTTCCTGGCTGAATAAAACTCAACCTTACATCGTTGCTTTTGCTCCAGAAAAACATAGCTTTACTGGTAAATTCGGTGCCATTATCGCAGACAATATGCTCTGGCTTGCTGCGCTCGTCGATAAGCTGAGACAAAAAGCGCGATACTTGCTGTCCTGAAATCGATACTGAGACAAGTTGCCCAACCATTTCCCGGCTAAAATCATCGACAACGTTCAATACTCTGAAACGTCGGCCACTTGCCAACTGGTCAGACACAAAGTCCATCGACCATCGCTCATTAACACGCTGCGGTGCGTCCATAACGACACGCGGTCGTGTCAGCTTTTTACGTTTCTTGGTCCGAACCTGAAGCCCTTGTTCGGTATAAAGGCGATAGGTTCGCTTCTTATTCTTTACAAGCCCCTCGCGCTTAAGCAACCCGTGCAGCAGTAAATAGCCATACCGTGGATATTCCACGGCAAGCTCCTTTAGGCGAGTCGTTACCCGCTCGTCATCTCGTTGCTTTGGCTTATATCGGTACGCTGTTCGGCTCAGCCCAACCAACTTGCACGCAAGGCGTTCGCTTAGCTTATACGCAGAGATTAAGTGCTCTACGACACGCTTCTTGTTGGCGGGCTTCACCACTTTTTTGAGACTACGTCCTTTAAGGCTTCTGTCTCAAGCATTTTCTCCGCCAGTAGCTTTTTAAGCTTGCTATTCTCAGACTCAAGCTCTTTTAAACGCTTGGCCTCATTCACTTCCATTCCGGCGTATTTACTACGCCAGTTATAAAACGTGCCGCTGGAAATGCCCACGCGACGACAAATTTCGTCAACTTTTGCACCGGCCTCATGCTCTTTGATGGCCTTGATGATTTGCTCTTCGCTGTAACGTTTTTTCATATCGAGATCTCCACTTGACCCATTTTAATGGAAATCTCATCGATGTCATGGTCCTATTTTTGGGGGAGAGATCATCGAATCTCGAATAGTCATTTTCATCCATGTAAAGCTTGGCTTTATATCTGCTGCCATAGATTTCACTGAATATTTTAAATACCGATTCGTCAGTGTCTTTTAGGTTCATAGCGGAGAATGACTGTGCAGAGTCGCAATATTCCTTAAAATACTCCCCAATTAAAAAATTAATTTTCGCAACGTTTTCGTAAAACTCAGCAGTAATTTGAACTTTCTTTTCATGTTTCCATGAAATTTTTTTTTCGAGAATTGCGGCTGGTAATTTTATATACGCCGTTAAAAGCGCACCCAAAATAAAAGTAATAATCGCTATAATGTTATCACTTATGAGATCAATTAGTTCTGTCATACACTTCCTTGTCTGAACTTCTAACTTAACTGAACGCTCAGAAACTTCGGTAGATTGGTGTGTCTTTTATGAGCGTTTGATGCCGTCAGAGCACTGTACATGCTTTGTCGTTGACCAACAAATACAACCTGCTTTTTGGCTCTTGTCAGTGCCGTATAAATTAGGTGACGGTCGAGGTTACGCGACTCTTTAATAACAACGATTACTCGTTCAAACTGGCTTCCTTGCGCTTTGTGTACCGTTAAAGCATAAGCATGTTCCAAGTTTGACAGTTCGATGATAGACAGGTCGGTAGCATTCCCTTCGAAATCAACTGTCACAGAATCACGGTTAAAGGCGAGAACTTTACCAACAGATCCATTACGAATATCTCTTTGATAGTCGTTTTTGGTATACATTACCAATTCGCCAACTCGCAATGCTCGACCGCTAATGTGGCAATTTACATTGCCAAAATCTTCATGGTCAAAATTAACAACCTCTCCTTGAGAAAATTTATCATAGATACCGCAGTTTAAATTAATCACACCACCATTAAGGTTTTTAGTCGGAGAGAGAATGAGCACGTCATTATTAGAGCCATCACCACCTAGGGCTTCATAAACCTCAATGCATTTTCGTTCAATATCTGTTGAGTTACATTCGATAAAATTAACGCCATCAGCTATCCCAAGAAATGGTTTAAATTCAAGGTCTGTTTCATCTTTCTGAAACCCTCTTATTTTAAGGGCGACACTCGGAATTCCTGAAGATTCAGCTTGTCTTTTTACTGTAGTAAGGTTGGCTTTAGGTATGGCTTGCTTCACCAAGGCATGTAGACTCAGTCCGATTCCGACTGGGGGGAGTTGCTCTTCATCACCAGTCAGTATGAGTCTGCCTCGACATGGTATTCGCTTGAGTATTTTAAATAGTGATAAAACATCAATCATAGATGCTTCATCTACGATGAATACCGCATCATCGTCAATATCTTCAGCATCAACATTGTACATAAACGATGCAACAGTAATAGCTTCCCTGCCAGTTGCTTCGGTAATTCTTTGAGCAGCCTTCCCAGCGAGTGCCATTAAGAATATTTGCTTGGTTTGATGTAATGACCCTAAAACGAAACAAATAGCTTCTATTACCGTTGTTTTACCGCAACCAGCACCACCTGTAAGTACAGCTAATCGGTTCGTGCAGCATTGAGTTACCGCTTCTCTTTGTTCTTGAGTGAGATTAAACCCTGCTCCTATTTCGAAGGTATCGATTTTTGCGCTTATCTGTTTTTCCTGTCCCTTATTTAAGTTTGCCTGAGCCAGATTGGCTATTATTTCCGCCACGCCTGATTCAATAATATCCATACTCCTGACTTGAGTGATATTACCATCAACGATTATTTCACCCGATTCTTGAGCGAGTTGTAAGGCTTCGCTACTCAAAGATCCTAAAAGACGTTTTACTCGGTATTTTGCTTCGCTAGTTGGCAAGCAGGTGTTACCAGCATTGAAAGCACTAAACAATACTTCTTTAACGTATGCAATTAGTCGTTGTGGAGAGTCGAGAGAAAATCCTAGACGGTTAATTGCATATTCATCAACCATTTTTAGGTTTGCCATGAAGATACTTAGAAGATAAGGGTTTGCTTGGATTTTTTCGTAGGCTTCTGCGCCCCAAATTCTGAGGACCGATTCTCCTATTTGGTGCGGTACACCAAGTTCATCAAGTAACTTGAGGGTGTTTAAATCCTGATATCCCTTCAGTCCATTAATGAGCCTCGTTGCAACATCCCGGCCCAGCATAGGCAGCAATCGTTCTATTTCGTTGTTGGCAGCTATTTGATAAAGCTCGTCGCCAAAGAATGAAACGAGCTTTTCTGCTTTGATTTTACTGACTCCAGCAAACTCTTTTGATTCTGACAGTAATCGCTTAAGGTTTTCATTAGAAGCTTTTGCAAAACGAAGTTCATTTGGCACGAGTACATTTTCATTTGCACTGGTGCCGTCTTTCCATTTAATGGTTTGTGTTTCAACATTACCGCTGACAGACCAGATGTGCCCCTCTTTGAAGATTGATGGAGTAGGGGCAATTTTCCAATCGGCTTTAACTACATATCGTGTCGGTTTTTTTTCTAGAGTATTTGCTGAAAATATAATGCCGCCGATCTTGCCTCTATTCCGGACTTTTCGAATTTGCAACAAACCAGAATATGCACTCATTACAACCTTCCAGTTTCAAGCATATAACGTTCTATCTCTTCGAGGCGAGCAAGCTTTTTTTGCGACTTATCCAGCTCCAACTTAGTTCTAAAAAGCTCTTCTTCAAGCGCAGCGCTGGTTTCCTGCGCTTTTTTAATTGCCGCTTTGTCACGACTTAAACTGATCGAACCTGTTTTGGTCGCTAGCTTCTGTGAACCTGTACGGGCATCCTTGATTAGAATACCTTTCAATATTAAGTCTTGTTTTACGGCCTCATATTCCGCTTTAATCTTCGAGTTTTCAGTAATCCTCTTTCGATCAAACTCGCATTCCCGTGCAATCATTTTTTTATTTAAATCAAGAAGGTTTGGGAGGGTGTAATCCTCCCAGTCACCTTGTTTATTTCTCTCATCGATGAAAGCTAAGAATCGTTCAAGGTTAACTTTAGCTGCTGGATTACTCACTAAGCCTCCTTGTGTTTTTTCATCTTGGTTGGGTAGACAAACTGTGGGTCAATTCCATGATCTTCTAACATCTGGTAGCAGTCATTAAGCCTTAATTGTAAAGCTTCCAACGTCTCCTCAAGCTTTCCGTTTTTAGCTTTTTCATCTTCAAGTTTTTCTTTAATACCTGATACCGGCGCTGGCCCAGTGGCTGGATTGGTTGGCTTGAATCCTTTGAGGATTTCTTTCACCTCTTTGTACCGAGTCATATACTTCTTATTGCGGTTCAAGGTCATTCGCGTAATACCGCACCTCTCAGCGATGTATTCGTGTCCAAATTCACCTTTAAACTCAGGGTTATTAGCAAAAAACTCTAAATTCAAAAGAGCTTTTGAAAGCCATTCTGGTGATTTGCTCATACAGCCTCCTCAGGCTTGAAAACCTGCACCACTGGGATAGTGTTGTCTTTTATTGAGTTTGCACGCTCATAGGCCCTCAGAGCATTGTCACAGCCTTTAATGGTATCAATGCAATAGCGGACATGCTGATCAAGTGGCTCTTGTCTATTGAGCGTGTGTAGCAAATTTTCATAGTTAGGAAGTAAAACAGACAATTGCGCTTCATAGTGTGCTTTGGTGTTGATGATTGATTGTCTCGCTTCTTCATCATCAGGGTCGATACCGAAGTGTTGGCATCCTTGTCCATCCTCACCGCGAAGACACATCATGCCCTTTTCACAGGGGCTGACATCTAGATCTCTATTACATGTTCCCCACGGCGTATAGTGAACCACAGACAGGGTGTGGTTTAATGCGTTCTCAATTTCGCTGTGAGGTACGCCGTTTTCTCTCATGCGCTTTACACGACGCCCCAATACGTCATCTGGCGGTGTCTCTGCCAAGTATCTTGACCTGATCCCTTCGGCTCTCTCTTTTGGCGTCCTATGGTCGTAGTGTCGGGTTTGACCCAATTTTCTGCCCATAAAACGATCAATCATACTTTCGTTTTTACCTGAGCGAAGCAGGGCAGTAGTCAGCCAGTGTCTAAATTGATGGGAGCGAATATTGACAATTTTACCGTCATCATTTCTGACATCGTATCGTTGAAACACTGTTTTAGCTCTTGAGCTGTCATGAGATAGCCACATAAGGATATTTTTCTTGTAAATGGGCGTTGGTACAAAACCATGCCCTCTGCCGCTTGCATCAAACATGTCTTCCTTAACGATGAATAAAAAATCACTGAATGGCATTTCAAATGAGTAGGACGAAGAAGAAATCGTTTCATTCACTTTTTCATCTATCGCATTATCTTGATAAATACGTTGTTGATGTGAGCGGAAATAGTCCATCGCTATAGCTGCAACTACGGCTTTGGAATACACTCTTAGTTTTTGTTTTCTCCCACCGGAATTACCAGTGATAGATGTTATTAAACCTACAAATGAAGGTGCATAAGGCGCTGCTCTATACTCATTTTCTCTCAAAGAATTATAGGTCAATCCTGAGGGGTGAACATCGCCTGTTTTACCTATCTCCGACCTGCAAAAAAACATGTCAGGGTCATAACCATTTTCCAATAGCGATGTTGTTAATTCACTATTCCTATTTTCAAAGCTAAGAGCGTTTATAAAAGCCTGTTCTTTATGCAATTCCACTTGTTTTGCAAGCTTTCTGAATGGCTCGGTAATTTCAAGAATTCGTTTATGTGATTGGATAATAACGTCTTGCCATTTTCTGGGGATTGGGCGCGCATTGGCAAGCTCACCTTTTTCCGTAAGCACTCGCAGAAACCATTTACCTGTTATTTCATCATAACCAAGGCAGTCTTTGTGCAATCTGCATACTTCACCGACACGCAAACCTAATGCGAGAAAGAAGGGCATAGACAGAAGACGAAGCTCATCATAGTAAGGCTTAGGCTCTGGGTATTTGGCGGTCTCACCCCGTGCTAATCGTCTCACATCTTCGTCAAAACGCTGTTTTACAATGCCAATGTAACTGTCGATATTTTCATTGAATTTATTTTCTCTTGCCTTTGCCGATTCCTTGGATGTTACGTCGGCTCTGTCGAGAGCGGGATTTATCATTTTTACGGAAGGTGCGAAGCTTCGGCAAAGCTTGTTGGGAATGAGGAATTTTTTAACGAAACTCACAATGGTTTTATATCTCTCGAAAGGGCCTCTTGCACTAAACTTCGATTCCAGCATAGGAATCAACGCATCTAGCTTGTCCTGATTCAGCTTATGCAATGCTTGGATATTGTATTGGTAATATTCTCCGAGCCATGCTGTGAATGCCATCAAGGACGCTATGGTCTTGGGAGCGCCTTTGTGCCCTTTTATCTTGTGAAGAATGAACAGGCGGTATACATCTGCCCAGATCCCCTCAATGGCAACTTTATTTTCTGATGGGGTTTTACCTGTTACTGGATTCCCGGTGTTATCAATAGGACGTGTGAAATAAATTGTCCTATTACGATAAGTCCATACACTATCACCCCACTTACCAATTACTTTGCCAGATGCTACTAATGCCCTAAACTCTGGTTGAGCCAGTTTTTTGAGTTCTGTAACGCGTTCAACGAGTTGTGTATATTGCTGTTCTTGCTTACGGTTTCGAAGGCTGGTTACTGTGTTCATTGTTTACCTTCTTTGGTGATGCGCTGTGCTTCTACAATTTGAACAACGCCTTCGTAAGCTTCATCAAGTTGATGCTGCACTGGGCCAGAGGAATGGCGTTGCACGAATGCTCGTTCCGCCTCAATAACCTCTAGTTGAGCCTCATGATTGGCGTTTTTGAATGGGCGGAACTTGCCACACCCATAGCAGCTAACCGATGGATGCCATTCACAACGGCCTTTCTTCATGCACTTACCTAAATTGATTAGGTCTTTGCCTCGAACAAGCGTTCCTGTAAAGGTGTCATCATCTTCATCAATCACGTAGCCCTGCCAACGTGCCACAGCATTATCCATGACTTTGGATGATTCAAACGAGTCATCAATGAAGTCAATCAGATCCCGATTGTACTTGAAGTAATGTTGCACAGATGCGGTGCTTGAATGATCGAGGGCTATGGCAACTTCTTCTGGTGTTTTTCCTTCCAGCACCATTCGCGTTCCGAGGGTGTAGCGGAATCGATAGGCAGTAATTTTAAGAGGGAGAGGGTTACTGTCTTCGTCTTCCAAATAGGCCGACTTGATATTGAGTGCAGGCTCTATAATAGCCCTAAACCTATCCGTTATTGAATTAGATCTAAGGTGCCATGCGTATTCAATCAATTTCTTATCACTCAGATAATGTTCGTTAATTTTTTCTCTTTTTAACAAAGGACGTGGACGACGAACGCCGTCCACGTCGCAAAGCGATCTGTCGGCTTCGCTAGCAATGAGTGCTTGAATGTCATTAGCCAATTCCTTAGGAAGCTCTCGGAGTATAAAGTTGTTTGGGTTCCGCCTTAATTGCGCTACTTTTCCCTTTACGCGAGGGATAGTGATGAACCACGACAAGAGCGTTTTATCGTAGAAGACATCTTCCTCTCTAAGCAGTGCCATTTGAATGGGGCGAAGTCCAAATTTCATGGCGAGCCTGACCATGACTTTGTGCTGTAGTGACAGCTTTCCTTCTTGCAGCGCAATCGATATCTGCGCGATCTCTGAGCGTGTAAACGGGCCGTTTTCATGGTCAAGTAGCGATACTCGCTGCTTTGAGCTGCTGTTAGGGATGACCACTTCGTCTAACTTGAAGATGACCGTTTCATTGAAGCCCCAGAAGCCATTCTCTATTGCATAGTTGGCAAATTGTCGAATCGATAGCCAGATGCGTTGGATTGATTGGTGTTTAAGGATAATAGCGGACAGTTGCGATGCTATTTCTTTTGAGAACGCACTTTCTGAACTGAACGCTTTATCACTGAGTGTGATGTTAGCAAGCGCATCAAAACCAACACTGATATGATTTAGTGACGCAGGGGAGCGCGTTATAGCTGTATCAAGCCAGCAATGAACTGCGATAAAGTTGAGGTAAGGATAGCGTGAATAACTGTCATTGATCTTATAGAGATTTTCATCCTTGCCGACATTGATAATACGATGACGATTTATTAGGTAACCATTATCATCTCTTAGAGAAATACTTTGTCCATGAAAGGTTTCTATCTCAACAGGGAAGGGGTCGTAGTCACCGTTCAACTTCTCAACAGCGTCATAAATATCTTGATATACGTCGAGCTGTTGAGAGGTTAAATATTTGGTTTGTGCGTGTCCCACTTAGCTTGTCTCCTTATCGGCCAAATATGCACGAATACGCTTTTGTAAAATGGCATTGGTGTAGCGTTTTGGCATCGAGCTTGTTGATGACCATCCGCCCCACGTAGTGAGCGTATCCTGCATATCGCCTGCTTTAACCATGGGAGAATTCGCACTCTCATAGTTCTTATCAATACCATCTCTCAGCTCGCCACCTCTGGTCACGCGGAATTGATGCGGATGTACGACATGTTTCAAGTCAGGCGTTTTTCGAAAGAGACTATCAAGTACATAGTTAAGTCCTTTTGTTGTCATGGGACCACCATCTTGGTCACTTACGAACAAATATTGCGTAAAAGAACCTTTGTATGGTTTTCTCAGTAAAGGACGGTCTTCTTCGATATATTCAATCAGTAGTGAGGCAAGCCCTTGTGAAATAGGCAACTCTCGGCCTTGTGTTTTATGAGATGCCCCATCTTTCCTTGCTCTGTGTTGATTGCTATTGGTTTCTTGCTGCTGAATAACGACAGTAGGGTTAGTGGTGAGTTTTAGATCGTCATCATTATTTCGGATCAACATTAGCTCAGAAGCACGACAACCTAACTCACACAGCAGCATAACCAAGCAAGCATTGCGACGTTGCAACGCTTTTCTGAATGGGTTGATTTCGTTGGTGAAATTATCATCAGAAGGGCGAACAATATCGCGGATGATATTTATTTGTTCTGCTTCTAGCGGTTTCGTTTGTTTTGTCTGATTATCCACATCAGCTTTAGTAAAACGCTTCTTGGCGAGGTGGGCATTGTGTCTTGATACCGTTCGACTTAACGCATCAACCTTGTCTGGGTCTTCAATTTTTTCTATGTATCGACTGTAATGATATTGCAAAAACAGCATTATCGAATCAACACGTCGATTGAATGTGCTCGGGCTAACCTGTACTCCATCGTCAATATTATAATCGAAATTAATCAGCAAAAATGAAGCGAGGTCGTTCATTTGACGTCGTGTGATGATATTGAGCTTCGCCGCATTTTCGAAAAACAGAGGGTCGTGTCTGTCTAAATATTCGTAGAACAAGCACAAGTCATTTAAACGATGTTTTGCAGTATTAAACTTTTGCGACAACCACAGGTTCCATCCCCACAATGCAGCGGATGGCTCTGGGAGTTGATTGTTTCGCATATTCACCAGTAGCGGTAGTAGCTGATTTCCATACTGGGGATGCGGGACTGATTTAACACGATAATTTAGCATAACGTTACATTTATAATGCAAGATATATATGTTGTCAATTGGCAAAAGAAAAGGGCGCAAGGCCCTTTTAAATTAACTCATTGAAATATATGAAAAATATAATAAGTTATCCACAACAATGTTACACTTCATAAAAGTGAGAGTCTATATTTTGCAGGCGCCGCCGGCACAGTCATCATCTTCTTCAATGATCACTTCTGTCGGCTGAGCTTGAGACGCAGCAGCACCTTTACGTGCAGCAATGTCGGATTGATTATCCGCAGCACCGTCACGGGTGTTATGATAGTAAAGCGTCTTAACACCAAGCTTATAGGCCGTTAATAAGTCCTGCAGAAGCTGCTTCATTGGTACTTTTCCGGCTTGGAATTTACTTGGGTCGTAATTGGTGTTCGCAGAAATTGTCTGGTCGACAAACTTTTGCATAATACCAACCAGCTCAAGGTATCCCTTGTTGTTCGGGATTTGCCATAACAGCTCGTACTTGTCTTTTAAGTTTTCGTAATCAGGAACTACCTGTTTGGTGACACCGTCTTTTGACGACTTAATGCTGACAAAACCACGAGGCGGTTCAATACCGTTAGTCGCGTTAGAAATCTGCGACGATGTCTCAGAAGGCATTAACGCTGATAACGTGGAGTTACGCATGCCGTGTTGTTTGATGTCGGCACGAAGCTTGTCCCAGTCCAGATGCAGAGGTTCATCGCAAACCTTATCCAGGTCTTTCTTGTAGGTATCGGTTGGCATAATGCCCTGAGAGTAGGTGGTCTCATTAAATTTAGGGCACGCACCTCTTTCTTTAGCCAGATTCATTGACGCTTGCATCAGATAATACTGTATTGCCTCAAAGGTCTGATGAACCAGACCATTTGCAGAGCCGTCTGAATATTTAACGCCGTGCTTAGCTAAGTAGTAAGCAAAGTTAATCACACCAATGCCCAGAGTACGACGGTTCATTGTTGCATTATAAGCGGCCGGAACAGGGTATTCCTGATAGTCCAGCAGGCTATCCAGTGCGCGAACGGCTAAGTCGGCTAAGTTTTCAAACTCGCCCAGGTTTTCAATTTTGCCTAAGTTAAAGGCCGACAGCGTACAAAGGGCAATTTCACCTTCTTCGTCGTTCACATGACTTAGAGGCTTAGTTGGTAACGCAATTTCAAGACACAGGTTGCTCTGACGAATAGGAGCAACTTTAGAATCGAACGGGCTGTGCGTGTTGCAGTGGTCAACGTTTTGTACGTAGATACGGCCAGTACTGGCGCGTTCCTGCATAAACAAACCAAACAACTCAATGGCTTTAATACGTTTTTTGCGGATGCTTTCATCCTGCTCGTACTGAAGGTACAAACGCTC
Source organism: Idiomarina sp. 28-8 (assembly GCF_000320945.2). NCBI lineage: Bacteria > Pseudomonadati > Pseudomonadota > Gammaproteobacteria > Alteromonadales > Idiomarinaceae > Idiomarina > Idiomarina sp. 28-8. The sequence continues at coordinate 11,435 of NZ_DF266795.1, forward strand.
AAATTCGTCCTGATCTTCAAAGAATGCGTCGTAAAGGCCTGGCACATCCGACGGGCTGAACAAGGTAATGTAATCGTCTTTAATCAGACGCTGGTACATGGTGCGGTTAAACTGCACACCGTAATCCAGATGGCGAACCCGGTTTTCTTCAACACCGCGGTTGTTTTTCAGTACCAATAAGCTTTCAACTTCCAGATGCCAAAGCGGGTAGAACAGGGTAGCGGCGCCACCACGAACACCACCTTGCGAACAGCTTTTTACCGCTGTCTGGAAATATTTATAGAACGGAATACAACCTGTGTGGAAGGCTTCACCGTTACGGATCGGGCTGCCCAGAGCGCGAATACGCCCTGCGTTAATGCCAATACCGGCACGCTGCGATACGTATTTTACGATGGCGCTTGAAGTGGCATTAATAGAATCGAGACTATCGCCAGCTTCAATCAGAACGCAGGAGCTGAACTGACGCGTAGGCGTGCGCACACCCGACATAATAGGTGTTGGTAGCGAGATTTTGAATTCAGAAGCGGCGTCGTAGAAACGTTTAACGTAGTCCATACGAGTGCTTTTCGGGTAGTTGGCAAACAAACAAGCCGCTACCAGAATGTATAAGAACTGAGCGCTTTCATAGATGTCGCCGGTAACCCGGTTTTGAACCAGATATTTGTTCTCTAGCTGTTTAACGGCCGCGTACGAGAAGTTCATGTCACGCCAGTGATCCAGAATTTCGTCCATCTGGTCAAATTCTGCTTCAGTATAGTCTTCCAGCAGGTGCTCATCGTAGCGATGCTCTGCAACCATCTTTTTGACCTGGTCGTAAAGACGCGGTGGCTCAAACTTACCGTAGGCCCTTTTGCGCAAGTGGAAAATAGCCAGACGCGCAGCCATATATTGATAGTCGGGCGCTTCTTCTGAAATTAAATCAGCTGCAGCTTTGATGATGGTCTCGTGGATATCTTCGGTTTTAATACCGTCGTAAAACTGAATGTGAGACTTAATTTCGACCTGAGAAGCTGAAACATTGTTAAGACCTTCAGCGGCCCACATGATAACCCGGTGAATTTTATCGAGGTTTAGCGGTTCGCGTTCGCCGCTGCGTTTAGTGACATAAAGTTGCTCGTTCATTTTGCGCCGACTCTTAGCTTTTTGTTATATGTTTGTAGCCACAAGATATTGTGCTTATTAGTTGTACAGGGCGATATTTACACAATATCTAGTGTCTTGGGAATGAAGAGTATGCTAGGTCTAACTGCCACTTCGATCAAGTAAATTTACGGGCAAAAACAGGAATAATTTTGATTTAGAAATCTTGATTTTTTGTCAGCCTTTGTTTGGCGTGAGTTTGCGCTGGTAATCTTGCTATATATTTTTTTGATCTTTTAAAAGATGTTTATAGATCAAGAATTATCAATAGCTAGTAACTTCAGTAACTCCAGTGGTGAGGCGATATGATAGTCGGCTTGCCAGCGTTGCGGCTGATCCTCATTGCTAATATAACCATATTCAGCAAGCACAGTAACCATGCCGGCATTGCGACCAGCTTCGATATCCCGTTCCGCATCTCCGACATAAAGACAGTCGGCAGGTTCTATTCCCAGCTTTTCAGCCGCATAGAATAAAGGTTCCGGCGAAGGCTTTGCTACGCTTAAGGTATCACCGCTTACGACCACACGAATAGCTTCAAACTCCGGGAAGTGAGGCAATAATTGTTGGGTTAGGCGCTCTGGCTTATTGGTGACTATAGCAACTTGAATAGATTCACGCTGCAGCACGGCAAGTAGCTCCAAAACCCCAGGGTAGGGTTGCGTATGAGTGGCTATATTTTGTTTATAAGCACTGAGAAAAGCGTGCCTGAGTTCGGCTTCCATGTCGCTGTACTCATTGGCAAAAGCTAGCTGCAGCATACCTCTGGAGCCATGCGACGCGACTGGCGTAAACACCTCAGCCGTAATAGCAGGGCGTTCGTATTGTTCGCATACAGCGTTCAGTGCAGCACCCAGATCTGGGGCTGTATCAAGCAGCGTGCCGTCTAAATCGAACAATACCGCCTTTACCGGAGAATTCCTGTCTGATGAGGCCATTTATGACTCCGGCTTCTTTAAAGCGATAATGTAATTCACATCAACATCTTTTTCTGAAAGAACAAATCCTTTCAGTGGATTAAAGATAAGACCATTAATGGCGATATCTTCTAACGCGGCGGCATCTGTCATACGCAGTAGCTCTGATGGTTTGATAAAACGTTGATGCTGATGAGTTCCTTTGGGAACCCAGCCTAAAACATGCTCAGCGGCAACAATACCTAATAGCCAAGACTTTACATTCCGGTTTAGCGTGGAAAAAAAGATCTTCCCGCCAGGTTTTAGTGCTTTAGCACAGGCTTTTACAATAGCTTTAGGGTCAGGTACATGCTCCAGCATCTCCAGACAAGTCACCACATCAAAGCTTGCTGGCTGCTGATCCGCCAGAGTTTCAATAGCAATGCATTGGTAGTCGATTTGACGGCCGCTTTCTAATGCGTGCAAACGTGCCACTTTTAATGACTGTTCGGCTAAATCAACCCCCGTAACCTGAGCACCACGTTCAGCCATAGCTTCGCTGAGTAACCCACCGCCGCAGCCGACATCCAGTACCTTTTTACCGAATAGGCCGTCAGTATGGTTTTCAATGAACCCTAGTCGAACGGGGTTTATTTTATGTAAGGGTTTGAATTCTCCATCGGGGTCCCACCAGCGCGAGGCCAGGGCTGAAAATTTTGCGATCTCTTCCGGATCGACGTTTTTTTGTTCACTTTTAGAGCGACTGGTGGTCATAGATTATGCGTCTTTAAGAGATGGATAACGCGGCTAGTCTACCTCAGGCAAAGAATAAGAAAAAGAGGGTGCGAGACGCGTTTGGGATGGGTACAATGATTGGATCAAAATAACAATGAATATGCGGATCTATATTTAGGGAATAAACTATGAGCGATCTAGCCAGAGAAGTGTCACCGGTAAATATCGAAGACGAACTAAAAAGCTCGTACCTCGATTATGCCATGAGCGTCATTGTTGGGCGTGCTTTACCAGATGTTCGTGATGGCCTGAAGCCAGTACACAGACGAGTCTTGTTCGCAATGAGTGAATTGCGCAACGACTTTAATAAACCTTATAAAAAGTCAGCTCGTGTCGTTGGTGACGTCATTGGTAAATATCACCCACATGGTGATAGTGCTGTTTACGACACTATTGTACGTATGGCACAGAATTTCTCCTTGCGTTATATGCTGGTCGATGGCCAGGGTAACTTTGGTTCGGTTGACGGCGACTCTGCCGCAGCGATGCGTTATACCGAAATTCGCATGGCGAAAATTGCGCATCAGTTACTTGCCGATTTAGATAAAGAAACGGTTGATTTTGTAGACAACTATGATGGTACCGAGCGTATTCCTGACGTTCTGCCTACCCGTGTACCTAACCTGTTAGTTAATGGTTCTTCTGGTATTGCCGTTGGTATGGCGACAAACATCCCGCCTCATAATCTGACCGAAGTTGTCGATGGTGCACTCGCCATGATTGATAACCCGGACATTGATGTTGAAGGGCTAATGGAATACATCCCGGGGCCGGACTTCCCGACAGCGGCAACAATTTCTGGCCGTAGCGGTATTGTCGAAGCGTATAAAACCGGTCGTGGCCGTATTCATTTGCGCGCTCAGGCGGAAATTGAAGTTGACGAGAAAACGGGTAAAGAAACCATCATTGTTACGGAAATTCCGTATCAGGTGAATAAAGCTCGCTTAATTGAAAAAATTGCTGAGTTGGTTAAAGAAAAACGCGTTGAAGGTATAAGTGCCTTGCGCGATGAGTCTGATAAAGACGGTATGCGTATCGTTATTGAGATCCGTCGTGGCGATGTTGGCGAAGTTGTTCTTAACCATTTGTACGCTAATACCCAGTTACAGGTTGTGTTTGGTATCAACATGGTTGCCCTGGATAAAGGCCAGCCGCGTTTGTTTAACCTGCGCGATATGCTGGATTGTTTTGTCCGTCATCGTCGTGAAGTGGTTACGCGCCGATCAGTCTACGAGTTACGTAAAGCGCGTGAACGTGCTCATATTTTGGAAGGTCTGGCGATATCGCTGGCTAATATTGACGAAATTATTGAGCTTATCCGTCGTTCACCAACGCCTGCTGAAGCTAAAGCTGGTCTAATTGCCCGCGCATGGCAGCTGGGTGATGTTGCTTCAATGCTGGAAACTGCCGGCGTTGATGCTGCACGTCCTGATCATCTGCCAGAAGAATACGGCATTCGCGATGGCAACTATCACCTGACCGAAGAACAAGCTCAGGCTATTCTTGATTTACGCCTGCACAAATTGACCGGTTTAGAACACGAAAAAATTCTGGATGAATATAAAGGTCTGCTAGAACAGATTGCTGAACTGCTGCATATTCTGAACAGTTCAGAGCGCCTGATGGAAGTGATTCGTGAAGAACTGGTAGAAATACGTAACAACTTCGGCGATGAGCGTAAAACGGACATTACTGCTGCTGCACACGACATCAGCATGGAAGATTTAATCAACGAAGAAGACGTGGTTCTGACTCTTTCTCACGAAGGCTATGTGAAGTATCAGCCACTGACTGAGTACGAAGCGCAACGTCGTGGTGGTAAAGGTAAAGCCGCCACTAAGATGAAAGACGAAGACTTTATAGAAAGACTGTGGGTAGCGAACACGCATGACACCATTTTGTGCTTCTCAACCCGTGGCCGTATTTACTGGATGAAAGTTTACCAGTTGCCGCTGGCTAGCCGTGCGTCTCGTGGTAAACCAATAGTGAACTTGTTGCCGCTTGAAGCTGATGAGCGTATTACCGCTATTTTGCCAACACGGGACTATCCGGAAGATAAGTTCGTTGTTATGGCAACACGCAAAGGAACCATCAAGAAAACGCCATTACCAGAGTACTCACGTCCTCGTAACGGCGGCATCATTGCACTGAACCTAGTTGATGACGACGAGCTGATTGGTGTTGATATCACTGACGGGAACGGCGAAATTATGCTGTTCTCTGACGCCGGTAAAGTGGTGCGCTTCGCTGAAGAGCAAGTGCGCTCAATGGGTCGTACCGCAACAGGTGTTCGTGGTATTCGCTTAGAAGAAGGGCAACGTGTTGTATCACTGATTGTTCCTCGCGAATACGAAGAGGAAGAAGCGAATGTATTAACCGTGACTGAAAACGGTTACGGCAAACGTACGCCGCTAAGTGAATACCCAGCTAAGAGCCGCGCTACCAAAGGTGTGGTCTCTATTAAGGTCAGTGAGCGTAATGGTTCAGTTGTAGGCGCCATGGAGGTTATTGATGGCAATGAAATCATGCTTATCAGTAATAAAGGCACTCTGGTAAGAACTCGCGTCAACGAGGTTTCTACTGTTGGTCGTAACACTCAGGGCGTGCGCTTAATTCGCACCGCTGATGATGAAAAAGTGGTTGGCTTACAGCGTATTGACGAAATTGATGAAGATGAAGTGTTAATTGACGGCGAGGTTGTTGCTGAAGAAGGTGAAACCGCAGCTGAAGACAATATTGAAAATCAAGAAGGTTCCGACGAGTCATGAGTCAGTTGTTTAACTTTTCTGCTGGACCGGCAATGTTGCCGGTCGACGTTTTGAAACAAGCTCAGGAAGAGTTACTGAACTGGAATGGGCAGGGCGTATCGGTGATGGAAATTTCTCACCGCGACCCTGTTTATGTCCACATGGCACGTGAAGCCGAGCAAGACCTGCGCGACCTGTTAAACGTACCTGATGACTATGAAGTACTCTTTTTGCAAGGCGGTGGCCGCGGCCAGTTTTCTGCGGTTCCGCAAAATATAGCGTCACCGGATGCCACTGTAGATTATCTGGATACAGGAATTTGGTCTGGTTTTGCTATCAGGGAAGCCGAAAAGTTTGTTTCTAAAGTGAATGTTGCCGGGCAAGTTCAGGAAGGCGCTAAAGGCAAAGAAATTCAGTCTCCAGAAAACTGGAAGTTGTCTGAGAATGCCGCCTATTTTCATTATTGCCCTAATGAAACAGTCGATGGTATTGCGCTGCATGAGATTCCTGACGTAAAAGCGCCAATTGTTGCTGATATGTCATCGAATATTCTTTCTGAACCACTGGATGTCTCAAAGTTTGGCGTCATATACGCTGGAGCTCAAAAGAATATTGGCCCTTCCGGTTTTGCCATTGCGATTGTTAAAAAGTCTCTATTAGGTCATCCGCAGAAGCAGGTGTCATCTATTATGGATTACCAGCTTCAGGCTAAAGACGGGTCTATGTACAACACGCCCAACACTTTTGCCTGGTACCTGGCCGGGTTGGTATTCAAGTGGCTAAAAGCTCAGGGCGGATTAACCGCTATGGGCGAACGCAACCGGCATAAAGCACAGCTTTTATATGATTTTGTCGATAAGTCCGATTTTTACAGAAATGATATTAATCCGGCTTACCGTTCAATTATGAACATTCCTTTCCAATTGGCCGACGACAAGCTTGATGCAGAATTTTTGCAAGGCGCTAAAAACCAAGGTTTATTGGGGCTAAAAGGGCATCGCTTTGTTGGTGGCATGAGAGCTAGTATTTATAACGCAATGCCAGTGGAAGGCGTAGAAGCATTGTTAAGTTATATGGCTGATTTCGAGCGCAAGCTTGGCTAAATAAATAGAATAAAAAAGGTAGTGAATCGCTATGGCAGAATTTAATGCATTAGAACTGGTTAATCCCGGAGTAAAGCAATTACGTCCGTATCAGGCAGGTAAGCCTACGTCTGAATTACAGCGTGAGTTAGGTCTGCAGCACGTGGTTAAGCTGGCTTCAAATGAGAACCCTCTGGGTTTGAGTGAAAAAGTGAAAACCGCGCTGGAAGCTGAGTTAACGGATTTAGTGCGTTACCCCGATGCTAACGGTTACTACCTTAAAAGTCGTCTGGCAGAACTCAACGAGGTTGGTACGCAACAAATTACTCTGGGTAACGGCTCTAACGATGTTTTAGAGATTTTAGCTCGTACCTTTGTGTCAGATAAAGACGAAGTTATTTTCTCTCAGCATGCGTTTGTGGTGTATCCGCTGGTTACTCAGGCTATTGGCGCAAAACCCGTTGCCGTTCCTGCGGTAGATTATGGCCATGATCTTGATGGTATGGCTAAAGCCGTTACCGATAAAACCAAGATGATTTTTATTGCTAACCCCAATAATCCAACGGGCACATTTTTATCAACCTCAGCACTGAAAAGCTTTCTGGACAAAATACCGCAGCATATTATTGTGGTTCTGGATGAAGCCTATTACGAGTATGTGCCGGAAGACCAGCGTGCGCCATCGGTAGAGTGGATAAAAGAATATCCTAATCTTGTGGTTAGCCGGACGTTTTCTAAAGCTTATGGCTTAGCGGGTTTGCGCGCAGGTTATGCGGTAAGCCATGAGAGCGTTGCCGATGTGCTTAACCGCATTCGCCAGCCATTCAACATGAATTCGTTATCGCTGAAAGCTGCTGAAGTCGTATTAGATGATCACGCTTATTTGCAAAAAGCCGTTGAACTAAACGCTCAGGGTATGCAGCTATTAACTGAGTTTTGTGAAGAGTCCGGACTTAACTACATTCCATCTTACGGTAACTTTTTAACCATAGAAGTTGGGCCCGGTGCTGAGAAGCTTTATGACGAACTTCTGCATGAGGGCGTTATTGTACGTCCTGTTGGCGGCTATGAGTTGCCTAATCATTTACGTGTCAGCATTGGCCTGCCTGAAGAAAACCAGGCCTTTATTAAGGCAATGAAAAAGCTGCGTGGTTAATTCTATTCATTTAGAGCCGCGACAGCATTGTCGCGGTACTGTCACCTTACCCGGTTCAAAAAGCATTGCTAACCGGGCATTGCTTATGGCTGCTTTATGCCAGACTCCCGTCATCTTACATAATTTACTGGTTAGCGACGACACCAGCCGCATGCGTGAAGCTCTTAATGCACTGGGAGTGAGCTTTGAAGATGACAAACTCATTACCCGGGTAAATGGTTTAGGAGGGGGGTGGAATAAACCGGCTTCTGAGCTCTATCTGGGAAACGCCGGCACGGCAATGCGGCCGCTCATAGCTGTGTTAGCGGCAACATTAAAAAACGAACACCAAGCGGTAGTGTTAAAAGGTGATGCCCGAATGCATGAGCGACCTGTAAAGCACTTAATTGATGCTATACAGCCTCGTGGGGCAGGAGTTAATTATCTGGGGGAGACTGGGTTCCCTCCGTTAGAAATGACTTCTGGTTTAAAGCCGGGTGACTTTGAAATTGATGGTTCGGTATCCAGCCAGTTTATCTCGGCCTTACTGATGGCACTGCCGTTACTGCCCGGTGATTCAACCCTGACATTAAAAGGGAATGTGGTTTCACGACCTTACATTGAACTGACACTGCAAATGCTGTCCGACTTTGGCATTTCGATAAAAGAAGACTCTCCTCAGTGCTACGCTATTCCTGGCGGGCAATGCTACCAGTCGCCCGGAGAATACTGGGTCGAAGGCGATGCCAGTGCTGCGTCTTATTGGATGGCTGCCGCGCTGTTAGGTAAAGGTCCGGTTGAGATTATCGGTGTTGGTAAAAACTCGATTCAGGGCGACAAACGCTTCGCCGAAGTCATTGAAGCCATGGGCGCGTCAGTGAGCTACCATAAAAACAGCATGACCGTATCCGGCACAGGAAGTGTACAGGGCATTGACCAGGACTTTAATGATATTCCCGATGCGGCAATGACAGTCGCGCTACTGGCTTTATTCGCAAATAAGCCGACGACAATTCGTAATGTCGCAAACTGGCGGGTTAAAGAAACCGACCGCCTTCATGCTATGGCAACTGAGCTGCGAAAGCTCGGTGCCACAGTCGATGAGGGCGAGGACTTTCTCCGCATTGAACCGCTGAAACACTGGCGACATATTGCAATTGATACTTATGACGATCACCGCATGGCAATGTGCTTTTCGTTAGTAGCATTTTCCTCCGCTGGAGTGACAATCAATGATCCCGGTTGTTGTGCAAAGACCTATCCCGACTATTTTTCCGAGTTTTCACGGCTCTGTCACAGTTAACTCTTAGACTCGCTGACTTTGATTAATGCAATTTTTTTACAAATGCGTATAATTGCGCGGCTAAATGCTGCGTAATGCAGAGCAATTAGAGGATTTTATGACAACTCATATTCCAGTCATTACGATTGACGGGCCGAGTGGGGCAGGAAAAGGAACTATCAGTCGATTATTGGCTGAAAAGCTAGGATGGCACTTGCTGGACAGTGGCGCAATTTATCGCGTACTGGCATTAGCGGCTTTGCACCATGATTTTACGCCGGAAGATGAAGAAAGCCTGGTGGCTTTGGCGGCGCACCTGGATGTGAAGTTTGAAGCAGAAGAGGAACGCTCATTGACACATATTATTCTTGAAGGCGAGGATGTGACCATGACCATCCGTACCGAGCAAGTGGGTAATATGGCGTCAAAAATAGCGGCTTTACCACGAGTCAGAGAAGCTCTACTGCGCCGCCAGCGTGGGTTTAAAGAGCTTCCGGGTCTGGTGGCCGACGGCCGTGATATGGGAACTGTTGTTTTCACTGATGCCGATGCCAAAATCTTTTTAACGGCTTCTGCCGAAGAGCGCGCAAGACGACGCTTTGGGCAATTGAAGGAAAAAGGTTTTGATGCTAATATTGATCAATTAGTGAACGAAATTAAAGAAAGAGATGATCGTGATACGAATCGCTCGGTGGCACCTCTTAAGCCAGCTGAGGATGCGTTGTATCTGGATTCCACTGATACGTCCATAGAGGACGTGTTGGAACAAGTATTGACGTTTGCGCACAGCAAACTCTCAAAGACTAGCTAGGGTCAGGTGACCTTAATTAGGCGTCTGTTGTAAGGAAGCGAACAGACTATTTTAATAACCCCGCTGTATACGGAAGTTCAGTGGACGTCTTATTTATAAGCGAAGTTAATTACTATGTCAGAAAATTTTGCAGAATTATTTGAAGAAAGCCTAAAGGAAGTTGAAACACGCCCGGGCTCCATTGTTAAAGGTACTATCGTTGCTATCGAAAAAGATTTGATCCTGGTTGATGCCGGCCTTAAATCAGAAAGCGCGATTCCAGCAGAACAATTCCGTAATGCAGAAGGTGAATTAGAAGTCAGCGTCGGCGACGTAGTTGACGTAGCCCTTGATGCAGTTGAAGACGGCTTTGGCGAAACCATTCTGTCTCGCGAAAAAGCGAAGCGTTATGAAGCATGGCTGCAACTGGAAAAAGCACACGAAGACAATGCAACCGTTATCGGTATTATCTCTGGTAAGGTTAAGGGTGGCTTTACAGTAGACTTAGGCGGCGTTCGCGCGTTCTTGCCTGGTTCACTGGTTGATGTACGTCCAGTACGTGAAACAACGCACCTGGAAAACAAAGATTTAGAATTCAAAGTTATCAAGCTTGATCAAAAACGTAACAACGTTGTTGTTTCTCGCCGTGCTGTTATCGAGAAAGAAAACAGTGCAGAGCGTGAAGAGCTGCTTGAAAACTTGCAAGAAGGCCAGGAAGTTCAGGGTATCGTTAAGAACCTGACTGACTACGGCGCGTTCGTTGACTTAGGCGGCGTAGATGGCTTATTGCACATTACCGATATGGCTTGGAAACGCGTTAAGCACCCAAGTGAAATCGTAAACGTTGGCGATGAAATCACTGTTAAAGTATTGAAGTTTGACCGTGAACGCACTCGTGTATCTCTTGGCCTTAAGCAGTTAGGCGAAGATCCATGGGCTGATATCGCAAACCGCTACCCAGAAGGGCATCGTTTAACTGGTCGTGTTACGAACTTGACTGATTACGGTTGCTTCGTCGAAATCGAAGAGGGTGTTGAAGGTCTTGTTCACGTATCAGAAATGGACTGGACTAACAAAAACGTTCATCCTTCTAAAGTGGTTAACCTGGACGACACTGTTGAAGTTATGGTTCTGGAAATTGACGAAGAACGTCGTCGCATTTCACTAGGCCTTAAACAGTGTAAACCTAACCCATGGGAAGAGTTTGCGAAAAACCACAATAAAGGCGAGCAAGTTACTGGTAAGATCAAGTCAATCACTGACTTTGGTATCTTCATCGGTCTTGACGGCGGTATTGATGGTTTGGTTCACTTGTCAGATATTAGCTGGAACGCTACTGGCGAAGAAGCCGTTCGTGATTACAAAAAAGGTGAAGAAGTTACCGCTGTAGTCATGCAAGTTGATGCTGAACGTGAGCGTATTTCACTGGGTATCAAGCAGCTTGAAGAAGACCCATTCAATAACTACCTGGCGGCCAATAAAAAAGGTGCTATTGTTACAGGTACAGTTACTGAAGTAGACGCTAAAGGCGCTAAAGTTGAATTAGCTGAAAGCGTTGAAGGTTATGTTCGTGCCGCTGACATTTCACGCGAGCGCGTTGAAGATGCAAGCACTGAACTGAGCGTTGGTGATTCTATTGAAGCTCGCTTCATGGGCGTTGACCGTAAAAACCGTACTCTGAGCTTGTCTATCCGTGCGAAAGACGAAGTTGAAGAGAAAGAAGCGGTTGAAAGCGTTAATAAGCAACAGGACAGTGGTTCTGGTCTTAACAGCGCAATGGCAGAAGCCTTTAAAGCTGCAAAAACTGACGACGAATAATTTACTGCACTGTTGCAGTTAATTTGAAGGAGGTAATGATGACTAAATCAGAGCTGATTGAAAGGTTAACTTTGAAGCACGAGTTACCTCCTAAGCAGGTTGAAGCTTCGGTAAAAGAGATACTCGAACAGATGGTGCAATCCTTATCGCAAGGTAAGCGCGTTGAAATTCGGGGCTTTGGAAGCTTCTCTTTGCATTATCGGGCTCCTCGTGTTGGCCGTAATCCTAAAACAGGTGATCCTGTTGAATTGGATGGAAAATATGTACCGCATTTTAAAGCGGGCAAAGAGCTTCGCGAGAGGGTCGATACATTAAGTTAGTTTTTACGCTCGATTGATAAAAACGGCATGCTATACTGGCATGCCGTTTTTTTATAACTAACAGGTAAGCAATTATGCTTAAAAAGCTGCTTATTCTCATTCCTGTATTAATCATATTTCTTTTAGCAATGGCTTTTGGTGCGCAGAACCCGCAAACCGTGGTTGTTAATCTACTGGTGCTGCAAACAGAGATGGCTGTTGCGTCGCTGCTTGCTATCTTTTTTGGTAGCGGTTTTCTGGTTGGTATTTTATTACTTTGCTTATCGAGTTTATCCTGGCGCTATCGGTATAATCGTTTAGTTAAGCGTTTAAATAAACTGGACAAGGAGAGTTAACGGCTCATGTTGGAGCTTCTCTTCCTGCTTCTACCAATTGCTGCTGCCTATGGCTGGTTCATGGGGCGTAATAGTGTTCGCACCGAAGAGCGAAAAGAGCAGAAGCGTTTCTCCAAACAGTATGCGACTGGTATAAATCTGTTGCTTTCAGATCAACCCGACAAGGCAGTTGATCTATTTGTTGAGCTGTTGGATGTCGACAGCGAAACCATTGAAACTCACTGGACCTTAGGCAAGTTATTTCGTCGCAGAGGCGAAGTTGACCGCGCAATAAAAATTCATAGAAACCTGACGTCACTTCCCAACCTGTCTGAGCACGACCGCTTAACGGCTATGTACGAGTTGGGTAAAGACTACCTTTCTGCCGGAATCTATGACCGCGCTGAACAAATGTTTGCCGGCTTACAGAGTTACAAGTTATTCCGGGAAAAAAGCCAAAAGCACCTTCTTGAGCTTTATGAGTCCACGCACGAATGGGATAAAGCCGTTAAAATAGCTTTGCGTCTGGCGAAGCAAAGCAGCCACGCGCGAGTCGTTCTCGCTCAGCTATATTGCGAACTTGCCGAATTAGACGACAATGTTCCCAGTAAAATAAAGCATTACAGCAAAGCGCTTAAACACGATAGTAATTGCGTTAGAGCGGTTCTCTCCCTGGGAAAAATCCATATGAAAGAAGGGGAGTATGGGGAGTCTATTAATTACTTAACCCGGGTGTTCGAGCAGGACAAATCATTCGTTTGCGAAACCATTCCTTTGCTAGAGGAAGCTTACGAGAAAACATCGGATACTCATACTTTTATCGAATTTCTACACAGTTGCGTTGAGCACAATGCGGGGATAACAGCCGCTATTACATTGTCAGAAAAAATCTGTGAATCACAAAGTATTGAAGACGCAGAACACTTTATGACCCATGTTTTAGAGCAGCACCCGACTATGCGCGGATTCCATCATTTAATGGGGTTACACATTCGAGCCGCTGATGTGGGCAATGCACGTGACAGCCTTCGGAGGCTGCGTAAGATGGTTCACGAGCATATAGTGCAGCGCCCCAATTATAAGTGCCGTCACTGTGGTTTCTCCGGACATACTTTATATTGGCGTTGTCCATCGTGTAAGAGCTGGGCAACAACAAAACCTATTTTTGGATTAGATGGTGAATAACAACATGGCGTTACCGAAAATTTATGTTGCATTAGATTGCCAGACACAGGAAGCCGCTGACAATTTAGTGAGTCAATTACCAGCTGGAAAAGTTGGTCTTAAAGTGGGTAAGGAATTGTTTACTGCTATTGGACCCGACTGGGTGAAAAAGCAGGTTGAGCAAGGTTTTTCAGTATTTTTAGACTTAAAGTTTCATGATATTCCAAATACAGTGGCTAAGGCGGTAACCTCAGCAGCTAAAATGGGTGTTGATATAGTGAACGTGCACGCCAGCGGCGGTACCGAAATGATGAGCGCGGCAAGGGATGCATTAAAGCAATTTGATAAACCACCTTTATTAATAGCCGTGACTGTACTCACCAGCATGAGTGATTCTGACCTAAACGAAATAGGAATTCAGGCAACTGCGGAACAGCAAGTACTTAAACTGGCAAAACTAGCGCAGCAGGCTGGCTTGAACGGCGTGGTTTGTTCTGCTCAGGAAGCTCGTATGCTGAAACGTGATTTGGGTACGTCATTTAAGCTTGTAACGCCGGGTATCCGACCTGCCAACAGTGCCACTGGTGACCAAAAGCGGGTTATGACACCAGAAGCCGCAATAGAGGCTGGAGTCGATTACATGGTTATTGGGCGACCCATTACGCAGGCAACTGACCCAACCGCCAGCGTTGCGGAGATATTAACCTCTATAGGAGAATAACTCACTTACGCCTTCGCAATGTCGTAATCTTCTAATAGGGCTAAAAACTTCGGCTATAGTGTCTTTACTGCAGTGACGCAGTGATTTTTCAATAGGGAATGACACTATGAAGCTAAAATTAATTTCCATACTTGTTGCCTCATCGCTGTTTTTAGCAGCAGGGGCGCAAGCCACTCCATTATCCGCCTTACCAAACTTATCTCCAGTAGCACAGGCTGAAGAGGTTAAAACCGTCAATATCAATACGGGTTCAGCACAAGAGATATCGGCTGTTCTGGTTGGTGTCGGTGAGAAACGGGCTGAGCAGATCATCGAGTTAAGAGAGCAACTGGGTGGTTTTACCGAAGTAGAGCAGTTACTTGATGTAAAAGGTATTGGTGCTAAAACCTTAGAGAAAAACCGAGCCTTTATTACTATTAAGCCGTGACGGCAAGTAAACTCCAGAGATAAAAAAAGGCCGGTAGTTTGTTGCTACAGGCCTTCCTATTTCCTTACTAAACTTTCGTTTAGCTCAATTTAGTCACACTTTGCCATTTCGGCATAAGAAGTCGAACGCGCCTGAGAAATACTGGCGATACGACTGTCTTTAACAAACTGAGGGCGATTATCTGATGAAGCTACAGGCAGAGCCTTAAAGGCTTCTTTGCGTTCTTCAGCTGTTGCCTTTGTCATTGCAGAAAATGATGAACCACTTAATGAACGGTTAGGTATAACCGCTTCAGTTTTCATTTGCTTGCGTTTTTGCCCCGCAGCCCGTTGATGACGAGGAGAGCGGCGAGAGCGATCTCTGCTTTTCTTCTCTTCAGCCTTAGGCTCTGGCTTTTCTTCAACAGTGTCTTCTGTCTCAGTTGGCTTTGCAGGCTCTTCAGCGGTTTCAGAGCTATTACTTTGCTCTTCTTTAGCTGGTTCTGGCACGGCTTCACTGGCTTGCTCAACTGATGCTTCTACTTTGTCATCAGATGCCACTTCAGGCTCAGCTTCAGGTTCCGCTGTGTCCGGCTTTTGTAATGTTTCGTCTGTACTGGTTTCAGTTTGTTGAGTTGCTTGAGTGTCCGCTTGAGGCGCTTTCTCTTCGGTACTCTCATCAACACTCTTCTCTACGCTCTTCTCTTCGCTCTGTTCTGCCGGAGTCGCAGATTGAGTCTGATTTTGTACCAACTCAGCAGCTGCTTGCATACGCGGATCCAGCACCTTATCAGAAATTGCTTTATTCTCGCTCTTGTCAGAACCAGATTGCTTTGCAGGTTTCTCTTTAGCCTGGGCTGGCTTTTGAGTATCTGCACCATCAGTCGACGCATCAGCAGACTTTTGAGCTGGCTGCGTTGGTTCTTTAGTTTCTACTGAATCGCCAGTCGATGAAACGCGAACGGATTTTTCAATCGGCTTACGTTGACGACGAGGTTTATCCTGAACAGCTTTAGCCTCTTTTGGCTTTTCTGCTTCAGCCGGGCTATCAACTTGCTCGTTCTTAGCCGCTTCTGGTTTTGGCTGTTGCTGATTTTTATTGCTGCGGCCACGACGTCTGCGATCGTTACGGTTGCGACTATTACGGTTACCTGCGTCATCGCGAGATTCCGTTGATTTATCTTCTGTAGCTGCAGAGGTGTTTTCTTTACTGGCTTCCTTGTCCTTACCCGCTGACTGGTTGCGGCCTCGCTGCTGGCGGTTTCCTGAGCGGCGATTACGGCCACGACGTTGCTGATTCCGCTGGTTCTGAGCATTGCGTTCTTTTTCTTTCTCAGCTTCAGCCTGTTTCTGTGCTTCATCTGAACCAAATAAGCCAGAGAACCAGGTCGCTAAACGACTCAACAAGGATGGTTGAGCTGCTTTTTTCTCTTCAACTTTAGGAGCCGGTGCTGGCGTAGGAGCTGCACTCGGTGCCTGAAGGCCTTTTAATGCAGGCTCTTCAAATTTAGCTTTATCCTGAGTCAAAGTAATAGAAACCGTAGATTCAGTTTGCTCCGGTTTTTGCACCAACTCAAAACTGGCCGATTCCGGAACTTCGTCATCACGAATACGTAACACTTCAAAGTGAGGTGTTTCCATATGGTGATTCGGGATAATAACGATTTTCACGTTATGACGCTTTTCAATATGATTTACGGATTGACGCTTTTCATTGAGCAAATAAGTTGCGACATCGACCGGAACCTGAGCATGCACCTGAATGGTGTTGTCTTTTATGGCTTCTTCTTCAATCAAGCGCAAGATCGACAGAGCTAAAGAATCGCTCGAACGTATAGTTCCCTGACCATTACAACGAGGGCAAACATTGTTTGCTGATTCGCCCAGCGAAGGACGTAAACGCTGACGAGACATTTCCATCAAGCCAAAGCGCGAAATGCGGGCTACCTGAATACGCGCTCTGTCCTGAGATAAGCTATCGCGTAAACGATTTTCAACATCACGTTGATGGCGGGCAGGGGTCATATCAATAAAGTCGATAACCACTAAGCCGCCAACGTCGCGTAAACGCAACTGACGTGCTATTTCTTCGGCTGCTTCAAGGTTGGTCTGCAATGCCGTTTCTTCGATATCGCCACCTTTAGTTGCACGTGACGAGTTAATATCGATGGATGTCAGTGCTTCGGTTGGGTCGATAACAATTGAACCACCTGACGGAAGGCGGACTTCGCGCTGGAATGCAGATTCAATTTGGCTTTCAATCTGGTAGTGACTGAAAAGCGGAACATCGCCTTCGTATTGTTTTACGCGTTGTAAAAAATCCGGACGAATAAGCTGTATATGACTACGGACTTGCTCGTAAACTTTCGGGCTATCGATGAGAACTTCACCGATGTCTCGGCGCAGGTAATCGCGTAAGGCGCGGAAAATAACGTTGCTTTCCTGATGAATAAGGAAAGGAGCAGGGCGCTCGTCAGCAGCTTTGCTAATGGCTTCCCAATGATTAAGCAGAACATTCAAGTCCCACTCAAGCTCTTCTTTTGACTTGCCTACACCGGCGGTACGGACGATCAGTCCCATTTCTTTAGGAACATTGAGGTCAGATAGCGCTTCTTTTAGTGCTGAACGTTCATCGCCCTCAATACGGCGAGATATACCACCGGCTCGGGGGTTGTTCGGCATGAGCACCAAATAGCTGCCAGCCAGGGAAACAAAGGTAGTTAAGGCGGCGCCTTTTTGGCCTCGCTCTTCTTTGTCTATTTGAACAATAACTTCCTGGCCTTCTTTAACCACATCTTTGATGTTGGGGCGACCCTGGAAGGTATAACCTTGTGGAAAATAGGTTTTAGCTATTTCTTTAAGAGGAAGGAAGCCGTGGCGTTCTGCGCCATAATCGACAAAGGCAGCTTCGAGACTTGGCTCTATGCGTGTGATTTTGCCTTTATATATGTTTGCTTTTTTCTGTTCGTGACCAGGGCTTTCAATATCTAAATCGTAAAGGCGCTGACCGTCAACCAGCGCAACACGCAACTCTTCTAATTGCGTGGCATTAATTAGCATTCTTTTCATTACTGTGACTCAATTCTTTGGGCCACAATATGACACGCCCCAATGGCGATCGTGCAATTATCGAATTCGTCTGTCGCTGCAAGCCCTTTGGGACCTGCGTTACCCGTCATCTACAACGTGTAACTAAAATGAGTTTGACTGTGCCGATAACACCAACTGTTCGGTGTCATATTGTCGCTAAATTTTACGTCTGCAATCGATTATGAAACAAAGCGTATTCAATGTGCTGTGTTCTTCTCCGTGCCATCAACATCTCGGCTAGTCACTTCATTAGACTTTAAAACCGTACGCTGATGTGGATAATGCGTCGCTCTGTTATTTCGATTGCGCGAAATATATTCTTCGTCTGCCATCTTCGATGGGCTTTGACACTTAATTATTCCATGAAAACCACTGAAAATACAAGCAACAATTTCGCTGTTGAATCTTGTAGATGATGGTAAAATAGCGGCATGAAAACAATTCAACAAGAAGTACGCTGGCATACTGTCTCTGCAGAAGAGTCAGGGCAGCGAATAGATAACTTTCTCATTGCGCAATTACGCGGTGTACCTAAGTCTTTGGTGTACCGAATTGTTCGTAAAGGTGAAGTGCGAGCGAATAAAAAGCGGATAAAACCGGACTATAAGTTAAAGGAAGGAGACCTCATTCGCATTCCTCCGGTAAAAGTGAGTGAAAGGCCTGACCTTCCGTCTGCTAATTTAGAGCAGGTTGCAGCTCTGGAGCACGCGATCCTCTATGAAGATGACGCTTTGATGTTAATTAATAAACCATCAGGAGTCGCCGTACATGGCGGCTCCGGGTTGCAGTTCGGTCTTATTGAAGGCTTAAGAGCGCTGCGGCCAAAAGAGAAAAGCTTAGAGCTGGTTCACCGAATAGACCGCGACACCAGTGGCTTGTTGCTGGTTGCTAAAAAACGTTCAGTGCTGAGAAGTTTGCATGAACAGTTGCGTAACAAAGAAATGAATAAGCAATATCTGGCGTTGGTTCGCGGTCAATGGCAAAAACGGGTTCGCAGTGTTGAGGCGCCGTTAAAAAAGAACACCTTAAAATCTGGCGAGAGAATTGTACGCGTTGATGCAGAAGGCAAAGCCTCTTTGACGCGTTTCAGAATTCAGCAAAGGTATAAGGAAGGGACATTAGTTGAAGCGTCGCCAGTTACCGGCCGCACCCATCAAATTCGTGTTCACGCGTTACACGCCGGTCATCCTATAGCGAAAGATCCTAAGTACGGTGATACAGATTTCGATAACACTATGTCTAGGCTTGGGTTAAACCGACTGTTTTTGCACGCCTGGCAGCTGCGTTTTCTGCATCCTGTTACAGGAAAAGAAGTGGCTTTTGAAGCCCCTCTGGATGACAACTTACAGCAAACGTTAAAGCAGCTGACGGCACAATAATAAGGACAGCTTATAATGATGTACGATAAGCGACTTGTGGTGTTTGACTGGGACGGCACTTTAATGGACTCCATTGGCCGAATTGTGTCATCTATGCAAAATACAGCGCAGCATACGGGGTTACCCGTTCCGACCGAGGTTTCAGTCAGAGATATTATTGGTTTAAGCCTTGAACCTGCAATAGAGAAACTGTTCGGCGTGCTTAACGCGGCACAACTGAATAATTTTTTGACTCAGTATCGTGATGAATATGTCGACTTGAATACAACGCCGTCGCCATTATTTCACGATGCAAAAGCGATGCTTTCTCAGTTATCCAGTGCCGGTTATCGTTTGGCCGTTGCGACGGGCAAGGCTCGGCGTGGATTGCAACGAGTCTGGGCGGAAAGTGAAACCGAACATTACTTTGATACTTCGCGGTGCGCCAGTGAAACTAAAGGTAAGCCTGACCCCCAGATGCTTTATGAAATTATGAATGAACTTAAAACTCAGCCTGAACACACCCTAATGGTTGGAGACTCTGTTCACGATATGAAAATGGCGGTTGCCGCTGGTGTACAGGCAATTGGTGTAAGCTTTGGCGTGCATGACGCTGAACGTTTGCGCGAAGCCGGTGCTACAATAGTGGTCGATTCGCTTTCAGAGCTCAGCAATAAACTTGTCAGGGAGACATTATGACGTTGCCATTAATTCTGGGATCAGGTTCTAAGTACCGTCGCGAAATTTTAGATAGACTGCATTTGAACTACGATGTTGTGAAGCCGGACATAGATGAGAGTGCGATTAGCTCAGAAAGCCCACAACAGTTAGTGGGGCGTTTAGCAGAAGCAAAAGCCCGGGCAGTTGAGAAGAGAATGACTTACGATAACGCTATTATTATTGGTTCCGACCAGGTTGCTGTTTGTGATGGCAATATTTTAGGTAAACCCGGCAACCATGAAAATGCGGTGCGACAATTGTCCAGCTTTATTGGTAAAACAGTAACCTTTTATACTGGGCTGGCTGTTTTTAATACAGAGGCTCAACAATGCGAAGTAAGAGTAGAGCCGTTTGAAGTTGAGTTTCGTCAATTGACTGCCGAAGAAATAGAACGTTACGTTGAACTTGAAAACCCCTTTGATTGTGCCGGCAGCTTCAAAAGCGAAGGGCTGGGAATCAGTTTGTTCAGTGGTTTAAAAGGCAACGACCCCAATACACTCATCGGGTTACCAGCTATCGCTTTACTGGATATGTTGAGAACTCACGGAATTAACCCTCTAAATAAGGATTAACGACAGATTTCCCTTGTCAGTAAAGCGGAACTTCGTTAACATTCGCGCGCTATGCAAAAAGTTCGTATTCCCGTAACAGTAGACCCAGTCAAAAGTGCCAACAAGAAAGTGGCATATGATGGGGTTGTGCCTGGAAAAACATTAACAAGACTTCAGGAAAGTTTGGTAGAACCTTGCCCCGATCCTGAGGCCAGTGTTGAGTTTGGAATTGATGAGCAGGGCATTAGTTATTTTACAGGGAAAGCAAAAGTTGCTGTAAAGGTACTTTGTGAACGCTGTAATACGCCCCTGGATGTTGATATTCTCGCGCAATTTGCGTATGCTCCTGTCACTAAGCGACAGGTGGCAGATGACTTTCCCGATAGCTACGAAGCTATTGAGGTAAACGACTTTGGAGAAGTTAACCTGCATGGGCTTGTTGAAGACGAATTAATTCTGGCTATGCCAATAGTTCCTAAGCACGACGCTAAGGCATGTCAGGTGGATCGTGATGCGATGACGTGGGGCGAAATTGACGAATCAGCTGCTGAAGAGTCTGAGAACCCGTTTGCCGTATTGCAAGAATTGAAGCGTAAATAATCAGGAGATAGCGTAAATGGCTGTTCAAAAAAGTAAGAAAAGTCGTTCAAGACGCGACATGCGTCGTTCACACGATGCAATAGACGGCCCAACACTGTCGGTTGACTCAACTACGGGTGAGACGCATCGTCGTCACCACGTAACAGCCGACGGTTATTATAAGGGTCGTAAGGTCGTTAACAAGTAAGACAGGCCATGCCTGAACTGAACATAGCGATTGATGCAATGGGGGGCGATAATGGCCCCTCTATTGTTATAGAAGCCCTGGAAAAAGCGGTTCATCGGTATCCCGATGTTAAATTCACCGTTGTCGGGCATGAGCAACAACTCACCCCGTTACTCGATAAATTCAATTTAAGCTCGCATCCTTCCATAAATCTTGTTCATGCAGAACAAGTTATCGAAATGGATGATAAACCGGGCCAGTCTCTGCGTAGTAAACCTGAGTCCTCCATGCGCGTTGCGCTGCAAACCCTAACCGACGGTAATTGTCAGGCAATGGTAAGCGGTGGCAATACTGGCGCGTTGATGACTAATGCTTACTTTACACTTAAAACGCTTCCTGGCGTGTTGCGCCCGGCGTTGATGACGGCTTTGCCGAATCAAACCGGCGGAAAATCTTATTTGCTTGATTTAGGTGCTAATGCCAGCTGTGATTCAGAAACCTTGTTTCAGTTTGGTGTTATGGGTGCTGTGGCCGCTGAATATTTATCGGGTGTACCAGCTCCTAAAATTAGCCTGTTAAATATGGGTGAAGAAGACATCAAAGGTAATGATGTTGTGCGCAATGCAGCGGCCAGACTCGCTCAATGTGAGCAGCTAAACTACATTGGTTTTATTGAAGGTAATCATTTATTTAGTGGCAGAGCTGATGTTGTGGTTTGTGATGGTTTTGTCGGTAATGTTGCACTTAAAAGCTGCGAAGGTCTGGCAACATTCATTATCGATCAAATGCGGGACACACTAAACTCGCACTGGCTTTATCGTTTTTTCTTTCGTTTTTTACAAAAACGGACGCACAAGTCCTGGGATAGGCTGAAGCCCGACCACTACAATGGTGCGAGTCTGATAGGATTGCGCCATGTCGTGATAAAAAGTCACGGTAGCGCTAGCGCCGGCGCTTTTTATAGTGCAATTCAACAAGCCGTCGCAGAAGCGCATGAACAGCTTCCTGAGCGAATTAAACATCGTGTCGAAGCAGTCTTATCAGAACAGCTGTAATCAGTTAAGTAGCGCTATGACTTATGCAAAAATTGTTGGTACCGGGCACTATCTGCCCGAGCAACGGCTTACTAATGAAGAACTCTCCCAGCGGGTTGACACGTCTGACGAATGGATAACAGAAAGAACCGGTATTAAAGAACGGCGCATTGCGGCACCTAATGAAACCGCAGCGACTGTAGGTTATGAAGCGGCAAAAGAAGCACTGGCTGCCGCCGGTTTAAGCCCCCGCGATATCGATATGATTGTGGTGGCGACCACATCGGCCGAGCACGCTTTTCCTAGTGCGGCCTGTGAAATTCAACGAATGCTGGGCGTCACATCTATTCCAGCTTTCGACGTCGGAGCGGCATGCTCTGGTTTTATTTATGCGCTTTCTGTCGCTGATCAGTTTATTAAAAGTGGGCAGCACCGACGTATCCTGGTCATCGGCACTGATGTACTGGCGCGCTTATGTGACCCTGATGATCGTAACACCGTGGTGCTTTTTGGTGATGGTGGAGGAGCGGTTGTCCTGGAGCAAAGTGATACTCCCGGAATTATCTCCACTCATCTATTTAGTGCAGGCGAATACAGCCACTTGTTAGGAGCCAAACAAGCCTCCAGAGGGGCCGACCGCGGCACAGAAAACGCCTGGATGTACATGAAGGGTAACGAAGTCTTTAAAGTTGCGGTTTCAAAACTCAGTAGCCTGGTAACCGAAACTTTAGCGGAAAATCAATTACAGGCGCATGATCTGGATTGGCTGATTCCGCATCAGGCAAACTTACGCATTATTAATGCAACAGCGAAAAAGTTACAAATGCCGATGGAGCGCGTGGTAATTACTCTGGACTCAACAGGGAATACTTCTGCGGCATCGGTACCAATTGCACTTGATTGGGCGGTTAAGGACGGACGCATTAAGCGTGGTCAGAAGCTCTTGTTAGAGGCTTTTGGCGGCGGCTTTGCGTGGGGTTCAGCGCTCGTTCAATACTAAGAGGATGATTATGACTAAAACGGCATTGTTATTTCCGGGGCAAGGCTCTCAAAGCGTTGGTATGTTAAGTGACTTGTCGAATGATTTCGCATTAGTGAAAGAAACATTCGCAGAGGCCAGCAGTGTTTTGGGTTATGACCTTTGGCAGTTGGTACAACAGGGACCTGAGCAGCAGTTGAATGAAACGCAACGGACACAGCCTGCGTTATTAACTGCCAGCGTTGCACTATACCGTGTAGCTAAAGAGAAAGGGTTGGCCGACGTTACCGTTATGGCCGGGCATAGTCTGGGTGAGTATTCAGCGCTAGTATGTGCCGGAGCATTAGAATTTACTGACGCGGTTAAACTTGTAGCCCTGCGCGGCGAGTTTATGCAGCAAGCCGTAGCCGAAGGTGAAGGCGCTATGGCCGCGGTTATTGGCCTGGAAGATGCCGAAATTGAAAAAATTTGTTTAGAGCAGGCAGGAGAACAAATAGTAACTCCGGTTAATTATAATTCGCCGGGGCAGGTGGTTATAGCAGGACATGCAGACGCCGTAGCTCGCGCTGCAGAAGCTTTAAAGGAAGCCGGGGCTAAACGGGTTTTGCCATTACCTGTTAGCGTGCCGTCACACTGTGCTTTGATGCAGCCAGCAGCCAGTCAATTGGCCGACGCGTTAAAGTCGATAAAGTTGAAACAGCCACACACCCCGGTCATTAATAATGTGGACGTTGCAATAGCCGATAGCGAAGATGCCATTAAAGATGCCTTGGTGCGTCAGCTCTATCGCCCTGTCCGCTGGACTGAAACGATTGAACAGATTGCGAAATTGGATGTCGAAACAGCCTATGAAGTTGGTCCGGGAAAAGTACTGACTGGATTAAACAAGCGTATTACTAAGGCTTTTGGTTGTAGTGCGTTGAATACGCTAGACTCTTTGAACTCACTTTAATAAAAAGGTTATTTACGTGCAAAACTTTGAAAATAAAGTCGCATTAGTTACAGGCGCAAGCCGGGGAATAGGAAAAGCAATAGCTGAACTGCTTGCTAGTCAGGGAGCGAAAGTCATTGGTACAGCGACCTCTGATAAAGGTGCAGCTGCAATCTCCGAATATCTTGGTTCAAAAGGCAAGGGCCTGGCGTTGGATGTAACCGATTCTGATAGTCTGCAGCAGGTTATTAAAGAGATTGAATCAGAGTACGGTTCTATTGATATTCTGGTGAATAACGCCGGCATTACCCGCGATAACCTGATGATGCGAATGAAAGACGACGAATGGGATGCTGTCTTAAACACGAACTTGTCAGCCGTATTTAAAGTTTGTAAGGCGGTTGTACGCGGCATGATGAAGCGGCGTAATGGCCGTATTATTAATATCAGTTCAGTTGTTGGCACAACAGGAAACCCGGGGCAGGTTAACTATTGTGCGGCGAAAGCCGGACTGGTTGGTTTCAGTAAGGCAATGGCTAAAGAAGTTGCAGCGCGCGGCATTACCGTGAACTGTGTTGCGCCTGGCTTTATTGATACAGATATGACAAAAGCTCTGAATGATGAGCAAAAACAGGCTATTTTTGATAATATTCCGGCAGCACGTTTAGGCGAGCCAAAGGAAATTGCTGCTGCGGTAGCATTTTTAGCATCAGAAGGTGCAGCTTATATCACTGGTGAAACCATTCACGTTAATGGTGGTATGGCGATGGTTTAAGGGGTTAGCGGTACGACCTCTTAACTTTATGCTATTTTTTACTTTATTAATGAGGCTGGTTTCACTACACTACAGCCAATTTTCACTCTCGCGATGACTATTGAGGGATTTTATAATCATGAGTACTATTGAAGAACGCGTTAAAAAAATCATTGTTGAACAATTAGGTGTTAAAGAAGAAGAAGTTAAGCCTGAAGCGTCATTTGAAAATGACCTGGGTGCTGATTCTTTAGACACAGTTGAACTGGTAATGGCTTTGGAAGAAGAATTTGAAACTGAAATTCCAGACGAAGAAGCTGAAAAAATTAAAACAGTTCAATCAGCTATCGATTACGTAAATAATCATTCTAACGACTAATTTGTCGTAGAACGTGATATAAAAGGCGGAGCCATTGGTTCCGCCTTTTTTGTTATGACAATAAGAAAAATACTACTTAATAATACGCCTTTCCATTGTTCTGAAATAGACAGAGGGCTGCAGTTCGGTGACGGGCACTTTACAACCATACGAGTTGTTCAAGGTGTGCCTTTGCATATAAAGCGACATTTGAACCGACTGTCTGAAGCTAATACCCGTTTATTTATAAACCATCCAAACTTTAACTTTTTGCATCAGCGTATCCTTAACGCTTGTGATGGCATTGAAAACGGTGTGTGTAAGGTTATTGTCACTAGAGGTTATGGTGGCCGAGGGTATGGCTTTTCAGACGGCGCAGTGGCGAATGAATATATTCAGGTAAGTGATGCTCCGGGTAACCTTAAATCGGTTAGTCTTGGTGTTGCTGAATTGAACTTAGCCAGACAACCTAAGCTGGCCGGTTTAAAAACATTAAATAGGCTGGAGCAGGTTCTGTTGACTCAGGAGCGCAGCGTTTCTGAATATGACGATTTACTGGTCTGCGACTCGGAAGGTAATGTTGTCGAAGCCATACAGGGAAATGTTTTTTGGTACAAACAAGGGCAATGGTACACCCCCGATCTGAGTTTTTCCGGTGTACAAGGAATTATTCGCCAGTTGATTATTGATGAAGACATGCTTGCGCCTTTGCGTATCGGTCATTTTTCATTGAATGAGTTAGCTGACGTTGAGCAGATTATCCTCAGCAACAGTGTCAGAGGCGCTGTTACGGTCACTCAGTTTAATGGTAAAGTATTGGATAAGAGTAAATTGCCGGCGGTATTAGAGCAGCTTATATTATGAAAAAACGTCTTATTTTAGCGCTGCTTGTTGCAGCTTTTGTGGTTTCGGTCGTGGCTGTCTTTGTATCCGGGCGCTGGTATTTATCTCAGCCAATACAAAGTGACGCTAGTACGCCTCTATTGTTAGATTTTAGAGGAGGAGCAACTGCCCGTAGCGTAACCATTCAAGTAACAGAGCACTTTGAGAAGGGGAACTCTGCATTAATTTATCGCCTGAGTCAGGTTTTTGACGATGTCGACCATTTGCAAGCTGGCCTTTATGAAATTAACGGACAACAAAGCTGGTTTGATGTCTGGAGTATGTTGACTCAAGGGCGGGAAAAAACCTTTACTGTGACTCTGGTTGAAGGATTGACTCTCGAGCAGTGGAGAGCTCAACTAAAACAGCTACCTTACCTAAAAGATGAGTCTTCTGAATTGGATCCGGCGGAACTCAGGCAAAAGCTGGGCGTTACAGAAACCTCTATTGAAGGTGTTTTATTACCTGAAACCTACAGTTACAGAGCTTACACAACGGATATTGCTATTCTGAAGCAAGCGTACCAATCTATGCAGCAGGTGCTGGAAAATGCCTGGCAAGAGCGTTCAGATAGATGCCCTGTAAACTCACCTTACGAATTGCTGATACTGGCTTCTATTATTGAGAAAGAAACCGGTTTGGCCGATGAACGTCCGCTGGTTGCAAGCGTATTTGCCAATCGTTTAGCTGTCGGCATGCGGTTGCAGTCTGATCCGACGACAATCTATGGTATTGAAAATTTTGACGGCAATCTGACTCGTACTCATTTGCGCGAGAAAACAGAATACAATACTTATCGAATTAACGGATTACCGCCAACACCAATTGCGATGCCCGGCAAAGCCTCAATTAAAGCAGCAGCAAATCCGGCACGTTCTCCGTACTATTATTTTGTTGCGGATAAATCAGGTGGCCATGTTTTCTCGGAAACACTGGAAGAACATCAACAGGCTGTACGCCGATATCAACTGAATCAAGAGTGATTATGTCAGGAAAGTTTATTGTTATTGAAGGACTCGAAGGAGCCGGTAAAAGTTCGGCTATCGCAAGTGTTGTCACGCATCTTCAGGCGAAAGGAATTCAGGTTGAAACAGTTCGTGAACCAGGCGGTACACCGTTAGCGGAATCGCTGCGGGATCTGGTAAAAAAGAAGTGGGAAGAAAAAGTCAGCCCCACGACAGAGCTTTTACTTATGTATGCCAGCCGGGTTCAGCTGGTGGATAATATTATAAAACCCGCGTTATCCAAAAACCGTTGGGTTATTGGTGATCGCCATGATTTATCTTCCAGAGCCTACCAGGGAGGAGGGCGCGAACTCGGTGATGAATTGTTGCAAAAGATCCGGAAAATCACTTTAGGGAATTTCACCCCAGATTTAACACTACTACTTGATGTTGAAGAAAAGAAAGGTCTTGAGCGAGCGCGTGAGCGAGGGGAGCTGGATCGTATTGAAGAAGAAGATTTAGCCTTTTTTCAACGAACCCGGCAACGCTATTTGAATATTGCAGCTAAAGATCCGAACATTATTGTTATTGATGCAAACCAGTCGATGCTGGATGTACATCAGTCAATATTGAGAGCAATTGAGGAGTATCTGTTTTAATGGCTTTTCCGTGGCTGCGAGAACCCTGGTTGAGACTAGTAACAAGTGCTGAAGCCGGGCGGCTGGCTCATGCTTATTACTTACAGCATAATATTGACGGCGGTTCGACCAAGTTTATTCAGCGCCTGAATCAATTTCTGTTGTGTAAGCAACCAGGAAAAAGTGCCTGCGGGAAATGCAAATCTTGTTTACTTTACCTATCTGGTAATCATCCGGACACCTGGACTATTGACGGAGCCCAGGTTAATCGAATAGGTGTTGATACGGTACGTGAACTGCAACAAAACGTAACGCAGACAGCGAACCAGAACGGATTAAAAGTCGCGGTCATACTCGAAGCAGAAAAAATGACAGAACAGGCAGGCAACGCACTGCTGAAAGTGCTGGAAGAACCTCCGGCCGATACACACTGGCTGGTTTCAACTAAAGACGCAGAGCGCTTATTGCCCACCTTAAGAAGCCGCATGCAGTGGCTGAGCATTGCCTACCCGACAACGGTACAAAGCGACGAGCAGCTGACTTTTGCCGGGCAGCTGCTGGCCGGACTACGGGGACAGCAGGAATTCCCCCTGTTAAAAGATAAAGATGGCGCATTAAGCTGGCTGGATGTTTCCGAGAACTTATTAATGGATTGGTTGTTGATTAGCCAACGAGCTGCGGCTACGCGTTTGCGTTATCAACAATTGGCGGACGAATTACAACACATCAGCAACTATGAGTGGGTCAATGTCGCGCAACTGAGTGAATGGGTATCCGAATGCCGACAGCTACGTCAGCGATATCAGGGCTCAACCGGTATCAATTTGCCGTTATTATTAAGTTTTGCCTGGAGTCGCTGGTCAAATACTCTTTCAGCGTAGCGACTCCGTAAAACGGAGTTGTCATGCTGACGCTAAAATTAAGCCCACAATCCGCAACAGAGCTTGCTGCTCATGTTGTTCCCGAATTTCAGTCCCTTACTTTGCTGATCAACAGCGAAACAACCGATATTGCGGTAGATGACAGAGCCAGATTAGAGTTCCAATGGCCGGACATAGAAGGTAAACCTCTATGTTTAGAGGTGAGCGTGGTTTTTCGTTTTGAGGCTGGAGAACTAAAGAACTGGTTGGCTGTCGCTGTTCTGCCTTCACAGCAAGCCTTGATTCATCATCTTCGTTACCTTTGCCGCCATCATACAAACGAATATGGTAAACTCTTCCACCAACTGGTTAACGACTTTTGTCACTCAAATCAACGCTAAGTGGAGCTATCTATGTTCGTCGACTCACACTGTCATTTGGATAAAATCAACCCTGAAAAAGCGGGTGCCGATTTAAAAGAAATTGTTGCAGCGGCACGTGCGAATAAGGTTGAATACATGCTGTGTGTATGCGTTACCCTCGAAGACTTTCCAGCCATGCAGGCTGCTGTGGCCGAATTCGATGATGTTTCAATTTCTTGTGGTGTGCATCCTCTGTATGTGAAAGACAGTAAGACTCCAATAGCTGAGTTAGGTGCTAAATTGCGTGAGCTAACAGCACTGAATAGCGTTGTTGCGGTAGGAGAGACCGGGCTCGATTACTTTTATCACCCTGAATCAAAAGTACTACAGCAGGAGAATTTCGAGCAACATATTGAAATAGCCAACGACGTCAACAAACCACTGATTATTCATACGCGCGATGCTCAGCAGGACACCTTGTCATTATTAAGAAATGGCCATGCTGAAAAGCCTGGTGGTGTCTTGCATTGTTTTACCGAGTCTCTTGAGATGGCAAAAAAAGCCATTGATGATCTCGATTTCTTTATTTCTATTTCCGGTATTGCTTCGTTCCGGAACGCTCAGGAACTGCGTGACACAATCAAAGCATTGCCACTGGAAAAACTTTTAATTGAGACCGACAGTCCCTGGTTAGCGCCGGTTCCTCATCGTGGTAAAGAGAACCAGCCAGCCTATGTTGTCGACGTTGCAAAATGCGTGGCTGACGTAAAAGGCATTACGTTAGAAGAGGTGGCTAAGACCACGACAGCTAACTATTATAAACTGTTCGCTAACTCTTAATTAGCTGTGTATAACCTGTGTTCTTTTTGGTTAAAATTATTCAAAAACAGTAAGATAAAAAATTTCTTAAAAAAATTAGACATCCCTTTGATATTGTCTAAACTGAAGTTTACCGAATGAATTTTATGCGACCTAATGCAGTGTTTTTGTCATGAGTTAGCGCACGGCTCAACCTTTGAGCCATTCCCCTATACCCGGAACAATCTGGATTGGTTCCGGGTTTTTTTTATCCTTTTCTTCCTGTTTCTTAACAGTTCATGGCGATCAAAAAGGCACTTTTCAGGGTACATATAGACAAACGAGTAGCACGTTCTGATAATAAAGTTAACTAAGGAGTCAGTGATGAGTACAACCGTTGAAAGTAATGAACGTCCCGACTACGACGAAGTCATTCAAACCATTGCAGACTATGTTATCGATTACAAAGTAGACAGTGAGGAAGCGTGGAATACGGCTCGTAACTGCCTGATGGATACCCTGGGGTGTGGCTTACTAGCGCTGCGTTTTCCTGAATGCAGTAAACATTTAGGCCCCCTGGTTGAAGGAACTATGGTTCCAAACGGCGCCCGGGTACCGGGAACTCAATTTCGTATGGACCCTGCTAAAGCAGCCTGGGATATAGGTTGTATTATTCGTTGGCTGGACTTTAATGACACCTGGCTGGCAGCCGAGTGGGGGCATCCTTCTGATAATTTAGGCGGCATACTGGCAACCGCTGACTATATTTCGCAAAAGCGAGTGTCTAAAGGTGAGAAGCCTTTAACCATGAAAACCGTTTTAGAAGCGATGATTAAAGCTCATGAAATTCAGGGTAATTTAGCCATAGAAAACAGTTTTAACCGGGTTGGTCTGGACCATGTTGTGTTGGTGAAGGTGGCCTCGACAGCTGTGGTTACCTGGTTAATGGGTGGCTCCAGAGAGCAGATTATGGCTGCTGTCTCGCAAGCCTGGGTTGATGGTCAGTCGTTGAGAACCTATCGGCACGCACCTAATGCCGGTTCGCGTAAATCCTGGGCTGCCGGCGATGCCACATCAAGAGCTGTACGTTTGGCCGACATAACCATGCGCGGTGAAATGGGAATTCCCGGGGCATTAACGGCTCCGCAGTGGGGCTTTTACGATGTGCTGTTTAATAAGACCAATAAAGACCAGCAGTTGAAACCGAAAGAGGATTGGAAATTTAAGTTTCAACGTGACTACGGCAGTTACGTAATGGAAAATATTTTATTTAAATTGTCTTTCCCGGCGGAGTTTCATGCTCAGACTGCCTGTGAAGCTGCGGTGACATTGCACTCAGAAGTTAAAGGCAGAATTGATGATATTGAGAAAGTTGAGATAACGACTCATGAGTCGGCTATTAGAATCATTTCAAAACAGGGGAAGCTGGCTAATCCGGCGGACAGAGATCATTGTTTGCAATACATGACTGCGGTACCGCTAATTTTCGGCGAGTTAACAGCTGATCACTACGAGAATAGTTTTCACGAAAATAACCCGGTTATTGATAGCATACGTGAAAAAATTGAAGTGCTTGAAGATAAGCAATTTAGCCAGGATTATCATGACCCGGAAAAGCGTTCTATAGCCAATGCGTTACAGGTATTCTTCAAAGATGGAACTCATACTGAAAAAGTTGTGGTGGAATATCCGATAGGCCACAGACGGCGCCGGGAAGAGGGCTTTCCTGTGCTAGAAAGCAAGTTTAAAGCGAATTTAGCTACTCGTTTCCCTGAGCCCCGGGTTAAATCGATTTTTGACCAATGCAGTCAGCAGCAATCTTTTGAAAATATTGCGGTTAACGAATTTATGGATATGTTTGTTATCTAATTGGCTTATAGAAAAAAGGCTCTTCAACTTATTGAAGAGCCTTTCCAACGGTTATTAACCGCGCCAGATAACTAGCAGAATCAGTATCGGACAAATGAACTTTACGTACCACGGCCATATCTTCCAGAATAAGCTTTTATCAATGTCTGGTGAGCCTTGTTTTAACGCTTTTAATAAATAATTTTGACGTAATACCCAGGTCAGCATAACACCGAACACTAAAGCCATTATTGGCTGCATATAAACCGTGCTAAAGGTAATAACGGCGCCAAAAAGTAACTCAAAATTATAGATTATCGTCGTGGAAATAGCGGTTACGATAAGCGCAATGATCCAGACGCCACTACTACGGTCGCAGTTTGCTTCTTCGCGTAATGCATTGACCGGTGCTTCCAGCATAGAAATAGATGAGGTAATAGCGGCAATAACCATTAGCAGGAAAAAGCCAAAAGACATAAATAGTCCAGCGTAACCTAGTGCATCAAACATCGCAGGTAATACGGTGAAAACTAAAGTATCCGCCGAAAGCAGAGTACCATCGTCTGCATAAATGGTGACGCCATTAGATTGTGCTACGAACATCGCTGGTAGAATGAGCAGGCCAGCTAAAAACGCAACGCTGGTATCAATGCCTGCTACCCAGGCTGCTGTTTTGGGTATGTTCTCGGAGTTTGAAAGGTACGCACCGTACGTCATCATGACACAAACACCGAGCGACAAAGAGAAGAATGCCTGCCCCATAGCCCGAATAATCAGGTTCGGATCGGTAATTGTTGAGAAGTCGGGAAGCAGATACATTTTCAGACCCTGTATCGCACCGTCCTGCGTTAAAATGTAAGCGGACATGCCAATCAACAATATGAACAATAATGGCATTAATCGTCTGGACCAGCGTTCTATGCCGTTGTTTACACCAGAACGTACAACGTAAACGGTTAACAGCATAAAAAATATCATGGTAGTTATATTTCGGGAAACCGAAAACTCTGTAAACCATAGAGCAGTTTCAGGCTGACCGATTAAAACCATCAGTGGTGCCAGCATATAAGAAACAAGCCACCCCGATACAATGGCGTAAAAACTCAATATTAAGCTTAAGACAATAAGGCCGATGACCCCGGCGATAGCACCTGAGCCTCTTAAAAAGGGTTTACTGGATAAGTTACGTAATGCTTCTATTGGGTTCTGACGTCGTATACGGCCAATGGTTATTTCGGCTACCAGCATAGGATATGCCAGTAAAACAATCATAATCAGGTAGACCAATAGAAAAGCACCGCCGCCATTACTGGCGGCCTGGGTAGGGAAGCCCCAAATATTACCAACACCAACCGCTGAGCCAGCGGCAGCTAATATAAACCCTAATCGTGTTGCGAACGCAGGTGATGAATTTGCCATAATTTTTCTTATTATTATTTAAGCTGCGTCAAATTATGGCGGAGTTAATTCGCCACGTAAATTCTTCTGTAACAATTTCTGCATTTTACTTAGGCTCAAATCTTGTGACAGCAGATAATGCAATTTAGTCAGTGCCGCCTCAATGGTCATATCTGCCCCGGACACGATACCTATTTCAGCCAGAGCATTGCCGGTCGCATAGCCGTCCATATTGACCCGGCCGCGAAAGCATTGAGTACAGTTTAGAATGGTAATCCCCTGGTTAATTCCTTCTTTCAGGCTAGTCAGCAGTGCATCGTCTTGTGGCGCATTGCCGACACCGTAGCTTTGTAGAATCATGGCTTTTACCGGTTGTTGCAGCTGGTTTTTTATAATTTCAGCGGATATTCCCGGATAAAGCACGACCACACCGATTGGCTGAGGGGTCATTTCAATGACTTTTAATGGCTGGCTTGAGGGCTCTGAGAGCTCTCCTGCGTTTAACTGAATCTGGATTCCTGCTTCAAGTAAGGAAGGGTAGTTAGGGGAGGCAAAAGCATTAAATCCGTTAGCATCTGCTTTGGTCGAGCGATTCCCCCGGTAAAGCGTATTATTAAAGAACAAACCAACTTCAGGAATAGGGTAGTTCGCAGCCACATAAAGCGAATTGAGCAAGTTGGTCTGTCCATCAGATCGCAGGGCGGCTAAAGGTATCTGTGAACCAGTTACAATAACGGGTTTACTCAAATTTTGTAGCATAAAGGACAAAGCCGACGCCGTATAAGCCATGGTATCGGTACCGTGCAAAATGACGAAACCATCGTAATCGTCGTAGTTCCTTTCTATATCACGAGCAATGGTCACCCAGTCAGACGGCGCCATATTTGATGAGTCCATTAATGGTGAATATTCATTAATGGTAAATTCGGGCATTTCTTCCCGGAAAAACTCCGGCATGTTTTCAACGCACCGGCTCAGGTGTCCCGCAACCGGAACATAACCCTGAGCTGATTTTTTCATACCTATGGTGCCGCCAGTGTATGCGACATAAATCTTTTTACGAGGCAAAGTTCACTCCTGTGCTCTGCGAAATAACCGCGATAATTCTATCGCGGTTGAAGGCAGAGTGCACAGTAAGAGTAAACATTTTTAGGATCATTAAAGTTTTGTAAAACCGCAGTTTCAGATTTCACTTTATTAAGTGTACCCATTAACCAGTGTTGAGCCTCACCACCAACAGATGGAACAGGGAGATACTCTGAAGAGCTGTTAAACATGTTGGCAAAAAATTGCTCTTTCGATGACAACTCTTGTTGAACAATTTTTACATCGTAATCATCAATGGCTGCCAGCTCAGCGGCCGCCGCTACTGAGTCGTCAAAGTCTCCAAGTTGGTCAACTAATCCACGCTCCATTGCTTGTTTACCCGTCCAGATGCGGCCCTGAGCAACTTCATGCACATCGTCGCGGGACATGTTGCGAGCTTTGCTGACAATAGTCAAAAAGTCTTCATAGGTGGCTTCAACCGAGCTTTGCACCAATTTCTTTTGGTACTCAGTCATTTCTTCCAGTGGATTTAAACCTTGTATCTCAGTCGTACTGACAGTATCGCTATGAACGCCAATAGCAGCCAGACTGTCTTCTAAAGTCATTAACAGGCCAAAGACACCAATTGAACCGGTAATGGTAGTTGGTGCGGCCACAATTTTATCGGCATCTGCTGCTATCCAATAACCACCAGATGCTGCCACGGTGCTCATTGATGCCACAACCGGAATACCGGCTTCTTTTGCCTGGAGGATTTCCTGACGGATAATTTCAGAGGCAAAGGCACTTCCGCCGGGGCTGTCTATGCGCAGCACAATCGCTTTCGTCTGCTTGTTATTGCGTGCTTCACGAATCAGTTTTGCGGTGCTGTCACCACCAATCATACCGGCTTTTTGCGAACCGTTAACGATTTGCCCACGAGCAACAACAACCGCGATCTGGCTACGATCTGTCGGTTGCAGGCTTTCCGGGACTTCCATTTCAGTCGCCAGATAGTTGTCGTAGGTAATATGACGGAAGGTATCTTCTTCTTTGTCGTATCCGGCTAAATTGATGAGCTCGTTACGAACTTCGGTACGTGTACGCAGCGCATCAACCATGTTTGTTTCTAGCGCCATTTTGGCCATATCGCCATTGGCACTGTTAAAGGCCGACATGTAATCATCAACTTTACCACTGGTAACCAACGGATTAATGTTACGGGCCGCTGTCACATCGGTGCGGAAGCTATCCCACAAAGCTGAATAAAGAAACTCATTGGCTTCACGTGCTTCATCAGACATGTCGTTACGAATAAAAGGTTCAACAGCCGCTTTAAATTTACCGACCTTAAAGACTTGAGGCTGAACTTTAAGCTTGTCGAGTAAGTCCTTAAAGTAAAGTTGAGTGTAATCAAGCCCTTCAAATACAACTCCGCCCATTGGGTTTAGGTAAAGCTGATCTGCATGCGCTGCAAGATAATACTGATGCTGATCATAGTAATCAGCATTACTGATAATGGGTTTACCAGAGGTACGGAAATCGTCAAGAGCCTCGGCAACTGCCTGTAACTTATTGAGTCCGCTTGGGTACAAGTTTTGTAAGTTTAAATACAGTGCGCCTATACGTTCGTCTGTTTTGGCTTTCTCAATTGAGTCGACCACATCAGATAACAGAACTTCGGGGATATCATCACTGCTTCCCATAGCTTCATTCAGGAATTGACTAAAAGGATCAACCCAAGTCTTCTCTTCAACCAGCATGCCATTAGGGTTAAGAACCAGAATGCCATTCTCCGGTACTTCGATAGGATCCTCTCCGCTAAATAGACTAACGAGAAAAACCGCGAGGATTAAAAAGAATACAAGGTTCAAAATGACCTTGCGCGTACCGTTGATTATTTTCCACAAATAACTGAAGATTGAGCGCATATTTAAATTCTCATTAGCTAATAAAAACAGGCCTTAGCATATCGAATGTGCGAGTAACAGACCAGTCAGAGAATGTAACTAACCATTACACATTGAATAAGGTGAAGTATGAATGCCGAAGAGTTATTAACCAGCCGTTCCTCCATGCCGCGTTTGAGTGAACCCGGTCCTACTATAGAGCAACTGGAGTTAATTAAGGCCGCAGCTGTTCGTGCGCCTGATCATATGGGACTAACGCCATATCAGTTTATTCAGTTTCAGGGAAAAGAGAGGCAGGTTCTGGCGGATATCTACCAGCAGGCTGCGCGTCTTAGCGACTTTTCAGAAACGGTCATAGAGCAGGCTGGGCAGCTGCCATTTCGGGCCCCAACGATAATTGTTTCTTGTCTGCGTTTTCAGGAGCACCCGAAAGTCCCCCGTGATGAGCAACTGTGTACGGTTGCCTGTGCCACTCACGGCATGCAGCAAGCGGCCTTTGCACAAGGTATAGGTGCTATTTGGCGTACCGGATGGATGGCCGAGGACGACTTTATCAAGGAGCAGTTGGGATTGTCTGTGGACGACGCCATTGTCGGCTTTCTGTACGTAGGGACACCTGCAGTCCCTACGCCAATAAAGCCTCAGAAAGATTCATCACCGTTTTTTATGAACGGTAATGACTTAGTGCTGGATTAAAATTCGGCACTTTTCGGAGCCCGTGGGAAAGGTATAACGTCACGAATATTTTGTACGCCGGTGACATAAGCCACTAAGCGCTCAAAACCCAGGCCAAAACCGGCGTGAGGAACGGTACCGTAACGACGCAAATCGCGGTAGAAGCCGTATTCTTCTTTTGGCAGGTTCATTTCGTCAATTCGCTGGTCAAGAATGTCTAAACGTTCTTCACGGGCGGAACCACCGATAATTTCCCCAATACCCGGCGCTAAAACGTCCATAGCGGCAACGGTTTTGCCATCTTCGTTCTGGCGCATGTAAAAGGCTTTAATATCGCGCGGATAGTTTTTCAGAATAATTGGTGCGCCGACATGTTCTTCAGCTAAATAACGCTCGTGCTCTGATTGTAAATCCACACCCCATTCAACCGCGTATTCGAATTTTCTATCGCAGTTCTTCAGTATCTCAATGGCGTCGGTGTAATCCATGTGCACAAAGTCATTATTTACAATGGCTTCTAAACGGCTGATAGCGTCAGAGTTAATGCGTTCGGCAAAGAACGCCATGTCGTCCGGGCGCTCTTCCAGAACGGCTTTAAACACATACTTAAGCATGGCTTCGGCTAAGCCGGCAACATCATCTAAAGTTGCAAACGCCAGCTCGGGTTCTACCATCCAGAATTCAGACAAGTGACGGCTGGTGTTCGAGTTTTCAGCACGGAAGGTTGGGCCGAATGTATAAACTTTAGATAAAGAGCAAGCGTAAGACTCTACGTTCAGCTGACCCGACACCGTTAAAAACGCTTCTTTACCGAAAAAGTCTTCAGAGTAGTCGACTTCGCCTTTATCTGTTTTCGGGATATTCAGCATGTCCAGTGTTGAAACACGGAACATCTCACCGGCACCTTCACAATCGGAAGTCGTGATGATTGGTGTACTCACCCACAAATAACCTTCCTCATGGAAGAAGCGATGAATAGCCTGAGATAACGCATTACGAACACGCATGACCGCACCGGTAATGTTGGTACGCGGACGCAAATGCGCGTATTCACGTAAGTATTCCATGCTATGACGTTTAGGAGCCATAGGGTAGGTATCGGGATCTTCCACCCAGCCATATACATGAACTTTGGTTGCCTGCAGTTCAAATGACTGACCTTTGCCCTGAGAAGGGACAACAACACCGGTAATAGCTACAGAACAACCGGTCGTCAGTTTCTGCACTTCATTACTGTAATTGGGAAGTTCTGCCGGAACCACGGCCTGAATGGCATCAAAGCATGAGCCATCGTGCAAGTTAATAAATGAAATACCGGCTTTCGAGTCACGGCGGGTGCGTACCCAGCCCCGGACTGTGACGGTCTCATCGACAGCGACTTTTCCCGTCAGAACATCCACTACAGAAGCATACGACATGAGTTGGTTTTCTCCGAAATTTACACTATTTTGCTATAGAAAGGTTGCTATGTTACCGCGCTTTGGCGCAGACTCAAGTATAACCCCTGATAACCGAGAGAAAAATTATGAAAAGGGGATCCTTAGCGGATTTAAAGCAGGTACCATTTTGGTCCCGTGTTCTGGGATGGCTGTCTATTTTCGGCTGGTTTATCTTTGTCGTTGCCGCTATCGTTTTCAATTATGCAAAACCTGAGCGCGATACCATTTTGACTGAAATTTTTGGTATTCCTGTTCGCGAAGACTGGCTCATCACATTAGGTGACTTATTCGTTATTCTTTTAGTTATTGGCCTTTGTGTGAGTCTGCTCAGCTTTGTTCTTAATTATGTTCTTTTCCGCAAGGACAAACAGCATTTGTGGATCAATATCCTGATACTGATCATGAGTTGTTTGGGTGGCTTGTCGGTTTATTTCTTTGGTTATTAAGCCTTAATAGAGCTCTGAGTTTCAACGTAGTCTTTCATGGCAACGGTTAAACGGCTGAGCTCGTTCGTAGAAATAACATAAGGCGGCATAATATAAAGTAAGCGTCCGAACGGGCGTATCCATACCCCTAATTCAACAAAACGCTTCTGCGCAATGGCAACATCAATGGGGTGGTGCATTTCTAATACGCCAATAGCCCCAAAAACTCGTGCGTCTTTTACTGCATCACATTCAGCCAGGGGAAGAAGTTGCTGCTTTAACTGAGCTTCGATTTCAGCAACCTGTTGCTGCCACTTACCCTCAGCAATAATCGCCAGTGACTCAGCTGCAACCGCGCAGGCTAAAGGATTCCCCATAAAAGTAGGGCCGTGCATTAATGCGCCTCCGCCGGGGCCGTGACCAATGGTTTCTGCTACCTGTTTCGTGGTTAGCGTGGCTGCCAGCGTCATGTAACCACCGGTCAGAGCTTTACCAACGCAGAGAACATCAGGCGTAATTCCAGCGTGTTCACAGGCGAATAACTTGCCGGTACGACCAAACCCTGTTGCAATTTCATCCGCTATCAGTAATACGTCAAAATCGTCGCAAAGCTGGCGTATTAGCCTTAGGTATTCAGGGTGATAAAAACGCATGCCACCGGCTCCCTGAACAACAGGTTCAAGAATAACCGCCGCCAACTCATGGTGGTGTTGCTCGAACCAGTGTCTGAGTTCGTCACCAGCAGTCTCTGCCCAGTCATCGTCCGGGGTTAGTCTGGGGGCTTCAGCAAAAAGCTGGGAGTTAATAGCTCTGTTAAAAAGATGGTGCATGCCGTTGACCGGGTCGCAAACCGACATCGCTTTAAACGTGTCGCCGTGGTAGCCGCCTTTTATGGTTAGTAGTCGGTGCTTCTCCGGACGTTCTTGCGCCAGCCAGAACTGCAAGGCCATTTTTATGGCAACTTCAACGCTGACAGAGCCTGAATCGGCAATAAATACTCGTTGTAGAGGCTCAGGAGTCAGTTCAATAAGACGTCGAGCAAGATCAATCGCGGGTTGATGCGTGATACCGCCAAACATAACGTGGCTCATTTTATCTATCTGACGGTGAGCAACGGCATCTAAGCGTGGATTGCGGTATCCGTGAGTAACAGCCCACCAGGAAGACATGCCATCAACCACCTCATGGCCGGTATCCAGAGTTAATCTGCAACCTTTTGCTGACTCAACTTTATAAGCAGGTAAGGGGTTCAGCATAGAGGTATATGGGTGCCAAATGTGCTGTCGATCAAACTCAATATCGCTTTTGCTCATAAATTAAACTATTGTAAAGTATTAAACTGAAAGTATATTGACAGTGTATCGGGCTGGATTATTCTAGTCGACCATAATTTGCCAAGCACACGAGATTTACCATGCCACAAATTCGTAACGACTGGACCATTGAAGAAGTTCAGAATCTTTTGCAGATGCCGTTGAACGATTTAGTTTTCGAAGCACAAACAGTGCATCGTCAGCACTTTAACCCGAACGAAGTTCAGGTCAGTACCTTGTTGTCGATTAAAACCGGTGCCTGCCCCGAAGACTGTAAGTATTGCCCGCAGAGCGCCCATTATCACACCGGGTTGGATCGCGAGCGCCTGATGGCAGTTGAAAGTGTGCTGGCTGAAGCACAGGCAGCGAAAGAGAAGGGCGCGAGCCGTTTTTGCATGGGCGCCGCCTGGCGTAATCCGAAAGACCGCGATATGCCTTACGTCATTGAAATGATCAAAGGCGTGAAAGCATTGGGTTTGGAAAGCTGTATGACACTTGGCATGTTAAGTAATGAACAGGCAAAAATGCTGCAGCAGGCCGGCCTTGATTATTACAACCACAACCTCGATACCTCTCCGGAATTCTACGGTGATATCATTACCACCCGAACTTATCAGGATCGCCTTAATACGCTGAATAATGTGCGAGACGCAGGTATGAAAGTTTGTGCCGGAGGCATTGTTGGTATGGGCGAGAGCGTCACCGACCGAGCCTCTTTATTAGTGCAGTTGGCGAATTTGCCTAAGCACCCGGAAAGCGTACCGATTAATATGCTGGTTAAAGTAGAAGGCACGCCTTTTGCCAAATTGGAAGACTTAGATAACTTTGAATTTGTGCGTACCGTTGCCGTAGCCCGTATTTTAATGCCAGCTTCGCATGTACGTTTGTCCGCCGGCCGTGAAGACATGAACGATG
This sequence comes from Idiomarina sp. 28-8, assembly GCF_000320945.2. NCBI lineage: Bacteria > Pseudomonadati > Pseudomonadota > Gammaproteobacteria > Alteromonadales > Idiomarinaceae > Idiomarina > Idiomarina sp. 28-8. The sequence goes on from NZ_DF266795.1 coordinate 52,021, forward strand.
AAATGCAGGCGTTGTGCTTTCTCGCCGGTGCTAACTCAATCTTCTATGGTGAAAAACTGCTGACCACAGCGAACCCTGAAGCAGATGCCGATTTACGTTTATTCGAGCGTCTGGGCATTAAGCCTGAACAGCGCGACGGCTATGATGATGAAGTTCACACCGCGGTTATTGAAGATGCGATTAAAGAACAGCAAAACCCTGTTCGATACTACGACGCGTCTTAGTAGAGAATAGGCAGAGAATAGAGAGTGGAGAAAATCGTGTCGGGGTATGAGCAGCGGCTTAATGAGCGTAAAGATTCTTCGCTGTTTCGCTCGCGAAAGGTACGTAGCTCCGACGCTCATTGGCAATTGGATTTCAGTACCAATGATTACCTCGGCTTAAGCCAGCATCCGGATATAAAGCGTGTGTTTAAGCAAGCTATTGATACCTGGGGTGTTGGCAGTACTGGCTCACCGTTACTCAGCGGTTACAGTAAAGTTCATCAGGAACTGGAAGAGTTGCTGGCCGAGTGGATGAATAAACCCAGGGCTTTGCTGTTTAATTCAGGTTTCGCAGCAAACCACGGCGTGCTGACAACCCTGATCGATAAACAACAAAAGCTGTTCGCCGACAAACTGGTTCATGCGTCAATAATTGACGGTATGCAGCACGGTGAAGGGCGTTTTAAGCGGTTTCCGCATAACCAACCTGAACCAGTTGTTAGCAAAGCCAATCCGTGCGACTGGCTGGTGACCGAAGGTGTTTTTAGCATGGACGGAGACGCCTGTGATTTAAACCTGTTGGCTTATTTAAAGCGCAAGTATGGCCTCAAGATTATACTTGATGACGCCCATGGAGTAGGTGCTTATGGTGTACAGGGGAAAGGGTCATTATATGCGGACTCCGCTGTTGCCGATGTCATAACCGGCACCTTTGGTAAAGCGTTGGGCGTCGGTGGAGCCTTTGTTTGTGGTGGGGATGATGAAATTGAAAGTTTAATTCAGTTTTGTCGTGATTATATTTATTCCACTGCGATGCCGCCGGCTCAGGCCGCTGCAATAAAAGCCTCTGTAGAAATTGTACGCAGCGCAGAAGGCGATGACCGCCGCGGAAGACTTGCTGAGCGCATTCAGTATTTTCGGCAACAGCTGAAACGGCGCGGTTTAAAAACGATAGAATCAAACTCCACCATACAAACATGGTTATTTAACTCCGATGATGACGCGCTAAACATGGCAGCAAAACTACAGGCTCAGGGGTATTTATGCAGCGTTATTCGTCCGCCAACGGTTCCTGCGGGAAGCTCCCGTATTCGCTTTAGCTTAACGTCAGAAATGTCGACGCCCGAACTTGCTCAATTTTGGAGTCGGGTAGATAGGATTCTTAGCCAGTTATGAAGTCTCCGTTATGAAATCTAAGTTATGAAACCTCCGTTATGAAAATAATGAATTTTCAACAGGCTGTTGCGCGGCAGTTCAATAAGGCGGCAAAAGACTATCACCAGCACGCAAGTATTCAGCGCTTAACAGCCAACCGGCTATTAAGCCTCGGGCCGGCTAATGTGAATCAGGCGCTTGACGTTGGCTGTGGTCCCGCGTCAACGACAGCAGACCTCTTACTCCGGGCAAATCATTATCTTGGTGTTGATATTGCTCCGGCTATGTTGTCTAAAGCTGCCGCTGATTATCCGGAACTGAGTTGGCTTAATGGCGAGTGGGAAGCTTTGCCAGTAGCTGACAATTCAGTCGACTGGCTTTTCGCTAATTTGTCTATGCAATGGGTCGATAATTTGCAAAATGCGATGAGTGACGCTTATCGAGTTTTAAAGCCGGGTGGGGTTGTAACCGTTAATACCGTTATTGAGGGCACTTTCAACTCTTTCACAAAAAGCTGGAATGAAGTGGACGATTTGCAACATACGCACCGCTTTAAATCTGCAGAGAGGGTGCAGAATGAAGTCGACTCAGTTAACTGGCGTCATTCAGAATTCGTGACAGAAGAACACACCCAGTATTTTGCCAGTGTCCGTGAACTTATAGGTAGTATTAAGGGAGTTGGTGCCAACTATGTGAGGCGAACTGATAACGCCGGACTGATGACGCGCAACCGCTTACAGCAGTTGGAAAATGCCTTCGAAAATCATAGAAATTTGCAGGGATTGCCACTTGAATGGTCAATTCTTAATATTAAATTAGTTAAGTAGCATTGAGTTTAAGTTGATATGAACGCTTATTTTATTACCGGAACAGACACTGACGCAGGAAAAACCGTTGCAGCATGTGCTTTTGTTCAATACTTAGTAAAGCAGTCGCAACAAGTTGCGGTAATGAAGCCAGTTGCATCCGGTTGTCATTGGCAAAACGGGCAGTTGGTGAATGAAGATGCACTGAATTTAATGCGTCAGTCTAATACTTCCTTTGATTACGATAGAGTTAATCCTTATACCTTTGAAGCCGCAATTGCGCCTCATATTGCGGCAGCAGACAGTGGCGTGGTCATAGACAAAGAACGCCTGTTGAAAGCGGTAGACTGGTTTCATGAGCGGCCAATAGACAGTTTAGTGATTGAAGGTGCCGGTGGCTGGCAGTTACCTCTGGCTTCCGGACTGCGTATGCCGCAAGTGGTAAAGGAGGTTAATGCGAAAGTTGTGCTGGTGGTCGGGTTAAAACTGGGTTGCCTGAACCATGCGTTGCTTAGCCTGCAATCAATAAAGCAGGAAGGTTGCGATGTTGCAGGTTGGATTGCCGTGCAAACCGAGCCGGAGCCGATGCCGCGACAGGCCGAGAACCTGGCGTCTTTACGTGAGTTGCTGGACGAAAAAGAGCTCGCTAGTATTCCTTATTTGCCAGGCTGGACAGAGGAAGATTTGAGCATTTATTTCCATAAGTAAGATTGAAATACGACTAAATACCCCCACATAACTTAGCAGACTAAGTTCCCCGGAGTACGAGCAATGAAGAGAATTTTGCTGTTTTTAGCGACTAACATGGCCATTCTGCTGGTTGTTAGCGTGGTCTTTAATATTGTGATGGCGGTAACCGGCATTGATGCACAAGGGTCAGTGGGTTTACTGGTGTTCTGTGCACTGTTTGGTTTTGGTGGTGCGTTTGTATCGCTCTGGATATCACGCTGGATGGCAATTCGTTCAACCGGAGCCAGAGTCATAGAAAAACCACAGAACCAGTCTGAAGAATGGTTGTTCCGTACCGTTCAGCAACAGGCGCAAAAAGCAGGGGTTCCTATGCCTCAGGTCGCGGTTTATCAATCGCCGGAGCCTAACGCTTTTGCTACCGGGCGCAGTAAAAATGCTTCATTGGTTGCGGTCAGTACCGGACTATTACAAAGCATGAATGCTGACGAAGTTGAGGCGGTTCTTGCACATGAAATGAGTCATATTGCTAATGGCGATATGGTGACGCTGACCTTAATCCAGGGCGTGATAAATACGTTTGTCATGTTTTTTGCGCGGATCATTGCCAGCGCGATAATGCGGGGCGGTGATAACCAGCGGGGTGGTGGGTTCGCCTATTATGGTGTCGTGATGTTGCTGGAAATCGTATTTGGCGTCTTAGCCAGCACTATTGTTATGTGGTTCTCTCGTCAGCGTGAGTTCAGAGCAGATGCCGGGTCCGCAGATTTAGTTGGTAAACAAAAAATGATTGCTGCTTTACGTCGCTTACAGCAAGGCAAAGAGTCGGAACTCGATGGCACTATGCTGGCGTTTGGTATTAAAGGAAAACGCTCAACTATGTCGAAATTGTTTATGAGTCACCCGCCTTTAGAAGAACGAATTCATGCTCTTGAGCAACGGCGTTAGTCGTTGCTTTTCAAGGGATACAGAGGTACATTCTTAACTCTTACTCACCGATAAAGCGGATAAATTTTTGTTATGGCCCAATGGAGTGCGCGCAGTTGGCGCGATAAGCCAATAGAACAACAGCCGAAGTATTCCGATCCGTCGCAGTTGCAGGCAGTAGAACAGCAACTGAGTCAGTTCCCGCCACTGGTGTTCGCAGAAGAGATACGAGCGTTAAGAAACCAGTTAAAGAATGTCTGCGTAGGAGAAGGTTTCCTGCTGCAGGGCGGCGATTGTGCAGAGTCGTTTAGTGACTTCAACGCACCGAAAATTCGTGACACTTTTAAGGTCATTCTGCAGATGGCCATTGTCATGGCGTTTGCAGGCTCCTGTCCGGTGACAAAAGTTGCACGCATGGCGGGGCAGTATGCGAAGCCGCGCTCTAGTGACTTTGAAACCATTGGCGACCTCAGTCTGCCCAGTTACCGTGGTGACATCATTAATGGCTCAGAGTTTGAGGAAATGGCTCGTCAACCTGACCCTGAACGCATGATTAAAGCTTATCATCACTCCGCAGCGACCATGAACTTGTTGCGAGCATTTGCGCAGGGCGGTCTGGCCAACTTGCACAAGGTGCATAAATGGAACTTAAGTTTTATTGCCTCTAATCCGTTAAAAGAGCGTTACCAGAAAATAGCTGAAGAAATTCAGTCGGCGCTGCGCTTTATGGAAGTATTGGGCATTAACTCAGAGAATAACGCGGCCATTCACGAGACTTCGCTATTCACCTCGCATGAGGCATTGTTATTGCCTTATGAACAAGCTTTAACCCGCACTGACACATTAACCGGTTTGCCGTATGACTGCTCAGCGCATATGGTCTGGATTGGTGAACGTACTCGTAAGTTAGATCAAGCTCATGTCGAGTTTATGCGCGGCATTCATAACCCAGTTGGAGTAAAAGTGGGCCCAACCATGCCAGGGGATGAGCTCATTCAGTTAATTGACGCATTGAACCCTGACAACGAACCCGGACGTTTAACATTAATTACTCGTATGGGCGCCGATAATCTGGCTAATAAATTGCCCGAGTTAGTGCGCCGTGTAAAACAGGAAGGTCGTAACGTGGTCTGGTCAAGTGACCCCATGCATGGCAATACGATTAAGGCTGATAATGGCTTGAAAACCCGGAATTTTGACGCCATACATAAAGAATTAAGACATTTCTTTGCGATTCATCAAGCTGAAGGCACTTACCCAGGGGGCATCCATCTGGAAATGACCGGTGAAGATGTTACAGAATGTACCGGCGGTGCCTACCGTATAAGTGAAGCAGATTTGTCCAGTCGTTACCGGACTCAATGCGATCCACGACTGAATGCCGATCAAGTGCTAGAATTAGCGTTTTTAGTCGCAGAATCATTAAAAGCAGCTCGCAACGGCGCGGGTTGATCATCCCCTTTAACCGAATATTTAAGAGGTAATTTTTTATATGTCGCAACAGGTAGAAGTGTTATTTGAAAACTTGTGGCAAGATTATTTATCGCGTACACCTTCAGCAAAAAAGGTGCATCAAATTTTAGGCGAAGGGCATCCGATCGTTAATGATCATGTTGCTTTTCGGACTTTTGATATCAGTCCTGTTGGTCTGGAAGTACTGGCACAACATTTTCTGGACTTAGGTTACAAAGAGGGTGGTAACTACCACTTTGAAGCGAAAAAACTGCGTGCAAAACATTTTGAGCATGAAGACCCTGAATTGCCAAAAGTATTTATCAGCGAATTAATGACGGCTGAATTTTCTGATGAACTGCAGAGCAAAGTCAAAGATATGGTGGCTCAGGTTTCGGCTGAAGACACTAAAAAGCCGGACTTTCTTTATTCGGGTACGCACTGGAAAGTCAGTTATGCCGATTACCAGTCATTGCTCGAAGAAAGTGAGTACGCTGCGTGGATGGCTGCATTTGGCTATTGCGCTAACCACTTTACGGTCAGCGTTAACCAGTTACCGGGCTATAAAACGCTTGAGCAGGTAAACCAGAAGTTAAAAGACAATGGTTTCAAACTGAATACGTCTGGCGGCGAAATCAAAGGGTCTCCTGAAGTTTATCTGGAACAATCATCAACTATGGCTGACCGTCATCCAGTTGAGTTTTCTGATAAGACTGTTGAGATCCCTAGTTGCTTCTACGAGTTTGCTAAGCGCTACGAAATTGAAGAGGGCAAACTGTATACCGGCTTTGTTGCAGCGTCGGCGGACAAAATTTTTGAAAGCACCAACGCTAAATAAAGTGTAGCTTCTCAGAATGCTAGAGCGGCATTAATAACGGTGCCGCTCTAAGTTTGTTTTAGCCAGAATTTTTGCGGCTATCTCTTCTACTGAATAATGAGTTGAGTTGATAAAAGGTACTGCTTCCCGACTATAGAGCCTTTCAACTTCAGCGAGTTCAAACCGACACTGCGCCATAGAGGCGTACTGGCTGCCTTCCCGCCTTTGACTTCTAATTTCATGTAAACGCTGTGACGACAAGGTCAATCCAAATAGCTTATGGCGATACTGCTTTAGTTCTTTGGGTAACTGCAGCCGTTCAAAGTCGTCATCGTCGGTTAAAGGGTAGTTGGCAACTTTAATTCCGTATTGCATGGCCAGGTATAAGCTGGTCGGTGTTTTCCCTGTACGCGACACTCCAATTAAAATCAGGTCAGCTTTATCCAGCTGATTTAAGCGTTTGCCATCGTCGTTATCCAGCGCGTAGTTAATAGCATCTATTCTGAAGTTGTAGTTTTTATGCACACCATGGGTACGGTGTGTTTTCGGTTCCGCTTTAACGCCAAGCTCTTTTTCCACCGGCGCAACAAAGTGGTCTAAAAAGTCGTAACAAATGCCTCCACAGTCGGTAATTTTTGCTTTTAGCTTCTCGTTAACGAAAGTATGGAAGATTAAAGGCGGCTCACCACTGTCGGAAACGGCTTTTTTTATTGTTTTACACACCTCATTTGCTTTTTCCTGATTATCGATAAAAGGTAATGTTTTGTGCTCAAAATTGACCGGGAACATGGACAAAAGCGCGTGACCAAAGGCCTCGGCGGTTAATGCTGTACCATCTGAAATGTAAAATGCATAGCGCACTGGCAAATCTCTTTTTAACCGATTGTAGGTTCGATATTAACTTGTTGGGCCACAGCGTGTAAAATAGATGCCACTTCCATGCCGAAAAATCAATTAAGGATTGTGACGTGCAAGAATACGTAGTTTGGTACCAACATCTGGGAATGCAGGACGTAAACCGAGTGGGTGGCAAAAATGCCTCGCTGGGTGAGATGATCAGTAACTTAGCCGGAGCAGGAGTTGAAGTGCCCGGTGGTTTTGCAACAACGGCTGATGCCTATAACCAGTTTCTGGAGCAAAGTGGTTTAAACGATCGTATTCACGATTTGCTCGACACGCTTGATGTTGACGACGTACAGGCCTTGGCTCAGGCTGGCAAAAAAATCCGCCAATGGATTATTGATACGCCTTTTCAACCAGAATTTGAAGCAGCTATTAAAGACGCTTTTGCTGAGTTAAGTGAAAACAACGACGAATTTAGCTTTGCGGTACGCAGTTCTGCGACGGCAGAAGATATGCCGGATGCTTCATTTGCCGGCCAGCAGGAAACCTTCCTGAATGTACGTGGCTTAAGTAGTGTAATGGAAGCCATTAAACACGTGTTTGCTTCATTATTTAACGACCGCGCTATTTCCTATCGCGTTCACCAGGGCTACGACCACCGCGGTGTTGCGTTGTCGGCTGGTATACAACGTATGGTACGCAGTGACATTGCCTCTTCCGGTGTTATGTTCAGCATTGATACAGAGTCAGGTTTTGATGACGTGGTTTTCATTACCTCATCTTACGGTCTTGGTGAGATGGTCGTGCAGGGGGCGGTTAACCCAGATGAATTCTACGTACATAAACCAACCTTAAAAGCAGGGCGCCCTTCAGTATTGCGCAGAACTCTGGGCAGCAAGAAAATTCAAATGATTTTCTCTGACGACAGAGAACATGGAAAACAGACATTAATAGAAGACATAGAAAAGTCGAAGAGCCTGACCTTCTCGGTAACAGACGAAGAAGTCGAAACACTGGCTAAGCAAGCTCTTATCATTGAAGAGCATTATGGTCGTCCAATGGACATTGAGTGGGCAAAAGATGGCGTCGACGGCAAGCTGTATATTGTTCAGGCACGTCCTGAAACGGTTCAGTCAAACCAAAAAGGGCAAGCCATTGAGCGTTTTGCGTTAAAAACTAAAAGCGACGTTGTCTGCACAGGGCGCGCTATTGGCCAGCGTATTGGTCGTGGTGTTGCTCGTGTTCTGAATGACATTAGCGAAATGGATAAAGTGCAGCCGGGCGATGTATTAGTTACCGACATGACCGACCCTGACTGGGAACCAATTATGAAACGTGCGGCGGCCATTGTTACTAACCGCGGTGGTCGTACTTGCCACGCAGCTATTATTGCACGCGAACTGGGTATTCCGGCGGTTGTTGGTTGCGGTGATGCAACTGACCATATCAGTAATGGTCAGGCCGTTACGGTTTCTTGTGCCGAAGGCGACACCGGTTATATCTACCAGGGTGAACTGGACTTTGATATTACCGAATCACAAATTGATGCCATGCCGGATCTACCGTTAAAAATTATGATGAACGTGGGTAACCCGGATCGAGCCTTCGATTTCGCCAGCTTACCTCATGCCGGTATTGGTCTGGCTCGTCTGGAGTTTATTATCAACCGGATGATAGGGGTTCACCCTAAAGCCTTGCTTAATTATGACCAGCAAAGCGACGAATTGAAGCAGACGATTGATAGCATGATGGCCGGCTACAGCAGCCCTCGCGAATATTACGTAGCGCGTTTAGCCGAAGGAATTTCTACCTTGGGAGCCGCATTCTCTCCAGAACGCGTCATTGTGCGCATGTCTGACTTTAAGTCGAACGAATACGCGAATCTTATTGGCGGAAAACAGTATGAGCCGGGTGAAGAGAACCCAATGCTGGGCTTCCGGGGCGCGTCGCGTTACATCTCAGAAGAGTTCCGGGACTGCTTTGCATTAGAGTGTGAAGCAATTAAACGCGTTCGTAACGATATGGGTCTGACCAATATCGAAATCATGATCCCGTTTGTCAGAACTCTTGAAGAAGGGCGTAAAGTAATTGAACTTCTGGCCGAGCAAGGGCTGGTTCAGGGCAAAAATGGCCTGCGCGTTATTATGATGTGTGAACTGCCTTCTAATGCTCTGCTGGCCGATGAATTCCTCGATATCTTCGACGGTTTCTCTATTGGCTCTAATGATTTAACCCAGTTAACTTTAGGTTTGGATCGTGATTCCGGTGTTATCGCGCACTTATTTGATGAGCGTGACGAAGCTGTGAAGAAACTGCTGGCAATGGCCATTCAAACGGCGAAGAAACGCGGTAAGTACGTTGGTATTTGTGGTCAGGGCCCGTCGGATCATCCTGATTTTGCAGCCTGGTTGGTTGATCAGGGCATTGATTCGGTATCGCTGAACCCGGACACCGTTATTGAAACCTGGATGTACCTGGCGGAAAACCTATAAGTATGACTGTATTACCTGAGATTGCTGCTGAGAATGCGTTACCAGATGACTACCGGCACTTTATTGAGCAGGTAAGAAGCTCAGAGTTTGCAGGTGAAATTGACGTGAGTTATTCGGGCCGTTTAATCGCGGCCACGGATAACAGCGTTTACCAAAACCTGCCTCAGGCCGTTTTGTATCCTCTTAATCAAACCGACCTTGTATTGCTGATGAAGCTGGCAGGTCAGGAAAACAATAGCAGTGTGCAGTTCTCTCCCCGTGGAGGTGGCACCGGCACCAATGGGCAGTCTTTAACTTCCGGTATTGTGGTGGACTTAAGTCGCCACATGAATAAAGTACTGGAAGTTAACCCTAAAGAGGGCTGGGTGCGAGTGCAGGCCGGGGTGGTAAAAGATCAGCTCAACGATATTTTGCGCCCTCATGGCTATTTCTTTTCACCTGACTTATCGACCAGTAACCGTGCGACTCTTGGCGGGATGATCAATACCGACGCGTCCGGTCAGGGCTCCTTAGTTTATGGTAAAACCAGCGACCATATTCTTGGTTTAAAGACTGTACTGCTTGACGGTTCTGTACTTGATAGCGGACCGGTTTCGCTTGAACAGGCCGAAACTGTTGCACAGCAGGATAATCGCATTGCCCGAATTTACAGACAGATTATTGATACCTGTGTCGGTGAAGCTGAGAGTATTCATGATAAATTTCCGCCGCTGAATCGGTTTTTAACCGGTTATGACTTGAAACATGCCTATAACGCCGAGCAGCAAAAGATAGATGTTTCGCGAATAATTGCGGGCTCAGAAGGAACCTTAGGGTTTGTCAGTGAAGCCCGGCTGAATATTACTCCTATTCCCAAACACCGGGTGTTGGTGAACGTAAAGTATTCAAATTTTCAGGCTGCTTTAGAAAACTCGCCTTTTTTAGTTGATGCCAAAGCAACATCAGTAGAGACCGTTGACAGTACCGTACTGAATCTTGCACGTCAGGATATAATCTGGAAGTCGGTTGAACCACTGTTGTCTGATGTTGAAGGTCAGCGAATGGATGGCATCAACATGGTTGAGTTCACGGGGTTAAATCAGGAAGAAATAGACAGCAAAGTTAACTCTTTAACCCAACGCCTGGACAAGCTGATTAAAAGCAAAGACAGCAAAGGTGTGATTGGCTATCAAGTCTGTGATGATTTATCCAGTATCCAGCTTATTTATGCGATGCGGAAAAAATCGGTAGGCTTGCTGGGCGCAACTAAAGGACGCCGTAAACCCGTAGCTTTTGCTGAAGACACCGCTGTACCGCCGGAGAAACTGGCTGATTTTATTAACGAGTTTCGTGCTCTTTTAGACGCTAACGGCCTGCATTACGGCATGTTTGGGCATGCAGATGCCGGAGTTTTGCATGTGCGCCCGGCACTGGATTTGTGTGAGCCTGAAGATGAAGTCATGCTCAGACAAATCAGTGATAAAGTTGCCGAGCTGACACAAAAGTACGGTGGACTCATGTGGGGCGAACACGGTAAAGGGTATCGCTCAGAGTACGTACCGGCATTTTTTGGTGAGCATCTCTATACCGAATTGCAAAAAATTAAGGCCAGCTTTGACCCCTTTAACCAGCTAAACCCGGGGAAAATCTGTACGCCGTTTAACACCAATGCCGAGCTTATTTCTGTCGATGCCGTTAAGCGCGGCTTCTTTGATCGTCAAATACCGGTGGCTACACGCGACAGCTATAAAAATGCGATGGACTGTAACGGTAATGGCTTGTGCTTTAATTACGATCCTAAGTCCGCTATGTGCCCCTCTTATAAGATAACGCGGGACCGTCGTTATTCTCCTAAAGGGCGGGCAGGGCTTTTGCGTGAATGGTTGCGGTTAACTCACAACGCCGGCTATAACGCGGCTGAAAAGCCAGAATCATTTGGCTTTGCCAAACGCCAGCTTAACCGGTTTACCGGAAAAAATGACTTCAGCCACGAAGTGAAAGAGTCCATGGACAAATGCCTGGCTTGTAAGGCGTGTACCAACCAATGCCCAGTCAGTGTCGATGTGCCGACGTTCCGTGCTCGTTTTTATGATCATTACTACAGTAAATACGCTCGTCCGTTAAAGGACTATCTGGTCAAAGGTATTGAAAAGACCGCGCCGATAGCGAGTAAGTTTCCCCGGTTGAGCAATTTACTGATTAATAATCCGTTAAGCCGGTTTGTGCTCAAATATGGTATTGGCTATGTCGATACGCCGTTATTCTCAACGCCCAACTTAAGAACCGCCTGGCGTCGAAACGGGCTTATTGAGTTAACCACAGAGCAGATAATGAGTTTGACCGAGGATGAGAAGTCAAACTCGGTGGTTATTGCGCAGGACCCGTTCACAACCTTCTACGAGGCCGATTTGGTTCTAAAACTGGGTCTGCTTATCAAAAAGTTAGGTTACACACCGATTTTACTGCCGTTCTTAGGACATGGTAAAGCGCAGCACGTAAAAGGCTTTATCAGCGACTTTGAGAAAACAGCCGAAAAGGTGACCGAGCAGTTAAAACCTATTTCTGATGCTGGTATTCCATTAATTGGGCCCGACAGCTCTACAGCATTGATATTCCGGGACGAGTATCGCAAGGCGAGCGATGGTCAACTACCAGAAGTTAACGTAATGACGGTTGTAGAATGGCTTAATACCTTGAACTTTGATGATATCAGTTCATTCAGTACCAGCCGCTACGGTCTAATGCTGCACTGTACCGAACAGAGTTTCGTACCTGAGTCAGCTAAACAGTGGCAAGCCTTATTTCAAAATCTGGGGCTGAAGCTGAATATTGTTAATGTGGGCTGTTGCGGCATGGCCGGTACATTTGGTCATGAGAAACAAAACCAGGAAGACAGCCGTGGACTTTATCAAATGGGCTGGCAACAAGCGGTTCAGGAATACGGAAGCAGTGGAGTACTGGTTACTGGATTCTCGTGTCGCTCACAAATAAAACGGATAGAAAAAAAGCGGGTGAGACACCCGCTTGAGATAATCTTACAAAGCCTGAGTTAAC
>NZ_DF266795.1:64455-70896 GCF_000320945.2 Idiomarina sp. 28-8
TTATATATAGTACCTTGAACTATGTATATTGTGTATTAAGGCAGAGAAATCTGCCTTTTTATTTGACAAGAAACACTTTAGCATTGTAGTGTATTGTATGTTTAATGTGTATAAAGGAATGAACCTTGTCATCGGTTAAAGTCAAAGCAACTATCGTAGAAGATAATACTGGCATTAAAAGTCAGCTCCCCATCTTGATCACCGAACAAGGTGAAGTTGGTTCAGTTACCGATTACTTGCTAAAGATGGAAGCTGATGGTGCTAGTAATGCTTTAATGAATGGTTTTATACAAGCCACTTCTTTGCTCTTGGATTACATGGAAGCCAACAAAGGATTATTTGAAGATCCTAAAATGCTATTCCAAACCTTTGCTAAGCGTCTTTACACAGGCACCATCGGTGAAGATGGTTTAGATCCCTCTGGCTTGTACTGGGTGCCAAGCTCAACTGATAACGTCAATAAACATATTCATCGATTAACGGCATTTACTGATTGGCTGGCTAACAAGCATGGCGCAGAGCCAATGAACCCTTTGCGAGATGCCACACCTCATGAGCAACGCCTTAATTACGCTGCTTGGTATCGAAAAAACCAACATGACTTCCTTGGACATATTGAAGATAAAACCGTTAACAAAACCATCCGTAAAGCTCGCACAATGAAAGGACGCACTCCATTGACGAAAGCCGAAGACGATGCTTTAGCATTCCCAGATAAGCATTGGGAATCATTCTATAAAGATGGTATTGGCGGAGCAAAAGATCCACGAGTTGCGCTGAGAGATAAGCTTATGCTGCTCTTGATGCACGGTGGCGGTTTGCGTGAAAGTGAAGCTATTATGCTGTGGGTGACTGATGTACTTGAAGATCCGTATGACCCTGAAAAAGCGATAGTTCGAATTTACAACGAAGTCGATGGTAAAGCACCCGAAGGTTGGCGTAGTCGCTCAGGGACAAAAACCAGAGAAGCCTATTTACAAGAAAAATACGCTCGTATACCACGCAAACGAATGAAAGGCACGGCATACGTTGGCTGGAAAACAAGAGTTGTAGACCATCGAGATAACTACATACAAGTTCAGTGGTTTCCAACGGATTATGGCAAGGTTTTTATGTCACTGTGGAAGAGTTACCAAAAATATCGAGCCAGTATTGACTGCCATCACCCCTATGCGTTCATTTCATTCCATCACAGCGCCCTTGGAAACCCATACACTTTGAATGCGTTTCACCAAAGCTATGCGGCGGGATTAAGGCGCATTGGCTTAGAACCAAGCAAATCGGAAGGGTTAGACCCGCACGGTCATCGTCATAGCTATGGCAGACGCTTAGAGCGTTCAGGACTTAACCCGTTGGTGATACGACGATGTATGCACCATAAATCACTGGAGTCTCAAGTTCCCTACACAGGTAAAGGGCAGCAGGAAATTTCCGATGAACTCAACAAGGCCACGCTACAATTGGCAAATCCTGAGTCCAAAGTCAAAGCGCTCGACTGGAAAGAGTTGGTCGAGCATGGTTTTGACGACATTGACCCGCAAGGGTATTTCACAGGTAAGCACCCCAAATTGCGAGGTAAATAATGGCTAGAACTAAAGGCAGAAAAAATGACGGACGTGCATCGGACTTAACGTTTAAATGGATGCTCACCACCCTTGGCCCTGAGTGGCAGCAATGGCAGGAATTAGCCGCTGAGTGGATGGCGACACAGCATGCGGGGATTGACGACAAGCGTAGAGCGTTGGCCTGTTTTTTTGAGTCCTACCTGTTGGAGTACGCTCCCTATGCAACTGATATTGGTCTGTTTTTCAAGGGCTACAATGGCCATATCTGCTCCACTGAAGAGCTAGAAGCTAGCGTGAGAAAAACTATTAACTCCCCCAGCGCAGTATCAATGTCTATCAACTACCCCTGTGACTTCATTAATTACGTCATTGAACATCATCTATCTGAAGAAGATGATAGCGGCAACTTAACACCACTGGTTCGCAATCCGCTGAGCAAAATTAAGACCCAAGGCTCACACACTGAAACCGTGCGCAACCCACTTCCGTATCGTTACATCCAAGACCTGCGCCAAATTCTGTGTCCATTGCCAGATAAAGCGGAACTGACGGTGATTGAGCAAAACCTACCACAAGGCGAGTCGTTACTGCCTAGCTATCACTACCGCCATTTCAAGCATTGGACATGGGCACAAGAGCAGACAGGGCAAGGCAAAAAGAGTGGCGATTGGTTTGAAGTTGAGCCTGACTTGATTGATAAATCCGACCCCGATTGCGTGTGGCGCACTAAAGAAGTGACTAGAGATAAAAAAAGAATCACCCTCCACCAAATCTGGTCACCTGTCAAAGCGATGGTTATATTTATGAAGCTGCATCTGCCACTGCGCACCTATCAAGTGCGTATGTTAGACAGTGGTGAAGCGGATACGTGGCGTTATGAAAGCGGTCATTGGAAGCTCAATGACAAGCATGACTTTGCGCTCGGTAGCGAAAAACGCCCTTTTGGTAAAGGCATCTTTCACCGTATCCATGACACCATGACAGGCCAGTATTCCACAGGTTTGTATATCAACACCAACAAAACCGCCGACCAGAATAAAGATGAACTTGAGCGGGGCTATATTATTCCTTGGCAAAACGAAGAGGTACTATATTGGCTGGAAAAACTGCGTAACTGGCAGGGAAAATATAACCCTATAGCGAAACCGACAGATTGCACCGCACTGCTAAGGAAACATATTGGCAAACAGTATTCACAAACCCAGTTAGAGAGCATGGGGGAAATTGCCTTTCTGTTTCGGGATGCGTCAGCGAAAGGGGATGACCGCTCTAAACCAATTATATATACGGCTATGGATACTTTCTGGTATCAACTCTTGCAAACACTGGAAAACCAGCTTGCTGAGCAAGGTAATACGCTTGATAATGGAGAGCGACTTAAACTGGTTGTGGATTACCCAGAAGACACTCCAGAATACGCTAAGGTTGCCACAAATTTCCCCCTGCACAGCTTGCGTGTATCGCTGATAACTGCCTACACGATGGATACCCAATTGCCACTACCTGTCATATCCAAACTACTGGCAGGGCACTCACGTATCCTAATGACCATCTACTACAACAAAATCACCCCGTCCGTGATGGCGGAAAAAATGAGTGAAGCCGAGGGGGAGCTTGAGGGTAAAGCCAAGCAGTCAGTGCGCAACTTCCTCAAAGATGCCTCACTAGCGCAAATTCAATGCAAAATGGTCTACCATAAAGAAGACAGTATTCAGGCAGCCCTGGTTAACCGTAATCCCATCGGCTGGGAGGAGCGTTCAGCTGGCTTATGTTTGGTCGGAGGCAACACCGTAAAATCCGATGAAGTCAGTACGCTGGGCGGGTGCTGGAACGGCGGTGAGTTGATTAGAGATTCAAGTGCTGCCAGTAATCGCATCTATGACAGCGTACCGCATGGCCCTGAAAACTGCATTCGTTGCCGTTGGTTTATTACTGAGGCGCGATACCTGCCAGCGCTTAACGCGCAGTTTAATCAACTCAGTTACAAGGCGCACCAGGCGGCTAACCTATCGGTTGAAATCGAGGGTGAGTTAGAAGCGCTCAAAGACGAGCAGTTCTTCTGTGAAGAGCAAGGTACGCCTTTTACCAAACATAATGACATGCAGGTTCTACAGCGCCGCTATGAAAAGCAACAAGTAGAGGCCGATGAATACACCAAAGACTGGATAGCGTGCTTCGAGCTAATCAGCAAAATCATTCACGTCGAGGAAGCCCGAAATGAGGATGACACCAAAGATAAGCTGATTGCCGTGGGTGCGGAGCAAGATATCAGCTACGCCTTGAAGTTTATCGAAACCGACTCAGAGCTTTTACACCTCTCCTTGCTATGTGACGATGCCGAATTCTTCCCTGACTTGCAGGATGAACTTCGTAAAACGCCCGCTATTGAAAAGCGCTCCCGCCAACTTAGTCGTGCTCTGATGAAGAAAGGCTTTGAGCCTATCTTTATGGAAATGGATGAGAAACAGCAGCTAATCGCTGGTAATGCCATGCTACGCCAAATGGCAAAGATAGCCGACCCTGACGATAAAATGGAAGGCTACCGTAAAGTGGCTAATTACATCGAAGCGGGTGAGTACCTGTCTAATCACAAGCTATTTAACGCTGGCATGAATGCACTGTCGGATAAGTCCTTGCGCTTAGAAAATCTCACCCAACCTGCGCTCTTGGAGGGTTAATGGACATTAATATTGATATCATCTTGGCTGACTTAAAAGACGACAAAGTGCCAAGAACCCAAAAAAACCTAGATAAGCTTAACGACATCCTGAAAGCCTATGTAGAATCGGGGCAGCGTGATTTCTCCATTACACAAATGGGGCGAGTATCAGCAGCAGAGGGTGGCCCAGGTTACGAAGCGTTACGAGCAACCAAAAACAAGCACTACCGCACCTTGATTGAAGCATGGGCAGCAAAGTGCAAAACAACCACCAAAAAGCCGTTATCGCCAACCTCACGCTCTAAGTCTGTTCCACAGGATAATAAACTGCTTGAGCGTATTCCAGACACTGCGGTACGGGCTTTGTTTGGTCAGATTATTGCCGAGCGCAACCGTTATCGCAAAGAGGTTAATCTGCTAAAACAGCACGCGAATATTACCATTGATAAGCGTCCTGTACGTCAGTTTGATGCAAGCGCAGAGCCGAGTGTTGAAGTCTTGCCTTCACTATCTGGCATCTTGACCGAATCCGAGAAGAAAGCCTTAGCCTACGCTATCTCTGACGAATGTATGGAAAAACATAACTGGCAAACCACACAAGCTGGCCAAGTTAAAGACATGGAATACAACATAGAAATATTCCCTAGAGGCTTTGCGACAGGTCTACGCAAGTTGTTAGGTGAGGTAGATGATTAATGGCGAACGGTCCGCAAAGAGCGCAGCAGAACCTCGAAGCATTTGAAGTATGGCAAGCCACTCAAACTGATGATGACTTTAAGCAGATCGCCTTTAAAGGCAAGCTCAACCGTATCGAAGTAGCAAAAGGGGTCGGTTGCGGCAAGTCTGCCCTTAACCAAAATCCAGCGCTTAGAAAAGCGCTCAAGGCATTAGAGGACAAACTGCGTGATAAAGGTATACTCCCGCCACTGACCGAATCTGCAAAGAGCAATGCTGACAAACCAAAGCAATACGACAACACGGCTAATCGCAAGCTGCTCGACTCAAAACGAGTATCGACCTTAGAGGCTGAAAACATTGAGCTAAAAGCCAGAGTTAAAGAGCTGGAAGGTAAACTGGAGCGGTTTGGCGAACTGAATGAAACCTTGTCAGAAATGGGGTTCATGCCACGGTGAATGTTGCACTCCATCAAGACCAAATGCGTGTCACGAGTATTCCTTACAGCTCTACCAAAATGGTGATATTCAGTGGCGTGCCACTGAAAAAAAACTCATACAAAACTAACAGTGGCAAGTATTACGTCACCATCAAAGCTGATCCAGATGCCATCCCCGTTCAACCAGCCCTCGGCCAACACTGGTCGGTTAAAGGCCATCGTTTAATAGAAGAAATGGAAACGGGTGATTACGTGATGCAGCAGCATACCTATGAATCACCAGAACACATCGAATGCAGCCTGCCAGAAACGGGTGAACAGCTTATTCGCTTTATTGCCAGAGAAAGTGATTTCAAAGGTATCGGTGAAAGTAAAGCTAGAGCACTCTGGGAACTGTTAGGAAAGGATTTTCACCCAACGGTTGGAAAAAGACACTCGTGAATCAAGAGAGCGCCTTAGAAGTGTCCTGAGTGAAGATTCTATCAATGCGTTATTTGAAGGTTACGCCAAATATAAAAATCTGGCCTACTGCAACTGGATGACCGAACACAAGATACCAGCAAGTATTCAGCAGCGCTTATTGAAGCATCATGGAGAAGAGTCCATTGAGGCTATTAAACAAAATCCGTATGTCCTTATTGGGTTTGGGATGTCGTTTACGGATGTCGATAAACTGGTTAATTTTGACCAGTTTAAGATCACAGCTTGTGATCACCGCAGACTAAGTGCCGCACTTGAAACCGCGATTCGCAAAGAGATTGAGAAAGGCCACACCTATACAACTCAAGCGTGCTTACGCCCATACCTAACCAAATTGCTCAAAGATAAGGAACTGGTGACGGAAGCGTTTAAAGCAGGTCACAACAAAGCGCAATACATCCTAAACCCCGACACTGGCTCTTATCATCCAACTGCCCAGTTGTTGATGGAAAATGTCGTTGCCAAACGACTTAAAGCACTAGCTAATCAAAACAACCTTTATGACGAAGTTGCAAATTCTGCATATTGCTCTTCGGTTGGTGAATTACCATACGAGCTAACCAAGAAGCAGATTGAAGCAGTGACAACGTGTTTGGATAACGCCGTGAGCTGTATTACGGGCG
>NZ_DF266795.1:71269-73875 GCF_000320945.2 Idiomarina sp. 28-8
CATTTACTGGTAATAGATGAAGCCAGTATGATTGACTTGCCAACCATGTATCGCCTGGTCAACCATATTCACCCATCGGTTCGTATTATCTTTACTGGCGACCCTGACCAGTTACCACCTATAGGGTGCGGCAAGGTTTTGGCTGATATCGTTCTATCAAAAGCCATTGCTAATACTATGCTAGATATCGTTAAGCGTCAGAAAGGCTCAACGGGTATTCCTGAATACTCCAAGCTCATTAATCAAGGTATCGTGCCTGAAAAACTAAGTACGGGGGCTATTCACTTCCACGAAACGGCAAAGAGCGACATTGCTCAAGCCTGTTGTGAGTTGTATCAGCAATCACCTGAAAATAGTCGCGTCATGGCACCGACCAAGGCACTCGTTGCTGAAATTAATAAACTGACCCAAGAGGCTGTTAACCCAAGCGGTAGAAGGCTTGAGTTTGAAATGCACGGTGAGAGATTCTTTCAAAACCTCAGATTGAATGATGCGATTCTATTTACGCAAAACCACTATGATAAAGGCATTCAAAACGGCTCTCTTGGTACGCTTACCAGCATTGACTCATCAGGTGAAAGTTATGGTGAAGTAACGCTGGATACGGGGGATAAAGTTGAGGTCACACAATCCGTGCTCGATTGCATGGAGTTGGGTTATGCAATAACCCTACATAAAGCTCAAGGATCGCAGTTTCCTAGAATCATTATTGCACTACAGAAAGGCAAAATCGTTGATAGAGCGTGGCTGTATACCGCGATTACCAGAGCCGAGGTTGAGATCCATATAGTTGGTAGCTCGGATGAACTAAGGGTTATTACAGAAGCCCACAGTAACTCACATAAGCGAAATAGCTACTTGAGTGAACTACTACACCAAAATTAGCAAAGCTGCTGCAAAACATCACCCAAATTTATCACCACGATCAATCGCGGCTTACAACCCGTTGCACTTTCATGTAACCACCAGCTTCAGCAGTCATACAGTTAATTGATCGTCAGCTAAGAGCGAGAAGCGGTCATTATTAGTTCGAGAAATTTTACATCGTATTGATATACTAATGTCATGAAGTAGGCTGATTTTGTGGTTATACGATGAAAACGATAGGTAAGTTGGCTAAAGAACTTGATTTAGGCGTAGAAACTATACGGTTTTATGAGCGAGAAGGCCTAATAAAGCAGCCCCAAAAACCTCAAAATGGTTATCGGGTGTATGACGACTCAATCACCAAGCAATTACAATTCATTTGTAAGGCTAAAGCACTTGGCTTTACTCTAAAGGAAGTAGCGTCTTTGATGTCAATGGATGGCGATTGTGCCAAAGTTGAATCTCTAGGTTTGCAGAAACTGAGCTTAATTCAAAGTAAGATAGCTGACCTTCAACGCTTAGAAGTCGTCATAAAAGAAATGACTAATTCATGCCGCAACAATAACGACCAATCTCACTGCCCAATAATCGATTCGCTAAAATAGCATTGACTCCGTACCTATCTACGGAGTTTACACTCAAGTCATTCAAATAATGTTAGACGTTAAAAATGATTAATAAGATTTTAGATAAAGTTGGCTCAGGTGGTGTTTGGCTTGCAGCCCTCAGTTGTACGGGGTGTTTCCCTGCTCTCGGTTCATTAGCATCAGCATTGGGATTAGGCTTTCTCTCTCACTTTGAGGGGATTGCTGTAAATACCTTGTTACCTATATTTGCAACTTTGGCGTTGTTGGTAAATTTGTATAACTGGTATAAAAACCAAAATCATACGAGAGGTACTCTTGGAGTTATTGGGCCTATAGCTGTTTTGTTAACCCTCTATCCACTATGGCAATATGACTGGAGCACTTATTTGTTCTATGTGGGTATTTGTTTGATGATTGTAATGTCCGTATTGGACATTGTTAAACCTTTGAAGGAGCAAACATGCGAGGTATAGAGTTAAATTCTACCATTACTTGCCCTGAGTGCGGTTTCAGTAAAACCGAAGAAATGTCAACCAACGCTTGCCAGTGGTATTATGAATGTGAATCTTGCAAAGTTCTCCTAAAGCCTTTGAAGGGCGATTGTTGTGTATACTGCTCTTATGGAACAGTGAAATGCCCACCAATTCAAGAAGGCCAAAGTTGTTGTAAGAGCTAAGTGAATGTCTCTTAATGGCACAAAGCCGAGATCCGACGAAGTGGTACTTTCCGTGAAAGTTGTGGTGCGATTAATTTGCAACACGTGGTAAGGAGCGGTTGCAATGTGGTGGTAAATTAAGTGCAATTAATCAAGAAGGTGAATCAATGAGTGAACAACTGAACTGTCAAAGCCGCATGGATGCGGCGACAACTCTGTACTTGCCGCAAATAACTATCCCCGTCCTGCTAAACCAATGACGTAACTCCTATCTCTCCCGACTTGTTGGAACAAGTCGCACTCACAAGGTGCAATTAAACACTGAACAAAAATTCATGGATGAATGGTTACCGCCGAAGGACTCGGCGCAAATAAAAAACGTACATACCATTATACACAGTATGTACGTTTGAAATTAAAGCCGCTGACGTTATATGTAAAGCCCTGTCACTCACTCACACGCGAATAGACACTGTTTTTACTATATACTCGTTAAC
>NZ_DF266796.1:0-2603 GCF_000320945.2 Idiomarina sp. 28-8
TGCATGTTTCGGATGAATCCGATCACTCATTTCGGTTCAATCCGATCACCTATTTCGGTTTAAACCGATCACTTGTTTCGGTTTTATCCGATCACTTTTAGCCTTTTTCCGAAATCACTGTTCGGATTGCCGAAATCGGTGATCGGAATGCCGAAATACCGTTCTTTTTCTTACTAAATCAACTGGTAAGCTCAACTCAACGCAACTGCATTGAGGAATGGCTGACCATGGCTAGAAAGAGAACCCAAATGAGTAAGATAAAAGACATCCTGAGACTTCGGTTTGATGCCGGACTCAGTTTGAGAGACATCAGTAAATGCTTATCTGTCGGCCCCGCCACCGTTAGCGAGATTTTATCGCGCTTTGCTGCCAGTGAACTCACTTGGCCGTTGCCTGACGAGTGCAGTGACACTGAGCTTGAGGCCGCTGTATATAAAGGCCGGAATGTGTCCCGCGCCAAACGCCAGCCAGACTTTTATGAAATGCATCAAGAGCTCAAGCGTAAAGGCATGACAAAGCTACTGTTGTGGCGCGAGTACCGCGAAAAGGACTCAGCCACTGCCTATGGTTACACGCAGTTCTGTGAGCACTATCGCAGTTGGCGCAAGACCCAAAAGCGCAGTATGCGGCAGTTGCACCTTGCCGGCGATAAACTGTTTATCGATTACTGCGGCCCGACAGTGCCTATCCTCAATCCCGATACCGGTGAAGTTCGCTATAACGCACAAGTCTTTGTGGCAACCTTGGGTGCATCAAATTACACCTATGTTGAAGCCGGGCGTTCACAACAACTGGAAGACTGGATCATGGCGCACGTACGTGCCTTTGAGTTCTTCGGTGGCGTGCCACAGCTACTGGTGCCGGATAACCTGCGTTCGGCGGTCACCAGGGCAAACCGCTACGCACCGGTGTTAAATGAAAACTATGCGCGCATGGCGCGTCATTACAACACTGCCATCATGCCTGCCCGGCCTTATAAACCCAAAGACAAATCAAAGGCGGAAAACGCCGTTCTTATTGTTGAGCGATGGATCTTAATGCGTCTGCGACATGATCACTTTTATACGCTATCCAGCCTTAACCAACGGATCCGGGAGCTGCTGGTTGAGCTTAATCATCGTCAGCAACGCGTTCACCCGGGCTCACGCCACGAGCTTTATATCCGTCTTGATAAACCCGCGCTAATGCCGTTGCCTGCGTATGGCTATCAATACATCGACAGTAAACAAGCCCGGGTCGGCCCGGACTACCATGTTCTGTACGCTAAGCACGCTTACTCTGTACCTCACAATCTGGTGGGGCAGACAGTTACACTGGAAGCAACAGCGCAAATCATCTGCTTTTACTATCAGGGTAAGGTCGTGGCGCAACACCCCAGGAAACATCAGCCCGGCGCGTTTAGTACGATTAAAGAGCATATGCCCGATGCTCACGTAAAACAGCGCTGGGGTGTTGAGCGCCTGCTTGGCTGGGCAGAAACCATCGGCAGCGGGACTCGTGCGGTTATCGCAGCCCAACTGGCTCGTCGACAACATCCGGAGCAGGCAATAAAAAGCTGCCTCGCCATCCTTAACCTGGGCAGTAAATACGGACAGGAGCGGCTTGAAGCCGCCTGTCAGAAAGCGCTAGTGCTCGAGCAACCACACCGCAAGGTCATTCTGAACCTGCTGGCAAATAACAAAGAGCAAGACCTCACGCATACCGAAGCCGACGACTCACCGGCAGTTAACCATCCCAACATCCGTGGACAACACTATTACCAATAAGGACGACCATTATGAGCTTATCATCACTCCATGAACAACTGCGTGCATTACGGCTGGGGCACTTCTGTCAGGCGTTACAACAGCAGCAAGAGCAACCGGACACCTATACCGAAATGAGCTTCGAAGAGCGTCTCGGTCTGCTTGCCACGCACGAAATACTGTGCCGTGACAACACCAAAGTAAAGCGACTGACCCGCCAGGCAAAACTGCGCTTCGATGCCCGCCCTAGCGGCATCGACTACCGCAGTGGCCGTGGGCTTAAGAAAGAAAAAATAGCGACGCTACTCAGCGGACAATACCTGCACTACAACCAGAACATTATCATTACCGGGGCAACGGGTTGTGGTAAAACCCACCTGGCTTGTGCGCTGGCAACGCAGGCCTGTGAACAACATCACAGTGCCCGTTATTACCGGCTCGGAGAGCTGTTGGATGAGTTACACGTTGGACATGCTGACGGCTCTTACCGCCAGCAGCTGAATACCTTAGCGAAGCGTAAACTCCTTATCCTTGATGACTGGGGTATGGAGAAGTTAAGTGCCCGTCAGGCGAATGACCTGCTTGATGTGATGGAAATACGCTACCAACAATCCAGCACCATTATCGCTAGTCAAATCCCCACCAGCGAGTGGTACAAACTGATACCCAGTCCCACCATTGCCGACGCCTTACTTGACCGCTTATTACACAACAGTCACCGAATCGAACTGACAGGAGAATCAATGAGAAAACTAGACCAATCCGATCACTTAGCGTAAAAAGAGGGTTATGAAAAAGAACGGCTAACAGGTGATCGGATAACTCCGGAATCGCTGTTCGGAATCACCGAAATACGCA
>NZ_DF266797.1:0-2520 GCF_000320945.2 Idiomarina sp. 28-8
TATCCGGCACTGAATCAATAGGTGCCAGGAAGCGAACCCGGAGAACTGAAACATCTAAGTACCCGGAGGAAAAGAAATCAACCGAGATTTCCCCAGTAGCGGCGAGCGAACGGGAAGCAGCCCTTAAGCTTAACTTGTGCTAACAGAATCCGATGGGAAGCGGAGCCACAGACGGTGAGAGCCCGGTATGTGAAGGTGCATGATAAGTGAAATCGAGTAGGTCGGGACACGTGATATCCTGACTGAATATGGGGGGACCATCCTCCAAGGCTAAATACTCCCAACTGACCGATAGTGAACCAGTACCGTGAGGGAAAGGCGAAAAGAACCCCGGCGAGGGGAGTGAAACAGAACCTGAAACCGTGTACGTACAAGCAGTAGGAGCGGGTTCGTCCCGTGACTGCGTACCTTTTGTATAATGGGTCAGCGACTTATATTCTGTAGCAAGGTTAACCGTATAGGGAAGCCGTAGGGAAACCGAGTCTTAACTGGGCGTGAGTTGCAGGGTATAGACCCGAAACCGGGCGATCTAACCATGAGCAGGTTGAAGATTGAGTAACATCAATTGGAGGACCGAACCCACTTATGTTGAAAAATGAGGGGATGACTTGTGGCTAGGAGTGAAAGGCTAATCAAGCCCGGAGATAGCTGGTTCTCCCCGAAATCTATTTAGGTAGAGCCTCGGACGAATACCATTGGGGGTAGAGCACTGTTTGGGCTAGGGGGTCATCCCGACTTACCAACCCCATGCAAACTCCGAATACCAATGAGTACTATCCGGGAGACACACGGCGGGTGCTAACGTCCGTCGTGAAGAGGGAAACAACCCAGACCGCCAGCTAAGGTCCCGAAGTTATGGCTCAGTGGGAAACGATGTGGGAAGGCAGAGACAGCTAGGAGGTTGGCTTAGAAGCAGCCATCCTTTAAAGAAAGCGTAATAGCTCACTAGTCGAGTCGGCCTGCGCGGAAGATGTAACGGGGCTAAGCCATACACCGAAGCTGCGGCTGCATACTTATGTATGCGGGGTAGGGGAGCGTTCTGTAAGTGGGCGAAGGTGGTTCGAGAGGACTGCTGGACATATCAGAAGTGCGAATGCTGACATGAGTAACGATAATGGGAGTGAAAAACTCCCACGCCGGAAGACCAAGGTTTCCTATCCCATGCTAATCAGGGTAGGGTAAGTCGGCCCCTAAGGCGAGGCGGAAACGCGTAGTCGATGGAAAACAGGTCAATATTCCTGTACCGATGTTCATTGCGATGGGGGGACGGAGAAGGCTAGGTGAGCCGGGCGTTGGTAGTCCCGGTGAAAGTGCGTAGGCTGAGGACTTAGGTAAATCCGGGTCCTTAAGGCCGAGACACGAGACGAGTACCCACGGGTGCGAAGTCATTGATGCCATGCTTCCGGGAAAAGCCTCTAAGCTTCAGATGAACATTGACCGTACCCCAAACCGACACAGGTGGTCAGGTAGAGAATACTAAGGCGCTTGAGAGAACTCGGGTGAAGGAACTAGGCAAAATAGTACCGTAACTTCGGGAGAAGGTACGCCACTGGTGGTGATTGACTTCGCGTCATGAGCTGCTGGTGGTCGCAGTGACCAGGTGGCTGGGACTGTTTATTAAAAACACAGCACTGTGCTAACACGAAAGTGGACGTATACGGTGTGACACCTGCCCGGTGCCGGAAGGTTAATTGATGGGGTTAGTTTTCGGACGAAGCTCTTGATCGAAGCCCCGGTAAACGGCGGCCGTAACTATAACGGTCCTAAGGTAGCGAAATTCCTTGTCGGGTAAGTTCCGACCTGCACGAATGGTGTAACCATGGCCACGCTGTCTCCACCCGAGACTCAGTGAAATTGAAATCGCAGTGAAGATGCTGTGTACCCGCGGCTAGACGGAAAGACCCCGTGAACCTTTACTACAGCTTGGCACTGAACATTGAACCTACATGTGTAGGATAGGTGGGAGGCTTTGAAGCACTGGCGCCAGTTGGTGTGGAGCCATCCTTGAAATACCACCCTTGTATGTTTGATGTTCTAACATAGGCCCCTTATCGGGGTTGTGGACAGTGCCTGGTGGGTAGTTTGACTGGGGCGGTCTCCTCCCAAAGAGTAACGGAGGAGCACGAAGGTTGGCTAAGTACGGTCGGACATCGTACGGTTAGTGCAATGGCAGAAGCCAGCTTAACTGCGAGACAGACACGTCGAGCAGATACGAAAGTAGGTCATAGTGATCCGGTGGTTCTGAATGGAAGGGCCATCGCTCAACGGATAAAAGGTACTCCGGGGATAACAGGCTGATACCGCCCAAGAGTTCATATCGACGGCGGTGTTTGGCACCTCGATGTCGGCTCATCACATCCTGGGGCTGAAGTCGGTCCCAAGGGTATGGCTGTTCGCCATTTAAAGTGGTACGCGAGCTGGGTTTAGAACGTCGTGAGACAGTTCGGTCCCTATCTGCCGTGGGCGTTTGAGAGTTGAGAGGAGCTGCTCCTAGTACGAGAGGACCGGAGTGGACGAACC
>NZ_BANL01000044.1:0-1623 GCF_000320945.2 Idiomarina sp. 28-8
TGTCACCGGCAATGTAAAACTGACCCACTAACGGCAATTTAAAATTGACCCACCTGAGGCACAATGACCGCCTGATCTGAAAAAAAGAACGGCGGTTGAGATGCAATGTTAAATCAGGAGTCACTAGTGGATATTCATGTGTTACACCAACAAGGTCACAGTATCCGGGCTATCAGCCGCAAATTAGGCATAGCACGCAACACAGTTCGCAGTTATTTGCGCGACATAGCGCGCACACCGAGTTATGGACCAAGGCTTGAGCGACCATCAAAACTGGATCCCTTTAAGCCTTATCTGCGGGAGCGTATTGAAGCCGCAAAGCCCTACTGGATACCGGGAGCCGTCTTGTTCCGTGAAATTGAAACGCAGGGTTATGACGGTAAGGAAGGGATTGTAAAAATCTATATCCGTCAGTTTAAGCCTCAGACTGAAGAGGAAATTGTCCGATTTGAAACGGCACCGGGGAAGCAAATGCAGGTGGACTTTACGACCATCAAGCGGGGTCGCTTTAAGCTCAAAGCTTTCGTTGCAACCATGGGCTTTAGCCGCGGCTCTTACGTTCGGTTCAGCACTCACGAGAAGCAGGAGGACTGGATAACCGGTATTCGGGAAGCCTTGCACTACTTCGGCGGTGTGCCGAAAGAAGTTTTGTTTGATAATGCCAAATGCCTGATGATTGAGCGCGATGCGTATGGTGAAGGTCGTCATCGCTGGAATAAGCACCTGCTTGAGCTGGCGTCCGATTATGGATTTAGGCTAAGAGCCTGCCGCCCATATCGAGCTAAAACCAAAGGTAAGGTCGAGCGGTTTAACGGCTACCTGAAAAACAGTTTTATTACGCCACTGGCAGCGACGTTGAAGCAAGCCGGGCTGGCATTGGATGTAGAAACGGCTAACGCTCAGGTCGGTCCCTGGCTCGAGGATGTCGCGCATCAGAGAAAACACGGAACCACGAAGCAAAAACCTGCGGTATTGCTGGTTAAAGAGCAACTGGCGTTAGCACCGTTACCGGCAAGGCCGTTGTCCGATAAAACCCGGCCAATACCATCACGTACCGCAATGCCGATAGAGAGCTTCCAGCACCCGCTAAGTGTCTACGACCAATTACTGGGCGCTCGCCCATGAACCTGCAAATGGAGCGGATACAGAGTGCCTGTGACACACTGAAATTAGGCACCCTGGCAACCGAATGGTCAGCAATCGCTGACACCGCCGCCGGTAGAGAAGACTCATTGGCTGACTTCCTTGAGCAGTTGCTGAGCGTTGAGCTGGAAGCCCGGCAGCAACGCACACGGGAAACCCTGCTCAAGTTCGCCGGATTACCGGCCATAAAATCGTTCTCGGATTACGACTTTAAGTTCGCCACCGGGGCACCCAAAAAACAGCTTCAGGAGCTGACCAGCCTGGCCTTTATCGAGCGGGCAGAGAACATCGTTTTACTCGGGCCAAGCGGTGTGGGGAAAAGCCATCTGGCATTAAGTTACGCCTATCAGGCCATTCAGAAAAGCATTAAAGTGCGCTTTATTACCGCTGCCGACCTGATGCTGCAGCTGGCGACGGCAAAGAAGCAGGACCGGCTCGAAAGCTATATTAAACGCAGTGTTATGGCACCCAAACTACTGG
>NZ_BANL01000045.1:0-1615 GCF_000320945.2 Idiomarina sp. 28-8
GGCTGTTTTAGCAGGATGTCACGCATGCGTTGATAAAGCGGCCGCAGTTTCTCGCTGACGGTCAACATCCAGCGACTCATGGTTTGACGGCTCAGCTCAATGCCGTATTGTTTAAACATCGCTTCCTGACGATACAGCGGTAACCCGAACTGGAACTTGGCGCTGATGATTTGTGCAAGCAAGCTCGGCGTTGCGATGCTTTTGGGCATGATGCTCGGCTGGACCGGTGCGATTTTGACAGCGGTTTCCGTGCCGTGCTTTTCGCACGCCCGGCAGCTGTATTTCGGACGTACATGACGCAGCACTTTAATGCTTGCCGGAATAAACTCCAGCTCTTCGCTGGTTTCCTCGCCCATGCGGTGTAAATCATGACCACAGCAGTCGCAGACTTTGTCTTCGTCCGGGATATCGTGCAGCACCTCTTCGCGCGGCAGTGACTCATCAATGCGCGGGCGACGAGGTTTCTGACGGGTGTAAGTAATGGTCTGGCTTTGGTCTTCGGCGACTTCGTCAGCCGTCGGTTCAAGAGCGTCTTCCAGCTCATTAAACAACTCGCCCTGACCGGGCAGCCCTTCGCTGCTGGCACCGAAGCGTTTTTGCAACGACAGTTGCCATTGCTCCATCATATAACGGATTTTCTGTTGCCAACGTTGCTCTTCCAGAGCCATTTCTGTCTGGAGTTTTTCGCGTTCAGATTGCAACTCGAGAACCATTTTTTGCAGGCTCTCGACATCATCCGGGAGTTGTTTAATGTCGCTCGTTTTCATGAGGCTATTATACCCCATGAAAACGCTGCAAGCCTCTATTTTATTGACTTTACTTAGACCGATTAGCGATCGTAAAACGGTTTTTATGCAGGATCCTTATAAACCGTTTTCGATCAGATTGTGGCACTAAAATGCAATGGCTGATGGCCTTTCATCAGAGTGATATCCAGGCCCTCGAGCAGCCACTGCCATTGTTGTTCGCTTAGCTTGAGCACATCGCCGGAGAGTTTTCTCGGCCATTTAAATTTGTTCTTTTCCAGCCGCTTATACCAAAGACAAAAGCCGGTTTTGTCCCAGTAAAGCGCCCGGACTTTATCGCGCTGGCGGTTGCAGAACACAAACACGGCACCGCTGAACGGCGAGCGGTCCATCTCGGCTTCGACAATAGCGCTGAGGCCATTAATGCTCTTGCGAAAGTCGACCGGCTGCTTATACAGATAAATCGCCGGCGGCTCGACAAACATCTTCATGCGCTGAGGGCTTTGACCAGCTCGGCCACCCAGCGGGGAGATACTGACATTGGCAATACTAACTGCGCGTCACCGACGCGAACCTGCATGGCAGCTGCGGATGCCGGCGACGACTCAGCCGCTACCCGTGCAAAGCCTGCACCGTCGGCATCCTGCTGTAATCGACGGCGGCGCTGGCTAAAGTAGTCCGGATTAATACCTTGAGCTTCACAAAACGTCTTGCGGCTTAGCCCGCTTTGCTCAAATTCATCAATTAGCGCCTGCCACTGCGCTTTAGAGCGGTATTCTCGACTCATAAATCACCTCGTTGGTTAGAACGTGGCGATAAATTAGGCTATCTGCAAAGTGGTGACTAGGCGTGGTTTATGTGACGCTTAC
>NZ_BANL01000046.1:0-1589 GCF_000320945.2 Idiomarina sp. 28-8
CGGAATGTGTCAACCTCATTTGAACCAGCAGTGTAAAAGTTAAATTGTTTTTTCTATGAACCTTGGCAGCGTCGGGAAGTTTACTCCGGACTCTGCAACATCATCATTATCGTCTTCAGTTACCGGGTTGATTTCGACCGTTGCCGGTGGAGACTGAACACGCGGACGTTTTCTAAACCGCTCCGGGTGCTGATTAAACGCGTTGTCCAACGCTTGTTGTCGTGTTTCAGCCAGTGTTTTCCATTCGCCGGTAAAGACCTGCTCGGGTGTGTAACCGGCTAGATTGCTGTGGTAATGGCTTTCGTTATACCAACGAAAGTAATCGCGACACCAGTCAAGTGCGTGGCCGTAACCCTTAAATCGGCGTGGGTAGTCAGGCTGATATTTCAGCGTCTTAAACTGCGCTTCGCTCATCGGGTTATCATTACTGACGCGGGGCCGGCTGTGACTGGCGGTTATCGTTAAGTCGGATAACACATCCAGATAGCAGTGAGCGGTCATCGGCATACCGCGATCCTGGTGTACGGTCAGGCTGTTCTGCTCAATGCCGTAACGTTCGGCGGCCTGTTCAATCAGCTGTTGTGCTAATTTGCTGTTTTCTTTGCGTGATAACATCCAGGCGACGACATAACGACTGAATAAGTCCATCACGACATATAACGAGAGGTATTCGCCGCGCTTTTCGGTCGCTAATTTCGTAATGTCCCAGGTCCAGACTTCGTTGGAACATGTTGCTTTCAGTCGCGGTACGGTATGAGTCTGAGGCGGTCGCTGTTTCCGGCGCTCGCCGCTTAGTTTGTTGACGCGTAAAATACGATGCATGGTGCTAATCGAGCATAAATAAACACCTTGCTCCAGCAACGAATGATAAACCTGCACCGGTGGCTGATTACAATACGCTTCACTGCTTAGTTGTTGTTCTACTTCGCTGCGCTCAGCGGTCGATAAAGCACTCGGTTGCGCCGCCTGTTGGCGCGACGACCGACGAGGCATTGGCGGGCCGCAAAACGCCGCTCTGCGACGATGTCGACGTACCGTATTACGATTGAGTGCCAGTATGTCACAAGCCGTTCGCTCAGGAATGTGTTTAAACGCATTGTTTTGGAGCAACATTATGAGTTGCTCCCGGTGTCCGTTTGATCGATCAACGCAAAGGCTTTTTTTTGGAGATCAAGACAACTGTCTTTCAGCCGCAACTGCTCCTGCAGGCGCTGATTTTCTTTTTCCAGCTTCTCAATGCGCTTTTGCTCTGGTGTTTGGCTGGATTGAGGGCCGGGTTGTGATTTCGATAAACCCGCGACACCCTGTTCACTAAACTCACGACGCCACTGCGCTAATTGGTTAGAATACAGATTTTCACGACGTAATAACTGACCGAGCTCGCCGTGTTGACAGGCATCGGCCTTTCTCAGAATATCGAGTTTATACTCAACACTGAACGTACGCCGTGTGCGCTTTTCATGCTCGGGTGCTGGCGTGATTTCGGGGCTGATAGTGCTAACAGGTTTTGGCATTTGGCTCTCCTAGTCCGCCCTGAAATCTATGTTATCGTAAAAACCTCTGGTTCAACACCATGCTGACACGCAGGG
>NZ_BANL01000047.1:0-1587 GCF_000320945.2 Idiomarina sp. 28-8
CGGAGCGTGTCAACCTTATTTGAACCAGCAGTGTAAAAGTTAAATTGTTTTTTCTATGAACCTGGGTAGCGTTGGAAAGTTAACGCCAGATTCAACGAGTTGGTCATTGTCGTTTTCAGTCACCGGATTGATTTCAACAACCGCAGGTGGTGCCTTAGCGACAGGGCGTTTTCTAAATCGCTGAGGGTGTTGATTAAATGCTTCATCCAGCACGCTCTGTCTAGCTTTAGCTAATATTTTCCAAGCGCCGGTATATACTTGTTGGGGCGTGTAGCCAGCCAGATTGCTGTGGTAATGACTTTCGTTGTACCAACTAAAATAGTCTTTACACCACGTTGAAGCGTGCTCGTACCCCTTAAACTTGCGGGGATAATCCGGTTGATACTTCAGCGTTTTAAATTGTGCCTCGCTCATTGGATTATCATTACTGACGCGCGGTCGGCTGTGGCTGGCTGTCACCGTTAAGTCAGACAAAATATCCAGGTAGCAGTGCGCCGTCATCGGCATACCCCGATCTTGATGAACAGTCAGGCTGTTTGGCTTAATATCGTATCGCTCCACGGCCTCTTCAATCAGTTGTTGAGCTAATTTACTGTTTTCTTTACGTGATAACATCCAGGCAACGATATAACGGCTGAATAAATCCATCACAACGTAAAGCGATAAATATTCGCCACGTTTTTCGGTTGGAAGCTTGGTGATATCCCAGGTCCAGACTTCGTTCGTGCCTGTTGCCTTCAGGCGCGGTACTGTATGATTTTGTGGTGGCCGCTGCTTACGCCGCTCACCGTTGAGTTGCTCTGCACGTAAGATCCGATGCATTGTACTGATCGAGCATAGGTAAATACCTTGCTCTAACAGTGAATGATAAACCTGCACCGGCGGCTGGTTACAATAGGCATCACTGCTGAGTGTTTGTTTGACTTCATCGCGTTCATCAGCCGATAAGGCACTCGGTTGTGCGGCCTGTTGGCGTGATAATCGCCGTGGCCTCGGCGGGCCGCAAAATGCCTTACGACGACGATGGCGGCGCACCGTATTGCGGTTTAGTGCCAGTATGTCACAAGCCGTCCGTTCAGGAATGTGTTTAAACGCATCGTTTTCAAGTAACATTATGAGTTGCTCTCGGTGTCCGCTTGATCGATCAACGCAAAGGCTTTTTTTTGAAGCTCAAGGCAACTATCTTTGAGTTGCAACTGCTCCTGCAGGCGCTGGTTTTCTTTTTCGAGCTTTTCGATGCGTTTTTGCTCAGGTGTTTGGCTCGACTGCGGCCCGGGTTGTGATTTCGATAAACCCGCGACACCCTGTTCGGTAAACTCACGACGCCATTGCGCAAGCTGGTTTGAATACAGCTTTTCACGACGCAACAACTGACCGAGCTCACCGTGTTGACAGGCATCGGCTTTTTTCAAAATGTCGAGTTTGTACTCGACACTGAACGTACGCCGTGTGCGCTTTTCATGCTCTGGCGATGGTGTGATTTCTGGGCTGATAGTGCTAACGGGTTTTGGCATATGGCTCTCCTAGTCCGCCCTGAAATCTATGTTATCGTAAAAACCTCTGGTTCAACACCATGCTGACACACAG
>NZ_BANL01000048.1:0-1396 GCF_000320945.2 Idiomarina sp. 28-8
GTCATATATGGTCCCCTCCCGTTTTGCAACGTGAACACGTGGTAAATGTCGGGGCGCTCGCATATATACGGCCTGTTTATGGTGCGCGGTTTTGCGCACCTGGCCTGGATGAACTCCGCACGGCAACTGGCTTATCAGGCTAACGTACTTTATGTGTACGGACGTTCACCAGTCTCAGTTGTCGTCGGTTTACCCTATTTTACCATCCTGTTGACGTTTGCAACTCCCGGAAGGAATGAACCTTCGCTGTGCTCTTTTACTGAATGCTGTTAAGCAGCAGTCATCCGGTAATCTTCTTGATTCTTTAACATCGCCCAGATTATCCGGGCATGCTTGTTGGCCAGTGCCACCGCCGCAACGTTGTTGCCCCGGCGTTTAGCGACATCCTGTGCCCAGAGGCTCAGCCTGTCATGGCGTTTCTGCGCCACCCGCAGTGCTGAGCGCGCGCCGTGCACCAGCAGTGTCCTCAGCTTGGTATTGCCTTTTTTGGTAATACCGCCTAAGCGGTCTTTACCGCCACTGCTGTTTTGCCGTGGCACCAGCCCCAGATATTCCGACAGATTGCGGCCGCGTTTAAATTCGCTGACATCGCCTATCAGTGCCAGCAACGAAGTCGCTGTTATCGGTCCGATACCCGGCAGGGTCATCAGCCGCTGACTGTCCTCATTCCTTTCGGCCTGTGCCGCTAAGCGCCTATCCAGTGCCTTCACTTCTTCATCCATTGCTCGCAGCACCTGATAGAGCCGGTTGATTAAGTCCCGTGACTGAAGCGTCAGCGCATTGCTGTCGTCTTCCAGTACCTCCGGTACTCTCTGTAATATCGTACCGACTCGCTTCGGTAAAAGAATGCCGTATTCGGCCAGTTGCCCCCGCAACCTATTCGAGAACTGCGTTCTCGTCTGCACGAAGCCTTCCCGCTGATTGACCATCAATGCTAAGTCCTGCTGCTCAATGCTTTTCAGCCTGACCGTCTGACGGTTGGGTCGTGATGCCGCCTCGGCTATCGCCCGGGCGTCATTCGCATCGTTCTTCTCACCCTGCAGGTACGCTTTGACGAAACGCGGCGGCAACGCCACCGTTTGATAACCCAGCTTTTCACATTCCCGGCGCCAGTAATGACTCATGCCGCAGGACTCAACCGCCACTTCGCAGTCATCCGTACGGCTCAGCGTCGCCAGCTTCGCTAACACCTTATTGCTGCGCAGCTTTTTATTAAAAACTTCCTGCTCATTTTCATCCAGCGCCAAAACCTGAATAAAATCCTTTGCCAAATCCAGGGCAATTCTGTTTACAATAGCCATTGGTCCTCTCCACTCTGTTCTATAGAAGCTTGAACCTCTATATTGGCACATTGCGATGCCGCTTAGGAGGGAGGGGACCATCTCATCAGGCTACA
>NZ_BANL01000050.1:0-1236 GCF_000320945.2 Idiomarina sp. 28-8
AGGCTTGTATCTGTCAGTGGCATTTGATTAGCTACCGAATGTCACAATAGGGGCTGGTGAGTCAGTACGTCAGGCAAGCATTTAATGCTGCGCCGTAGATTCAGACCCCAGCCCCATTTCTCTTAGACACTGAATGGTATCCAGGTCCCCATTATAAATGGTGAGGCCGTATGAACAAGCGGAGTAAAAAGAGAGATGACAGCATACGTTGGCATTGATGTAAGTAAAAAGAAATTAGACGTTGGTTTTTATTCCGACAAGCTGGGTAAAAACGGACAGAGGAAGAAGAAAACGAAGGTCTTTAAGAACGACCGTCAGGCGTTCTCTCAGCTGGAGAGCTGGTTAAAACAGCAGACTCAGCATAAAGCACAGAACATCGCGATAGGGATTGAAGCGACCGGGATTTATCACGAAGCTTTGATTTATACGCTGCACGAGCAGGGATTTAAGCTCTTTATTGCTAACCCGGGACGGGCAAAGAAATACTTCGAGTCGCTTGGCGTTACCCATAAAACGGACAAATCCGACAGCCTCCTGCTGGCTCGTTTTACGGAAGATAAAGCCCATAAAGGTGACATTACCTGGTGGGAGCCTGAATCGCCGGAAGCCCGGCACCTGAAACTGTTACTCAGACGCCTGAATGCTTTGCAAAAGGACGTTTTGCGCGAGAGGAATCGGCTGGAAGCCTGCGCGAATACCGACACTTCACCACGGGTGGTGAAATCGATTGAAGACATGATCGCCGTTCTCAATGAGGAAATTAAAGCACTGCTAAAAGAAATTGATGACCATATTGACGGGCACCCGCAGTTAAAGAAAAACCGTGAGTTGCTTGAGAGTATTGATGGTGTGGGACCGACGGTTTCCCGAGAGCTGACCAGCTTGTTCAGCGTAAAACGCTTCAGCAGCGCCAAAGAGGCGGCGGCCTATCTGGGGTTGATACCCAGGCTACAGGAGTCCGGCTCACATAAAGGGATGACCCGGTTAAGCAAAATCGGGCCTTCGGCCATACGAGCTTTACTGTACCTGCCGGCCGTAGTTGCCAGCCGTTGTAACCCGGACATCGCTTATCAGAAACAAAGGTTGTTAGCTCAGGGTAAGACGAAAATGCAGGCGCTTGGTGCCGCCATGAGGAAACTGGTACAAATCTGCTTCGGCGTTATCAAGCACCAGGAAGAATATCGACCTCAAACATCATTGAGTGTTTGAAGTCGATTGGTACAAGATGGTATCTAC
>NZ_BANL01000051.1:0-1183 GCF_000320945.2 Idiomarina sp. 28-8
AATATTTGAACTGGTGTACTCAGTTAACGCGCCGTTGGCGATAAAATTACCTTCAACACATACACCTTTAGCGTGGGCACGGCGGAATCCAGCGTGCGGGCTTGCACCTTCCTGAAAGTCAACAAATTGCTGGGCGGTGACCTGGTTACGGCCGAAGAAGCCAGCAGCGTACATAAATATAAGAATGAGTGTGCTAATAACCGCGGCTATGATTAACAACGGGGCTAAACGCTTCGAGGTGGCAGCAGACATGGTCAGCATCCATTTATAATGAGAAACATAGGGATAACGCCAAACGCGGCTGAGCGGATCACTACATTTTAGGTATTTTAAAGTGGCTCCCCGGCGAAGCCGGGGCAGCACTTTGGTTGAGACTATTTGATTTGGGTGAAACGCAGGTATGGGCGTTGCTCATCCCACCCCTGCGGGAACAATTTGGCAGCCTCTTCGTTACTGACCGTTGGTTTAATAATGACCTTGTCACCTGGCTGCCAGTCAGCAGGGCAGGCCACATTGTGCTTGTCTGAGAACTGCAGGGCATCAATTACCCGCAAAATCTCGTCAAAGTTACGGCCAACAGCCATCGGGTAGGTCATGGTCAAACGTATTTTATGGTTTGGGTCGATGATAAACACCGAGCGAACTGCGGCGGTTTCGCTCTCGCCTGGGTGGATCATGTCGTATAGCTGGGCAATTTTCTTTTCTTTGTCGGCGACGATGGGGAACTGCAGGTCAGTATGCTGCGTCGCATTTACGTCTTCGATCCAGCCCAGATGTTCCTCTACGGTGTCAGTAGACAAACCCAGTGGAATCACGCCGCGCTTGGCAAATTCTTCTGCCAGTTGTGAGGTTCGCCCCATCTCAGTGGTACAAACCGGTGTGTAATCTGCGGGGTGGCTAAAGAAAAACACCCAGTTGTCTTTAGCCCAGTCGTGGAATTTAATTTTACCTTTAGTGGTATCGATTTCGAAATTTGGGGCTGTGTCGCCAATACGTAAACTCATACTAGTTACCTCTGTGTGGTTGAAGGTGGCACTCAATGGCCACTTGAAATCCTTGGTTATAAGTATATTCTTTTATTGAATATATAAAATGTTGATCTTCTTGTGCTTCGTGGTGTAGAGCATTCGTGCCCGCATCACCTCGAAGGAGTAACCGCGCCCTTCACGGTTCTTGTCCTTGG
>NZ_BANL01000052.1:0-1180 GCF_000320945.2 Idiomarina sp. 28-8
TGTATTTCAGCCGGCTTTTTTGTGTCTAAAACCAAGTGGTAATAACTAATTAGAGCCTTTCGTTGAAAATCTTAGCGAAGGTTTCCTTTTCCAGATAACCTTCCTTTACTAACCATTCAAGTTCCTTGCGGCTAACTCCTGACTCTTTCGCTTCCAGAGTTAAAATTCTCCAATCTTCTTTGCTAATTTCGTATGTGCCCTCTTCATCATCTGAACCAACAAAAAAGTCCTTCATAACGGCAATTAAAGCTGTTGCTGTCTCCGGTAAAGCCTTTATCGACTTAGTCAATGAAGAAAAAATTGAACTAGGTGCTTCCTGCGCTGCGGTTCTCAAAACAGACTCAGTAAAATCAGGATGGGACGCGACAGCTTTGCGTATAATAGTTTCAGCCTGATCAGGTTGACGTTGCAAAGCAATAGTAATGATATCATCAATATAAGCGGGCTCGGTTTGAATAGCTGCCTCAACAATGGCATTACATAAATCTGGGTAACGAGCTATAGCAATGTCGACGACAGTATAAGTAACTGCAGGCTCCGCTTGCATGGCGGCTATTACAATGGCGGTTACTCTACTCTCTCTGGTATCAAAAGCGGCATTAACGATATAGGCAGCATGTTCTGGGTAGTTATTAATCAGAATGCGTACAGTTCGCATAATAGAGAAGTTTTTATTGAGGTGACTTTCGATAATACTTCGGTAAGTATCTTGTAAAGTGGAAGACGAATTTTGGAGGCTGCCATCAAAAGTAGCAGCATGACTCGTTCTTATGGCGCTTGAACTAAGAGTTGCAACAAGCAAACAGGTAAAAGTTATTGATTTCCAGCGCATAAGATTTAAGCCCTTTATGTAATTCCAACTTATTAGAGTGATTCAATATAACAACAGTTCAAGGTAATCACAAAAAAACAACAAAATAGAATTAAAAACGAGCAAATCTAAGGGTTTTAGTTACAGTTGGTTGTTTTTTGTTCGGTTAAACTTTTTGATCGAAAAAGATCTTGCAAGGCTCAGAGAGATCACTATAATTCGCCGCCGTTGTCATGAGTTATCTGCAAAGTGTATTTGCAACAAATTCCGACAACGGCGTTTTGTTTTAACCAGGCTGAAAAAGCTGAAAAAATGGGTTGACGAAACGAGAGGGACGTGTAGAATACGCCTCCCTGCTTCGAAAGAAGC
>NZ_BANL01000053.1:0-955 GCF_000320945.2 Idiomarina sp. 28-8
GGCTTTATGGGCTGATGAGACGACCTTAAACGTGCTCGATGTGGATAAATCCAAATGCTACATGTGGGTTTACGGCTGTGGCACCGATAAGCCAAGGCCGGATAAATCACCGAATATCGTGCTGTATGATTATCAGGACGGGCGCGGTGGTGCACATCCCGCTGCGTTTTTAGCTGACTATTGCGGTCCACTGCAGGTGGACGGCTATCAGGGCTATGAGCAAACCGGAGCACAGCTAGCCGGCTGCTGGGCGCATGCCCGTCGTAAGTTTATTGAGGCCAAAACCGTACAGGGCAAAGGCAAAAGCGGTAAAGCCGACCAGGCGCTGAGCTTTATCCAGAAGCTGTACGGCATTGAGCAGAAAATCAAAGATGACGGCCCGGCGCAAAAGCAGGAAAAACGTGACGCCTTAGCACAGCCTGTGATGGACAAGCTAAAAACCTGGCTGGATAAGTCGGCGCTGCAGGTCAACCCGCAGTCACTGCTCGGCAAAGCCATCCATTACACGCTCAAACAATGGGATAAACTGCAGGTTTATCTGCATGACGGCCACGTTAATATCGATAACAACCGTGCCGAGCGCGCAATAAAACCGTTCGTTATCGGCCGCAAAGCCTGGCTGTTCTCAAACTCACGCGGCGGTGCTCAGGCCAGCGCCATCTTGTACAGCATGGTCGAAACCGCCAAAGCCAACGGCCTGATGCCGGTCGACTATCTCATGATGTTGTTCGAGCAACTGCCGTTGCTCAATAACGATGATGACCTCGACTCGCTGCTGGCCTGGAACATCAACGCCGACAAAAACGGTCAATAAAACTGACCTACCACGGATTGTTCGGATAGACCGAAATCGGTGATCGGATTAAACCGAAACGCGTGATCGGGTGGCACAAAATCATCTCAGCGACAATTATCTTGGCCGGTTGGCCGGTTGTGTGGTTTATGCGACGCTTAC
>NZ_BANL01000054.1:0-852 GCF_000320945.2 Idiomarina sp. 28-8
CGGACGTGAGTGTCCACACAGTTTGCAGGCTTGATATTAAAAGAGAAGAAAACTGGGTCTGTAGCTCAGCTGGTTAGAGCGCACCCCTGATAAGGGTGAGGTCGGCAGTTCAAGTCTGCCCAGACCCACCATTTCTGCGCGATGGCTGCGTTGGAACCCGAGTCGTGTACTGATGTACACTTCCCCGGCTTCCGCCTTACCCTCGCTTGAAATTCCCTTATCGGGTTTAGCGATTCAAGCTTGCGATGTTTAAGCGCAGCGAGAACGCTTCAGAGCAAGGCGCAAGCCGATATGAGTGAAGGAGCGTACGTTGGTACGTGACTGAGCGAATGAGGTGCAGTAACGCGGCGCTGGAGTGTTATCGCAAAGCCACGCACCAAAAGGGGCCATAGCTCAGCTGGGAGAGCGCCTGCCTTGCACGCAGGAGGTCAGCGGTTCGATCCCGCTTGGCTCCACCATTTCTTCTCTTAAACGTAGCCTGACGTTCACGTCAGGAGCGATGGTTAGCGTTAAGCACTCTTAAACAAGAATGTTTACCGGTAACTCATTGTTACGTGCTCTTTAACAACATGAAAAGCTGATTGTAATATTTATAAGTAAGAATGCCACTCTACTTGAACAAACTGATTTGGTAGAGGCGTATCGAACTTGTGTACAGCGAGAACAAACAATCTTGGTCACGTATGCCAGACACCTTCGGGTTGTATGGTTAAGTGACTAAGCGTACACGGTGGATGCCTAGGCAGTTGGAGGCGATGAAGGACGTACTAACTTGCGATAAGCCATGATAAGCCAGTAAGAGGCACTTGAGTCATGGATTTCCGAATGGGGAAACCCAGTGTGCTTGCACAC
>NZ_BANL01000055.1:0-824 GCF_000320945.2 Idiomarina sp. 28-8
CATCGTTGTATTCATGAACAAATGTGACATGGTCGACGACGAAGAGCTGTTAGAGCTGGTAGAAATGGAAGTTCGTGAACTGTTGTCAGAATATGACTTCCCGGGCGACGATTTACCAGTAATTCAGGGCTCAGCACTGAAAGCGCTGGAAGGCGACGAAGACTACGCTAAGAAAATTGTTGAATTAGCCGACGCACTGGATAACTACATCCCAGAGCCAGAGCGTGACATCGATAAGCCATTCATCATGCCAATCGAAGACGTATTCTCGATTTCAGGTCGTGGTACGGTAGTAACGGGTCGTGTAGAGCGCGGTATCGTGCGTACAGGCGACGAGTGTGAAATCGTTGGTATGAAAGATACGACGAAGACCACCGTTACGGGTGTTGAAATGTTCCGTAAGCTGCTTGACGAAGGTCGTGCAGGCGAGAACATCGGTGCCTTGTTGCGTGGTACTAAGCGTGACGACGTAGAGCGTGGTCAGGTCCTGGCGAAGCCAGGTACAATTACTCCGCATACTAAGTTCGAAGCGGAAGTTTACGTACTGAGCAAAGACGAAGGTGGCCGTCACACGCCATTCTTTAAAGGCTACCGTCCACAGTTCTACTTCCGTACAACGGACGTAACAGGTGCTGTAGAATTGCCAGAAGGCGTAGAAATGGTCATGCCTGGTGATAACCTGAAGTTTGTTGTAGATTTGATTGCTCCAATCGCAATGGACGAAGGTCTGCGTTTCGCTATCCGTGAGGGTGGCCGTACCGTAGGTGCAGGCGTTGTATCAAAAATCATGGACTAAGCAGTCCTGTTGATTTTAAGAGCCCGGC
>NZ_BANL01000056.1:0-714 GCF_000320945.2 Idiomarina sp. 28-8
GAGCGCCTGGACAGCGTTGGAAAATCACTCGCATAGCAGGCTATGCGTCGCGCCTTTCCGCCTTGCCAGCCACTCAAAAGCATTTCAGGTTTAAGGCCTTGCCTAACCTTGAGATTCCCTTGTCAGGGTTGCCGCGATGTTAAACAGAGGGTTTTC
Source organism: Idiomarina sp. 28-8 (assembly GCF_000320945.2). Taxonomy (NCBI): domain Bacteria; kingdom Pseudomonadati; phylum Pseudomonadota; class Gammaproteobacteria; order Alteromonadales; family Idiomarinaceae; genus Idiomarina; species Idiomarina sp. 28-8. The sequence goes on from NZ_BANL01000056.1 coordinate 157, forward strand.
CCGATGTCAGCACGCGCAGCATGAAGCTTTGAGAGCAAGGCGCACGTTGAGTGATTGAAGGAGCATACCTCGATGGTATGTGACTGATTGAACGAATCGCGCAACGCCGCTATCGAAACTTCAGGCAAGCATTCGGGGCCATAGCTCAGCTGGGAGAGCGCCTGCCTTGCACGCAGGAGGTCAGCGGTTCGATCCCGCTTGGCTCCACCATTTCTTCTCTTGCGTAGCCTGACGTTCACGTCAGGAGCGATGGTTAGCGTTAAACGTTCTTAATGAAGAACATTTACCGGTAACTTATTGTTACGTGCTCTTTAACAACATGAAAAGCTGATTGTAATATTAAAAGTAAGAAATGCCACTCTACTTGAACAAACTGATTTGGTAGAGGCGTATCGAACTTGTGTACAGCGAGAACAAACAATCTTGGTCACGTATGCCAGACACCTTCGGGTTGTATGGTTAAGTGACTAAGCGTACACGGTGGATGCCTAGGCAGTTGGAGGCGATGAAGGACGTACTAACTTGCGATAAGCCATGATAAGCCAGTAAGAGGCCTTT
>NZ_BANL01000057.1:0-552 GCF_000320945.2 Idiomarina sp. 28-8
TGTCCTGCATTTTTTGTATACCTCACATCCGTGTGAGTAAGTGTCCACACAGTTTGCAGGCTTGATATAGACAGAGAAGAAACTGGGTCTGTAGCTCAGCTGGTTAGAGCGCACCCCTGATAAGGGTGAGGTCGGCAGTTCAAGTCTGCCCAGACCCACCATTTCTGCGCGATGGCTGCGTTGGAAACCTCGTCGTGTACTGATGTACACGTCCTCGGCTTCCGCCTTGCCCTCGCTTGAAATTCCCTTATTGGGTTTAGCGATTCAAGCTCGCGATGTTTAAGCGCAGCGAGAACGCTTCAGAGCAAGGCGCAAGCCGATATGAGTGAAGGAGCGTACGTTGGTACGTGACTGAGCGAATGAGGTGCAGTAACGCGGCGCTGGAGTGTTATCGCAAAGCCACGCACCAAAGGGGCCATAGCTCAGCTGGGAGAGCGCCTGCCTTGCACGCAGGAGGTCAGCGGTTCGATCCCGCTTGGCTCCACCATTTCTTCTCTTCGTAACCGTTAGCGTTAAGTGTTCTTAAACAAGAATATTTACCGGTAACTCAGT
>NZ_BANL01000058.1:0-541 GCF_000320945.2 Idiomarina sp. 28-8
GAACAACCATCATTAGCGAATAAAGACTGGGGGATATCAATCAGTCAATCAGGTGAGCTAGAAGTTACAGGTTCCATTAATGATAAAGAGAAAAGTCTTATATCTGAAAAATTAAATGACAACGGGGATTTTGTGACCGCAGCTAACGAGTTTAAATCGAGCTTTCTAGAGCACATTGACTTGGGAGTTAGGGGGTGGTCAAGTTACGACGTAAACGAAGATAATTTCTCAAAAATATTTGATTTAAAAGAAATTCTGGATAATTCACAAGGAGGAGAAAGCTTTAAACAGGCTTGGAATAAGGACTTTAGTTGGCTTGAGTTAAACGATAATATCTCATCTCAACTTAGAAGAAATGCAGAACGAGAGTAATTTATTGCGAAAGGGCCTCATTTAGAGGCCCTTTTAAATTATGAAGGTTCGCTAGAAATCAAATCCTGATCGCAAATATGACCAAAATATACATATGGCACATTATCGCCACCTATCCCAATAGTGTCTATTTCTCCATTTTCATCAAGGCCTCTATTTGTTGGTATTA
>NZ_BANL01000059.1:0-525 GCF_000320945.2 Idiomarina sp. 28-8
AACTTTTGACGCAAGGCATCTATTACGTCGGCCGTGTCATCAACCGATAAGGTGGTCTGGCTCATGTAATGCAGGTTACCGGGATCTTTCACTTCCAGCTTGGCAACATCTTCCGGCGACTCCACCAAATAAATGCCACCCTCAGAATTATTATATTGGCCCATAGTCCCTTCAACCTCAGGGTGTCCTGCGTGACCAATTAAAATACATTCATGCCCTTTACGGCTGGCACGGGTAACTTCCATATGGACTTTGGTCACCAATGGGCAAGTCGCGTCAAATACTCGCAAGCCGCGATCTTTGGCTTCTTGTCTTACCGCCTGAGAGACGCCATGGGCGCTAAAAATAACAATTTGGTCGTCTGGTACTTCGTGCAATTCTTCAACAAAGACCGCACCGGCCTCGCGCAGTTTACTGACAACATATTTGTTGTGAACCACCTCGTGACGCACGTAAATTGGCGGCTCAAATATTTCTAAAGCCCGCTCAACAATAGTTATAGCGCGATCAACTCCGGCACAAAAG
>NZ_BANL01000060.1:0-415 GCF_000320945.2 Idiomarina sp. 28-8
AAACGCTCTTTAACAATTATATCAAGCCAAGCAAACTGTGTGGGCACTTGCAGAAGTTAAGCAAAACGAAATATTTGTATTGCAACTTTTGAATGAGTGTTCAGCAAGGTTTCGCAAGAAACCGAGCAAAAACGCGTAATTCATTGAGTTGATTGAACTACTTTTAATTGAAGAGTTTGATCATGGCTCAGATTGAACGCTGGCGGCAGGCCTAACACATGCAAGTCGAGCGGTAACAGAGAGAAGCTTGCTTCTCTGCTGACGAGCGGCGGACGGGTGAGTAATACTTGGGAATTTGCCTTTAGGCGGGGGACAACCACGGGAAACTGTGGCTAATACCGCATAATGTCTACGGACCAAAGTGGGGGACCTTCGGGCCTCACACCTAAAGATGAGCCCAAGCGGGATTAGCTAG
>NZ_BANL01000061.1:0-397 GCF_000320945.2 Idiomarina sp. 28-8
CTGCGGTTATGCTGCGTTGTTCGGGTACTCGCATACTGATGTATGCTTCGAACCCTCTCGCCTTGCCTAACCTTGAAATTCCCTTGTCAGGGTTGCCGCGATGTTGATAAGAAGGTTTTCCCCGATGTCAGCACGCGCAGCATGAAGCTTTGAGAGCAAGGCGCACGTTGAGTGATTGAAGGAGCATACCTCGATGGTATGTGACTGATTGAACGGATCGCGCAACGCCGCTATCGAAACTTCAGGCAAGCATTCTGGGGCCATAGCTCAGCTGGGAGAGCGCCTGCCTTGCACGCAGGAGGTCAGCGGTTCGATCCCGCTTGGCTCCACCATTTCTTCTCTTCGTAACCGTTAGCGTTAAGTGTTCTTAAACAAGAACATTTACCGGTAACTTAGT
>NZ_BANL01000062.1:0-339 GCF_000320945.2 Idiomarina sp. 28-8
CAGTGCAATTTTTTAGCAAACCCCTAGTCATTCTAGTTGAATCTCGATTCGCAGCCGCTCGTTACTTTGGTATGCTCGACCAACCCACTTAAAACAAGGATTTGGTCATGAGCTCCTCATCAGATGGCAAAAAGCGCCGCGATAGAATATCAGGCTTTCCATCATGGGCGTTCGACAGCTCAATTCAGAAAATTATTGAGCGTAGCAAAATTCACATTTTGCCAGACAGTATTAGCTCTCAAATTGCTAGAGCAGCTGGAGCGGTGGAGGCCTTAAAGTCAGCTCAATTCGTACACACAACCTTCCCCGCTCAAATGGTAGAACAGCAAAGAAGTTTAG
>NZ_BANL01000063.1:0-339 GCF_000320945.2 Idiomarina sp. 28-8
CAGTGCAATTTTTTAGCAAACCCCTAGTCATTCTAGTTGAATCTCGATTCGCAGCCGCTCGTTACTTTGGTATGCTCGACCAACCCACTTAAAACAAGGATTTGGTCATGAGCTCCTCATCAGATGGCAAAAAGCGCCGCGATAGAATATCAGGCTTTCCATCATGGGCGTTCGACAGCTCAATTCAGAAAATTATTGAGCGTAGCAAAATTCACATTTTGCCAGACAGTATTAGCTCTCAAATTGCTAGAGCAGCTGGAGCGGTGGAGGCCTTAAAGTCAGCTCAATTCGTACACACAACCTTCCCCGCTCAAATGGTAGAACAGCAAAGAAGTTTAG
>NZ_BANL01000064.1:0-332 GCF_000320945.2 Idiomarina sp. 28-8
TCTTCCAGCACATGCTGCCTTCATTTGGCATTGAAGTCCGTTTTGCCGAATCGGATAAAGCGGAAGACATAGGCAAACTTATAGACGGTAAAACTAAAGCCGTATTCTGTGAAAGTATTGGCAACCCGGCGGGAAACATCGCCGATTTAGAAGGCTATGCTGAGGTCGCTCACCAGCATGGAGTTCCACTGGTCGTGGACAACACGGTTGCTACACCGATACTTTGCAAACCCATTGATTTTGGCGCTGACATTGTGGTGCATTCACTAACCAAATACATTGGGGGTCATGGCAATTCAGTTGGCGGATTAATAGTCGATAGCGGAGGGTTT
>NZ_BANL01000065.1:0-332 GCF_000320945.2 Idiomarina sp. 28-8
TCTTCCAGCACATGCTGCCTTCATTTGGCATTGAAGTCCGTTTTGCCGAATCGGATAAAGCGGAAGACATAGGCAAACTTATAGACGGTAAAACTAAAGCCGTATTCTGTGAAAGTATTGGCAACCCGGCGGGAAACATCGCCGATTTAGAAGGCTATGCTGAGGTCGCTCACCAGCATGGAGTTCCACTGGTCGTGGACAACACGGTTGCTACACCGATACTTTGCAAACCCATTGATTTTGGCGCTGACATTGTGGTGCATTCACTAACCAAATACATTGGGGGTCATGGCAATTCAGTTGGCGGATTAATAGTCGATAGCGGAGGGTTT
>NZ_BANL01000066.1:0-306 GCF_000320945.2 Idiomarina sp. 28-8
AGTGTTTTCCATTCGCCGGTAAAGACCTGCTCGGGTGTGTAACCGGCTAGATTGCTGTGGTAATGGCTTTCGTTATACCAACGAAAGTAATCGCGACACCAGTCAAGTGCGTGGCCGTAACCCTTAAATCGGCGTGGGTAGTCAGGCTGATATTTCAGCGTCTTAAACTGCGCTTCGCTCATCGGGTTATCATTACTGACGCGGGGCCGGCTGTGACTGGCGGTTATCGTTAAGTCGGATAACACATCCAGATAGCAGTGAGCGGTCATCGGCATACCGCGATCCTGGTGTACGGTCAGGCTGTTC
>NZ_BANL01000067.1:0-272 GCF_000320945.2 Idiomarina sp. 28-8
AACCCTAATTTATTAATTGGTGTTGGCGGCTGTGTTGCTTCTCAGGAAGGCAATGAAATTCGCGCCCGCGCGCCTTTTGTCGATATTATCTTTGGTCCTCAGACTCTGCACCGCTTACCAGAAATGGTTAATCAGGTCAGCGAGACTCATGCACCTATGGTTGACGTCTCTTTTCCTGAAATTGAAAAGTTTGACCGTTTAGCCGAGCCTAAAGCAGACGGTGCCAGTGCCTTTGTCTCTATTATGGAAGGCTGCAGCAAAGTATTGCTCAT
>NZ_BANL01000068.1:0-270 GCF_000320945.2 Idiomarina sp. 28-8
AATTGTTGTGGCCCGTAAACGACGCCTTTGTTATGAAGGCCTGGGGCGAATCTTTAGGGATCGGAGAAAAGGTTCGGTTATTGTCTGACGGCAACGGCGCATACAACCAAATAATGGGCCTTAGCATGGACACCGGCAGCTTCGGTGGCATACGTTCTAAGCGCTACGCTATGATTATTACCGACGGCCAGGTAAAAGGCCTGTTTGTTGAAGAAGACAAGTCCTTTGAAGTGAGCAAAGCCGAATACATACTGGAGACAGTTGCAGAAA
>NZ_BANL01000069.1:0-259 GCF_000320945.2 Idiomarina sp. 28-8
GTTACGTGCTCTTTAACAACATGAAAAGCTGATTGTAATATTAAAAGTAAGAAATGCCACTCTACTTGAACAAACTGATTTGGTAGAGGCGTATCGAACTTGTGTACAGCGAGAACAAACAATCTTGGTCACGTATGCCAGACACCTTCGGGTTGTATGGTTAAGTGACTAAGCGTACACGGTGGATGCCTAGGCAGTTGGAGGCGATGAAGGACGTACTAACTTGCGATAAGCCATGATAAGCCAGTAAGAGGCACTT
>NZ_BANL01000070.1:0-236 GCF_000320945.2 Idiomarina sp. 28-8
ATTCAGCATACTGGTGTATTGTGCTTTGCCTTCGGTTTTTAGCTTGGCAACGTCGTTAGCCAGCAGGTAACGCAAAAACGCCTGAGCCTGTGGCCCTTCTACGTCAACAATAGTCATGTGAGACACATCAAAAACACCGCAGTCACGGCGTACAGCATGGTGCTCTTCAATTTGTGAGCCGTAGTTCAGCGGCATGTCCCAGCCGTGAAAATCAACCATCTTTGCACCCGCTTTTA
>NZ_BANL01000071.1:0-236 GCF_000320945.2 Idiomarina sp. 28-8
ATTCAGCATACTGGTGTATTGTGCTTTGCCTTCGGTTTTTAGCTTGGCAACGTCGTTAGCCAGCAGGTAACGCAAAAACGCCTGAGCCTGTGGCCCTTCTACGTCAACAATAGTCATGTGAGACACATCAAAAACACCGCAGTCACGGCGTACAGCATGGTGCTCTTCAATTTGTGAGCCGTAGTTCAGCGGCATGTCCCAGCCGTGAAAATCAACCATCTTTGCACCCGCTTTTA
>NZ_BANL01000072.1:0-224 GCF_000320945.2 Idiomarina sp. 28-8
TCCTCAAAACCTGTTGTTTGGTGTTTGTCATCGTTAGACTGGATTTGAGCTTAAGTAGTAAGGATAAAAGTTTGGCTGAAGTACATCCGGACAACAATTTTCCCTATCCAATACCAGCACGTTACCAGTCGATAAAGTTACTGGGGCAAGGTGGTAGTGGCCTGGTCTATAAAGCCTACGACCAGCGTTTAAAACGCACGGTTGCAATTAAGTTTGCCCGCTCG
>NZ_BANL01000073.1:0-224 GCF_000320945.2 Idiomarina sp. 28-8
TCACTTGATACTGTCCTACTCCTGAGACACTTACGATTTCAATTGAATGAGCCGAAGGGAACCTTTGATGCATTTCGCGAAAGCGTATTTTAGGGGCTATTTTTTTTAAAACGGGCTCTGGCGTATTGGTCACCATATATTGGTGACCCGACATCCCCTCGTGACCCGTTATGCTAAAGAAAAATCCACTGACTAACCATAAAACGACTTGAATAACCAGAATT
>NZ_BANL01000074.1:0-223 GCF_000320945.2 Idiomarina sp. 28-8
TCACTTGATACTGTCCTACTCCTGAGACACTTACGATTTCAATTGAATGAGCCGAAGGGAACCTTTGATGCATTTCGCGAAAGCGTATTTTAGGGGCTATTTTTTTAAAACGGGCTCTGGCGTATTGGTCACCATATATTGGTGACCCGACATCCCCTCGTGACCCGTTATGCTAAAGAAAAATCCACTGACTAACCATAAAACGACTTGAATAACCAGAATT
>NZ_BANL01000075.1:0-220 GCF_000320945.2 Idiomarina sp. 28-8
AAAGTCCGGAAGCTGGCTCTGTTCTAATAGCGGGTTATGGCTCATTTTTACCTCAATTTTTCAAAATGCTTACAATGGATATTGGGGCTTTGCGCTAGTCTTCAACCACGCTTATGTGGTTTCCTGCGTTTTTTGCGGTATTATCAGTTCGTTAATAAATCAGAATAAAGGTAAATGTCATGTCTGACACCTCTTTTCGATCTTTACGCTTATTGGCCGG
>NZ_BANL01000076.1:0-220 GCF_000320945.2 Idiomarina sp. 28-8
CCGGCCAATAAGCGTAAAGATCGAAAAGAGGTGTCAGACATGACATTTACCTTTATTCTGATTTATTAACGAACTGATAATACCGCAAAAAACGCAGGAAACCACATAAGCGTGGTTGAAGACTAGCGCAAAGCCCCAATATCCATTGTAAGCATTTTGAAAAATTGAGGTAAAAATGAGCCATAACCCGCTATTAGAACAGAGCCAGCTTCCGGACTTT
>NZ_BANL01000077.1:0-214 GCF_000320945.2 Idiomarina sp. 28-8
AACCTCTGAAGAACTAAGCTCAGTGACTGAAGAGTCTACCCGAACTATTCAGCAGCAGTCGGAAGAATTAGAACAGGCAGCAACGGCCGTAAACGAGCTGACCACCGCCGTTGAAACCGTTGCTCAGGATGCTCAAAACGCTTCTGAAGCTTCGGACGAAGCAAATCAACAAGCGCAACAAGGTAATGACCGCGTACGTAAAACGGTCCGTGCT
>NZ_BANL01000078.1:0-212 GCF_000320945.2 Idiomarina sp. 28-8
CTCAGCAACCTTGGCTGCGAGAGGTGCGTATTCTACACACCGTGTGTTTTCCGTCAATACTTTTTTGAAAAAAGATTTTTTAGAAAACTTAGGTTTTCGGCGGCTTCGTTGCCTGCCTTGAACGTGGAGCGCATTTTAGAGATTTAACTCGTCCCGTCAAGCGCTTTTAGCACCTTTCTAACTGTTTTTTTACTGACTGCGTAAAGTTTCAG
>NZ_BANL01000079.1:0-210 GCF_000320945.2 Idiomarina sp. 28-8
ACCATCGACTCACCAACTAATTTTCATTAGTAATAACTAATACTGAAAGCCTTTAAAAATGGTGGCCCCTCCCAGATTTGAACTGGGGACCAACCGATTATGAGTCGGGTGCTCTAACCACTGAGCTAAGGGGCCATTTTTGATTGGAAGCTGTGAAGCGGCGCAAATTATACGAACTTTTTAGGCTTTTGTCATGGGTATCAGCACGTT
>NZ_BANL01000080.1:0-203 GCF_000320945.2 Idiomarina sp. 28-8
TCAATTTGGTCGTTATACCAAATTTTGCCGGTATAAGTATCCACCGCCATCATTTGTCCCGGCCCTAAGCGGCCTTTTTCAATCACTTCCTGCTCGTCGTAATCCCAGATACCCACTTCGGAGGCAATGGTCAGAATACCCGAACGGGTCAAAACATACCGCGCCGGACGCAGACCATTTCTATCCAGACTACAGGCCACATG
>NZ_BANL01000081.1:0-198 GCF_000320945.2 Idiomarina sp. 28-8
ATTTCGGGTGCAGCTTCTTTAGGAATTGTGGCGTAGGCAATGCTGCCCATTATCAACAATACAGCGAGTAACAGTATCGCTGCGCGATTGCGTGAGAAAGCGGCGGCAATAAAGGCTTTCATTATAATTCCTCGCCTTTGTCATAATCAGCAGGTACGGGTTTGGGGGTAACTTTTTGACCGGCGGTCAACGAACTAT
>NZ_BANL01000082.1:0-194 GCF_000320945.2 Idiomarina sp. 28-8
CTTTGGCTGGTCTGAACTTGGCTCAATAGGCTCTCTACGTAATAACTTAGCGATAGTTGAGGTGATAAAGCCAATTGACTCATGCAAGCGCATAGCGGCTCTGCCACTCAGCGCGACCGCATGTATTTCAAATCCCATTTGATGGTAGGCTCGAAGTGCGGTTCTAAGTACCGTTGTTTTACCTGTGCCAGCTC
>NZ_BANL01000083.1:0-193 GCF_000320945.2 Idiomarina sp. 28-8
CTTTGGCTGGTCTGAACTTGGCTCAATAGGCTCTCTACGTAATAACTTAGCGATAGTTGAGGTGATAAAGCCAATTGACTCATGCAAGCGCATAGCGGCTCTGCCACTCAGCGCGACCGCATGTATTTCAAATCCCATTTGATGGTAGGCTCGAAGTGCGGTTCTAAGTACCGTTGTTTTACCTGTGCCAGCT
>NZ_BANL01000084.1:0-187 GCF_000320945.2 Idiomarina sp. 28-8
AAATCGATATCATCCAGTGTATTCCTGGATACCTTAGCTTTTGACTTAGATTGAGAAAGACTAAAACTAATAGCACCGACACCCATGGATGCACCGGCAATTAAAAACTCCAACTCATTTTCGGGTTTGGTTGTGCGCAACTGGGTGATCAGCTTTCGTCCCCAGGCATCAGCTCCGGCATCGGTTA
>NZ_BANL01000085.1:0-186 GCF_000320945.2 Idiomarina sp. 28-8
AAATCGATATCATCCAGTGTATTCCTGGATACCTTAGCTTTTGACTTAGATTGAGAAAGACTAAAACTAATAGCACCGACACCCATGGATGCACCGGCAATTAAAAACTCCAACTCATTTTCGGGTTTGGTTGTGCGCAACTGGGTGATCAGCTTTCGTCCCCAGGCATCAGCTCCGGCATCGGTT
>NZ_BANL01000086.1:0-184 GCF_000320945.2 Idiomarina sp. 28-8
AAGATAAGCTGTCACTAGCACTTAGAGTGCTCTGAAGGGTTGTTGGAGACTACAACGTTGATAGGCGGGGTGTGGAAGCGTAGTAATGCGTTGAGCTAACCCGTACTAATTGCCCGTGAGACTTAACCATACAACACCCAAGGTGTTTGGAGACGTTACGCACAAGCGAGCGACTTTACCGAAT
>NZ_BANL01000087.1:0-183 GCF_000320945.2 Idiomarina sp. 28-8
ACCACGCGTGATCACGTAGTCAGCCTGATACGGCTTCATTGATTGTTCGATGGGTTGCCCGGCTTTCTGCTGACTATCTGCAACAGCGGTATTCATTGCCAAGCCACTTAATAATACGCTGGATACCAGCCAACTGACGGTCCTTTTCACTTTCACTTCTCCCCTTCTGTTCACTACTGGACG
>NZ_BANL01000088.1:0-183 GCF_000320945.2 Idiomarina sp. 28-8
CGTCCAGTAGTGAACAGAAGGGGAGAAGTGAAAGTGAAAAGGACCGTCAGTTGGCTGGTATCCAGCGTATTATTAAGTGGCTTGGCAATGAATACCGCTGTTGCAGATAGTCAGCAGAAAGCCGGGCAACCCATCGAACAATCAATGAAGCCGTATCAGGCTGACTACGTGATCACGCGTGGT
>NZ_BANL01000089.1:0-183 GCF_000320945.2 Idiomarina sp. 28-8
ACGAAGGTTATTTACTTTTTCCTGGCTCATTTTGTCAGGCATAACAATTTTCAGCGGATAGCCTTTACTGGCAGCCACAAGCGCCAAACCTAAGCCGGTATTCCCCGCTGTCGCTTCAATAATGGTGTCGCCAGGCTTTAATTTGCCTTGTTTTTCCGCTTGCTCAATCATTTCCACAGCAAT
>NZ_BANL01000090.1:0-179 GCF_000320945.2 Idiomarina sp. 28-8
GGATAATACGGATGTTTTCGCCTAAATACTCGCGGTATTTTGGAATACGAATACCTGCTGCAATGGTAATAATCAATTTGTCTGTCAGGTTGTGAACGTTTTCACGTAAGTGAGCGCAAACTTCTGCCATTAACTGAGGCTTAACCGATAGTACGATAGCGTCAGCGTTATTCACCACT
>NZ_BANL01000091.1:0-178 GCF_000320945.2 Idiomarina sp. 28-8
ATGCGCCAGTTGACCACATTATTTCACCGGAACAACTGGTAACCAGCTATATTCGCCGGCTTATTGACTACCCAGGCGCTCTGCAAGTTATGGAGTTTGCCAACGGACGAGCCAGCCTGGTGGCGGTAAAAGCCTACTACGGCGGAAAGCTCGTTGGGCATGCTATTTCAACACTGCG
>NZ_BANL01000092.1:0-178 GCF_000320945.2 Idiomarina sp. 28-8
AACTTCCATCTCGAAAGCGTCGCGCCGTATTAAATAAGTTAATCAGCACATGCCCGAATGAAATTTCCGCCAACGGCTTCTCAAAAATAGGTTCACAAACCGTTCTTATGGCAGACTCAAACTCTTCAATATTGGTGTGTTTGGGTACCCAGCCTGAATCAACATGCAGCTCCGCAAC
>NZ_BANL01000093.1:0-177 GCF_000320945.2 Idiomarina sp. 28-8
TGGCCGCCAGTGCCGCAGATCACAGTTTAAGTTTGATGTTAAACAGCCAGCGTCTGAACCGCTTAGCACAACAACACGCCGACAACGACCGAGTGCCTTCTCCGGCCGGACTGATGACAGCAATTTTTAATACCGTTTTCAGTGACTGGAAAAACGCAAAGAAAGCCCCTGTTCAGC
>NZ_BANL01000094.1:0-177 GCF_000320945.2 Idiomarina sp. 28-8
GCTGAACAGGGGCTTTCTTTGCGTTTTTCCAGTCACTGAAAACGGTATTAAAAATTGCTGTCATCAGTCCGGCCGGAGAAGGCACTCGGTCGTTGTCGGCGTGTTGTTGTGCTAAGCGGTTCAGACGCTGGCTGTTTAACATCAAACTTAAACTGTGATCTGCGGCACTGGCGGCCA
>NZ_BANL01000095.1:0-175 GCF_000320945.2 Idiomarina sp. 28-8
TGGTGTTTTCCAATAGGTCTTCGCCGATAAAGGCTAAACCCGCCATAGCGAGCAACGGCAGAATAACAGGCAGCAATAAGCAATGAATCGCACACAAAGTGGTGACCCAAATTCCTGCTTTATCCAAATTTTTGGATGCTGTTGCTGACATACTAGAAACGACCTTCTGCATAAA
>NZ_BANL01000096.1:0-170 GCF_000320945.2 Idiomarina sp. 28-8
TGCTTAACTAACCGGTTAGCGCCTTGTTTGGTGCGTGAAAACACAAGTACTTGGGGTAGGTCGAGGCTTTTCAGTAGTTTTAATAACAGCCCCAGCTTTTGGCTTTTTTGTACCTCATACAAAGTTTGTTCAATAGGCTCGGCAGTTGCGTTGGGTAGTGCCACCGAAAT
>NZ_BANL01000097.1:0-169 GCF_000320945.2 Idiomarina sp. 28-8
CACTTCAATTAGAGTATATGCGCTGCGGTTAAGTTTCGCAAATGCAGATCAAAAAGTGAGGATTTTCATTAAGACATAACCAAGGACATCACTTCCGCAACTGCTTTGTCATCTAAGTCCATTTGATCAACCGTTTCGCCGAGTTGGAGCATGGCCTGGCTAAGTGCGG
>NZ_BANL01000098.1:0-168 GCF_000320945.2 Idiomarina sp. 28-8
TCAGCGCCATTTGAAGACAATGGCCTAGGGGCCCATCTTTGATATCGGCGTCCAGAGGTACAACGATCGCTCGTTTACCCTCATATTCAAACTCATCTCGATATATTTCCCTAAAGGTTTCGATCAATTTAGTCTGACAATGAAAATATACCTTTATAGAATCCGGAC
>NZ_BANL01000099.1:0-167 GCF_000320945.2 Idiomarina sp. 28-8
CAGCGCCATTTGAAGACAATGGCCTAGGGGCCCATCTTTGATATCGGCGTCCAGAGGTACAACGATCGCTCGTTTACCCTCATATTCAAACTCATCTCGATATATTTCCCTAAAGGTTTCGATCAATTTAGTCTGACAATGAAAATATACCTTTATAGAATCCGGAC
>NZ_BANL01000100.1:0-165 GCF_000320945.2 Idiomarina sp. 28-8
CTTGAGTTTGAAATGCACGGTGAGAGATTCTTTCAAAACCTCAGATTGAATGATGCGATTCTATTTACGCAAAACCACTATGATAAAGGCATTCAAAACGGCTCTCTTGGTACGCTTACCAGCATTGACTCATCAGGTGAAAGTTATGGTGAAGTAACGCTGGAT
>NZ_BANL01000101.1:0-165 GCF_000320945.2 Idiomarina sp. 28-8
CTCTTCGATGTATCGGTTGAGGAAATGGTTAAAATTGATGGTTTTGCACAACTGAGTGCTGAGGCTATTGTCGAAGGCTTAGCAAACATCAAGGAAGAATTCTTTAAGGTCTATGAGCTTGGTTTTAACTTAAGCATTACACCTAAGGTGTCTGACAGAGAAAAT
>NZ_BANL01000102.1:0-164 GCF_000320945.2 Idiomarina sp. 28-8
AAATGGTGGGTCTGGGCAGACTTGAACTGCCGACCTCACCCTTATCAGGGGTGCGCTCTAACCAGCTGAGCTACAGACCCAGTTTCTTCTCTGTCTATATCAAGCCTGCAAACTGTGTGGACACTTACTCACACGGATGTGAGGTAGACAAAAAATGCAGGACG
>NZ_BANL01000103.1:0-160 GCF_000320945.2 Idiomarina sp. 28-8
CCTATCGGTTGAAATCGAGGGTGAGTTAGAAGCGCTCAAAGACGAGCAGTTCTTCTGTGAAGAGCAAGGTACGCCTTTTACCAAACATAATGACATGCAGGTTCTACAGCGCCGCTATGAAAAGCAACAAGTAGAGGCCGATGAATACACCAAAGACTGG
>NZ_BANL01000104.1:0-147 GCF_000320945.2 Idiomarina sp. 28-8
CACCTAAAGATGAGCCCAAGCGGGATTAGCTAGTTGGTGGGGTAAAGGCTCACCAAGGCGACGATCCCTAGCTGTTCTGAGAGGATGATCAGCCACACTGGGACTGAGACACGGCCCAGACTCCTACGGGAGGCAGCAGTGGGGAAT
>NZ_BANL01000105.1:0-145 GCF_000320945.2 Idiomarina sp. 28-8
ATGACGCCCACGATTCTGAGGTAACTTTGCGGGGTGAAATCCAATTACACCCAGGCGAGGCATAGAGAAAAGCTCTTCATCAAGTAAATAGCTCCAGCCTATGCAGTAAATGACATCAAGGTTAAAGTTTTTCAGGAACTCAGTT
>NZ_BANL01000106.1:0-142 GCF_000320945.2 Idiomarina sp. 28-8
AATATATCTAATTTACAACGGTATTTTTAAGGAGGAAGTTATGAAACTTAATGCAAAGAAATTTGGCTTAGCAGCTGGCGGTGCTTTCGCAGTTTTATGGGGAGTTTGTAGCTTGCTAGTGCTTATTATGCCCTCTAGCATG
>NZ_BANL01000107.1:0-136 GCF_000320945.2 Idiomarina sp. 28-8
GAGCTTGTTCAACGTTGGTATCACCCACAATCACCAGTTTTGCGTTGTCCGGGCGTAACCAGGTTTGAGCGTGCTGGACTAAGTCTTCACGAGTTAATGACTTAATGGATTCAGGAGTACCTGAGCCAGTTAATGG
>NZ_BANL01000108.1:0-124 GCF_000320945.2 Idiomarina sp. 28-8
GACAACGCGTTTAATCAGCACCCGGAGCGGTTTAGAAAACGTCCGCGTGTTCAGTCTCCACCGGCAACGGTCGAAATCAACCCGGTAACTGAAGACGATAATGATGATGTTGCAGAGTCCGGAG
>NZ_BANL01000109.1:0-115 GCF_000320945.2 Idiomarina sp. 28-8
GGTTGCAAGGCCTGCAAGCATGCAGGAAGCAACATCCTGGCTGGCAATAATAAACTCGTATACCAGTACCGCGAGCAAGGCACCCAGCGGATCAATAATAATGCCTTCCCAGCGC
>NZ_BANL01000110.1:0-109 GCF_000320945.2 Idiomarina sp. 28-8
TTTGAAACCAGTTGCGAGGCGCTGAGTCAGGGCAAAGCGCTTGCAGTAAAGCCTTTAACCGGTCAGTTTGAGCAAAAATGGAATGCGCAGATACTGCAGGAGCGGTAGG